>NZ_AOFT01000010.1 GCF_000348905.1 Bhargavaea cecembensis DSE10
ACAGGAACGGAAACCGATCCTGCTGCCGAAGGTCAGGACGGCACCACGGATTCCGGAAGCACCCCAAACGGTGACACACCGGCTTCCGGCGGAGACCAGACGGAAGGGGGCGGCGGACAGTGAACCGTTTCAACATGAACCGGAAAGAGACGATCCTGGTCGTCCTCTCGGTACTGTTCCTGATAGCGCTCCTTCTGTACTCGTACTTCATGCTGTTTCAGCCGGCGAGGGAAACCCGGCTCCAGGCACAGCAGACGCTGCAGACCGAGCGACAGGTACTGTCCTCACTCCAGCAGCAGGCAGCGGGCGAAACGGAAAGCGAGCCGGCCAGCACCCTGCCGCTCCAGCGCCGTGTGCCGGTGAACCCTGCAGAGGAAGTTGTCCTCCTGCAGGTCGGAAAGGCGGAAGTCGTGTCAGGCACGGAAATCCAGAACGTCGCGTTCTCGACGGGCGAGATGGTCATCGAGAACCCGCCGGAAGGTGTCGAGAGCGTCAGTGAACTGCTGACGACAGTGCAGATCCTTTCGCCGGACTATGACGGCATCCTCACGTTCATCGAGGAAGTCGAGCGGCTCGAGCGGATCACGGTCACCAATTCGGTCACGTTCACCGGCCCGTCGGAGCGGACCGAGGAGGCACAGGAAGATGAGCCGATTGCGATGGAGATCACGTTTTCCTCGTTTTACCGGCCTGATCTGACGACGCTTGAAGGTGAGACGCCGACCGCTCCGGCTCCGCCGCCTTCGCTGAAAGATGATCCATTCCCGTTTGACGATGAAACGGAACAGGAGGACTGACTGTGGACTGGCTTTGGGCGCTGATGTTTTTCATATACGGCCTCGTGTTCGGGTCGTTCTATAATGTGGTCGGCCTCAGGGTCCCGGAAAAACAGTCGATCGTCCGGCCGCCGTCCCGTTGCCCGAACTGCGGGCGGCGGCTGACGGCGGCCGACCTTGTGCCGTTTTTCTCATTTCTATTCCTGAAAGGCAAATGCCGCCGCTGCGGCTCGAAGATCCATTGGGTCTATCCTGTCATGGAACTGCTGACCGGGATTGCCTTCGCACTCGCGTATCTCCGGTTCGGTTTTACCGGCGAGCTGCTTGTTGCGCTGCTGTTCCTGTCGCTTCTCGTCATCATCACCGTCTCGGATATCGCCTATATGCTCATCCCCGACAAGATTCTCCTTGCGCTCGGCGTTCCGATTCTGTTGCTCCGGATCGCCCTGCCGACGGATCCGTGGTGGGACGGCCCGGCTGCGGCACTGGTTCTCCCCGCCATACTTCTCTTTATCGCCATCGTATCGAAGGGCGGCATGGGCGGCGGCGACATCAAGCTGTATGTCGTGATCGGCCTTGTGCTGGGGCTGACGGATTCATTTCTGTCACTGTTCATCGCCGCCCTGGTGGGAGCGGTCGCCGGTTTTATGATCCTGAAGCGCCAGCGCAAGGGCAGGCGCACGCCGGTCCCGTTCGGTCCTTCGATCGCCTTCGGCGCGACGGTCGCCTACCTGTACGGCAATGAGATTGTCGGCTGGTATCTGAACCTGTTTGTTTGACCCGATATATTTTTTGGACAAGACGACAGCCGTCTTGTCCTTTTTTATCGTCCGGCTGGTATCGTTCCTTTTAAAAGGGGTGGTGTCATGCGGTTACGGAAAAAGTATTCGCGCGGGGCGATCGCGATGGCCATGATGCACGGCTTCCTCATGGGGATCGGCGGCGTGCTGCTGTTCGGGTTCATCGTCATGTCGGATGACGAGAAGTCGGGTGCCGAAGAGCCGGAGTCCGGGGAAACGGTGCCTGCGGATGCGGAACCGGCCAAGGAAGAAGCGAAAAAAGGGGAAGGCGAAGAGGCGACGGGCAACAGGAAGTCGATGTTCTTCGCCATCCAACACGGCATGTTCTCAAGCTACGATGCCGCGACCGGGTTCCTCTCGGCGCAGGCGCAGCTCGACAAGGCAGCGATTGTCCGGGTGGCGGACAAGTTCTATCTCTGGTCGGCGATCCACCTGACCGACTCCGAGGCAAGGGCATCGGTCGTAAAGGACACGTTCGTCAAGCCGTTCACGATTGATGCAGCGGCGTGCCCGGCGGAAACAAGCGGGAAACTGCCGGTTTTATTGGCGGCCCAGGAAGCGGCAAATTTCAAATTTGACGACAAGACAAAAGACGATACGCTACCGGAAGGCTGGAAAAAGAATGTCGGCGCCGTGCAAGGGATTACGGAAGATCCGGCCATCATGAGACTCCATCTGGTCAGCCATTATTCCGAGGCCGCCGAGTGCCTCAAAATCGAATTTTAAGCCGTTTTCCGTGCTCAAAATTAAAAAGTGCAGATTTCTCTAATTCCCCCCGCTCGGCTATGATGAAAACAAACCGTTTAGGGGGAATGGCACATGGAATTCAAGACGAACCGTCAGGTGATCCTCGCATCGGGATCGCCGAGGAGAAGCGAGCTGATGGGGGTGGCGGGCATCCCGTTCATCGTCCGGAAGCCGCAGGTGGAAGAGCCGCCGATCCGGGAGGGGGAAAACCCGGAAGACTATGCGGAACGGCTCGCCAGGCTGAAGGCAAGGGATGTAGCGGAAGGTGAACCGGGATCTGTTGTAATCGGTTCGGATACGGTCGTGCATCAGGATGGACGGGTATACGGAAAGCCGTCCGACAAGGAGGAGGCAAAGGCGTTTCTGGAATCGCTCTGCGGCTCGGTCCATTCCGTCTCGACAGGTGTGTGTGTGACGGACGGAGATCAGGACCGCATGTTCTCGGTCACGACGGAAGTCGAGTTCAGGGATGTTCCGGGATGGGTGATTGACCGTTATGTCGATTCCGGCGACCCGATGGACAAGGCCGGTGCGTACGGCATCCAGTCCGGGGGCGCGCTGTTCGTGAAGGAGATCAGGGGAGACTACCAAGCGGTCGTCGGGCTACCCGTCGCGGACGTGTTCGAAGTGCTGGAGGAGATGGGCGTGATCGCCGGTGGAGAGGGGGACGAGCCTTGACGACGGACCTGTATGTGCCGAAGATCAGCGAGCTTCACATCGCCGACCGGCCGAGGGAGCGGCTTATCCACCAGGGCGCCGAAAGCCTGTCCAACCAGGAGCTGATTGCCATCCTTCTGCGCACCGGGACGAGATCGGAATCGGTCCTGCAGCTGTCCAACCGGGTGCTGGCCTTTTTCGACCGGATCCAGGACATGCAGCACGCGACACTTGAAGAGATGACATCGGTGAAAGGGATCGGCGAGGCGAAGGCGGTGCAGCTGCTTGCCGCCGTCGAGCTCGGCAAGCGCCTCACCCGCAAGCAGTCGACGGAGCGCTACGTCATCCGCTCCCCGGAAGATGCTGCCGCCTATCTCATGCCGGACATGTCCAACCTGAACCAGGAACACTTCGTCGTTCTTTTCCTGAACGTGAAAAACGAAGTACTCCACAGCCGGACCATCTTTATAGGAAGCCTGAACTCCTCGATCGTCCACCCGAGGGAAGTGTTCCGGGAAGCGGTCAAGCGATCCGCGGCCTCCATCATCTGTGCCCACAACCACCCGAGCGGCAACCCGGCCCCAAGCCCGGAAGACATCGAAGTCACCAAACGCCTCGCCGAAGCCGGCAAAATCGTCGGCATCGACCTCCTCGACCACATCATCATCGGCGACCACAAATTCCTAAGTCTTAAAGAAGGGGACTTTATTTGAAGAAGGGAGAAGCGAATGTAACTCTATTTTGGTTGATTGAAGCGGAAGGCCCGAGACACCTGCGGGAAAAGCCGGACAGGCGAGACCCGCAAGACGCAGTCGCGGGGCTCGGCGGCGGCCCGCGGTTAGCGAGGGCCTGCAGCGAAATCAACCCGTTCACTATCGGATCAAAGCAAGAAAATACTTACTTTAATCTATTACACGTTATAGCTTCATATAAGATTGTCACTTTCTCGCGGAATCCGTTATAATGATGTGTATGATTTCAAACCGGCAACACTAACGGCCGCGCAGAAAGGGAGATTAATAGCGTGTTTGGACTCGGATCAAAAGATGTCGGGATTGACCTCGGCACAGCAAATACATTGGTTTTCATCAAGGGCAAGGGAATTGTTCTCCGCGAACCGTCCGTCGTCGCGAAGAACGTCAAGACCGGGGAGATTGTCGCAGTCGGGAATGATGCAAAAAACATGATCGGCCGGACACCGGGCTCGATCATCGCGACGCGTCCGATGAAAGACGGCGTCATCGCGGACTTCGACACAACGACGGCCATGATCCAGTATTACCTGCGCGAAGCACAGAAAGCATCAGGCGGCACATGGAAAAAGCCGAACGTCATGATCTGCGTGCCATACGGCATCACATCGGTCGAACAGCGCGCCGTCATCGACGCTTCCCGCCAGGCCGGCGCAAAAGACGCCTTCACCATCGAAGAGCCGTTTGCGGCTGCAATCGGCGCGAACCTCCCGGTATGGGAACCAACCGGAAGCATGGTCGTCGATATTGGTGGCGGGACGACGGAAGTGGCCGTTATCTCGCTCGGAGGCATCGTGACGAGCGAATCCATCCGAGTCGGCGGCGACGCCATGGACCAGGCGATCATCTCGTACATCCGCAAAACGTACAACCTGACAATCGGTGACCGCACTGCCGAGCAGATCAAGATCGAGATCGGCTCCGCCAAAGTCACCGAGAATCCGGAAAAGATGGAGATCCGCGGACGCGACCTGCTGACAGGCCTGCCGAAGACGATCGAAATCTCTTCCGAAGAAATCGCGGAAGCACTCAAGGAATCCATCACGTCGATCATCGACGGCGTGAAAAAGACCCTCGAGCATACACCGCCTGAGCTGTCCGCGGACGTCATGGAGCGCGGCATCGTGCTCACGGGCGGCGGTGCGCTTCTCGCCAACTTGGACAAGGTGATTGCCGAAGAGACGAACATGCCTGTATCCATCGCGGAAGATCCACTCGACTGTGTGGCGATCGGCACCGGCAAGGCGCTCGACAACTTCGATGTCATCAAGAAACAGCAAGCCAGATAATACGGGAGTGAAGGCAGCATGCCGCAGTTTTTCTCGAACAAACGGCTGATCCTCCTCCTCGTCGGTGTCATCGTGCTGGTCGCCCTGATCTTCTTCTCGCTCAGGGACCGCGATCAGGCGAACTTGCCCGAACAGATCGTAAAAGATGTCGTCGGCTTCGGACAGCAACTGTTCTCGAAGCCGGCGCACTACATAACGGACCTGATCGACGATGTGGATTCACTCCTGAACACCTATGAGGAGAACCAGCGCCTGCGCGCGAGGCTCGTCGAATACGCAGCCGTCCAGGCAGAGCTCAGCGATGTCCGGAATGAGAACCAGCGTCTGAAGGACATTGTCGGCAAAGAGGATGACCTGCGGGATTATGAGCCGATCCACGCTTCGGTCCTGGCAAGAAACCCCGACCAGTGGGAAGAAAAGGTTGTCATCGACCGGGGTGAAACCCACGGCATCCAAAAGAACATGGCGGTCATGACCGCCGACGGGCTGATCGGGAAAGTCGTACTGACGACGCCGTTCACGTCAACCGTCCAGCTGCTTGCGACACAGGACCCGGATTATCGGGTGTCCGCGCTAGTCACGGGCGAGACGGAAGCGTTCGGCCTCATCGAAGGGTACGACACCGAGCGGCGTGAACTGATCCTCAAGCGGATCGATTCCGCGTTCGAGATCAAGGAAGGCCAGAAGGTCATTTCATCCGGTCTCGGCGGAATCTTCCCGAAAGGGCTCCTGATCGGGGAGATCACCGAGGTGACGACGGATGACTTCGGGCTGACCAAGCAGGCGCACATCAAGCCGGCTGCCGACTTCGCGATGCTGGAACATGTGATCGTCGCCAAGCGGACATCGACGGCGGTTGACGGCTCGGATGCCGGCAACACGGGAGAGGCAATGGATAAAACGGCGGAAGACGGGAAAGACGGGGACGGCTCATGATCCGGCTCCTCATTCCGCTCGTCGCCGTCGTTTTATTCTATGTGGAGCCGGTGTTCGGTCTGTTTTCGCCGATTGAGATCGGCGGGGAGCTCCGCTTTCTCATCCCCCGATTTTTGATCATGTTCCTGATCTTTGTCGGAGTCTACTACAGCCGGCAGCGTGCCCTCGTGTACGCGATCATTTTCGGACTCTTGTACGATTTATTTCACATTGATATTATTGGTCTATACGCCTTCCTGTACCCGGCCGTCTGCCTGCTGGCCATCTGGGCCGTGAAGCATATCCACAAACATATTATCGTCGTCACGCTCATCACGCTGCTTCTCGTCGCGGTGCTTGAGACGGCGCTGTACGGATTCTTCACACTGATCGGATTTATCGGGATGCCATTCGGCGAGTTCGTCCCGACCCGACTCTTGCCGACGATGATCGCCAACTCGGTGTTCCTCGTCCTGTTGGGCTGGGTGTTCAAATCGCTTGCCAACCGGCGGAGCATCCAGAAGAGGGAAGGAATGTTGTAAGCATGGAGGAGAATTGGGGTGACGCAAGTGACTAGAAAACAGCTTGTCATGATCAAAGGAACGAAGTCGGGCCTCGTGTTGCGCCTTGACGACCAATGCGCCTATTCCGAACTGATGTCGGAACTGGAGCAGAAAGTCCGGGATGAGGCGCTCGAGGGGACGACGGAGATCCAGCTCCACCTCGGCAACCGGTACTGTACCGATGAGCAGGTAAAGGAGCTCATCAACTGTGTCCAGAAATCTCCCCATCTCCGAGTAACGAAAGTGCAGAGTGACGTCATCCGTGTGGAGGAGTGCAACCGCCTGATCAAGGAGAACCAGTCCGAGACTTATGTCGGGATTGTTCGCTCCGGGCAGGTCGTGAAGGCGGACGGCGACCTCGTCATCATCGGTGACGTGAACCCGAACGGGAAGGCCATCGCGAACGGGAATATTTTCGTCCTCGGCCGGCTGAAGGGCATCGCCCATGCCGGAGCCGGGGGCAATCGGGACTCGGTCATCGCCGCTTCCTGGCTGGAAGCGACCCATCTGATGATCGCCGATAAAGTGGAGACGATGACGGACGAACTGACGGTTCTGTCCGAACGCCCGGAAATGGAATGTGCCTATATCCACCGGAATGGCTTCATCGCCATCGACCGACTTCAGGAGCTCCGCATCCTGAGGCCGAACCTATCTACATTCAAGGGAGGAAGCTAATGTGGGAGAAGCCATCGTTGTGACATCAGGGAAGGGGGGCGTCGGCAAGACGACGACGACCGCCAACCTGGGAACTGCATTGGCCCTTCAAGGCAAGAAAGTCTGCCTGATTGACACGGACATCGGCCTCCGGAACCTGGACGTCGTACTCGGCCTTGAGAACCGGATCATCTACGACCTCGTCGATGTGGTGGAAGGACGCTGCCGTGTCAACCAGGCGCTCGTGAAGGACAAGCGCTTTGAAGACCGGCTGTTCCTTCTTCCGGCGGCACAGACAGCGGACAAGCTGGCTGTTTCGCCGGAGCAGATGAAGGAACTCGTCACCGAGCTGAAACGGGAATATGATTACATTCTGATTGACTGCCCGGCCGGCATCGAGCAGGGCTATCAGAACGCCGTTGCCGGTGCAGACCGCGCCATCGTCGTCACGACACCGGAAATTTCCGCTGTCCGCGACGCTGACCGGATCATCGGCCTTCTTGAGCAGGAAGAAGGCATCGAGCCGCCAAAGCTCATCATCAACCGGATCAAGCGCCATCTCATGGACTCCGGCGAGGCGCTAGACGTCAACGAGATCACCACCCACCTGTCGATCGATCTCCTCGGCATCGTCATGGATGACGAAAACGTCATTTCTTCATCCAATAAAGGCGAACCGGTCGTCCTCAACCCGGCCAACCGAGCCGCAACCGGATACCGCAACATCGCCCGCCGGATCCTCGGCGAATCGGTGCCGCTCATGTCCATGGACGAGCAGAAAAAGGGCTTCTTCGGTAAGCTGAAATCCCTTTTCACGAAATAATCGTTTCCCGGGAAATCGGGATAAAATAAGGAAGTTCGACAATGTGACCCCCATCACATGCCTCTTCAGGCGTGCGGATGGGGGTTTTTATTATGGAAAGGAGGATGGGCGATGGGGAAAAGAAGTGTGCCGGAGCGACTGGCCGCACTGGCGGTGCTGGAATCGAGGATATCTACCGGGCATCCGTCAAATGAGCGGATCCGAGGCGACCTGGAGATGCGGCTCGCCGGCTATGCCGGGGAGAAAAAAGCGGACTTTTATCTGGAAGAGGCGAGGATGAAGGAAAAGCCTGTGGTGCTGAAGGATGTGATGGTGCCGGCAGGTGGCCGCTTTGTCCAAGTGGATACACTCGTGCTCCATCCCGCATTTGTATTGGTGCTGGAAGTCAAGAACATGACCGGGGAACTCTACTTCGACGACGCTAACGGACAGTTTTACAGGATGAAAAACGGTATGCGGGAAGGCATGCGGAACCCCGAAGACCAGCTGAACCGGTCGGTTGCGGCAACGGAACGCTTCCTCGCCTCAATTGAATTACCGGTCCGGGTACATGGCGCCATCGTACTCGCAAGCTATAACGGTCTGGTCGTCCAGAGCCCCGTCAGCAGACCCATCTTCCCGGTCGACAGACTGCCGGGACACGTTGAGAAATTGGAACAGGAGAATCGGGCGTTTTTAAGAAGATCGGACCTGCAATACGTAGGCGATACGCTTAAACTTCTATCGCGGGAAAAGCAGGATCAGTACCTAAGATGGTATAATATTACAGATACTGATTTAATGACAGGTGTGAGATGTCCGGGATGCTATAAGGTTGGAATGGAGCGGGGGCATGGAAAGTGGAACTGCAAGAGTTGCAATGCTGATTCGACGGATGCACATCTTGCTACGTTACAGGAATATCGAACCCTCTGCGGTGATCAAATTACCAGCAATGAAGCCCAGCGGTTTTTGGGCTTAGCCAATATTCAAAGCGCAATCAGACTATTGACTTCATGTTGCCAATATACCGCAAATAAAAAACGAAATAGAAAGTGGACAATCCGTAAAGAGAACATTTATCTGGAAAAATTCATTAATCATTTGATGTATGAAAGAAAGTAGAAGCTCAGGCCGGCCCATTTGGAGTATACGGTGCCTGATTTGAAGTAACGGCCTCCCATTTGGAGTAAGGCCAACCCATTTGGAATAACAACCCCTTATTTGGAGCAAGACTCGCCCGTTTGGAGTAACAGCCCCCGATTTGGAGTAAGACTCGCCCGTTTGGAGTAACAGCCCCCGATTTGGAGTAAGGCTCGCCCGTTTGGAGTAACAGCCCCCGATTTGGAGTAAGGCCGACTCATTTGGAGCAACAGCCCCTGATTTGGAGTAAGGCCCGCCCCATGCCCTATACTCCCGACTCAACGCCACTCTCCAAATCTCTCAACAATTTATCATCACCCCGCTCCCTCCTACATATGATAGAGAAAACATTTCGCAGGGGTGTGGTGCTGATGAGGTGGAGGGAGAAGTGGGTGGCGGCGCTGCTTGTGACCATCGTGCTGTTCGGGGTGGCGAAGCTGGAGGAGCATCAGGTGATGAAGACGCAGATCACGCATCTGGTGCGGTCGGGTGAGGAACTGACGGTGCTGAAGAAATGGGTGATGTCGTTCGTGGACCAGGGACGTCCGGAGACGGCGGTTCCGGTGATTGCGGACGGGACGACGCCGGCGATGGCGGAGTTTTCCACGCTCCAGCCGTTCCGTGAAGGGGTGGTGCTGTCGTATGATGCGACCATTCCGGTGACGGCGAAGGGGGACGGGCTGGTCATCTACACCGGGCATACGCGCCAGACGGGGAAGACGGTGACCGTCCAGTATGATGACGGGGATACCGTGACATACGGGTTTATCGGAAAGTTCCTGACGCTGCCGTATACGACGGTCGGCGCGGGTGAGGCGATCGCGGAGCTGGAGACCGGGGCGATGTTCCTTGGCGTGCAGCGCGACGGTGATGCGATGGATGCGGAAGGCGTGAAAAACTGGCTGGCGTCGCTGAGGGGGACGGGGGAATGACAACCGGAGTCCTCTGCAAATGAAGTACCGGATGCATCCGGTCATGATCCCGTTCCTGCTTGCGATCATTGCGAGCGGGAATGTCTCGTTCTATGCGATCGTCCTCGGTTCGCTGCTGTTCCACGAGGCCGGCCATCTGCTGGCCGCGAAATGGACGGGCGCTCCCGTGAGGCAATGCGTCATCATGCCATACGGCGGGGAAATCGTAATTCCCCGTTTTTCCCGTTTGCCGAAAGCGGACAGGCTCCTGATCGTCGCGGGCGGACCTGCGGCGACCGCCCTATTGCTGGCCTTTTCGTTATTCATTCATATGCCCGGGCGGGAGCTGCTCATCTCGACACAGCTTGCCCTGCTTGGCCTGAATCTGCTGCCGTTTTTGCCGCTGGACGGCGGGCGGGCGGCGCTTGTTTTCTTTCCGGAGCAGAAAATTGCGCTCATCATAATCTCTATTTCCGTGTCGGCTGCCGCAGCCGTCTTTTTCATCCTTTATCTGCCGCAGTCGGCGCCCTATCTGTTCCTTGCCCTGTTCCTGCTGGTCCAGAATGTCCTTCACTGGCGGTACCGAAAATATGAGCGTGTGCTGGAACGGGTCTATTCCGGAAGTTTCCCAAGGCCGGCAGTTGACCGGAAGTCCGGTCTGTGATAGTATTTTCATGTTGGTTTGTAGCGCACCCGTGCTACTACAACCGCGCCGACAAGGTCTTAAGCACCATTTGGTCACCTTGGAGGGCGAGTCTTAGTCTAAGAGGAGGTGCAAGCATGTACGCAATCATTGAAACAGGCGGCAAGCAAGTTAAAGTTGAAGCGGGCCAGGAGATCTACATCGAAAAGCTCGCAGGTGACGTCGATGAGACGATCACATTCGATAAAGTATTGTTCGTCGGCGGCGACGACGTGAAAGTCGGCGCTCCATTCGTGGAAGGCGCAACCGTTACAGGTAAAATCGCCAAGCACGGCCGCGGCAAGAAAATCGTTGTCTTCAAATACAAGCGCCGTAAAAACTACCGCAAGAAGCAGGGTCACCGTCAGCCTTACACGAAAGTCGTCATCGACGGCATCAACCTGTAAGCCGTGATCCGGGTAATTGTGGATGAAACATCAAATGGCCGCATCACCTCATTTGAGATGACCGGCCATGCGGACTTCGCGGAACACGGGAAGGATTTGGTCTGCGCCGCGGCCTCGGCCGTGTCGTTCGGCGCCGTCAACTCAGTGTTTGCACTGACGGAAACGGAGCCGGAAGTGGAGCTTGGTGACGACGGCGGCTATCTGTCCGTCCGGGTGCCGGATCCCGAAGATGAATCCGTCCAGCTGATCCTGAAGTCCATGATCGTTTCATTGCAGACCATTGAGCGGGACTATGGTGAACATATTAAAGTGACTACTAACCGATAGGAGGTGGACTACATGCTACGTTTGGATCTCCAATTCTTCGCGTCGAAGAAAGGGGTAGGTTCCACGAAGAACGGCCGTGACTCCGAAGCGAAACGCCTTGGTGCGAAGCGCGCGGATGGCCAATTCGTAAGCGGCGGTTCCATTCTGTACCGTCAGCGCGGGACGAAAATCCACCCTGGTGAAAACGTTGGCCGCGGCGGCGATGATACGCTGTTCGCAAAGGTTGACGGTGTCGTACGCTTCGAGCGTTTCGGCCGCGACAAGAAAAAAGTTAGCGTCTATCCGGCTGCTCAATAAGCAACAGATGGATGACGGCGGGCTGCATGATTCTCATGCGGCCCGCTTTTTTATTGCCGGAAAAAGACCGTTGATTTTTAGACACCTGCATTGAAACACGCCTGTCCTGTAGTGGTATACTGTACGTACGGGATGAACACGAACTTTTGGAAGACGGGAAGTGACCGCGATGGAAGAACGGCTGTCGGCACAGGAATTGCTGAAATACTCGAGGCATGATCATATGAACACCCTCCATCTGATCCGGATGATGCTGGATCTCGGCAAGGAGGACGGTGTCCGGCAAGCGATTGATGATGCCGTCGAAAAGGCACGGCACGAATCTGCATTGGGTGCAATGGACATGCCGGGCCTGGCAGTATGGCTCCTCACGTTCGGCTGGCGCTTCCCGGAATACGAGGTGTCGCTGGATGTGGCAACGGACGGCCCGGGTGACAGGGAAGCTGATGCGGAGGCAGAGGCTTTTCTCGAAGAGCTGTTCTCGGTGCTTCAGGACGGATTGAGCCCGTATGCGGAGTACGGTGCACAGATCCGGGTAAAGACAGAATCCGGGGCATGGTCGGCCACATTCACTCTGACAGGCCCTCACCAACTGCAGGAAGGCCTGGCGGAAGCGTCACCCGATGCACGGTTTACGTTCCATCATTCCGAGGAAGATGGACAACTGATGATGACAGTAGCTGGAAGGAAGGTGGATCGGTGATGTTTGTCGATCACGTAAAGATCTATGTAAAAGGCGGGGACGGCGGTAATGGAATGGTCGCGTTCCGCCGGGAAAAATACGAACCGATGGGCGGACCCGCGGGCGGCGACGGCGGCAAGGGGGCCGATGTCATCTTTGAGGTGGACGAAGGCCTGCGCACGCTGATGGATTTCCGCTATCAGAGGCATTTCAAGGCCCCGCGCGGTGAGCACGGGATGAGCAAGAGCATGCACGGCAAAAACGCAAAAGACATGGTCGTCAAGGTGCCGCCGGGCACGACGGTGACGGATGCGGAATCGGGCGCGATCATCGCGGATCTGACCGAGCACGGCCAGCGCGCGGTCATCGCAAAAGGCGGCCGCGGCGGGCGGGGCAACATCCGCTTTGCAACGCCTGCCAATCCGGCTCCGGAAATTTCAGAAAAGGGCGAGCCGGGCTATGAGCTGGAAGTCGTCCTCGAACTGAAGGTGCTGGCGGATGTCGGCCTCGTCGGCTTCCCGAGTGTCGGAAAGTCGACCCTGCTGTCCGTCGTGTCGGCCGCCAAGCCAAAAATCGGCGATTATCATTTCACGACGATCGTTCCGAACCTTGGTGTCGTGGACGCCGGTGACGGGCGCAGTTTCGTCATGGCAGACCTGCCCGGCCTGATCGAAGGGGCCCACCAGGGTGTCGGGCTCGGCCATCAGTTCCTTCGCCACATCGAGCGGACGCGCGTCATCGTGCACGTCATCGACATGTCCGGCATGGAAGGACGCGACCCGTACGAGGATTACGTGACGATCAATGAGGAATTGGAGCAGTACAACCTCCGCCTCACGGAGCGTCCGCAGATCGTCGTGGCCAACAAGATGGACATGCCCGAGGCGGAAATGAACCTTGCGGAATTCAAGGAACAGATCCCGTCCGAAGTGAAGGTGTACCCGATTTCCGCCATCACCCGCCAGGGGCTGTCGGATCTGCTGTATGCCGTTGCGGACCTTCTCGAAGAAACGCCGGAGTTCCCGCTTTATGACCCTGAGGAAGTGGAAGAATCGCGCCACGTCCTGTATAAGTTTGAAGCGGAGAAAAAAGATGAATTTATCATTGGCCGGGACGACGACGGTGCGTTTACGGTCGGCGGTCCTGCGATCGAGCGCCTGTTCAAGATGACCAACTTCTCGCACGAGGAGTCGGTCCGCAGGTTCGGCCGCCAGCTCCGCGGCATGGGCATCGACGATGCACTGCGCGAGCGCGGCGTCGAGAACGGAGATACGGTCCGCATCATGGACTACGAATTCGAATTCGTGGATTGAGACCTGCCCGGTAAGGGGGCCTGCCGGCGCGAACGGCAGGCAGAGAAAAGAGGGCTGAAACAATGAAAGACGTTTCGGATGAAAATTATTACCTCGTCAGGGAAGACGTCCTGACGGAATCGATGCAGAAAACGCTCGAAGCGAAGCGCCTCCTGCAGAACGGCGAGGAGTCGACCATCTGGGATGCGGTAAAGCGGGTCGGCCTTTCGCGAAGTGCGTTCTATAAATACCGCGACACGGTGTTCCCTTTCCATTCGGTTGTCCAGGAGCGGATCCTGACGATCTTCCTGCAGCTGGAGGACAGGGAAGGGGCGCTGGCGGAACTGCTGCGGACCGTTGCGGAGGCGCAGTGCAATGTGCTGACGATTCACCAGACCATCCCGATCCAGGGCCGCGCCAATGTGACTCTGTCACTGGATGTGACCGCGATGACGATGGAACTGAACACGTTCCTGCAGACGCTCAAGCGGCTGCCGTTCATCGAATCGGCGGATGTCGTCAGTTCGGGCGCGTATTAAGGGGGAGAAAAGGTTTTGGAAGAAACAGTGACACGGGTGGCTTATCTCGGACCGGAGGCGTCGTTCACCCATCTGGCGGCAGACGGCCTGTTCCATGGGGACTGGCTCATGCCCTATACGACCATTCCGGAAGCGATTGAAGCCGTATCGGAAGACCGTGCAGATTATGCGGTCGTGCCGATTGAAAATGCATTGGAAGGCGCCGTCTCCCTGACGGTCGATTACCTGTATCATGAAGTGGAGCTTTATATCACAGCTGAAATCCTGCAGCCGATCGATCAGCATCTCATGGTGAATCCGGTACAGGCGGACAGGTGGGAAGAAGTGGAGTCGATCCACTCGCATCCGCAGGCGCTGGCCCAGTGCCACAAATTCCTGCATTACCGGTTCCGGGGCGTGCCGCTGATCCAGGCGACATCGACATCGGGTGCCGCCAAATACGCGGCCGATCACCCTGAGCTGCGCATTGCAGCAATCGGAAACCGGTTCGCCGCAGAAAAGTACGGCCTGAAAATCGTGCAGGACAGCATCAATGACTTCCACTTTAACCGGACACGGTTCGTCGTACTGTCTAAGCGGGAGGGAGAGATCGGCAAACCCGGATGCGGGGAAAAGGTCAAGTCGACCCTCATGATCAATTTGCCGAAGGATAACCGCTCCGGTGCGCTGCACCAGATCCTGTCGGTCTTCGCCTGGAGACGGCTGAACCTGACCAAGATCGAATCCCGCCCGATGAAAACGGGTCTCGGCGACTACTTCTTCATCGTCGATGTGGACGCAGGAAAAGAACATCCGATGATGAAGGGCGCCATGGAAGAACTCGCTGCACTCGGCTGTGTCGTCAAGCCGCTCGGCACCTACAGAACCTATGAGATAAAACCGGCACCGCGCGAAAATTAAGCGCGATGCCGGTTTTTTTGTTGTGAATAGCGGGCTATCGTACGTAATTCAAACGGATACTCCGGAAACGCGATCCATCGTACGAAATTGCAAAAATAAGTACGAAAATGATGACCGTAGTACGAAATCCGTCCGGATACTCCGGGTCGCAATCCAATTACGAAATCGAATGATTAACTGCGAAACTGCTCTCCATAGTACGAAAATCCGCCGCATACTCCGGAAATCATAAAATACCTTTACGCCTCATCCGTCAAAAACCCATGCTCCCTCAGTGCCTGCTCCGCGCGGTCGAGGATTTCTTCGCTGTCCGCGGTGATGGTGTGGAGGTGGGGCCCGCCGGTGATCTCCAGCAGGAAGGGCGATCCGGTTTCGTGCACCCGGGCGAGGAACTGTCCCACGTCATGCCGGTTGTTGACCATGATGGCCGCGTTCAGTTCTCCGTACACCGGATGTTCGACGGTGACATCGCGCACAGAGGCGCCTGCATCGACAATCAGGTTCAGCTCTTTTTCCGTCTGGTCCGGCGTATGTGTGCAGGCGATTTTTCTCGACAGTACGCCTTGCCGCTCCGGCGTCTCGCTTCCGAGGTGGACATACCCCGAACTGGTCGCCATGATGGACTCGCCATGCGCCTTCAGAAGGGTGATATCCCCGACGATGACCTGGCGGCTCACTCCGCATATTTCTGCAAGCTCCGCCCCTTTGATCGAGCGTTCGCTGTTTTTCAGTTTCCTGAGAATCAGTTTCCTCCGCTCGTCCCCCTTCAACTTTTCCATGGGCTTCGACTCCTTCCCGTCATATCTGCTGTTCGTTTTCTCATAGCTTATTGTGAAGACGTCCTCGGAGTCTGTCAAAGTTTCAGTGTCATCGCCCAGTGCGGGTTCATACGCTATACCGATGGAAGGGGGAGAAGCAATGCACGTGCACATTGTGCAGAAAGGGGATACCCTCTGGAAAATCTCCAGGCAGTACGGGGTTCCTTTTGAAGAAGTAAAACGGCTCAATGCCCATCTGGCTAATCCGGACTATATCGTGCCGGGGATGAAGATCTTCCTGCCGGATCATGCAAAGAAAGGCAAGGGCCAGCCGCCGGCTGAACATCCGTACAAGGATGGTCGCCCGAAAAAACCGGTGAGGGAAAAGCAGGAAATGGAATCGCCGGAACTGTCACCGGCCCCGCCACCGCCGCCTCCGATGGAAAAGCCGGCGCCGCCTAGACCGGCACCGAAGCCTGCGCCTCCAAAGCCGGCTCCAAAACCGGCACCAAAGCCCGCGCCGAAACCGGCTCCAAAACCGAAACCGGCGCCAACACCGCCGCCAATGCCGACACCGCCACCGCTGATGCCAATCGAAGAATCGCCGATGGCCCCGCCACCGCCTCCACCGCCACCGCCGATGCAAGAAGAGTCGCCGATGGGCCCTCCTCCGGTCCTGCCGGAAATGGATATGCCGCCGATGCAGGAGCCTTGCCCACCCGAGAAGGAAGCGGCCATGCCAATGATGATGCCGATGCCATTCTGTTACATGCCGGTATTTGATATGTGCTGCCCGATGTGCGGTCATGGCCATATGCCGACCCATCATCATCCGCAAATGATGCAGCCATATCCTCAGATGCCGATGCAACCGTATCCTCAGATGCCGATGGAATCCTACCCTCAGGCACAGCCGTATCCGGCGATGCCGCAGATGCCGTCTGCACCGGGTTACACACTGCCTGTTGCGGAGGGAATGCCGGAATACGCCATGCCGGCAGAGCATGAATCTCCGGATCATGGCTGGAAAATGGGCGAATCCAGTTCTTATTCGTCCTCGCTCGATGTGTACATGGGCGACCGGCACGAACACGAATCCCCGATGACCGATGACCTCCACGTGCCACAGGCACCGATGCACATGTACCCGGCTGAGTCTCCCGGAGGATGCGGATGCGGTGACGGGCCAACTGTGCCGTATGCCGTCCAGGCCGCCGCATGGCCTTATTGGCCGCAGCCGTCCTTCCAGCCTTATCCGGGCCATGGCCACCACCACGGACACTGCTGCCACGTATGCGGTTCACCGTACGGGCACGGCGGCTACTGATCACCCATGGCTGCCGGGGGCAACATCCGACAGATCAAGCAGAACGTCTGGAAATGGGACGTCGGCGGCAAACGGTATTCGCTGAAGAAATATGATTCCGCCCAGCAGGCGCGCAAGGTGAGGCGGATCCATGATGAACTTGAGAATATCGGGTTCCCGCATGTCCTGCCGATCATCGGTTCGGCGGATGAGCGGGCGGTCATCCAGCCCTGGCTGGACCGCGCAAGGCCTGCCGACTATTCAAGCAGGGCGGGGAGGGATCGGACGCTCTCCGTGCTCCGCATGCTCCATGCAACATCCGATCAGGTGAACTGGGAAGGCACCGGGGTGCTTTACCGGTATCCGCTGATCGCCAAATGGGAAGACCGGCTTTCGAAGTTCCGCAATCAGAAAAAGAATCTGGTGCCGCTGGTCGGAAGCAAGCACTATGACGCGATCGTCTATCACGCCGAGGAAGCGCTGAGTGCCATCCGGAAAACGTATGATCCGGAAGAGGACTGCACACTTCTTCATGGGGATGTCGTCCATCACAACTTCCTGAAAGGCCCGGACGGCAAGTACGTGATGATCGATTTCGACCTGGCCTGCACCGGTCCGTCCGGCACGGAGACAGCGCTCTGGATCCACCGCGTCCTCTCGCATGTCGACTTTGACCTGGATTACCTGTGCGGCGAGCAGCCGGAACTCGGCCTGCTTTCTGCGTCTTCTTTCAACCTGCTGCTTTATCCGAATGAACTTCTGAGGGAATGGCTGTACTTGCTGACCCTCGATGAAGACAAACAGAGGCAGATGAAAGCGAAGCTGGACCGTTTCACGGACAAAGCCCTGTCCGCCTGGATTCCGCTTTGTTATCAGGTGTCTAAGCGGGTGAACAATTAATCGTGCATCGCCGCGGGTCTCTTATTGAGAAGAGGTCCGCGGCATTTTCTATTTCGTGAGGCAACCAATGACCGATATATTTATTATGTAAACAATAACACTTCTGAAAGCATCCCTCCCATACCCCGGCTGATGCGGGGATGCGAACATGTATGCTATAATCTACTCATTGTGACAGAGGGGGAACACGGCTTGTACGATTACATAAAAGGGCGCATCACCAGGGTGACGCCCGAGTATATCACGGTTGAGCAGGGCGGCATCGGTTATCAGGTGATCACGCCCAATCCGTATGCCTTCCATGCGGACGAGGAAAAGCAGGTCTTCACGCATCTCCATGTCAGGGAAGACGTGATGCAGCTGATCGGTTTCCAGGCTCCAGAGCAGCGGGAACTGTTCAGGAAGCTGATCACCGTCTCCGGCATCGGCCCGAAAGGTGCACTGGCGATCCTTGCCGGCGGAATGACCGCCCAGGTCGTTGCCGCCATCGAGGCGGAAGATGAGAAGTTCCTCGTCAAATTCCCCGGTGTCGGCAAAAAGACCGCCCGGCAGATTATCCTGGATCTGAAAGGGAAGCTGGACGGCGTGACCGATGAAGTCGTCTTCATGACCGAAGCCGATCCGGAACCGGCACTGGATTCGAATCATGACCTCGAGGAAGCGATGCTCGCACTTACCGCACTCGGCTACTCGGAGCGGGAGCTCGGCAAAATCCGGCCGAAGCTCGAGAAAGAGTCATTGGAAAATACGGAAGCTTATATGAAGCGGGCGCTTGCGCTTCTGCTGAAGCAGGGTTAACGGGTGAACCGGTTTGCACAACCTGAAGGGAAGGAGGGGGACTGATGGAAGAACGGGTGATTTCCGGCGAAGCCACATCATTTGACAACGGATTTGAGCAATCGCTCAGGCCGCAGCGTCTCGGCCAGTATATTGGCCAGGATCGGGTCAAGCACAACCTCGGCATTTTTATCGAGGCGGCCAAGCAGCGGGAGGAAAGCCTGGACCATGTGCTTCTGTACGGGCCGCCGGGCCTCGGCAAGACCACACTCGCCTCGGTGATCGCAAACGAGATGGGTGTCAATTTCCGGACGACAAGCGGGCCTGCAATCGAGCGGCCCGGGGACCTCGCAGCCATCGTCAGCTCGCTTGAGCCGGGGGACGTGCTGTTCATCGACGAAATCCACCGGCTGAGCCGGGCGGTCGAGGAAGTGCTTTATCCGGCGATGGAGGATTTCTGCCTCGATATCGTCGTCGGCAAGGGGCCGGAGGCAAGGTCGATCCGCTTTGATCTGCCGCCGTTCACGCTGATCGGCGCCACCACCAGGGCCGGCTCCCTGTCGGCACCGCTCCGGGACCGTTTCGGCGTGCCGCTCCGTCTCGACTACTACGACCGGGCAGCGCTGGCCGAAATTGTCGTACGGAGCGCGGACATTTTCGGCGCCCCGATCACACGCGAAGCGGCGGAGGAGATGGCGATGCGTTCCCGCGGCACACCGCGGATCGCCAACCGCCTGCTCCGGCGCGTAAGGGATTTTGCCCAAGTGCGCGGCAACGGGCAGATCACGCTCCCGACCGCCCAGGAAGCCCTGGAACTGCTCCAGGTCGATTCTCACGGCCTGGACAGCATCGACCATAAACTGCTCCTCTCCATGATCGAGCGGTTCCGCGGGGGCCCTGTCGGCCTCGATACGATCGCCGCGAGCATCGGCGAAGAATCGGCCACAATCGAAGATGTTTATGAACCTTACCTGCTGCAGATCGGATTCCTGCAGCGCACACCACGCGGTCGTGTGGCCACGCCGCGCGCCTATGAACATTTCGGCATGGACATGCCGGATGACGGAAGAAGGAACGAATGATGAATGTAGAAGATTTTGATTTTCATCTGCCGGAGGATCTGATCGCGCAAACTCCGCTAAAAGAACGGACAGCATCCCGGCTGCTCGTCGTGGACCGCGAAACAGGCGGACTTGAGGACCGCAAGTTCTCCGATATCCTCGGGTATTTTGAACCGGGCGACTGCCTCGTCCTCAACGATACAAAGGTTCTGCCCGCACGTCTTTTGGGCACGAAGGAAGAGACGGGGGCCACAATTGAAGTCCTGCTCCTGACAGACAAGGGCGGAGACGAGTGGGAGACGCTCGTCAAACCGGCAAAACGCGTGAAGCCGGGCACGGTCGTCACATTCGGTGACGGGCTGCTCAAAGCGGAATGCACCGGTGTCGGAGACCATGGCGGACGGACATTCAAGTTCAGCTATGAGGGCATCTTCTATGAAGTGCTCGACAGGCTGGGTGAAATGCCGCTTCCTCCATATATCCATGAAAAACTGGATGACCGGGACCGCTACCAGACCGTTTTTGCAAAAGAACGCGGCTCGGCAGCGGCACCGACGGCAGGACTCCACTTTACGGAGGAACTGCTGGCCGAGATCCGGGAAAAAGGAGTCGAGATCGTCTTCATCACGCTCCACGTCGGGCTCGGCACGTTCCGGCCGGTGAGCGTCGACACGATCGAAAACCACGAGATGCATTCGGAGTACTACAGTGTTTCCGAAGAAGCTGCCGCAACGATCCGGAAGACGAAGGAAGCAGGCGGCCGTGTGATCGCGGTCGGTACGACATCGACCAGGACGCTCGAGACAATCGCCTCCGAACATGGCGGCGAGGTAGTCGCCGCCGGAGGATGGACTTCGATTTTCATCTTCCCGGGCTATGAATACAAGGCGATCGACGGGCTCATCACCAACTTTCACCTGCCGAAATCGACCCTGATCATGCTCGTGTCCGCCTTCTCGTCCCGTGAAATCATCCTGAACGCATACAGGCATGCGGTGGACGGGCGTTACCGGTTCTTCAGCTTCGGTGACGCGATGTTCCTGAAGCCTCCAAAGAAAGGGAGAAGCAAATGACTCCAGCGATCACCTATGAACTGATCAAAAAAGACAAGCAGACGGGCGCGCGGCTCGGCATCGTGCATACGCCGCACGGTTCGTTCGAGACACCGGCATTCATGCCGGTCGGCACGCAGGCGACCGTCAAGACGATGTCCCCGGAAGAGCTCAAGGAGATGAAGGCGGGCATTATCCTCAGCAACACGTACCATCTGTGGCTCCGGCCGGGCCATGACATCATCAGAGAGGCAGGCGGCCTCCACAAGTTCATGAACTGGGACCGGGCCATCCTGACCGACTCCGGCGGGTTCCAGGTGTTTTCACTCAGTGATATGCGCAAGATCGAAGAGGAGGGCGTCCATTTCCGCCATCACCTCGACGGCAGCAAGCTGTTCCTGAGTCCCGAAAAAGCGATGGAAATCCAGAATGCGCTCGGCTCGGACATCATGATGGCGTTTGACGAGTGCCCGCCGTATCCCGCCTCCCATGAATACATGAAGGCGAGTGTCGAGCGGACATCCCGCTGGGCGGAGCGGTGCCTCGAGGCGCACGCGCGTCCCGAAGACCAGGGGCTGTTCGGCATTGTCCAGGGCGGCGAGTTCGAAGACCTCCGGCGACAGAGCGTTCAGGACCTCACCTCGCTCGACTTCCCGGGCTATGCGGTCGGAGGCCTTTCCGTCGGCGAGCCGAAGGATGTCATGAACCGCGTGCTCGATTTCACGACGCCGCTCCTGCCTGAAGAAAAGCCGCGCTATCTGATGGGCGTCGGGTCTCCGGATGCGCTGATCGACGGATCGATCCGCGGCATCGACATGTTCGACTGTGTGCTGCCGACGCGGATCGCCCGCAACGGGACACTCATGACGAGCGAAGGCCGCCTTGTTGTCAAGAACGCGAAGTTTGCGCGCGATTTCAGGCCGCTGGACGAAAATTGCGACTGCCATGTATGCCGGAACTACAGCCGCGCCTACATCCGCCACTTGATCAAGGCGGAAGAGTCGTTCGGCATCCGGCTGACGAGCTACCACAATCTGTACTTCCTCATGAATCTCATGGAGCAGGTCCGGCAGGCGATCCGCGAAGACCGCCTCGGTGATTTCCGTGAAGAGTTCTTTGAACAGTATGGATACAACAAACCCAATGCAAAAAACTTCTGAAGCTTGTATACTTGTACCATACAGAAAGGGGGAAAATAAATGGAAACATTAGTAGCCCTGGCGCCGCTGATCCTGATGTTCGCCGTGATGTGGTTCTTCCTGATCCGCCCGGCACAGAAGCGGCAGAAAGCAACACAGCAAATGCAGAATGAACTTCAGCGCGGCGACAAAGTCGTCACGATCGGAGGCCTCCACGGCACGATCGATGCAGTGGATGACGCGACCGTTTTTGTGAAATGCACCGACGGAACCCGTCTCCAGTTTGAACGTGCGGCAATCGGCCGTGTGCTCGACAACTGATCCGTTTAAACAACCGCAGGCACAGCGGAATATTCCGCCGTGCCTGCGGTTTTTGTGTCTGCATAAAGAAAGCAAAGGTTTGATTCCCGCCGCGATTCCCCATACTGAGCGGGAAAAGAGGTGCATCATGGAAGATTTGCTGGCAGTGGTATGGCGGACGGTTTTCCTGTATGTGCTCATCATCATCGTGCTGCGGCTCATGGGAAAGCGGGAACTGGGGGAACTGAGCGTAGTCGACCTTGTCATTTCCGTGCTGATGGCGGAAGTGGCCGCCTTTGCGCTTGATGATCCGGACAGTTCATTGCTGATGGCGATCATGCCGATCCTGGTGCTCCTGCTCATCCAGATTTCGGCGTCCTACATTTCCCTCAAAAGCAAAAAGTTCCGGGATGTCGTCGAGGGCGATCCGTCGGTCATCATCCGGAACGGCGTGATCGAAGAACAGAATATGAGACAGCAGCGCTACAACATCGATGACCTGCTCCAGCAGCTCCGGGAGCAGCAGGTGGCTTCCGTACGGAATGTCGCGTATGCCTTCCTTGAGCCGAGCGGCAATCTGGCGGTATTTGAAAAAAACAGTGACAAGCCGATCCTCCCGCTGATTTCTGACGGGGTGATCCAGAGGGAACATCTTCCGCTGATCGGCAAGGACCTCGAATGGCTGATGAATGAACTGAAGGATGCGGGATACAGCGGGCCGGAACAGATCTTTTTCTGCACGCTTGATAAGGACGGACTCCACATCCAGGAAAAGGGCAGGACGGGCTAGCCGTCAGAACCGTTTGGCAAGCTTGCGGACCGTCCGCAGGTCGGACAGCCGGAAATACCGGAACAGGACGAGGAGTACGAGAAGGAAGACGGACGTGACGACGATGTCGCCAAGCATGCCGAACGGCACTTCCTCGATCAGGAGCGGCCTTGCGACGACGGTCAGGATAAAGGACAGGTACGGGATGATGAACATCGTGAAACCGGTGGAGGCCTCCCGCTTTTTGCGGAGTGTCGCGATATGGAGGAACGACGTGACCAGCACGCCGAAACCGATGGCCATGACGGCTCCGGCTTCCTGGAGGCCCGGCTGTGAGGCCAGCACGAACATCACGAGGAGTTTTCCGATTCCGCCATACACGGAGTTCATCATGGCGGCTTTTGCCTCCTGCATGGCCTGCAGGATGGAGTGAAGCGGACCCTGTATATAATAGAAGAAGAAAATTGGAGCAAGCATCAGCATATAAGCGCCGCCGTCAGAAATATGGAACAGCTTAACCGCCATTTCCTCTCCGTGAAGAAAGAACACGGCGGCGGCGACGCTTCCCGTGATCGCGGAAATCCGAAGTGACAGATGGATCCGTTCGCGCAGAAGCCGGATATCGTTCAGGGCTGCCGCGCTCGACACAGCAGGCACAAGGACGACGGACAAAGCATGCGAGATAAAGGCCGGGAACAAAAGCAGCGGGATGAGGACACCCGAGATGACGCCGTACAGCGAGGTGGCAGCCGTCACCCCGATCCCGGCCATGCCCAGCGCGCGGATAAAGACGATCGGCTCCAGGAACCAGGTAAACGAGCCGAACAGGCGGCTTCCGGAAGACGGAAGAGACACGGACAGGATCGGCCGGAGAGGGTACAGCCCCTTCGGCTTTTCGGATTTGCCGCGCTTGACCTGACGGTACTTGATGTACAGGTACAGAAGGGTCGCGATCTCGGCAGCTCCGGTGATGGCCATTGCGTAACCGGCCGTCATCGCCGGACGGGACGGGTCAGCGAACATCGGAAGAAGGAAGCTGATGAGGGCGATCCGCACTGTCTGCTCGAGAATCTGCGACCAGGCGGTTTCCTCAATCCGTGCAATTCCCTGGAAATACCCTCGGATCAGACCGGAAGCGGTCGCGATCGGCAGCGCGGCCAATGAGATGTACAGCACAACCGACGTTTCCGGGTTGCCGAGAAGCGTCCCGGACAAATAAGGGATGCCGAGGATGAACAGCGGGAGGAGGACGATTGAAGCGGCGACAGACAGGATAGCAGAGGTACGCATCACCTGCTGGAGTCCGTTCCGTTCTCCCTTCGCATGCAATTCTGCGACAACCTTGGCCACACCGATCGGCAGGCCCAGCTGGATCAGGGCAAGGAAAAAGATGAACGCCGGATAGGCGGTCATGTAAGTGCCGACCGCTTCTTCCCCCGCAACCCGCATAAACTGCATCCGGTAGATGAAGCCGAAAAACTTGGACAGGAAGACCGCGCCCATCAGGATGATGGTGCCCCGGAAAAATGTCGACACATTGAACACTTCCTTCTCTTGGTGGCCGAAATCTTATACAATATCCGTATGCGGGAGCGAGGGCCCGTACGACTCACGGAGAGGATGTGACAACATGGCGCACGATAATTTCGGTGACCTCTTCGACCGGGTCCGGCCGGCGCTTTCGAACAAAGCGGATGAATTCAGTTTTTACGGCTATGGTTCTGTCACGGAAGAAGATTTGTGGACGTATTGCCTCGGTAAACTATGGCGCAAAAAAGAAATCCGGGCGATTCCGGTCCACGAGGCCGTGGGTGACATTCTGTCCATCTCGCCTTCCAGGTACATGACCCACACCCAGGTGGAAGGGTTTAAGAAAGCGGCAGGAAACAGCGGTTTTGGAGGGCTGGACGAAGAAGAATTCCGTGAGCTTCTTGCTCCGAAAGGGAGAAATGGGGACCCGCAAACAGCCCAAAGGCCGAATTGACACGGCAGGCAACGTGTTCCATAATGGAACTGTTGCTTTTTTTGTGCGTCTATAAATAGGTGTCCGGCAGTTGAAGGACACTGTCTTTTGCTGCGAATTGAATAGGGGGAACAAACATGAAAACTCGAGGGCGCATAGTCGCTTTTCTATTGCTCCTGGTACTGTTTGCCACGACAATTGCGGGAACGGGCAAGCAGATCGCCCAGGATGTCAACCTCGGCCTGGATCTTCAGGGCGGGTTCGAAGTGCTCTACCAGGTGGAACCGCTCCGTGAAGGCCAGAAGATTACAGAAGAAGTTGTGGCCGACACCGCAAGGGCACTGACCGACCGGATCGACGTGCTTGGCGTAAGTGAGCCGAGCATCCAGATCGAGTCCGGTAACCGGATCCGGGTGCAGCTTGCGGGTATTGAGGACCAGGAATCGGCCCGTGAACTATTGTCGACACAGGCCAATCTGACATTCCGCGACACAAGTGACCGTCTCATGCTTGACGGGGATGACCTGGTCGAAGGCGGCGCCCAGTCGACGTTCAACGACCAGGGGCAGCCGATCGTCACGCTCCAGCTGAAGAGCGCGGAAAAATTCGGTGAGGTCACTTCCGAAATCGCCTCGATGGCGCCGAACAACCAGCTGGTCATCTGGCTCGACTTTGAAGAGGGCGTGGACAGCTTCGCGGAGGAAGTGACGAAGCCGGAGCCGAAGTTCATCTCCGCACCGAACGTCTCCAGTCCGATTCTTTCTTCAGACGTCGAAATTTCAGGTTCATTCACGGTTGATGAAACGAAGCACCTTGCCGGTATCCTGAATGCCGGTGCGCTTCCGGTCAATCTGGAAGAGATCTACTCGACGTCGGTCGGCGCCCAGTTTGGTGAGCAGGCGCTCGAGGAGACGGTCATCGCTGCGGCGATCGGTATCGCCCTCGTCCTTCTCTTCATGCTCGTCTACTACCGTGTGGCAGGCTTCGTTGCCGTCATCACGCTGTCTGTCTACGTTTATCTGCTAATCCTTGTCTTTAACCTCCTGAACGGCGTGCTGACGCTTCCGGGTATCGCGGCGATCGTGCTGGGTGTCGGGATGGCGGTCGATGCCAACATCCTGACCTACGAGCGGATCCGTGAGGAACTGCGGATCGGCGGTACGGTTAAGGAAGCGTTCAAGGCGGGGGCCAAATCGTCCTTCACGGCGATTCTTGATGCGAACATCACCACGCTGATCGCGGCAGGCGTCCTGTTCGTCTTCGGGACAAGCTCTGTCAAAGGGTTCGCGACGATGCTCATCCTGTCGATCCTGCTCAGCTTCATCACTGCTGTCTGGGGATCGCGCCTGCTGCTCGGGCTGCTTGTCCACAGCAACATGCTTGATGGTAAGCCCGGCGCGTTCGGCCTTTCGAGAAAGTATATCCATACGAAAGAGGAAGAGCTGGATGTCCTCGACCTTACCACTCGATTTGACCGCTTTGATTTTGCGGGGAACCGGAAAAAGTTCTTTACGGCTTCAATCATCTTCCTCGTAGCAGGTGCCATCGTCCTTGGGATTTTCAAGCTGAACCTCGGCATTGACTTCTCGAGCGGTACACGCGTGGAAGTGCTGTCCAATGAACCGCTTACTCAAGAAGAAGTGGCCGCGTCCCTCGAAGAGGTTGGCCATCCGACCGAAGACATCCTGATCTCGGGTGAAAACAAGGAAATTGCCGTTTTCCGTTATAAGGAAGACTTGAGTCAGGGAGAGATCAACCAGCTGAAAACGGACCTCGGTGAGCTTTATGGCCACGAACCGAATGTCAGCACCGTTTCTCCGACTGTCGGGCAAGAACTGGCGGAAAATGCGGTCAAAGCGCTGGCCATCGCCATGCTGGGGATTATCATTTATGTTGCCTTCAGATTTGAGTGGCGCATGGGTGTGGCGTCCATCGTATCGCTCCTGCACGATGCGTTCTTCATGGTGGCACTCTTCAGTCTGCTGAGGCTGGAAGTCGACATCACCTTCATCGCAGCCGTCCTGACCATTGTCGGTTACTCGATCAACGATACGATCGTCACATTCGACCGGATCCGCGAGAACCTGCACAAGATGAAGAAGATCGAGACGGAGCAGGACTTGGCCAATGTCGTCAACAAGTCGCTCCGACAGACCCTTAGCCGGTCGCTCAATACCGTCCTGACGGTGATCCTGGTCGTTCTGGCACTGATCTTCATCGGTTCCGAATCGATCCGGAACTTCTCGCTTGCCCTCCTGTTCGGCCTGATCGCGGGTACCTACTCGTCGATCTTCATCGCCGCCCAGCTGTGGCTGCAGCTGAAGAAGAGGGAGATCAAAAAGAAAGGGACGCTCGACGTCCAGAAAAAAGAAAAGAACTGGGGCTCCGACGAACCGGTCGTCTGATCAGGTTTCCGCTCCTAAATGGACAGGGTATACATCTGTATGCCCTGTCTTTTTTGTATGGAAAGGAGGACCTCAAATGAAATTCCAGTGGACATTGCTTTTGGGACTCATTCTTGCCATCATCGTTGCCTGGTTTGCAATCGTCAATGTGGATCCGGTACCGGTGAACTATGTGTTCGGAACGGCGGAGTGGCCGCTTATCCTCGTCATACTGGGTTCTGCATTGCTCGGGGCTGCCGTGAGCGGTTTGGTGTCGATGTTCCGCACCTTCATGCAGAAGCGGAAGATCAAGCGGCTGGAGCGGGAAGTCAACGAGAAGGAAATCATGATTGCGGACCAGCAAAACGAAATTGCGACCCTTCAGCATGCCGCTTCGGCATTTGCCCCGGAGCCGGACGCAGAACCGCGTGACAATAACCTTGGCGGCACTGGCCGCTAACCTCCCGACAACATGCCGGGAGGTTTTTTTGGGCAATTCCGTAACGATTCTTTCACTTCCATCAATTTGCACCGATAGAACGGATCACCCGATCTCATGTATAATAGACCCCAAGGAAGTGATGGAATGATAGAATCGATGAAGCGCTGGCGGACGCAGGACAGCAATGCGGGGGCGGCGGAAAAGCTCCGCCAGGCCCTCGGGCTTTCGCCGATCGCGGCGAAGGTCCTGGCGTCGCGGGGATTCACGGACCCGGAGGAAGCGTCCGCCTTCATCCGGATCGGCACGGAAAGCTGGCATGATCCGTTTCTCATGAAAGACATGGACAAAGCGGTCGACCTGATCCAAAAGCATATCCGCACAGGACGGCGCATCGCCGTCTATGGGGACTACGATGCAGACGGCGTCACGAGCACGACCGTCCTCATGAAGGCACTGCTTTCGCTTGGCGCGGATGCCTTCTATGTCATCCCGAACCGGTTCAAACACGGGTATGGCCCGAATACGGACCTGTTCCGTGAGGTCTACGAGCGCGGTGCTTCGCTGATCGTGACGGTCGACAACGGCATCTCGGGCAATGCACAGGTGGCTGCCGCCAAAGAGATGGGCATGGATGTGATCATCACGGATCACCACGAGCCGGGTGAGGTCCTGCCGGAGGCGGATGCCATCATCCATCCGCGCCATCCGGAAGGGAACTACCCGTTCGGGGAACTGGCAGGAGTCGGGGTTGCCCTTAAAGTCGCGCATGCGCTGACCGGCGACTTTCCGGCGGACTCGCTGATTTTCGGTGCAATCGGTACGGTTGCCGACCTTGTCCCGCTGCATGACGAAAACCGGCTCATCGTCAAAATGGGCATCGAGAAACTGAGGCACACAGCCAATCCGGCCATACGGGCGCTGAGCAGCGTGTCGGATGTGCGCCAGCAGGAAATCAATGAAGAAACGATCGGTTTCGCATTCGGCCCGAGGATCAATGCACTTGGCCGTCTGGGCGATGCGGAGCCGGCCGTCCGCATGTTCCTGACGGAGGATGCGGCTGAAGCATCCATGCTTGCGTCTCAGCTGAATGACCGGAACAAGGAAAGGCAGAAGATGGTTGCTTCCATCGCCGATGAAGCGATCGCGCAGATCGAGGATACATATGGCGATGCGGTTCCTCATGTGCTGACGGTCGCGGGTGAAGGATGGAATCCCGGAGTCGTCGGAATCGTCGCTTCGAGGATTACCGAAAAGTATTACCGTCCGTCGATCGTCCTTGCGCTCGACCCGGAAAAGGGGATTGCGAAAGGATCCGCCAGGAGCATCGAGGGCTTCCACATGTACCGTGAGCTCAAGAAAAATGCGGATCTTGTCCCTCATTTCGGCGGCCACCCGATGGCGGCCGGGCTGACACTGCCGATCGAACATGTCACGCAGCTTAGGGAAAACCTCATCACTCAGGGTGAGGAAGTGCTGACGGAAGAGGACCTGATCCCGACACTGGATGTCGATGTGCAGCTGACACTGGAGGAAGTCGATATAGAATCGATCGAATCCCTTGCGGAACTTGGACCGTACGGTGTCGGCTTTGCAAAACCGGTCTACTGCCTGCCGAATCTGAGTGTGGAGTCGAGCCGAAAAATCGGGTCGATGAAAAACCATTTGAAGCTAGCCGTATCGGACGGCGCCAACACACTCGATGTCGTCGGATTCGGGCTCGGCCATCTGGAGGACGAGCTGACACCGGATGCCCGGGTGAGCCTCGCGGGAGACTTGCAGATCAATGAGTGGAACGGCCGGAAAAAGCCGCAGCTGATGCTGACAGACCTGAAATCGGACGGCTGGCAGCTGTTTGATGTGCGGGGGGAACGCATGCTTTCCAGGTGGCTTCCTTCCATTCCTCAAGAAGCGGTATTTGTTGCCTTCAAAAAGGAAAGCGTCCGTAAATTCCGGGCAGACACCGGGAAGGAAATTGTTCAGCCGGCGGAGCTGGATCCCGTGCGTTCACAGACACTTGTCCTGCTCGATCTGCCCGATTCGCTGGAGGAACTTGAGGGGCTTCTCAGTTCCTGCGGGCCTTCCCGGATCTATGCGCACTTCCATGTGCCCGAGTCCCGCTATTTCATGGGAATTCCCGACCGGAAGCAGTTCGGCTGGTACTATACGTTCCTTAAGCAAAAGGGAAGCTTCCACGTTATGCGCGAAGGGGAACGTCTTGCCAAACATAAAGGCTGGAGCCGGGATACGGTTATTTTTATGACAAAGGTGTTTTTTGAGCTCGGTTTTGTTACAATGGAGAATGGACTCGCCGCAGTCGTAGGCAGCCCGCCGAAGCGGGACCTGTCCGAATCCGAAACCTATTCGGGACTGGAGCGGCGAATCAATATCGAGCAGACTTTACTTTATTCGCCCTATCAGGAATTACGGCGGGTCATCGGCAGCATCCTGGATGCACCGGAAACCGCCCGGGAGGAGCAGCAACTATGGATTTAAAGCAATACGTGACGATTGTCGAGAACTATCCGAAGGAAGGCATCAGCTTCAAGGATATTACGACAATCATGGACAATGGTCCTGTCTATAAATACGCGACCGACCAGATCGTCGAGTACGCGAAGAAAGTCGGCGCCGAGATCATTGTCGGCCCGGAAGCACGCGGGTTCATCATCGGATGCCCGGTCGCCTATGCACTCAACATCGGCTTCGCGCCGGTACGGAAGGAAGGCAAGCTTCCTCGTGAAACGATCAGGGTCGAATACGGCCTGGAGTACGGCAAGGATGTCCTGACCATCCACCGCGATGCGATTAAGCAGGGACAGAAAGTGCTGATCGTCGATGACCTTCTGGCAACCGGCGGAACAGTCGAGGCGACAGTCAAACTTGTCGAAGAACTCGGCGGAGAAGTGGCAGGCTGCGCATTCCTCATCGAACTTTCCTACCTGGACGGCCGTGAACGCCTCAAAGGCTACGATGTCCATGCACTGATGAAATACGAAGACTGATTCGGCCCCCGGCGGAAGCCGGGGGTCTGATTCGAGGGCGCGTTTTTGCAAAAACGCGCTTTTTTGATAAAATAGTTTTACTTTATATCAGAAAAGCAATTGAAAGGCGGTGGACGGAATGGCGAAAAATACGGTGATGACGGTGGAAGATGTTTTCGCATCCGTCTCCTCCTATATGAATGAGGAACACGTCCAATTCGTAAAGGATGCCTATGAGGTGGCTGAACAGGCACATGAGGGGCAGACCCGGAGCTCGGGCGAACCGTATATCACACATCCCGTGCAGGTCGCGGGCATCCTTGCCGAACTCCAGATGGATCCGGAGACGGTGGCGGCAGGCTTCCTGCATGATGTTGTCGAGGACACCGGAGTCACGAGGGAAGCGCTGGTCTCCCGGTTCGGGGAGGAAGTGGCCAGGCTGGTTGACGGCGTCACCAAACTGGATAAGCTGAAGTACAAGTCGAAAGAAGAAAAGCAGGCGGAAAACCACCGAAAGATGTTCCTCGCGATGGCACAGGACATACGGGTCATCCTCATCAAGCTGGCGGACCGCCTTCACAATATGCGTACACTCAAGTACACGAGCCCCGAAAAGCAGCGCCGGGTATCGGCGGAGACGCTCGAAATCTTCGCTCCGCTCGCACACCGGCTCGGAATTTCGACAATCAAGTGGGAACTGGAAGACACGGCACTGCGTTACCTGAACCCTCAGCAGTATTACCGCATCGTCAACCTGATGAAACGGAAGCGGACGGAGAGGGAAAATTACCTCCGGAAGGTCATGGATCAGATCCGCGACGAACTGGAACAGGTAAACATCAAAACCGAACTTTCCGGAAGACCGAAGCATATCTACAGCATCTACCGCAAGATGGTCATGCAGAACAAGCAGTTCAATGAGATCTATGACCTGCTCGCCATCCGCGTCCAGGTCTCGAGCATCAAGGACTGCTATGCCGTCCTCGGAATCATCCATACGCTCTGGAAGCCGATGCCGGGACGGTTCAAGGACTACATCGCCATGCCGAAGCAGAACCTGTACCAGTCGATCCATACGACGGTAGTCGGACCCCACGGCGAGCCGCTCGAAGTACAGATCCGTACGGACGAGATGCACCGCATCGCCGAGTACGGGGTCGCGGCACACTGGGCGTATAAGGAAGGCAAAAACCTACAGGAAAAGCAGGACAGCCTCGATTCCAAGCTGACCTGGTTCCGCGAAATTCTCGACTTCCAGAACGAATCCTCAAATGCGGAAGAGTTCATGGAATCGTTGAAGTACGACCTGTTCTCCGACATGGTCTATGTCTTCACGCCGAACGGCGACGTGCTGGAGCTCCGGTCGGGTTCGGTCCCGATCGACTTTGCCTACCGGGTCCACTCGGAAGTCGGCAACAAGATGATCGGCGCCAAGGTCAACGGCAAGATTGTCCCGCTCGACACCGAGCTCGCAACGGGAGACATCGTGGAAATCCTGACGTCCAAGCAGTCGTTCGGCCCGAGCCGCGACTGGCTCAAGATCGCCAATACCTCCCAGGCCAAAAACAAGATCAAGCAGTTTTTCAAAAAGCAGCTGCGTGATGAAAACATCATAAAGGGCCGCGAGATGATCGAACAGGAACTCAAAGAGCGGGGGCTCCCGAAAAAAGAGGTCCTCACAGAGGAAAACATCAAGCGGGTGTGCGACAAGTTCAACTTCGCAAATGAAGAGGACATGCATGCCGCGGTCGGATTCAACGGCATCACCGTCCAGCAGGTGGTCAACCGGCTGACGGACAAGCTCCGAAAAGAGAAAGAAGCCGAGCTGCAGCTGGAGAAGATCACCAAGGAAATGGCTGCCCCGGCTCCGAAAAAAGAGACGGAATCGGGAGTCATCGTCCCGGGCATCGACAACCTGCTGATCCGTCTGTCCCGCTGCTGCAGCCCGGTGCCGGGTGATGAGATCGTCGGCTACATCACAAAGGGCCGCGGCGTATCCGTGCACAGGGAAGATTGCCCGAATGTATTGCCGGAAGATACGGAAAGCCGGCTGATCGACGTGGAATGGGCAAACAGTCCGGCAGGGAAGACGAAGGAATACCAGGTGGACATTGAAGTATCCGGATTCGACCGGCCCGGTCTTCTGAATGAAGTGATGTACATCGTCAACGACCTGAAGACGGTGATCACGGCCGTCAGCGCGAAAAGTGACAAAAACAAGATTGCGACCATCAACATGACGCTCCTGATCACGAACATCACCCACCTCCACCGGATCGTTGAGCGCATCAAGCAGATCCGCGATATCTATTATGTCCAGCGGGTCACGAACTGAGCTAAGGGGGAGTTTGGAATGAAAGTGGTCATCCAGCGGAGCGGGAAGGCCTCCGTGACCGTCGACGGGGAAGTGACCGGCGCCATTGACAGCGGCTATGTGCTCCTCGTCGGCATCACCCATACCGACACGGAAGATGATGTCCGGTATGTGGCGAACAAGGTCGCGAACCTGCGCCTGTTTGAAGACGGGGATGGAAAGATGAACCTGTCGATCCTGGAAGCCGGCGGCTCCGTGCTTTCGGTGTCCCAATTCACCTTGTATGCGGACACGGCAAAGGGCCGCCGTCCCGGCTTCTCGGAAGCGGCAAGGCCCGAACAGGCCGAGCCGATATACAAGCAGTTTAACGAGGAGCTCCGGAACCTCGGACTCCAAGTGGAAACCGGCGTATTCGGCGCCATGATGGACGTCAGCCTAGTCAACGACGGACCGGTTACGGTCATTGTTGAGTCGAAGAAATGATAAACGTAGAATCCGAATGAGCACTGCTTAAACTTAACAATCGGACCCAGAAGTAATCTTTCTGGGTCCGATCTGTTATTTTTGTGGAGAAGCGTATGAACAATTTACAACCATGCTCTCATTGAATCACTAGATAGACACTCGATACTCCAAGTGGGCCCGCCTAGCTCCAAGTGAGAGCCCTGTTACTCCAAGTCATGCCCCTAGCACCAGGTACCGTTCGCCCCAATAAGCCCTATTACGGATTGAAGCGGAGGGCCCGAGACTCCTGCGGGAAAAGCCGGACATAAGCCAGTACGAAGACTGGCGTCTGCGCCCACAAGCGAAGCGTTGGGCAGCAGGCAAGCAAGACGCAGTCGCGGGGCTCGGCGCCGGCCCGCGGAAAGCGAAGGGCCCGCAGCGGAAATCCGGAGGATTTTCCGGAAATGAAAAAAACGCAGACAATTGAGCGATGTGCTCCATTGTCTGCAGTTTGGTGACAACCAGAATCGGTTCAGCCTGTTATTTTTCTAACTGGGAATCAAAGTATTTAATAATCCCTTTATAGATGCCATCGGTGGCTTGTTCCCGGTATTCCGGGTTTTTCACCCGGCGTTCTTCGGACAGGTTGCTGAGGAAGCCGAGTTCTATAAGGATGGACGGCTGCCGGTTTTCGCGGAGCACAAGATAGTTGCCTTTCTGGACTCCGCGGTCCTTCAGGCTTACTGATTTACCGAGGGATTGATTAATATACTCTGCGAGAGACTCTTCAATCGACTTCTGGTAATAGGTGGTGAATCCTCGGACCGAGTGGTCGGTCGTGGCATCGTAATGGAGGCTGATGAACGCATCGGCTCCCGCCTGGTTGCTTACCGAAACCCGCTTTCTCAAGCCCACGTATTCATCGGTCTCGCGGGTCAGGATCACTTCAGCGCCGGCGGCTCTCAGCTTGGACGCGAGAAGTTCCGCAGTGGGGAGGGTGAGGTCTTTCTCATCCGTCCCCCTCAAACCGGTTGTCCCGCCGTCATAGCCCCCGTGACCCGGGTCGATCACCAGGGTCAGCCCGTTCAGCGTTCCCGCCTTGCGGCCGGCTTTTTTCTTTTTGTCTTTCTGCTGTTCTGCCGCCTCCCCGCCGACCGAGACGACCCAGCTCGCCACATAGGCTTCCGTGCCGTCATTGAGTGAAATGCGGTACCAGTCATTTTCCAGGACACCGCTGAAAGCTTGTCCTGCTTCCACCCGGTCCACCACACGGGAGGAAGTGGAGGCGCTGCTCCGGAGGTTCGTTCCGTCATAAAGAATCGTGACGGTTGCGGATTGGCTTTTGGAGTCCGATCCGGATTCTCCTGCAGAAGTGCCGGCTACAGCACCGCCGGACGATCGCGTGCCATGGAATGAATACACCCAGCCTTCCTTGCCGTCAATGGCAAGCTTGACCCAGTTGCCCTTGGTTTCACTGATCGGATAGGTTTCACCCTGCCGGACCACGGTGACTTTGCCGGCGTTCAGGTCCGGATTTTCCCTGACATTCAGGGCGGAGACGGAGACGGTGAACGTTTCGTTTGCTGTTTTCGCCTTTTTGGTCTCGGAATTAGCCGAGGAGGCGGTTATGTATTCGCTGGAAACCCAGCCCCGCGTTCCGTTCACGGTTACTTCCGTCCATCCGCCGGATGAACCGTGGGAAGTGGCCTGGTCGCCGCGGTTCATCTTCAGAAGAACTGCGGAAGACGTAGTCGGCTCTGCGCGTACGTTCAGCCTGTCCACCTGTGAGATGACGGTGTCCGCTCCGGATGCCGGAGCCGCTGACGACTTGGTGAGGTAGGCGGCGATATATCCTGTGGATGAGCCTGCATCCACATACAGCCAATCACCTTCAGACCCGAGCACCTTGACCGTGTCGCCCCGCTTCAGTGAACCGGTCACGCCATGGGTGAGTCCCGGGCCCGAACGCACATTGATGGAATCGGTGTCGACGGTTACAGTGCCCGCTGCCGTGGCAGTGCCGGGTGTCCCCTGGAAGCCGAGCAGCAGCCCGAAGATCAGCAGGATGGATAATCCGATTTTTCGTTTGTTCCTCATGCATCCCCCTCCTTAAGGATAAGTTTACGGTGAAGAGCCCGAGAATTCTATACCTTTTTCGATAACGGTTGACAGTTGATTCTTTAGTCATTAACATAATGGTTAATTGATACTGGAATGGACGCCACTGACCGGAAAAGTAGCGGCCCATTGTCCTGAAAAGAGAGGGTGGGACCCGGGCTGAAATCCCACCTGCAGGACACGGGCAGTGAACAACATCCGTGAGGCTTTTCTTCGAAAAGGGAGACATCCCCGCGTAGGAGAAGACGGAACCGGCCGTTACCCGGACCGAGTGGGTGCAGCCGTGCTGCGCCAATCAGGGTGGAACCGCGGTGGCTAAATGGAGCCTTCGTCCCTTGCAGAGATGCAGGGGACGGGGGCTCTTTTTTCATTCCTGGGAAGGATGGGAAATCAATGATGTTCAAAGTGCCTAGAGGAACCAAGGATCTGCTTCCCGCAGAAACGGGGAGCTGGCAGGCGGTCGAGTCGCTGATCCGGGAAACTTGCCGGCTTTACCGGTATGAAGAAATCCGGACACCGGTTTTCGAGCAGACGGAACTGTTCACAAGAAGTGTCGGGGACACGACGGATATCGTCCAGAAGGAAATGTACACATTTGAAGACCGGGGCGGGCGTTCCCTGACCCTCCGTCCGGAAGGCACCGCGCCGGTCGTCCGGGCATTTGTCGAAAACAAGCTGTTCGGATCTCCGGACCAGCCGGTGAAACTTTATTACATGGGGCCGATGTTCCGCTATGAGCGCCAGCAGGCAGGCCGCTACCGGCAGTTCGTGCAGTTCGGAGTGGAGGCGATCGGAAGCGACTCTCCCGCAATCGATGCGGAAGTCATCTCCCTTGCGATGGATGTGTATCAGCGTGCGGGACTCAAGGATCTGCGTCTTGTGATCAACTCGCTCGGCGACATGGAAAGCCGGAACGCACACCGGGAAGCGCTGATCCGTCATTTTGAACCGTCGATCGGCGAGTTCTGCAGTGATTGCCGGAACCGGCTCGAGAAAAATCCGCTCCGGATCCTGGACTGCAAAGTGGACCGGGATCACCCGCTGATGAAAACCGCCCCGGCGCTCACCGACTACCTGAACGGGGAGTCCGAAGCCTATTTTGAAGAAGTGAAAACGGCACTTGACGCACTCGGAATCGAGTATGTGGTGGATCCGAATCTCGTCAGGGGGCTGGACTACTACAATCACACTGCCTTCGAGATCATGAGCACTTCGGACGGATTCGGAGCCATTACGACGCTTTGCGGAGGCGGGCGCTATAACGGGCTCTCCGAGGAAATCGGCGGCCCGGAAGCGCCGGGCATCGGATTTGCCATGAGCATCGAGCGTTTCCTCATGGCGCTGGAGGCGGAAGGCAAGATGACGGAGACCGAAAGCCGCCTGGACGCATTTATCGTCGCTCTGGATGAAGAGTCGCGGAAAGAAGCGGTCAAGATTCTCGGGAACCTGCGCCGGGAAGGCATAGCGGCCGACATGGATTACATGAACAGGAAGATGAAGGCCCAGATGAAAGCGGCAGACCGCCAGAAAGCCGGATATGTCATCGTGATCGGCGAAGATGAGCTGAAAAACGGAGCTGCCGGCGTCAAGAATATGGCGGAAGGCACACAGGAGACGGTGGAATTCACCCGTCTGGCGGAAACCCTGAAAAGCAGATCTTGAGTGGAGGAAGGAAGAGCAGATATGAAGAGAACCAACTATTGCGGTGAAGTCACCGAGGCACAGGTCGGACAGAAAGTCGTTCTGAAAGGATGGGTGCAGCGGCGCCGTGACCTTGGCGGCCTGATTTTCGTGGACTTGCGTGACCGCACGGGGATTGTCCAGGTCGTATTCAACCCGGACTTTTCCGGAGAGGCCATGCAGACGGGCGACCGCCTGCGAAACGAATTCGTCATCGAGGTACGGGGTACGGTGATCGGGCGCCAGGAAAATCAGGTGAACCCGAATCTCAAAACCGGCAAGATCGAGGTGCAGGCGGAAGAGATCGATATCATCAACGAAGCGAAGAACCCGCCGTTCGTCATTGAAGATGCAAACAACGTGGGTGAGGAAATCCGCCTTAAATACCGCTATCTTGACCTGCGCCGGCCGGAAATGTACCGGACGTTCAAGATGCGCTCGGACATCATGAAGACGGTTCGGAACTTCCTGGACGACAACGGCTTCATGGAAGTCGAGACACCGTACCTGACAAAGTCGACTCCGGAAGGCGCCCGGGACTACCTTGTTCCGAGCCGTGTGCATGACGGGGAATTCTATGCGCTTCCGCAGTCTCCGCAGCTTTTCAAGCAGCTGCTCATGGTATCCGGTTTCGACAAGTATTACCAGATTGTCCGATGCTTCCGTGACGAGGACCTTCGGGCGGACCGTCAGCCGGAATTCACCCAGATCGACATGGAGATGAGCTTTGTCGAGATGGAAGACGTCATCGGCCTGAACGAAGCGCTGATCCAAAAAGTCATGAAGGACGTCAAGGGCGTGAAAGTGTCTGCGCCGTTCCAGCGCATGACCTATGACGAAGCGATGGCCCGGTACGGTTCCGACAAGCCGGATGTCCGGTTCGGACTAGAACTGCAGGATGTCTCAGAAGTGGTCGCAGACTCCGCGTTCAAGGTGTTCGCAGGAGCGGTTTCCTCCGGAGGTCAGGTCAAGGCGATCAACGTCAAGGGCGCCGCGGGCGATTATTCCCGAAAGGACATCGACGCGCTCGGTGAGTTTGCGGGCCGGTACGGTGCCAAGGGTCTGGCCTGGATGAAGGTCGAGGAGGACGGCCTGAAGGGCCCGATCTCCAAATTCTTTGAAGGCGACGCGGCGGAACAGCTGAAGTCCGCACTGGAAGCGGAAGCCGGAGACCTCTTGCTCTTCGTCGCCGACAAAAAGCAGGTCGTTGCAGACGCTCTCGGTGCACTCCGCCTCAAGCTCGGCAAGGACCGCGGACTGATCGACGAGTCCCGCTATGCCTTTTTGTGGGTGACCGACTGGCCGCTGTTCGAATACGACGAAGAAGATGGCCGCTACTATGCCGCACACCACCCGTTCACGATGCCGGTCCGCGAAGACATCGAAAAGCTCGGCACGGATCCGCAGAAAGTCCGGGCGATGGCCTATGACATGGTATTGAACGGCTTTGAACTTGGCGGAGGTTCTCTCCGGATCTATGAGCGCGATATCCAGGAAAAAATGTTCAAGGCGCTCGGATTCTCCGAGGAAGAAGCAAAGGCCCAATTCGGATTCCTGCTCGATGCCTTCGACTACGGCACGCCTCCGCACGGCGGGATCGCCTTCGGGCTCGACCGTCTCGCCATGCTCCTTTCGGGCGCAACCAGCCTGCGCGACGTCATCGCATTCCCGAAAACGGCAAGCGCGAGCGACCTCATGGTGGAAGCGCCGTCCGGCGTATCCGACGCGCAACTACAGGAACTGGGTATAAAGCTCCGGAAGGAAAATAAGGCGGAAGCCACAAACGTTCAGCATTGATTCCAAGATTCGGATATGTTACTATAATTCCAATACAGATCCTGATGTGTTCGTTATTTGTCTATCAGTTTTGACCGAACATTCAAATCGTAAGGGAGTCCGAATACCGGCATTGCTGGCATGCCCTCTAGCGGGGAAGTCAAACGTGCCGGTGAGGACACCCACCTGCCTGGTGCGGGTTCAAAACGATTACCCAAAGACGGCACGATCGGGATCTGTCCCATTCTGACTGACCGCCTCCCGCCTGAGCGGGAGGCTTTTATTTTCGATTGTGAAAGGAAGGAACCCCCATGCTTCACCAGTTTTCCAGAAATGAACTTTCCATAGGAAAAGAGGGGCTTGACCGATACCGGCAGACAACCGTCGCGGTGCTTGGCGTCGGCGGGGTCGGCTCATTCGCGGCGGAAGCCTGCGCCCGGACAGGAATCGGCCGGATCATTCTGATCGACAAGGACGAAGTCGACATCACGAATGTCAACCGCCAGCTTGTCGCTTACTTGTCGACGATCGGGAAGAAAAAAGCCGATATCATGAAAGAGCGGATTGCGGACATCAATCCCGACTGCGAAGTGATCACACTCAATATGTTCTACACGGAAGAAACCGCGGACCAGCTGTTCGATCTGAACCCGGACTACGTGATCGATGCATCCGACACGATCGCCTACAAGATCCATCTGATCAAAGAGTGCGTGAAGCGCGGCGTGAAAGTCATCTCCTGCATGGGGGTCGCCCGCAAAACCGACCCGACTCGGCTGAAGATCACGGACATCTCGAAAACCCACACCGACCCTCTCGCCAAAGTGATCCGGACGACGCTCCGCAAGGACGGCATCCGGAAAGGCGTCCCGGTCGTATTCTCCGATGAAAGTCCGATCATCTCCAAGGAAGAAGTAAACGAAGTGGTGGGGAAGCCGGATGCAAAGATCCGCAAGGCCAAAATGCCTCCTGCATCAAACGCATTCGTCCCGTCGACCGCCGGATTGTTCTGCGCTTCCTGGGTGCTGAATGACATCGTGAAAGACATCGGGATCAAGCGCGTAAAAGGCGAATAAATAAAATCCGTTCCCCATGGGGAGCGGATTTTTTCTCTGTCTCCCTTGAGGAGTCAGATAATTTTATGTTAACCGGATTGGGAAGTTGAAACATGAAGTCCGGAGTTGCAGCATGGACTGTGAAGTTGAAATAAGGCAGGGCAAGTTGAAATATGGACTGGGAATTTGAAATAAGGAGTCGCAAGTTGAAATAAGGATTGCAAAGTTGAAATAAGGAATGAAAAGTTGCAGTATGGAGCCCGAAGTTGAAACAAGGAACGGCGATGCCGACTCCGTCTGCCCCCAATCAAAAGAAGCCGTCCCGGGCGGACGGCTTCTTCATGGTTTTTTCATAAACTGCTTCAGCTTTTTATAGATGCCGGCCATCTTTTTCTCCTTGCCGGCGATGACGGGTTCATAGAACCGTTCATCAGCCACCTTGTCGGGAAGGTATTGCTGGCTGGTCCAGCCGCCGAACTCTCCGAGCGGGGTGTCGTGGGGGTACTTGTATCCGGTATGGCCGAGAGCTGCGGCACCGGCGTAGTGGGCATCTTTGAGATGCTGGGGGATGTCCCCGGTGTCTCCGGCATGGATCAGGGCTGCCGCTGCGTCAAATGCGCGGTACGCTGAGTTGGATTTTTCGGAGAGGCACATCTCGATGACCGCCACGCTGAGCGGAATCCGTGCCTCCGGCATGCCGAGCCGTTCCGCCGACTGTGTCGCGGCCAGCACATGTGCGCCGACATCCGGATTGGCAAGGCCGATATCTTCATAGGCCATGACGAGGAGCCGCCGGCAAACGGCCGTCAGGTCACCCGACTCCAAGAGATGCGCCAGGTAGAAGACGGCGGCATCCGCATCACTTCCGCGCACGGATTTTTGGAGGGCGGACAGGAGATTATAGAAGTGGGAGCCGTTCTTGTCCCCGAACACGCCGGAGCGCCCGATCAGGCTCTTGATCACCGCATCTTCCACGGTCGTCGTGCCGTCTTCCTCGTCGGATGCCAGCACGGCCGACTCAAGAAGCGTCAGGGCCTTCCGGGCATCGCCGCCCGCGCCTTCCGCAAGACGGCTGATCTGTTCATCGGTTATTTGGATAGCCATCCGTCCGAGTCCACGGTCTTCGTCCGAGAGCGCCCTCCGGATCAGTTCATCGATGTCCCCGGCTTCCAGACCCTTCAGCTGGAGGATTTCTCCGCACCTCGATCGGATTGCTGGATTCACGTCATGGAACGGATTTTCGGTCGTGGCACCGATCAGCACGATTGATCCGTTCTCCACATGGGGGAGAAGGGCGTCCTGCTGGAGCTTGTTGAATCGGTGGATCTCATCCAGGAAGAGGATCACCTTGCCGGTGACACGGGCTTCGTCGACGACCCGCTCCACATCTTTTTTGCCGGACACTGTGGCGTTCAGCGCGATGAACGGCAGGCCGCTTGTGCCCGCTATCGCATGCGCGAGCGATGTCTTGCCGACACCGGGACGGCCGTACAGAAGCATGGACGGCACATGCCCGTTTTTGATCATCCGGTACAGTGCGGTCCCCTCACCGATGATGTGCTTCTGGCCGGCAATCTCATCTATATTTCTTGGCCTCATCCGGTAGGCGAGCGGTTCGTTCTGCATGAAATCAGCCCTTTCAGTCATCCATCCTTCCATTATACATGTCCTCCCGGGACTCTTCATGCGCGGGGCCGGGAATTGTTGTGCTATAATGGCGGATAGAAATCCGCAGGGTAGAGGTGTACCGATGAAAATATCGACCAGAGGCCGTTACGGGCTGGCAATCATGATCGAGCTCGGCCGGCAATACGGGAGCGGGCCTGTTCCGCTCCGGAAAATCGCAGAAATCAATAACCTGTCCGAGGCATATCTCGAACAGCTTGTACCGCCGCTCCGCAACTCGGGGCTTGTCAAAAGTGTACGGGGCGCGCACGGCGGATATAAATTGGCCAAGCCGCCGCACCAGATCTCGGCAGGCGATGTGATCCGTGTCCTGGAAGGGCCGATCCAGCCGGTCGAGGGAATCGAAGATGAACCACAGCCCCAGCGCCAGCTGTGGGGACGCATCCGCGACGCGGTGAAGGACGTGCTGGACACTGTCACGATCGAAGACCTGATCAATATGAAATCTGACAGCGAAGACGAAGGCTACATGTTCTATATTTAATGGCCTGACGTCAGCCGCCGGCGCGGAAAAAGACCGATAAGCCGGCGGCGCTGCTGGGAAAGGGTTTTGAAGATGAACGGAATCTATCTGGACCATGCGGCCACGACCCCGGTCCATCCCGAAGTGGCGCGGATATACGCGGAACTTCTCACAAGCACATACGGAAATGCTTCGAGCATCCATGGCACGGGACGAGCCGCGAGGAAGCTGCTTGACGACAGCCGGGCAACCATTGCCGGCCGGATCGGTGCCCGTCCGGAAGAGATCATCTTCACGGGCGGCGGCACGGAAAGCGACAACTTCGCCATTTTCGGCACCGCCGAAGCAAGATCGGATGAAGGGCGGCATATCATCACGACGGAAATCGAGCATCATGCGGTACTCAACGCGTGCAAACGTCTTGAAAAGCGTGGTTATGAGGTAACCTGGCTGCCGGTCGATCAGGAAGGCCGTGTGTCTCCTGAGGATGTCAGGAATGCCCTCCGTGACGATACGATCCTTGTGACGATCATGGCGGCAAACAATGAAGTCGGCACAATTCAGCCGATCGGCGAAATCGGAGAAATCCTGAAAGAGCACCGGGCCGCCTTCCACACCGATGCCGTCCAGGCATTCGGAGAGATTCCGATCGATGTCGGGGAACTCGGAGTGGACCTGCTCAGTGCATCTGCGCATAAAATCAACGGGCCGAAGGGGATCGGTTTCCTTTACCAGAAAAACGGCACGAAGCTCATACCGCCGACTTCCGGCGGGGAACAGGAACGGAAACGCCGTGCCGGTACGGAAAACGTGCCGGGCATCGCGGCATTTGCAAAGGCGGCGGAAATCGCCCATGAGACGCTCCCGGAACGCCGGGAACGGCATGGGGCATTCAAGCACATCATGACCGGTGCTCTTGAGGAGTCCGGCATCGCCCATCGTGTAAATGCCGGAGGGGCAGAAACGCTTCCGCATATCCTGAACCTCAGCTTCCCGGGAACGGATATTGAATCGCTGCTCGTGAACCTGGATCTGGCTGGCATTCATGTATCGAGCGGCTCCGCCTGCACGGCGGGGTCGATCGATCCGTCACATGTGCTCGTTGCAATGTATGGAGACGGGGCGGAAGAGCTGCGCAATTCCGTCCGCTTCAGCTTCGGATACGGACTATCGGAAGAAGACATCCGGACTGCCGCGGAAAAGACGGCAGCCGTGGTCCGGAGACTCGCAGGACAATAGAAAGGTGAACAAATATGGCAATCCATAAAAAACCCGAAGATACACGCGTCGTCGTCGGAATGTCAGGCGGCGTCGATTCCTCTGTGACCGCGCTGCTCCTGAAAGAGCAGGGCTACGACGTCATCGGCATCTTCATGAAAAACTGGGATGACACCGATGAAAACGGCGTCTGCACGGCGACGGAGGACTACGAGGATGTCATCCGTGTCGCCAACCAGATCGGCATCCCGTATTACGCGGTCAACTTCGAAAAGCAATATTGGGACAAAGTATTCACGTACTTCCTTGATGAATATAAGGCAGGGCGCACGCCGAATCCCGACGTCATGTGCAACAAAGAAATCAAGTTCCGGGCATTCCTGGACCATGCGATGAGCCTTGGTGCCGATTACCTGGCGACCGGGCACTATGCACGAGTGGAGCACGGTGAAGACGAATCCGTCATGCTCCGCGGCGTCGACGATAACAAGGACCAGACCTACTTCCTCAACCAGCTGTCCCAGGACCAGCTGTCGAAGGTCATGTTCCCGCTCGGCCATCTTGAAAAGTCCGAGGTCCGGAAGATCGCCCTGGAGGCGGGACTTGCGACGGCAACGAAAAAAGATTCGACCGGCATCTGCTTTATCGGCGAACGGAATTTCAAGGAATTCCTGTCCGGCTACCTGCCTGCCCAGCCGGGCGCGATGGAGACGATGGACGGCAAGCGCATGGGCACTCACGACGGGCTCATGTACTATACGATCGGACAGCGCCACGGCCTCGGCATCGGCGGAGCGGGCGATCCTTGGTTCGTCATCGGAAAAGACCTGAAACGCAATGTGCTGCTTGTCGGCCAGAACTTCCACAATGACGCGCTTTACTCCGACAGCCTGAAGGCGGTCCAGATCGGTTTCACATCTGATGTGCCGAAGCCGGAAACCTTCCGATGCACGGCGAAATTCCGCTACCGGCAGCCGGACACAGGCGTCGAAGTGAAGCTGCACGGCGACGGAACAGCGACGGTGACATTCGATGAGCCGGTCCGGGCAATCACGCCCGGCCAGGCGGTCGTGTTCTACGACGGTGACGTATGCCTTGGCGGAGGAACAATCGACGAAGTGTTCAAAAACGGCAGCCGGCTTGATTATGTCGGCTGAGGAGTGATGGAAATGGATCATAATACCGAAGGGATCAAAGCGATCCGCAATGAAGACTATGAAGAGGCCGTAAAAGCATTCACGGAAGCGATCGATGCCAATCCGGACGATCCGATCGGCTATATCAATTTCGGGAACCTGCTCGCATCGATCGGACGGGAGGAAGAAGTACTGAAAGCGGAGAAATTCTTCCAGAAGGCGCTGGCCCTTGACCCCAGTTCCATGACGGCGGTCTACGGGCTTGCCGGCCTCTACTATAATCTTGAGCGATATGAGGAAGCGGCGAAACTTTACGAAAAGGCGATCCGCGGCGGCATCGAAGGTGCGGATGCCCCTTACATGCTTGCAAAGTCGCTCGAGCGAACCGGCAAGCTGAAGCTGGCGCTGCCGTATATGCAGCGCGCGAGGGAACTGGCTCCGGATGATCTCCAGATCCGGCTGTCCTACGGCATTCTCCTCGCGTCGATGGAAATGTTCGGCGAGGCGATGGAGGAGCTCATGTTTGTCACGGAACACGACCCGGACAATGCGGACGCCCATTACAATCTTGGTGTGCTGTACGCGGTCTCCACGCAGCAGCGCGGGCATGCGCTCAGCCATCTCGAGAAGGCCTTCACGATCAGCCCGGACCATATCCAGGCCCGTGAGGTCTATAACATGATCAGCCAGTCGGAAGAGTAAGGAAAAGGAGGAAGCGGGATGGCCGGGCAGATGGACCTATTTAAAGAAGACGAACAATATCTAACCGGCCGGCCGGTAGCGACGGTCTTCCATAATCCGCAGAACCTCTTTTCGATTCTCCGCGTTAAAGTCACGGCGACCGACTCCGGCTATGACGGCAAGGAGATTGTCGTGGCAGGCTATTTCCCTCCCCTTGAAGGGGAGGATACATATAAGTTCCGGGGAAGCCTCGTGGAGCACCCGAAATACGGGACCCAGTTCAAGGCATCCGTGTTCACGAAAGACCTGCCCGACACCGAGACGGGACTGGTCCATTATCTGTCTTCCGACCTGTTTCCGGGAATCGGACAAAAAACCGCCCAGTCAATTGTCCGGGAGCTTGGAAAAGATACAATCAGCCTGATCCTGAACGATCCGTCCGCCCTTGACAGGGTGCCGAGGCTGTCGGATGAGCGAAAAGAGACGATTGTGTCCGTCCTGCAGGAGAACATGGGCCTGGAACGGATCATGATTGCGCTGAATGAATGGGGATTCGGCCCGCAGCTGGCGATGCGAATCTACCAGACTTACCGTGAGGAGACCGTCAGTGTGCTGCAGACGAATCCGTACCGTCTGATCGGGGAAATCGAGGGAGTCGGCTTTCAGCGTGCGGATGAGCTCGGTGCCCGGCTCGGCATAACAGGTGACCACAAGGACCGTGTGAAAGCGGCAGTGCTTCATCTCCTGAACATGGCGGCACTTTCGGAAGGCCATGTATTCATGGAAGCGGAAGCGCTCCTGCCGGAAGCCAAGCGGATGCTTGAAGCGAGCCAGCCCCACAAGATCAGTTTCGAAGCGATCACCCAGGCGATCATCGAGCTGGGTGAGGAAAGCAAGATCGTCGTCGAACAGAAACGCTGCTATCTGCCGTCTCTTTACTTTTCCGAGATCGGCATCGCCTCGAAGGTGGTGTCGCTGCTTGAGGACGTGTCGCACAAGGATGCGTTTCCCCAGTCGGAAATCCGGAAGGCGCTCGGGGGAATCGAGGAGCGCCTCGGGGTCACGTATGCCAAAACCCAGGTGGAAGCGATCGAGCTTGCACTCCATTCGTCGTTCATGATCCTGACGGGGGGGCCGGGGACGGGAAAGACGACCGTCATCCGGGGGCTTGTCGAACTGTACGCCGAACTCCACGGGCTGTCGCTCGATCCGAAGGATTATGTGAAAAAGGAAGAAGCGTTCCCGATCGTGCTCGCCGCACCGACCGGACGCGCGGCCAAGCGGATGAGCGAGTCGACCGAACTGCCGGCGATGACGATCCACCGGCTTCTCGGCTTTACGGGAATGGAGCGGGAAGAGGAAACGGAGCGGGAGCTGGACGGAAGGCTCTTCATCATTGATGAAGTGTCGATGGTCGACACCTGGCTTGCGCATCAGCTGATGAAGGCGATTCCGGACGGAGCCCAGGTTATTTTCGTCGGTGACCAGGACCAGCTTCCTCCCGTCGGGCCCGGCCAGGTGCTGAAGGACCTGCTTGCCTCAAAACAGGTGCCCGCGGTCGAGCTCACGGATATCTACCGCCAGAGCAGCGGTTCGTCGATCATCGAGCTCGCCCACAGGGTGAAGAAAGGCCAGGTCACCGATGATCTCGGCAAAAAGACATCCGACCGGTCCTTTATCAAGGCCGGCACGCCGCAGATTCCTGAAGCGGTCGAGAAAGTCCTGAAAAGTGCCATCTCGAAAGGACAGTCGATCCATGACGTCCAGGTGCTGGCTCCGATGTACAAGGGACCTGCCGGCATCGATAACCTCAACAAGCTGATCCAGGAGATCGTCAATCCCGCTAAGGAAGGCCGGAAGGAAACCGTGTTCGGCGACATCACCTACAGGATCGGCGACAAAGTGCTCCAGCTCGTCAATCAGCCGGAAAGCAATGTGTTCAATGGTGACATCGGCGAAGTGGTTGCGATCATGAAGCCGAACGAGACCGTCGACAAGAAGGAAATGATCGTCGTCTCGTTTGACGGCCTTGAAGTGACCTATGAACGGAAAGATCTCAGCCAGCTGACGCTGGCCTACTGCATCTCGATCCACAAATCGCAGGGCAGTGAGTTCGGGACGGTCATTATGCCGGTCGTCCGCACATACCGCCGGATGCTGCGCAGAAACCTTCTGTACACCGGACTGACTCGCGCGAAAAACTTTTTGATCCTGATCGGCGAGCCGGATGTGTTCAGGGAAGGCATCGCCCGGGGCGACGACCTTAACAGGAGGACGACGCTCATGGAGCGTGTGACGGGCGGTGAAGCGCCTTCCGCCGAAATGGCAGTACATCCGGCGGAGAAGAAACCGGACGGCACCGTAGCGGATGATGAAACCGGCACCGCATCAGAAGCCCCTGACGATGACAGCAATTTGGAGCCGGAGCGGCCACCTTCTGCAGAGCCCTCCGCTCCGCCATCCCTCAGCCTGTCCAACCACCATGCCATCGACCCGATGGTCGGCATGGACGGGGTAACGCCGTATGACTTTATGGATGGGCGTTGACAAGATCAGCCCCCTTTCACTATAATGCGGGATATAAGACAATTCGATGACGGAGAAAGTACGCACTGCGCCGGTACAGGAAGGATCCCCCCGACTGAAAGGGATTCCGCAGGCAAGGATGCGGAAAGCTACTCCAGAGTGCAGCTCATCCCTGCCGTCCGCCGCGTTAAGGCAGTTGAGAGACAGTGGCGGATGCTGCTGTAATCAGGGTGGTACCGCGAACAGATCCTTCGTCCCTTTGCATAGGGGATGGAGGATTTTTTTATTGTACCGCCGACCAACAAGGAGGAGAAACAGCTTGAATTCATTTACATCCGCAGAACTGAGAGACATGTATCTGAAGTTTTTCGAGGAAAAGGGCCACTCTGTCGAGCCGAGCGCCTCGCTCGTTCCGGTCGATGACGCGTCCCTGCTCTGGATCAACAGCGGCGTTGCAACACTCAAGAAATACTTTGACGGTCGCGTGGTGCCGGAGAATCCGCGCATCGTGAACGCCCAGAAAGCGATCCGGACAAACGATATCGAGAACGTCGGGAAAACAGCACGGCACCATACGTTCTTCGAGATGCTCGGCAACTTTTCGATCGGTGATTACTTTAAGCGTGAATCCATCCACTGGGCATGGGAGTTCCTGACCCATCCGGACTGGATCGGGTTCGATCCAGAAAAACTGTCGGTGACCGTCCACCCGGAAGATGAGGAAGCGCTTCTGATCTGGCGGGATGAAGTCGGCGTTCCCGAAGAACGCATCATCCGCCTCGAAGGGAACTACTGGGATATCGGGGAAGGCCCTTCGGGTCCGAACTCAGAGATTTTCTATGACCGCGGACCATCCTACGGAGACGATTTCTCCGACCCTGAGCTTTACCCGGGCGGTGAAAACGAGCGCTATCTGGAAATCTGGAACCTCGTCTTCTCGCAGTTCAACCACAATCCGGACCACACCTATACCCCGCTGCCGAACAAGAACATCGATACCGGCATGGGTCTGGAGCGGATCGCTTCCGTCGTCCAGGATGTTCCGACGAACTTCGATACCGATCTGTTTATTCCGATCATCAGGGAAATCGAAGAGATTTCGGGTGCATCCTACGGCAAGGAAGCGGAAAAGGACACTGCGTTCAAGGTGATCGCTGACCATACCCGCACCGTGGCATTTGCGGTCGGCGACGGGGCCTTCCCGTCAAACGAGGGCCGGGGCTATGTGCTCCGCCGTCTGCTCCGCCGCGCAGTCAGGTACGCCAAACAGCTCGGCATCGACAAGCCGTTCATGTACCGTCTCGTGCCGGTCGTCGGCAGCATCATGGAAAGCTATTACCCGGAAGTCACCGAAAAAGCCGAATTCATCCAGCGGGTCATCAAGAATGAGGAAGACAGGTTCCACGAAACGCTGAATGAAGGTCTGTCCATCCTGTCCGGCATCATCGGCCGGGTAAAAGAGGAAGGAGGCAGCGTCATTTCGGGTGAGGATGCGTTCAGGCTCTATGACACATTCGGCTTCCCGGAAGAACTCACTGCCGAATATGCGGAAGAACAGGGTCTCACAATCGATGAGGAAGGCTTCCGCCGCGAGATGGAAGCCCAGAGGGAGCGCGCGCGTGCCGCGCGGCAGGACGTCGGCTCGATGCAAGTCCAGTCCGGCGCGCTCGGCGGCTTCCATGAGGAAAGTGAATTCATCGGCTATGACCACCTCGTTTCCGGCGCGAAGATCATCGCGATCGTCAGAAGCGGAGAGCTTGTGGAGTCCGCGGAAGAGGGCGAGGAAGTGCAGGTCATCCTTGACCGCACCCCGTTCTATGCAGAAAGCGGCGGCCAGATCGCGGATAAGGGATCGATGACAGGCGATGCTTTCCGTGCTTCCGTACAGGACGTCCGCAAGGCGCCGAACGGACAAAACCTCCACTCGGTAAAAGTGGAGGCCGGCACCATGACAAAAGGGGATACGCTGAAAGCGGAAGTTGATGCAGCTCAGCGGCGCCTGATCGTGAAAAACCATACGGCGACACACCTGCTGCATCAGGCGCTGAAAGACGTCCTCGGAGGACATGTCAACCAGGCGGGCTCCTATGTCGGCCCTGACCGCCTCCGGTTCGACTTCAGCCATTTCGGTGCCATGACGGAGGAGGAGACCGCCAAGGTCGAGCGGATCGTCAACGAACGCATCTGGGACGGAATCGGTGTCGGAACCGCCTATCATCAGATTGATGAAGCGAAGAAGATGGGGGCCATGGCGCTGTTCGGTGAAAAGTACGGCGATGTCGTGCGAGTCGTTTCGATCGGCGAATACTCGCTTGAGCTGTGCGGCGGCTGCCATGTCCGTGACACGTCGGAGATCGGCCTCTTCAAGATTGTATCCGAAGGCGGCATCGGAGCCGGCACAAGGCGGATCGAGGCGCTGACAGGCAAGGAGGCCTTCCTCTACATGAAGGAGGAGGAAGAAATCCTGGAAGAGGCAGCTTCGATGCTCAAGGCCAATCCGAAGGACCTCCTCAAAAAGCTCTCGGCCCTGCAGGCGGAACAGAAAGAGCTCAAACGCGAGCTTGAGTCGCTTTCCGCACAAAAAGCGCAGGGACAGCTTGGAGCAATTTTGGAATCCGCCCGTGAAATCGGCGGCGTATCGGTTGTTGCAGCCCGTGTGGAAGGCGCCGACGGCAACCAGCTCCGTACGATGATGGATGAGCTCAAGCAGAAGCTGGACAGCGGTGTCATCGTGCTCGGTTCCGCCGGCGATGGCAAAGTGACGCTTGCTGCCGGCGTGACCAAGAATATCGCCGGCAAGGAATACCACGCGGGGAACATCGTCCGCCATGTTGCGGAAATCTGCGGAGGCAAGGGGGGCGGCCGTCCGGATATGGCGATGGCCGGCGGCAAAGACCCGTCCAAACTTGATGATGCGCTCCAATCCGTGTATGATTTAGTCAAATCCGTTTAAACGCGGATCTGTACGTTTATAATGGGATGCGAGGTTCCAAAGCGTCCCAAGGGAAAGCGGGGTGCTGACCATGGATTCATTCGACAAGACGATGAAGTTCAACTTTCCGGAAGAGCCGATGGAAGATGAGGTGCGGACGGTTCTGCTTAAGGTCCATACCGCGCTGAAAGAAAAGGGATACAGCCCCATCAACCAGATTGTCGGCTACCTCCTATCGGGAGATCCGGCATACATCCCGCGGCATGCCGACGCAAGAAACATGATCCGGAAACTTGAGCGGGATGAGATCATCGAGGAACTTGTGAAATTCTACATTGCCGGACATGACGGAGACCGTTCATGAGGGCGATGGGATTTGACGTCGGCACCAAGACAGTCGGTGTCGCCGTGAGTGACGGACTCGGCTGGACGGCCCAGGGCGTCGAGACGATCAAGATCGACGAAGAGGCCGGGGAGTTCGGCATCGGCCGGATCCGCGAGCTGGTCGCGGAGTATGGTGTAACTTCATTCGTTGTCGGGTACCCAAAGAATATGAACAACACAGTGGGGCCGCGCGCGGAAGCATCCGAGCGGTTTGCGGACCTGCTGAGGGATGAATTTTCCCTTCCTGTGGAACTCTATGACGAGCGCCTGACGACGATGGCGGCAGAAAAGATGCTCATCAGCGCTGATGTCAGCCGGAAAAAACGCAAAAGCGTCATCGACAAGATGGCCGCCGTCATGATTCTGCAGGGCTGGCTGGACAGAAAAAACGGATGAGGTGATTTAATTGGAACACGGAGATGCGCACATCACGGTTGTGGACGAAGAAGGCAACGAGCAGCTTTGCGAGGTGCTGTTCACATTTGAGGCGGAGCAGTTCAACAAATCGTACGTCCTGTACTACCCGGTAGGGGCGGAAGAAGATGAAAACGAGGAAATCGAGATCATGGCTTCTTCCTTCACCCCGGGAGAAGAGGGCGAACAGGGAGAACTGAAGCCGATCGAGACCGACGAAGAGTGGGACATGATCGAAGAAATGCTCAACACGTTCCTCGCGGAAGACGAAGAGGACGACGAAGAAGAATAAGAGATTTGCATTCCTCCGGCGCATGCTCGCCGGACAGCTCCCCGAACCGCCGCACATTCCGTGCGGTGCGGAAACGGGGAGCTTTTTTGCATGGCTTCTTCCGGGTCAACCGCCCGGATAAAGCGTCACGTCCGCAACGCCTTTCCTGTTGCTGTCGTTTCATGTATAATAGCCTCGAAATACAGAGGGGGAACACGGTTTATGAGTGACCGATCCAAAAAACAGGTCATGCTTGAACGCATGAATGAAAAAAAGAAGGAAGTGAAGACGGTCCGGCGAATCGTCCTGATCGTCTTCCTCGCCGCGCTGCTCCTCATGCTTATCGGAGGCGCCATCCTCTATTCCTATGTGACGGGAGGGCTAAAACCGGTTGATCCGGATGCCGAGGACACCATCACGGTTGAGATTCCGATCGGCTCCAACCTGGACACGATCGCGATGAAGCTCGAGGAGGCAGGTGTCATCAAAGATGACCGGATCTTCAAGTATTACGCCAAATTCAACAACGAAAGCGACTTCCAGGCCGGCACCTATGAAATGAGCCAGGCGATGACGCCGGATGAGCTGCTGGAAAGCCTGAAGACAGGAAAGGTCTACAGGGAACCGGTATTCCAGTACACCATCCCGGAAGGTCTGAATCTTGCCCAGATTTCAGAAGTGATCGAGAAAAACACGGAATTCACCGCCGATGAATTCATGGAGCTTGTCACGGATGAAGCCTATATCAATGAGCTGATTTCGAAGTTCCCGAATCTTCTCACCGAGGAAATCCTGAACGAACAGATCAAGTTCCCGCTGGAAGGCTATCTGTTCCCGGCAACCTACCCGGTGTTTGAAGAACATCCGACACTGGAAACGCTTGTCGAACAGATGATCGGAGCGACGGATGAGAACATCACCCCTTACCGTGACGCGATTGCCGAAGAGGAGCGGACCATCCACCAGGTCCTGACAATGGCATCGCTCGTGGAAAAAGAGGCCCGCACACCGGAAGACCGCAAGTCCATCGCGAGCGTCTTTGAAAACCGCCTTGCGGAAGGCATGCCGCTCCAGACGGACCCGACGGTCGCCTACGCTCACGGGAAGCATCTGGAACGGACGATGTACAGCGATCTGGAGATCGATGATGCCTACAACACCTACCAGAACCAGGGGCTTCCTCCAGGGCCGATTTCGAATGCGGGCAGTTCATCCATTGATGCTGCACTGAACCCGTCCGAAACCGATTATCTCTATTTCCTGGCGGATCCGTCCGGCATCAACCATTTCGCAAAAACGTATGAAGAACATCTTCAGAACAGGGACAAGTATCTGAAGAGCGGGGAATGACCCGGAGAAGGAGAGCTTCCGCTTTCCTTCTCTTTTCATGTGAATAATGCTATGATGAACGGGTATTTTTTTGGATAAGCAGGTGTAAATGATGGAACATGAATATAGCCGGTATTCGGAAGGGCTGATCCCGCCCCGTCCGGAACGGATCATGGCGATGGAACAATACGCCCGCGACCACAGGGTGCCGATCATGCAGCTGGAGGGGATGGAGGCGCTGCTCCAGATCCTCCGTGTGCAGCGTCCCGGAAGGATCCTTGAAATCGGAACGGCCATCGGGTACTCGGCGATCCGGATGGCGGAGGCACTTCCCGGCACCGAAGTGGTGACGATCGAGCGCGAACCGGCCATGCAGGAAAAGGCCGAAGAAAATATCGGGCGGTCGGAAGCGGAAGGGCGGATCCGGCTTGTCCGCGGTGATGCGCTGGAGCTTGAAAAGCTTCCCGAAGGGCCTTTCGATGCCCTGTTCATCGATGCCGCAAAAGGCCAGTACAGAAGGTTTTTCGACATTTATGAGCCGCTGCTGTCCGGCCGCGGCGTAATTTATTGTGACAATATGTTCATGCACGGCCTGTCCGCCGAAGACCCGGAGGACATTCCCAGGAAAAACCGGACAATGATCCGCAAGCTGAGGGAATTCACAGAATGGCTCATGGCGCATCCCGGCTATGATTCGGCTCTTTTGCCGGTGGGCGACGGCCTGATGATCAGTACGAAAAAAGAATCAACCGAAGAAGGTGCAGCGTTATGACAAAGAAACGGCCGCTCATCATCGGAATCGCCGGCGGCTCAGGGTCCGGCAAGACGAGCGTCACCCGTTCGATCTACGACGTCGTGAAGGAACATTCCGTCGTCGTGATCGAGCATGATTACTATTATAAAGACCAGTCCGACCTGGCATTTGAAGAACGGCTGAAGACGAATTATGACCACCCGCTCGCATTTGACACGGAACTCCTCATCGAGCACATCAAGGAACTGCTCGAAGGGCGTCCGGTCAACCGGCCGGTGTACGATTATGCGCTTCATACGCGCTCTGACAAAACTGTGGAGATCGAGCCGAAGGACGTCATCATCATCGAAGGAATCCTCGTGCTTGACGATGCCAGGCTCCGTGAACTGATGGATATCAAGCTCTTTGTCGATACGGACGCGGACCTCCGCATCATCAGGCGCATCCAGCGTGACATCGAAGAGCGCGGCCGTTCGATCAGTTCGGTGATCGGCCAATACCTGTCGGTCGTCCGGCCAATGCACAATCAGTTCATCGAACCGACAAAACGTTATGCGGACCTGATCATCCCCGAAGGCGGGGAAAACAAAGTCGCAATCGACCTGATGGTGACGAAAATAAAAACAATTCTTGAATCTCCACAAAATCTGTAATATACTCTTGTCAGTTAAAACCATCACATTTCCGCTATGTCGCATTCCCGGCCACGGGGCGGCATAGTATTCTTTTTATGAAGGAAAGACGCGAAGGAGAGATTGTTTATGTCCACAGAGAAAAAATTTCCGATGACCCAGGCGGGAAAAGAGAAGCTGATCGAAGAACTTGACTATCTGAAAACGGTTAAACGAAAAGAAGTCGTCGAACGCATCAAAGTTGCACGCAGTTTCGGCGACCTCTCCGAGAACTCCGAATATGATTCGGCCAAAGAAGACCAGGCGTTCATCGAAGGCCGCATCTCCACGCTCGAATCGATGATCCGCAATGCCGAAATCATCGAAGACAACGGTGATGACGACCGCGTGCAGCTCGGCAAGACCGTGACATTCAGGGAAATGGACGGCGATGAGGAAACCTACACCATCGTCGGTTCCGCAGAAGCGGATCCGTTCGAAGGCCGCATCTCTAACGACTCGCCGATCGCCAAGGGCCTCCTCGGCCGCACTGTCGGCGACCGCGTCAAGATCATGACGCCGGGCGGCGAAATGGACGTCGAAATCGTGTCCATCAGCTGATCCCTTCCATCTTCCTGCCTTTTAGAGGGGGAATACATGAAAACAGCTGATCAAGCAGAAGGTCCCGAAAACCGCGGTAAGACGGGGGACCTTCCGCGGAGATCAGCTTTTTTTATTTCTTCACAGTGAGAAGCCGGCTGCGGTGATTAACTTTCGGGGCGTTCTGCTTAACATCCGCGAGAATGACCATTTACTGTCAACGATCAATTTCTCTTCATGAAACTGAAACAATCCGGTAATCATTTCGTCAAATTAGCGATAATCGTTTATGATAGAGTAACCGGGGGAGGAGATGGCATGGAAGAACAGAATTTTTCCAGAGTGGCGCGAAATCGCCAGAAGTCAAACCGGATCCTGAATATCCTGATTGGCGTCGTCTTCGTCCTGATCATTGTCACCGCAGTAGGCATCTTCACCGGCGGAGACGACCAGGCCGCCGACAGCGGGCGTGAAGCAGGGACGGAACAGACGGAAGGCGGCAGCGGTCCGGATGGCGGTAACGCAGCGGCCGGTGACGGCGGGGAAGATACCGAACAGTCCGGCGACCGGGAAAAAGCCTCCGAAGAAGAGGCTGCCGGCTCTGAAAGTGGCGGGGAAGAAGCCCAGGAATCCGATCAGCCGGGCAAAGTGATCCGGACACCGTCGGACGAGGGCATCGTCGAAGAGACGATCGTCGACACTTCCTGGAAACCGATCGGCACCGAACAGTCGGGCGACCATGTATCGGTCTACGAGAAAGGCCATATCGACTGGCAGGAAAAGGTCCGGGCCATGTCGTATGCCACGGGAATCCCTGAAAGCGACATGATCGTATGGTATTTGAAAAACGGCGGCGGCCCACAGAAATCCATCGGGACCGTATCGACCGGAGATAAAAGCGAAAAATATAATGTCCACCTGGAATGGGTGGACGGTGAAGGCTGGATGCCGGTACGGCTCGACAAGCTGAACACGCTTGAAGGGGCCTATTGACCGGAACGAACGGAGGATTCTGGTATGAGAATAGCCATTATCGGTGCGATGGAAGAAGAAGTCGAGCTTCTGCGCAGCCGGATCGAAGAAAAAGAGACGACGATTGCCGGAAACAGCGAGTACACCACCGGAAAACTGAATGGCGCAGATGTCGTCCTGCTAAAAAGCGGGATCGGAAAAGTCAACGCCGCCATGTCCGCGGCTGTATTGCTTGACCGGTTCAAACCTGACGCCGTGATCAATACCGGTTCTGCCGGCGGTTTCAACAGCGACCATGAAATCGGCACGGTCGTCATTTCATCGGAAGTCAGGCACCATGATGTGGATGTGACGGCCTTCGGCTACGAGCACGGCCAGGTACCGCAGCTTCCGCCTGCCTTCAGGGCGGACGGCAAACTCATTGAAGCTGCACGCAAGGCTGTGGAAGACATCGGTGAGCATGCTTCTGCGGAAGGGCTGATCGTCACCGGGGATTCCTTTATGTCCGATGCGGACCGTGTTGCACGGGTGCGTGAATGGTTCCCGGATGCGCTTGCATCCGAAATGGAAGCGGCTGCCGTCGCACAGGTGTGCCACCAGTTCGGCGTGCCGTTTGTGGTCATCCGGGCGCTCTCGGACATTGCAGGCAAGGAGTCGGCCATGTCATTTGACGAGTTTTTGCCGAAGGCGGCGAAACATTCGGCGGAAGCGGTCATGCGGGCGGTCTCGAAACTTCAGTGATCGCATGATATAATCGGATAAGTGAATCACCACTTGGACAGGGAGTGAACAATGTGCTTTATCTGATGGCAGGTTCTTTGATTGTGACCGGTATCCTTGCTGGCGTCATGATGTACCAGCTCGGTTCCGAAAAGTGATTTAGTCGGCCCTTCCCCCGCGCTCGGCGGGGGAGGGGCTTTTTTCGTGCTTGAACTGCTGATAAAGCTTGACGAGTGCCCGCTTCTCGATCCTTGAGACGTAGCTGCGGGAGATGTTCAGCTGCGCGGCGATCTCTTTCTGGGTCATCGGATTATCGTCCAGCAGGCCGTAGCGTCTCTGGATGATTTCCAGCTCGCGCTCATCGAGCTTGGTCAGGTGACGGTACAGCCGGTCGAAGCGTTCCTTCCGCTCCAGCCGGTCATCGGCCGTTGATTCGTCGACTTTCAGGACATCGGTGATCTGAAGGGAGTATCCGTCCTTGTCGATGCCGATCGGCTCATAGAGGGACACATCCTTCTGGACTTTTTTCTGAGCGCGGAGATGCATAAGGATCTCGTTCTCGATGCACCGTGCGGCAAACGTGGAGAACTTGGTTTTCTTATCCGGGGTAAAGCTTCCGACCGCCTTCATCAGGCCGATCGTGCCGATCGAGATGTAGTCGTCCAGCTGCTCGTGCCGTGGGTGGAACTTTTTCACGATATGGGCGACAAGGCGCATATTGCGCTCGATCAGCTCATCCTTCGCACTTTCATCGCCCTCAGCCACCCGCCTCAGGCAATCGGCTTCTTCCTCCGCATTCATCGGCTTCTGGAACGCCTGGCCCTTCAGGTAGCCGACCAGCGCGGGGATGTCCGCCCACAGCTGAAGCAGTGCAGTGAAGATCCCGCTCACGCCAACACCTCCAATGTTGTTTCTGCCACCATATGTCACAATGTGAGGAATCATGAGAATGACCGGTCCCGGGATGTGGGACGGTGCAGCGCTGTGGTATAATCGGGAAAGAATTCAGAGTCAATGGAGTGAATCGGGTGTATCGTCTTTTTTTGCCGAATGAATATGTAAAGAACGTTTTCCGGGTGACTCCGGAACAACTGAAAAAAAACGGAATCCGCGGTGTTATCACCGACCTGGACAACACGCTTGTCGAATGGGACAGGCCCGATGCGACGGAGGAAATCATCGATTGGATGAAGGATATGCGCGAGGCGGGCATCCATGTGACGATCGTGTCGAACAATAACGAGGAACGGGTCAAGGCGTTCGCCGACCCGCTCGGCATTCCGTTTATCCACCGGGCGCGTAAGCCGATGGGCAAAGCGTTCCGCCAGGCGGTCCGCCAGATGGGTATACCAAAAGAACAGGTAGTCGTGATCGGCGACCAGCTGCTGACGGATATTTTTGGCGGGAACCGGAGCGGGCTGCACACTGTACTCGTCGTTCCGGTCGCCAGCTCGGACGGACTGGCCACCCGGTTCAACCGGAAGGTCGAGCGGATGATCATGCAGAAGCTGAAACGACGGGGGCTCATCGATTGGGAGGAGATCAAGTGACCGAAGAAAAAACCTGTATCGGCTGCGGGGCGGTCCTGCAGACTGAGGACGAAAAAGCGCCGGGGTATGCCCCGGCCGCGACTCTTGAAAAGGAGATGCCGCTCTGCAGGCGCTGTTTCCGGCTCAGGAACTACAATGAACTCGAGCCGGTCCCTCTGACGGACGACGATTTCCTGAAGATCCTGAATACGATCGGCTCCAAAGACGCGCTTGTCGTCTACATCGTCGACATCTTCGACTTTAACGGAAGCTGGATCCCCGGGATGCACCGGTTCGCCGGCTCCAATCCGGTGCTTCTCGTCGGCAACAAAGCCGACCTTCTGCCGAAATCGGTGAAGGAAAACAAACTCATCCATTGGATGACGGCCGAATCCAGGAAGCTCGGCCTGCAGCCCGAGGATATCCTGCTTGTGAGCGCCGACAAGGGAACCGGCATCGACAGCGCGATCCGCCGCATCGAGGAGCTACGGTCGGGCAGGGATGTCTATGTGGTCGGCTGTACGAATGTCGGGAAATCCACATTCATCAACCGGATCATCAAGCAGGTCGCGGGAGGCGATGATGTCATCACGACGTCCCACTTCCCGGGGACCACGCTGGATATGATTGATATCCCGCTTGATGACGGGAAGTCTATGTATGACACGCCAGGAATCATCAATCATCATCAGATGGCGCATCTGCTGGATGCAAAAGACCTGAAGGTGATCACACCGAAAAAAGAGATCAAGCCGAAGGTGTTCCAGCTGAATGAGGAGCAGACGCTGTTCCTCGGAGGGCTGGCGCGGTTCGACTATCTGAAGGGCGGGCGTACGGCGTTCACCGTCCATGTCTCCAATGCGCTCGACATCCACCGGACGAAGCTGGAAAAGGCGGATGACCTGTATGCCCGGCAGAAAGGCGAGCTTCTTACGCCTCCTGCGGCGGATGCGGAGGCATTTCCGGAGCTGGTGCGCCATGAATTTTCGATCAGGGAAGAGAGAACGGACATCGTCATCTCGGGACTCGGCTGGATCACGGTCCAGCAGGCGGGGAAAGTGATTGCAGTCCACGCGCCTGAAGGGGTAGCGGTCATGCTCCGGCCTTCCCTGATCTGAGGGGGAAAACAAAATGAAAAAATGGTATGCGGTCATCGGTGATCCGGTTTCCCATTCAAAATCACCGGCCATGCATGAGGCGTGGTTCGGGGAAAGCGGCATCGATGCCTCCTATATCCCGGTACATGTGCCGGCGGGAACGGTGGGGGATGCCGTCGCCTCACTTCGCCGTCTGGGTGCTTCGGGTTGGAATGTGACGGTGCCCCATAAGCAGGCCATCATTCCTTATCTGGACGAAGTGGATCCGCTTGCAGCGGAAATGCAGGCGGTGAACACGGTCAAGGTCCTGCCTGATGGCCGCCTGCTCGGCATGAACACGGATGGTCCGGGGTTTGTCCGGTCGCTTGAGGAGCGCATCCGGCAATCTCGCAGGGATGAACCTGTCCTGATTATCGGGGCCGGCGGTGCGGCAAACGGAATCGCGCTTGCCATGAAACAGGCAGGATACGGAAAGATTGCGGTATGCAACCGGACCGTGGAAAAGGCAGAGGCACTCTGCAGCCGGATCGGCGGAGAAGCACTCAGCCTGGACGAAGCGGCAGAGAGGCTTGGCGAATTCGGAACCCTTATCCAGACGACGCCGGTCGGCATGTCGACCGCGACCGGCGGCCTGCCGATCTCCATCGGCAACCTGGATCCCGGAGCGGTTGTGGCGGATATTGTCTACAGCCCCCTTCATACGGATTTCCTGAAAGCTGCGATGAAAAACGGAAATGAAATCGTGGACGGCCTGGGCATGTTCATCTGGCAGGGCGCACTTGCCTTCAATGAATGGACAGGCCTGATGCCGGACACGCTTGGAACAAGACAACGGCTGATAGCGGAAATGGAGGAATCAACATGCTGACCGGAAAACAGAAACGGTTCCTGAGAAGCGAGGCGCACCATCTGCAGCCCGTCTTCCAGGTTGGAAAACAAGGTGTTAACGATGAACTGATCAGCGGTATTTCCGAAGCACTGGAAAAGCGCGAACTGATCAAGGTGGCCATTCTTCAGAATGCGCCGGAGGAAAAAGAGGAAGTCGCACAGATGCTTTCCGAAAGGACCCGGGCCGAGCTCGTGCAGGTGATCGGCAAGACGATCGTGCTTTACCGGGAGTCGAGGGACAATAAGCGTCTCGTGCTTCCGGGTGAGTGAGCGGAAGAAGGTCGGAATCCTGGGAGGGACGTTCAATCCGCCCCATGTCGGCCATCTCATGATCGCCGAAGGCGTCCGTGACGCTGCCGGCCTTGATGAAATCCGCTTTATGCCGAACGCCATCCCTCCGCACAAGGCAAAGGAAGGCGATGCAGAACCTTGGCAGCGGCTTGAGATGACAAAGCTTGCGATCCGCGGCAACCCTGATTTCACGGTTGAGCCCATCGAGGTGGAGTCGGGAGGGGTTTCCTACACCTCCCGGACGCTGGACCTGCTCCGTGAACGGGAACCCAAATCGGATTTTTCGTTCATCATCGGCGGCGACAGCATCGAACATCTGCATACGTGGTATGACATCGATTCGCTCATGGATAAAGTGCAGTTCATCGGTGTACCCCGTCCGGGCAGCAGCGCATCCGGCCGGTACCCGGTCAGAATGGTCGGCATCCCGCAGATTGATCTGTCCTCGACCATCCTGAGGGACAAACTCGGAGCGGGGCGTTCGGTCAAGTATCTGATTCCGGACCCGGTGATCCGCTTTATCCGCGAGGAGGGATTGTATGGAACCCGAACGCCTTAAAATCGAGGCGGAAAGGCGTCTTCCATCCGGCCGTTACCAGCATGTCCTGCGGGTTGCGGAAACGGCGATGATTCTCGCGGACCGTTTCGGGGAAGACAAAGAAAAAGCGGAGACTGCCGCGCTCCTTCATGATTTGGCTAAGGCCATGCCGAAAGAGGACCTGAAGCGGATCGTGGAGTCTGAAGGCGATCCTGTCGCCGTACTCGGATTTCATCATGAGCTGTGGCATGGCCCGGCGGGGGCTGTGATCGCCCGTGATGAGTTCGGGATCCGCGATGCCGATATTTTGGCTGCCGTCCGGTTCCACACAACGGGACGCGCCGGCATGTCCCGCCTTGAAAAAATCATTTTTATAGCAGACATGATTGAGCCGGGCAGGAATTTTCCCGGGGCGGATCAGCTGAGGGAGGAGGCGGAGCGCTCGCTTGAAGATGCGCTTATTGCGTGCAGCGCACACAGCCTCCAGTACCTGGCCTCCGTCCGCGCCGCCATCCACCCGGACACACTCCGGTGCTACAATGACAGTCTCTCGCAAGGAAAGGGTGCAATGAACCGATGACAAACCAGACATTGCTTGAAACGGTATACAATGCCGCAGATGATAAAAAGGCGGCCGATATGGTCGTCCTGAATATGCAGGGAGTTTCTCTTCTCGCTGATTATTTCCTGATCTGCCACGGAAATTCCGACCGGCAGGTACAGTCGATCGCACGCGAGATCAAGGACAAGGCCGAAGAAGCCGGCTTTGACGTAAAGCGGCTCGAGGGATTCGACTCCGCGCGCTGGATCCTGGTCGACCTCGGCGACGTGGTCGCCCATGTTTTCCACAAAGATGAGCGGGCTTATTATAATCTCGAGCGCCTGTGGGGAGATGCGCCGGAACTGGAAATGGAAGGTCAATGAACGGAGAATCCTACCGCGCATTCGCCGCGGTCTATGATCTGCTCATGGAAGACATTCCCTATGGCCGCTATGCGGAATGGGTCCGGGAAATTGCCGGGCCCCCGGAGAATCAGAAGCTGCTGGATGTCGGATGCGGCACGGGGGTGCTGACAGAACGTTTTGCCCGTGACGGTTACCGCGTGACGGGGATTGACCTGTCCGGTGATATGCTTTCGGTCGCAAGGGAGCGCTTCAATGAAGCGGGTCTTGAGGGAATGTTTTTTGAACAGGCGATGCAGGAGATGGAAGGGCACTCCGGCTATGATCTGGCGGTGATCGCCATCGACTCGCTGAACTATGTAACGGAAGTTGAGGAAGTGGCCGCCGTGTTCAAGCAAGTTTACAGCGCGCTGAACCCGGGAGGCCGCCTGCTGTTTGATGTCCATTCCCCCTATAAGATGACCGAACTGTTCCTGGATGGGCCGTTTACCGCGGACCTGGACGGGGTTTCGTATATCTGGCATACGTATCCCGGTGAGGAGCCGCTTTCCGTAGAGTCGGAAATCAGCTTTTTCATCCGGCGGCCGGACGGGCTTTATGTGCGTCAGGAGGAGTTTCATCTGCAGCGGACTTTCACGCCGGATACGTATATCCGCCTTCTTGAAGAGGCGGGCTTTGCTGTCCGTTCGGTCACCGCTGACTGGACGGGAGACGCTCCTGCGGAAAACAGCGAACGCATCTTTTTCCATGCCGTAAGGTGAAGCTTTTCAAATCGTCACACTTCGGGTATAGTGAAGGAGACTCCATGAACCGCCATCCCCGGGAGGGAACCTTTTCTTGGAATGGCTGAAGATGAACTGGAGGAAGCTGATCCCCCCGATCGCGGCTTCCGTCCTGATTTTGACGTTTATCCTGTATACGAAAAGCCATACCGCGGGCGTGCCTGCGGAATCATTCATACCAGCTTCTGACGGGTTGGACCCGATCAGTGCCGATGACCGTGCGGATCCGTCCGCAACGGTCATTTTTGTTGATGTGAAGGGGGCGGTCGAAAAGCCGGGTGTCTACAAGGCGGAGGACGGGGACCGGGTCATCGACGCTGTCGCCAGGGCGGGCGGTTTTCTTCCGGATGCAGTGCCGGATGCGATCAACCATGCGGAGCGGCTGCGGGACGAGATGGTCATTTATGTGCCGTTCCTCATGCCGGAAGGTGCTGAAGAAACCGGCGCAGCCGCTCCTCCTCCCGTGTATGGGGCGGACGACGGAAAGGTGAATCTTAATACTGCGGAGGCCGGGGAGCTCATGACCCTGCCGGGGATCGGTCCCGCGAAGGCCGAAGCGATCATCGCCCACCGGACCGAGCATGGCCCTTTTTCCGATCCGGCAGGTCTTATGGACGTCAGCGGAATCGGGGAAAAGACATTTGCCGCCCTCGAGGAGCTGATCACCGCAAAATGACATTGAATACCGGCCCGCACACCGATACACTGAAGATAAGAGTTTTGTAATGTTACAGGAGGCGGACTTCATGGAGCGGATTAGTTGGGATCAATTTTTCATGGCGCAGAGCCATTTGCTGGCACTCCGGAGCACATGCACGAGACTGTCGGTCGGTGCGACGATCGTCCGTGACAACCGGATTGTCGCCGGTGGCTACAACGGATCGATATCGGGAGGCGACCATTGCATCGATAAAGGGTGCTATGTCGTCGACGGCCATTGTGTCAGGACGATCCACGCAGAGATGAACGCACTTCTTCAGTGCGCAAAATACGGTGCACCGGTTGCGGGTGCCGAAATTTACGTCACCCATTTCCCGTGTCTGCAGTGCACGAAAGCGATCATCCAGGCCGGGATTTCCAAGCTGGTCTACGCGGAGGATTATAAGAATAATGAGTATGCCCAGCAGCTTCTCCAGCAGGCCGGCGTACGGGTGCTTAAAGTTCCGTTTGAGGAGCGCGAAGTCGATTTTCTCTCACAGGAGAAAATCGGGCTCTACGAGGAACTTCTGGGCAGGCTGAAAGAAGCCGGCGCACCTGAGGAAGAGCTTGAGGCATACGGCAGGAAGGTGAAGGAACTATTCGGCTGAGGCTGATTGAAAATCCGATGATGTATCTGGCTTTGCCGGTCCTGGCAGCGGCGGCCGCCAGCACGGTGTCATTGCTGTTTATGGCACTGCTGCTCCCATCCGCCGCGGCTGCAGCCGTGAAAAGGGAATCTCCGGCCGTCTGGCTGGCATTCATGGGAATCGCTGCGGCGTCATTTGCCTGGTTCAGCTCCGGTGAAAAGCAGGATCAATATACGTCCGTACCGGAAGAGATTGTCTGGACGGATAAAGTATCGGAATCAGGCGGACTGTTGAGAGGATTCGCAGAAGATTCCAATGGCAACAAATGGTATGTCAATTACCGGTTCCGCTCCGAAACAGAACGGGACCGGTTTTTCCGTGAGGGCATTGCCGGACATCGTTATCTCGTCCGGGCAAAGAAGGAAGAACCTGATCCGGCAGCCCATCCATACGCCTTTGACATGGCGGCGTGGCTCCGTTCCGAAGGGGCAGCAGGGATCCTGGAACTGCAGGAAGCCGAGCCTGCCGGTGCGGCTCCCGGAATGTCCGCTGCACTCAGAAGATGGAGGGCGGCCCTGGGCAGCCACATCCGGACTCACTTTCCCGAACCGGTCTCTGCCGAAGCGGAAGCGCTTATCATCGGGGAGCGGTCAGCCACGGAACCGCATGATGAACGGGCCTACAGAAGGCTTGGCATCACGCATCTGTTTGCGATTTCCGGACTTCATGTCGGAATTCTGGTTTATCTGCTCAGGGAGGGCCTGATGAGGCTCGGTTTCAGGACCCATATTGTCAGGACCGGACTGACGATGTTCCTTCCCGTTTATGCGATGCTGGCCGGCGGGGCGCCCCCCGTATGGCGGGCTGTCCTCATCTCGCTGATGCTTCTCGTTCCTGAATCCAAGTCCGGAAAACCAAGGCTGGATTTTCTCCTTTCCGCAGGCATGATTGTATTTTTGCTCGTCGACCCCCACGCCGTCTCCAAACCCGGCTTCCAGATGAGCTACCTTGCAGCGTTTGCGCTGATCCATTCTTCCGTCATCCTTTCATCGGCACGCGGCGCCCTTCACCAGACATGGCTGGTCACAGTCATCTGCCAGGTTGCGGTCACCCCGGTGCTCCTCTATCATTTCTTCGAGACATCCATTTCTTCTTTTGCCGCCAATCTGCTGTTTGTCCCTCTTTTTTCTGCCATCATCCTTCCTGCCAACCTGATCTTGCTTTTGCTGACTTTTATCCTTCCCCAAGCGGCTGGCCTGCTGTTTGCCCTATATGTCCCGTTCCGCGAAGTCCTGGCAGGATTCATCCTGCTGTGTGCAAAAATTCCGCTGAGTGTCTGGACGCCGGGAAGGCCGGAACTCCCGTCGCTTCTATTGCTGATCGCCGCGGTTTTCATCTTCTTTTGGCTTCTGGAAAAACGCAGAAATGGGGCGGGGGCAGCCGTTCTGCTTACGGCCTGCTGTCTCGTACATGCCGTTCCATATGCCGATCCGTCAATTCATGTCACGTTCATCGATGTTGGCCAGGGTGACTCTGCATTGGTGGAACTCCCATACCGGCGCAGTGTCATCCTCATCGATACCGGCGGAAGGCTTCTTTTTGATGGGGAGGAGCGGCAGGAGAAGGGAGGTGTCGGGGAGCGGGTGGTCGTCCCTTATTTGAAGGGCCGGGGAATCACCAGGGTGGACAAACTGGTCCTGTCGCACCCGGACGCGGACCATGCGGAAGCGGCAGACGAAGTATTGGGGGAGATCCGTGCAGGCGAGATCCATATCGGACCCGGCACTTATGGTGAGGGAGGGTATGCGGAAGTGATCGGGATAGCGGGGGACAGAGGCATTCCGGTCAGGGAGATGATTGCGGGAAACGGCTGGACGGAAGGGAGGACGTTTTTCCGCTACCTCAGCCCAGTGGAGGGGGAATACCGGGGCAACAATGACTCTCTGGTTCTGCATATGGAACATGATGACTTTCGGGTGCTGTTCACCGGGGACCTGGAGGAAGAAGGGGAAAACCAGGTGATCGTTAATTATGCGGACTTCTTCCCGGTGACCATCCTCAAGGCAGGCCATCATGGCAGCCGGACATCCAGCGGTGCGCCGTTTATCGGGGCCGCCAGACCATCGGTTACGATCTTTTCTGCCGGCAGGGAAAACCGATACGGCCATCCGCATCCCGAAGTCACGGAGCGTTTCAGGGAGGCAGGGCTTCCGGCTGTTTCCACTGCGGATTACGGGACGATGACTTTTTCTTTCCGGTCCGGAAAGGGCATGTCGGTCGTGCACCGCCAAACTGAAGGGAAATAAAAAACGGAGGCTCCGGTTTGCCGGAAGCCTCCGCCCTGATCAGCCTGCAACGAGTTCAATAACTGTCGCAATGACGAAGATCAGCGAAAAGAATACAAAGGATACGATGAAGCCCACGCCCGAGTCGATGACATCGTTGCGCTTCGTCTGCGGGTTCTGTTCGAATTCGTTCATTGCTACCCCTCCTATGGTTCCCCCATATTATAAGGGATGATGTAGAAAAAAGCTATAACGTACAAGGCAATCCCGGCCGGTTCACCAGAGGTTCATGAAACTTTCACAAACTATGGAGAGGACCGGCTTCATGTATAATAGAAAAACAGGCTCAAGCGAAACGGAGTGTTCACGATGTTTACGGATAGTTGGAGAAACATGGCCAAAGGGGAAGTTGCCCCGGTCTACCTGATCAGCGGCCCGGAGATGTATTTTTTTGATGAAACCGAGAAACGGCTGAAGGATGCCATGCCTGATGCCGCAACGTCGGAACTTACGACATTCGATCTGGATGAAACTCCGGTTGAAGCGGTGATCGAGGAAGCGGACACGTTCCCTTTCTTCTGTGACCGGAAACTGATCATCGCAAGAAACGCGTCATTCCTGAAAGCAGCCGACAAAGGGAAGGAAAAAGTGGAACATGACCTGGACAGACTGATGGACTGGCTTGCCCACCCGCCGGAAAGTGCGGTCGTCCTGTTTCTCGCCCCGTATGAAAAACTGGATGCCCGGAAAAAGGTGGTCAAGGCATTCCGCAAACATGCGGTCTGCCTGGAAGCGGAACCGCTCAAAACCCATGATGTCGAAACATGGGTCAAACAGGAGGCGGCCCGATTGGGAAACAGCATCTCGGACAGCGCCGTCCGTTTGCTGATCGAAACGGCCGGAGAGGATCTGGTCCGCCTCCGGTCGGAGCTGGAAAAGCTGTCGCTCTATGCCGGAGAGGAGAAGGGCATCGGTGACGGCGACGTCAGCCTGCTCGTGGCCAAAACACCTGAAGACGATGCATTCAAGCTTCTGGATGCCTATATGCAGGGAGACTCCGGCAAGGCACTGACCATCTACAGGGATCTTCTGCAGAACAAAGAGGAGCCGATCCGCCTGAACGCACTTCTTGCCAACCAGGTGCGGCTCATGATCCAGGTGAATGCCCTCAAGAAGAAGGGGTACCAGCAGCACCAGATTGCGAAGCAGCTCAAGGTGCACCCGTACCGGGTCAAACTGATTCTGGAGAACCGGAAACTCGCGGACGACGCGCGCCTGCTCGGAACCCTATCCAGACTCGCAGACGCCGATCTCCGGCTCAAAACAGTATCAGGAAACAGAGAAAGGGTCCTCGAACTGGTGCTGATGCAAAAGGTGGGCGGAAGAAAATGAACAGACTGCAGACCGTGCCCAAAGGCCCGGTTCTGCAGTCTTTTTTTGTACTTGGTTCCATAGGAAATGCGGCTTTTGCATGGGATTCCGGAAGTACCCCAACTCCCAATAAAAAGATTATTTCTAAAGGGTTGCACCCCTGAGAGAATCGGGGTATAGTACGGGTGAATTATGGTCTGCCGCACTCTGAGCCTATTGTTTAAAGTTCTATTATTGCCCCAGCCACTGCCCAGGCTTCACCGAAAAATCCCATGAGGTGATTGAAATGATGGATGATCAAATCCACGGCTTGCTCAGCAAAGAATACAAATGTGCAGTCATTAAGGTAGGTTCCGAAACAGCGGCCATTCTGATTAACCGCAAAAGGAAAATCGGGCTGAAAAAACGTGTGGCGGGCATGCTGCCGGTGTACCACTATGAGAAATGGGAAGAAGAGCTGGACCGCTGGGAGTACCGGCCGGTCGGATTTTGGAACATCTTTTCGAGAAAGTTCATCCATTCCACCATCGCCATCTGCATGGATGATACTGAAAAAGTCGTCTACTGGCGCTACCTGACATCTGCAGAAAAGATGCAATTGCCATTTTCCCGGGTTCTGTGATTTATTGATTCGGGTAAGAACAGAGACAGTAAAATAACCAAGCCCCATTCTCCCCGAAGATGCGTCTATTTTCGGGGAGTTTTCTCTACATTAATAAGAAGTGAACCAAAGCTCTCATAAAAAAGAATTTAGTGAGGCATCATATGTTTGCACATAAAAAACCGCCCGGAATCCGGCAGGCCGGATCAGGACGGTCGATAAGCCGAGTAATCATTACTGGGCTTTTTTCGTAAGGCGGGATTTTTGGCGGGCTACGGTGTTCTTGTGGATCAGCCCTTTGTTTGCCGCTTTGTCGAGTTTTTGGATCGCATCTTTCAGAAGCTCTTGTGCGTTGTCGTCGTTGTTGGCAATCGCCGCTTCCGCTTTTTTCATCGCTGTACGCATTGCAGATTTCTGCGTTGTGTTTTGAGCGCTGACAGCTTCGTTCTGGCGGATTCGTTTAATCGCTTGTTTGCTGTTTGCCAATGGATTCACCTCCATTCAAGGTCGGATCATGAAGCGGCCCGCTTGCCGGGCCTGCCTTTATGCAACAGACAACATTCTACCAAAACTGAAGGTTGATTGCAATCATGAAACGCAAAGAATATTCCCTTGACACCCGGGCATACTGATTTGGAGGTGAGCGATATGTTGCAATTCGGCAGAACGGACCTGCTTGACGAAACGGAAGAAATGGTCAGGCACCGAACCGAAAAGGACAAGGAAAAACTGAAAGAATCCAGCGGCATCGACTTCCGCGAAAAGCGGAAAGGGCGGTTTATCGTCACGGAAATCCGTGTGGATGATAAAGGCGCCGAGAAGATCGGCAGGAAATCCGGGACCTACATCACTCTTACCGCACCGGGCCTGACAGCCGATGATTCGGAAGGCTTCGTGGAAATGGAACAGCTCCTGGCTGACAAGCTGCGCGAGATGCACGCCCCGCTCGGGCTGCCGGAAAATCCGAAAGTGCTTGTCGTCGGGCTTGGCAACCGGTCCGTTACGCCGGACGCCGTAGGCCCGTATGCCATCGACCGTCTGCAGGAGGCCGTTCCGGCATTTTATTCGGAGGATCCGGGCCTGATCGCCTACGCGGCGGGTGTGACCGGCCAGACAGGATTCGAGACCAGTGATTTTGTGAATGCACTGGCAACGAAAATCAGTCCGGACCTGATCATCGTCATTGATGCGCTGGCGGCCAGGGACAGCACCCGGCTGTGCCGGACCATCCAGCTGACGGACACCGGCATCCACCCCGGATCCGGTGTCGGCAACGAACGCAAAGAGATCTCAAAGGAAGTGCTCGGAATACCCGTGACCGCAATCGGGGTCCCGACGGTCGTGGACGGGCCGGTCATGGTGTCCGATGCCATTGAATCGGTGTTCAACTACATCGCAGCGAAGATCGAAGAAAAAAATTCTCCTTCCTCGGCGCTTGCCGTCACGCCATGGCTTCATGACAAAACAAAAGAAACCGACAAAAAGGTGCTGAAGCCGATTTTCGGTGAATGGTCCCAGTGGTCGAAGGAAGACAAGCAGCAATTGTTCGAGGAAGTGCTTTCGTCGGACGAACAAAGCATGTTCGTTACGCCGAAGGAGACGGATACGTGGATCCTGCAATACGCAACCCTTGTATCGGCGGGTGTGGTGAAATGGCTGTCGCCCGCAACACCCGGTTCTGAATCCCCTGCTCCCGCCATATAGTGCGGGAGGGGGGATTCTTTTGATGAAGAAAAAGTGGCAGTTCTATACATGGCTGATCCTATTCCTGTTCCTCATGCCGTTCATCACGGTCAAGATCCCCGGCCTGCATCCGGATGTCCGGGAAGCTGCTCCCGAATCGGGCAGGCTCGTCTATGCCGCCAATCTGTTCGATTTTGAGGTGGAAGAGGACGCGAAGCAAGCGGAACCGGGTGCGGCCGGACGGGCACTCATGTACTTCACCCATTCCCATGAGGCATTTGCGCCGATTCTTCGCGCAAAGGAAGGGAAGACCGCCGTCTCGCACAGCGAGGAGAATATCATGAATCTCGGTGAGGCATTCAGTTCCCACTTCGGCATGAACGGCATCTCGCTGGATGTTCTGGACTATGATAACGCGGGCCAGATGAGCCGGAATGGCGTGCCGCACAGCCGGGCGTACAAGGCGATCCGTCCCCAAGTGCAGAAGCAGATTCAGGCGGGTGCATACGACCTTGTTCTCGATGTCCACAGGGATTCCCTCGGCAGGAACAAGACCACGCTGGACCATGCGGACGGGCCGTATGCCAAAGTGTATTTTGTCATTGGTGAAGATCACCGCGGTCATGAGGCAAACCGGCAGCTGGCAGAGGAAATCTCAGGGAAGATGAACGAACTGGTACCCGGCATTTCCAAGGGGATCTTCAGGAAAAGCGGCCATGGCGTGGACGGCATCTATAACCAGGATCTTGGCCCGAACGTACTGCTGATCGAGATGGGCGGTACGGAAAACACGGAGGAAGAGCTTAACCGGACCGCGGCGATTGTCGCAAAAGCTTCGGCCGAGGTGCTTGCCGGAAGATGAGGCAACGGCAAAAAACAATGGCTTTCCCGTATGGCCCCGATTGAATCATGTTTTGTCCACTGTTATAATTCAAACTAGTTTACAGAGGAGTGGACAACATGAATCGCGAAGAACGACTTGCACGTCGGGACCACATCCGGAATTTCTCGATCATCGCCCATATTGATCACGGGAAATCCACGTTGGCCGACCGGATATTGGAAAAAACCGAAACCCTGACCTCACGGGAGATGAAAGACCAGCTCCTCGACTCGATGGACCTGGAGCGTGAGCGGGGCATTACTATCAAACTGAATGCTATCCAGCTGAATTACAAGGCGAAAAACGGTGAGGAATATATTCTTCACCTCATCGATACACCCGGGCACGTCGACTTCACCTACGAAGTATCCCGGAGCCTGGCTGCATGCGAGGGCGCCATCCTCGTGGTCGATGCGGCACAGGGAATCGAGGCCCAGACGCTGGCGAACGTATACCTGGCACTCGACAACGACCTGGAGATCCTTCCGGTCATCAACAAGATCGACCTTCCGGCTGCGGATCCCGATCGGGTCAAGCAGGAAATTGAAGATGTGATCGGCCTTGATGCTTCCGAAGCGGTCCATGCTTCCGCCAAAGCGGGCATCGGCATCGAAGAGATCATTGAACAAGTGGTGGAAAAAGTGCCGGCCCCGACCGGAGACCCGGACGCACCGCTGAAGGCACTTATTTTCGACTCTCTTTATGATCAGTACCGGGGCGTTGTCGCCTACATCCGGATTGTCGAGGGAACAGTAAAGCCCGGGGACAAGATCCGAATGATGGCGACCGGAAAGGAATTCGAAGTCGTGGAGGCAGGGGTCTTCACGCCAAAAGCCACCAAACGCGACGAACTGACTGTCGGTGATGTCGGCTATCTGACTGCGGCGATCAAGAATGTGGGGGACACCCGCGTGGGGGATACCATCACACTCGCCGCCAATCCGGCAGATGAACCCCTCCCGGGTTACCGGAAGCTGAATCCGATGGTATTCTGCGGACTGTACCCGATCGATACGGCCAAGTACAACGACCTGCGTGAGGCGCTGGAAAAGCTGGAGCTGAATGATTCCGCCCTGACCTACGAGGCGGAAACGTCCCAGGCGCTTGGCTTCGGCTTCCGCTGCGGATTCCTCGGACTGCTTCACATGGAGATTATCCAGGAGCGGATCGAACGGGAATTCAACATCGACCTGATTACGACAGCGCCGAGCGTCATCTATGATGTGATCATGACCGACGAATCAGTCCTGAAGGTGGACAACCCGTCACTCATGCCGGATCCCCAGAAAATCGAGGAGGTCCAGGAGCCGTACGTCAAAGCTTCCATCATGGTGCCGAACGATTATGTAGGGGCAGTCATGGAGCTTTGCCAGCGGAAGCGCGGCCATTTTATCACGATGGATTATCTCGACTCCACACGGGTCAACATCATCTATGAGATTCCGCTTTCCGAAATCGTCTATGACTTCTTTGACCAGCTGAAATCCCATACAAAAGGGTATGCTTCGTTCGACTATGAGCTGATCGGCTACCGTACGAGCAAGCTCGTGAAGATGGACATTCTCCTGAACGCCGAGAAAGTGGATGCGCTCAGCTTTATCGTCCACCGCGACTTTGCCTATGAGCGGGGCAAGGCGATTGTTGAAAAACTGAAAGAGCTTATCCCGAGGCAGCAGTTCGAGGTGCCTGTGCAGGCGGCCATCGGAAACAAGATCGTGGCCCGTTCGACCATCAAGTCCATGGGCAAGAACGTCCTCGCCAAATGTTACGGCGGAGACATCTCCCGGAAACGGAAGCTTCTGGAGAAGCAGAAAGCCGGGAAAAAGCGGATGAAGCAGGTCGGGTCAGTCGAAGTGCCGCAGGAAGCCTTCATGGCCGTCCTCAGCATGGACGAGGACAAATCCTAACACCGGAAAAGGAGGCGGCCGCCTCCTTTTTTCGCATGAAAGAAGGAAACAGCATGACAGACGGTCTTTATATCCACATTCCTTTCTGCCACCAGATCTGCTTTTACTGTGATTTCAATAAAGTGTTCTTCAAAAACCAGCCTGTTGATGAATACATCGACTGCCTTGGCAAAGAACTAATGATGATGCGCGGGGAAGGACTGTTCGATCATGGCGGGCCGCTGACCATCTTCATCGGCGGCGGGACCCCGACTGCGCTGGAAGACCGGCAGCTGGAAAAGCTGTTTGGCCATATCCGCAGCGCCGTGCCCATGGATCGCCTCATTGAATTCTCCACAGAGGCCAACCCTGATGAACTCACGCCGGACAAGCTGGCCATTCTGTGGGAAAACGGAGTCCGGCGGCTCAGCATCGGTGTCCAGTCATTTGACGCCGGCCTCCTTGAGCGGCTGGGCCGAACCCACAGCCCGAATGACGCGGAACGCGTCGTCCGGCAGGCGCGTGAAACCGGTTTTGAAAATATCAGTCTCGATCTGATGTACGGCCTGCCCGAACAGACGATGAACCAATGGGAAGATACGCTTGACCGCGCCCTTTCACTGTGCCTCCCGCATTACTCTGCTTATTCACTCATCGTCGAACCCAAGACGATCTTTTATAACCTGATGAACAAAAATATGCTCCCGCTGCCGGGCGAAGACTTGGAAGCGGCCATGTTCGAACGCCTGATGGAACGGATGGCACAGTCGGGCCTGCAGCAGTATGAAATCAGCAACTTTGCCAAAGTCGGCCATGAATCGGTCCACAACAAGCTTTACTGGCAAAACCGTTCCTATGCGGGTGCCGGAGCAGGGGCACATGGGTATGCGGGCGGAATCCGCTACTCCAATCATGGACCGCTGAAAAAATACATGAATGCGGTCGGGGAAGGCCGCCGGCCGGTTTTCGAGGAGCACCGGGTGACTGCAAGTGAAGAGATGGAAGAAGAGATGTTCCTCGGGCTGCGCATGACTGAAGGTGTCCGCTTCGACAAATTCAGGGAGCGGTTCGGCAAGGAACTGGACGATGTATACGGCCCGCAGATCCGCGAGCTGGCCGGCCAGGAGCTGCTCACTTCGGATGGAGAATCGGTCCGCCTCACCCGGAAGGGCATTTTCCTGGGCAATGAAGTATTCCAGGAGTTCCTCGGATAACGCACAGTTTGATTGACGGACGGAATAGCTTTTGATAAATTGGGTATAGGAATTAGCACTCAATATAACGGAGTGCTAACAGAGGTGATGATCATGCTGACAGAGCGTCAATTGCACATACTGCAAGCGATCGTCGACGGGTTCATCCGGTCGGCCCAGCCTGTCGGATCGCGCCAATTATCCAAACTTGAAACGGTGCCGTTCAGTGCCGCGACCATCCGGAATGACATGGCGGACCTTGAGGAGCTGGGCCTTCTCGAGAAGACGCATACGTCCTCGGGAAGGGTGCCCTCCGAAAAGGGCTACCGCTTTTACGTGGACCATCTGCTGAGGACCAGGAGCCTTGAAGGAAATGACCTGGAGCGGATCCGCTCCATCTTCGACGACCGGCTGCTGGAGACGGAACTGATTATCCGCAAGACGGCCGATATTCTCTCCGAGCTGACCAGCTACACATCGATCCTGCTGGGACCGGATGTCGGCCAGCATAAGGTGAAGCGGTTCCAGATCATTCCGCTGTCCGACGATTATGCGGTCGCGATCATCGTCACTGATGGCGGCCACGTCGAACACCGGAACTTCCATATTCCGGAGGATATCCATCCGTCCGACATCGAACGGATGGTGAACATCCTCAATGAGCATCTGGTCGGTGTGCCGCTTCATGACATCGACCGGCGGATGCAGACTGAGATCTCCGGAATTTTCCGCCGGCATGTCGGGCGCTACGGGGATCTGTTCAGATCGTTCCGCGAGTCGCTCAGCACGACAAATGAGGAAGAGCGCCTGTTCTTTGGCGGCCGCATGAACATGCTGACACAGCCGGAGTTCAATGACCCTGAAAAAGCGCGCCAGGTCATGCATTATATGGAAGACGAACCGCTTGCCGCGCTGCTGTTCGATCTTGGCGCCGACGGGATCCATATCCGCATCGGCTCTGAGAACGGCCATTTGGCCATGGAAGATTGCAGTGTCATCACTGCTTCTTATACAGCGGGAGAGGGAAGAAAGGGCGCGATCGCCATTGTCGGTCCGACAAGGATGGACTATGCGCGCGTCGTATCCGTGCTCGACTACATGAGCCGCGGCCTTTCCCGTGAATTGGGCCGGCATCTGAAGTGAGGCCATCCCGATTCATCATCTTTGTGTTTTTTCTATAGCATCTCAATGTCGACAACATCTACATTGAACAAATCAAAGATGACACATCCAGAATGACAACGTTAGTACGAGAGTTTGGAGGAGAGTTTTTTGTCCAACGATGAAAACAAAGAGTTGAATGAAGAGGCCGTCAAGACGGCTGCGGTCGAAGGAGATAACCTGGCCGGAGAAGCAAGCACTTCCGCTTCTGCAGAAACACCGGAAGCGCAGGAAAACGCGGAAGCTGCGGCGGATTCCCGAGATGCCCGCATCGCCGAACTTGAAGAGGAGCTGGACCGGAAAGAAGACAAGTATCTGCGCCTGCTCTCCGATTTCGAGAACTTCAAGCGCCGGTCTGCCGCTGAAATGCAAGCTTCCGAAAAGTACCGCTCGCAGCGGCTCATGGTCGAGCTGCTTCCGGTGCTGGACAACTTTGGGCGCGCATTTGACGCGGAAGTAAAGTCCGAAGATGCGCTTGCGCTCAAAAAAAGGCATGGAGATGATTTACAAGTCGTTCTGTTCCGCGATGGAAAAGGAAGGGCTTGAAGAAATCGAGGCGGAGGGCAAGGAGTTCGATCCGAACTTCCACCACGCCGTCATGCAGGGCCAGGACGGCTCCAAGCCGTCCAATACCGTTTTGGAGGAACTCCAGAAAGGGTATATGCTGAAGGATCGGATTCTGCGTCCTTCAATGGTAAAAGTAAACGAATAAACAATTTGCATGATGCTTCAGGATGCATTGATTTTAGGAGGAATGGAAATGAGCAAAATCATCGGGATCGACCTTGGAACCACCAACTCTGTAGTAGCGGTACTGGAAGGCGGCGAGCCGAAAGTCGTTCCGAATCCGGAAGGCAACCGGACAACCCCTTCCGTCGTATCGTTCAAGAACGGCGAACGCCAGGTCGGTGAAGTGGCGAAACGCCAGTCGATCACCAATCCGAATACAATCATGTCGGTCAAGCGCCTGATGGGCACAAACGAAAAAGTGTCCGCTGAAGACCGCGACTATTCTCCGCAGGAAGTTTCGGCAATGATTCTCCAGTACCTGAAAGGGTATGCGGAAGATTATCTCGGGGAAAAAGTCAGCAAAGCAGTGATCACGGTACCGGCTTACTTTAATGACGCCGCACGCCAGGCGACAAAAGACGCCGGCCGCATCGCCGGCCTCGAAGTTGAACGGATCATCAACGAGCCGACGGCAGCCGCGCTCGCTTACGGACTGGACAAGACGGAAAGCGAACAGACCATCCTTGTCTATGACCTCGGCGGCGGTACATTCGACGTCTCGATCCTCGAACTCGGGGACGGCGTGTTCGAAGTACGCGCGACTGCCGGCGACAACCAGCTTGGCGGCGACGATTTTGACCAGGCGATCATTGACTGGCTCGTGGAAGAGTTCAGGAAGGAAAACGGAATCGACCTGTCCAAGGACAAAATGGCGATGCAGCGCCTGAAGGATGCGGCAGAAAAGGCGAAAAAAGACCTTTCGGGCGTAACTTCCGCACAGATCTCGCTGCCGTTCATCACGGCCGGTGAAGCTGGCCCGATGCACCTTGAGACGACGCTTTCCCGCGCGAAATTCGACGAGCTGACAGCTCACCTCGTTGAGCGCACAATGGTTCCGACCCGCCAGGCCCTGAAAGATGCGGGACTTTCCCCGGATGAACTCGACCAGGTCATCCTCGTCGGCGGTTCCACACGGATTCCGGCCGTACAGGAAGCGATCAAGAAAGCGACCGGCAAAGAACCGCACCGCGGTGTCAACCCGGACGAAGTCGTTGCGATGGGCGCGGCGGTCCAGGGCGGCGTCCTTTCGGGCGACGTACAGGATGTCGTTCTTCTCGACGTCACCCCGCTTTCCCTCGGCATCGAGACAATGGGCGGCGTCATGACCAAGCTGATCGACCGCAACACGACCATCCCGACTTCCAAATCTCAGGTCTTCTCGACTGCGGCCGACAACCAGCCGGCAGTTGACATCCATGTGCTTCAGGGCGAGCGCCCGATGGCAGCCGACAACAAAACGCTCGGCCGCTTCCAGCTGACGGATATTCCGCCTGCACCACGCGGCATTCCTCAGATTGAAGTCACATTCGATATCGACAAAAACGGGATCGTCAACGTCAAGGCGAAGGATCTCGGCACAAACAAGGAACAGCGGATCACCATCCAGTCCGACAGCTCGCTGTCCGATGAAGAGATCGAACGCATGATCAAGGAAGCGGAAGCGAACGCCGAGGCCGACAAGAAGCGCCAGGAAGAAGCCGAACTCCGCAACGAGGCGGACCAGGCGGTCTTCATGACTGAAAAGACGATTTCCGATCTCGGGGACAATGTTTCCGAAGAGGAAAAGAAACAGGCTGAAGAAGCGAAGGATGAGCTGAAAGCCGCTCTTGAAAAAGACGACATCGAAGACATCCGCACGAAGAAAGACAAGCTTATGGAGATTGTCCAGCAGATGTCGGTGAAAATGTATGAACAGGCCGCCCAGCAGGCCCAGGCCCAGCAGGCGCAGCAAGACGGCGGATCTTCCGATGACGGCGTCGTCGACGCAGACTTCGAAGAAGTCGACGATGACAAGAACAATAAATAATCCGCCCTCGGAAAAGCCAAAGTCGGTATTTCGGCTTTGGCTTTTCTACTGTCCAAAACCGGGAGGCCGGATACGGATGGGTCCGGAGGATGCACACTGCAGCTCCCGTAACGTTTTTGAAAGACCATTTTCCGCATGGTACAATGATTCTCATGCAAGCGAGTCAGGAGTGAGAGAATGAGCAAGCGTGATTACTATGAAGTGCTTGGAGTCACGAAATCTGCAAGTAAAGATGAAATCAAGAAAGCTTACAGGACACTGTCCAAGAAATATCACCCGGACCTGAACAAGGAAGAAGGGTCTGATGAGAAATTCAAGGAAATCGCCGAAGCCTATGAAGTCTTGAGCGACGACAGCAAGCGGGCCCGCTATGACCAGTTCGGCCATGCGGATGCTGCAGGCGGATTCGGCGGCGGAGGATTTGGCGGGGGAGGATTCGGCGGCGGCGCCGCGGGATTCGACTTTGACGATATTCTGAACACCTTCTTTGGAGGCGGCGGCAGGCGCCGCGATCCGAACGCTCCCCGGCAGGGTGCGGACCTCTCCTATACGATGACGATCGACTTTATGGATGCCGTTTTCGGCAAAGAGACGGAGATCGATGTCAACAAGGAAGAAAACTGTGACACTTGCGGCGGCGACGGCGCAAAGCCGGGCACGAGTGTCAGCACCTGCTCTGAGTGCGGCGGCTCCGGCCAGGTCAGCGTGACGCAGACGACACCGTTCGGCCAGATGGTCAACCGCAGGCCTTGCCAGACCTGCCAGGGCACCGGCAAGATCATCCCGGAAAAGTGTACCGAATGCCATGGTGCGGGACGCGTCACCAAACGCAAACGGATCAAGATCACCATCCCTGCAGGCGTCGAGGACGGACAGCAGCTCCGCGTTGCGGGCCAGGGGGAACCCGGCGTTAACGGCGGACCTGCCGGTGATCTGTACGTGGAATTCCGTGTACGGCCGCATGAGCGCTTTGTCCGTGAAGGGGACGACATCCTTCTGGAGCTTCGCGTCAACTTTGCTCAGGCAGCCCTCGGGGACGAAGTCGAGGTCCCGACCGTTCACGGCAAGGTCAAGCTGAAGATTCCGGCGGGAACCCAGACAGGCACGACGTTCCGCCTGAAGGGCAAAGGGGTTCCGAACGTCCACGGATATGGCACGGGCGACCAGCACGTCATCATCAGGCTCGTCACCCCGACGAAGATGACCGAAAAGCAGAAGCAGCTGATGCGGGACTTTGCCGCTGTCAGCGGAGATGTTCCGGACGAATACCAAAGTTCGCTGTTTGATCGTCTGAAGCGTACATTCAAGGGCGACTGAAAGGGCTGATTCTACATGAAATGGGCGGAAATCTCGGTACACACTTCCACAGAGGCGGTCGAAGCCGTTTCGAACCTCCTTTATGAAGCGGGAGCGAGCGGCGTCGTGATCGAAGACTCCAGGGAACCGGATCTCGAGCATGATACCCGGTTCGGCGAGCTCTACGAACTGGACAGGGCGGATTATCCGGCCGAGGGGGCCATCGTCAAGGCCTACCTGCCGGTGAACAGCTTCCTGCCCGAGACGGTGAACGAACTGAAAAACGAAATATCCAATCTGGTCTCCTACGGTCTTGATATCGGCCCGAACTCTGTCACTCAATCGGAAGTGGACGAGGAGGACTGGTCGACCGCCTGGAAGGACTATTATCATCCTGTCAAGATTTCAAAGCGGTTCACGATTGTGCCGACTTGGGAAGACTATGAGCGGCTCAGCACGGATGAACTGATCATCGAGCTGGACCCGGGCATGGCATTCGGCACGGGCACACACCCGACGACGGTCATGTGCCTTCAGGCACTGGAAAAGACGGTCTGTGAAGGTGACGAAGTGGTCGATATCGGCACAGGCTCCGGCGTCCTGTCCATTGGTGCCGCACTGCTTGGTGCAGGCCGGATCACGGCACTAGACCTTGACGAGGTCGCCGTAGAGTCCGCCCGCCAGAACGCGGAGCTTAACGGCCTCGCCGGACAGATCGACGTCCGTCACGGAAATCTTCTGGATGCCTATGATGGCCGGCCGGATATCGCAGTCGCCAATATCCTGGCGGAAGTGATCGTCACATTCACGGATGATGCTTACCGGACCCTGAAGCCGGGAGGGCTATTCATTACATCCGGCATCATCGCCCAGAAAAAGGATGAAGTAAAAGATGCGCTTGCAGCTTCCGGCTTCAGCATCGAGGAAGTGATGGTCATGGAAGACTGGACCGCCATCATCGCGCGAAAACCGGAAGCGGGTGGAACGGATGCAGAGATACTTTCTTGACACCCCGTTCGGCACCGGCGGCGGGGCAGTGATTTCCGGAGATGATGCACGGCATATCACGAAAGTGATGCGGATGGCCGAAGGCGGGAGGCTGATTGCGGTATCCGGCGGTGAAGCTTTCGAGTCTGAAATCATTTCACTCTCTGACGGCGAGGTGGCAATCCGCAGGAGCGGGGAAGCACTCCCATCAAATGAGATGCCGGTACATGTGACGGTCGCCGCAGGCCTTCCCAAGGGTGACAAACTGGACCTGATCGTCCAGAAGGGGACCGAGCTGGGAATGGCCGGGCTGGTGCCTTTCGGGGCAGAGCGCTCCATCGTGAAATGGGACAGCAAAAAAAGCGGCAAAAAGATCGACCGGCTCAGGAAAATCGCGAAAGAAGCGGCAGAGCAGTCACACCGGAGCGTCATTCCCGAAATCTCGGATGTGACCGGACTTGATGGGCTGATCCGGCTTGCCGAATCATTCGACCTGCTTCTCATCGCCGATGAGGAAGCCGCCAAGGACCGGAGCGGGGACTCGATTGCCGCCCTGCTTGAAAACGTGTATCATGGTCAGAAGGTACTGGCCGTCTTCGGACCCGAAGGCGGCATCAGCCGCGCGGAAGCGGATCGGTTCCGGGAAGCGGGCTTCAGGCCCATTGCGCTCGGGCCGCGCATCCTCAGGGCAGAAACGGCACCGCTTTATGCGCTGTCCGCCATTTCAAGCGAAATAGAAGGAAAGAGGTGAGCCCCATGTCGACAGTTGCCTTCCACACATTGGGCTGCAAAGTGAACCATTATGAGACGGAAGCCATCTGGCAGCTTTTCAAGGACGCCGGCTACGAAAGGGCGGAATTTGAGGGCCGTGCGGATGTCTACGTCGTGAATACATGCACCGTCACGAATACAAGTGACAAAAAAAGCCGGCAGGTGATCCGGCGTGCCATCCGGACGAACCCGGATGCCGTCGTATGCGTCACGGGCTGCTATGCCCAGACATCTTCGGCCGAGATCATGGAGATTCCGGGCGTCGACATCGTCGTCGGCACCCAGGACCGCACAAAGCTGCTCGGCTACATCGAACAATACAGGCAGGAACGCCAGCCGATCAATGCGGTCGGAAACATCATGAAGAACCGTGTCTATGAGGAATTGGATGTTCCGTCATTCACCGACAGGACACGGGCGTCGCTGAAAATCCAGGAAGGATGCAACAACTTCTGCACATTCTGCATCATTCCTTGGGCACGCGGGCTGATGCGTTCCCGCGACCCGGAAGAAGTTATCCACCAGGCGCAGCAGCTTGTGGAGGCAGGCTACAAGGAGATCGTGCTGACCGGCATCCACACAGGCGGATACGGGGAGGATCTGAAGGACTACAACCTGGCACAGCTTCTCCGTGACATCGAGGCGAAGGTCCCCGGGCTCAAGCGCCTGCGGATTTCCTCGATCGAAGCAAGCCAGCTGACCGATGAGGTGATCGGCGTCCTTAAGGAATCCAATATCGTCGTCCGCCATCTTCATATTCCGATCCAGTCGGGTTCTGATACCGTGCTGAAGCGGATGCGCAGGAAGTATACGATGGCCTTCTTCGCGGATCGTCTGGAGCGGCTTCGCGAAGCGCTCCCGGACTTTGCCCTGACCTCTGACGTCATCGTCGGATTCCCGGGCGAAACGGAGGAAGAGTTCATGGAGACATTCACATTCATCCGTGACCACCGTTTTGCAGAGCTTCACGTTTTCCCATATTCGATGCGGATTGGTACGCCGGCTGCCCGGATGGATAACCAGATCGATGAAGAAGTGAAGAACGAACGCGTTCACCGCCTCCTTGAACTGAACAAACAGCTGGCGAAGGAATACGCCTCTGCCTACGAGGGCCAGGTGCTTGAGATGATCCCCGAAGAGCGCTTTAAGGAGGATCCGGAAAGCGGCCTCTACGAGGGCTATACCGACAACTACATGAAAGTCGTCATTCCTGCCGACGAATCGATGGTCGGCAAAATAGTCCGTGTCAAGATCACAAAGGCCGGCTATCCTTACAACGAAGGTGCCTTTGTCCGCGTGATCGAGGACAATCCGGAACCTGTCGCCTGAGCAGGCATCGCCCGGAGCCGGATTCCCGGCTTCCGGGCGTATTATGTCGGAGCGGAAAGGTCTCGGAGAAATCAGTCAATAGACCCCACGGGTCATTTTAGGAGGATCTGCCATGAGCATCAATGTCGCATCAATGATTGACCATACGCTTCTGAAGCCGGAAGTGACGAAAGAACAGATCGTAAAGCTTTGCAGCGAGGCGAGAGAGTACCAGTTCGCTTCGGTGTGCGTAAATCCTTACTGGGTGGAGACGGCAGCATCCGAGCTGTCGGGCTCTGATGTGAAAGTCTGCACGGTCATCGGATTCCCGCTTGGTGCCGGCACAAAAGAGACAAAGGCTTTCGAAACAAAGGATGCCATTGAAAAAGGCGCCCAGGAAATCGATATGGTGATCAACATCGGCGCACTGAAAAGCGGCGATGAAGAAACCGTCGAAGCGGACATCCGCGCAGTCGTGGAAGCGGCCGCCGGAAAGGCTATCGTCAAAGTGATCATCGAGACCTGCCTACTCACCAATGATGAGAAAATCATCGCCTGCCGCCTGTCCAAGCAGGCCGGGGCAGACTTCGTTAAGACGTCGACCGGATTCTCAACGGGGGGTGCGACGGTCGAAGATGTCGCGCTGATGCGCCTGACAGTCGGTGATGAGATGGGCGTAAAGGCTTCCGGGGGCGTTCGCAGCCTGGAAGATCTGCAGGCAATGGCAGAGGCCGGCGCCACAAGGATCGGCGCCAGCTCCGGCGTCAAGATCATGCAGGGGCTCACTTCGTCCGAAGATTACTGAGCTCTCTGGAAAAGATGCATCCCAAAATAAAAGATATATATTGACCGGCGCCAGTATATAAGCTATAATTTCTGAGTACATGACGTGTTTTCATGTATGGAAGTGCGTACGGAGGGAGGGGAAAAGACATGACAAAAACTGTCGTTCGTAAAAACGAATCGCTTGAAGATGCTCTTCGCCGCTTCAAACGTGGTGTTTCCAAATCGGGCACGATCCAAGAGGCCCGCAAACGCGAGTACTATGAGAAGCCGAGCATTAAGCGGAAGAAAAAGTCCGAAGCAGCCCGCAAGCGCAAATACTGATCCCCCTCACCATCCCTGCCTCCATAACAGGAATGGCCAGAATCAGATAATGTATGCAAAACCGGAAAGTCCCTTGGGATTTTCCGGTTTATTTCATTTTCATGAAACTTTTTGCTTCGTTCATCCGTAGAATCACCTATAATGGACGGAGAGACGAATGGGGGTGAAGACTTGAAAGGAATCCGCTTGATCCGCGGCCTCCTTCTGTTTGCCGCCCTGTTCCTCATGGCGATTCCACATGCCGGGGCGGATAGCGGCAAAGTTTACCACGTGCCATTGGAAAATGAAGTCGAACGGGGACTGTACGAGTTCCTGGACCGCTCATTTAAAGAAGCCGAAAAGGCCGGCGCCGAAACGATCGTCCTGGAGATCAATACACCGGGAGGGTTCGTGGATGCCGCTGGCCGGATCGCCAAGCTGATGGATGAAACGAAGCTCCGCACGATTGCGTTTATCAACCGCGATGCCCTGTCTGCGGGCGCATTCCTGGCGCTGCATGCTGACGAGATCTATATGCATCCGAACGGACGGATCGGCGCGGCGCAGGTGATCGACCAGTCCGGAAACGCTGCCGGAGACAAAGCCAACAGCGCGTGGCTTGCGTCGATGAAGGCGGCTGCCGAATCGTCTGACCAGGACCGGGATCCGAAATATGCCCTGGCGATGGCAGATGCTTCAATCGATTTACCTGAGTACCGCGCCGGGGAAGGAAAACTCCTGACGCTTTCCGCTGATGAGGCACTGGAAGTCGGATATAGCGAGGGAACCGTGTCATCACTGGATGAACTTCTGTCGACCGTTGGGCTTGAAGGTGCCGAAGTCGTCAAGATGAATGAAACGTTCAGCGAAAAACTGGCACGATTCATCACGAACCCGGTCGTCGTGCCGATTCTTCTGTCGATTGCAGGGCTCGGGCTTGTCGTCGAACTGTATTCGCCAGGATTCGGCATCCCGGGATCGATGGGCGTCGGGGCATTGCTCCTGTTCTTCTACGGACATCTTGTCGCGGGACTTGCCGGTTATGAATCGCTGCTGCTGTTCCTGGCCGGCATCGGGCTGCTGATTGCCGAGCTGTTCGTACCGGGAGGCATCCTTGGCATCCTCGGCGGTGTGGCGATGGTCGCGGGCATCATCATGGCGGGGGCTGACCCGGCCTGGATGGCCATTTCCGTCATCACGGCGCTGGTCATCACGATATTGGGAATGGTGATCATGATGAAATTCTTTGGAAAACGGCTCCATCTGCTTAACCGCATCGTCCTGAGAGACGCCACCGACACCGAGAGCGGCTATGTGTCAAACGCCAACCGGCTTGAACTGATCGGCCGGAAAGCCCGGACTGTGACAGCGCTCCGGCCTTCCGGTACGGCAGAAATTGACGGGGAATTCCTCGATGTCGTCTCAGAAGGCAGATTCATCGGGAAAGACCAGCAAGTTAAGATTACGAAAGTGGAAGGCTCCAGGATTGTTGTCCGGGAAGCCTCCGACGAATAGGAGGAAACAGAATGCTTGGATTGGGAACAATCGGGCTGATCATCGTCGCTTTTCTGGTGATCGTCGCCCTGTCCGTCTTCTTTACATTTGTGCCGGTCACGCTGTGGATTTCCGCACTCGCAGCCGGCGTGAAAGTCAGCATCTTCACACTGATCGGGATGCGTCTGCGCCGGGTAATTCCGAGCCGGATCGTCAACCCGCTCATCAAGGCCCATAAGGCCGGGCTTGAAGTGGGCATCAACCAGCTGGAGAGCCATTATCTCGCCGGCGGTAACGTGGACCGTGTCGTCAATGCCCTTATCGCCGCTCATCGCGCGAATATTCCTTTGACTTTCGAACGTGCGGCAGCGATCGACCTCGCAGGCCGTGACGTGCTCGAGGCCGTCAGCATGTCCGTCAACCCGAAAGTCATCGAAACGCCGTTTATTGCCGGTGTGGCGATGAACGGAATCGAAGTCAAGGCAAAATCCCGCATTACGGTCCGGGCCAACATTGACCGGCTCGTCGGGGGTGCCGGCGAAGAGACGATCGTTGCCCGTGTCGGCGAAGGGATCGTTTCGACCATCGGTTCCTCCAAGCACCACACCGTCGTTCTTGAAAATCCGGATATGATTTCCCAGACAGTCCTCTCAAAAGGACTGGATGCCGGCACGGCATTTGAAATTCTGTCGATCGATATTGCGGATGTGGACATCGGCAAGAACATCGGTGCCGAGCTCCAGACTGAGCAGGCAGAAGCCGACAAGAACATTGCGCAGGCAAAAGCCGAAGAGCGACGCGCAATGGCCGTCGCCAGCGAGCAGGAAATGCGCGCGAAAGTCGGAGAAATGCGCGCCAAGGTTGTCGAGGCGGAGGCGGAAGTTCCGCTTGCCATGGCAGAAGCGCTGCGTTCCGGAAATATCGGCATCATGGATTACGTGAACTACAAGAACATCCAGGCAGACACTTCCATGCGTGAAACCCTCGGCAAAATGGGCAAGGAACAGGACAAGCGAACTGACGGCCAGAAATGATCCGCGGTGTAACGGAAAGGGGATGAGCTGATGGAACCGATCATCCTGCTGATCATCTCACTGATCATCGGCACCCTGTTCAAGGGAAAGGAAAACCAAAAGCCGCCGGCGCAAAAGCCGAATCAGGCCCCCCGTCCGGAAGCTCCCAAGCGGCCCGCTGCCCAGGCAGGAAACCTGAAGGACCTGACAAAGCAGCTGTATGAGGATCTGCAGAAAGAGATCCAGAAAGAAGCCAAGGAATTCAGGACGGATCCCCGGTCTGCGGAACCTAGGCCCGAGCGGCCGGAGCCCGTTCGCAGAACAGGCCGTGATGCGGAGGCTATAACCGGTACCGCCGGTGAATCGGCTTCCGCCGCCAAGCGGTCCGAGCGGCCGGAGCGCATTCGTGAGCGTATGAGCGCAAAGGCCCCGGCTCCCCGTGAACAGGGGCCGGCAGAACCGGAATCATTATTCCCCGGGTCCGAAGAAGAACTTGCACGTGCGATCGTGTTTGCGGAGATTCTCGGCCCGCCAAAAGCAAAAAGAAGATAAACCGGCAATAGCCGGCGTGAATGACCCCCCTCAGCCTGTCATAAACTGAAGGCCAAGGGGGGTTTTTGTATGCGCAGATTTTTCAGGATGGTCCCTTTTCTCGAAATCGAGGACCATCAGACGCTGCGGCTCAACGGAAAATTCACCATCGGGAAGATCGGCGAGCGTGCGGTCAGTCTCCGCCTTGCGCCATATGCGATGACACTCGAAGGAGAAGCGGTGAAGGTGGAGGAGATCGGCGACGAGGCGGCGCTGATCACATTTGACCGGCTGGACCGGTTCACGCTGATCCGTACGAGGGACCATGCGGACGGCTAAGCGGCTGCGGGGACGGGAAACCGTCTGGCTTACGGTGACGGGAAGCGGAGCCGATGCTTTTCTGTCGGCCTGTGCCGCTTCCGGAATCCGCCTGAGGGAGGCAAGCCGTGACGGGGAACGCCTCCGGTTTTCCGTGATGCGGAAGGACATGCCCGCCCTCCGGAAGCTGAGACGGAAATACCGGGTAAGACTCGGGCTGCAGGCAGGAAGGGACGGGGTGATCCTGGACCTGTCCCCATTCCGTGTGATCGCCGTCCTGCTTTTCCTGTTCGTGCCCCTGGCCTGCTCCGGGCTGATCTGGTCGGTCGGAGTGGAAGGCGGAAAGCCTGAGCGGCAGGAGCGGATCAGTGCCTATCTCGAAAAAAACGGCATCCGGCCATTTATCCCGATCGGATCTGTTCCGGACGAATCCGAGATCCGGAATGACCTGATGGTCGCCGATCCGGGACTTAGCTGGGTCCGCGTGAGCCGCGACGGCGGCCGCCTGACCGTCCATCCGATCGAAGCTCCGGAGACTGGTGAAGATGCGGGCAAAAAGCTGCCCCCGGCCCATCTTGCGGCATCAAAGCGGGCGGTCATTACCCGCTTTGAGCTGTCAAGCGGTGTCCGGAACGTCCTTCCGAATACGACTGTGGAGAAAGGGGACATCATCGCCTCCGGAATTGTCACGCAGCGGGAAGACAGCCATGTGACCGGCGCGGAAGGAAAGGTTTACGGAGACTATTACGTTGAAACACGGTTCGAGATGCCGGCATCCATCCGGTATTCGGCACCGGGGGAACGGGCTTACCGGCTTTCGGTCGGCAATGATGCCGCTGACCGGAACGCCTGGCGTGAAGTTCCGCTGCCCTCTTTCCTCGATTCTTTCCTGACCTTGTCAGAAAGCCGTGATGGTGCGGCAAGGGAAGTGAAGATCACGGAGGAAAACGGGGAGCGAATCATCCTGTCTGTCTTGAAGGAAAAGCTGCTGGGCACACTGGATCCCGACGCGACTGTAAAGGATGAAAAAGTTTTGCGAGTGCATTATGATAATGATAAAGTAAAGGGGACCGTATTATTTCTCATAAATGAAAATATTGCCGTAAGAAAACATATTTCCCAAGGAGATTGATCGATTGGAAGAAAACACGGTACAACTGCATGTGGAAGATCCAAATGAAGCGGTGATGCTGCTCGGCATCTCCGACCAGAACATGAAGCTGATCGAGGAAGAACTCGGGGTGCGTGTGCTCACCAGGGGCGGCGTCATCGTGATCCAGGGTGAGGAGGAACCGCGCGGAACCGCACAGGAGCTCCTCAGCCAGCTGCTGCGCGTCATAAGGAAGGGCATCAACATCAACCTCCGGGACGTGTCCACAGCCCTTGAGATGGCCAAGAACGGGACAATCGAATACTTTGCAGAACTATACGATGAAGAGATCGCCAGAAATTCAAAAGGCAAGGCCATCCGTGCCAAGACAATCGGTCAGCGCGAATATGTTCATGCCATCCGTGCAGAGGACATGGTCTTCGGGATCGGCCCGGCCGGCACCGGGAAAACCTATCTCGCCGTCGTAATGGCCGTACAGGCATTGAAAAATGGACAGGTCAAGCGCATCATCCTGACGCGCCCGGCCGTGGAAGCAGGGGAGAACCTCGGCTTTCTGCCAGGTGACCTGAAAGAAAAGGTCGATCCTTATCTGAGGCCGCTGTACGATTCCCTTCACGATGTGCTTGGGCCGGAACAGACAGAACGGCTGATTGAACGGGGAACCATTGAAATTGCGCCGCTCGCCTATATGCGCGGACGGACTTTGGATGATGCATTTGTCATCCTCGACGAGGCGCAGAACACGACAAAGGCTCAGATGAAGATGTTCATGACCCGGCTCGGCTTCGGTTCAAAGATGGTGATTACGGGTGACCAGACCCAGATCGACCTGCCGCGCGGGACGGAATCCGGTCTGATCGTCGCCCAGCGAATCCTGAAAGAGGTACAGGGAATCCGCTTCCTGCACTTCGAGCAGGCGGATGTTGTCCGCCACCCGCTCGTCGCGCGGATCATCGAAGCATACGAAGCAAGCAGTCACCGGGAGTGACCGAAACGGTTCACCGGCCGAGTACTCCTGCCTCAGCTGGAGTCCGGCCGGTTTTGTCGTCTTCGGGGCTGAGGCCGGCAGATATGGAAGGGGAAAAATGCTGCGGTCGCAAATTCATAAGTGGGTTCGCGAATCTATGAACTGCGGACGTTCACTCACGCGAAACTGCATGATACCGACGCAAATTACGTTTTTGCCCGCCGCTAGGGGGAACTGTTATGTTCAAGGGGTTGCAATCGCTTGTTGAAAGGGTTTCATTTTCCGTTTTCTCCATCGTCATTCTCGGGCTTTCCGCCCTCCTGGCCTTTGGCCTCATGCTCGGAAGCGTAAAGGACGAGACCTATGATATCCGGATGTTCCACCTCGCCAACGAAACCATCCGGGCGACCAAAACGGTGGAAGATCCGGTCAAGACTGAACAGGAACGGCAGCGCGCAGCGTCCGAAGTCACCCCGGTCTACGACTTTGACGAGGAGGCTGCGCAAAACAGTGCAGCCGTTGTGCGTTCCGTTTTCGACTATGCCCTGGATGCCAAAGCGGAAACCGCCAAGGATGACCAGGAAGAACCTCCGGACACTGCCAGGCAGATATCGGATCTCCGGAAAAAACTGGAGGATCTTGAGGATTCGGGAGGCGGATTCCGCCTGTCGGACGACCTTCTCGGAATGCTTGTGCGTGCCGGCAATGCAGAGCTTGAAAAAGCCCGCGACACCGTCAGTTCAATTGTATCCGAAGTGATGGAGAAGCCGGTCCGGGACACGGCCCTTGCGGATGCAAGAAACGAATCGGAAGACCGGATCCGTACGTCCGCCGTCCCGCCGGGGCTCATGCCGGCAGCGGTGGAAATCGGGCGCTCCAGCATCATCGTGAATGAAAAAGTGGACGAGCAGCAGACCGAGGCAAGGATCGAGCAGGCCAAAGCCGAGGTGGAACCGACCCGTATTTTGCAGGGACAGGTCATCGTCCAGGAAGGACAGATCATTGACAGGGAAGTGCACCGCCAGCTGGAGCTCGCCGGACTGCTGAACGAAAGTGCATCACTCCGGCCGGTATTGGCGCTCGGTCTTTTTACGCTGTTGATTTTCTGGTTCATCTACCGGCATTTCAGACAGCTGGAGCATCCCGGGTATGTGAAGAAGAAATGGTTGTCCATCACGCTGGTTGTCTATTTCCTGACCATCGTTGCGATGAAGCTGCTTGCCGCGACGGAAATCGACTTTAATATGGCGCTTGCCTATGTCTATCCAACAGCGCTTGTGCCGTTTCTTCTCCGGCTTCTGACGGACGGGAGGATGGCGATCCTCCTGACGATCCTGACCGCGGCAACGGGCGGCCTTCTCCTTCAGGAAGGGTATTCCCCGGTCGCCAATATGGAGATTGTGCTGTATATCCTGTTCGGCGGATTTGCCGGGCATTACCTGATACAGGGTGACGGGCGGAGGTCGTCGATCCTGACGGCAAGCTTTGGCGTATCAGTGGTCAATGCGCTTTTCATTACGTTTTATCTCCTTATGACCCAATCACACTTCGGATTGCAGGAGTGGCTGCTCTTCATGATGGCCGCGCTCGGTTCGGGTCTGTTGTCCGGTGCGCTCACCATCGGCCTGATGCCGTTTTTTGAAACCGTGTTCGGTATCCTGTCGGACCTGAAGCTTGTGGAACTGTCCAATCCGAACCATCCTCTCCTGAAGAGGATTTTGACAGAAACCCCCGGTACATACCACCACAGTGTCATGGTCGCCAACCTGTCCGATGCGGCATGCGAGGCGATCGGTGCAAATGGGCTCCTGGCCCGGGTCGGAAGCTATTATCATGATATCGGGAAAACACGGCGCCCGGCATTTTTCATCGAAAACCAGATGGCCGGCACGAACCCGCATGATTCGCTGCCTCCGGAGAAAAGCCGTGACATCATCATCGCCCATTCCGCGGATGGCGCGGAAATCCTGGAAAAGCACGGCATGCCGAAGGAGCTTGTGGATATCGCCCGGCAGCATCACGGCACGACCCTGCTCAAATACTTCCTGGTGAAAGCGAGGGAGGCGGGGGAGAATGTGGACGAGGAAGCATACCGGTATCCCGGTCCAAAGCCGCAGACAAAGGAGATCGCGGTCATTTCAATTGCAGACAGCTGTGAGGCGGCCGTGCGCTCGATGAAAGAACCGACACCCGAGAAAATCGAACAGCTGGTCCGTTCCATCATCAGAGACAAAATGAATGACGGCCAATTTTCGGAATGCGACCTCAGTTTCAGGGAACTGAATATTGTGGGGGAAGTGATCTGTACGACACTCAACGGAGTGTTCCATAACCGGATCGAATATCCGAAATGACCGACTGGAGGACTTAATATGACACTGACGATTGATATGATGGATGAAACCGGTACAGTTGGGGAAAAGGATCAGCAGCTGGTCATGAGGCTGCTGGAACATGCCGCAAATATGGAGAAGGTCGGCGAGGCGGAAGTATCCGTTACATTTATGGACGACGAATCCATCAGGACGATCAACCGGGATTACCGGGACAAAGACCGGGCGACCGATGTTATCTCGTTTGCACTTGAAGAAACGGTCGAAGGTGAAATCCGGGTCAGCAGTCCTGAAGGCATGCCCCGGCTGCTCGGGGACATCCTCATCTCAACGGAAACGGCGGACAGGCAGGCCGGGGAATATGGGCACAGCCGTGAACGGGAAATCGGCTTCCTTGCACTTCATGGATTTCTCCATCTTCTCGGCTATGATCACATGAACGAAGAGGACGAACGCAGGATGTTCGGCCGCCAGGATGAAATTCTGGAGACGTTCGGTCTCGGGCGTGACACGGATGGACATCCGTAAGCTATTTTGTTCGTTCCGGTTTGCATGGCGGGGAATTGCACACGGATTCCGCACAGAGCAGAATTTCAGGTTCCACGTCATTGCCGCCGTAATCGCGGCCGCCGCGGGATGGGTCACCGGCCTGTCCCCGTCAGAATGGATGATCGTCATCCTGCTGTCCGGGGGAATGTTCGCCCTTGAGCTGATCAACACAGCCATTGAACGGGTCGTGGATCTCGTATCCCCCGAGCATCATCCGCTTGCCGGACAGGCGAAGGACGCAGCCGCAGGCGCGGTCCTCGTCTTTGCAGTTGCAAGCGCAGTGATCGGATTCATGATCTTTATTCCCAAATGGCTGAATCTCTTATTTTGAAGGTGGTTAATCTATGGATAAACAACAACTGATGGAGCGGGCAAAAACGGCCCGCGAACTCGCGTACGTGCCTTACTCGAAATTCCAGGTGGGTGCAGCACTTCTGACCAAAGAGGGTGAAGTCTTTGGCGGATGCAATATTGAGAACTCCGGCTACAGCATGACCAATTGTGCGGAGCGGACGGCATTCTTCAAAGCCATCTCGGAAGGAAAACGCGACTTCAAGGCGCTTGCGGTAGTCGCGGATACGCCGGGTCCTGTTTCTCCATGCGGGGCCTGCAGGCAGGTCATGGCGGAATTCTGCGACGGGGATATGCCCGTGTATCTGACAAACCTGAAGGGGGACGTCCTGAAGACGACCGTCAGCGGACTTTTGCCGGGGGCTTTCAAAGCGGAGGACATGGAACATGCTGAATAACCGTGAAGGCTTCAAGTCAGGGTTCATATCGATCATCGGACGCCCGAATGTCGGCAAATCGACTTTCCTCAACCGGGTGGTCGGGCAGAAAATCGCGATCATGAGCGACAAACCCCAGACCACGCGGAACAAGGTCCAGGGCGTTGTCACAACGGATGAAAGCCAGATGATTTTCATCGATACGCCGGGCATCCACAAGCCGAAGCATAAGCTGGGGGACTTCATGATGAAGGTGGCCAAAAACACGCTCAAGGAAGTGGATCTGGTGCTCTTCATGGCAAATGCCGATGAATCACTCGGCAAGGGCGATGAATTCATCATGGAGATGCTCGGCGACAGCGGAACACCCATCGTACTTGTGCTGAACAAGATCGACCTGATCCATCCCGACGAACTCATCGGCGTCATCGAATCGTACAGAAACAAAATGGACTTTGCCGAAATCGTACCGATCTCGGCCCTCCAAGGGAATAATGTGGACCGGCTGATGGGCGTAATCAAGGATTATCTGCCGGAAGGACCGCAGTACTATCCGGCCGACCAGGTAACGGACCATCCGGAGCGGTTCATCATTTCTGAACTGATCCGGGAAAAAGTCCTTCATCTCACGCGTGAGGAAATCCCGCATTCGGTCGCCGTCGTCATCGAACGGATTGCCAAGCGGGAAGGGCAGGAAACCGTCGATGTCAGCGCGACGATCATTGTCGAGCGGGACTCCCAGAAAGGGATTGTCATCGGCAAGCGCGGGGCGCTCCTCAAGGAAGTCGGCACCCGTGCCCGCCAGGACATTGAGATGCTGCTCGGCAGCAAAGTGTATCTGGAGCTGTGGGTAAAGGTCCAGAAGGATTGGCGGAACCGGGCCAACCAGCTTAGGGAGTATGGTTTCCGGGAAGATGAATACTGATGGGGCGCGGGCCGGGTGCCCGCGCTTTTCTTCACATCCGGAGAAGGAGGGAAGACGATGCTGAACAAATGGGAAGGGATCGTCCTTCGCACCGGCCCATACGGGGAAACAAATAAAGTGGTGACGCTCCTGACCAGGGAAGCCGGCAAGGTGACCGCAATGGCGCGTGGGGCAAAAAAGCCGGCAAGCCGTCTGGCCGCGGTGACCCAGCCATTCACACACGGCATCTTCATGATCTACAGGGGTAGGGGCATGGGAACCCTGCAGTCGGGGGATACGCTGAACCAGATGCGCCATCTGCACCAGGACATCACGGCCACCGCCTATGCGAGTTATATCGCGGAACTGATGGACCGTCTGATCGAAGACAATCAGCCGTCTCCTGCCCAGTTTGAACTCCTCAGACAGGCGTTCCATGCCATTGATGAGGAGTACGACCCTGAGGCGATCACCCTGTTTGTGGAATGGAAAATGCTCCCCGTAGCCGGGATCCACCCTGTCTTGCATCAGTGTGCAAGCTGCGGCGCGACAGAAGGGGAGTTCGCGTTCTCCTTCCAGGAGGTTGGTTTCCTCTGCCACCGCTGCTTCCATGTCGACCCCTACCTGATCCGGCTGTCGCCTTCGCATCTCCGCCTGATCCGGACGTTTTATACGGTTCCGATCGAGCAGGTCGGCAAGCTGACACTCAAACCCGCCACCAAGAAATTTATGAGGAAGATCGTCAGGACCATTTATGATGAACAGGTGGGCCTCCGCCTGAAATCCGCCTCCTTCCTCGATCAGCTCGAACGCATGCCGTCATTTGGCAGGGAAGAGCGACCGGCGGAAGCTGACTCTGATGATTCGGAATGACGTTCTTTCCCGGGAAATCATTTAGTCCACCACGCATGATGCAGACAGGATAAACCAATTTTTGGATTAGTGAAGGGAGATGAATGGGTACCTCGGGAGCACGAGTGGTTACCCAGTCATTGCGCCAATCGCAACCGTCTCCGATGAATCACATCGAACATCGTTGGGCTTAAACGGAGAGCGTCTTTCCGACTTACCCTCTTTATCATGTAGTACTATGACAGCTAGTCCCATTCAATATCGGATACATTCGTTCTTTTAAATGTTTCATGCGGATTGTAGCGGAGGGCCCGAGACTCCTCGAAAATGCTACGCATTTCCTTAGGAGTTTCAGGAATAGAAAAAACTGCAGACAAAGGAGTGATCCACTCACTTTGTCTACAGGCAAAGGCAGCCCGCAGGATGCGGACTGCCTTTTTCATATGATATGGACATCAGAATTCAAGACGCTGTTCGATAAATGCGCGGACTTCGCTGACCGGCATGCGGACCTGTTCCATCGTGTCGCGGTCGCGGACAGTCACCTGTCCGTCTTCCTTGGAATCAAAGTCGTAGGTGATGCAGAACGGTGTACCGATCTCATCCTGGCGGCGGTAGCGTTTCCCGATCGATTGGGATTCATCATAATCCACCGGGAATGATTTGCGCAGCTCCGCCCATACATCCTGGGCCTCATCCGAAAGCTTCTTGGAAAGCGGAAGGACCGCTGCCTTGAATGGCGCAAGCGCGGGGTGGAAGCGGAGGACCGTGCGCTGGTCATCTTCGCCGATTTTCTCTTCTTCATAGGCATCACAGAGGAAAGCGAGCGTTACACGGTCTGCGCCGAGGGAAGGCTCGATGCAGTATGGTACGTACTTTTCTCCTGTTTCCGCATCCGTCATGGTAAAGTCTTCGCCTGAATGCTCCATGTGTCGCTTCAGGTCAAAGTCGGTCCGGTCTGCGATGCCCCAAAGTTCGCCCCAGCCGAACGGGAATTTGTATTCGATGTCGACCGTCGCGTTTGAGTAGTGGGAAAGCTCTTCTTTTTCATGTTCGCGCAGGCGGACGTTTTCATCCGTCATGTTCAACTGGTCAAGCCAGTTTTTGCAGAAGTCGCGCCAGTATGCGTACCACTCGAGATCGTCGCCCGGCTTGCAGAAGAATTCCAGTTCCATCTGCTCGAACTCACGTGTCCGGAAAGTGAAGTTGCCCGGTGTGATTTCGTTCCGGAAGCTCTTGCCGACCTGGGCGATCCCGAAAGGCAGTTTTTTGCGCATGGACCGCTGGACATTTTTGAAGTTGACGAAGATGCCCTGTGCCGTCTCCGGGCGCAGGTAGATGTCGTTCGAGGAAGAGTCTGTCACTCCCTGGGAAGTCTTGAACATCAGGTTGAACTGGCGGATCTCCGTGAAGTCCTGAGCGCCGCAGTCCGGGCAGGTGATGTTATGCTCCTTGATGAGCTCCTGCATTTTCTCGAACGGCAGGCCGTCGACGACCATTTCATTTCCTTCGGCCTCGAGTTTGTTTTCAATCAGCTTATCCGCGCGGTGGCGGGCTTTACAGCTTTTGCAGTCGATCATCGGGTCATTGAAGTTGCCGACATGGCCCGATGCCTGCCAGACCTTCGGGTTCATGAGGATGGCGGCATCAAGGCCCACATTGTACGGGGACTCCTGCACGAATTTCTTCCACCAGGCCTTCTTGATGTTGTTTTTCAGCTCCACTCCGAGCGGGCCGTAATCCCATGTGTTGGCAAGGCCGCCATAGATGTCGGAACCCGGGAAGACAAATCCCCGGTGCTTGGCCAGATTGACGATCGTTTCCATTGAAGTCATGTCTGTTTCCTCCTCGTATTTTCATACAGGCGATGTCTGGGTCGGTGCCGGGCCGGGTTCAGCGGCACTCCATTGAAAAAGCACCCGTCCCCGGACATTACGTCCGGGGACGGGTGCCTGATGACCCGCGGTTCCACCCCGATTGGCCGGAAACCGGCCCTCTTTCAGAGAGATCGGCTCGGGGGTGCCGCTTCATATCCGTGCAGGCTTTCACCGTCCCTGCTCGCTTTTGCTGGATATTACTTGATTATCCCTTCATCGCCGTATGAACTTTGACAACATTGTAGCATGGGATGAATCGTTTCGCAATCGGATGCAGATTCGGATATAATGAACTAGGCTATTACCCATCAAGTACAGGATGTGAGTCGTATGGAACTCAATAAGCGTCAGGATGAGATCCTGGAGATCGTGAAGGCAGACGGGCCGATCACTGGCGAACAGATCGCGGAACGGCTCAGCCTGACCCGCGCCACGATCCGGCCCGACCTCGCCATCCTGACGATGGCAGGCTTTCTGGACGCCCGCCCGCGCGTGGGCTACTTTTATTCGGGCAAGAAAAAGGATCAGCATCTGACAGAGAACATGATGAACATGAAGGTTCGGGATTTCCAGTCGATTCCGGTTGTTGTCCAGGAATCGCTTTCCGTCTACGATGCGATCACCCAGATGTTCCTTGAAGACGTCGGTACGCTGATTGTCGTGGATGACCAGTCCAAGCTGACCGGGATCCTTTCCAGGAAAGATTTGCTGCGGACAGCCATAGGCGGAACCGACCTGGAAAAGATTCCCGTGCATATGATCATGACGAGGATGCCGAACATCGCTTATTGCCGGAAAAACGAGGCCCTTGTCCATGTGGCGAAGGTGCTGATCGAGCGGCAGATTGATGCGCTCCCGGTCGTCGAAGAAACGGAAGAGGGACTTTCTGTCATCGGCCGTATCACCAAGACAAATATCACCTCGGCATTCCTGTCGCTGGCTGAAAATCACGATTTGTGAGAGGTGCCCTATGAATCAACTAAAAATGTATATCGTGTCCGACTCAATCGGCGAGACCGGAGATCTGGTGGCGAAGGCGGCCATCAGCCAATTCCGAAAAGATTTTGAATCGACCGCGGTCAAGCGGATCCCGCATGTGGAATCCACAGACCAGCTTCAAGAAATCACGGAAATCGCTGCCGAACAGCATGCCATCATCCTCTATACGCTGGTTAAGGAAGAGATGAGGACATACATCAGGCTGGAGTGCGAGCGGCGGAATATCCCTTCGATCGATCTCCTCGGACCGATCATCGATGTGATCGGCAGCACGCTCAACGAACGCTCTTCGGAAGAGCCCGGGCGTGTCCGCATGCTGGATGAAGACTATTTCCAGAAAATTGAAGCGATCGAGTTTGCGGTCAAGTATGATGACGGCAGGGATCCGCGGGGTCTCCTGCTTGCGGACATTGTCCTGATCGGCGTGTCGAGGACGTCGAAGACTCCGCTGTCCCAGTACCTGGCACATAAGCGCTATAAGGTCGCAAACGTTCCGCTTGTTCCGGAAGTGGAACCGCCTGAAGAGCTTTTCAAGATTGATCCGGACAAATGTTTCGGACTCGTGATCTCACCGGAAAAACTGAACTCGATCCGAAAAGAACGGCTGAAGGCGCTCGGTTTGAAAGATGACGCAAATTATGCGAAAATCGAGAGAATCAGGGCCGAGATTGATCATTTCTACTCGGTGGCGGACAGGATCGGCTGCAGGGTCATCGATGTAACCGACCGGGCAGTGGAAGAAACCGCGAATATCATCCTGAATATCAAACAGAAACGCGAACGATGAACGGCAGAACCGCCTCTTCGGAAGGCCGGTTCTTTTTTTTGCAGCCGGTCCCGAAGAAAGTAGAGCGGGAAGTTCAAAAAATCTTCTCTTATGGTGGAAATCCACCGTAAGGCGTATTATAATTGGATATTGTGAATAAAATGCGCGTAGTGGGCAGTTTTCTTCCCTCCTGCGCACTTTTTTGTCGAAGAATGAAGGATTCTTTCCGTGAATCTCGAATTCGAGAGTACGGCCGAAAGTGTGGTGTGAAGGATGAAGCGGATTCCGGAAGAGAAGATCGAGGCCATCCGCTCCCAGACGGATATTGTCGGGCTGGTCGGTGAATATGTCCAGCTGACGAAAAGGGGGAGGAACTGGTTCGGGCTATGCCCGTTTCACGATGAGAACTCTCCATCCTTCTCGGTATCCGAAGACAAGCAGATGTTCCACTGTTTCGGATGCGGTGCAGGCGGGAATGCGATCACATTCGTCATGGACGTCGAAAACCTTTCGTTTGTGGAAGCGGTGGCCAAACTTGGTGCACGGTCAGGGATCGAGGTTGAGACCGGTGAGGCGTCCGGCGGCGGGCGGCAGCTGCCCTCCGGCCACAGGAGGCTCCTGGATGCCCACCGGTACGCGGAAGAATTCTATCGTCACCTGCTCCTGAACACAGTGGAAGGGGAGGAAGCGCTCGAATATCTTTATGGACGCGGCTTCACAAAGGAGACCATCGACAAGTTCGGCATCGGCTGGTCGTTGGGCAGCCGGGAATCGCTTGTCACCCTGTTGAGGCGCAAAGGCTTCAGTGATGAGGAAATTGCGGAAGCCGGATTGGCGATCATCCCCGAAAACGGTAATGGCGTGTTTGACCGGTTCAGGAACCGGGTCATGTTTCCTCTCCATGATATGAACGGGAAAACGGTAGGATTCTCCGGCCGGGTCATCAAAAAGACCGGGGACGAACCAAAGTACCTGAACAGCCCCGAGTCACCGATCTTCAACAAGAGCGAAATTCTCTATAATTACCACAATGCACGTCTCGCGGCCCGTAAATCGGGTAATGTAATATTGTTTGAAGGATTCATGGATGTCATTTCTGCGGATTCGGAGGGCGTACAAGCCGGTGTCGCCCTCATGGGCACGGCGATGTCGGACAAGCATCTTTCGATGTTGGGTCGCGTGACAAATGAGGTCATCATCTGTACGGATGGCGACAATGCGGGATGGGAGGCGGCCAGGAGGTTCAGCCGGATGTTCCCCTCGAACCGCCTGGACGCCAAGGTGGCCATCGTGCCCGAAGGCCTGGATCCGGACGATTACCTTAAAAAGTATGGGGGAAAGGCATTCAGGGAAAACATAATCGGCCAGCCGCATACACTTTTGTCATTCTCGATGATGTATGCCAAGCGCGATAAGAACCTGAAGAATGAAAATGACCTCCTACAGTATATCCACGAAGTTCTGGAGGAACTGGCCGGAAAGACGACTCCTGTCGAGCGCGACCTGTACCTGAAGCAGCTGGCGGAGGAGACGGGCGTCTCTGTTGAGGCGCTTACTGCGCAGTTCAGGAAGTCGGAAGCCCGCCATACCCGGAAAGAAAGACAGGCACCGCCGCCGGAAAGCCGGCCTGCCGAACCGGCAGTTCCCCGCGGAAAGACCCGGAAGACCCCGGTGGCAAGAGCGGAGCGGATCATTTTATCCCATATGCTCCGTGACGGTGCACTGTTTGCGCGGTTCAGGGACTCGGGTGAAGGCAGCCCGTTCTTCCATGATGAATATACGGCGATTTTCGTCAGACTTGCAGGATTTTATGAGGAATATGGCGAACCGGATGTACATCGCTTCTGTGAAACGCTAGACGATCCGGAACTGAGGAAAATCGTCATGGAAACAGCGATGAACGAGCTTTCCGGCGAATACGCCGAGGAAGAGATCCGGGACAGCATGCGCCATATCAGGAAATATAGGATCGAAATGGAAATCAGCGAAAAGCTGCAGCAATCTAAGGAAGCGGAAAAGATGAGCAATCTGAGCCGCGCCCTTGAACTATCCAGGGAAATCATCGCATTGAGAAAGTCCTTGTCGGCAATCTGAGTGTGCCGGCTTTTGCAGGAGGAGGAGTAAAATGGCAGACCTTTCAGGGCAGTCTAATGAGCATGAACACGAAATGACAATTGAGGAAGTGAAGACGCAACTGCTGGAGCAGGGCAAAAAGGCCGGCGAGTTGTCATTTGACTACGTAACGGAAAAATTATCCGCTTTTGATATGGAGCCGGATCATTTCGAAGAATTCCTTGACCAGCTCGAGGAGCAGGGAGTTGAGATCGAGCGCAAAGGAAAGGGGCCGAAAGGCGAAGAAGGTGAGGAAGAGGAGTTTGACCTCAACGACCTGAGCGTGCCGCCCGGTGTTAAAATCAACGACCCTGTCAGAATGTATCTGAAAGAGATCGGCCGTGTCGACCTCCTTTCCGCGGAAGAGGAAATCGCACTTGCCAAACGTATCGAGGATGGGGATGAGGAAGCGAAAAAACGTCTCGCGGAGGCCAACCTTCGACTTGTCGTTTCAATCGCCAAGCGTTATGTAGGGCGGGGCATGCTTTTCCTTGACCTCATTCAGGAAGGGAACATGGGCCTGATCAAAGCGGTCGAGAAGTTCGATTACCGCAAAGGCTTCAAGTTCAGTACGTATGCAACGTGGTGGATCCGCCAGGCCATCACACGGGCAATCGCCGACCAGGCCAGGACCATCCGTATCCCTGTCCACATGGTCGAGACGATCAACAAGCTGATCCGTGTCCAGCGCCAGCTTCTGCAGGATCTCGGACGCGAACCGACACCGGAAGAGATCGGCGAGGAAATGGATCTTCCTGCGGAAAAGGTGCGGGAAATCCTGAAAATCGCGCAGGAGCCGGTTTCTCTGGAGACGCCGATCGGGGAAGAGGATGACTCCCATCTTGGGGATTTCATCGAGGACTCCGAGGCTCAGTCACCTTCTGACCATGCTGCCTACGAACTGCTTAAAGAGCAGCTTGAGGATGTTCTGGATACACTGACCGACCGGGAGGAGAATGTGCTCCGTCTCCGTTTCGGACTCGATGACGGAAGGACCAGGACCCTTGAAGAAGTCGGAAAGGTGTTCGGCGTCACCCGCGAACGGATCCGCCAGATCGAGGCAAAGGCACTCCGCAAGCTGCGCCACCCGTCCCGGTCGAAGCGGCTCAAGGATTTTCTTGAATAAGAATAAGTTTCCGCGGTTTCTTCCGAAACCGCGGTTTTTTTGTTTTGGGAACCCGGAACAGCAAAAAGCTGCTGATGGTGAAAAAGGGCCATTCCGGCAATGGTGTTCCATTATTTGCACACATGGTTGTTAAGCGAGCGCTCGTTCAGTTATACTATCTTTGAAAGCGTATTCACAAAGGGGGATGCAAGATGAACTTTGACCTGACTGATGAGCAGCAGATGATCCGGAAGACGATCAGGGAATTTGCCGACGAGGTCGTGGCTCCGGGGGCGATTGAGCGCGACAGGACAAAGGAATTCCCGAAGGAAATCTTCCGCCAGCTCGGAGAAATGGGAATGATGGGCCTTCCGTTCGACGAAAAATACGGTGGGGCAGGTGCCGATACGGTCAGCTTCGCCATTGTGACGGAAGAGCTGAGCCGGGCGTGCGCTTCTACGGGGATCACCTACTCGGCCCACATTTCGCTTGGGGGAGCGCCTCTGAACCTTTTCGGGACGGAGGAGCAAAAGCAAAGGTATCTGGTGCCGATCTGTACGGGTGAATCACTGGGGGCATTCGGGCTGACGGAGCCGAACGCCGGTTCCGATGCAGGGGGCACGCAGACGACGGCGAAGCCGGAGGGGGACGACTTCGTCATCAATGGCAGCAAAGTGTTCATCACCAATGCCAGCCATGCCAAACACCTGGCGCTTACTGCCATCACCGGCATGGAAGACGGCAAAAAGGAGATTTCCGCCATCATCGTTCCGACGGATGCGGATGGATTCAAGGTGATCGACAACTATGAGAAAATGGGACTGAACGCGTCCAATACGACGGAACTGGTCCTTGAAAATGTCCGGGTGCCTCAGGAGAATCTGCTCGGCAAGCGGGGCAACGGATTCCGCCAGTTCCTGGTGACGCTTGACGGCGGACGGATCGGGATCGGGGCGATGGCAGTCGGAATCGCGCAGGCTGCATTTGACCGCTCGCTCCAATATGCCAAGGAACGCAAGCAGTTCGGCCGGGCCATTGCAGATTTTCAGGTCAACCAGTTCAAGCTGGCAGACATGGCGCTCAAGATCGAACTGGCAAGAACCATGGTCCATAAAGCAGCCTGGCTGAAAGATCAGGGCCGTCCGTTTTCCAAGGAAGCTGCGATGTGCAAGCTCTACGCATCCGAAATCGCCATGGAAGTGGCGGATGAGGCCATCCAGCTGCATGGAGGATACGGGTACATGAAAGAATATGAAGTGGAGCGCTATATGCGCGACGCGAAACTGCTGGAGATCGGCGAGGGGACATCCGAGGTCCAGCATATGGTCATCGCCCGCCAGATTGGCGTGTAACTCCGGAAGCCGAACGGACTTTTGCCGAATTTGTCACAAAGTCGCAAAACTTCCCGGCTAATGCTTTCAGTTTTCGTGGGAATGCAGTACAATATGTATTGTTCACTGTATATAACTGTACAGCTATCTCACGGAAAAGGGGGTTTTAGTCGATGAACAGAAATCCTGTCGTACCTTATATCCTGATCATGGCCCTCGGGATCGGCCTTATTTTCTTCATGTCTCTTTATGGACTGGATAACCAGGAAGAAATCGCAGCTGACCAGGAGCAATCCGAGGATAGCGGCGGCGATACCACTACTGGTGAGGCCGGTGGTGAAGGCGGAGACGAAGCTTCTTCCGGTGACTTTGATCCAGAAGCACTTGCACAAGGAAAATGTGTTTCCTGCCACGGACAGAACTATGAAGGCTCTGTCGGACCAAGCCTGGTAGGCCTTGATTCGAGCGCAGACGAAGTCAAAGACGTTCTGAAGAACGGTAAAGGCGCAATGCCTGGCGGTCTCGTCCCGGACGAGAACCTCGATGCGATGGCTGAATGGGTGCTTTCGCTTCAATAATGAACTTGCTCTAGAAACCCTTATCCGGAATCCGGATAAGGGTTTTAACATTTTACGGATTGTTGTTTACAATTGCAGAAGGAGGTGCGGAAGATGAATGTGAACAAGCTTTCCGGGCGGCTCCAGGCAGTCGCTTCGCATATCGGGGAGGATGCCGTCCTGGCGGACATCGGGAGCGACCATGCATACCTCCCGGCCCACCTTGCACTCAGAGGCCGGATCCGCAGGGGAATTGCCGGTGAAGTGGCCAAGGGGCCGTATGAATCAGCCGAGGCGACAATACGGGAGACCGGCCTGCAAGGAAAGGTGGAAGCCCGCCTTGCGGACGGCCTCGAGGCCATCCTTGAAGAGGACGGGGTTGACACGGTTTCCATTGCAGGGATGGGAGGTCCGCTGATCGCCTCAATTCTCGAAAATGGAAAACCGCGACTGTCAGGAGTCCGCCGTCTGGTTCTTCAGCCGAACATCCATGCGGGGGCCATCCGCTCATGGGCGATGGCCAACGGTTGGTGCCTCACAGACGAGGACATCCTCGAGGAAGACGGGAAAATCTATGAAGTGCTCGTGCTTGAACGGGGTACTGCCGTCTATGATGACATGCAGTTGAGGTTCGGGCCGTTCCTGTCCGAAAGACAGCCGCCCGCATTCAGGAAAAAGTGGGAGCGGGAAGCCGCTTCGGTCCGGAAGATCTTGGACAGGATGCAGGAAGCATCCCCTTCTGCTGAGCGTGACACCAAAGAAGCCGAACTAAAGCGCTCACTTGATCAAATCTTGGAGGTGCTCGGTAATGGAGAAGAAAACCACGGTCAATGACATCATCCGCCTAATGGAAAATTGGGCCCCGAAAAAATTCGCCTACGACTGGGATCCGGTCGGGCTGCAGATCGGAAGACCGGATGCGCCTGCCGGCAAAGTCCTCGTCACTCTTGACGTGACAGAAGAGGTGGTCCGGGAAGCGGCCGAAGCCGGCGCTGGGCTGATCATCGCCCATCACCCGCCGCTGTTCCGTCCGCTGAAGTCGGTGCGGACCGATACGCCGCACGGCAGAATTGTGGAACTGTGCATCCGGCACAACATTTCCGTATTCGTCGCCCATACAAACCTGGATGTGGCACCGGGCGGCGTGAATGATATGCTTGCCCAAAAGCTCGGCCTCTCCGGAATTACGATCATGGAAGAAACCTACAGGGAGCCGCTGTTCAAGCTGGCTGTCTTCACGCCCCATGACAGTGTGGAAAAAGTCCGCAAGGCGCTTGGCGATGCAGGCGCCGGCGCAATCGGGGATTATACACACTGCAGCTACGAACTGGAAGGGACGGGGCGCTTTACCCCTGCTGGGGGAGCCGACCCGTACATCGGCAGCGTCGGCAAGGCTGAGGCGGTCCGGGAGACGAAAATCGAAGTGGTGCTGACGGGCTCGATCCGTGACCGAGTCGAGCAGGCCATGATCGAAGCCCACCCGTATGAAGAGCCGGCCTATGACTTTTTTGTGCTTGACCAGAGACTTGAGGAATATGGGATCGGCCGCGTCGGCGTCCTGCCGGAACCGATGCCCCTGGAAACATTCGCCGGGCATGTCAAAGATCGTCTTGGGGTTCCTGCACTGCGTGTCGTAGATGGAGGAAACGAGGAAGTCCGGACCGTGGCAGTGCTCGGGGGCTCCGGCGCCAAATATGTCGGTGCCGCAATCGGGAAAAAGGCGGATGCGCTCGTGACGGGAGACATCGACTTCCATACCGCGCAGGATGCCGCCAACCTCGGGCTATCCATTGTCGATCCCGGCCATCACATCGAACGGATCATGGTCGGCGGTGTCAGGGAGCGCCTTGAACAGGATGCCAATGAAACCGGCATCCGCTGCGAATTCATCGAATCAGCGATCATCACCGAACCATTCCGGTTTATGTAATAGGAAAACGGGACTGCCCATTATGGACAGTCCCGTTTTGAAATTCCGTCAGACCGGATAAGGATTGATCCGCTTGACCGGTTTCGGGTTCTTGATGCGCGGAAGGATTTTCTCCAGTTTCACCTTGGAAGTGGTGTCATGTGTGGAAGGGTCGTTCGGGTCGTACTGATCGAAGAAGTTAATGACTTCCTTAACGATCGGTGTCGGCGTTGATGCGCCCGCCGTAACGGCGACCGTTTCCACGCCTTCCAGCCAGGCCAGGTCGATGCCGGAAACATCCTCGACCCGGTAGGACGGGGTTCCGGCGATTTCGATTGAGACTTGGGTAAGGCGGTTGGAGTTGTTGCTCATCGGGTCACCGACGACGATCAGCAGATCGGCATCACCGGCCTGCTCGGCAACAGCTTCCTGGCGTACCTGGGTCGCCATGCAGATCTCACGGTGTACTTCCAGTTGAGGAAAACGTTCTTGCAGGCGTTTCATGATATCAGCCACGTCCCACTGGCTCATCGTGGTCTGGTTGGTGACCAGAAGCTTCTCTGCACTGATCTCCAGGGCGTCGGCCTCCGCCATTGTCTGGATCAGGTGCACCTTGTCCGGTGCGACACCGATGGCACCCTCCGGCTCCGGATGGCCTTTCTTGCCGATGTAGATGATGTCATAGCCTTCTGCGGTCTTTTCTTCGATCAGATCATGGGTGGTCGTCACATCCGGGCATGTCGCGTCGATGGCGACGAGGCCTTTGCGGCGGGCAATCTCACGGACTTCGGGCGAGACGCCGTGGGCGGTGAAGATGACCGTGCCGCTTTCGACCTTTTCAAGGATCTCCTTGCGGTTCGGCCCGTCAAGCGTGATGATGCCGTCCTGTTCGAAAGCATCGGTCACATGCTTGTTATGGACGATCATTCCCAATATATAGATCGGCCTCGGGAGCGACTTGTCCATGGCGGCGTTCTGGGCGATGACCATCGCGTCCACGACTCCATAGCAGTAGCCCCTCGGGGAAATCTTGATTACATTCATGGATTTCACTCCTTCAGGTCACTGCCCCTATTATAGCGGAGCATGGCCGCGGATTCAAAGATTCAAAAAGGCGGCTGGAAAATACGGGGCACCGAGTTGCCGTCAGGACGGGGACCGGAGGCTTCGGAACGCGGTTCAGTGGCTCCGGAACGGGTCTGGGACGAATTTGCCGCTGTCCCGTTCCCGCCGCCTGCCGATGAGGTTCCGGAGAAGCCGCGATAGATCTGCAGCAGTGCCGGGATGTTCTGCATCATCGGGCTAAGCTGATTGATGAGCGGAGACAGTTGCTGGGCGGTGGATAAGAACTTATCGGCCGTCCTCATATAATTCTCAAGCCGTGACATTCCCTGTCCCTGTCCTCCGGCAGATCCCGGCATTCCGAAGGAACCGCCGGGTCCACCGGGGGCTCCGCCTGCTCCGAACCCTCTTCTGCCGAACCCGCCCGGACCAAAGCCGGGATTTCTTCCGAAGCCGGCAGGAGGCCCATTGAACATGCCCCTCTGGGGAGGCGGGCCGAACGGCATCCGCGGGGCGCTTCCTCCGCCTGAAAACGGGTAAAATGACTGATATCGCATCCGGCGGACTCCTTTCTTTAAAATACGCTCTCCCTTAATCATATGCAGCGTCTCCCGCATTGCCACCGATTCCCTTGAATCGTGCCGCATCCGCAAGATACGGGAGAATCCGGGCCGCCTGTGTTAAAATGAAGGACAGTTGAGGAGGAAAATGTATGCCGAAATTCACAGAAATGAAACTTCAGCCTTTTCTGCAGGATGCCATCCGCAGGATCGGGTTTGAAGCGCCGACCCCCGTGCAGGAAGCCGTCATCCCGCTGATGCTGGCCGGAAAAAGCGCCATCGGGCAGGCCCATACCGGGACGGGGAAGACGCACAGCTTCCTGATCCCGATCATAGAACGTACCAATCAGGCTGCTGATGCGGTGCAGGCTGTCATCGCCGCTCCGACAAGGGAACTGGCCGAGCAGATCCATTCGGAACTGCAGAAACTGACCGAAGGGACGGCCATCCGCTCGGGGCTTTTCATTGGCGGCACGGACAAGCAGCGCTCCATTGATAAGCTGAAAACCCAGCCGCATATCGCGGTGGGAACACCGGGAAGGCTGCGCGACCTCGTCCAGGAGGATGCGCTCCTGGCCCATACGGCGAAGATCCTCGTCATTGATGAAGCCGACCTTGCATTTGATATGGGTTACATCGAGGACATTGACCAGGTGGCCTCCCGAATGCCGAAGGACCTCGAGATGTATGTGTTCTCCGCGACCATTCCAGAGAAGCTCAAGCCATTCCTGAACAAGTATATGGAATCGCCTGAGCATATCCGGATCGGAGAGCGCCGTCCGGTTGCTGAAGGAATCGAATTTCCACTTGTCCCGGTAAGAAGTATGGACCGGAAAAAGAAATTGCTTCATGTCATGTCAGGGCTGAACCCCTACCTGGCGATTATTTTTACGAACACGCGCAAAGAAGCGGAAGAAGTTGGAGAATTCCTGTCCTCGAACGGTATCAAGACTGGCCGCATACACGGCGATCTGACACCCCGTGAGCGGCGGAAGATGATGAACCGGGTCCGCGACCTGGAATTCGAATACATCGTCGCGACCGATCTGGCTTCCCGCGGAATCGATATCCCGGGTGTCAGCCATGTCATCAACTACAACCTCCCCGAGGACCTTGAATTCTTTGTTCACCGTTCCGGACGGACGGCAAGGGCGGGCCTGCAGGGAACCGTCATCACGCTCTATGAGCCGTCTGATGAAGATGCGCTCGTGAGGATCGAAAAAATGGGTGTGCCGTTTATCCACCGTGATGTGAAAAATGGCGAATGGTCTGATCTGAAAGAGCGGCATTCGCGCTCCAACCGGCAAAAGACCGACCGGGAGCTGGATGAAAAAATCCGCCGCCAGGTCCGCAAGCCGACAAAGGTCAAGCCGGGCTATAAGAAAAAGATAGAAAAGCAAGTGGCCGACATCCGGCGCAAGGAAAAGCGCAAGGAGTTGCGGCAGGGAAGGAGAAAGTAACATGCTGATCGGTTCGCATGTATCCATGAGCGGCAAAAAGATGCTGCTGGGAGCCAGTGAGGAAGCCGCTTCATATGGCGCATCGACGTTTATGATCTATACAGGGGCTCCCCAGAACACAAGGCGCAAGCCGGTTGAAGAGCTGAATATCGCGGCCGGACGCCTTCATATGGAGGAAAACGGGCTCTCGGACATTGTTGTCCACGCCCCGTATATCATCAATATCGGGAATACGGTCAAACCTGAAACGTTCGAACTCGGCGTGAACTTCCTGCAAAGCGAGATTGAACGGACGGCGGCAATCGGTGCCGACCAGATTGTCCTGCATCCCGGTGCCCATGTCGGCGAGGGAACGGACAAGGGCATTGCGAAAATTATCGAGGGGCTGAATGAGGTCCTCCAGGTGGAAGCTCCGGTCAGAATTGCACTGGAAACAATGGCGGGCAAGGGGTCCGAATGCGGCTGCTCATTTGACGAACTTGCCAGGATCATCGACGGCGTGGAACGGAACGACCGTCTGACAGTCTGCTTCGACACCTGCCACGTCCATGATTCGGGATATGACATCGTCGGTAATCTCGATGAGGTGCTGACAGAGTTCGACAAGGTCATCGGCCTTGACCGGATTTCGGTGATCCACGTCAATGACAGCAAAAATGAACGCGGTGCCAGGAAGGACCGGCACGAGAATATCGGTTTCGGCCATATCGGATTTGAAGCTTTGGCCAGGATCGTCCATCTACCGGAATTCGGCGAACTGCCGAAAATCCTTGAAACCCCATGGGTCGGGCCGGACAAGGCCAGCCGGAAGGCCCCTTACAAGGACGAAATCGCGATGCTGCGTGAACAGTCGTTCAGCCGCGAACCGATTGAATCACTCATGGTCTAAAAAAATCAGGCTGCCCGAACGTCCATATGGACGTGACGGCAGCCTGTTTTTTGCTTTTCGGTTTCAGAGGTACTGTTCCATGATCCGCCGGGTCCGTTCAGTCCCGATGATGGCTTCCACCTTGCGGATAAATGAATCCGGCACACCGGTCCAGAGAAAGGAAAAGGATACTTCGTCGAGCAGCGGACGCAGTTTCCGGACCTCCTCCGAAGACAGCTCAACCCCATACTGGGCGGCAAGTTCCCTGAGCTCCCGGTCGGACATCCTTTTCAGATCCGTGATCATCCCATTCAGATTCATCCTGGGCCTCCATTCTCAAATCATTTACAATGCGGGCGAACTGTACTATACTTCATTGAGTAAATCGTAGTCATTCCGAATTGGAAAAGAGGACGGCAACATGACAGAACCATTGATAGAGCTCGAGGACGTGTCATACCGGTACGGGGACACGGCCGCACTTGAACATATTTTCCTCACCGTGGAAAAAGGAGAATTCTGGGCGGTCATCGGGCCGAACGGGTCGGGAAAATCGACCCTGATCAAACTCATCCTAGGCCTGATCAAGCCGCTGTCGGGGCAGATCCGCCTATTCGGCCGCGATGCATCTGATTTCCGGGAAAAAGAAAAGATCGGATACGTATCGCAGAAATCCAACGCATTTAATCGCGCATTCCCCGCAACGGTCAGGGAAGTTGTCCGCAGCGGACTGGTCAAGAAGACCGGTCTGTTCAGGCGCTATCCGGCAGATGCGGACGAAAAAGTGGACAATGCGCTCGCTGCGGTCGGGATGGAAGAGTTTGCGGACCGCAGCATCGGCGACCTGTCGGGGGGACAGCAGCAGCGGGTGTTCATCGCCCGGGCGCTCATCAGCAACCCGGAACTGCTTGTTCTGGACGAGCCGACCGTAGGCATTGACCGAAAGCACATGCAGTCGTTTTATAATATGCTGGGCCGCCTGAACCGTGAAAAGGGGATTGCCATTGTACTGGTCACGCACGATGTGGACACGGTATCGGAACTGGTGACGCATGTCGCCTGCGTGAACCGGTCGATCCACTTCCACGGCCCGCATGAAGAATACAGCCGGCAGGAAAGCAGGATCCGGAGCGAATGGTACGGGCATGCAGTCAGGCGTGTCCATCACGGCAGTCAGGCGGCGGACGCATGATTTCTGCCATATTCGATTATGAATTTCTTCAGAACGCCTTTGCCTCCGGCCTGATCATCGGTCTCATCGCACCGGCTCTGGGCCTGTTCATCGTGGTGAGAAGGCTGGCGCTGATTGCGGATGCTTTGAGCCATGTCGCGCTTGCCGGAATTGCGGGCAGCCTTTTCCTGAGCCAGAATGTCACCGCGCTTGCCGCGCTGAATCCGCTTTATCTCGGAATCGGCTCCTCCGTTGCCGGATCGCTTCTGATCGACCGGCTGAGGGAATTGTATAAAAGCTATGAGGAACTGGCCATCCCGATCATCATGTCGGGCGGTATCGCACTCGGCGCCATTTTCATCTCCCTGGCACAGGGGTTCAGCACCGACCTGGTCGGTTATCTGTTCGGGTCGGTTTCTGCTGTGGGCCGGGAGGATCTGTACACGATCATGGCGGTTGCGGTGATTACGATCCTGTTTATCGTGCTGACTTACAAGGAACTTTTCTCGATGTCTTTCGATCCCGAATATTCCAGGGCGCAGGGCATTTCATCAAGGGCGCTGAACATTTGGTTCATGATCGTGACGGCGCTTGTAGTGGCAGGTTCCATGAGAATTGTCGGCATCCTGCTCGTTTCTTCCCTGATGACGATCCCGGTTGCGGCCGCGATGCAGATTGCCAAAGGCTTCCGCCAGGCCATGCTGTATGCCGCCATCTTCGGTGAACTTTCGGTGCTCGGGGGACTGGTCGCCGCCTTTTACATGAATCTTGCTCCCGGCGGTACCATTGTCGTGATCTCAATTTTGATTCTGCTGCTGGTGCTTGCAGGCAAGAAGGCCGTCGCGGCCCGGAGTGCAGCACGGAACGGGGAGGTGGGAACCGGTGAACTTTGATATTGCGATGGAAAGGCTGAAGTCCGAAGGGTTCAAGCGGACGCCGAGCAGAGAGGCGATCCTCAGGCTCCTTGAAAGGGAGGACCGGTATCTGTCTGCCGGCGATGTCAGGAAGGCATTGGCCGATGAACATCCGAAAATGAGCCAGGATACGGTCTACCGCAATCTGTCGTCTTTTTCGGAAATGAAGATTCTCGAAGAAACCGAACTGGGCGGGGAACGGAAATTCCGCATGCACTGTGACCGGCATGGACATCACCATCATTTTATCTGCATGGAATGCGGGAGAACCGAGGAGCTGGATGTCTGTCCGATGGAGCAGGTGTCACGGGCGCTTCCGTCATTTGTCATTGATGACCACAAATTCGAAGTCTACGGCCAGTGTCCGGACTGCCGAACGGCAGGCTGATTCCTTAAAATGAAAAAAGCGTGAGGATGAGAAATCCTCACGCTTTTTCTGTCCCGAATTCTTTCCGGATCCAGTTGTCGGCCTCACGCCAGTCCCGTACCCGGACGACTCCGGGCGGTGCAGGGAGGCGGTTGTACGGGGCATCGAACAGCAAAACGGGAATGCCGACTTCTTCATGGATATCGACGGCATTGTCATGCTTGTCTTCAAAAAAGATTTCGATCTCATGCTTTTTGGCCGCTTCGATTTTCCGGTGGCTTCCGGTCAGTTCGATATGGCGGTAGGGAATGCCATGCTCCTTGAACCAGCTGAATGTGACATCCCTGACCTCAAGGCCGCGGGCCGAAATATAGTAAAGCTCGTGCAGGCGATTCCATTTGTTGAGAATCTCCTTGGCATAGTCATGGGCAGGGGAGGTCCGGTAGATTTCCGGTTCCGCTTCCTTGAACCAGGCGGCGAACTCGTTCGGATCCAGCATCGGGAACGAAGCGGTCAGGCTATAGTCGGTGATGTCGTCCAGCTTGAACTCGCTGCCGAACCGCCTGTTGATGTGCGGCAGGAGGGAAGCAGGACTGGTCACCGTTCCGTCAATGTCGATCCCGAGGCGGAGCGGTGTCACTCTGCGCTTTCTCCCTGGAGCGCCAGTTCTTCTTCGCGGCGCTTGTTCTCGAAGTATTCTTCGGCCAGTTTGTCGATTTCTTTCTTGAGTTCGTCGACCATCGTTTCCTCCGGCACCTTCCGGACGGTTTCACCTTTCATGAAGAGGAGCCCCTCGCCGCGCGCTCCGGCGATGCCGATGTCCGCCTCGCGGGCCTCACCCGGTCCGTTGACCGCGCAGCCGAGAACGGCAACCTTGATCGGCGCCTTGATGTGGGAAATGTATTCTTCAACTTCGTTCGCGATTGAGATCAGGTCGATTTCAATGCGGCCGCAAGTCGGGCAGGAAATGAGTGTCGCGGCGTTGGATGAAAGTCCGAAGACCTTCAGCAGTTCACGCGCCACCTTGATTTCTTCGACAGGATCCGCGCTGAGAGAGACACGGAGCGTGTTCCCGATGCCCATGCTGAGCAGGGTGCCGAGACCGGCAGCGCTCTTGATCGAGCCGGCAAATTGCGTGCCGGACTCGGTGATGCCGAGATGGAGCGGATAGTCGAACGCTTCGGAGGCTTTGCGGTAGGCTTCAATAGCCAGCTGAACATCCGATGCCTTCAGTGACACGATGATGTCATGGAAGTCGAGGTCCTCCAGGATCTTGATGTGGTGCAGGGCACTTTCAACCATTCCTTCTGCTGTCGGGTAGCCGTACTTCTGAAGGATGTGGCGCTCGAGTGAACCGGCGTTGACGCCGATACGGATCGGGATGCTTTTCTCCTTCGCAGCTTTGACGACTTCCTCGACACGCTCGCGCTTGCCGATGTTGCCGGGGTTAATGCGGATTTTGTCCGCTCCCTGTTCGATGGCGATCAGCGCAAGACGGTAGTCGAAATGGATGTCGACAACAAGCGGGATGTCGATCTGCTTTTTGATTTCCCCGATGGCGTAAGCTGCCCGCTCGTCAGGACATGCCACACGGACAACCTGGCAGCCCGCTTCCGTCAGTTTCTTGATCTGGGCGACAGTCGCCTCCACATCATGCGTCTTTGTCGTGGTCATACTCTGTATGAAGAGTTCATTGCTGCCGCCGATCGTCAGATTTCCGACTCGGACCGGACGGGTCTTTGAACGGTGTGTAATTTCACCCATGGTTTATTCTCTCCTTTTCAGGCCGGTGCCTTCACTTGGATTATTCTATCAATGCATACCGGCTTAGACAAGTAATCCGGATGCAAACGGACGGGATTTGCGGGATCAGCCGCATGAATTTCCGGCGGCGGGCGACAAGGGCAAAAAGACCGTCTCGCCTGCAGCCGGCTGCTGGTTTTTCAGGTGGGGATTCAGTTTATAAAATTCACTCAGTCGGGTGAGAAGGTCCATGCTATCCGGATAAAGCGCAAATAATGAACGGACTGTATCGCCTTCGACGACAGTCACGGGGATCACATCAGGTTCTGCAGTTTCCGTGCAGCCGCTGCCGGTTTCTTCCGAATAGAAGGCGGCTTTCGGAATCGTCCCTTCCTGCAGATCGGTTCTGATGAAATAGGAGATGATCAGGATCACGATGGCGGCAAGGAAAATCCGCATGGGAAAACCCCCTTTTCCACATTCTATGAACGGGCCGGGGGTTTATGCGCTCCAGGTCTCTTAATCGGTGCGTTTTTGGGATAATAGCCGGCTGCCAGCCAGATATAAACGAATGCCGCGGCCCAGGACAGGGCTGTTGCGAACGGAATGTTGCCGCCAAAAAGGTCATCGGCCAGCAGCAGCAGCGTCGGCACGGTAAGGGCGACGGCCGATGTCCGCCAGAGATGCCGGTACTCGCCGCGCCGTCCCCGAATCTTGATGATGGCCATGCCCGCCAGCGCCGCGATGCTCGCCTTAATGTAGAAATAAAAAGTGGAAATCAGAAATTGCAGAACAAAGGCAGCCGGATACAGGAGAGGCCCGATGCCCTTCAGATCTTCTGCCGGAATTTCTGTCTCCGCCAGGATATCCCGGGAAGATAACGAGAAATTGATGAACGACAGGACGGCCGTGAGAAACACGAAGACGAAGATGTACTTCACGACCTTGCCGAAAGGCAGCAGCCTGTAGGCGGCCAGTTTCTTTGGCTCATGAAAAGCCGAAAGGAAGAGTTGCCGGAACTTCAGATTCAGATCGATCGCCTCCCTAACCTGTTTAGTTTATCATGCATTAGGGTACTTCTGAGGGAAGAAAACGACAGTTCTATGACGCAGGAGTTCCCCGATTGTTAACGTATTGTAAATTCTTTTAAGCACCTCTTTACAATCAGCGGGTCGACTCCACATAATGGACAGGCATCAATTTTTGTCGAATGGGGTTGAATGAACTCGTGGAAATCAACTGGACAGAAATGATATTCCAGTTTATCGGCGGATTGGGGATTTTCCTGTTTGCCATCAACTTTATGGGGAATGCCCTCCAGAAAGCGGCGGGTGACCGGCTAAGGGACATCCTGGACCGGTTCACCACCAACCCGTTCATGGGCGTTCTCGTCGGGATTGTCGTTACGGTCCTGATCCAGTCCAGCTCCGGTACAACAGTCATCGTTGTCGGACTCGTCAGTGCGGGCTTCATGAAACTGCGCCAGGCAATCGGCGTCATCATGGGAGCCAATATCGGGACTACTGTCACGGCCTTCATTATAGGGATTGATGTCGGGGCCTATGCACTTCCAATCATGGGCCTGGGCGCATTCCTGCTGTTCTTCTTTAAAAAGGACAAGATCAAGAACCTCGGGGAAGTCGTATTCGGCTTCGGCGGCCTTTTCCTCGGCCTTGAACTTATGAGCGGCGGCATGAAGCCGCTTCGTGAGCTACCGGCATTTATCGACCTTACCCTCTCCATGAGCGAAAACTCTCTGCTGGGTGTCGTCGTCGGTACAGTATTCACACTGATCGTTCAGAGTTCGAGTGCGACTGTCGGGATTCTGCAGGGCCTGTATGCCGAGCAGCTTGTCGACCTGAGAGCAGCATTGCCGATCCTGTTCGGTGATAATATCGGTACGACCATCACGGCGGTCCTGGCATCTCTGGGTGCATCCGTTGCGGCGCGCCGTGCGGCAGCGACACACGTCCTGTTCAACGTGGTCGGAACGATCGTGTTCCTGATTTTACTTGCTCCATTTACTGCCTATGTCAGCTGGCTGTCGTCCACTCTCGGACTCGAGCCGAAAATGCAGATTGCCTTTGCCCACGGTTCCTTTAACGTGGCCAATACGATCATCCAGTTCCCGCTGATCGGTGCATGGGCCTACGTGGTGACAAAGCTGATTCCGGGCGAGGATGTTTCGATCGAGTTCAAGCCGAAACATCTGGATCCGTCCTTTATCACTCAGTCGCCGTCCATCGCAATCGGACAGGCGAAGGAAGAGATCCTCCGCATGGGTGAATACGCTGTCCGCGGACTGAATGAAACGTACACGTATCTGAAGACAAGCGAGAAAAAGCATTCCGAAACGGCGTACCAGCTGGAGGATGCAATCAACAACCTTGACCGTGGCATCACTGATTATCTCGTGAAAGTCTCCGCAGAGCCGATCAGCGCCATTGAATCCGAGCGTCACGTGATTCTGATGGAGACGGTCCGTGATATCGAACGGATCGGCGACCACTTTGAGAACATCATCGAGCTGATTGACTACCGCGAGGCAAACCGTGTGGTGCTTACAGAAGGCGCGATGGAAGACCTGGATGAGATGTTTACCCTGACTATTGAGACGGTCGGACGCTCACTTGAAGCGCTGAATCATCATGATTCCGAAATTGCGCGCGAAGTCGCGGAAAAGGAAGACCTCATCGACAAGATGGAGCGGAAGTTCCGCAAAAAACATATCCAGCGCCTGAATGACGGCCAATGTTCGGCCCAGGCGGGTATCGTGTTCGTTGATATCGTGAGCAACCTGGAACGGATCGGCGACCACGCCGTCAATATTGCGGAATCCATTCTGGGACGCAACGTATAATGGGTAAGAGAGAAGGGGGAGAACCGAATGGCCATCATTGCCTGGACGCTGATTATCCTGAGTTTCATCATCGCGTTCGTCGGACTGGTCTATCCGGTAATCCCCGCTTCTCTTTTTGTTTTCCTGGGATTCGTCCTGTACGGCCTGTTTTACTCGTTCGCCGAACTGCCCTGGTGGTTCTGGCTCGCTGAACTCCTGTTTGTCATCCTGCTGTTTGGTGCCGATTTCCTGGCCAATGCGGTGGGCGTGAAGAAATATGGCGGCACCAAAGCCGGAATGTGGGGAAGCACGATTGGAATCCTTGTCGGGCCGTTTGTCATCCCGGTATTCGGCATACTCGCGGGACCATTTATCGGTGCGGTCCTGGGGGAACTGCTGGTCAACCGGAAAGGGCTCAGGCAGGCCCTGAGAAGCGGGCTCGGTTCGCTGATCGGCTTCCTCACGTCAGTAGGCGTGAAGGGCGCCATCCAGATTATCATGATTTTGCTGTTTGTCATCGTAGTGTCCTGACAAACACTTACCGGCACCGCCTCATCTGGCGGTGCTTTTTGTTTGAAGCTGTGCAACAAGTTTGATAATGTGAAGAATGTAGTCAACCATTTGAACCGGGAGGAATGTGAAATGGCTTTTAAATTGCCAGAACTTCCATACGCGTATGACGCGTTGGAGCCAAGCATCGACAAAGAAACAATGGAGATCCACCATACGAAACACCACAACACGTATGTAACAAACCTCAACGCTGCAGTTGAAGGAACGGATCTCGCTGAAAAATCGATCGAAGACGTTCTCCGCAACTTCGATTCCGTACCGGAAGACAAGAAAACCGCAGTCCGCAACAATGGCGGCGGACATGCAAACCACTCGCTCTTCTGGCAGATTCTTTCGCCAAACGGCGGCGGACAGCCATCCGGAGCGCTTGCTGAAGCGATCGACAAAAAGTTCGGCAGCTTCGACAAGTTCAAGGAAGAATTTGAAACAGCGGCAAAGGGCCGTTTCGGTTCCGGCTGGGCTTGGCTCGTTGTGAACAACGGTGAAGTCGAAGTCACATCCACTGCAAACCAGGACTCTCCTCTTATGGAAGGCAAGACGCCTGTACTCGGACTTGATGTCTGGGAGCACGCGTACTACCTGAAGTATCAGAACCGCCGTCCGGAATATGCATCGGCATTCTGGAACGTTGTAAACTGGGAAGAAGTTTCCAAGCGTTACGAAGAAGCGAAGTAATCCGAACGCTCAGCCAAAAATTCCGGCTATGCCGGAAACCCCGCACACACCACGGGCGTCCCGTTGGTGTGTGCTTTTTTTGTTGTTTTGCGGTACAATTTTCATAGAAATTTGCAGGGAAAGGGGGAAGCCGCGTGAACCGCCGCAGGCGATCCTCTAAGCAGGAAACACCCAGACAGAAACTTCGCAAGAACACGGCCTTCAGGATGAATGTCCTGTTCTTCACCATCTTCCTCTTATTTTCGGCGCTGGTACTCCGGCTGGGCTATCTCCAGATCGTTAAAGGCGAAGACTATAAGCGGGTGATCGAGCGTACAGAAGAGATCTCCGTAAATACGAGCGTCCCCCGCGGCAGGATCTATGACCGCAATGGGGAGATTCTGGTAGGGAACGATCCGAAGCGCGCGATCACCTATACGAAAAAGCAGTCCACCAAAACGGATGAAATGCTTGAGGTCGCACGCGGTCTTGCCGCACTGATCGAGAAGGATGCGGAAGATGTCACCATGCGTGATAAGAAGGACTTCTGGATCCTCCTAAATAAGGACGAGGCTTACGACCGAGTATCCGACAAAGAAAAGCAGGCGATCAATTCGGATGAAACGAAAACCAAAACCGAACGCCAGCGGGAGCTGGACAGCCTGGTGCGCGACAAGATCACGGAAGAAGACCTGAATGCAATGACCGCAGAAGAGCTTGAAGTTCTTGCCATCTACAGGGAAATGTCGTCAGGCTATAATTACTCGCCGCAGATCATCAAAAGCGGTGATGTGACACCGGAAGAGTATGCGCGGGTATCCGAACGGCTCCATGAGCTTCCGGGCGTCAATACGACGACGGACTGGGAGCGTGTGAAGAACTCCGACCTGGCGATCCTTGGACAGACGACCACTCCAAAAATGGGTCTTCCCTCGGATAAGCTGGACTACTTCCTGGCCAGGGGCTATTCAAGAAATGACCGGGTGGGCAGGAGCTTCATTGAGGAGCAGTATGAGTCTGTCCTCCAGGGACAAAAGACGATCGCGAAAAACATCACCGACAAGGCGGGCAATGTCCTCGAGACCGTTCCCGTCCAAGAAGGGCAGCCGGGCAAGGACCTGGTGCTGACCATCGACAATGAGCTCCAGAGAAAGGCGGAGGAAGTTGTTTCCCGCCACGTTCTTTCCATTAAAAACGGAAGGAACGCCCAGATGTTCGACCGGATCTTCTTCGTCATGTTGGACCCGAACAACGGTGAAATTCTTTCCATGGTCGGCAAACAGGCATATTTTGACGAAGAATCAGGCGCGTATAAGGTCCGTGACCGCACGTTCGGCACTTACCAGGACGCATACGAGGCCGGATCGACTGTCAAGATGGCAACCATCCTGGCGGGCTACCAGCACGGAGCGGTAAACGTCGGACAGACGATGATCGATGCCCCGATGTATTTCAGGGGGACGAACCCGAAACGGTCGCTGTTTAACTGGTACAGCAGCATCCCCGTCAATGACATCACCGCCATCACCCGATCGTCCAACGTTTATATGTGGAAGATTGCCATTGCTCTCGGAGGCGGAACATATGTCCGAAACGGCCCGCTCGCAATCGATTCCCAGGCGATCGACCGTTTCCGCCATTCATTCTCCTCATTCGGCCTCGGTGTGGAGACCGGAATCGATCTGCCGGACGAAGCGGCCGGGCAGCATCCATCCAATCCGACCTCAAGCAACGTTCTCGACTTTGCCATCGGACAGTTCGATACCTATACGACGATGCAGCTGGCCCAATACGTCGCAACGATTGCAAACGGCGGATACCGTGTGGCACCGCGTGTCGTCAAGGAAATCCGAGAACCGTCTCCGGACGGCAAGACGCTCGGTCCGATCGCAACCGAGATGCCGGTTAAATACCTGAACCGCATCAGCAACTCTGACAGCCAGATCGAGCGGATGAAGCAGGCGATGTATACGGTCTACTACAACCCGCGCGGAACCGCGTACTCCACTTTCAAAGATACGGAAGGCTACAAGGCGGCAGGCAAGACGGGAACGGCCGAGCGTAATTACTATGAAGCGGACCGGAACGATCCCTGGTTCGGCAAGCCGACCGTCAACGTCTCGCACGTCGGGTTCGCGCCTTACGAGGACCCGGAGATCGCCTATGCGGTCCTTGCTCCCAACGTTTCGTCAAACACCGGCATCATTCCGCACCCGAACAACGAAATTGCGCGCGAAATGACCGATTTCTACTTTGAACTCAAACAGCAGCGGATCGAAAACGGACAGGCTGGGGCCAATACGGAGGGCACATTAAAGGAGTCCTCTGACGGAACCGTCATCCGGGAGGGCGAAGAGGAATGACCCAGAGGCCGGGCTGCCGTAAAGGTGCCCGGCCCTTGCCTCCGGCACTGAAAAAAAGTGCCGTAAACCGCAGATTCTTTAGTGGACATCGTCACGGCTTGTGCTATAATGGAACAGTCGTATAAATCATGCTCACTTTACATGCTCAAACATTTCTATCCTGTATGAGTGGGAGGGGAACCGAATGCGCGTTAATGTAACTCTTGCTTGCACTGAATGCGGCGAGCGCAACTATATCACGACTAAAAACAAGCGGACCAATCCGGAACGCATTGAAATGAAAAAGTATTGCTCACGTGATAACAAACAGACTCTGCACCGCGAAACGAAGTAAGCGGATCCTGCCAAAACCGGTACCGGTTTTGGTTTTTTCATTGAAGGGGGTTTCTGTGATGGATAAAAAGGCGATCCGAAAGAACATACTCGATGCATTGGGTTCGATGGAGCCTGAAGCTTATGCTGCCCGGAGCCTGGAGGCCATCCAGCGGCTCAGGACCGACTCCAGGTATAAAGAAGCCGGCACGATCGGTGTCACCATCTCAAGATTTCCGGAACTCGATACCAGGCCGCTGGTCGAAGCTGCCTGGGAAGACGGGAAGCGGGTGGCTGCGCCGAAATGCTCACCGTCCGACTGGAGCATGCAGTTCCGCTACATCCGCTCCTATGAAGAGCTGGAAACCGTCTACATGGACCTTTTGGAACCTGCTGAAGACAGGACTTCTCCCGCAGGAAAAGAGGAAATCGATCTTCTGATTGTTCCGGGTGTTGCTTATTCGGAGTCCGGCTACCGCGTCGGATTCGGGGGCGGCTACTATGACCGCTATCTGACGCAGTTCGCCGGGGACAGGGTCTCCCTTGCGTTCGAGGAGCAGCTTTGCGGGGAAGTGCCGGTTGAACCCCATGATATCCCTGTGGACAGTATCTTCACGGAACGCCGCATGATCGACTGCAGGGGAGGGGCGGAGGATGGAAACCGTCTATGACGTGATGCAGCTGTTGAAGCGTTTCGGGACGTTCGTCTATACCGGAGACCGGAATGCAGATCTCATCCTTCTGGAGATGGAGGTCCGTCAGTTGCACGACAACGGCCTGATCACACAGAGGGAATTCACGGAATCCCTGCTGATCCTGAGAAGAGGAAAATAATCCCGGTTCCGATATTCGGGTCTATGGAAGTATTAAGAATTTATGAACTTCGGTTTACAATGAAACCATATGACGTTTACATCCGTCATAAATAGGGTACTCGGATTTGAGCAGTCATGAGTTTGTCTTCATACCATTCAATTATCCTGCCAAACCGGGAATCCGACCAGAAAGGGGTTAGCCAGACGTGGCAAATACGAAAAGGCCAAAACTCCTGCTGCTGCTCGCAATTGCAGTAGTAGCATCATGGCTCAAAACATATATCACTTACAAAACCAGCTTCAATATGGCAATCGACAACGTGATGCAGGAATTTATCCTGTTCATCAATCCGCTCTGCTTCCTGCTCTTCATCTATGGTTTCTCCATGTACATGAAGACATGGAAAGGAACCGTGAGATATCTGCTGATTTCGAGCACGATCATGACGATCGTTCTGTATGCGAACGTCGTGTTCTACAGATTCTACAGCGATTTCATCACGCTTCCGGTCCTGTTCCAGACAAATAACTTCGGAGACCTCGGATCTTCCGTTCTCTCGAGCCTGAGGATCCATGACCCGCTTTACTTTGCGGATATACTGATCATCTGGTTTGCGGCGAAAAAGCTCGGCGAACCTGCAGTCAAGGCGGCGGTCCGCCCGATGTTCCGCAGACTGTACTTCGTGGGCACCGCGGCACTGCTTGTCCTGAACCTCGGTCTCGCCGAGACGGAGCGGCCGCAGCTTCTTACCCGAAGCTTTGACCGGGAACTGCTCGTGAAGAACCTGGGGATGTACAACTACCATCTCTATGACATCTACATCCAGACAAAATCCCATGCACAGCGTGCGCTGGCCGACGGCACCGAGCTGACTGAGATCGAGAACTACACATCCGCCAACCATGCCGAACCGGACCCTGAGATGTTCGGTGTGGCAGAAGGCCGAAATGTCATTGCGATCTCGATGGAGTCACTCCAGACCTTCGTGATCAACAACGACATGAATGGCCATGAGGTCACGCCGTTCCTGAACAGCCTGACAAAAGACAAGGATACTTTCTACTTCCCGAACTTCTACCATCAGACCGGTCTCGGGAAGACATCCGACTCCGAGTTCATCGTAGAGAACTCGCTTTATCCGCTGAGCGGCGGGGCGGTGTTCTTCACTCATGGCGGTAACACGTATAACTCGATGGCTGAGAAGCTCGGGGACAACGGTTACTACACCAACGTCATGCACCCAAACGGAAAAAGCTTCTGGAACCGGGACATGATGTATCAGGCGCTTAATATCGACCACTTCTACGACATTGAGAGCTACACGGTCGGTGAAGGAGAGGCAGTAAACTGGGGAATGAAAGACATTCCGTTCTTTGAACAGTCTGCGGATATAATGGCAGAGATGCCGCAGCCGTTTTATTCCCGGATGATCACGCTCACGAACCATTATCCGTTCACGCTTGATGAAGAGGACAAGTTGATTCCGGAATATGATTCAAATTCGAGAACACTGAACCGTTATTTCCAGGCGGTCCGCTATATGGATGAAGCTCTGAAAAGCTTGTTCGAGGACCTGAAGGAAAAAGGGCTCTACGACAATTCCATCATTGTCATGTACGGAGACCACTATGGCATCTCCGAAAACCACAACAAGGCGATGAGCAAGTACCTCGGTGAAGAGGTTACGCCGCTTGTATCCGCCGAACTCCAGAAGGTGCCGATGTTCATCCACATCCCGGGCTACGGCCAAGGGGAAACCGTGGAAACACTCGCGGGACAGATTGACCTCCGCCCGACACTGCTGCACCTCATGGGGATCGATACGAAGGAAGACCTGCAGTTCGGCACGGATATCTTCTCGCCGGAGCACGATGAATTCGTCATCTTCCGTGACGGCCGTTTCATCACTCCGGAAAACATCTATGCCGGAGAAATGTGCTATGACCTTTCCACAAGGGAAGCCGGAGACCCGGCTGCCTGCGAGGAGGGCATGCAAAAAGTCCAGCAGGAGCTGAAGTATTCGGATATGATCATCAACGGTGACTTGCTGAGATTTTATAGGAATCAGCCGGTTTCGGGGCAGGAAACAGAACTGCGCGAAGCCGATTGACCGGAAGCCTGTGCGGAACAAAAGCCGCACAGGCTTTTTTACATCACGACAAGATATAGGGGGGCTAGGGGAGATGATGAGGACCTGGAAGGTTGCGGCTGTTCTCGCCATCATCTTGGCGGCAGCCGGTTGTGCACCTGAGGAAGACGCACGGCCCGCACAGGATGAAACGGCTGATGGAACAGAAGATCCTGCAGAGGTTCCCCGCATCAGTTCTGATATCGGGGAGGATCCGCAAGTCATGGGCTTTGACGCGCGAGGCAGGATCCTGGCCATCTCTTCCGGAGAAACGGGAGGTTCCGTCCTGTACGCGGTCGATCCGGACAAAGGCACAGCCGAAGAAATTGTCCGTACGGAGCTCATGATCACCGAAGCGGAAAGCCATCCGTCCGGCCGGCTGTTGCTCAGGCTTGATGCCGGTGAGGGAGAGGCCCATCTGAGGCTGGTCGGTGAAGGTACTGCCAAGGAAGACTTGATCGTTGAATCCCACGATATCGCCTGGTCCTGGAACCCTGATGACTGGACGGAGCTGTATGTGACGGCCTTTGATGAGAACTGGGCCTTTGATGTATTTCTTGCCGATGCATCATCAGGTGCACTGGAGGCAGTGGAGAATGCCGGGCCATTCCCGGTGTGGACCGAGGCAGGTGAAGTGATCGAGATTATCGATGACGGCGACCTTGCGGATGGAGGGACACTCGTGGATGGAAGCGGAACCGTGATGGCGGAGAATGTGCTGGAATTCTCCACGGACGGCAAGATGTTCGCCATAGCAAAAGCCGCAGGCGACGGCAGCATCGACTACATGGTCGGCAACGGTAAAGCCGAATGGCTGCCGGTCTTGAGTATTCCGGCAGGGAATCAGTGGATCGGGCTTCTCCCCGCCGAAATTGAACCGGCCGGACCCGGAAGGTTTGCGACTCTGCTGCCGGCGGAGCTGGATGCCATGGAGGGGGTTACGGCTTGGCAGCCGGCAGTGATTTCAACCCGGGGCATCCGGAAATCATCGGTGCTTGTCGATTCTCCTGTCATGACCTGCTCTCCCGAGACTTCTGTCTGCCTGTCGGGCTCGATGGGTGAGATGCTATTCGATACAGCCGAAGGCACGGTTGTCAATTGGATTGAACAACTAAAAGGCGATTCCGGAAATTGACCGGAATCGCCTTTTTTCGTCATAGGGTTAACCAAGCGAAAGGGCCGGCGTATATGCCGGCCCTTTTTGGGAATCAGTGTAGTGTTGGCGGGTAGCCCTGGAATACGATCGTCAGGACGACAAAGGCCCCGAAAACGACAAATGCAGCCAGATTAAAAAGGATGCTCAGGATATTCCGTTCCTTAAATGCCTGGACTGTTCCGATTGCCGCAAAAATCGCGATCAACCCGAAAATAACCATCAATAAGTTCATCGGTGACACTCCTTCTGACAATGAGTCCGATAATGATACAGATCACGTATAAACTCCTCTTCTATTGTAAAGAAAGCCCCCACATTTGTCGAGCGTTATTCGTGTCGAATATTTGAACACCACGTGTCAGGCCTCATGCTATAATGGGCACGGGGTGATTCGACAAATGATCAAATTCCACAGTTATCCGCTCGGCCCGCTCCAGACGAATTGCTATATTGCGGAGGCGGACTCCGGAGAATGCCTGATCTTCGATCCCGGAGAGGAAGCCGGGAAGCTTATCAGTGAAATCGGGAAACTTCAATTGCGTCCCGCCGCAATTTACCTGACCCATGCCCACTTCGACCATATCGGCGCTGTGGAGGCGATCCGGACCCGCTACGGCATTCCGGTCCATCTCCATCAGGAAGAGCAGGATTGGCTCGGAGACCCGATGCTGAACGGTTCCGGACGATACGCGGATCTCCCGGATATCCGGACAGCGGCACCGGACTCGCTGATCCAAGGGGACGGAGAACGGACAGAAGGTCCCTTCAGGCTCAGAACATTGCATGTTCCCGGCCATTCTCCCGGCAGCGTCGCCTTTTATTTTGAAAGAGAAGGGACGCTGGTCGGAGGGGATGCACTGTTCCGCATGAGCATCGGCAGGACAGACCTGCCGGGCGGCGATCACGAAACGCTGCTGAACTCAATCCGGGAAAAGCTGCTTGCATTGCCCGACAACACCACTGTGCTGCCGGGACATATGGGACCGACCACGATCGGTGATGAAAAGCGGATGAATCCGTTTCTTGCCGAAATGTGACGAACATAAAAAAACAGCCATGGCGACTGTTTTTTTTATGTACTGTTTTT
>NZ_AOFT01000011.1 GCF_000348905.1 Bhargavaea cecembensis DSE10
TTTCGGTATATCCGGCCCGATCTGCTTGGGATCCAACCCTGCCTCCAGGAAGATTTCATATGGCGTCTTACCTTCCTGATAGGCCTTCACGGCATTCAATTTGAATTCAGGCGCGTATTGTATAGTCTTATCCGTCACATGAAGGACGTTAGGATTGTCCTCGAGAAGTCGGCGAATGGATTCATTAATCGGTTGGCGGCTCATCAAAATCTCCTCCGTTCAACTTTGTGTTCAGTATAGCGGAGTTTTTGACCACGCAAAAACCCCGAACCGGGACTTTTTTAAAGTGTCCGTAGTTCGGGGTTCAGTTCAATCCTGCGGACGGGGTGCCCTTTTCTATCAGACCAGAACTCTCTCCCAGAAACGGTGGGCAGCGATGGCCTTCACAAATTCTTCCGTGAATGCGCCGATGTCCGTTCCGGAGATGACTCCGGGTTTTCCTTCCAAGTGATTGACTTTCAGCCAACTGATCCCTTCGCCGGTCGCGCCAATCGGCTTATAGTGTGAAAAGGCCTCGTCGATAAAGTAGGCGGCATCTTTGTTGAACTTTTTATTCTGGCGGCTTCCCCTGATCATGTACACCGCGTCAAACATCACCGACTTTGCCGTCAGGAAGGTGTGCTGCGCCTTTAGCTGCACACCGTCTGTGCCCCTCACGGTCCCGATCCTCTCGCTGATGATTTCCGGCACTACCCCTGATGTCATCAGCTTTTCCAGCACATCATTCACTTCCGGGCCGTTGAATCCGTCCGTCAGGATCACAGCGACTCTGCGTGTTTCCGCCGATTTTGGCGTGTTTTCCTGGCTGAGGGCCGGGGAAGATTTGGTGACGCCCGAACCGCCCTCTTCAGGAGGGGCTGCCCCGATATTCACTGCAAAGGCGGTCGCCAGCTCCACACTTACATTGGCGAACATATCGACCACCTGCTGTCTGACCGACTGGCTTTTCACTTTCCCCAGCTCGAAGCTGAACGCCTCGATGATATGTGCTTTTTCATGGTTGGTCATGCTGTTCCAGAAAAGCGTGGCCTGAGAAAAGTGATCTTCGAAGCTCTCGCTGCGTGCCCGGACTTTGCGGCCTTCCACTTTTTCCTGATAGGTTGCATAGCCGCCTTTTTCCGGCGGAACAGGCGCAGGGGTATTGCCGGCCAGGGAGTTCCGGTGATAGCTCACTTTCCCGAGATTGATGGTCTGGCGGTGGTAGCCTTCCCGCTGGTTGTTATGGAACTGCACGACCGGCCGGTTGATCGGAATCTCATGGAAATTCGGCCCGCCAAGACGGATCAGTTGAGTATCCGTATAAGAAAATAGTCGTCCCTGCAGCAGCGGGTCATTGGTGAAGTCGATTCCCGGCACGACATTGCCCACATGGAACGCAACCTGTTCCGTCTCGGCAAAGAAATTGTCCACATTCCGGTTCAGGGTCATTTTTCCGATGATGTTGACCGGAATGTCTTCTTCCGGCCAGATCTTGGTCGAATCCAGGATGTCGAACCCGAGACTGAATTCGTCCTCTTCGGCAAGAATCTGAACGCCCAGTTCGTATTCCGGATAAAACCCTTGTTCGACCGCATTCCAGATGTCATTGCGGTGAAAGTCAGGATCGATGCCCATCAGTTTGTGGGCTTCATCCCACACGAGGGAGTGGGTTCCCAGTACAGGTTTCCAATGGAATTTCACAAAATGGGCTTTTCCCTCATCATTAACAAACCGGAATGCATGGACACCGAACCCTTCCATCATCCGGAAGCTCCTCGGAATGGCCCTGTCTGACATGATCCACATGATCATATGGGCAGATTCCTGGTTATTGGCGACAAAGTCCCAAAACGTATCATGGGCTGTAGAGGCTTGCGGGATATCATTGTCAGGCTCGGGTTTAAAGGAATGCACGACATCGGGGAATTTGATGGCATCCTGAATGAAGAAAACAGGGATGTTATTGGCAACCAGGTCATAGTTGCCTTCCTCCGTATAAAATTTAGTCGCAAACCCCCTGGCATCTCGGGCGGTGTCAGCAGAACCGCGGGATCCATTTACCGTAGAAAACCGGACAAATACGGGGGTCTTTTTCGAAGTGTCCTGCAGGAATTTTGCACTGGTATACTTCTTCATATTTTTATAAAGCTGGAACTCGCCATGCACGGCAAAACCGCGTGCGTGTACCACCCGTTCCGGAATCCGTTCGTGGTCAAAGTGCGTCAGTTTTTCCCGGAAATGAAAATCCTCCATGATTGTCGGGCCCCGGACTCCCGCTTTCAGGGAGAATTCATCTTCCGACATTTTCAGTCCCTGATTCGTCGTCAGTGCCTTGCCCTTGTCATCTACACGGAACGCTTTCAATTGCTCGTCTTTGCTGTTTTTCTCGTCTTGACGCTTATCCATAAGAAAATCCCTCCTCATCATTAAAAGATATGTGTCACCCCCGGCAATTATTGAAGATTACCTGTGGGGGGGGCTTTAAATGAGAGGAGGGAACACATTCAGTTTTTTGCCGAAGGTTCATCCTGAAGCTGTCCAAGTGCCAGGTCTGCAAGTGCCCGGACGGCCATATCATCAGCAGGCGGGTTGTGAAGGCCGGCGCGGACGTTCCGGTAATAGCGCTGGAGCGGATTGGTCCGCTGCAGGCTTTTCGCGCCCGCGACCCGCATGGCTTTATCGACGATGGAGATGGCGGCGTTCGTGACGGTCGTTTTGGCGACCGGCACTTCGTGGCCGAGATGAGGCCGTCGTGCCGGATCGTCATGAGCGTCGGCCACACTATAGAGCACGTGACGCGCCTGCGCCAGTTCCAGATCAATCTCGCCGATCAGCTGGCGGACATTCGGCAGCTGGCTGATCGGGCCTTTGATGCTGTTGGGGGCGTGCTTTCCGGCAAAGTCCACGGCATAGTCCCGTGCCGCCTGGGCGATGCCGAGGTAGGCCGCCGGCATATGCAACAGCCAGCCGTCAAAAGCAGGCCCGCCCGGTTTCCGGAAGGGCAGTTCCACGAGTGCGCCTTCGTCCACCCGGACCTGTTCGAGCACGAGGTCGTGGCTGCCGGTGCCGCGCATGGAGACGACGTCCCAAGTCTCGTCGATCGACAGGCCATCCAGATCCCGGTGAAGCAGGAAAAACCCGACCCGTCCCTTGTCTTCCACCCAGGCGGAAGTGAGGAAGTAGGTGAGGGAGGGGGAACCGGTCGTGAACGACTTCCTGCCGCAGATCACATAGGAATTCCCGTCGCGCACGGCCACCGTGCCCGGCTTTCCTCCCCGGGAAGGGCTTCCGGTCGCCGCCTCACTCACTGCCCGGTTGACGAGTGCGCCACCCTTCAGTTCCTTTGCGAAAAACTCCAGCATCTCTGAGCTCCAGCTCCGCTGCTCGAAAATGCCGCCCGGCACGCCGAGGTTCCATCCGACCGAAAGGGCGAGATTCTCGTCGAAGCGGGCGATTGTTTCCTGATAAAGGACCATGTCATGAACGCCTGCCCCGGCGCCTCCGAAATCCTCAGGCACGGCAAGCGCCGTATAGCCGGACGCTGCAAGCTGTTGGATCTGTGCGGAAGGGTACGCTCCTGCTTCATCACGTACCTGCGCATCCTCGGCAAACTCCCTGCCGAGCTCGGTCAGCCTGCCGACCCATTCTCTTTGCTGTTCTGTCCTGATGAATAACTCCATCGTTCGCCCTCCTGCTGAATACTGATATTACTTAAAGTGTACAGGACTAGTCGGGGATGAGTGAAATAAAACCTCCGCACACCGGAGTGTTCCGGCGGGCGGAGGTTGGTGGATCTCATGTGTCAGTTGCCTGTTCCCCAGATGTCTTCCGCGATTTTCACGACATGGCGGATCTTCGCCCATTGCTCGTCTTCCGTCAGGTTATTGCCTTCTTCTGTCGAAGCAAATCCGCATTGCGGGCTGAGCGCGAGCTGTTCAAGGGGAAGATATTCCGCAGCTTCACGGATTCGGGCCTTGATGGCCTCGGGATCCTCAAGTTCCGGATGCTTCGATGTGACCAGGCCGAGGACAACGGTAAGGTCAGGTCGGTTTACATATCGGAGCGGTTCAAATCCGCCCGAGCGCTCATCGTCAAACTCCAGGAAAAGGCCGTCGACGTCAAGGCCTCCGAAGATAACCTTGCCCGCATCTTCATAGCTGCCGCTTGTGAAGAAGGTCGAGCGGAAGTTGCCGCGGCAGATGTGCATCGTGACGAGCAGGTCGTCCGGACGGTCCGCGATTGAACCGTTGATTGCTTCTGCGAATTGATGAATCAGCTGATCAGGATCGGAACCCTCTTTGCGGAGCTTGTCGCGTTCATCTTCCGTGAAGAACGACGTCCAGGCGGTGTCATCAATCTGCAGATATCTGCAGCCGGCATCATACAGGTCTCGGATCAGCGCATGGTAAGCCGGGATGACGTCGCGGTAGACCTCTTCTTTCTTTTCATAAAGATCCGTTTCCAGTGCCGCACGGCCAAAAACAAGGTTCGGGCTCGGGATGGTGAACTTCACGGTTGTCTCGCCGCCGGCAATTTCCTTCAGTTTCTTAAAGTGGTCAATGAACGGATGGCTGCCGCTGTAGCCGATTTTTCCCGTTACTTTGATGCCGACGGGACGTACTTCAACGCCCGTGAACTTGCGCGTGCCGTTTTCGACCTCGCGGAATTCAATGCCGTCGAGTCCGGCGAGAAAGTCCAGGTGCCACCAGCTCCGGCGGAATTCGCCGTCCGTGACGCCGAGGATGCCGTTCGCTTTCTGGGCTTCGACGAGGCGGCGGATCTCTTCGTCTTCGAGTCGGGTCAGTTCATCGCGGGTGATGGTTCCTTGCTGAAACTTTGCGCGGGCTTCCTTCAGAGCCGCGGGGCGGAGAAAGCTGCCGACGTGATCAGCACGGAATGGGGCGCGGATTTTTTTCTGTTCGTTGATGGATGTCGTCATGATGAGTCCTTCTTTCTCTTCGGTGGTAGTTTCGGGGGGAGGGGTCATGCCTTGGGTCCCCAGACGTCTTCTGCAATCTTGGCCACATGCCGGACTTTCGCCCATTGCTCCTCCTCGGTGAGGATGTTTCCTTCCTCGGTCGAGGCGAACCCGCATTGCGGACTGAGGGCGAGCTGGCTGAGCGGCACATAAGTGGCAGCCTCGCGGATCCTCGCCTTGATCTGTTCTTCGTCTTCGAGCTCAGGGAACTTTGAAGTGACGAGCCCAAGTACGATCGTCAGGTCCGGACGGTTGACGAAGCGGAGGGGCTCAAAACCTCCGGAGCGCTCGTCGTCGAACTCGAGAAACAGGCCATCGACATTCAGTTTGCTGAAGATGACTTCGGATGCACCCTCATAGCTGCCGCTGGATGCATAGGAGGAACGGAAATTGCCCCGGCAGATGTGCATCGTCACGAGCAGGTCATCCGGGCGGCCATCAATGACGCCGTTGATCGCTTCGGCAAACTTGTGGACAAGCCGGTCCGGATCAGAACCGAAGGCACGTGCAAGCGCACGGCTTTCTTCTGAGAAGAACAGCGACCATGCCGTATCGTCAAGCTGCAGGTAGCGGCATCCGGCATCATACAGATCTTTGATGAATGCGCGATAAGCCGGGACGAGGTCTTCGTAGAAGTCTTCGCCATTTTTATAGAGGCCGGTCTCGATGCCGCTGTGGAAAAAGAGCATGTTCGGGCTCGGGATGGTGAACTTCACTTTTACGCTGTCGCCGGCAATCTCCTGTAGTTTGCGGAAGTGGTCCAGAAACGGGTGTTGGCCCGAGTAGCCGATCCTGCCGGTCACTTTATAGCCGTGCGCCTTTGTTTTGACGCCATTGAACGGGATGCCCTCGCCGGTTTCAGTATACTCGATACCGTCCAGGCCGAGGAGGAAGTCCATATGCCACCAGGTACGGCGGAATTCTCCGTCCGTGACGGCGGTCAGGCCGTTTTCAATCTGTGCGCTGACAAGCTTTGCAATTTCATCATCTTCGACACGGGTCAGTTCCTCACGCGGGATCGAGCCGTCCTTGAACTGCTCACGTGCTTTTTTCAGGCGTTCGGGACGGAGGAAGCTGCCGACATGGTCGGCCTTGAACGGAGTGCGGACTTGTTTTGTTTCCGGTAGATTGGCGGTCATCGGGATTCCTCTTTTCGTTTGAGTTAGTTTTGATTTAAACAGATGGCTGTCCGGCTTTTGCCAGGGCGATCCGGAATGCCTGTTTCAGGTCTTCGATGATGTCTTCTGCATCCTCGATGCCGACGGACAGCCGGAGGAGCGATTGGTCGATGCCGCGTCGTGTGCGTTCTTCGAGCGGGATATCCGCGTGGGTCTGTGTGGAAGGATACGTGATAAAACTTTCGACGCCCCCGAGGCTTTCCGCAAACAGGATCAGGTGCAGTGCTTCAAGAAGCGGAGCGACTATGCCCGGGTCTGCCGTCCGGAAAGAAAGCATCCCTCCGCGTCCGGGATAGAGAACCTGTGACACTGCCGGCTCCGTCTCCAGATAGGCGGCGATCTCACGGGCATTGGCTTCATGCTGCTTCATGCGGAGCGGAAGTGTCTTCAGCCCCCGGATCACAAGCCACGAGTCGAACGGGGAGAGAACCGCTCCTTCCGCGTTGTGGTGTGCAGCCAGCTGTTCGCAAAGCGTTTCTCCTTTTGCGACGACGAGCCCGGCCAGCACATCATTGTGGCCGCCGATGTACTTGGTCGCGCTGTGGATCACAATGTCTGCGCCAAGCGCAATCGGCTTTTGGAGGATCGGCGTGTAAAACGTGTTGTCCACAATCAGCAGGAGGCCGTGCTTTTTCGCGATTGTGGCATACGCTTCGATGTTGATTTCCTGCATCAGCGGGTTTGTCGGAGATTCGATGAAGAGGGCTTTTGTCGTCCCCGTGATGGCCTGTTCGACTTCATCGGGATTGCTGAACGTCCGGTAGTCGACAGGGATGCCGTACTGCTTCCGGTAATGTTCAAGCAGCCGATACGTCCCGCCGTACAGGTCTTCCGGCGCGAGGATGCCATCGCCCGGGCGGAAGAGGGACAGTACGAGCCCGATAGCCGCCATCCCGGAGCTGCAGGCAAATGCCGCGTCGCCCTCTTCCAGTTCCGCAAATCCTTCTTCGAGAAGAGAGCGGGTCGGATTCTTTGTGCGGGAGTAGTCAAAGCCGGTCGATTGTCCGAGCCCGGGATGACCGTAGGCGGTGGACAGATAGATCGGCGGATTCACTGCGCCTGTCCTGGGATCCGTCCTGTTACCCAACTGTGCCAGGAGAGTGGCAGTCTTTCTGGTAGTCATGAGGCAGGCACCCTTTCGTTGATAAGATGGGAGGGAATGAGAAAAGAGCCCTCCAAAATAAGAAGAGGGCTCTGTGGATGCACAGATGGTCTTCTTATCTTCCGGAACCTTTTCAGGATCCGCTGGAAGTAGCACCTTTGCCGATGGCAGGTTGCTGAGACATCACAGGGCCAGTCCCTCCGTCTCTCTGGATAAGAATTTCTGATTCAATTGTTTGAAAAATGATTACATTCACTGTAACACTGTTTCAGGAAGACGGCAATCCCTATTTTTAAAAAGAAGATTGCAAGTATTTCCAGTGTGCCGGTGAGCAAGAAGAGGGATGAAACATGTCGAATCATGTAAGATAACTGAGGATAAGCCGGAACCATACAACCGGAAATACAGATCATCTGAAGGAGTGTTTTATCCATGACCATCAAAGTCAAAGCAGTCATCGGGAGCACCAGCTCCACTTCCTATAACCTGAAAGTCGTTGAGTTCATGCGTCAACGATATGCTGACCGTCTGGAGATTATGCCGGTCTTCATCAATGCCCTCGAGCCGTATTCGACAGATGCTGAAAACAATCCGTCGGAAGACGTTCTCGACTTCAAGAAAGAAGTGGCAGATTCGGACGCGGTCCTCTTTGCCGTTCCGGAGTACAACTTCTCCATCCCGGGCCAGCTAAAGAACGCCATCGACTGGATGAGCCGCGTCGATCTCGTTCTGAACAACAAGCCGACTTTCATCATCGGTGCATCGATGGGCGCGCTCGGCTCTGTCCGTGCCCAACAGCACCTGCGTGAAATCCTGTCGAACCCGAACCTTGCCCCGGCGATCCTGCCGCAAAACGAAGTGTACATCGGTTCCGTCCACGAAAAACTGGATGAAGCGGGCAACATCACCGACGAAGCGACTGTCGCGTTCCTCGATCTGGTTGTCGACAACTTCATCAAGTTCTACGAGAAGGAAAAAGCAGCTGCAGCTGCCAACTGACCGTACCGCCCATCCGGCATTGCCGGGTGGGCTTTTTTGATGGGCATCGCGCCCTTGATTGCCTGTGTGCACTTGCGGGTAAACTCCAATTGAGAGATCAAACGGAAGGAGCAATCCCCATGAGTGGAGACGACAAGAAAAAACGTACCGGCGAGGCAGAGAAGCAGGCGCTCGGCCCGGACGGGAAAAACGACTTCACCGGCATGCCGGACAAGCAGATGCCCGATTTTGAGCCCGACCAGAGCCCTGAGGGTCAGGTCGAACAGGCAGAACAAAGCACCAGGCAGGACAAGGGCGGCAAATAACCCCATTCCTCGCGGGCCGCACGGCGATTGATACCGAGCGGCTTTTCTATGTGAGAGGCGAAACATTAAAGAGCACTGATAGATTCAAGACGAAACGCATTTCTGACCGCAAAAAAACGAAGGGCCTTCCCGACAGGGGGGCCCCTCAGACTGTAGACAAAGTGAGTGGAATACTCCTTTGTCTGCAGTTTTTTCTATTCCTGAAAATCCTTCGGATTTCCGCTACGGGCCCTCGCTTACCGCGGGCGTTGCCGACGCCAATGCGAAGTTTGGCGTCTGCGCTCAAAAGCGAAAGCGTTGAGCGGCATTAGCTGCACTCCTCGAGCTGCGCTCTGCGGGGTCTTCGGCTAACGCTTTTCCCGCAGGTGTCTCGGGCCCTCCGCTTCAATCCGCCATAAGGCTTATTGAGGCAAACGGTACCTGTTACTATAATCGAGTTAACAGACTACAAAACGGGTGATGGATATGCTGTCAAAATCGAATGGAACCAATGCAGGCGATGCTTACTTTTGTTTCCTTGAATCTGAAGAGATTGGCCTGCTGGACCTGGGAGTCACCGGAACCGGCCTGACGGCCGGTCAATCCAAGGGAATTTAAGGGGCAAAACACTCGAAAAATCTACATGAATGACAAAACGTACCCAGAAAGATTTCTTCTGGGTACGTTTTGTCTACAGTCTGAGGGCCTTCCCGACAGGGGGCCCTTTTCCTGATTTAAGATCCGACACAATCTTGCATAGAGAGCCTGCATCCGCCGCCGGCCGGCCCTGATTGCGCCGGGTGGTGGCAGGGTATATTCATGTTAATGTATAGTTAGTGTAAATTCTGAACGTGGAAGAAGGGATTCTTGTGTCGACAAAATACGCAGACGACAGTCTGATGCTCCATACCGACCTGTATCAGGTCAACATGGCAGAGGCGTACTGGGCGGACGGCATCCACGAGCGGCGCGCGGTGTTCGATCTGTATTTCCGCAAGCTGCCGTTCGGCAACGGGTATGCGGTGTTTGCCGGGCTGGAACGGGTATTGGAATACTTGAAGGGGTTCCGCTTCACGGAGAGTGACCTGGCTTATCTTCGGGACGAAGCGGGGTACCGGGATGATTTCCTGTCGTATCTGGCTGACCTGCGGTTCACCGGGGACGTGTACTCGATGGTCGAGGGGGAGCTCGTCTTCGGCAACGAGCCGATTATTCGGGTCGAGGCGCCGCTCATCCAGGCACAGCTGATCGAGACCGCGCTTCTCAATATCGTGAACTACCAGACGCTGATCGCAACAAAAGCAAGCCGGATCAAGCAGGTCGTGAAAGATGATGTCGTCATGGAGTTCGGCTCACGCCGGGCACAGGAGATGGACGCCGCCGTCTGGGGCGCACGGGCCGCCGTGATCGGCGGGGTCGAGGCGACAAGCAATGTGCGGGCAGGCAAGCTGTTCGGCATTCCTGTCGCCGGGACGCATGCCCACTCGATGGTGCAGGCATACGAGAGCGAGTATGAGGCATTCCATGCGTATGCGCGCCGGCACAGGGACTGTGTATTCCTCGTCGATACGTACGATACGCTCAAGATCGGCGTGCCGACAGCCATCCGTGTGGCCAGGGAGCTCGGCGACAAGATCAACTTTATCGGCATCCGCCTGGACAGCGGCGATATCGCCTACCTGTCGAAGGAATCCCGACGCATGCTGGATGAGGCCGGCTTCCCGGATGCGAAAATCATCGTCTCGAATGACCTCGACGAGTACACGATCATGAACCTGCAGATGCAGGGGGCAAAGGTCGACCAGTGGGGGATCGGCACGAAGTTGATCACCGCATACGACCAGCCTGCCCTCGGCGCGGTTTACAAGCTCGTCGCGATCGAAAACGGCGAAGGCGTGATGGAAGACCGCATCAAAATCTCCTCGACCGCCGAAAAAGTGACGACGCCGGGGATCAAGAAAGTGTACCGGATCATCGACCGGGAAAACGGCAGGGCGGAAGGCGACTACATCACGATGTGGGACGAGCAGCCGGAAGAGGAAGAGCGCATCAAGATGTTCCACCCGGTCCACACGTTCATCTCCAAGTTCGTGACCAACTTCGAAGCGGTGAACCTTCACCGGCAGGTTGTCCGTGAAGGGGAGATCATCTATGAGTTCCCGCAGCTTCCGGAAATCGCCGCCTTCGCCAAAGAGCAGCTCGGACTGCTTTGGGATGAGTACAAGCGATCGCTCAACCCGGAGGAATACCCGGTCGACCTCAGCCAGAAGTGCTGGGACAACAAGATGCGGAACATCCACGAGGTCCAGGATCGCATCCGCGAATTCCAGACAAACGGAGCGGAAGGCTGACCCCTGCCTGAGATAAAGGAGGAAGAAGCATCATGACACTGCAGGAAGAGATTATCCGAGAACTGAAAGTTAGGCCTGAAATTGATCCGAGGAAAGAGATCCGAGTGTCGGTTGATTTTATGAAGGACTATGCGCGTGCCCATCCGTTCCTGGAAGGCTTCGTGCTCGGCATTTCCGGCGGGCAGGACTCGACGCTCGCAGGCAAGCTTGCCCAGATTGCCGTGGACGAGCTGAACGATGAGGAAAGCACGGACCGCTACAAATTCCATGCGGTCCGCCTGCCTTACGGAGAGCAGTTTGACGAAAAGGATGTCGATGACGCCATGGCGTTCATTTCCCCGTCCGAATCGTACCGCATCAACATCAAGCCGGCTGTCGATGCCAGCTCGGCGGCATTGGCTGAAGCGGGTGTCCCCCTTTCCGACTACGTGAAGGGGAACGAAAAGGCACGCGAGCGGATGAAGGCCCAGTTTGCGATCGCTGCAATGGAGAAGGCGGTCGTGATCGGCACCGACCACGGAGCGGAAGCGATCACCGGCTTCTATACGAAGTTCGGCGACGGAGCAGCCGACATCGTGCCGCTTTTCCGCCTGAATAAGCGACAGGGACGGGCCATGCTGAAGGAGCTCGGATGTCCCGAGCATCTGTATAACAAGGTCCCTACAGCCGATCTCGAGGAGGACCGCCCGGCCATTCCGGACGAAGTCGCCCTCGGCCTGACCTATGATGACATCGACGATTACCTGGAAGGCAAAACGATCTCTCCGGAAGCACAGGCGAAGCTGGAAGACTACTACATGAAGTCGCGCCACAAGCGCCACTTGCCGATCACCGTGTTTGATGATTTCTGGAGAAACTGAATATCGGGAGGAACCCGCCGGCCTGATGCCGGCGGTTTTTTTATTTTGCCGGTGAGCCGCAACCCGTCCCGGGCGTGCTGATTTCGTCATTGGGGCTCCCGATCTCGTCATTCGTCCGGCCGGTTTCGCATGCGGCAGGACAATCTCATTATTCAACCTCCCATCAGCAGCTCTGTTTCACCCCCGAAGTTCTCCCAACTCACCAGCGGTCACATCCGCCTTTGGAACCTCCTCAGATTGACCCATGACCTGCCTTCCACTAAACTGAAAACAGACTATAAAATTTCCAGCAGACCGGCCGGGAAACCGGATAGAGACAGGGGGAACCCGATAGTGGAGGAACACCGAAAACTGCTTAAAGTCATTGAAAATATCGAAGAAGTGATGATCGGAAAACGTGAGGTGGCTGAGCTGAGCGTAGTCGCCCTTTTGGCAGGGGGACACGTGCTGCTCGAAGACGTCCCGGGCGTCGGGAAAACGATGATGGTGCGGGCGCTGGCAAGGTCCGTCGGGGCGGATTTCAAGCGGATCCAGTTTACTCCGGACCTGCTGCCGTCCGATGTGATCGGAGTCTCGATCTATCATCCGAAGGAGATGGAGTTCCAGTTCCGTCCGGGCCCGATCATGGGGAACATTGTGCTCGCCGATGAGATTAACCGGACGTCTCCAAAAACGCAGTCTGCCCTTCTGGAAGGGATGGAAGAAGCTTCCGTGACGGTCGACGGCCGTACGCTGGCGCTCCCGGACCCGTTTTTTGTCATGGCCACGCAGAACCCGATTGAACATGAAGGCACATACCCGCTTCCGGAGGCACAGCTTGACCGGTTCCTCCTGAAAGTAAAGATGGGATACCCCGGCCGGGAGGACGAAGTGGAAGTGCTGCGCCGCGCGGAAAATCAGCCCCCGATCGACCGGATCGAGCCGGTCATTACACTTGATGAACTGCGGGACATCCGCATCCGGGCAGCCGAAGTGTCGGTGGGGGACACGGTGAAGGGCTATATCGTCGACCTTGCCGAAAGCACCCGGAAAAGCCCGGACATCCGGCTCGGCGTGAGCCCCCGGGGATCGATCGCGCTCATGCGTGCGGCTCGTGCGCTCGCTTTCCTGAAAGGCCGCGATTATGTATTGCCGGATGATGTCCAGCACCTTGCGCCATATGTGTTCAGCCACAGGATGATCCTTCAGCCGGAAGTGCGCTATGAAGGGATCGATGCAGAAGAGCTGGTCGATCGCATTGTCACGAGAACGAAGGTCCCGGTCCGGAGAGCCGGCACGCGATGAAGCTGTTTCTCCGCAAGGCGGGCCCGCTGCTCCGCCTCATCGGAATCGTTGCTGTCCTGGCCGGAGCATTTGCCTATGCCCAGTTCCAGGGTGGCGCCGTCAGCTGGACGGTGTTTTATATGGTGCTGCCGTTCGGCCTGTACGGGATCTTCCTGTACCTCTATCCGCTGCGCGCTGTTACCGCGGAGCGGGAAGTGGGACGGAGGGAGATTCCGTACGGCAGTCCCCTCAGGTCGACGGTCCGCCTCGGGCGGCGGTTCATGTTCCCGCTTCTCTACATCTCCGTGAAAGAGGCCGCCGGAAACGCCACACAGATTCCGATGCCGTCGACACTGTTTATCTGGGGGTTCCGCAGGCGGAGGGAATGGGCGTATGAAACCGATCCGCTAAAGCGAGGCGAGCATGTGCTGGAAGGGATCGAGATTGAAGCGGCGGACTTTTTCGGGTGGATGCGCAAGCGCCGCTTTATCCCGCTCCGCCAGACCATCACCGTCCTGCCGAAGCTGACCGACATGCGGGAGGTGCCGTCCGAAGCATCCGAAGAACGGGGCAGCGCGGCGGCTTCATTCGCTTCTGTGAAGGAATCGTCAGTCGCCACGGGAATCCGCGATTACCAGCCGGGAGACCGGCTGTCACGGATCCACTGGCCGGCGTTCGCAAGGACGGGGGAGCTCCATTCAAAAGAGCTCGAGGACCGGAAGGCGCAGGACCTCCTGCTCGTATTGGACGGCTCACCGTCTCCGCAGTTCGAAGAGCAGGTCGGCTTTGCGGCATCCATCCTGAAAAAGTCGGTGGAAACGCGTGCGGCCGCTGGCTTCCTGAGCCTCGGCGAGTCGGGCGCGGCGATCCCCCGTGTGGAAGGGCCGGACAGCCTGAGGGCGGCGATGCTGCATCTGGCACGGTTCGCGCCATCTGACGGCGGACACCTTCCGCCGGCAGGCAGCCGTTCGCTTGCCGCAGCACGGACGATGACAGTCATCACGGGCCCGCTCACGGAGACGTGGGTGACTGCGTTTCTCCGGGAAGCCCGGCAGGCATCGGGCGGCATCCTTTTCTCCGTCCTCGGGAAAGGCGAGCATCCGGGCCGCGCTGCACTGGAAGCCGCGCGTGCTGCCATTGCCGCCGGATTTGATGTCCGGTTTGTCACGGAACGGGACTTCGGAGATCCGGAAAGGGGAGGTGTGCGCAGATGAGCCAGAAAGCGGTCGACCGGATGTTTCTTGGACTGATCTATGTTCTGGTGGTCCTTCTGGTCAGGGAGTGGCTTCTGCCGATCACCGAACTGACCGGGACTGGCCATCTCGCGCTCTTTGTCATCTTCGTCGGCCTTTGCTTCGTGTTTCCGCTGTTCGGGGCGCCCTGGTGGCTCTCCGGGCCGGTAAAGCTGATTTATGCCGTCTGGTTCGTCGCCCATGCCCATATGGACGGGACGGCGGCGCCTGTTTCGTCGGTGTCGTTTGTCCTGGGCGACCTACTCCAAAATGCCGGGCTACTCGTTACGGGCGAGCTCGGCAGGATCACCGACCCGTTCCGGACGGTGCTGTTCCTCGCGCTTCTCTGGATGGCGTCCTACCTGATCCAGTATTGGATCAATCTGAAGATGTCCGTCCTGATTTTCTACGGGATGACGGTCATCTTCATCACGGTGCTGGACACATTCAGTCCGTACAGCGCTGACGAAGCGATCATCCGCATCCTCGTGGTCGGATTCCTGCTGCTCGGGTTCACGTTCCTTGCCAAGCTGGCGGATGGTCAGAGGAAGCGGCCGGGCCTGCCGGCGTTCCTGCTGATGACGATCCCGCTGCTTGTGCTGGTCACGGCGGCGGGCGCGGTGAGCCAGTTCCTGCCGAAATCCGATCCTGCCTGGCCGGACCCGGTGCCGTTCATTAAATCGTTCGCCGAAGGGGCGGGCGACGGCCTCGGGCGCGATGCCGGAAAGATCGGCTACGGCGAAGATGACTCGATGCTCGGCGGTCCGTTTATCGGCGATAACACGGTCGTCTTCGAGGCGACGGCGGAGCGGGGCCAGTACTGGAAAGTCGAGACGAAAGACACCTACACATCGCGCGGCTGGATCCATTCTTCGGAGGAGCAGGAGCTGCTTCCGGTCGGAGAAGGGCGGCCGATCGACGAGCCGCTGCTTGCCGGGACGACCCGGGGCGAGGATACGGCAACCCTTTCGGTGCAGCTGGACTTTGAATTCATCGTCCGGCCGTACGGCGCGAGCACACCGGCAGGACCTGAGGGGACCGAGTTCCTCCAGGAGTCCGGAACAGGGAAGGTCATCCCATTTGTCAACAATGCGCCTGCCGTGCTGGACGCGTACAGCGTCACCTATGATGAGCCGGCATACAGCCTGACCGCCCTCCGGAACACGACGCCGGACACGCTGCCCCAAGGGGAGTTCGGCCAGTATCTGCAGCTGCCGGACGGCCTGCCGCAGCGTGTCCATGACCTGGCCCTTGAAATCACGGGCAGGGAAGAAACGCTCTACGGAAAGGCGCGGGCGGTCGAGCAGTACTTCAGGCAGAACGGCTTCGTCTACGATCAGGCCAATGTCGCTTCCCCGGGAACCGGAGAAGATTTCACCGACCATTTCCTGTTTGAGTCGAAGCGCGGCTACTGTGACCACTTCTCGACTTCGATGGTCGTCCTTCTCCGCTCTGCAGGCGTGCCGGCACGCTGGGTCAAGGGCTTCAACGAAGGCGAGGAAATCGGCCGCAGCGATGCCGGCCGACAGTTTGAAGTAACGAACAACAACGCCCACTCATGGGTGGAAGCGTACATGCCGGGCGTCGGATGGATGCCGTTCGAGCCGACAATCGGCTTTGACGGGGCAGGCGGCGTCGACTACGACCTCGACCTGGATGAAATGACCGAACAGGAAACGCAGGAGATGGAGGAGTCGGCAAAACCTGAGGAGGCCGAAGAGGAAGAAGCACCGGCCGCGGCAAAAGGAGACAGCTTCTGGAAATCCCTTGGGGACCGGATCGCTGAAAACAGCCGGGCTATCTACATTGGGCTCGGCGTGCTTGCGGCTGCTGCACTTCTCGCTTTTCTTCTGCGGGACAAGTGGCTGCCGAGGGTGATGGTGGCACGGTTCCGGAAGCGGACGCTCGACCGGGAAGGCTTTGAGCGGGCATATGCCCGGCTGCTCGGAAGACTGCGGCGCTACGGCCTTCCGAAAGAGGACGGCAAGACACTGTCCGCCTATGCGCGCGAAGTGGATGCACACTTTGGCGGAACCGACATGAGACGGCTCACCGAGGCGTATGAGTCGGTCCTCTATGGCGGAAGGGATGGCATCCGGGAAGAGCAGGCGGTTCGGGAAAGTTGGGAAAATTTAATCAACAGGACCATCGGTTGATTTTCGGGGCGTCAAGGGGTAAACTGACTACAAATCGGATAGACCGGGTCGCCCTCATATAAGTCCGGAAATATGGTCCGGATGTCTCTACCAGGCCGCCGTAAATGGCCTGTCTATGAAGGCGGATGCTATACGTGCGTGCACGGGGCATCCGCTTTTTGGATGGAGATGAGAACGCGCGGAAGCTTTTTCTGCGCGTTTTTATTTTGACCCGGTCCGACAGGAAAAGGTGGAATATACGTGTCTGCAGAATCCCTCTTGCTGGAACAGGAAAAGATCGTCGTCCTCGATTTCGGCAGCCAGTACAACCAGCTCATCACCCGCCGCATCCGTGAGTTCGGTGTTTACTCCGAGCTTCACCCGCACACCGTCACCGCAGAAGACATCAAAGGCATGAATGCTGCCGGCATCATCTTCTCCGGAGGACCGAACTCGGTATACGGCGAGACGGCCTTTACCGTCGACCCGGCCATCTTCGACCTGGGCATCCCGGTGCTCGGCATCTGCTACGGCATGCAGCTGATGGCCCATCACTTCGGCGGCAAGGTCGAGAGGTCATCCCGCCGCGAATACGGCAAAGCGGAAATGAACGTCAAGGAAGGCGCCGGCCTGTTTGAAGGCCAGCCATCGGACCAGGTGGTCTGGATGAGCCACGGAGACCATGTCACGGCAGTTCCTGAAGGCTTCACGACCGTCGCGACCAGCCCGAGCTGTGCGATCGCTGCGATGGAGAACCCGTCCCTCGGCATGTATGCAGTCCAGTACCACCCGGAAGTCCGCCATTCCGTCAACGGCAATGACCTGCTCCGCCACTTCGTCTTCGGCATCTGCAAGGCGGAAGGCGGCTGGACGATCGGCAACTTCATCGAACTGGAGATCGAGAAGATCCGCCAGGAAGTCGGCGACAAGCAGGTGCTCTGCGCACTGAGCGGCGGGGTGGACTCCTCAGTCGTCGCGGCCCTCATCCACCGCGCAATCGGCGATCAGCTGACATGCATGTTCGTGGACCACGGCCTGCTGCGCAAAGGAGAGGCAGACAGCGTCATGGAGACGTTCGTCGGCAAGTTTGATATGAAAGTGATCAAGATCGATGCGCAGGAACGCTTCCTTTCGAAGCTGGCCGGCGTTTCGGATCCTGAGAAAAAGCGGAAGATCATCGGCAACGAATTCATCTATGTGTTTGACGAGGAAGCGGCCAAGCTGAAGGATATGGACTTCCTGGCGCAGGGCACGCTCTACACGGACATCATTGAATCCGGCACAGCGACCGCCCAGACGATCAAGTCGCACCACAACGTCGGCGGCCTGCCGGAAGACATGACGTTCAAGCTGATTGAACCGCTGAACACGCTCTTCAAGGATGAAGTTCGGGCCCTCGGTTCGGAACTCGGCCTTCCGGATGAAATCGTCTGGCGCCAGCCGTTCCCGGGACCGGGCCTCGGCATCCGTGTCCTCGGTGAAGTGACCGAAGAAAAACTTGAAATCGTCCGCGAATCCGACGCCATCCTCCGCGAGGAGATTGCGAAAGCGGGCCTTGAGCGTGACATCTGGCAGTACTTCACCGTGCTCCCGGACATCCGCAGCGTCGGCGTCATGGGCGACGAGCGCACTTATGACTACGCAATCGGCATCCGCGCCGTCACATCGATCGACGGCATGACGTCCGACTGGGCGCGCATCCCTTGGGACGTGCTCGAAAAGATCAGCACGCGCCTCGTGAACGAAGTGGACCACATCAACCGCGTCCTCTACGACGTCACAAGCAAGCCACCTGCAACGATTGAATGGGAGTAACAAAAGCGGAGCGGGCCGATCAGCCCCGACAGGCATAAGACAGACGGTGTAGCGAGGCCTGCCTCGCGAAGCCGGCAGACTTATGACCCCGAGGGGCTGGCCCGCGCAGCTGGACGGAACAAAAGCGGAGGGCGGCTGTTAGAGGCGACAGGCACAAGACGGTCTTCGTCGCGAGGCCTGCCTTGCAGAGAAGAACGGCTTGTGATCCCGAGCCTCTGCCGCCCGCAGCTGGACGGAACAAAAGCGGAGCCGGCCGATCAGCCCCGACAGGCATAAGACAGACGGTGCAGCGAGGCCTGCCTCGCGAAGCCGGCAGACTTATGACCCCGAGGGGCTGGCCCGCGCAACTGGTCGGAACAAAAGCCTAGGGCGCTTAGTCCGTCTATAAGGAATAATCCAAAAACGAACATTACCCTGTTAATAATGGGTAATGTTCGTTTTTATCTTGCGCTTCTATCATTATTCCGCTATACTCTTCTTATCATCAAACATCATTTTACCCGTCGTATAATACCGGAGATAGGGTCCGGAAGTTTCTACCGAGCCGCCGTAAATGGCTCGACTACGATCGGGGACGTGCTTATTTGCATTTTCTGCATTTGGCGCGTCCCCTTTCCGGTAGGGCATGCGACAGATTGTTGCATGCCCTTTTCCTGTTTTCGGTAAGGCGGTCAAAATAGGAGGCACTCATGAGAAAATATTTCAACTTCGATGAGCTCGGCACGAACTATCGCCGCGAGATCATCGGCGGCCTGACGACGTTCCTGTCCATGGCCTATATCCTCGTCGTCAACCCGCTCACGCTGTCGCTCGAATCCGTACCGGATCTGCCGGCCGACATGCGGATGGATGCCGGCGCCGTATTTGTCGCAACCGCGCTCGCTGCGGCCATCGGTTCTCTTTTCATGGGGCTGATCGCCAAATATCCGATCGGCCTTGCACCGGGGATGGGGCTGAACGCGTTCTTCGCCTATACGGTCATTCTCACGTACGGCATTCCTTGGCAGACGGCGCTCACAGGCGTCCTGTTCTCAGGGGTCATTTTCATTGTCCTGTCACTGTCGGGACTCCGTGAAAAGATCATCAACGCCATTCCGTCTCAGCTGAAGTTCGCGGTCGGTGCCGGGATCGGGCTGTTCATCGCCTTCCTCGGTTTCCAGAATGCCGGCATCATCGCGAACAATGACGCCACGCTCACCGGTATCGGTGACCTGTCGCAGCCGGCGACGCTGCTCGCCATCTTTGGCCTGGTCCTGACAGTCGGCCTCATGGTGCTGAATGTGAAGGGCGCCATCTTCTTCGGAATGCTGATCACTGCGGTTGTCGGCATGATTTTCAAGGTTGTCCCGATCCCTGATGGTGTGATCGGCGCCATTCCTGACGTGAGCCCGACATTCGGTGCCGCGTTCCAGCCGCTTATGAACGATCCGGCTTCGCTCATGACGATCCAGTTCCTCGTGGTCGTCCTGACGTTCCTGTTCGTCGACTTCTTCGATACGGCGGGAACTCTGATCGCCGTCGCGCAAAAAGCAGGGCTCATGAAGGGCGACAAGCTGCCTCGTGCCGGCAAGGCACTGCTCGCGGACTCCCTCGCCACAGTTACCGGCGCAATCTTCGGTACATCGACGACGACTTCCTATGTCGAGTCGACCGCAGGGGTTGCGGCGGGTGCCCGAACCGGTTTCGCGGCAGTTGTCACCGGAGTGCTGTTCCTGGTCTCCCTTCTGTTCTATCCGCTTTTGTCGGTCATCACATCAGCCGTCACGGCACCCGCACTCATCATCGTAGGTGTGCTGATGGTGTCGGCCCTCGGCCATATCGAGTGGAACCGGTTTGAGATCGCCGTCCCGGCGTTTCTCACGGTCATCATGATGCCGCTCGGCTACTCGATTGCAACGGGGATCGCTGTCGGGTTCATCTTCTATCCGATCACGATGATCCTGGCGGGCCGACGCAAGGAGATCCATCCGATCATGTACGGCCTGTTCCTGATTTTTGTTGCGTATTTCGTGTTTGTGCAGGGTAGATGAAGAATAAGCCGCTCACCCGCCAGCCGGCGGGGAGCGGTTTTTTAATCCGTGCTCTTGTCCGTGACGGACAGTTCCGATAAGATGAGTGGGCATCCGCACAGAGCGAGAAAGGATGATTCAATATGACAATGGTACTGATCATCTTTGCGATCAACGTCGTTTATGTAACGTTTTATACGATTCGGCTCATACTGACCATGAAGGGATACCGCTATGCCGCGGCCGGGCTCAGTGTGATTGAGATGATCATCTATGTGGTCGGTCTCGGACTGGTTCTCGATAACCTGAATGAAATACAGAATCTGATCGCCTACGCGCTGGGCTTCGGGCTCGGTGTGATCATCGGCTCCATCATTGAGGAAAAGCTGGCTCTCGGCTATGTGATGGTCAATGTTATCACAGAAGATATCGAGCGCAAGATGGTCCGGGTCATCCGGGAAAACGGATATGGCATCACCGACTGGGAAGCGAACGGCCGTGACGGAGCGCGCCACGCGATGCAGATCCTGACACCGAAACGCTATGAACTGAAGCTGTACATGCTGATCAAGGAACTGGACCCGAAGGCATTCGTCATCACCTACGAGGCCCGCAACATCCACGGCGGCTTCTGGGTGAAGCAGGTCAAGAAAGGGAAGCTGTTCAAATGAGCAAAAAGACGGTCTGGTTTGAAGTGCAGGAAGGCGAGACGATCGAACAATGCCTTGAACGCATGCAAAGGGAAGGCTATATGGCCGCCGGCCGCAAGGAAGAGCCGGTCTTCGAGGAGCGCAACGGAGAACCCGTACCCATCCGTCAGCGCATCCGCTTCAAGGGCGTCAGGATGGAAGAATCATAAGCAGAATCCCGGTGCTTCGGCACCGGGATTTTAAATGCTTAGAAAATCCTGTAAGAACGATAGCGCTTTCAGACAAAGTAACGAATAAATACGAACGATATATGACATTGTAAAATTAATTGTTCGGTTATTGCGTTGACTTCAACAAAATCCGCTGTTAAAATAAACACGTTAAGAACATTCCCCATATATCCCGAGGAATCGGCCTCGGAGTTTCTACCCCGGCACCGGAATGCCGGGACTATGAGGGAAAGCGGATTACAGGACTCGGAACGGAAGGTGTGACATGCATGGAGACCATCATGACGCAACCGTCTTATCTGAACATGTTCAGGTCCCGGATCGACTGCTTTCCTCCTATTGAATAGGAAGCAGTCTGTTCGGGGCTTTTATTTTTGGCGGCAAACAGCCGGAAGGAGCGATTGCAATGGACGTGAAAGTGGGCGTCATCATGGGAAGCAAAAGCGACTGGGAGACGATGAAAAAGGCATGTGACATCCTGGACGAACTGGAAGTCGGCTACGAGAAGCGGGTCGTTTCCGCGCACCGTACGCCGGATGAAATGTTCTCTTATGCCGAACAGGCACAGGAGCGGGGCATCGGTGTGATCATCGCCGGCGCGGGGGGTGCCGCCCACCTGCCGGGAATGGTCGCGGCGAAAACACTCGTGCCGGTCATCGGGGTGCCCGTCAAGTCGCGGGCGCTGAGCGGCATGGACTCGCTCCTGTCGATCGTCCAGATGCCGGGCGGCGTCCCGGTCGCGACGATGGCGATCGGCGACTCCGGCGCAACGAACGCCGGCCTGTTTGCGGCACAGATGCTCGCGGTGCATGACGAAGCGCTACGCGGGCGTATTGAAGACCGGCGCAGCCGGCTTGCACAGCAATCCATAGAAAGCACAGGTGATCTCGTATGACGACGATTCTTCCCGGACAGACGATCGGCATCATCGGCGGCGGGCAGCTTGGCCGGATGATGGCCCTTTCCGCCAAGGAGGCGGGCTTCCGCATCGCGGTGCTCGACCCGGCAGAAGATTCTCCGACAGGCCAGGTGGCCGACGTGAAAATCATCGCGCCGTATGACGACGAGGAAGCGCTCAACCGCCTGGCGGAAGTGAGCGACGTCATCACCTTTGAATTTGAGAATATCGATTACGAAGGGCTCAAGCGGCTGACCGAAAAAGCTTACGTGCCGCAGGGTGCGGAAATCATCCGCATCACCCAGGACCGCATCGCGGAAAAAGCGGCAATCCGGGACGCGGGGGCACCGGTCGCGCCGTATGTGGAAGCACAGACTTTCGCGGAGCTGCAGGAACGCATCGGGGAGGTCGGCTTCCCTTGTGTCGTCAAGACAGCCCGCGGCGGTTATGACGGCAAGGGGCAGGTTATCCTGAAAGAAGAGTCCGAACTTGCCGGGGCGGAAGAACTGTTCGCCCATTCCGCATGCGTGGCTGAGAAGTTCATTCCGTTCCAGATGGAGATTTCGGTCATCATCCAGCGTGGCACGAACGGCGAATCCCGCTGCCTGCCGGTACAGGAGAACATCCACAAAAACCATATCCTGCACGAGACGATTGTTCCGGCAAGGGTTTCGGATGCCACGGCGGAGGCCGCCATTACAGCGGCCGGGCAGATCGCCGATCATCTGGACCTGATTGGGACACTGGCTGTTGAAATGTTCGTCCTCGAAGACGGCAGCATCCTCATCAATGAACTCGCACCGCGGCCGCACAACTCGGGCCACTACTCGATCGAGGCGTGCACGATTTCCCAGTTTGGCCAGCACATCCGTGCCATCTGCGGCTGGCCGCTCCGCACGCCGGAACTTCACCGCCCGGCGGTGATGGTGAACCTGCTCGGCCAGCACGTCGCGCCGGTCCTCGATGCGATCCCGGTCCAGCCGGACTGGTCCATCCACCTTTACGGCAAGGCCGAAGCCAAGCACAACCGAAAAATGGGCCATGTAACCATTCTTGCAGAAGATAATGAAGACACACTCCGCCGGATCGAAGAAAGCGGCATCTGGCGCTAATGGAGGCTAAACCTGAATGATCGAACGCTATACACGCCCCGAAATGGGCAATGTCTGGACAGAAGAAAACAAATACAAAGCGTGGCTGGAAGTCGAGATCCTCGCCTGTGAGGCATGGGCTGAGCTCGGCGACATCCCGAAGGAAGACGTGAAGAAGCTGCGCGAGAACGCGTCGTTCGACGTGGCACGCATTGAAGAGATCGAGAATGAGACCCGCCACGACGTGGTCGCCTTTACCCGCGCGGTGTCCGAAACGCTCGGGGAAGAACGCAAATGGGTCCACTACGGGCTGACGTCGACCGATGTCGTCGACACGGCGCTCTCGTACCGCATCAAGCAGGCAAACGATATCATCCGGAAGGACCTGCACAACTTCATCGACATCCTCGCCGCCAAGGCGAAAGAGCATAAATACACGGTCATGATGGGCCGCACGCACGGCGTGCACGCGGAGCCGACGACATTCGGCCTGAAGATGGCCCTCTGGTACGAAGAAATGAAACGGAACCTCGAGCGCTTTGAAGCAGCGGCATCCGTGATCGAGACAGGCAAGATGTCCGGTGCGGTCGGCACGTTTGCCAACATCCCGCCTTTCGTCGAGGAATATGTATGCGAGCACCTCGGACTCGCAGCCGCACCGGTCTCCACACAGACCCTGCAGCGTGACCGCCATGCACAATACATCTCGACACTCGCGCTGATTGCGACTTCGATCGAAAAGTTCGCCGTTGAAATCCGCGGACTCCAGAAGTCGGAGACGCGCGAAGTCGAGGAATTCTTCGCAAAGGGCCAAAAAGGATCTTCAGCGATGCCGCACAAGCGCAACCCGATCGGCTCCGAGAACATGACCGGCCTGTCCCGCCTGATGCGCGGCTACATGGTCACCGCCTATGAGAACGTCGCCCTCTGGCACGAGCGGGACATCTCGCACTCCAGCGCCGAACGCGTCATCATTCCCGATGCCACGATCACGCTGAACTACATGCTGAACCGATTCGGCAACATCGTGAAGAACCTCACCGTCTTCCCGGAAAACATGAAGCGCAACATGGACCGCACGCTCGGGCTCATCTATTCCCAGCGCGTCCTCCTGTCGCTCATCGACAAAGGCATGGCGCGCGAAGCGGCCTACGACACCGTCCAGCCGCTCGCGATGCAGGCCTGGGAAGAACAAGTCCCGTTCCGCGGACTCGTCGACTCCGACCCGGTCATCTCCGAAAAGCTGACCAAAGAAGAACTCGACGACGCCTTCGACTACAACCACCACCTCCAGCGCATCGACGACATCTTCGAACGCTGCGGACTGAATGACTGATTTTGACGACAGGTAGGTAATTGACCTGATTCCATGGTCGATCGAAGTGAAGGGCCCGAAGACTCCTGCGGGAAAAGCGGGCCAGGCGAGACTGCGAAGGGCACAGCCCTGAGCGGCTCGCGGACCGCCCGCGGAAAGCGCAGGGCCCGGAACGAAGATAGCTCTCTCCATGTGCAATTTTGAATTGAATTCAACCACACACTCACCAATTGGGAGGCCAACCAAAATGAAAAAAGCAAATGTGTACGTGACGCTCCGTGAAAGTGTAATCGATCCTCAGGGGACTGCAGCCATCAACGTCCTCCATGCCAAAGGCCATGACAACGTCAAAGATGTCCGCATCGGCAAGTACATCGAACTGACCATCGACGACACGGGGCAAGATCTCGACACGGCCGTCAGGGAAATGTGTGAAAAGCTCTTCGTGAACACCAACGTCGAAGACTACCGATACGAAGTGCTGGAGGTTGAAGAGGCATGAAATTCGCCGTCATCCAATTTCCGGGAGCCAGCTGTGACCTCGACCTATACCATGCCGTAACCGATGTCCTTGGAGAAAAAGCGGAATACGTCCCTCACCATGAAACGGACCTGTCCGCCTACGATGCCATCCTCCTGCCGGGCGGTGCATCCTACGGCGACGCCGTACGAGCGGGGGCCCTTGCGCGCACAGCGCCTGTCATGGAAGGAATCATCGGCGCGGCTAAAGACGGAAAGCCCGTCCTCGGCGTGGGCAACGGATTCCAAGTCCTGACGGAAGCAGGCCTGCTGCCGGGTGCATTCCTCAAAAACCGTGACCAGAAGTTCATCTGCCGCACCGTCAAGATCCAGGTCGTGAACAACCGCACGATGTTCACAAATGAATACACCGAGGGCGAGGATCTCGAGATCCCGATCGCCCACGGAGAAGGCAACTTCTACTGTGACGAAGAGACCTACAGCCGGCTGAAGGAAAACAACCAGATTGTCTTCGTCTACTCGGACGGCAATCCGAACGGATCCGTGGGAGACATCGCGGGGCTCGTCAGCGAAAAGGGCAATGTCCTCGGGATGATGCCCCATCCGGAGCGGGCAGCAGAATCGATCCTGGGCTCCGAAGACGGACTGAACGTATTCAAATCGATCGTGAAAGAGTGGAGGGAATCCCATGCAAACCAAGCTTGAGCCGACGGCGGAACAGATCCGCGATGAAAAGATCTATGCACAGATGGGCATGACCACTGAAGAGTTCGAGATGGCAGTCAAGCTTCTCGGCCGCCTGCCGAACTATACGGAAACCGGCCTGTTCTCCAGCATGTGGTCGGAGCACTGCTCATACAAAAGCTCCAAGCCTGTCCTCCGCAAATTCCCGACCGAAGGCCCGCAGGTTCTCATGGGACCCGGAGAAGGCGCCGGCATCGTCGACATCGGCGATAACCAGGCCGTCGTCTTCAAGATGGAGTCGCACAACAGCCCGTCGGCGATCGAGCCGTACGAAGGCGCGGCAACTGGCGTCGGCGGTGTTCTCCGTGACGTTTTCTCGATGGGCGCCCAGCCGATCGCTGCGGTGAACTCCCTCCGATTCGGAGAGCTCGACAACGATCGTGACCGTTACCTGTTCGAGGAGGCAGTTGCAGGAATCGCCGGCTACGGCAACACCATCGGCATCCCGACAGTCGCAGGGGAGATTCAGTTCGACCCATCGTACGCAGGCAAACCGCTCGTCAATGCGATGGCGATCGGTCTCCTCAACCACGAAGACATCCAGCGCGGCTTGGCTGCCGGCGTCGGCAACACCGTCATGTACGTCGGCGCGAAGACGGGACGCGACGGGATCCACGGCGCGACTTCCTCGTCGGAAGAGATTTCGGATGACCCGGGCAAGGAACGCGCGCCGGTACAGGCAGGCGACCCGTTCACGGAAAAGCTGCTCATGGATGCATGCCTCGAGCTCGTCAAATCCGATGCCCTGATCGGCATCCAGGACATGGGTGCGGCCGGCCTGACCTCTTCCTCCGCGGAAATGGCGTCGAAGGCGGGCTTCGGGATCGAGATGAACCTTGACCTCGTCCCTCAGCGTGATGAAAACATGACCGCCTACGAAATGATGCTTTCCGAATCCCAGGAGCGGATGCTGATCGTCGTACAGAAAGGCCGTGAGCAGGAAGTCATCGACCTGTTCGCCAAATACGACCTTGAAGCGGTATCGATCGGCCATGTCACGGAAGACAAGATGCTCCGACTTCTCCACAAGGGTGAAGTTGTCGCGGAAGTCTCTGCTGATGCGCTGGCGGAGGATGCACCGGTCTACCACAAGCCGTCCCGCGAGCCGGAATACTTCCGTGAGTTCCAGGAGATGGAGCAGCAGGAGCCGGAAGTGGACGATCACCGTGAAACGCTGGTTTCCCTCCTGAAGCAGCCGACCATCGCGTCGAAGGAATGGGTGTACAGCCAGTTTGACCACCAGGCGCGCACCAACACGGTCATTGCGCCGGGTTCGGACGCAGCCGTCGTGCGTGTACGCGGCACGGAAAAAGGCCTCGCCATCACCGCAGACTGCAACTCGCGCTACATCTATCTCGATCCTGAAACAGGCGGGAAGATCGCGGTTGCGGAAGCAGCGCGTAACATCGTTTGCTCGGGCGGGAAGCCGCTTGCCATCACGGACTGCCTGAACTTCGGCAGCCCGGACAACCCGGAGATTTTCTGGCAGCTGGAAAAGTCGGCAGACGGAATCAGCGCGGCCTGCCTGGCACTTGACGCGCCTGTTATCAGCGGGAACGTTTCCCTTTATAACGAACGGGGAGGCAAGCCGGTCTACCCGACACCGACAATCGGCATGGTCGGCCTCGTCGAGAACCTGGAACACACCACCACCCAGGAAGCAAAAGCGGCAGGAGATTTCGTTTATCTGATCGGTGAAACAAACACTGAATTCGGCGGTTCCGAACTGCAGAAGATGCTGAACAGCGGCAAAATCTCGGGCAAAGCGCCGGCAATCGACCTCGGCGTGGAAGCGTCCCGCCAGGAGTCCCTCCTCGGGGCAATCCGCGAAGGCATCGTCCGCTCGGCACATGACGTCGCAGAAGGCGGTGTTGCGGTCGCGCTTGCCGAGAAGGTGTTCGGCACCGGACTCGGCGCTGACGTGAAGCTCGAAGGATCTGCCGTCACGGCACTCTTCAGCGAAACACAGTCCCGCTTTATCGTTACGGTCAAGCCGGTGCACGCTGCCCGCTTCGAAGAACTGGCTGCCGATGCACGCAAGATCGGTGAAATTACGAAAACGGACAGGCTGGTCATCCGTGACGCGGAAGGCAATCCGCTGGTCAGCGAAGATGTACCTGTTCTTGAATCCGCCTGGAAAGGGGCGATCCCGTGCTTAGTGAACTCAGAGGGCTAAATGAGGAATGCGGCGTGTTCGGCATCTGGGGCCATGACAATGCGGCCCAGATGGCGTACTACGGCCTTCATGCCCTCCAGCACAGGGGGCAGGAAGCGGCCGGAATCTGCACGGTGCATGATGATCATTTGCTCGTCGAAAAGGGCGAGGGCCTCGTCAACGATGTGTTTCACGGTGACAGGCTGAATAAGCTGCCCGGCCGCTCGGCGATCGGGCACGTCCGCTACACGACCGAAGGCGGTCGCGGCATCGAAAATGTCCAGCCCCTGGTTTTCCGGTCGACGACGGGCAGCCTGGCGATCGCGCACAACGGCAACGTCACGAACGCCTCGGATCTGAAGCGCCATCTTGAGCGGCAGGGAAGCATCTTCCAGTCGACTTCCGATACGGAAGTCCTCGCCCACCTGATCAAGAAAAACATCAGCTATCCGCAGAACGAACGGCTGAAAAAGGCCCTTGCCCAGCTGCAGGGCGCCTTCGCCTTCGTCCTCCTGACCGAGGACGCGCTCTACGTCGCGCAGGACCCGAACGGCATGCGCCCGCTGTCTCTCGGCTGCATCGGAGGAGAGACGTGGGTGGTCGCGTCGGAAACGTCTGCCTTCGACCTGATCGGCGCGGAGACCGTGCGTTCGGTCGAGCCGGGAGAGCTTGTCATCATTGATGACAAAGGCATCCGGAGCGACCGGTTCGCACCGAAGGCGAACCGTGCGATCTGCTCGATGGAATATATTTACTTTTCCCGTCCCGATTCCGATATCGACGGCATTAACATCCACATGGCCAGGAAGCGCCTCGGCAAGCGGCTGGCCCAGGAAGTCAGGATCGAGGCCGATGTCGTCACGGGCGTGCCGGACTCCAGCATCTCCGCAGCGATCGGATTTGCGGAGGAAAGCGGCATCCCGTACGAAATGGGACTGATCAAGAACCGCTATGTCGGCCGGACATTCATCCAGCCGTCCCAGGAACTGCGTGAGCGCGGCGTCAAGATGAAGCTGTCCCCGGTGCGTCAGGTCGTCGAGGGCAAGCGTGTCGTCATGGTCGACGACTCGATCGTCCGCGGCACCACCTCGAGGAGAATCGTCAAGATGCTACGTGATGCAGGAGCGAAGGAAGTGCATGTCGCCATCAGTGCACCGCCGCTGATCGCACCGTGCTTCTACGGTGTCGACATCAGCACCGACTCCGACCTGATTGCCACAGGGCGCACGCCTGAGGAAATCTGTGAACTGATCGGGGCAGACTCGCTCCAATTCCTGTCGGCGGAAGGGCTGGTCGAGGCGGTCGGACGGAACGATGAAGACCCGAACCGGGGACACTGCCTCGGCTGCTTCACAGGCAATTATCCGACGAACATCTTCGCGGACACGAAACTGCCGCACGAGAAAGAACGCGTTTAAGAGGAGGCCACTGGCATGTCAAAAGCATATGAACAGGCCGGCGTAAACATCGAAGCCGGATATGAATCGGTCGAGCGCATGAAGTCCCATGTCGCCCGCACACAGCGGAAGGGTGTCATGGGTGCGTTCGGCGGATTTGGCGGGATGTTCGACCTGTCCGAGCTCGGCTACAGCCAGCCGGTCCTCGTCTCGGGGACGGACGGCGTCGGCACGAAGCTGAAAGTCGCCTTTATGGCGGACAAGCATGACACAATCGGCGTCGACTGCGTCGCGATGTGTGTGAACGACATCGTCGCACAAGGCGCGGAGCCGCTTTATTTCCTCGATTATGTCGCGCTCGGCAAGGCAGTGCCTGCCCGTGTGGAAGCGATCGTCAAGGGAGTTGCCGACGGCTGCGTCCAGGCCGGAGCGGCACTGATCGGCGGCGAGACGGCGGAGATGCCCGGACTGTATGACGAGGACGAATACGACCTCGCCGGATTCGCGGTGGGCGCTGCCGAAAAGGCGGACATCATCACGGGCGAAAAGGTCGCGGAAGGCGACGTCCTTGTCGGCATCGCATCCAGCGGCATCCATTCGAACGGCTACTCGCTCGTCCGGAAAATCGTCTTTGAACAGCTGGGCGTCAAGGCGGACGAGCCGGTTCCGGGCTACGAGGAACTCGGCAACTCGGCAGAAGCGCTGCTCACACCGACAAAGATCTACGCGAAGCCGGTGCTGGAAATGGCACGCAGCCTGGACGTCCACGGCATGGCGCACGTGACGGGCGGCGGCTTTTACGAGAACGTCCCGCGCATGCTGCCGGAAGGCCTTGCCGCCGAGATCGATCTCGGATCGTGGGAAGTGCTGCCGGTGTTCCGCATGCTGAAGGAAAAGGGACAGCTTGACGACCGTGACCTGTACTCCGTCTTCAACATGGGCATCGGATTTATCGTCGCCCTTTCGGAAAGTGACGCTGCGGAAGCGATCCGCATCGCGGAGGCGCACGGCGAGACGGCGTCGGTCATCGGCAGCGTTGTTGCGGGTGAAGGTGTCCGCTTCAACGGCGAACATGACGGCACGCTTGCGGGAGGTCCGGAGGCATGAGCCGGAAACCGCGCATCGCCGTTTTCGCATCCGGAAGCGGCTCGAACTTCGAAGCGATCGCCCAGGCGGCAGCAGACGGTGAATTGGAAGCGGAAGTCGTGCTTCTCGTCACCGACAAGCCGCTTGCGAAAGTGATGGAGCGGGCGGAGCGTTTCCGCATCCCGTCCGTCGCCTTTAACCCAAAGGCCTACAAGGATAAGGCGGATTACGAGCGCACCGTCCTCGGCAGGCTCCGGGAAGAGGGCGTCGACTGGGTCGCCCTGGCCGGCTACATGCGGCTGATCGGCCCGACACTGCTTGACGCCTATCCGAACCGCATCATCAACATCCATCCGTCTCTCCTTCCGGCATTCCCGGGCAAGGACGCGATCGGCCAGGCGATGGACGCCGGCGTGGAAGTGACCGGCGTCACCGTCCATTATGTCGACGAAGGCATGGACACCGGCCCTGCGATCCTCCAGCGCGAAGTCCCTGTCGTCCCTGGTGACCGTGAAAAGACCGAAGCGGCAATCCATGCGGTGGAACACGACCTGTATAGGGAAGCGCTGCGGAAAGTGCTGGCGGAGAGCGCAGTCACGGAATAAGGGAGCGTGTCACGGGCGAAAGTGACGAATGAGCGTCTGAAAGTGACGAATCGCCCTGTGAACGTGACGAATGCAGCCGTGAAAGTGACGAACCGCCATCCGAAAGTGACGAACCGCTCCGCTTCTGAATCCAAACGATTTTACAACAGCCGCCGGCACCAAAAGCCGGCGTTCTGATTTACATAAGGAGGCCCCAAACCGTGAAAAAACGAGCACTGCTCAGCGTATCGGACAAATCCGGCGTCCTCGAGTTCGCGAAGGAACTCGAAGGGCTCGGCTATGAGATCCTGTCGACCGGCGGGACGATGAACCATCTGAAGGAAAACGGCGTTGCCGTCACCGCAGTCGGTGACGTGACCGGCTTCCCGGAAATTCTCGGAGGACGCGTCAAGACGCTCCACCCTTATATCCACGGCGGCCTGCTCGCCAAGCATGACGACCCGGATCATCAGGCCGAACTGGAGGAGCACGGCATCCTTCCGATCGACATCGTCTGTGTAAACCTGTATCCGTTCAAGTCGACGATCTCGAAGCCGGACGTGACGGTCGAAGACGCCATCGAGAACATCGATATCGGCGGCCCGACGATGCTGCGCGCATCCGCGAAAAACCATGCCTATCTCACGGTGCTCGTCGACTCGGCGGACTATCCGGCGGTTCTTGAAGAGCTGAAGAATGACGGGGCGACCACTCCTGAAACCCGCCGCCGCCTGGCTGCGAAAGTGTTCCGGCACACAGCCGCTTATGACGCACTGATCTCCGGCTACCTGACGGATCTCGCAGGCGAGGAATTCCCGGAAAGCGTTACGACAACGTACGAGCTCAAGCAGCCGCTCCGCTATGGCGAGAACCCGCACCAGAAGGCGGCATTCTACAGCCGTCCGCTCGGCGGCGAGTACTCGATCGCCCGCGCGGAACAGCTTCACGGGAAGGAACTCTCCTACAACAACATCCAGGACGCCAATGCCGCGATCGGCATCGTCCGCGAATTCAGCGAGCCGGCTGCGGTTGCGGTCAAGCACATGAACCCTTGCGGCGTCGGCACGGCGGGAACGCTCTCCGATGCATTCAAGGCCGCCTATGAAGCCGATCCCGTCTCGATCTTCGGCGGCATCATCGCGCTTAACCGCGAAGTCGATGCGGCAACGGCCGAACAGCTGGCCGGCATCTTCCTAGAGATCATTATCGCGCCGGGCTACACGGACGAGGCATTCGAGATCCTCACCAAGAAGAAGAATATCCGCCTCCTGAAGCTGGACGGAGCGGAAGGCAAGCGCGACGAGTGGGCGACCGTCTCCGTCGAGGGCGGCCTCCTCAGGCAGAACCCGGACACGGCGTCGCTTGATGATGCGGAGGTCAAAGTCGCTACCAAGCGCGAGCCGACGGAAGAAGAGTGGGAAGCGCTGAGGCTTGGCTGGAAAGTCGTCAAGCACGTGAAGTCGAACGCCATCGTCATCTCGGACGCCAACCGCACACTTGGTGTTGGTGCCGGACAGATGAACCGTGTCGGTGCGGCGAAGATCGCACTCGAACAGGCCGGAGACCGCGCGAAAGGCGCAGGCCTCGCATCCGACGCCTTCTTCCCGATGGACGATACCGTCGAAGCGGCAGCCAAAGCCGGCATCACGGCGATCATCCAGCCGGGCGGTTCGAAGAAAGACGAGGACTCCATCAAGAAAGCCGACGAATATGGCATCGCGATGGTGTTCACCGGCATCCGCCACTTCAAGCACTGATAACCTTGGGCGAATGTTAAGCAAGCCCACCTGGAAGTTAAGCAAGCAACATCATCACCACCAACAAAGAAAACAACCTGCCGCATGTGCAGGTTGTTTTCATAAGGAGTGAACCCCAATGGATGTACTCGTCATCGGAAGCGGCGGCCGCGAGCACGCGCTTGTCCGCCAGTTCGCAAAATCCCCGTCGGTCGGCAAGGTCTATGTCGCCCCGGGCAATGACGGCATGCGGGATGACGCCGAAATCATTCCGCTCGGCGTCATGGAATTCGGGAAGCTCGCCGAATTCGCGGAAGCAAAGAACATCGGCCTCACGTTCGTGGGACCCGAGCAGCCGCTTGCCGGCGGCATCGTCGACCATTTCCGCCAGGCAGGCCTCCGCATCTTCGGGCCGGACAAAGCGGCTGCCCAGCTGGAGGGCTCGAAGGCGTTCGCCAAAGAACTCATGAAGAAATACAACATCCCGACCGCCAAGTATGAGACCTTCACCGATGCGGAAGAGGCAAAAGCGTACATCCGCGAACAGGGCGCACCGATTGTCATCAAGGCGGACGGACTTGCCGCAGGCAAAGGTGTCGTCGTCGCGATGACTCGGGATGAAGCTCTCGAGGCGGTCGACGACATGATCGGCGGCCGCAAGTTCGGCGACTCATCCGCCCGTGTCGTCATCGAGGAATTCCTCGACGGGGAAGAGTTCAGCTACATGTCGTTCGTCCACGGCGGCAAGATCTTCCCGATGCCGATGTCCCAGGACCATAAGCGCGCGTTCGACAATGACGAAGGCCCGAACACGGGCGGCATGGGCGCGTATTCTCCGGTTCCCCATCTTCCGGAAGAAGCGGTACGGACGGCTCACGAGCAGATCGTCGAAGCGACCGTCCGCGCGATGGACGCAGAAGGCACACCGTTTACAGGCATTTTGTATGCCGGCCTGATCCTCACCGAAGACGGGCCGAAGACGATCGAGTTTAACGCCCGCTTCGGCGACCCTGAAACCCAGGTTATCCTTCCGCAGCTGAAATCCGACCTGGCGAAATTCCTGGTCGGCCTGCTGGACGGCAATCCGGCGGAGCCGGAATGGGAAGAAGGAGCCCGCCTCGGTGTCGTCATTGCCGCGGACGGTTATCCGGGGGATGTTCAGAAGGGCAACCTGTTGCCCGACCTGAAGCCGCTTGAAGCCGCGGGGCTCGATGTCTTCCATGCCGGCACGCAAGCGAAGGGTGACCGCTATGCCGGAAACGGCGGCCGCGTCATTCTCGTCTCTGCGGAAGGGGAGAGCCTCCAGGAAGCAAGCAAAAAAGCATACACTGCGCTCGACTCGATGGAATGGAACGGTTTCTTCTACCGCTCCGACATCGGAAAGCGAGCAATGAAATAAGTAAGAAGCCGTCCCGTGATGGGGCGGCTTTTGCTGTTGGGAAATAAAACATCATTCCACACTTACAACATTCAGAAAAATACGATAGAATAGAACTAACGGAGAAAATAGGAAAAACGGACGGGCATGCCCGTCCGACGATGATTAGATGGATTGCATCGGGTCTTTTTTCTGGCCCTGTCCGGATGTGCCGCTGTTTTTGTAAGCGGATTCATCCTGACCGGATGGTACATTTTGTTCCGACCCGGCCCCGTCATAGCCGCCGTACGAGAACGCCTGGATTTTCTCTCCGGCACCGCCGGCATCACCGGAGACGGTTCCGCCTTCGGATGCGGATGCGGACGGCAGCATGCCGCCGCTTACTTCTGGCCTCATCATGGCGTCCATACCGCCGTTCATCATTTCCTTCATCGGGCAGTAGCGGGCGACGCCTTCGGCCGTCTTGCAGGCGCCGGACAGGACAAGAACCGGACCGGCCATGCTGCGGGGGTCGCGGATCATCTGGGCAGTTCCCCATGCAAGCATGGCCAGGCCGGAGCTGATCCGGAGGTAGGCGCTTTTCGTTCCGACGTTGATCGTCTGGTCATTCGGTTTCATATTGAATTCTCCTTCCGAACACACGGTTTCGGCCGCGTGTCTTTTTTTCACTTTCACACTGTGATAAGATGAAGTAACAGATAGATAGTCAGGGGGCAGCGACGATGGCTCAAGCACCATGGAAAATCAGGGAACTCCGCAACCACACCGCGGTCATCGACGGCAGGAGGGCACCGGATCTACTCATCACGAATGCTACATACCTGCACGGGATCATGAAGAAATGGATCCCGGGCAACATCTGGATCTCGGGCGACAGGATTGTTTATGCCGGCCCGGACATGCCGAAAAACACGGAAGGCACAGAAGTGGTCGATGCTTCCGGCAAGGTGATCGTGCCGGGTTATATCGAGCCGCATGTGCATCCATATCAGCTATATAATCCCCTCTCTTTCGCGGATTATGCATCGCGGCGGGGAACGACGACCTTCATCTCGGACAACAGCGTGCTGTTTTTGACGATGGAGAATTGGAAAGCGTTTGCAATCCTTGACCAGCTCAAGGCTTTGCCGTTTTCGTTTTACTGGTGGTCGCGATTTGATTCGCAGACGCAGATGGACAAGGAAGAAGAACTATATACGACGCAGTCGGTCGGCGAATGGATGGCACGCCCCGATGTCCTCATGGGCGGCGAACTCACCGCCTGGCCGCGGCTTCTGGCGGGCGATGACCAGATGCTTTACTGGATGCAGAACGCCAAGCAGGCCGGCATGAAAATCGAGGCGCATCTTCCGGGGGCTTCCGAGCGGACGCTCGCTCGGCTCCGCCTGCTCGGAGCGGACGGCGACCACGAAGCAATGACCGCGGAAGAAGTGGAGCGGCGCATCCTCCAGGGATATGCCGTGACGTTGCGCTATTCATCGATCCGGCCGGACCTTCCGGAGATGCTGAAAGGGATCCTTGAGAAGGACCTCGACATCTTCGACCACCTCATGATGACGACCGACGGCTCGACACCTTCGTTCCACGAGGACGGCGTCATGGACAAGTGCATCTGGGCTGCGATGGATGTCGGCGTCAGGCCGGAAGATGCGTATGCAATGGCAACATACAACATCGCGCGCTATTACGATATGGAGAACCTGCACGGCCTGATCGCGACCGGGCGATATGCGGACCTGAACTTCCTGGAGAGCCCGGAAAATCCGGTGCCGACAGATGTCCTGTCCAAAGGTGTCTGGATGAAGCGGGACGGAGAAGACGCCTATGAGTTCCCGGAAATCGACTGGTCGTGGCTTGAGCCGTACAACCCGCCGTACGAGCTGGACGAAAACGACTTCCAGTTCTCGTTCCCGTTCGGCATCCAGATGGTGAATGACGTCATCACAAAGCCGTACAGCGTCGATGTCGATCCATCCGACCAGAAACTGCAGTCCGGACAGGACCAGAGCTTCCTCCTCCTGATCGACCGTGAAGGAAACTGGCGGGTGAACACGCTCATCAAAGGCTTCGCCGACAATGTCCTCGGCTTCGCCTCGTCCTACTCCAACACGGGCGACATCATCATGATCGGCAAGAACATGGCCGACATGAAACTCGCATTCGACCGCCTGAAGGAAATCGGCGGGGGGATGGCACTGGCCGAAAACGGGAAAGTCATCGCTGAACTTCCGCTCGCGCTCGGCGGTGTGCTGTCCGATGCCCCGATGGAACAATTGATCAGCCAGGAAAAGAACCTCAAAGAGGAACTGAAGGTGCGCGGCTACAAGCACGGGGATGCGGTCTATACGCTCCTGTTCCTGCAGGCCACCCATCTTCCTTATGTCCGCATCACGCAAAAAGGGATTTACGATGTCATGAACGGCAAAGTGATGTTCCCCGCACTCATGCGATAGGACAAGGCCGGCATATACATGGATGACAGAGTCCATGCATAGGGGGAACTGAATTGAAGAAAAGGACCTGGATTGCGGCGCTTGCCGTCGCAGTCCTGCTTGCTGGCTGTTCGGAAAGCACGGCCGAAGAACCGGCTGAACGGGATGTTCCTGAAAAGGAAAACGAAGAAAAGCCGGATGAGGCGTTTGCAGAAGTTACCTACACCGGACCGTACACGGGTCTTGAGATGGAGACGGAGCCGGACATGCGTCCTGTCCTCGCCACCCTGAACAATCATCCGCAGGCGCGGCCACAGTCCGGCCTGGCGGAGGCGGATGTCATCTACGAGATGCTTGCGGAATATGAAGTCACGCGACTGCTTGCCCTTTACCAGTCCGAGATGGCCGAAACCTTGGGGCCGATCCGGAGCGCCCGCGACTATTTCATTGAACTTGCCGGAGGACATGGCGCAATTTTCATCACCCACGGGCAAAGCCCCGAGGCGAAATCGCTTCTGGATTCGGGTGCAGTGGACCATCTGAACGGCATCCGGTATGAAGGAACACTCTTCTTCCGTTCCAAAGACCGGAAAGCCCCCCATAACTCGTATATTTCGGAGGATGCGGTATTCAGCGGTGCACAGGACAGCGGCTTCCGGATGGACAATCCCAAAGATCCGGGCTGGCGGTTTGATCCGGAACCGCCGACCGGAGGCGAAGCGTCCGCCGAGGCTGATGTCACCTACGGCCGTTTCCCGAATTTCAACAGCCGATATGTCTTTGATCCGAACAATGCCTCGTATACGAGGTTTGCCGGAGGAGAGGAGACCGTGGATGCGGCAGGAGATAAGCCGGTGCGTCTTGCGAATGTCCTGATCCTCGAAGTCCCGCACAGGGTCATCGACGACAAGGGCCGCCGCTCGCTGGATCTGACTGCTGGCGGCGAAGCCGCTGTTCTGCGCAGCGGGCTTGTCTATCAGGCCACCTGGGAAATGCGGGACGGAATTCCGACAGTGATGGATGGAGACCAGCCGTTTGCCCTCGCGCCGGGCAAGACCTGGATTCACCTTGTACCGGACATTGCCGACACGCTGACCCATCACCCTTAAACCCGTACAAACGGATTGAACAGATAAAGGAGGTGCCGATCATGGCACTCGAAAAACTGCGCGGCCCACAGACCGACGCCCTGTTCGAGGCGATCCTCGAACTGCGTGACCTGGATGAATGCTACCGCTTCTTCGACGACCTCGCGACGATCAGCGAGGTCCAGTCGCTCTCGCAGCGTCTGAACGTGGCGCGGATGCTGAAGATGGGCTACACGTACGAAAACATCAAAAACGAAACCGGTGCCTCCACCGCCACCATCTCCCGCGTCCGCCGCTGCTTCGATTACGGCTCCGGCGGCTACGGCGAGATCCTGGAGCGCATGGACGAAAAGGACAAGGAAGAAGAAAAGGCGTAATTGCAATATTGCGCGCCGATTCATTCCATTAGGAGATGAACAATGAGCAAGCCATTACTCTTTCCGGAATTGGAAACGGAACGGCTGATCTTGAGAAATGTAAGAGAAGAGGATACAGACTTTATCTACAAACACTTCAGCAATGAGAAGGTTTGTGAGTATCTTTACGATGAAGTGAATTTCACAAAAAGAGAAGAAGCAGCCGAACTGGTGGATTTCTATTCCGACCCAGAAAATAAGGGTTACAACAGATGGGTTTTAGTCAAGAAGGATCATGGCGAACGGATTGGAACCTGCGGATTTCATCTGTGGGACCGCACCAATCATATTGCCGAGCTCGGTTATGATCTGTACCCGGAATTTTGGAGCCAGGGCTATATGAAAGAAGCACTGACCGCTGTGATCGGGAGCGGCTTTGACAATATGCAGCTGAACCGGATCAATGCCTATGTCGCCTTGGATAACCAGAAGTCATGCAAACGATTGTCGGCCCTCAATTTTAATAATGAAGGCATCTACAGAGACAAGCACTTTTATAAAGGGAAATATTATGACCACTATTCTTTTTCGCTGTTAAAAAGAGAGTGGCAATGAAGCTTGGAGAGAGACTCCGAGCTTTTTTATGTTGGATGAAACTTCTGATGATTTTGACGGGCATGTGTGCCGTTATATGGTATGATTTTCTGGAATGCGCGCGCCCTGACAGCACGAAAAATCGAATCTCGAAATATGGTACAAACTAAAGATTGGGATGGGGGACGGGGGAAATTGACGAAGTATCAGGAGCTTTATGACTTTCTCATTAGTAAAGCCACGAAATTAACAGAGGAATGGTACGAGGGATTGGATAAAGCCTCATCAGGAGGCGTCTATACTACGAATGATCCTAAAGAACTTGCATTCCTTAAAAGTCAAAACAAAAAGTTTCATCAAATTTTCTTTAGCGTTTTTACCGCAGAAGAAGGGTTATTAAATGAGTTGGAAGACTGGATCGTGATGGTCGCTTCTGATCAACGCCATCTGGAGACTTCCTCGACTCTGATACTGGGTGAATTCTATAGAACACGAAATCAATATCTCAGGTTAATCGATCAATTTGCGGCTACGCCTGAAAATCAGTATTCACCTGAGGATAAGGAAGCGTGGGAAAAGCTGATTATCGGCACAATGGATAAAGTTACTGTATGGTTTTTCGATGAGTATGAGCGACACGCGATGAAAAAGTTAAGCGCTCACCGGGAGCTTATTAAGAAGTTAAGCTCACCTTTAATCACGATTACAAAAAGTATCGGATTGCTGCCGCTTATTGGCGATATTGATAGTGAACGTGCCAATCTCATACTCGAGAATGCACTAAGGCAAAGCAATGAAAAACGGCTTGAAAGCCTTTATATCGACTTATCCGGAGTCGTAACGATCGATACAATGGTCGCCCAACAAATCTACCAATTGTCCGAGGCGCTAACGCTATTGGGAGTTAAAACAATCCTGTGCGGAATCAGACCTGAGATTGCTCAAACAGCTGTTCATTTGGGGCTTTCGTTTGAGAATATCCCAACCTATTCAACATTGGAAAATGCCCTGTCCTTAAACGCGAATGGTGTTTAGTACTCAGAGTTTTAGCAGGTAAGGCTTCACGATTAAGACCTATCAACCTAAATGACGTCCTGACTAAATCAGTCGGGACGTCTTCTTTTCAATGTCTTGGATTACTGAATTCACGAGTCTTCAACTAATCGAAAGAGTTCAAAGCGGAAGGGGGATCAGTCATGCGGGCACTGGAGATCGTCGCCTATCATCGAGAGCGTGACATCGGGGAGGTGGATGCATTCAATCCGCAGATGGAGCTAGCGGGATTTGTGGCGAGGGGAGAGCACGGAATTCCCGGAAGGCGTTATTTTGTCAGGACAGAGGGGAGCGTTCATACCCATCATGTACATATGTTTGCCACCGGTTCGGACCAGGTAAAGCGCCATCTCGCATTCCGTGACTATCTCAGGGAGCATCCGGATGAAGCGGAGCGGTACCGCAGCCTTAAGATGCGGATTGCTGAAGAAGGCGTGAGGGATGTGAAGCACTACCAGGAGCGGAAAGGACCGCTGATCCGGGAACTGCAGGAGAAGGCAGAGTCCTGGGTGCAGGAACGTGAGGTTTGACTGTCCATCTACCGTTTCCTGATCAAGATCTTTCGGTACATTCCATTCATCATAAGCGGGCGGTCTTCGGCCACGTGCAGTGCCTCGCTGTGACGGCTGTACAATTTGCCGAACGCCAGGCCGATGTCTGTTCCAAGGGTTTTGATAACAGGCCGGATCAGCCTTTTTCCAAGAGAAAGTTTGCTTTCTTCAGGGGCAAATTTATCGAAAATCAAAAGAGTCCCGCCCAGCTTCAGGACACGCGACATTTCCCCGAAACACCGGTCGGGATCAGGGACGACTGAGAGGATGAGACTTGCGACAACAACATCGAATTGGTTGGCCTCAAACTCCAGTTGTTGTGCATCCATTTCAATAAAGCGGATGTCTGTCTCACTGAACTTCTTCCTGGCCTGATCCAGCATATCCGGAGAATAGTCGATGGCCGTGATATCGGGGGAATGGCGGTCGATCAGTTCCAGGTCCGCCCCGGTACCGATCCCGACGAAAAGGATCTTCTGGCCCTCAGTGAACACAATGTTCGAGAATACTTGCTGCCTGGCTTTCAGGAAACTGCCCGAGTTAAAGAAGCGGTCATAGATGGGCGACCAGACCCTGTAGACGATCCTGTTCCAACGGTTATTCATGGCTTCAGCTCCCAGTTTCTCATGGTCATTTTAATATGACGTTTCTGAGCCGTGATGTAAATGATTCTGCCGATACTAAAAAACGCCCCGATCCAAAACGGTCAGGGCGTGACTTTCTCAATGTCGGCAATAATCGAATTCACGATATGGAGCGAATCCCATTCACCGCCTGAAACGCTGATGATCGGATAGTCTTTCGGGTACAGCGACTTCCGGATCTCTTCAGCCGGAAGGCCTTTTTTGTGGAGCATTTCCACCTCGCTATAGATGTACTCAAGGTGGTCCAGCTTTTGGCGAAGTTTCTCTCTGCCATCAGCGATATAGCCTGCATGGCAGCAGAACAATGCCCCGAAGTCGAGTGCAAGCAGCCTGCGGATGGAGTCCATCCGCTCCGGAATCGATTCGTCCGCCATGATAACCTTTGTCTTCGGCGCCACGTATAGGTCGCCGGAAAAGAGGATGCCCGTCTGCGGGTCAAACAGGCTGATATGATCCGATGCATGACCCGGCGTTTCGATCACTGTCCACCGGCGTGTGCGGGAACGGATCGTTTCCGGAACCGTCCTGGCCGTGAAGGACTTGCGCTTTCCCCAAACCGCCTGACGGTATGCCGGATACGGAGTGTCCTCGGCGCAAATGTCGGTTCCTTTTTCATGAACAAAGACCGGCACTTCCCGGCGGTCAAGGATGGCCGGCACATTCCCGGAATGGTCTTCGTGGCTATGTGTCAGGACAATCTGATCGAACGGTGCCTGCTCGAGGGCGGGCATAATATCAGCTTCGAGAGACTGCGGGCCGGTATCCACCAGCATGCCGTCGGTGAGAAAAGCAAAGACCTTCCCCATGACCGGATGCGTCAGTTCAAGGCAGGTCACGCCATTGTGTTCATACGAACGGAGCAAAGAACTCACTTCCCTTTTTGGTGAATAGTCATTCATTTTAAGGAATTCGGGAAAGTTTTCAGGATTCCTGCTTTAATAGAGGGAGCAGGTTGCGAAGGGGGATGTGAAGAATGAAGATTGCAGGGAAGACAGTGGATGAATGGATCGGAACCCATCCGGTCATCAGTCAGGTGATGAAGGCGGAGGAAGTATTCTGGGCAAATCCGATCTACCAACCGGTCCGGGAAGCAGAGACCGGCCTGTCGATCGATGATGTAAAAGACGCGGAGGCACGTCTTCGCCGGTTTGCGCCTTATATCGCGAAGGTGTTTCCGGAGACAAAGACTTCCGGCGGAATCATTGAATCGCCTCTGAAAGAGATTCCTGAAATGAAAAAGTGGCTGGAACAGGAGTCCGCTGTTGGGATTACGGGGCAGTTCATGCTCAAGTGTGACAGCCATCTGCCGATTTCCGGTTCCGTGAAGGCGCGCGGGGGCATCTATGAGGTGCTGAAGCATGCGGAGGACCTGGCTATTGAGCATGGACTCCTAAATGAGTCGGATGATTATTCGGTGCTTGCCGAACCTCGCTTCCGCGAGTTCTTCTCGAAGTATTCGATTACGGTCGGTTCTACCGGGAACCTGGGCCTCAGCATCGGCATCATGAGCGCCAAGATGGGCTTCCGCGTGACGGTCCATATGTCGAGCGACGCGAAGGAATGGAAAAAGAACATGCTCCGCGAAAAAGGCGTGAACGTCGTCGAGCATCCGGATGACTACAGCAAGGCGGTCGAAGAGGGGCGACGACAGTCGGAGGCGGACCCAAACGATCACTTTGTCGATGACGAGAACTCGAAGACCCTGTTCTTCGGCTACTCGGTCGCAGCGTTGCGACTGAAACGGCAGCTTGAGGAACAGGGGATCGAGATCGGTGAGGAGCGGCCACTGTTCGTTTATCTGCCTTGCGGTGTAGGGGGAGGGCCCGGGGGCATTGCGTTCGGCCTCAAGCAGGTGTTCGGCGACCATGTCCACTGCTTTTTCGCAGAGCCGACACACGCTCCATGCATGCTGCTCGGTCTCGTCACCGGCAAGCATGATAAAGTGTCGGTACAGGAATTCGGCCTGGACAACAGGACGGATGCGGACGGCCTCGCAGTCGGCCGCCCGTCCGGTTTCGTCGGCAAAGTGATGGAGCGGCTGCTCGCCGGTTCGTTTACCGTGGATGACGACAAGTTGTACCGGCTCCTGGCGAAGATGAGCGAACTGGAAGACATCCGTCTGGAGCCGTCCGCTTTGGCCGGCGTGCCGGGAGCGGTGCATGTCGCCAAGACCGGCTTTTATGCTTCGGTGCATCCGGGGATGAAGGGCAGGATGGACCGCGCCGTCCACATCGCCTGGGCAACCGGCGGGGGAATGGTGCCGGAAGATGTCATGGCGTCTTATATTGAGCGTGGAAGAGAATAAGAGGTGGAACGCCGGCTGCGTGCCGGCGTTTTTTATGTCGTCTTGGGGGAAGCGCGCATAGAATTGCCGTAAGCGCGCATAGAGACCTATGCGCGGTCACGCGTTTTATTTAACAATTTTCCCAAATAAGATGTAACCGCCGGACATCTTTGTAGGCTGTTTTGAATACAGTTCTTGTTAGAGGTGATGTAAAGTGCCGAGAGTGAAATATAGGGAGAAGGACATTGATTTAATTGCACGAATGATGCGGGCAGAGGCTGAGGGTGAAGGGAAACTTGGGATGCTTATGGTTGGGAATGTCATTGTAAATCGAACAGTAGCTGATTGTTTAGATTTTAGGGATGTAAGAACCATAGAGGATGTAATTTTTCAGGTTCAAGGTGGAAATTATTCCTTTGAAGCGGTACAAAAAGGTAATTTGTTTTACAGTCCGGCAAGAGAAGTAGAGAGAAGATTGGCACGACAAGTAGTAAAGTATTGGGGACAACATCCTTCCAAGTATGCTCTTTGGTATTTTAATCCGTATGCTCCGTGTCCGCCTTCATGGTATGATCAACCATTTTCAGGACAATATAAACAACATTGCTATTATGAGCCACAGGCTAATACATGCGATAGTGTTTATAGTTACTAAAAAAAGCATGGTGAGGTTGTTGCTTGTTCTTCACGCTAACGGGAAGTTATATGTAGTATGATTTTTGGCCGTATTCGTGATTTCGAAGTTCACCAAATCACTCCTCTAGCGGGGCATCGAACCCCGCCATCCCGACATCAGGCGCTATGTCGCCTGATGTACGCTTTGCCTTCAGGCGAAAGGTCTCTCTCCCGTTTCACTACACAAGAATACCTCCACTGAAACACTCCTTTCGACGGCACCCCAAAACAGCCGCCGGATGGAGTCTTTTTTGTTATAATGGGGGGACGCAAACTATAGACAGGTGGTACTGCATCATGGAGTTTCTAGAATGGCGGCATGTGTTTAAACTGGACCCGGCCAAGGAGATCAGTGATGAGGCGCTGGAGCGGGTGTGCGAGTCGGGGACGGACGGCCTGATCGTCGGCGGAACTGACAATGTGACGCTCGATAATGTGCTTGCGCTTCTTATGCGGATCCGCAGGTATTCGGTGCCGGTTGTCCTCGAGGTTTCGGACGCCGAGGCGATCACGCCGGGCTTCGACGGCTTCCTGATTCCGACCGTCCTGAACACGGACGACGCCTCCTGGATCAAGGGCCATCAGTTCGCGGCAATCCGCGAGTACGGCGACCTGATGGACTTCAGCGAAATCCTTGCGGAAGGCTATGTCATCCTGAATCCTGACTGCAAGGCGGCCAGGCTCACAGGGGCGAAGGCCCCCCTCGAAACTGAAGATGTCATCGCCTATGCCCGGCTTGCGGAGCATTTCTTCCGCCTGCCCGTCCTATACCTGGAGTACAGCGGCAGATACGGCGACCCGGAGACGGTGAGCCGCACCGCCCGAGTGCTGAAAGACACCCGCCTCGTCTACGGCGGCGGCATCCGCGGAGCGGAACAGGCTGCCGAGATGGCGAAATTTGCCGACACGGTCGTCGTAGGCAACATCGTCTATGAAGACCTGAAAGCGGCTCTGAAAACCGTCCGCGCGGTGAAAGAAACGAAAAAGACTATTTAATTCCCATAAAAATAGAGCAGACTGGAGCCAAACTCCCGTCTGCTCGCACGCTTCATATAGAAAGGAGCCACCATGGAAACCATCTCAAACAACCTCCTCAATGGCATGAACCCCGAACAGGCGAAAGCGGTCCGCACCACCGAAGGGCCGCTTCTCATCATGGCCGGGGCGGGATCCGGCAAGACGCGGGTCCTGACCCACCGGATCGCCTATCTAATCGTGGAGAAGCAGGTGTATCCTTCGAAGATCCTCGCGATCACTTTCACGAACAAGGCGGCACGCGAAATGCGCGACCGGATCGACGGCCTGCTCGGGCCGGGGACGGGCGAGCGCATGTGGGTCTCGACGTTCCACTCGATGTGCGTCCGGATCCTGCGCCGCGAAATCGACCGGATCGGCTACTCAAAAAACTTCTCAATTCTCGACGGCTCCGACCAATTGACCGTCATCAAGAACATCCTGAAAGAGCAGAACCTCGACCCGAAACAATACGAGCCGCGCTCGCTGCTCGGCACGATCTCGAACGCGAAAAACGAACTGATCGATGCGAAATCGTTCCAGGAGCAGGCAAATCCGTTTAACCCGTTCGAGAAAACGGCGGGCGAAGTGTATGCCGCCTACGAAAAGCGCCTCAAGAAAAACCAGTCGCTCGACTTCGATGACCTGATCATGGTCACGATCAAGCTGTTCGAACAGATGCCGGAAGTGCTCGAGTTCTACCAGAACAAGTTCCAGTACATCCACGTGGACGAGTATCAGGATACGAACCACGCCCAGTACAAGCTGGTCCGCATGCTTGCAGACAAGTTCAAGAACCTCTGCGTCGTCGGCGACTCCGACCAGTCGATCTACAAATGGCGGGGGGCCGACATCGGCAACATCCTGTCATTTGAAAAGGACTACCCGGACGCCCAGGTGATCCTGCTCGAGCAGAACTACCGCTCGACCCAGCGGATCCTGAAGGCTGCCAACGACGTCATCAAGAACAACGCCAGCCGCTACGAGAAGAATCTTCGTACGGAAAATGCCGAAGGGGAGCATATCTACGTCTACAAGGCATCCGACGAAAAGGACGAGTCCCAGTTCGTCGTCTCGAAGATCCTGGAACTTCAGGAAAAGGAGAACCGCAAGCTCTCCGACTTCGCAGTCCTTTACCGGACAAATGCCCAGTCCCGGATGATCGAGGAATACCTCGTGAAGTCGAACCTGGAATACACGATTGTCGGCGGCACGAAGTTCTATGACCGCAAGGAGATCAAGGACCTGCTTGCTTATTTACGCCTCATTGCAAACAACGACGACGACCTGTCGCTCGCACGGATCATCAATGAGCCGAAGCGCAGTATCGGGGCGACGACGTTCGATAAGATCGCGACGTACGCGATCCAGAATGACCTGTCGATCTTTGATGCGCTTAAGGAAGTCGACTTTATCCCGGGCCTCCAGCCTCGGGCGATCAACCAGGCGGCTGATTTCCGCGACCTGATCGCCGGATTCACGCAGATGCAGGAGTACCTGTCGGTCACCGAACTTGTCGAAGAAGTGCTCGAGAAGTCCGGCTACCGCGCGATGCTGCACAATGAAAAGACGATCGAGTCGGAAAGCCGCCTCGAAAACATCAACGAATTCCTGTCCGTTACGGAATCGTTCGAGAAGCGCGCGGATGAGGATGAGGGCGACAAGTCGCTCGTTGCGTTCCTGACCGACCTCGCGCTGATTGCGGACATCGACTCCCTTGATAAGGAAGAAAACGCGTCGAACGAGCAGATCGTCCTCATGACGATGCACTCGGCGAAGGGGCTCGAATTCCCTGTCGTCTTCATCATCGGAATGGAGGAAAACGTCTTCCCGCACTCCCGATCGATCGGGGACGACGAGGAGATGGAAGAAGAGCGGCGGCTTGCCTATGTCGGCATCACCCGGGCGGAGGAGAAGCTGTTCCTGACGTCCGCGCAGTATCGCACGCTCTACGGACGGACAAGCTATAACAGCCCGTCCCGCTTCATCAGTGAAATCTCCCAGGACATCCTTGAAACCGTCGGCGCCGGCGGATCTCAGCCGGACTACAGCCGCACGCCGATCACCGGCGGATTCGGCGGACGCCCAGCGGCACGCCCGGCCGTCCGGCGCCCGGCCGCGCGCAAAAACGGCGCGTCCGTCGGCTGGCAAGCCGGCGACAAGGCCAAGCACAAAAAATGGGGCGAAGGCATGGTCGTCAGCGTCCGCGGCGAAGGGGAAGACAAGGAACTCGACATCGCCTTCCCGGAACCGGTCGGCATCAAGCGCCTCCTCGCCAAATTCGCACCGATCGAGAAGGCTTAAGTGGGGCTGGACTTGCAATAAGGGGTCCGAAGTTGCAACAAGGGTTCCGAACTTGCAATAAGGAGCTCGGAGTTGCAATAAGGAGCTCGGAGTTGCAATAAGGAGCTCGGAGTTGCAATAAGGAACCCGAAGTTGCAATAAGGGGCCCAAAGTTGCAACATGGAATCCAAAGTTGCAACATGGGCCTCGAGTTGCAACATGGACGCCTGTTTGCGGCAAGCCCTTGAGCATCAAAAATTACTTATCGTCGTTCCGGAGGGATCCGTTATGGAAGATCAACTTCAACTTGAACAGCGTGTAAAGGAGCTTCACCAGCTCCTCAATGAATACGGCCATGCCTATTACGTCCTCGATAAGCCGGTCGTGCCCGACTCGGAGTACGATGCCCTGATGCAGGAGCTGATCGACCTCGAGGAACGCCATCCGGACCTCATCATGCCGGACTCCCCGACGCAGCGAATCGGTGGGGCGGTGCTTCCGGGCTTCAGCAAAGTCGTCCATGACACGCCAATGCTGAGTCTTTCCAACGTCTTCAACGAGGAGGACATCCGCGAATTCGACCGCCGCGTGCGGGCGGATGCGGGGGATGTCACCTACGTGTGCGAGCTGAAGATCGACGGCCTGGCGATTTCGCTTAAATACGAGAACGGCCGATTCAAACAGGGTTCGACCCGCGGCGACGGGACGGTCGGCGAGGACATCACGACGAACCTCCGCACGATCCGCGCCATCCCGCTGAAGCTGACGGAAGACGTCACCATCGAAGCACGCGGGGAAGCGTACATGCCGAAGAAAAGCTTCATGACGCTGAACGAGCACCGTGAGGAAGAAGGGCTGGACGTTTTCGCGAACCCGAGGAACGCGGCAGCCGGGTCGCTCCGACAGCTGGATCCGAAAATCGCCGCGAAGCGTAATCTGTCTGTCTTCATGTACGGCATCGGAGGCGAAGGAGCGGCCTACGGACTGGATGCCCATTCCGAGGCGCTCGACTACCTGGACCGGCTCGGCTTCCGGACAAACCCTGAACGCCGCCGCTGCAAGGACATCGATGAAGTCATCGCCTATATCGAATCGTGGCAGGACCGCCGGCAGGATCTTTCTTATGAGATCGACGGCATCGTCATCAAGGTGGACAGTTTTTCCCGCCAGGAAGACCTCGGGTTCACGGCCAAGAGCCCGCGGTGGGCGACCGCCTACAAGTTCCCGGCGGAGGAAGTCGTGACCACACTCCTCGATATCGAGCTGACCGTCGGCCGTACGGGTGCCGTCACGCCAACGGCGATTCTTGAGCCGGTGCGCGTGGCAGGAACGACCGTCGCGCGCGCGTCGCTCCACAACGGTGACCTGATCCGCGAAAAGGACATCCGGATCGGCGACCGGGTCGTCGTCCGGAAAGCCGGGGACATCATCCCGGAAATCGTCATGTCGCTTGCCGACCAGCGCGACGGCGATGAAGAAGAGTACCGGATGCCGACGGAATGCCCGGCCTGCGATAGCGAATTGGTCCACCTCGAAGACGAAGTGGCACTCCGCTGCGTGAACCCGCAGTGCCCGGCGCAGCTGCAGGAGTCAGTCATCCACTTTGTCTCGCGGAACGCCATGAACATCGAAGGCCTCGGAGAAAAAGTCGTCGCCCAGCTGTTCAATGAAGGCCTGATTAAGGACGCGGCGGACCTGTACAGCCTGACCGAAGGGCAACTGATGGAACTCGAGCGGATGGGCGAAAAATCCGCATCGAATCTCGTGTCTGCGATTACACGCTCCAAGGAAAACTCTCTGGAGAAGCTGCTGTTCGGCCTCGGCATCCGCCATGTCGGACAAAAGGCCGCACAGATTCTCGCCCGGGAATTCGGCACGCTTGATGCACTGAAGGAAGCCACGGAAGAACAGCTGACCGCGATCCATGAGATCGGCGAGAAAGTCGCGGACTCGGTCGTGTCCTACTTCGACAACGAGGACGTGCAGAAAGTGCTCGACAAGCTGACGGCGGCAGGCGTCAACACCGTCTACAACGGTCCGCGCAGGCAGGACATCCCGGAAGACGGGCTGCTTGCCGGCAAGACGGTTGTCCTGACGGGCAAGCTAGAGCAGTTTTCCCGGAGCGAGGCGAAGGCGGCGCTCGAGTCCCTCGGGGCGAAAGTGACCGGCAGCGTCAGCAAAAAGACCGACCTCGTCGTGGCAGGGGATGACGCCGGATCCAAGCTCCAGAAGGCGGAAGAACTCGGCATCGAAGTATGGGACGAGGCGGCACTCATCGAAGCAATCCAGTGACCAAAGGGGATCTGCACCATTGAAGATCAAGACAATCACCGCGGCCGCCATCGCCGCGCTGCTGCTTACCGGCTGTATGCCGAAGAGCGAGGAGCCGGAGGAGGCCACGGACCAGATAAAAGAGGAGCAGGAGACACGGGTCATCATTCCGACCCACCAGCTGGAGGAAGAATACTACCGGATGCTCCTGCCCTATAAGAAAAGCGCCTCATACGGCCTTGTCGTCAGCATGCTGAACTCGCAGTACAACATCGCGGAAGTCGAGGGGGGCCTGATGCGCCTGTCGCAGCAGCACTTCCCGACGGATGAGTACTACTACCAGGAAGGCCAGTATCTCGACCAGGAAACGATCCTTTCCTGGCTTGGCGGCAAGGATGAGGAGAATAACCCTGAAGGGCTTAACCCGGCGGGCCAGGATCAACCCCGCTACGTCGCCCATATTCTTGAGCAGAACTACCTGAAGCGCACCTCCGAGGACAAGATCCGCCTTGAAGGCGTCTCGCTCGCCATCGCGCTGAACACGGTGAACACCATCACCGGCGACACGATCCCGGCCGCACAGGTCGAGGAAAACGGCAGGGCTGCCGCAGCGGAGATCGTCAAGCGGATGCGGGGCATCGAAGGTCTGAAAGAAGTGCCGATTGTCGTCGGCCTGTTCAGGCAGAGCCCGAAAGACGACATCGTCCCGGGGAACTACTTTGCTGTCGGAGTGGCGGAAAAGGGCAAGGACGTGCTGTCCGGCTGGGATCCCGTCAATGAGGAATTCGTTCTGTTCCCGACCAGCTCCAGCGAGGACCGCTACCGGGACGTCGACACGAACTTCCGGAACCTCAAGCAGGATGTCGAGAAGTACTTTTCATCCTTCGTCAACGTGATCGGCACCGGCTTCTATAAAGACGGACAGATCGTCTCAATGGACATCGATGTCCCGATCGAATTCTATGGCAATGCGGAGATCATCGGCTTCACCCAATACCTGACCGGACTGCTCGTGGACCACTTGCCGGACATCCATGTCGAGGTGAGCATCACCTCCACGAAAGGGCCTGAGGCGCTCATCGTGAAGAAGCGCGGCGAAGCCGAGCCGTACACTCATATTTATCACAACTGAAGCCGGCTTTCGTGATATGATAGCGGAGGCAGAAGCAGAGGACATTTGCACGATTGGAGGAGACAATATGGCAGCAATCACGAAAGATCAGGTGAAGCACGTCGCGAATCTCGCACGGCTCGCCATCACCGAGGAAGAAGCGGAACACTATACCGAAAAACTTGCATCGATCATCGAGTTTGCCGAGCAGCTGAACGAAGTGGATACATCGGGCGTCGAACCGACGACTCACCCGGTACCGCTCGTAAACGTGCTCCGGGAAGACGAGCCGTCCAAAGGGCTCGACCGCGACCTGATGCTGAAAAACGTACCCGAGCATGAAGATGGCATGGTCAAAGTGCCGTCCATCCTGGGCTGACGGACAGAGGAGGAAACCAGAAAGATGACGCTATTCAATCATTCCGCGAAAGAGCTCCAGCAGCTCCTACATAACAAGGAAGTGTCCGCAGTCGAACTGACGGACGAGGCGTTCCGCCGCATCGGCAAGGTCGACGGCGACGTCAAAGCCTTCCTTGCGCTCAACGAAGAGCAGGCAAAGGCGCGCGCCGCTGAGCTCGACAACACGCCTGCGGACCAGCGCGGCCCGCTCCACGGACTGCCGGTCGGCGTGAAAGACAACATCGTGACACAAGGCCTCGAGACGACATGCGCGAGCCGCATGCTCGGCGGTTTTGACCCGATCTACAATGCGACGGCTGCGACAAAGCTCGATGATGCGGGCCTGATCACAGTCGGCAAGGTGAACATGGACGAGTTCGCAATGGGCGGCTCGACCGAAAACTCCTACTACAAAAAGACGGCGAACCCGTGGAATCTCGACTACGTCCCGGGCGGCTCGTCCGGCGGTTCCGCTGCAGCGGTTGCGGCAGGGGAAGTGCCGTTCACGCTCGGCTCCGATACGGGCGGCTCGATCCGCCAGCCGGCAGCCTACTGCGGCGTCGTCGGCATGAAGCCGACCTACGGCCGCGTCTCGCGCTACGGCCTCGTCGCATTCGCTTCGTCCCTTGACCAGATCGGCCCGATCACGCGTACGGTCGAGGACAACGCGTTCCTGCTGTCCGCGATTTCCGGCCATGATCCGTATGACTCCACATCGTTCGACATCGAGGTGCCGGACTTTGCATCGGCACTGACAGGCGACATCAAAGGCCTAAAGATCGGCATCGCGTCCGAATACCTCGGCGAAGGCGTCGGAGAAGCTTCGCGCAACGCGGTCAAAGACGCCATCAAAGTACTGGAATCGCTCGGAGCGGAAGTGGAGGAAGTGTCGCTTCCTCACACGAAGTACGCGCTTCCTGCGTACTATCTGCTCAGCTCTTCCGAAGCGTCCTCGAACCTTGCCCGCTTTGACGGCATCCGCTACGGATACCGCGCGGAAGGCATCGAGAACCTCGAAGACCTGTACAAGCAGACACGCTCCGAAGGCTTCGGCGACGAAGTCAAAACCCGGATCATGCTCGGCACATTCGCCCTCAGCTCCGGCTTCTACGACGCCTACTACAAAAAGGCGCAGAAGGTCCGCACGCTCGTGCGTGACGACTTCACGAACGCATTCGAGAAGTACGACGTCGTCATCGGCCCGACTTCGCCGACCGCTGCATTCAAGATCGGCGAACAGATCGATGATCCGCTCACGATGTACGCGAACGACATCCTGACGATTCCGGTCAACCTTGCCGGCGTACCGGCAATCTCGATCCCTTGCGGATTCGACAATGGCCTGCCGCTTGGCCTCCAGGTCATCGGCCGCCACTTTGACGAGTCGACTGTCTACCGTGTCGCGCACGCGTTCGAGCAGGCGACCGACTTCCATAAGCGGATGCCGGAAATTCGGGAGGGATTGGAACGATGAACTTTGAAACCGTCATTGGACTTGAAGTCCACGTTGAACTGAAAACTGACTCGAAGATTTTCTCTCCGGCCCCGAACCATTTCGGCGCTGGACCGAACACGAATACACACGTCATCGACCTCGGCTACCCGGGCGTCCTCCCGGTGCTCAATAAGCGCGCTGTGGAGTTCGCCATGAAAGCTGCGATGGCACTGAACTGCGAGATCAACCAGGAAACGAAATTTGACCGGAAGAACTACTTCTATCCGGACAACCCGAAAGCCTACCAGATCTCCCAGTTCGACAAGCCGATCGGCGAGCACGGCTGGATCGAGATCGAAGTCGAAGGCAAGAAAAAGCGCATCGGCATCACGCGCCTCCACCTCGAGGAAGATGCGGGCAAGCTGAACCATACCGACAACGGCTACTCCCTCGTCGACTACAACCGCCAGGGCACGCCGCTGATCGAGATCGTTTCCGAGCCGGACATCCGCACGCCGGAAGAGGCCTACGCGTATCTTGAAAAGCTGAAGTCGATCATCCAGTACACGGGCGTTTCCGACGTGAAGATGGAAGAAGGCTCGCTCCGCTGCGATGCCAACATCTCGCTGCGCCCTTACGGCCAGGAAGAGTTCGGCACAAAGGCAGAGTTGAAGAACCTGAACTCCTTCAACTTTGTACGCAGGGGCCTTGAGCACGAACAGAAGCGCCAGGCGGAAGTGCTGCTTGCAGGAGGCATCATCGAGCAGGAAACACGCCGCTTCGATGAGTCCACAGGCAAGACGCTCCTCATGCGCGTCAAGGAAGGCTCCGATGACTACCGGTACTTCCCGGAACCGGACCTCACCGACCTCTCGATCGACGATGAGTGGATGGAACGCATCCGTGCCGAGATCCCTGAGCTGCCGGATGCCCGACAAGCGCGCTATGTGAACGAACTCGGACTCCCGGCATACGACGCGATGGTCCTTACGCTCACAAAAGACATGTCCGACTTCTTCGACGCAACGGTCCAGGCCGGGGCGGACGCGAAGCTGGCATCAAACTGGCTCATGGGCGAAGTATCCGCCTACATGAACACAAACCAGAAAGAGCTTTCCGACACCGGACTCACGCCGAACAACCTCGCGGGCATGATCAAGCTCATCGAGGAAGGCACGATCTCCTCGAAGATCGCGAAAAAAGTGTTCAAGGAACTCGCCGACAACGGCGGCGACGCGGAAAAGATCGTCAAGGAGAAAGGACTCGTTCAAATCTCCGACGAAGGCGAGCTCCTGAAAGTTGTCACCGAAGTGCTGGACAACAACCAGCAGTCGATCGACGACTTCAAGGAAGGAAAAGACCGCGCCGTAGGTTTCCTCGTCGGCCAGGTCATGAAAGCGACAAAAGGCCAGGCGAACCCACCGCTCGTCAACAAACTCATTAACCAGGAAATCCGCAAACGCTGATTCCGGAGACCGTCCTCAGGGGCGGTCTTTTTGTATGGATAGGGTTGGTGTGGGGGCGAATGTGCAGACTCGGGCAGCCACCGTGTAAACTCACGGACAGCATCTGTTTTCACGGTCCATTGGGTCAAATCTATTAGTCTTTATCATGAAGCGGGGAACTTATCACAGAGAGCGTTACTTCCGGCCTTTCTTGACCTTGCGTTAACAGACCTTCTCTCCCGGTTTATTCATATCCTCTTGGTCAATAGAAGAGGGAGCGCATTTTTTGAAGGGAGAGAGGTAGATGAAGAAGCTGTGGGTTGGAGGGATGGCGAGCGGATTGCTGGCGGCAATGTTGGCCGGCTGCGGAGGACAGGATGAGGGAACGGATACCGGTGAAACGGACACGGGTACTGAGGACACTGAAAACACGGAGACCGTGCAGGAAGATACCGGCCATAATCCGGCGGAGGATGTCCTTGTTCAGTTGGAGGACGTGGAAGGGGAGCCGGTGGGCCAGGCGGTGTTCAGCGAACTTGGTGAAGGAACCGTCCATGTGGAACTGGCAGTCGAGAATCTCCCGGCCGGCACACACGCGTTTCATGTGCATGAGAAAGGAAGCTGTGAAGCACCGGACTTTGAGTCAGCCGGCGGCCACTATAATCCCGGCGGCACTGAACACGGCAAAGACAGCGAAACCGGCCCGCATGCCGGTGACTTCGAGAATATAGTAGTCGGGGAAGATGGCACAGCAAATGTGGAGTTTGACACGGACCAGATCTCCCTGCAGCAAGATGCCGACAACACCCTGTTCACTGAAGAAGGCACATCGCTTGTGATCCATGCAGGGGAAGATGATTACTCCTCCCAGCCGTCCGGGGATGCGGGTGAGCGCATCGCATGCGGCGTCATCCAGCAGTGATTCAAAATTGAAACGGAATGATGGTCCCTTTGGCTGAAATTCAGTAAACTGGATTCAGGAGGGGATGACAGATGAAAACGGAACAGCAGTACTTTGAAGAAGGAAAAACGCTCGCCGATTACATGGAGGGCATGACGACCCATAAGGAAAACGGCCAGAAAGTTTATGAGGGCTTTAAGTTGCCGCAGGATGACGAGTTCATCAGTCTCCTCAAGGAGAAGCAGCCTCATATTCTCGTCATCACCGAGGACTGGTGCGGGGATGCGATGATGAACAATCCGATTCTCCGGCACATCGTCGAGGCTGCCGGCATCGAGGCGCGCATCGCTTACCGTGACGCGGACACGGAGCTGATCGACCGCTGGCTTACGAACGGCGGCCGCTCGATTCCCGTTTATCTCCTTCTGGACAAGGAAGGAGATGTGCTCGCCAAATGGGGCCCGCGTGCGCCGCAAGTGCAGGAATATGTCATGGAGCAGCGCGAGACACTCCCGCCGAAGGACGCTCCGGACTTCGAGTTCAAGCAGAAAGAACTGTTCAAGAATCTCTACGTCGAGTACACGACCAACAACGACTACTGGCTCTGGGTGTACGAGGATATCCGCCGCACGTTCATGGGCGCACTTCAGAAGCAGGACTGAACGTCCGGCTTGCGCGTTCAGCCGGACAGGCATATGATGGAGAAAAGGGGAGTCGGCAGAAGCCGGCTTCTTTTTGGTGGACACCGCAACATTTGACGGGACCCGCCGTCATATCCTATATAAGTACCCTAGAAGCGAGAGGACAACTATGACCAAACGTGCACGCATCATTTATAACCCGACATCCGGCCGCGAAATTTTCCGGAAGCATCTTCCGGAAGTGCTCGTCCGGCTGGAGGAAGCCGGCTATGAGACGTCCTGCCATGCCACGACCTGCGAAGGTGACGCGACGGAGGCCGCCAAGACTGCAGTCGAGCGCGGGTTTGACATCATCATCGCCGTCGGAGGCGACGGCACCCTGAACGAAGTCGTCGCGGGCGTCAGCGGCTATGAAAAGCGGCCGAAGCTCGGACTGATCCCGATGGGGACGACCAACGACTTTGCCCGTGCCGTCCATATTCCGCGGGACATCGACGAAGCACTTGATATCATCATTGCAGGCGATTCGATCCCGGTCGACGTCGGCATCGTCAACGACCGCCACTTCATCAACATCGCAGGCGGCGGCAAGATTACCGAGCTCACCTACGAGGTGCCGAGCAAGCTCAAGACCGTTCTCGGACAGCTTGCCTACTACCTGAAGGGCATCGAGATGCTCCCTTCCATCAAGGCTTCCCGCGTCCGGATCGAATACGACGGCGAAGTGTTTGACGACGAAGCCATGCTGTTCCTTGTCGGCCTTACCAACTCCGTCGGCGGATTTGAAAAGCTGGCGCCTGACGCCAGCATCAACGACGGCCGGTTCAGCATGTTCATCCTGAAAAAATGCAATCTCTACGAATTCATCCGCGTCGTCAGCCTGGCGCTGCGCGGCGAACACCTGAACGACCCGCTCGTCATCCACGCCAAGCCGTCGAAGATCGAAGTCACCTCCGACGAGAAAGTGCAGCTGAACCTCGATGGCGAGTTCGGCGGCCTCTTGCCGGCCCACTTCGAAAACCTCCACCGCCACATCGAAATGTTCGTCCCGATCGACCAGATCAAGGAACAGGACAGAGTGTGATCAGATAGAACCCCCGCTCCGGCGGGGGTTTTTTGTTTGAGACGAATCAATCCATCCGATACAAAAAAGATCCGGCACGCGGCCGGATCTTTTCGTGTTCATTATAGCGCGTCAATCGCCATGTCCTGCTTTTCTGCAAGGTCTGGAATATCGCTGAGGCGCATCCAGCGGATTTCGAGTTCGAGTCCCTGGTCCTTGCCCTCGCCGGTGACGGTGTGTTCCCATTGGTCGGGACCGTCTCCCTTGTATTCCAGCTGGAAGATCGTGCGCTCGTATTTCCGGTCACGGTGACGGGGGAAGTACGTGTTTTTTGCGAGTTTGCCGATGAGCACCAGGTCATCCTTCAGGATACCCGTCTCTTCCTCAATTTCGCGATAAAGCGCATCCATCAAGAGTTCGCCGCGATCGATCGTTCCGCCCGGCACTTGCACACCCGATTCGGGATGATCCTTCATCGTGTAAACGAGCAACTGCTGGTCCGGCCCGTCTCCGCGAGTAATATAAGCCAATACTTTTTTCCTCAGTTCAACCATCATAACGGCCGGCACCTCCTGTAATGTGATTTATCAATTATATCTAATTCTTAGAACTTTCGCAACACTAAGTGTCACGATTCTGTCACTTGACCCCAACAGAATTGTCATAGCAAGCTCAGAAAACTGCCTTATTCATTGCGTTATTCCCTCATAAACCAAGGGTATACTGGTTTAAGAAAGAGAGGGGGATGCCTCGTGTACAAGAAACAGGAACGCTGGCTCATGTGGCTTGCATTCGCCGTGGGAGCCATCATGCTGCTGTCGATTGTCGGCAGGATTTTTGGGGGATGACTATGTGTACATACCCTATATCCACGCACTTTAAACGAGGGGGAAAATGGAATGGGTAATGAAGAATCCGTGTTCTTCTCAAGAGTCCTCACCGAGCTGACCCTGAGCTTCCACATCATCTACGCCACAATCGGCGTTGGTGTGCCGCTCATGATCATGATCGCTCAATGGGTAGGCATCAGGAAAAATGACGAACACTACATTCTCCTCGCACGCCGCTGGGCGCGGGGATTTGTCATCACGGTCGCGGTCGGGGTCGTAACGGGAACGGCCATCGGAATGCAGTTGTCGCTGCTCTGGCCAAACTTCATGGAACTTGCCGGGCAAGTCATCGCGCTCCCGCTGTTCATGGAGACGTTCGCATTCTTCTTTGAAGCGATTTTCCTCGGAATTTATCTCTATACATGGGACCGGTTCGACAATCAGAAAAAGCACCTGCTGCTGCTCGTTCCGGTCGCGCTCGGGGCCTCGTTCTCGGCTGTGTTCATCACAATCGTGAACGCCTTCATGAACGCGCCTCAGGGCTTCGACCTCGTGGACGGCGAGCTCGTCAACATCCAGCCGCTGGTGGCGATGTTCAACCCGGCGATGCCGACGAAAGTGGCACACGTCGTGATCACTGCCTATATGACATCTGCATTTATCCTTGCTGCGATCGCCGCTTTCCGGCTGCTTAAGGGCTCCGATCACGTGTACCACAAGAAGGCGCTGTTCCTCACGATGAAACTCGGACTCATCTTCTCGATCGGCGCCGCCGTCATCGGCGACTTCTCGGGTAAATACCTTGCCGAGTACCAGCCGGAAAAACTGGCCGCAGCGGAATGGCATTTTGAGACGGAAGGCGAGGCGCCGCTCATGCTGTACGGGATTCTCGACGGCCAGGAAGTCAAATACGCCATCACGATCCCGTATGCACTCAGCATCCTTGCACACTCGGATCCGACGGCAGAAGTCATCGGGCTGAATGACTTCCCTGAAGACGAGATTCCGCCGCTCTATATCCACTATCTGTTCGACACGATGGTGACGATCGGAGTGCTCATGATCATGGTCTCCGGCCTGTACTGGCTCGGCAGGCATATGAGATGGCGGTTCATCCATTCACGCTGGTACCGCTGGCTGATCGTCGCCGGCGGCCCGCTCACCGTCATCGCGATTGAAGCCGGCTGGTGGTATGCGGAAGTCGGGCGCCAGCCGTGGATTCTGCGCGACATCATGAAAGTGCCGGAGGCCGCCACAACGAGCGGACATGTCGACACGATGCTTTACCTGTTCGCGACGCTCTACTTGATCCTCGGCGTCGGCAGCGTCGTCGTTCTCAGACGGATGTTCCGCAACAACCCGGTCGAACGCGAGATTGCCGACCGCGAAGCGGAAGTCCGGGAAGGCACCCGGAAAGGCGGTGACCATCGATGAGCCTTGAAGTGCTCGGCATCACGGTCCTCATGACGTTCCTGTTCGGCTACATCATCGTCGGCGCCATCGACTTCGGCGCGGGATTCTTCAACGCCTACAGCCTGCTGACGGGAAAGGAGCACATCCTGACGAACGTCATCCAGCGCTACCTGTCCCCGGTGTGGGAAGTGACGAACGTCTTTCTCGTGTTCTTCTTTGTCGGGATGGTCGGATTCTTTCCGTCGACGGCGTTCTACTACGGCACGACGATGCTCGTCCCGCTTAGTATCGCGCTGATCCTGCTCGCGATACGCGGATCGTATTATGCGTTTGAAACGTACGGTGCAAGCGGCCATAAGGGTTACTCATTTATGTACGGGATGGCCGGCATCCTGCTTCCGGCGTCGCTCTCAATCGTCCTGACGATCTCCGAGGGCGGATTCATCGACATGGTCAACGGCCAGCCGGTGCTGGACTACGGGGCACTGTTCACGAGTCCGCTTACCTGGTCCATCGTTTTCCTTTCGATTGCAGCGACCCTTTATATCTCGGCGGTGTTCCTCACCTGGTACGCCGACAAGGCGGGGGACCGTGACGCGACGGAACTCCTCCGGAAGTACGCGCTCATCTGGTCGCTGCCGACGATCATCACGGCAGGCGGCATCGTCTGGGAGCTCCGAAGCCATAACGCCGATCACTACAATCAGCTGCTCGGCCTCTGGTGGATGTTCGCGCTTTCCGGCGCGCTCTTTATCGGCACGGTCTACCTGCTCTGGAAACGGCACAACTACGGCCTCGCGGTCTGGCTCCTGATCGGCCAGTTCGCGCTCGCCTTCTACGGATACGGCATCGCGCACTACCCGTACCTGCTGTATCCGCACCTGACGATCCACGACAGCTTCACGAACCCGGCAATGGCGACCGCACTCATCATCGCCTTCATCCTCGGGCTCGGGCTGCTCATCCCGTCGCTGTACCTGCTCCTGCGCCTGTTCCTATTCAACAAGGACTACGTGAAGGGGCGCAAAAAAGACGAACACGCCTAAAGGGCGAAGGAGGCAAACCCAATGGATGAATTCCTCATGTTCTACGCACCATTCATCGTACTGATCGGCGCGATCATCCTCGCCTTCATCGTCGCCCCGATGGACGGAGCGGCGACAAGGCCACCGAAGGAAAAGAAGAAGTGAGAAGAAGCCGTCCCGGCAAGCGGGGCGGCTTTCGTTGTGAAGAGAAGGGGAAGGGACGGTTTTTCTCCCTATCCGACGGACAGACTGACTTTCTCTAATAAAAAATGCCACATTCTGATAAAATAAACCCAACTGCACTGAATCGGAGGAAATTATATATGGCTTACGCAGTCCAACAAAACGACCGGCTGATCGGGGAAATCATAGACCTGACCCATGATGGCTCAGGCGTGGCAAAAATCGACGGCTATCCGCTCTTCATCCCCGGGGCGCTTCCCGGCGAAACCGTCGAATTCAAAGTCACCAAAACGCTCAAAAAATATGGCTTCGCCAAACTCCTTAACATCGTCGAGCCTTCCGAGGACCGCGTCGAGCCGCCGTGTCCGGTATTCCCGGAATGCGGGGGCTGCCAGATCCAGCACCTTTCCTATGAAGGACAACTGGAGCGCAAGCGCAAAATGGTACGAGACGTCATGGACCGGATCGCGAAGCTCCCGGATGTCCCGGTCCATCCGGTCAAAGGCATGGAACATCCGTGGCGCTATCGGAACAAGTCCCAAATCCCGTTCGCGGAGCGGGACGGAAAAGTCGTCGCAGGCTTTTTCCGCCGCGGCACCCACACGATCATGGACACCGAGACATGCCTGATCCAGTCGACAGAGGCCGACGTCGTCATGCGAACGATCAAGCACAGCCTGCACGAGCTCGGCATCAAGGCGTATGATGAACAAAAGGACAAGGGTTTCCTGCGCCATGTCGTCATCCGGAAAGGTAAGGCAACCGGTGAAACGATGGTCGTCCTCGTCACCCGGAACCGCAAATTCAAGAAAAAGGACGAGGTCGTCGAACTCATCCGCAGCGTCGTGCCGGACGTGACATCGATTGTCCAGAACGTCAACGACCGCAAAACGAACGTGATCATGGGAGACGAGACCGTTTCGCTCTACGGACCGCCCGTCATCACGGACAAAATCGGCGGCGTGACATTCGAAATCTCCGCCCGCTCGTTCTACCAGATCAACCCCGACCAGACGGAAGTCCTGTACTCGCAGGCACTCGACTACGCCAACCTCAGTGGGAATGAAACCGTCATCGACGCCTACTGCGGCATCGGTACAATCTCGCTCTTCCTCGCCAAGCAGGCGAAGGAAGTGTACGGAGTCGAAATCGTCCCTCAGGCGATCGAAGACGCCAAGCGCAACGCTGAGGTGAACGGCTTTACAAACACCCGTTTTGAAGCCGGAGCCGCAGAAGATGTCATCCCGCGCTGGTACAAGGAAGGCAAGCGCTTTGATGTCCTCGTCGTCGACCCGCCAAGAAAAGGCTGCGACGAACACCTTCTCCGGACCATCCTCGAGTACCGCCCAAAGCGCCTCGTCTACGTCAGCTGCAACCCGGCCACCCTCGCCCGTGATCTCCGCATCCTGGAAGACGGCGGGTACAAAACGAAGGAAGTGCAACCGGTGGATATGTTCCCGCAATCGAGTCATGTGGAGGCAGTTACGTGGCTAGAGTTGAGATAAGCCTTTTGATAGAAGGCATTTCTGATACTCCCGATGATTAGTGGAACCTTGAATTGAATACAAGATAATTTCTCTATGAATTTTCTCCAAGGGCTTCCTCAAGATTGTCTAACTACTAGTAGAAGTTAAGTAAATATACGACAGACTGTCAGTAAAAAAGTACACTTATATAATGGCGAAAAAATCATGGTGGACAAAGTGTTTGAGGAAATTTTCGAGGTGGAACTCGATCCAAATATTTAGGGAGAAGAGCGAAATGTTTAACAAAAGGGGAGAGAAATTCTCACTCCTTTTGCTGTATTATTATAACCAAAGGAGATGGATGAATTTGAACTACGTAGAATATTATACTGATGTTGAAAACTTAAACCCAGTCACATTTAAAGTTAATCACAATGAAGATTATATTACTGAAATCAATATTATAATTGAAGAGGAAACTCTCCCACCAAAAAATAAAATGACAATTCACTTAAAATTACAAAGCAATATTACAAGTACAGAGAAAGCGTTAGAATCAACATTGACTACAGCGAAAAATCTAATAAATTTATTAACCTATAAAACAGGAGGTAAATTTGGTAGTCTTAGACGTGGTTGCTATTCTATTAATGGCAAAGGTGTATTGGGCATTGGTGAAATTACACTTTACAATTTCGAAACTACAGATTTACCCCAATGGATATCTCAATCTTTAGAATTAGGCTTAAAAGATAATAATCTTCTAGCCAATTTAAAAACTAACGATTATCATCGATTGTATAGAGAAGCTATGCAAACGAATGATGTTATTGCAAGATATATGTTTTTGTATGGAATTGTCTATCATGTACAAAATAGTAGTCAAGATAAAGTTGATTCTTATATTAGACGTTTAAACCCTAGTATTGAGGAGAGAACTAGTACAAATCCAAGAACTCCAAATAAACAAATAACGATATATACATGGCTAAGAAATGAAATTGGTCATACAACTGGAAATACAGACATTAATATGGTTAAACACGAAATAAACGAAGTGTGTGATACCTTTGCTCAATTGGTAAAGGATGCAATATAGAACCCATCCTTTTAACAAGGAGAAAGTTGCTTGTAAAATAATATAACTATATCTAAGAAGAGTAATTTATTACTTTGTATTTTGATGTGATGGAGCTGTAATTACAATCGGTTCTACCCAAAAGAATTGTTACTATCTAAGTCTACCTGACCCTAATCTTTATCGTGTAGTGAAGACTACGGTGACTCTAGCACTTAAATAAACACAATGCGGCGACCTTAAATTAGGTCACCGCATTTTTTATTCCGTCTCCGGGAAAACACCGGGGCCGTATTGATATCCACAAGTGCCGGACCACCCGTATTAAGTGCTTCCTCAAACACCGATTCAGCATCCTACTTAGGTCAGAATCCTTTCCAGCCCCAGGCTTCTGCAAGTTTGATGAAGTCTGGGTTGGTGAGGTCAGTCCCGATGTCTTTTGTCCGCATCACATCGATTTTGTCTTTTTCCATCTGCAGAGATTAGTTGTTCAGGACCACGACTGTGATATCGAGTCTGTACGGATTGCGGTCAAAATATCCGCGAGCACCATCTGGAGTCCGCCGTCCCCGACAAACGCGACGACCTTTTTGTCTAGATGGATCAGTGTTTGGCAGTCATGGCGGCAGGGAGGCCAAAGCCCATGGTCCGCCAGTATTATTCATAGCAATGCTTTCAATTTTATAACTTCTCATCTTGCAGATCTCTTCAAACTGTAAGGTCTCGCTTGAATTTTTACATAGTTCTTTTACTATTATTTCTTTGTTGAACGTGTACCGAGCAGCACTTTCGTTCACAACCCCTACACCTTTACCGGCAGAAGATATCGACCTTTTGATTATTTCTCATTCTCCGGCTTCATGGATAGAGTGAGAAATGAATTGAGTTACTTTTTCTGGTGTATACGAAGTTAATTTTTTGATGGATTTATCAAACTTAGTACGCATTGGAACAGGAGTTGTAAATTTATTGTAGCTCCGTTAAATGAGTCAATAACTCTTTTTCTTTGTTATCTAAATATATATAGTCTCTCTCTGCCATGAGTAATAGCCTCCAATTCATTGGGCTAGCGGATATAATTATTCTCCGACCATGCCATCTCCATCTCTATCGTCCATGTACGGATAGAGCCAGTGATCACTTGTAATCGGCATCTTATATCCTGCTGCCTTTGCTTCTTTAATTGTCACCTGGCCATTGCCATTCGTATCTACACTTGAGACATCGTTTTCAGTTGAATCTGAAGGTGCATCCTCAGTGAGACCCAGTTCCTCATTAACCTCATCCGGGTTTACGTTTTCAAAGACATCGACAATCTCATTGCCCATGAGTGTATATGTATATTGGTAACTCGATGGGATATGGGTCTGTGTATCTGAGTATGTGATGTTGACTTCAAAGTTTGAGGCACCACCTGCGTCTCTTATTACTCTTTCCATATAAGCTTGGTCACCGTGACGATTGAGCGTGCTCTCCTGAGGAGTGATGTTATAGGCGTTAGATACGCCTCCAAGAGAATCGGCGATGACATGCCCTTCATCTAAATTCTCATGTTCGACTCCAGGGACTTTGGCTTCATCCGAATAATATCTTCCGGACGACGTCAAGGGTTCACTGCTGTCCTGTAAGATGATTTCTGAAGCAATTACTCGCACCAGTTGGCCATACTCATTCGTAAATGCCCAATACTCGCGATCACCGAAACCAATATCGACCACAACATTGGGTTGACGAATTCCTGAAGTATCGCCGCCATCGACCACTATCAAATCATAGCCTTCAAATAAGTTGCTCTCTTCTTCAACAACTTCCTCTTCAGTTTCTTCCGCAAGATCTGCTTCATCGGAGGTTGCAGTTTCCTCAACACCATCTGTTTCATCTGGGGCTTCAGTTTCCCCACTGCTTGTTCCAATGACTTCTTCATTTTTAGCATCTGTTTTTTCGACAGTCTCTTCTTGGGCAACTGCTATGTCACTCTCTTTTGTAGATGTCTCCTCAGCTTCGATGCACCCTGTTAGAAGTACAGTTGTAAACAACACAACCATAAACCTTTTTTTCAACATCCTCATGTCCTCCTATAAGTCAGATTTCACTACTGTTATTAAAGTTGAATAGAATTTCCTCTGTATTTCCCCTCAATATCTATACGTTAGAAGTCCCTAGTAGTTCCAAGCAAAAATGGTTTAATATAGATGGGGGGTGATTAATTGGACGCGCAATACACGGAGATCGTTTTAAATAGCAATACAAATATTAGATTGAAAAATTTGATCTCTGTTTCTGATTTTTTAGAATTACGGGATGCCAGTAAACTGTCTGGGGATGAATTCGAGTACGTATTACATAATGTTTTAATTTTTGAAGAGGATACGGAGAGGTATACCATACCTTTAGAACACGAGATTTTATCAAATGTCGGATTTATACTCTATAAAAACGAGTTGATAAGCGAAAGGGCTTATCAATTGGAGGATATTCAAGGTTTAATAAAAGATTACAAATTTATCATGCCCAAAGTATATATCCCAAAGGTAGTCCTACCTCCTATGCCTAAGGTATATGTTCCACGGGTAGAATTACCATCTATGGGTTCGGAAGTTATCAATTTAGCTAAAGTGATGGAGAAAACAGTTGCTACATGGTCCAATGCTTTTCGGGGAATAGCTCAGCAGGTCGGTGATCAATTAAAAAATATTGCTGAGCAAATTAGAGAAGTAGACGTTACTTATACAGACGCAGATCAAAACTTTTTCAAATTTATGATTTACGAGAAATTCTTTAAGGAAAAACATGTTCACGTAGATAATGCTTTTCTAGATTATTTAATCAATCGGTATGGCAGTTTTTATCGAACCATGGGTTCAGATGAATTAATAAATTCTGCGGAAAAAGTGTTTATGGAATACTGGCTATACTGCATTGATAATCAACCTAAAGAATTATGCATTCCTAAAGAGGATTCTAAAGACGGCAATACAATGTCTTTTCTGCACGAGTTAAAAACAGTCATGGGACAAGCTAATTACCTATCATCTGTATTGATGCTACATATTTATATAGAGAAGATTACTAAAGAGCTTTTGGATGAATTGGCTTTAGATGATTTTATAAAGAAAACAAAGATCAATTTACCGCCGAGACTTAAGAAAAGGGGAGGGAAACCTGCAAAGTTCCGTTATGTATTAATGGTTTCAGTACATCCGCGTTTGAAAGAAATTGAGTATAAGAGTCTAGAAGTATTTGACGAGTATGCACCACTTTACTTGTATTGTCATGCATTTGTTGATTACGAAAATCCTTCAGTATTTCAGCAGAGAAATGATTTAATCCATTTCAATACTGGTGCAAAATATGAGGAGATAAATATACTAGAAATGTTAAAGTTGTTTCAACTACTAAAGGTGCTAATTGAAAACAAACATGTTTTCAAACTACTAAAGGAATGGTCGGAAGAATCATGGGATGGTATTTGAATGAAAAGACTTCCGGTTTTAAAATAGCCGGAAGTTTTTTAATGAGTTCTTGATTTCATCGTCTCGTATCCCAATGTATCGTTTAGTTGTGGCTTGATTGGAGTGATTAAATACTTCCATGAGTGTCGCTACGTCTTTTGTTCGTTGGTAATAGTGGTAACCGAATGTTTTCCGGCAAGTGTGCGTTCCAATGTCGTCCCGTCCAATCGCCTTCCCTGCATCGGTCATAATCCGATACACCTGCGTAACGGTAATATGGCCCTCTCCTTTTAATGAAGGAAACAGCCAGCCGGTTTCGGGTTTGTCAGCCAAGTAGTCTGCGATATCAGCCATAATCGAATCCAGATGCACGGTACGCCGTTTCTTTGTTTTTCCTTCCTGAATCATAAAAGAAGATTTTCCGCGCACATCTTCAATGCGGAGTTTAACGATGTCACCCATGCGGAGCCCAGTGTGAATTCCCAAAATGAAAAGCAGTTTATTACGGGCTGCTGTTTTTGGAGCAATTTCGAGCGTTTCGATGAATGAGTTGATTTCATGCTGGGTTCGAAGTGGCTGCACATTAACTTCGGATCCCTTTCGGTTTTGGGTCAAGTTCGCCATTTCTGCACCTCTTTTTATCGTATGGTTTCTATACTTTTTTAATAATACCATACATTTATAAGGAGAACGGAAAGAAATGTTGATTTGACGCGTTTTTCATTGTATGGAAATATAGAAAAGCATACATATAGTGTAGTCTATGGCTAAATGGAAACAGACAAATGAGTTTCGTGGGGTCGCCTTTTTAGAAGTGGCTCTTTTTTGTCCAAACAGTCGCCAGTATCATTGTTTGTTTGGTATGCTTTGGAAAAGAGATAGTTATATAGGAGTGGTTTATATATGGTGACAGCGAATCTAGGGTTTGAAGAAAAACTTTGGAGTATGGCAGACAAGCTTCGGGGCAGCATGGATGCCTCAGAATACAAAAATGTTGTGCTGGGGCTTCTTTTCCTGAAGTACGTGTCCGATGCATTTGAAGAAAAGTATGAGGAACTGAAACAGGATGCATGGGCAGATCCAGAAGATAAAGACGAATACCTTGCCGAAAACATCTTCTGGGTGCCGCAGGAAGCGCGCTGGTCATTCATCAAGGACAACGCAAAGAAGCCGGAAATCGGTCAGATCATTGATGCTGCGATGATTGCTATCGAAAAAGAGAACGAATCTCTACGTGGAGTTCTTCCAAAGGCTTACAGCCGTCCTGAATTGGACAAAACCCGACTTGGAGAAACCATTGACCTCTTCTCTTTCAAGGTGGGTGACAAGGAAAGCCGTTCTAAAGATGTACTGGGCCGTGTGTATGAGTATTTCCTCTCGAAATTCGCTAGTGCGGAAGGCAAAGGGGGCGGGGAGTTCTACACTCCTCACTCGGTTGTCCGGTTGCTCGTTGAGATGATTGAACCGTACAAAGGGCGGGTGTATGACCCGTGTTGCGGATCCGGAGGTATGTTCGTACAGAGTGAGCGCTTTGTCGAGGAACATCAGGGGCGTCTCGGGGATATTGCTGTTTATGGTCAGGAATTCAACCCAACGACTTGGAAACTGGCCAAGATGAACATGGCGATCCGGGGAATTGATGCAAATCTCGGAGATCGGAATGCTGATACGTTCCACAATGACCTGCACCGCGGCCTGAAGGCCGATTATATCCTGGCCAATCCTCCATTTAACATCTCGGATTGGGGTGGGGATAAGCTACGTGATGATATGCGCTGGCAGTATGGTGTGCCGCCTGTTGGCAATGCCAACTACGCATGGATTCAACACATCGTCTCAAAGCTCGCCCCGACTGGCACAGCCGGCTTTGTTCTCGCTAACGGATCTATGTCTACAAGTACGTCGGCTGAGGCGGAGATCCGAAAGAATTTGATAGAGGAAGATTTGGTGGAGTGTATCGTGACACTGCCCGGACAGTTATTCTATTCAACGCAGATTCCGGTCTGCCTCTGGTTCCTGACCAAAAACAAGGCGAAGAACGGCAAGCGGGAACGCAGGGAAGAAATCCTCTTTATCGATGCCCGAAAAATGGGCTCCATGGTAGACAGGACGCACAAAGAGCTATCGGATGAGGATGTCAAGAAGATTGCAGACATATATCACTCATGGCGTGGGACTGATGACATGCCTTATGAAGACATCGCCGGATTTTGCAAGGCAGCAACGCTTGATGAAGTTCGTTACCACGAATATATCCTCACACCGGGGCGCTATGTCGGTCTTGAAGAAGCCGAAGAAGACGATGAGCCATTCGAGGAGAAGATGGATCGCATTACTGCCGAATTGTCCGAGCAACTTATCAAATCGAAGCAGTTGGAGGATGAGATTCGGGAGGCTCTAAGGGGAATTGGTTATGAGATATAATAATTTGTTTTATCCTGATCATTGGAAGGTAAGTAAATTAAAAAATTACGTAGAAATAATTACTGATTATGTAGCTAACGGAAGTTTTGCTTCATTAAAAGAAAATGTAAAGTATCTTACAGAAGAAGATTATGCGATTTTAGTTAGACTTGTCGACTATAATAACAATTTTAATGGGCCATTTGTTTATTTAGATCAACATGCTTATTCTTTTTTAAAGAAAACGAAGTTGTTTGGTGGAGAAATTATTATTTCTAATGTTGGAGCAAATGTAGGGACTGTATTTCGAGCCCCTGACATAGGAAAGAAGATGAGCTTGGGCCCTAATGCAGTCACATTAAAAACTAAGGGTATAGACGATTTTTATTTTTATTGGTTTAAAAGTAAATATGGGCAAGCAGCTATAAGCTCAATAATTACTGGAAGTGCACAGCCCAAGTTCAATAAGACTAATTTGAAAGAAATAGAGATTCCTATACCTCCAATAGAAGAACAGAAAAAAATTAGTAATATATTTCGGATTATTGATACGAAGATAGAGATTAACAGACATATTATCAATTCTTTAGAGTGCCTTTCCCAAACCCTTTTTAAACACTGGTTTATCGACTTCGAATTCCCAAATTCGGAAGGTTACCCGTATAAATCAAGTGGCGGGAAAATGGTGGAGAGTGAGCTTGGGGAGATCCCTGAGGGGTGGGGAATTCGGGAACTTGGTAGCATACTAGAATTGTCTTACGGAAAGCCGTTGAAAAAACAAGATAGGATTCCAGGTCCATATCCTGTGTACGGTTCAAATGGAATTGTAGACACTCACAATGCAGCGTTGGTAAAAGGGCCAGGGATCATAGTCGGAAGAAAAGGAAACCCAGGGACAGTAAAGATGGAATTAAGAGATTTCTTCCCAATAGATACAACTTTTTTCGTGGAAATGAAGGCAGATAGTATCCCTCTTCCATTCATCTATTTTATGTTGCAAAATCAAAACTTAGATAATTTGAGTGCAGACTCAGCAGTTCCTGGATTGAATAGAAACCATGCATATAGAAATAAAACAGTCCTTCCCAAGGGGCAAGTATTGATGGAATTTAATAGCATGGTCAATCCGTTGTTTAAATTAATGGATGAGACTATAAGTCAAAATCAATTGCTTATTGAGCTTCGCGACACCCTTCTACCTAAGTTGCTTTCCGGTGAAATTGAACTCTCGCAAGATGGTGAGGTGACGGTGCATGAGCCGATTTGAAATCAATGAGGATACGCTCGAATTGTCGATGCTGACTTGGCTGGAGGAAGTAGGCTATGAAATCGGGAATGGACCGGAGCTCTCACCGGGAGGGGATCGGCCAGAACGGGAGGATCATCAGGATGTGGTGCTGGATGGGCGCCTTGAGGATGCACTTCTCCGCATCAACCCGGGAACACCAGCCCCAGTCATTGCTGATGCAGTCCGACAAATTACCGCCGTGCAGTCTCCAAGTTTGATTGAAAACAACCAAGCGTTCCACCGGTTCATCACGGACGGCGTTGATGTATCCGTCCGGGAGCCGGACGGTCGGGAAGCGGTTCGGAAACTGTGGTTGTTTGATATTCAAAACCCGGAAAAGAATGATTTTTTTGCCGTGAACCAATTGACGGTTGTTGATGGGCAATCTACGAAACGCCCTGACGTCGTTCTCTTCATTAACGGACTTCCTCTTGTAGTTGTGGAGCTCAAGGACTCTAAGAACGAGTCGGTGGGGTTGTCCGAGGCTTACAACCAACTGCAGACCTATAAGCAAACGATCCCATCCCTCTTCCAGTTCAACGCCTTCATGATTGCCAGTGACGGCATTAATGCACGAGCTGGTTCGCTTACGGCTGACGAGGACCGGTTCATGATGTGGCGCACGGCAGATGGAGAGCGCGAGGCGTCTCTTGCCATGCCGCAGCTAGAAGTGATGACTAGAGGGATGCTGAAGAAAGACGTATTGCTCGATTTAATCCGGCATTTCATCGTGTTCCAGACAGACGGAAAGAACACGCTAAAGATTCTGGCGGCCTATCATCAGTATTATGCCGTCAACAAAGCGGTTGAGGAAGCCAAACGAGCCTCCTCTGACGAAGGTGACCAGAAAATCGGCGTTATTTGGCACACCCAAGGGTCCGGGAAGTCACTTACCATGGCGTTTTTCTCCGGAAAACTGGTACTGGAACTGAACAACCCGACACTGGTTGTACTGACAGACCGTAATGATCTCGACGACCAGCTGTATGCCACATTTTCTAAGTCCGACGGTCTTCTTCGTCAAACGCCAAGGCAGGCGGACAGCCGGTCAGATTTAAAACAACTATTGTCGGTCGAATCCGGAGGAATCGTCTTTACGACAATGCAGAAGTTTGCTCCGGATGAAGGTGCTGAGACCATGGAACCTCTTACAACTCGCCGGAACGTGATTGTCATGGCTGACGAGGCGCACCGGACGCAGTATGGGTTCAATGCGCGTATCAACCGGAATGATGATGCTGCCTCCATGAAATACGGATATGCAAAGTACATGCGGGATGCCCTACCCAATGCGTCCTTCATTGGTTTTACCGGTACACCAGTCGAGGCAGAGGATCGGAATACACCGGCCGTCTTTGGCCATTACATCGACGTTTATGACATGACGCAGGCTGTTGAGGACGGGGCAACGGTGCGGATCTACTACGAGAGCCGTGTAATACCTCTGGACCTACCTGATGGCATTGATTTGGATCCGGATTATGATGAGATCACTGAAGATCAGGAAATGACGGTTCGAGAAAAACTGAAATCAAAATGGTCCCGCCTGGAAGCTCTTGCCGGTGCTGAATCACGCGTACAAAAGCTCGCGGCCGACATCATAAGGCATTTCGAAGAGCGACAGTCGGCCATTGAAGGCAAAGGCATGATCGTCACCATGTCGCGCAGGATCGCCATTGAATTGTACAAAGAAATCGTGAAGCTTCGCCCTGATTGGCATTCTGATGATGACGATAAGGGCGTCATCAAGATTGTCATGACAGGGTCGTCCAGTGACCCGCCTGATTGGCAGCCGTTCATTGGAAACAAAGCAAGACGGGACTTCCTTGCCCGACGGATGAAGGATAACAATGACGAATTAAAACTCGTCATTGTCCGTGACATGTGGCTGACGGGCTTTGACGTGCCGTCCATGCATACGATGTACGTCGACAAGCCGATGCGCGGCCATAACCTAATGCAGGCGATTGCGCGCGTCAATCGGGTCTTCCGGGACAAGCCGGGCGGTTTGGTTGTGGACTATATCGGTATAGCGGACTCCCTGAAGGAAGCACTCCGGCAGTACACGGATTCGGACCGGGAAAACACCGGAATTGATACGGAAAAAGCTGTGGAGTTGATGTTCGAGAAGTTTGAGGTTGTTCAGGAGATGCTGTACCGGCATAACTACGACAAATACCTTTCCGACAAGCCGGCAGAGCGCATGCAGGCAATCACGGAAGCCATGGACTTCGTAATCGGTTTGGGAGAGGAAGAAAAGAAACGCTTTATCCAGACGGTTACCGAGCTCGCGAAAGCGAATGCCCTATGCGCCACGCATCCGGACGCTGAGGAACACGCAGCAGAAATCGGCTTTTTCAAGGCAGTGAAGGCAGGTTTGGTGAAACTCCTTGCAGGGCCCGGCGGTCGCAAGCAGACAGCCGCGCAGGTCGATGCCCGGCTGAAGCAACTCATCTCAAAATCGGTCATTTCCGAGGAAGTCATCGACATCTATGGTTCCCTCGGCTTAGAGAACCCAGACATCTCGATCTTGAGCGATGAATTCCTGTCCGAGGTTCGGGCCTTGCCACAGAAGAATTTGGCGATTGAGTTGCTGAACAGACTCCTTCAGGGTCGTGTTAAAAGCGTTCAGCGCACCAATCTGGTGCAGGCAAAGAAGTTCACCGATCTCCTGAACAATGCCATCAATAAGTACAACAAGCGCGCTATTGACTCATCCAAAATCCTCGAGGAACTAATTACGCTGGCCAAGCAGATGGATGAATCCATCAAAGCAGGCGAAACTGCCGGTGTCAGCCAGGAGGAAATCGCATTTTATGATGCGCTTGCCAACCATGAGACCGCTGAACAGGTTTTGGGCGATGATACCTTAAAACTGATTGCTCATGAGCTGACCAAAGCGATAAAAGAGAACATGACCATTGACTGGAACTTACGTGCAAGTGCCCGCGCAAAAATGCGGATTACCGTGCGCAGACTGCTCAAACGCTATGGCTATCCGCCGGACCTGGAGAGGCTGGCTGTAGATACAGTTGTTAAACAGGCAGAGCTTATGGCAGCCAATCTATAATTTTGGTCCAACAAGAGTCGAAAGGAAAGTCGGTCTTAACTGAACCGGCTTTCCTTTTTGCAACATCATTATGAGACTTAAGGGGCTGACATCGTGAAGCGATTATGGTTCATAGGGGGACTCATGTTCATAATAATTATGTTCTCGGCTTGTTCTCCAGATTCTGAAGAAGGAAAACTGTCTGCTGATCAGAAAGTTGCTATCCAAGATGCCTTAAAAGACATTGTCCTAATTGATTATTTGCCAATAGCAGTAACGCGTAATGAGTATAAAGGTTTTAATCTTTTGGAAGGTGAGCAGCCACAGCGTGTTACTGAAATGATGAGTGTGGATATCGTAAAAGCATCGTTAGGAAAAAATAATGTAACTGAACGTACGATGGAGTCGACTGTATATACTAAAACCGATGAGGGGCCATATACACCATTTTGGCAGGCGGTAACTTCTTATATTGTTACTACAGATATAATCACAGATAGTTATGGTAGTGTTTATTTAAAACATAGTCCTTCTTGGGAGTCTGATGGCTACATCTACAAAGTGACGGGGATCGAGGAGACGATAGAAGTAGAGGCAGGTGTCTTTGAGAACTGTCTTATTGTAAATTATTTTTCGCAAATAGACGGCAGCAGGATAGGCGAATCTGTTTATGCTCCAAAGGTTGGCCTAATTAAATCTACTATCTTCCCGCCGGATAGGGAATCAATGGTGTTAAAAGAATTGACAAAGACTGAAACTACAGAGCATGCAAGTGTAGACTATAGGTTACTTGAGGAAATGAGAGGTACAACAACCTCTGCTTCTACTGGTGCATTAGACGAGGCTGAGCCAGTTGAAGATAATTTAGACGAGGAAGACTTGGTGTATTCTGATGAAACAGAAGAAGAGTCGCTTGTTGACGAGACTTTTAAAGATCAATCTATCACCGAAACGAACCTTTGGGGAAAGGTCAGTTCTCTTTATCTTGCGGACTATACAGAACGCGTAAATGATATGGCACGAGACCAGTTAGACACGGCCCTTTTTCATAATCCGGCCTATGAGGAAACCCTAAACGGAGGGATTTATAGCTTTCCTGTGATGACCTATGCCTCTCCATCAGTGATGAACTTGTCGTAGCAGTTTCAGAGTCAGGAAACATCAGGGGTATGTCGTGGAAATCAGAAGAAATGCTTTCCGAAGAAATAGCACTACATATTCTGATGTATCTGAAGGCCTTAGTTGATCCTGCAGAAAGTGAAAACCCAGAGATCAACGAACGGGTGGAACAATTTGTTTTCAGTTCTTCTAATCCATCAAAAGCAGAGTTTGGCGAGTTTGCAGCTGAACTGTCTAGTAGCTATGAAGGATTTGTATTCAGATTTTATGTGAAGTGACTTATGGATCTATGCATTAAGAAGCCGGTGGCTCGCTTCTTCATTGCCTGCTTCAGGGATCGAGTCCTTGCAGGCAAGCGGCTGAATCACCTTCGGGGTCTGGCGTAGCCGCCCAGGAACTACACCGAGATGCTTTGCTCCTTCAATAAAGTGCACATCAAAAAATTCATTGGAGTGATAGTTTACTGTGAAATGTATAAAGTGCGGTATCTTCTTTAGTCCCACAGACATAATTGAGTTTCCGATAGGACAAGAACCCATATGTGATACTTGTTGCATAGACGACAGCTACTATCTAATAGAGTCCTGTCAAACTACCTGGGTTGTTAAGGGTGAGAGTTTTACTTCAGCTCTCGAAAAGTGGGAGGACTTGAATGCGTCAATTTCATTTAACTTAAATAAAGATTTAAGAATAAAGAAAATTGATGTGTTTATTGAGGCATAATAAATAATGTTAGTTTCGTTGTTCAGGACAACGACTGTGATATCGAATCCGTACCGATGTCGGTCATAAGATCCGGAGCACCATCTAGAGCCCTCCGTCACCGACAATCGCGCTACTTGTTTGTCCGGGTTTACCAGTTTTGCGATTGCAGCAGGCAGGCCGGAGCCCATCGTCCGCCAGTAGCCAGAGCGGAATAACTGTCATAGACGCCTACTGCGGCATCGGCAAGATTTCGCTTTTCCTCGCGAAGAAAGCGAAGGAAGTATACGGCGTCGAAATCGTCCCTCAGGCGACGAAGACGCCAAGCGCAACGCCAAGGTGAACGGCTTCACGAACACCCGATTCGAAGCCGGAGCGGCCGAAGACGTTATCCCGCGCTGGTACAAGGAAAAACGGTTCGACGTCCTCGTCGTCGACCCGCCAAGGAAGGGCTGCGACGAGCACCTTCTCCGGACCATCCTCGAGTACCGCCCGAAGCGCCTCGTCTACGTCAGTTGCAACCCGGCCACCCTCGCCCGCGACCTCCGCATCCTGGAAGACGGCGGCTACAAAACGAAAGAAGTTCAGCCGGTGGACATGTTTCCGCAGTCGAGTCATGTGGAAGCTGTGACTTGGATGGAATTAAATCAATAAATACTATGGCGAACTCCGGTTTGGAGTTCGTTTTTCATTACTTAATCACGAACAGAGTGCTGTGAAATTAAGAATCTTGCTAGAAAAGGGTTATAGAAGAGAGATTGAAGTAATGAAGATATTTGAAAAGATGATTACGGGTAAAATCATTAAAGTAACTGCGAAGAAGAGCTAGAACCTCAAGTGGAAACTTTGTTGCTATATTGGGACAGATAGAAGAAAAAGAATTAATTAATGGTTTCTCTCTTCAAATTGGTTGGTCCGTCTATTATTTATATGAGAAACGGGTAGTTTTATAAGAGGCGTACCGAATAAGTCTCAAACTAATCTTTTGCAGAGTGAATTCAACGGGTAAACTGAACTGGCCGATTAAACCGGATATTCATATATGACTTGCCATTAGCACGTTTTCTATTTCTCTTAATAGTCAACGTCACCTGGAACCGAAATTCAAGAAAAAGGGCGAGGTTCGAACTATCCGCAGCGTCGTGCCGGATGTGACATCGTCGTCAAGAACGTAACGCCCGGCAAACGAACGTCATTATGGGCGATGAAACGATTACACTCTACGGACCGCCCGTCATAACGGACAAAATCGGCCGCGTGACATTGGAAAAAATGTGTCAGGCGATTTGTTTGGGATCCAACCCAGCCTCCAGGAAGATTTCATAGGGAGTTTTACCTTCCTGATAGGCCTTCACTGCCTCCAGCTTGAATTATAGGCGCGTACTGGGTAGTCTTATCTGTCACATGGAGGACATTCGGATTGACCTCGAGTAATCGGCGAATAGATTTACTAATGGGTTGGCGGCTCATCAAAATCTCCTCCGTTCAATATTGTGTTCAGTATTCTATTGACAACGCAAAAACCCCGAACCGGGACGTTTTTTAAGTGTCCGTAGTTAGGGGGTCAGTATCTTTCACTAACGTACTTATCTAAGATTATTGTTCTTAATTTCGTTATTGAACATTTCTAATTATTTCTCCATCATTATTTATGAAGTAAGATTTAATGACTTTTACACCGTCGAAAAAACCGCCGCCATCTTCATATGTAAAACCCACTAATTCAGGTTTATCGTCCCTACAAATGAATACTGGACCTCCACTTAGGCCACCAAGTCTTTTTAAGTCGCTTATCTCTTTAAGGCCTAATGCCTTTTTCCAATTCTCACGGCTAAACTTCACAATTAATCGTCTATCGGTTACATCCATAATTTCTTCATGTATGGCAGTATAATAAATTGAAGAGAACATTTCCTCATCTTCCCTGAAAATACCAGGGAAGCCGGCTATATATACTTGATCTCCAATCTCACTTTCTGAAGGAGGCCATGACTCAGGAGTGAAAAACATCTTACCTGTATCCTCCAAGTCCTTATTTAAACTCTCTGATAAATCTATTACCGCAAGATCCAAATCGTCATCGATACTTACTATTTTTTCTTCGATATTATATACTTCGACACTCCCTATTAGTAAGCGCTTTGCCTCAATAGCCCCTTTAATAACATGAGCATTAGTTATCAAAAAGTCTCTATTTAACCTAAGTAAACAACCAGAGCCGTTATTTCTTTCTTCAGTACCAAATACAATAGAGACCGTAAAATTTTTAAAATAGGTTACAAAGATTTCTCCGTATCCAGCCTCTCTATAACGTCCTTTGTGTAATTGGTTCGAATAATGTTTAATTGAATCAATTAATTCCTTAATATAAACCTGTTTCTTTTCTGTACTTTCCTCATCATACACTTTTTCCAATGCATTTATTAAAGAACTTTCAAAAGAACCTACCATGCTAAAACCCCCATGTTTTATAAATCAAGTAATGAGTTAGGTGAATTATTCGATAATAATTACAGTGGTCCTCTTATCGTACTTTAAAGAAAACCCCTTCTTAAACCAACCATTGGTGAGGGGAACATTGCGCTTTTAATTAAAAATGTATCTATGATACCTAAAGTAGATACATAAAACTATTTTTATTATGTAATGCGTTGGAAGCTTATAGCTCCATTTTTCTCGTACATTGCTTTCAGTAAGTTAATTGCTCCGGGGATCCATTCTAACAGATGAACTAAGCTCTGTTCGAAGCCTTGCCATTCTCCGTCACATATTTCATGATAGGTACCTTTCCAATCATAATCAGAATGATAAAAGAGTCTAAACCTTCGGTAAAATCTTGAGCTCATTGATAATTCCTTAACTATATAATGGATAGTTAAAAACTCTTCGTTGTATTGCTCTTGACATAGTTTATCCTTATTTTGTATATATTGATGGTATATCTTTTTTAATTGTTGTTCAAGTTGTCTTAAACTAACTATATCCAAGGTTGGAGCATCTATTACTAATCTAGATTCCATAGATAGTTTATCAAAAAAGACGTTCTCTTTATATTTCAATATTTGTTCTTCATCCCAAAACAGTAATCCGCATTCATGGTTATTATTGCTCCCAAAACTAAAGTTAGCCGAACCAATATAAGCAATTTTGTCAGTCAAAATACACTTCACATGATTATTAGGTAAATTTAGTACGGTTATAAGTTGTTGAAATTCTTCAGACGGCTTAGCATTTTTATTGTTAGTTTGAATTTGATAAATTAGCCGTACATCTATCCCTGAATTTGCTGCATTAATTAAAAATTGATGCATAGTAGGTATCTGGGAAGGATAGTAACCTTTATCTTCGAAATTAAAGTTATAAGTCGATATGTATAGAAAAGTGGCTTCTTCTAAAATATGTTCGGGTGTAAATATCTCTGAAATTAGATTATCACCCTTATGATATAACAAATAGGATTTTTCACTTATAGAAACTCCTGGATTTTTTAAAAACGTTCTCCAAGTCATTTTATTCCCCCCCTAAAAATAAAGTCTAAATTTAACTGTATCATAATAATTGGGAAATTAACTACATAATGATCACATACTTCGCTTAAAAAATTAAAATGTTTATTGGGAGTTCCATTTAAATACTTAGGACTATCTTAGCTCCGGATGAATCAAGATATATTTTTGAGTAGCATGAATTACTAAATGGGGGATTATTAAGACGAGAAGGATTTGGTATCGATGGTTATCTTCGTCACCCGAAAACGCAAACTCCCGTAGAAGGGCGCTGTAGTCGACCTCATCCCTGGCGTGGTGCTAGACGTCACATCCATCGTCGAAACGTCATCGACCGAATGACGAACGTATCATGGGCGACGTGACGATACCGCTCTACGCACCAAGTGTCATCACCGACACGATCGGTGGCGTCACATTCGAAATCTTGGCCCGTTCGTTCTACGAGATCGACCATACCGAAGTTCTCTACTCGCAGGGTGGGCAAATTTCCCGTACCACCGGACGCTTAGAGAATACTGCCTCGGCGAACAGAGCGCACTCGGAGAACCGCAGTTGAGAAAGATTTCATACGGCAACATACTTTCGTGAAAGGCCTTAACGGTCCCTCAATTTGAATTCCGGTACGTACTGTATTGCCTTATCTCCATCACATAAAGGACATTTGGATTGTCTTCGAGAAGTCGGCGAATAGGCTTGCGAATAGGTTTGCGGCTCTTCAAAATCTCCTCTGTTCAACTTTTGCGTCCTGTATAACGAGGTTTTTAATAACGCAAAGACCCGAACCGGGACTTTATTAAAGTATCCGCAGTTCGGGGTGCAGTTCATTATATCAATAGCTTTATTTTTTTAACCTGAAATAAGAATCGTGAGCAATCGATAATTAACTACTTAATCACAATTCTTTATAATCGGGTAAATAAACTTCCTGGAACAGTTCATAAAGTCCTCCCAACAACTTTCATGTATTCCAATTCTGCCTGGCAAATAATTCGGTCTACTGTCAGTAAAATAGTGAGATACAAAACAATAGGTATGGCAGGACCCATGCATCGTATTTCTATCATTATTTATTACAATGTAGTGACCCCCGCCGTACTCGTTACGTCCCCATCCCTCCCCGTGAAAATCAACAGGAGGTTGAATTACAGTTATGTGATACTTCCCTTTCTCACCTTCCATAACAAAGTGGTGAAAGTTTTCTTTCTGATTGTGTTCAACCAACCTAACCATGAATTTCCTCCTTTAATTTTCATCCCCCTATTGTATGATTGTTCAAAGATCAATAGGAATAAAAAGGGCGCTCCAATAACAACACTTAGGAAAATAAAACACTGATCACTCCCATATTGAGATCACCCTATATCGGTCTTAATAATCCGCTTAACCAATAGGCCCTAAACAACCACTTAAAAACACTACTGAGGATGCTTACATCCACAGTAGTGTTTTACATTCCAATTATTCAGTCTCAGGGAAAAACACCTGAGCTGTAGGGATATCAACGAGCGACGGACCACTTGTTTGGAGTGCCTCCTCCAACACCGATTCAAGCTCTGCATCCGACTCAGGCCGGAACCCTTTCCATCCGCAGGCTTCTGCAAGCTTGACGAAGTCTGGGTTGGTGAGGTCGGTCCCGATGTCTTTTGTCCCCATTACATCGATTTTGTCTTTCTCCATCTGCAGGGATTCGTTGTTTAGGACCACGACTGTGATGTCGAGTCCGTACCGGATGGCGGTCATAAGGTCCGCGAGCACCATTTGGAGTCCGCCGTCACCGACAATTGCGACGACCTGTTTGTCCGGATGGATCAGTTTGGCTGTCATTGCGGCGGGAAGGCCGAAGCCCATGGTCCGCCAGTAGCCGGAGAATACGGTTTTCTGATTGGTCTGCCGGAAGTTGCGGTTCGTCCAGACCGTGTTGTCTCCGGTATCCAGCGCGAGGATGGCGTCGGGTGCAACGGTTTTGTCGAGCGCACGGATGATCCGGGAGGGGTGTATCGGGTACCCTTCGGAATTGCCTTCCTCTTCATTTTGACGTGCCCATTTTTCTTTGACTTCCTGACAGCGGCTGACCCAGTCATCGGAACGGGAGAAGCCTTCAAGGTGCTCATTTAATAAAGGAAGGACCTCTTCCGTGGTACCGACGATTCCCAGTTCAACTGGAATGTTCTTTTCGACCTGGTTGAAGTGGGGGTCAATTTGGATCACCTGCGCATTGGTAGGCACATGCCCTTCCGGCCACCAGGTGGTTCCTGCAAGAAGCACGACATCGGCTTCCTTAAATAGCTCGGCAGCAAACGGATTGCCGCCTTCACCGATTCCTTGCAGCATCAGCGGGGCGGATTCCTCAATCAGCCCTTTGCCGCCGAGGCTTGCCAGGATGCCGGCGCCCCATGACGCGGCCAGTTTCTGAAGCTCTTCTGCGGTTCCGGCGGCCCCGGAACCGGCCAGAATCATCGGCCGTTTTGCTGATTTCATGATGCTCGCCGCCTTTTCCAGGCTTTCTGTCGTAAAGACAGTGGTGCCCTGAATGGCTTTGGCCAATGGTCGAGCTTTTTTCTTAGACTCCGCCATGAACAGATCTTTTGGCACGGACAGGTGGGTGACCGCCCGCTGTCTGAGCGAGGTGGCCACCGCTTTTTCAAGGAGATCGGCCGCCGCGTCCGGATTTGTCAGGTTCTCGGAATAGGCGACAAACGGCTTCACGAGATCCTGCTGGTTGATGAACTGCGGAGTCGCTGTTCCGTATTTGTCAGTGGGTGCCTGTCCGGTGAGGGCAAGGACGGGGGCACGGTCTGCATGGGCATCACCCAGGCCATTAAGCAGGTTGGTCGCTCCAGGGCCCATCGTCGCCGTACAGACGCCCAGCCCTCCTGTCAGCTTCGCTTCGGCGGATGCCATGAAGGCCGCCGTCGACTCATGTTTGGTTGTAATGAACTGGATCTGGTCCTGTTTGGCCAGTGCGTCGATGAACCCGATCGTCGCATCACCGACGACTCCATAAATCCGTTTCACGCCGTACAAGGACAACTGCTCGAGCAGCAATTCTGCAACGGTTTGTTCTGTTTTCGCCAAAATGAACCTCCTAGTCGACTTCATTTTTACTACCATTAGTTCTTCCACTAACAGTTACCCGGCAAACTCACCCGCAAAATACAGAAATCCATTCTTCACAGATCCCGGAAAGTTTCCGTAAGCTACAGAAATAACGGAGAACTGATAAAGGGGACGGGAAAAGTGGTTGATTACGATCAACTCTGCAAACAATTTGCGCAGATTCTCAATGGTCAGGGCAAGTGGGAAAAAGGGGGATGTTCGGTTTCTTTCCATCGGACATTGAACACGACCGTACAAGGGAAAAAAAGCAACCGGGTTATGACGGCCAATGTGTCGTTCGAATCTCTCGATCAAACTGGCCGTACGTTGAATCTGGCGGAAGTTGCAGTTCTCCAGGAGGAAGTTCCAGTATTCATACGAACATTGTCGCAGTACGGGCTGATCGTCAGTGCGCTCCATAATCATTGGCTCTTCACAAATCCATTAGTCATGTATGTTCATATTCAGTCAGTTGAACCGCCTCTCGACTTTGCAAGAAAATTGGCGTATGCTTTCCGGTTTTTGAGCAGCCCTTTCTTGGCCACTAAGCTTTTGGTCATAAAGGCAGTCTTGCCGACAGATGATTTCGTAGACCGGATTTTTTTAATTAATTCCGCTATAATTGACCTAATGCTTTTATGTGAGAGGACTGGAGTAAGAAATGAAAGAGAATTTTTGGCGCAATTTGCCGCGTCCATTTTTTGTGCTTGCCCCGATGGAAGATGTGACGGATGTGGTGTTCCGCCACGTCGTCGCTGAAGCCGGCAGGCCGGATGTGTTTTTTACCGAGTTCACGAACTCGGACAGCTATTGCCATCCGGAGGGGATCAACAGCGTTCGCGGTCGGTTGCTTTTCACTGAAGACGAGCAGCCGATGGTCGCGCATATCTGGGGGGACAAGCCCGAGTATTTCCGCCAGATGAGCATCGGCATGGCGGAAATGGGATTCAGCGGCCTTGATATCAATATGGGCTGCCCGGTGCCGAATGTGGCGACAAGGGGGAAGGGAAGCGGCTTAATCCTACGCCCTGACCTTGCTGCGGAACTAATCCAGGCGGCCAAAGCTGGCGGACTCCCTGTCAGCGTGAAGACCCGCCTCGGCTTTAATGAAGTGGACGAGTGGCAGGAATGGCTGATGCATATTCTGGAGCAGGACATCGCGAACCTCTCGATCCACCTGCGGACGAGAAAGGAAATGAGCCAGGTCGATGCGCACTGGGAACTGATTCCTGAGATCAAGAAACTACGCGACCGGGTGGCACCGGATACGTTGCTGACGATCAACGGGGACATCCCTGACCGACAGAAGGGCCTGGAGCTCGTCGAGCAGTACGGGGTAGACGGTGTCATGATCGGCCGTGGAATTTTCAAGAATCCGTTTGCCTTTGAGAAAGAGCCGAAGGAACACAGCACGAAGGATTCTCTGGACCTCCTGAGGCTCCACCTTGATCTGCACGACCGATACATCGAGGAAGTGCCGCGTTCCATCACCGCGCTTCACCGATTTTTCAAGATCTACGTCAAAGGATTCTACGGAGCCGGAGAGCTGAGGAACCAGCTGATGCAGACGAAATCGACAGACGAGGTTCGGGCACTGCTGGATCAGTTTGAATCAAAAGACTGAAACACAAAGGAGCCTTTTCTCGATGAGAAGGCTCTTTTGCCATGATCGGCATGAAAGGCGGAGGATTTACCTATGAAACAGTACGATGTGATTTTATTCGACGTTGACGACACGCTCATGGATTTCGACAAATCGGAGCAAGCGGCATTCGGCAGTGTGTTCGGCAAATATGAGTTGCCTGATGCCCTTGAGCGATACAGAAAAAGTTACCGGACAATCAGCGTGGGTCTGTGGCGTGATCTGGAAGACGGGAAGCTGAGCCTTGGGGACTTGGGGTCGGAACGATTCAGAAGATTGTTTTTGGAACATGAGCTGGATCTGGATGCAGTGGTCTTTAATCAGGACTACTTAGGCTTTCTTGGAGAACAGATGCATCTTGTCCCGGGAGCCGAGAAGGTCATTGAAGCCCTGTCCCACAAGCGTCTGGCCATCATCACGAACGGCTTTAAGGATGTGCAGACATCCAGGATCGGGAACTCCCCCTTTAAAGATTCGTTTGAGCAGATCATCATTTCGGAAGCCACGGGATTCCGGAAGCCGCAAAAAGAAATCTTTGATTACGCCTTGGAACAGCTGCAGGTCACGGATCGCTCTTCTGTCCTGATGGTGGGCGACTCGCTGACTTCTGATATTCAGGGAGGGCTGAACGCCGGGGTGGACACATGCTGGTTTAATCCGGCCCGAAAAGAAAACCAGACACCAATTGTTCCTACATTCGACATTAGCAGGCTGGAAGACCTTTTGGACATTGTCATCTGATGCGAGCCCCACAATGGGGTTCGTTTTTTATTGGTTCGTCTTTTTTATAGACAGCAGTCAGGCTTCCCCGTGCCGAATGTGGCGACAAGGGGGAAGGGAAGCAGCTTAATCCTACGCCTGACCTTGCCACGGAACTGTCCAGGCAGCCAAAGCGGTGACTCCCTGTTAGCGTGAAGACCCGCTCCAGCTTTAATGAAGTGGACGAGTGGCAGAAATGTCCTGCGCATATTCTTGAGCAGGACATCGCGAATCTTTCGATCCATCTGCGGACGAGAAAAGCAATGAGTCAGACTGATGTACACTGGAAACTCCAAGGCAAACGGATTCTTTGATGCAGACGAAATCCAACCAATTTAATAAAGGAGCATAACTTTATTATTCACAAAATAATTGTTGAATGGGCTTAGGGTTAGATGGTTTTAAAGTAGAAATAAACTTATAAACCTTCTTTTTAAAAATGTTATAATTGAATCAATATTAGGAAGTTAAATTAAGCAATTTTCAAGAGATATAGTAATAAATACTAACTAGGGAGACGAAAATGGAACGGTTCAAAGAAATAATTGGGCAATTAAGACCTTATCAAAATATTGCTATTACAAAGATTAATAGCTATTTAAGTAGTGATTCCGTGAAACAGGCACTTGTAAAGATGCCTATGGGGACTGGGAAAACAATAGTTATTAGTATTACAAGTTCAATACTTGCTCAAGATACTTCGGTTTTAATAGTAGCCCCGTCTACAGCCGTAAAAAATCAATTAATATTTGAGATACAGCAAGGGTGTTGGGATAAATTAGGTGTTGATTATCGCCCGTCACAAGAGGTTTGTGGAGTAATTCCTTCTAGCTTAATAGTAAAGGAATCTCCCACTATTTACGTCACTACAATTCAAGCATTGGTTAAACTGAAAAATGACTCTAACGAAGGCTTTCGGAAGTTACAACAAGTCATTGGGCTAATAATATTTGATGAAGGGCATAGAGAACCAGCCGAAGCCTGGAGAGGTATTATTCGGTCTTTTGAAAAAAAGAGTATTTTATTCACAGCTACACCTATTCGAAATGACAAAAATAAATTTAACTTGGACGAGAATTTTATTTTCTCCTATTCCCATCAAGAAGCATTATCTGATCAATATATTAGACAAACAGAATTTAAATTGTTACCGAATATTAATGATCCAAGAGAGTTTGCTAATGAAATATTTACTCGATACCAAGATTACATTGAAGAGTTCGATGAAAGTGATAGTGGATTGAAGTGCATAATAAGGTGTGGAGATTCTGATACAATTCAATCAATGGTGGAAGAATTAGAGGGGAAAGTTCAAGTTATTGGTATTCACGAGAATTTTGTGAAAAGCAGCAATCCAAATCTTATAACACAGGTTCCTAGCGATATTCAAAACCGTAGTGAAAAGGTTTGGATTCATCAATACAAACTTATAGAAGGCATAGACAATAAACAATTTTGCGTTTTAGCCATTTTTGATCCTTTGTCAGACTCGCGATCTTTAGTCCAACAAGTTGGCCGTGTAATAAGAAAAGGAGATTTTGAAATTAATGCTTTAGTTTTGATTAAAGAGAAAGATGCTTTTCAAATGGACTGGTGGAATTCCTATATTAATTTTGAACAATTACTATCGAATAATCCTGAGAATCTTATGTTTAATTATGAAGAGTATTTTAACCAAGTGAGGGATGCAAACCCTACAGCTACATACATGGAAAATAGATTTTTAAGACGCTTTGATCTTGAAAGAGAACATGATTCTTATGAAAAATTAAAAAAATATCAACTTCCTCTAAAAGTAAATATTTATAAAAATCAAAGTCGGTTTGACAAACTTGAGACCATAAAAACTATTTTTAGTATTATTTTATATGATTTGCATGAAAACGATTACTTAATTTTAGATGAATTTGAAGTTGATTCTATTTCTACGGGGTGCATCGTATACTCACGCTATGAAAATAGCAATATTTTGGTGAATGAAAGTTTTCTAGAAGTAAAACTTGAAATAATACTCTTTAGATTGTTAAATAATAAATTATATATTTACAGCAGTACTACATATCTTCCTTCTTTACTTAGTGAAGGATGGAAAAGAATAAATGCAAACACATTAAAACAACTGTTGTTAAGAGACTCGAAGGTTTCTCAAGTAACTATTCAAAATGGAGGTGTTAGCCATAATAACTTTAGTAGAATGATTATGGATGCAGAAGATGTTTCTAGTATGACACCAGATATAACTGATAAATATAACCTGTGCACAACTTTGGTAGGAAGTAAGAAAGTTGAGAAAAGCACTATCAGAAACTATTTGGGTTTTTCAAATGCGCGTGTATCACAAAGTGATAAAAATGTTGATTTACTTACATATATTGGTTGGTTAGATAAAATAGATGCGCAACTATCCGAAACCTCGAAAGAAATTCATCCTATTTTTAATCGTTTTGCTACTGTAACAGATGTACCGAACGAATTAACTCCATCATCTATTCTAATCTATTTTGATCCAAACATTGTGTTTTTGACATATAGCTATGGAACTTTAACAGAATTGGATCAATTATTTTATACAGTAAGGAATTCAAAATTTAACTTAAGATGGGATAATCGTTCGTTTGAAATTAATATTGCTTATTCGATGGATGAAGGAAGATATATTCTGAAGTACAGTGAAGGAACAGAAAAATTGAATATTGTGGTCAATCAGTATAATAAGGGCAAAATTGAATTATTGGATTGGTTAAACGAGGAGCAATCCTTCCAAATTATTTTGAAGGGTAACTTGGATAGATATTTTAAAGGTACTTTTTTTAAGACTGGAATACCTAGCGATTTCGACAGTTTGATAAACATTATGGATGAATATGAAATTGATTTACCTGGAAATGTTAAACTCAATGAAAAGGGAGCCAACAAATCTGCAATTCTTCAAGAGTGGCATAATGCTTGGGACAAAAATTCATTGTTCCATTTAGTTGCGAATAGAGGAATAGATATTAATAATAATGCACATATAAAAAGTTTGTTAAGTGATGCTGATTATATAATCTGTACTGATTTGCAGACTGAAGTTGCAGACTTTATTACTATAAGCGAGTCGAAAGAAACTGTAAGTTTCATTCATTGTAAAGCAGGGAAATCAAAATTATCAGCAACAACATTTCAAGAAGTAAGTGGGCAAATAATTAAAAATTTGGATTACGTTAACAAAGGTAGTACAAAAAAGCCAATCTATGATTATTGGGATAAAGAATGGAAACATGAGTCCTATAGAGTAAAAGTAAATAGGAAAATTGCAAATCCACATAATTTAACTGCCTCGGAAATCTGGAGTAAGTTAAAAGATATTCAACAATCTCCTACTTCAAAAACCTATGTAATTGCATTAATGGGTAATGCTTTTTCCAAATCTTCTTATTTGAATGAGAAAAGGAAGCAATATGGAGATCAAAAACCAGAAATTATTCAAATTGATTACCTACTAAATCAAACAGCCATTGCAGTTCAACGTGCACAAGCAGAATTTATTCTTTCATTTAATAAATGTTAATAATAATTAACTTAATAATTGAAAAGCGAATTTGCAATTCTTGGATTGTTGCAACACTAAGATAGCAGACGACAAATACTTTAGTTGAATTATTATCAAGCGGGGCAGTTGGCTAGCAACTAATATTTCCTGAGTGGCTCCGGCAACTGCGGATCACGGACCGTTCTTCTGTCCTGATGGTGGGCGACTCGCTGACTTCCGATATCCGGGACGGACTGAACGCCGGGGTGGACACATGCTGGTTTAACCCGGCCCGCAAGGAAAACCAGACACCAATTGTGCCTACATATGAAATCAGCCGGCTGGAAGACCTTTTGAACATTGTCATCTGATGCGAGCCCCAACAATGGGGTTCGTTTTTTGTTGGTTCGTATTCCACTGGATTTATGGTTGTGTGATAATTGGAATAGATTACTAGAGAAGAGGGGGCGTCCCAGTATGGAAGACATTCCGGAAACCGTCAGAACGGAGTCCATTCAATCTTGATCGAGAAGCGCCTTCATGCAATGAAGATCGGGCTGGCTGTGTTGGAGCATGTCTGGAACCGGCAATCCCATCCTAACGGGCAAGAGGCATTATCAAAAGCCCGCGATGTACTCGTCGGTCTGATTCCATCCATCGAGAAGGCATATGCTAATTCCAAGAGCGCCAGCCCCCAGCGGACTCTTCTTGAGCGAAGGCTGAAATCGCTGGAACTTGCGATACAGGCAATCAATGAACATTGCGGAGAATATGATGTCTTTAAACGATAGGGCTAAAAATGATATTACCTATCAGAAAAGAGGGGGAGCCAGATGGAGGAAGAAGTCAGGTACTTGCCGCCACCGCACAGGTACGCGGTCTGTTCAAATGATGAGGTCCCGATCAAGTCGTTCTATCAGGATATTTTCAGTGATGTCTTTATCTTCTTCCATCCGTTCATCAAGCCGGTGACACTGCCGCTTGAACGGTATTTTTCTGTTCCTCTACTAGGGAAGCATGAGATCATCCGGCACTGTGAAGCTGTCAGGTGGCAGGAGTTTCTTTCCCTATCCGGAATCAATTCGATTCGCCATCTGGATATCGGTCTTCGCACAGGGATCAGCGGGCTAAATGAAAAACATGCCGACGAACAGCTTGCTGAAAGAGTCTTTGCAGTGTGCGATGAGCACCGTTTGGTTCCGCCAACTGAAGGGTTTTTGCCGGAGCTGCTGATCAATGACGTATTGAGTGCCGTGAAAAAAGAGGGGTACGAGTGGCTCTGGGTTGGCGACGAATTTTGCACAGAACTGAAACTTGAATATATTGACGATCTGATCACAGGGGACACATTGGAAAGACATAATCTATTTACGCATGACCAATCTCTTCTCATCACTACCCATTGGGACAGCCATTTCTCAATGATCTGCTCAAACGACAGAAATAGGATGGAGCGGATCGTCCAAGACTGTAACTTGGAAGGCTTCTACTGCGATGATTGCACAGAAATCTACTGGAGCGTCAGAAATTGATCCATAAACAGGAGTGCTAAGGGGAGATGAAATGACGGAGCTGTGGGACATCTATGATGCGGAAAGAATGAAAACAGGCAGGACGATGACGCGCGGAGGCGAATTCAAAGAGGGGGACCTTCATCTGGTCGTTCATGTGTGCATCTTCAACAGGGAAGGGAAGATGCTGATCCAGCAGAGGCAGACATTCAAGGAAAGCTGGCCCGGCATGTGGGACCTGACGGCAGGAGGAAGCGCGACAGTTGGCGACAGCAGCCAGGCAGCCGCGGCAAGGGAGCTCGAGGAGGAGTTGGGGATCCGCCTGGACTTGGAAAACGTAAGGCCGCAATTGACCATCAACTTCGAACGGGGGTTCAATGACGTCTATCTGATTGAAAAGGGGATCGACCTTGAGCAGCTCACCCTGCAATACGAGGAAGTCCGGGACGCCAAATGGGCAACTGCCGATGAAATCGAAAGGATGATCGAGGACGGCACGTTCATCCCATATTACCCAAGCCTGATCCGGCTTCTTTTTGATATCCGGAGCCAATATGGCTGCCGGCGGACAGACAGGAGGCAGAAGTGATGGTAAGGATTCTTTTGCACATCGAAGGCCTGGCGATCTTGCTGTTGGCCCTTTATCTGTATGCTTCGAATTCGTTCAGCTGGCCGATGTTTTTCATCCTGCTTTTCGCACCGGATATTTCCGCACTCGGATACCTGGCCGATCTGAAAACAGGGGCCAAGATGTATAACTACTTTCACACCACTTCTGTCCCGCTCATCTTGATCATCGCAGGACTCCTCTTTAACAGCGGATTCATTCTGGCAATCGGCCTCATCTGGCTGGCCCATATTGGGATGGACCGGATGCTCGGCTACGGACTCAAGTATCCGACCCGTTTTAAGGACACCCATTTAAGCCGCCTATAAGATTTTCAATTCACCTAAAGGGACTTTGAATGAAGGTTCCGGAACTAACCCGGAGGATTTTATGGAAGCAGAATTAATTAGGAAGTATGTTGATTCACTCGATGCACGAGGCTATTTTAGCGGTGCCATTGCGGTCCGGCATAAGGAAGAGACTCTCCTCTGCAAAGGTTATGGCATGGCGGATTACGGGTTTAGTGTCCCGAACTCCTCCAACACCAGGTTCAAAATCGGATCGTTGTCAAAAGCGTTTACCGCGATGGCCATCCTCCAACTTGAGGAGAAGGGCGTACTCCGGAGGGAAGACCCGATCAGCCGTTTCTTCAGTGACTTTCCGGGCGGTGACCAAATCACTATCCATCACCTGCTTTCCCATATGAGCGGTGTGGCCGATTTTGCTTCGCGTCCTGACTATTGGACACAGATGATGCGCCTTCCGGCCACGACGCAAACGCTGATGGAGACCATCAGAGAACTGCCGCCGGAATTTAAGCCCGGCAGCCAGGCCGGTTATTCCAACTCCGGCTATACGATTCTCGCCGCCATCATCGAAAACGTGACCGGACTCAGCTACGGGGACTATATGGACGAACACGTATTCAAGCCGCTCGGCATGAAACACACAGGCAGTGATGACGGCAGGACGGTCATCAGCCAGTATGCCCAGGGCTATACGCTCGACCGCGACATCAGGCGGGCGGAGTGGATCGACATGAGTGTGGCGACGGGTGCCTACAGCCTGTACTCGACGGCGGAAGACCTGCTTCTCTGGGACCGGGCACTCAGCGGAGAAAGCATTTTCGGTCAGGAACTGCCCGCAAAGATGTTCACCCGGCACAACGAAATGTGCGGATACGACTGGTTCTTCAGGGACGAAGAAAAAGATTGGGGCAGGCGCACCAGCTGGGAACACTTCGGTGACGTCAACGGCTTCGCGTCGTTTTACGTCCGTTATCCGGAAGAAGCCTTATCGGTCATCGTTCTGAGCAATTTTGGCCTGACACCGGTAGACCGGATCGCAAAAGACATTGCCTCCTCTGTATTTGAGCAGAGAGACTGTGCGCTTGATTCGCCTGCTTCAATCGTTCCTGATGAGCGGCTCATTGCCGCCATTACCGGAACGTACAGTTCGGAGCAGGGGCAGCTGAATATCTTTTTGGAAGATGGCCGGGTATTTGCTGCCTTGCCGAAGATGTACGGGGTCATTTATAACTGTGAAATCATACCTGTCGCCGCTGACTGTGGACAGGTGAGTTTCAAGGGCAGACATTTAAACGATGAATTGATCATTGACCTGCAGCAGCAAAGCATGACCCATACGGACCCCTACGGAACAAGGGTCCGTTATTTGAAGAAAACAACGAATCTGGGGGAGGACTTGTAAATGAGCATCGGTGCATTTTCACTTAGCCTGACGGTCAAGGATCTTCAGGCATCCAAGGAATTCTACGAGAAACTCGGCTTTTCCGCGCTTGGCGGTGATGAGGAAAACGGGTGGCTGATCCTTAAAAACGAAGACTGCGTGATCGGGCTGTTCCAGGGGATGTTTGAGAAGAACATGCTGACGTTCAACCCGGGCTGGAACAGCAGCGCCGAAGAAGTGAACCCGTTCAGGGACGTAAGGGAGCTCCAGGAAGAGCTTAAGGCAAAGGGGATTGAATTTATTACTGAAGCGGACACATCGACGGAAGGGCCGGCCCACTTCGTGATCGAAGATCCGGATGGCAATCCGATCCTGGTCGACCAGCACAGATAACCGAAAGCCGGTCCGCCAGAGCGGACCGGCTATTTGAATTGGAGGCGACAAAAATGAACACGCCATTCCCGGAAATCATGACTGAACGGCTGCACCTGAGGGCGGCCACTCCCGCCGATGCAGAAGACATGCTGCGTTACCTGTCCGATCCGGAGGTGATGAAGCATACCGGCATGGAGCCGTTCCAAAACACGGAGGACGTATTGGACGAAATCAACTGGTACCACTCCCTTGTCGAAGAAGACAGCGGCATCCGATGGGGCATCACGCTTAAGGGAACCGGCAAGATGATCGGGAGCTGCGGGTTCCATAACCGGGAGAAAAAGCACTTCCGTGCCGAAGTCGGCTACGAGCTCAGCCCCGAGCATTGGGGAAAGGGCATTGCAAGTGAAGCCTTGCGGGCAGTGGTCCGATACGGATTCAGCCATCTCCGGCTGGAACGGATCGAAGCGCTGATCGAACCAGAAAACGAACCTTCCCTGCGGCTGGTGGAGAAAAACGGCTTCCTGAGGGAAGGATTGCTCCGCCATTATGAATACGGCCGGGGCAAGTTCGATGACCTGTACATGTATTCCATTTTAAAAGAGGATATCGCTTTAGCGGATCGGGTTGGATAAGATTGCTGAAGTGTAGCTGATGGGGAGTGGGCGGGTGAAGCAAATCCGGAAGAATATTGTTGGAATAACGATCGTTTTCATTTTCCTGGTCACTTTCCTTGTCCATGCCATCCTCGTCAATTTAGAGGACGGACGCGCGTTTCTGGGGGCGGTGATGGCAGTCCCGCTAATCGTCGTCTTCGTCTATCAGGCCGGTTATTGTAAAATCCAGGTCAGATCGACGCTGGGCCTGTTCCGTCCGACCTTGAAGAGCATGGTGTTTTCTACACTCTTCCCGGTTTTGTTGGGAATTACTTTTCACGTTTATCTCAGCTTTCAGGACATGCGGTTCCTGTTCGAGCAGGAAAAGGAACTGGGTTTGCTGTTCGTGATCGGCCTGACCGTTGCTTCCTTATCTGCACTTCTGGAAGAAGTCGTTTGGCGCGGGAATTTCCATCACCATTTGCGGAAAAACCATTCCCTGTTCCGGACGGCCGTCATCACAGCTGCAGTCTGGTCGCTGTGGCATTTGCCGATCGCCGTTTTCTATAAAGGTTATGGAGAGTTGTGGACGGGAATCACAAGTTACATCGGCCTGCTGTTCTTGATCTCCATTACGCTCACTTATGTAAGAGAAGTTGGCCGGTCGGTGATTCCGGCGGCCATCCTGCATGGGATGCTGAATGTCTTCTACCTGTCTGGCGGGCTGCAAACAGGAATGGCAGAACAGGAGGAACTATCCAAATTCCTGCTTTATGCGGCGGTGATGAGCATGATGGTGCTGATTTATAAAAAGCGACTAATCAACTTTCAAATCATGAAAAGAAAGTAAGCGGTTTGAGAAAGAGGGGGAATGACCGTGATTACTGAGATCCTTTTTGAAACGACCGAAAGCGGCCCGCTCCTGCCGAACCAGGATCGGGTCCATGATGTCCGGATCACCCGCGGCGGCCTGATTGTCCATGAGGTACTCTCGACAAAAGGGGGAAACGGGCAGGGCATGCGCTACATAAGGGATGAATACGAGATCGATCCGGATCAGGCGGCCGCGTTTCTGGATACACTCCGCACTGAGTTTCACATCGATGAATGGCCAGGGGATTTCGGTTCCCCGGTTCTGGAGGGCAGGACGTACGAGGTGACCATCCGCCATGGTGACGGCACGATCCGGCGCTCCCGCGGAACGGTCGACCTGCCCCCGGGCGGAGAAGCGATCCGGCAGTCCGTCCGTCAACTTGCGGCATTTAAAAAAGAACCCTGGATATTTTAATACAGGGTCTCATGCAGTACCTCCGGGCCAATATGGGCATCGGAGGTTTTTTGTTCAGCTATGTTTTTTCCTGCGGCTAACGGCACTCGTCACGCCGTTGATGAGCCCTCCCAATAAAGTGCCGATCAGAATCGAAATGGCCATGAACCCATACCCGATTCCTTGCCACCCCCCGATGTAAAAGCTGAAAATGAAAATCCCCAAGCTCATGATCAGAAGCCCCAAAAACAAAACTCTCAGATACCGACTTTTCTTTTCCGGCACTGACTTTTGCAGAGCAAGCGGTGCTAAAACCATCAGGAGTGTGGCCCCCAGCGCGATAAATATAAACACTTCAAAGCCTGCCATTAATAAAACGCCCCCATTTATCCGTGACCCCTGCCGCCTTTTTCTCTTGAGTCCATCATACAGTTTTTATTCGAATCTTTCGAATACCCGGCGTGCAGCACATTCCGAACTGCATGCTTGTCGGCACAGTTTTTGCTCTTCATTGTATGGAAGGTTTGTGATAAATATAGATAAACAACCATTTGAAGAATCACCCACATCTCAGTGCAAGCAGGGACTCAGCACCGTAGCCGGCAATCAATCGGCAGGTTTCCGCTGTCCCCATTGACGGTATAGTACAAGTACCAAGCGTTTAGGAGGCATGCGGATGGACCACCAGGCGATCAGGGCATTTCAGCAGTTTGACGACAGCCGGTTCACCAAAGTCGATTTCATGAAGAACGGGCACAGCACGGCATTCACGCTGAACTTTCTTCCGGGCCAGGCGATGAAGCCCCACAGCCATCCGGGAAAGGAGCTGTTCCTTGTCGTGATGGAGGGGAGCGGCACCTTCACCGTCGACGGGGAGGAAATCATGGCGACCAGAGGGGACGTCCTGTTCTGCAATGAAACGGAAATGATGGGATTTGAGAACAACGGCGACAACCGGACGACATTGCTCGGAACGTTGACGAAGATCGGTTAAGCAAAAGCGCCCGGCCGGGTCTCCCTGGCCGGGCGCTTTGTGATGAACGCGATGTCAGCTTTTGCTATACGGACGCACCCTTCGCTGATACGTTGACAGAATGACACCCCCGATGATGAACAGGGAGCCCAGTACCTGATAGCCGGTGATGGGATTGCTCAGAAGAATGAGGCCCATGACCATCGCGACGAACGGCTCCAGATTGGATAAAATCGATGCTTTTGAAGCATCCACGTAACGGATCTGCTGATTCCAGATGAGGTTGGCTGCGCCATGAACAACAACGGCGGTGACAATCAGCAGCATCCAATCTGACCATTCGGCGCTGATCTTAAGCGGCCGGTCCAGGATGAACGTGAATGGAACGGATATCGCCCAGCCGACAATATTGGAGTAAAGCGTGATGGTCAGCGGATCGACCCTGCTGGAAAGAAGCCGAGTAACGATCACCATGATGGCAAATGTCACCATTGTGACGACGATCCAGTATAGGCCAGGGTCAATCCGGACCGAAGACAGGCTTCCCCGGGCCACCACGAAGTAAATGCCCAATATGGCGATGCAGGAGCCGGCAATCATACGGAATGTCAGTTTTTCCTTCAGGAAAATCGCGGCCAGGAAACCTGTCAGCACAGGAGCGGTAGCCAGGATCAGCGCGGAGGTGGTGGGATCGGCAGTCCGCAGCCCTTCAAAAAATGACCATTGGTTGATGAAGACACCCACAATCCCCAGAAAAACAACCACCAGGAAGTCAGGTTTGGACAAACGGGTCGAATGCTTCCGGTTTAAAGTGAGGACGCCAAGAAAAAGGACGATGAACAATAGCCTCAGCATTGTCAATGCGGCAGGAGAGAAATCTTGTACAAGCATTTTGCCGAAGACGAAATTGCTTCCCCATATCAATACACAAAAGATCAGCCAGGCATAAGATTTCAGCAAAACGTTCAACCTTCCTATGTTTGGATTATGCCATTTTAATCATGGCAGAGCCGGCTGTATATGTTTTTGTTTGCCGGTGAATGAAACCCGTTCGCGATGCATCCGAATAGAACAGCGGCAAAAAGCCATCCTCCTAAAAACAAGGAAATGGCTTTTTTGCCGCTGTGTCAATTTATCGGTTCAATGGACTTGACGAAATCGAGATATTAAAATATAGTTAATTACGAAAAGTAACCAATGTGTCCGGACGCCTCTGATTTCGGCTCCGTCAGGCCACGGCCTTTTTTCAATTTTTACATTCAGGAGTGAACAGAAGGATGAATCCATTGACTGACAAGCCGGCATTTGAGATCGGTGTCTATACACTCGGCGATATCGTGCGGGACCCTCATACCGGAAAGACGGCCAGTGCAGGGCAGCGCCTAAAGGAAATCCTTGAGGCCGCAAAGCTGGCCGACCGTCTCGGACTCGATGTGTTCGGCGTCGGAGAACATCACCGGCTGGACTATGCGGTGTCCTCACCGCCGGTCGTTCTCGCTGCTGTCGCACAGGCGACGGAACGGATCCGGCTGACGAGCACGACGACAGTCCTCAGTACTGTCGACCCTGTACGGCTCTTCGAGGATTTCGCGACACTCGATCTGCTGTCGGACGGACGTGCGGAAGTCATGGCCGGCCGCGGGGCCTTCATCGAATCGTTCCCTCTGTTCGGCTTTGATACGGCGGATTACGATGGGCTGTTCGAGGAGAACTCGCAGCTGTTCCGTCTGCTGAATGAAAATGAGGTCGTGGACTGGAGCGGGCAGTACCGATCTCCTCTCCGGAATGCGGAAATCGCACCGCGTCCTGTGCAGCCCGAAATCCCGTTCTGGATCGGTGTCGGCGGAACGCCGGAAAGCGCCATCCGTGCAGGGAGGCTCGGTGCGGGCATGGCACTTGCCATTCTCGGCGGGCCGCTGGGACGGTTCCAGCCGTTTGCCGATCTGTACCGGCAGGCGGGTGCGGAAGCAGGACATGATCCGGCTTCACTCCGTGTCGGCGTCACGGGACACGGCTTCCTTGCAGAAGACGGGGAAACCGCCAGGGACACGTTCTATCCATACTACTCGGGCTATTGGAATGAGGTAAACCGCCAGCGGGGCATGGCCTTCCGGATGAGCCGGGAGGACTTCGACCAGGTCACCGGTCCGGACAATGCCCTATTTGTAGGCAGCCCGGAAGAAGTGACAGAGAAGATTCTCCGCCAGCACGAACTGTTCGGACACACCCGGTTCCTCGCACAACTGGATATCGGCGGACAGCCATATGAGCAGGTCGCCCGGAGCATCGAACTCCTCGCCAACGAGGTCGCTCCTGCAGTCCGGAAAGCGATCGGCTAAGCGTAGATTGTTGCCACGAGCCTTTGGAAAATTATCATTCAGGAGTGATCATCATGGGATTCTTCTCTAAACTATTCGGCAAAAAACAGGAAGCGGCACCGGTCGTGCCAGAAAAGCTCAAAATCGGCATCATCCTCGGTTCCACGCGTGAAGGACGCGTGAGCCCGCAGGTCGGCGAGTGGCTCAAGGGCATCGCGGACGGCCGCAATGATGCGAAGTATGAAATCATCGACATCCAGGATTACCAGCTTCCGTTCGTCGGCACAACTGACGGTTCGGAGCCGGGAATCGCGAAATGGAACGAAAAACTTGCAAGCCTCGACGGGTTCGTCTTCATCGTCCAGGAGTACAACCACAGCATTTCCGGCGTCCTGAAAAACGCGATTGATACGGCGCGTGAAGCATGGGCGGATAAACCGGCGGGAATCGTCAGCTACGGCTCGACGGGCGGCGCTCGTGCTGCGGAACACCTCCGCGGCATCCTCGGCGAACTTTCCGTTGCCGATGTCCGGACGCATCCGACTCTCTCGCTCTTCACCGACTTCGAAAACTTCTCCGAGTTCAAGCCGGCTGAACTGCATCTGGAAAACGTTAATGCGATGCTTACCGAAGTCAACGAATGGGCTGCTGCATTCAAGACACTCCGTGAAGGCGCAAAACAGCCAAGCATGGTCTGATTCAAAATTGATTGAACAACAAAAGGGGCTGTCCAGAAAGTCAGTGAAAACTGACTTTCTAGGACGCCCCTTTTCTTATGTTTATTTAAATGAAATAGAAAAAGATCGCTGCCTTTTGTAGAATGGAGTTACCACACAACAATCCAAAAAGGAGCGATCTTTTTATGTGCAATCCGAAGACTGCTACTGTTAATTATACCACTTTTCCTGGGATGAAAAAAGAGGTGGGAGAAATGGCCGGACGGCCTAAACGGCAGCTTGCCCCAGTTTTCAAACCCTACAATAACCGTCAGTCGTTCGCCATCTTCGATGTCGAGGCACTAATCCCCGAACACCATGTCGCACGGGTCATTGATGAAATGATTGAGTTGCTTCCGGACCAACAGCTCTTCGCCTATTACCCGGGAGGCGGTAGAAGCTCTTATCATCCGAAAATGATGCTGAAGGTTATTCTCTACGCCTACTCACAAAAAGAGTATTCG
>NZ_AOFT01000012.1 GCF_000348905.1 Bhargavaea cecembensis DSE10
ACGTGGAAAGATGGTTATACAACAATGTCTTGTTTATCCGGTTTTGAAAGAACAAAAAAAGTTCTTGCCAAATCGACAGGAACTGATATAATAATACTTGTCCTTTCAAAAAGAATACGGTCTGGCGATGATGGCGAAGAGGTCACACCCGTTCCCATCCCGAACACGGAAGTTAAGCTCTTCAGCGCCGATGGTAGTCGGGGGCTTCCCCCTGCAAGAGTAGGACGTCGCCAGGCCGGATCTCTTTAACACAGATTCACAGATCAATATTTATGGAGGATTAGCTCAGCTGGGAGAGCATCTGCCTTACAAGCAGAGGGTCGGCGGTTCGAACCCGTCATCCTCCACCATTTCAGAAAGCCGGCCTAGCTCAATTGGTAGAGCAACTGACTTGTAATCAGTAGGTTGGGGGTTCAAGTCCTCTGGCCGGCACCACTTCAGACGAGCCATTAGCTCAGTTGGTAGAGCATCTGACTTTTAATCAGAGGGTCGCAGGTTCGAGCCCTGCATGGCTCACCACCCTTTATATATACCACATCATGCGGGTGTGGCGGAATGGCAGACGCGCTAGATTCAGGTTCTAGTGTCCTTTACCGGACGTGGGGGTTCAAGTCCCTTCACCCGCACCATTTTATTATAAGTGATCAACAACCACTTAATCATGCGGAAGTAGTTCAGTGGTAGAATACCACCTTGCCAAGGTGGGGGTCGCGGGTTCGAATCCCGTCTTCCGCTCCATTTATTTCCGCCGGGGTGGCGGAATTGGCAGACGCACAGGACTTAAAATCCTGCGGTAGGTGACTACCGTACCGGTTCGAGACCGGTCCTCGGCACCAAGTCTTTTTTTATGAATGCGCCCGTAGCTCAATTGGATAGAGCGTCTGACTACGGATCAGAAGGTTATGGGTTCGACTCCTGTCGGGCGCGCCATTTTAATCACCGGGAAATAGCTCAGCTTGGTAGAGCACTTGGTTTGGGACCAAGGGGTCGCAGGTTCGAATCCTGTTTTCCCGACCACCCTTATATGTTGGGGCCTTAGCTCAGCTGGGAGAGCGCCTGCTTTGCACGCAGGAGGTCAGCGGTTCGATCCCGCTAGGCTCCACCATTTATATTATTCCGGCGGTGTAGCTCAGCTGGCTAGAGCGTACGGTTCATACCCGTAAGGTCGGGGGTTCGATCCCCTCCGCCGCCATTGCAAAGGACCTTTAGCTCAGTTGGTTAGAGCAGACGGCTCATAACCGTCCGGTCGCAGGTTCGAGTCCTGCAAGGTCCACCATTTATTGGTTCAAACGGAGGAATACCCAAGTCTGGCTGAAGGGGTCGGTCTTGAAAACCGAGAGGCGGGTAACACCGCGCGGGGGTTCGAATCCCTCTTCCTCCGCCATATTTTGCGCCTCTTCAGTCTAGGGCAGCTCTGAACCAGTAAAGACAATATTATTATCGCGGAGTGGAGCAACGAGCAGAACGAAGACTGCGAGTTACACCGACAGCGAAGCGTAAGGTGTCCAAACACCATATGCGTAGAAACACCCATGCAACATCTATATTATTATCGCGGAGTGGAGCAGTGGCAGCTCGTCGGGCTCATAACCCGAAGGTCGCAGGTTCGAATCCTGCCTCCGCAACCAATGGTCCCGTGGTGTAGCGGTTAACATGCCTGCCTGTCACGCAGGAGATCGCGGGTTCGATTCCCGTCGGGACCGCCATTTTTACATAATGAATACCCTGTAATTTAGGCTTGGTAGCTCAGTCGGTAGAGCAAAGGACTGAAAATCCTTGTGTCGGCGGTTCGATTCCGTCCCAAGCCACCATTCGCGGATGTAGTTTAGTGGTAAAACCTCAGCTTCCCAAGCTGAAGTCGAGGGTTCGATTCCCTTCATCCGCTCCAGCGAGACCGGGCCTATAGCTCAGCCGGTTAGAGCGCACGCCTGATAAGCGTGAGGTCGGTGGTTCGAGTCCACTTAGGCCCACCATGTATTCCGCAGTAGCTCAGTGGTAGAGCAATCGGCTGTTAACCGATCGGTCGTAAGTTCGAGTCTTACCTGCGGAGCCATTTGGAGAAGTACTCAAGAGGCCGAAGAGGCGCCCCTGCTAAGGGCGTAGGTCGGGTAACCGGCGCGAGGGTTCAAATCCCTCCTTCTCCGCCATGTATTGGCCCCTTGGTCAAGCGGTTAAGACACCGCCCTTTCACGGCGGTAACACGGGTTCGAATCCCGTAGGGGTCATTAAGAAAAAAGCAACCATCCTATATTGAATAGGATGGTTGTTTTTTTGCTGTCCAGATGTTCTTATTCCCGGTCAAGGCGCTCGCCGGTGTAGCTGTCGACCGTTTTATCGGGAATGTCACCGAGCGGGGACTCGAGGTCGATTTCATCAAGGCCCTCCTGATACTCGTCCATTGTGTCCGATCGCATAAAGCCCTTTACGCTGCCGGTTTCATCAGTGCTTGCAAATTCCTCATAGGTTTCTGTCGTGCCCTGTTCCATCGGATCCTCGTAAAGGTCATTGTAGTCGTCATGATCACCGCTCCTGTCGGATGGCGTTTCGGAAGTGCCGTAACGTGCCGCCTCCTGGAAGCTGTCCTGGTAGTCCTCAATGCCTTCTTTCCTGCCAACTTCAAAAGAGTCCGGCTGGACGGGTGCTGCCACATCCTGCAATACGTCTTCCTCAACCGGGCGGTCCTCCGGAATCTCGGTGTCCGCATGCTCAATGCACCGATTCGTGTAGGGAATGGCCTCCAGGCGCTCAAACGGAATCTCTACTTCACATATCTCGCAGATTCCATAGTTCCCTTCACGCAGCGCCTTCAAGGCTTCCTCGACCTTTTCGAGTTCGTCTTCCGCATGGTTTTCAAGCGCCTGGTCACGCTCGCGGTCGTACAGCTCCGTTCCCATATCGGCCGGGTGATTGTCTGCAAAGGATAGTTCTCCGGAATCGTCCCGCATACTGTCGTCACGGTCACGTTCTTCACTTGTCTGACGGTATTGCTGCTGCATTTCAATCAGCTCACGCTTGAGGATTGTCTTTTGCTGTTCTGTCAACATGGCTGTCACTTCCTTATCGTATAAGATGATGGATGGTCTGTATTTCATGAGTTCATGAATCCTGCCATTGTCCCTCATCTTTTCCTTTTTGTCCTGAACGATAAACCTTGCCTCCAATATCAAAAACCGCCTGCATCCGGGCAGGCGGTTTTACAAGTTCCGTGATTAGTTTGTCCAGTAGCCGAGAAGGAGGCCGAGGCAGAGCAGGAATCCGAAGATCGTGTTTGTCTGGGCGGTCGCTTTCATGGCCGGCATGACCTTGAGCGGAACGTTTTCTTTCCTGAAGATCCGGATGGCGCCGATCGGCTTTCTGATGCTGAGGAAGACGAGCAGTGCCCAGGGCGTCAGGAGTCCGGTAAGGACCATTATGAGGATCCACAGGTACGATACCGCAAAAAACAGGAGAAGGATCGTGACCGCATTTTCTCTTCCGGCCAGGATGGCGAGTGTCTTCCGGCCGCCTTCTTTGTCACCCTCCAGATCACGGATGTTGTTTGACATCATGATCGCCCCTACAAGGATCATGCTGGGGATTGAAAGGGCGATTGCCCATCCGCTGACATGGCCGGTCTGTATGAAATAGGAGATGAGCACGATTGCCATCCCCATCGTGACACCGGAGAACAGCTCTCCGAGCGGCGTATAGGCGATTGGAAGCGGTCCGCCGGTATACAAGTACCCGATGGCCATGGCGACGCCACCTACCGCAATCAGCCACCATGAGGTGCTCCCGGCAATATAAAGACCCATCAGTGCCGCAGCACCGTAGAGCGCGAGTGCAAGGCCCAGAACAGTCGAAGGACTTACGCCATTCCGGACGATGGTCCCGCCGATGCCGACGGACTGCTCATTGTCGAGCCCGCGCTTGAAGTCGTAATATTCGTTGAACATGTTGGTTGCCGCCTGCAGGAACAGGGTGACAAGCATCATAAGGATGAAAAGCGTGACATTGACCCGGGTTTCTGAGAACGCGATGATGGTTCCGAGAAGCACAGGCACGAATGACGCGGTTAGCGTGTGTGGGCGTGTCAGCTGCCACCAGATCCGCCAGCCTTCGTCTGCTTTGAGTGTTTGCTGCATATCGTTCTCTCCCTAAATTTCTTTCCGCTCATCATTATAACGGAGAAAATGGGGAAAGGACAGTGAAGGCGCACGGAATCGCCCGGATGTTGGCGATTCGTGCGTTGTGGTAAAATAAATGGGCAAGGAAAGACTGTAGCGAATAAGTTGGAGGGGTCTTGGATGAAACGGAAAACGACTCCGGATTTAATAACGAAGACAGGCCGCATGATGGACGGGCTCCGGTTCTACACGGAGACGGTCGAATCGGGCAGGCTGTCACCGCAAGCTTTTTTTGAAGCGGGCGAAGCGGAATTCGCCGGCCGGCGCTTTTATTGGGAAAACCGGGAGAAAACCCGGAAAATGGCTGGCATCGGGCACGCAGCACGCCTGACCAGTACAGACGGCGATGCCCGTTTTGAAGATATACGTACACAATGGCAGCGACTCTGTTCCGTGATTGTGAAGGAAGAGGGAGACCAGTCGCCGGTGCTGTTCGGCGGCTTCTCGTTTGATCCGGAAAATCGGCGCAAATCGGAATGGGAAAGCTTCCCGGCTGCCCTTTTTGTAGTTCCGCAGATCCAGCTGGTTGAAAAAGACGGGCGTACCTTCGTGTCGATCAACCTGATATCCGAGGAAGAGGCCGTGGCGGCCGATTTTGACCGGCTGCGCCTGATCCGGGACAGGCTGATCCACGAAGCACAGGTTAAAGAACGGGAGCCTGCGGTAAAGCCTGATGTGAGCCGGCTCCAGGAATATGCCAAGCAGGATTATCTGCGTGCCGTGGAAGGTGTCCGGGACGGGATCCGTGAAGGCGGGCCGGAGAAGGTCGTGATTGCGCGATCCATCGGCCTCGACTTCGAGACGCCCGTCCGTCATTCGGAGGTGCTGGAACATCTTTCGGCCGAGCAGCAGGAAAGCTATCTGTTCGGCTTGGAGAGCGGTGAAGGCTTCTTTTTCGGAGCGACACCGGAACGTCTTGTGAAGATGGAGGGCGGCAGGGGCCTGACCGCCTGTGTGGCCGGATCCATCCGCCGCGGCAAGACAGCGGAAGAAGACCGGCTGCTTGGGGAAGGGCTTCTGAAGGACCCGAAAAACCGGGAAGAGCATCAGTTCGTGGTCCAGATGATCGGAGATGTATTCCGCAGTTTCTGCAGTGAAGTCCGGATTCCGGCGGGACCGCGGCTTCTGAAAGTGCGTGACATCCAGCATCTGTTCACTCCTGTGGAAGGGACACCGAATGCCGGCACGGATCTTCTTGATCTTGTACAAGCCCTTCACCCGACACCGGCGCTCGGAGGTACTCCCCGTGACGAAGCGCTCCGCATGATCCGTGAAAACGAAAAGATGGACAGGGGCTTTTACGGGGCCCCGATCGGCTGGATGGACACGGACGGTGACGGCGAGTTTGCCGTGGCGATCCGCTCAGGCCTGCTGAAGGGCGACCGGGCGCATCTGTACGCCGGCGGAGGAATTGTCGCCGGGTCGGTACCGGAAGAGGAATATGAAGAAACCTGGGTGAAGTTCCGTCCGATGATGCGGGCGCTCGGAGGTGTCCTGCATGGATGACCGGAAAGTGCTGACCTCCTATGTTCTGAGGATCCGCGAATCGCTGATCCGTGCAGGTGTCCGGCATGTGGTCGTGAGCCCGGGGTCACGTTCAACGCCGCTTGCCTATGCATTTGCCGACTCTGACAGTGTCGGGATCCATCTGCAGACCGACGAGCGCTCCGCGGCATTCTGCGGGCTGGGCATGGCCAAGGCATCCGGCGAACCGGTCGCCGTGCTGTGCACGTCCGGCACCGCAGCGTCCAATTACATGCCGGCGGTCACCGAGGCGAAGTATGCCCGTGTGCCGCTGATTGTGCTGACGGCAGACCGTCCGCATGAACTGCGCGAGGTCGGAGCCCCCCAGGCGATCGACCAGCCCGGGATGTACGGGAGGATGGTCAAGTACAGTGCCGATTTCCCCATCCCGGAAGAACGGCCTGAATCACTGGAGTATATCGGCCGTCATGTGCAGCGGGCCGTCTCGATCGCGACAGATGCGCCGGCGGGTCCCGTGCACCTGAATATACCGTTCCGTGAGCCGCTCCTGATCGATTTCGGAGAGGAGGATCCAGAGCCATCATTCCGCAGCGTGCGCAGGGGGATGATGATTCCAGATCCGGAAATGGTCCGCTGGTTTACAGAAACGGCTGCCGCTGCGGAACGGGGCCTGATCATTGCCGGTGAACTTCCTCCCGGTTTTGACAAAGAGGCTTTCTGGAAGTTTGCACGATCCCTTGGCTGGCCGGTGCTGGCCGATCCGCTCTCGGGACTCCGGACCGGCCTGTCAGAGGAAGCGGAGGGCCTTTGCATCGATCAGTATGATGCCGTCCTGAAAAACGAACGGTTCAAGCAGGAAATGGCGCCGGATACCGTCATCCGATTTGGTCCCCAGCCGGTGTCCAAGCCGCTGACACAGTTCCTGAACGGAAACCGTCCCGACGTCTATATCGTCGTGGATGAAAGCCCGTCATTCCGTGATCCTTATCACCTGGCGACGGATCATCTCCAGTGCGTGCCGGAAATGCTGCTTGGCATCCGGGCAGGGAACGCCCCTTCCGGATATGCTTCTCTCTGGTCTGAAGCAAACCGCATTGCGACAGAAGAAACCAGGCGCGCAGTAAACGGGGGCACCGACGAAGGCGCGATGGCAGGTGTCCTGTTTGCCGACATGCCGGACGGCAGCGACCTGTTTGCGAGTTCCAGCATGCCGATCCGTGACGTTGACACCTTCTTCATGAACACGGACCGCGATATCGGGATTTTCGCAAACCGCGGCGTGAACGGCATCGACGGAGTCGTGTCGACCGCCTTTGGCGTGCAGGCGGCGAGAAAACGGCCGGCCTTCCTGCTGATCGGAGATCTTGCGATGCTGCACGATATGAACGGCCTGATCTCAAGCCGCTTTGATGAAACAGATCTGACCATCCTCGTCATGAACAACGACGGGGGCGGCATTTTCTCTTATCTGCCGCAGGCGGGGGCCGGACGCTATTTCGAAGAGCTGTTCGGTACGCCGACCGGGCTGAAATTCAGGAGCCTGGCCGACATGTACGGCTGCCAGTACGATGCGGTGGAATCAGCCGACGGACTCAGGCAGGTGCTCCGACAGCCGAAACAAACCAATGTCAGGATCATCGAAGCCTTCAGCGACCGCCAGGTGAATCTCAATGAGCACCGGAAGCTCTGGCAGGCAGTCGGCGAAAGGCTGGATGCCGAATGGAACCGCTGACGGCGACGGTCCGGGGAATCCGGATCGGCTACCGGGAGGCAGGGAATCCCGACGGTGAACCGCTTGTCCTGCTGCACGGCTTTACCGGCAGCTCAGCATCCTGGACAGGACTTGCGGGTGAATTCGGCTCATACCGGCTCATTATGCCTGACCTGACCGGCCACGGAAAAACAGAAGCCCCGGAAACCGCGGACCGTTATGCAATGAAGGAACAGGTGGCAGACCTGGATGCACTTTTTATCCGGCTCGGGCTGGATCACTTTAGCCTTCTCGGCTATTCGATGGGAGGCCGGATCGCAATCGGCTATGCGGCCGCACACCCGGAGAAAATCAGCAGGCTGGTCCTCGAAAGCACATCTCCCGGCCTCCGGACACAGGAAGAACGGCGATTGCGCAGGGAATCCGACGAAAAGCTTGCAGCTTTCATCGAACGGGAAGGCATCCGCGCCTTTACCGACCGCTGGGAGAACATCCCGCTTTTCGCCTCGCAGAAACAACTGCCGGAAACGGTCCGGGAACGTGTCCGGAGCGGCCGCCTCGGAAATGATCCCGCGGGCCTTGCAGGAAGTCTCAGAGGAGTCGGCACGGGATACCAGCCTTCCTACTGGGATACGCTGGAGCAATTCGGAATGCCGGTGACGCTGATCACCGGAGAACTGGATGAAAAGTATGTAAACATTGCGGGAGACATGGCCCGGCTGCTGCCGGAGGTCGATCATGTGACCGTTCCGGACGCCGGACATACGGTGCACGTGGAAAATCCGGCCCGCTTTGCTACAATAGTAAGGAAAGCTTTAAAGCCATAGACAGGGGAGGAACCACATGACACGCCAATGGGAAACGATCCGTACATATGACGAGATCAAATACGAGAAATACAACGGCATCGCCAAAGTGACGATCAACCGTCCGCACGTGCGCAATGCCTTCACACCGAAAACTGTAGAAGAAATGATTGATGCTTTCTCCCGCGCACGCGATGATGACAGCATCGGCGTCATCGTCCTGACGGGCGAAGGCGACATGGCCTTCTGCTCCGGCGGAGACCAGAAAGTCCGCGGACACGGCGGCTATGTCGGAGAGGACCAGATTCCGCGCCTCAACGTGCTGGATCTGCAGCGCCTGATCCGCGTCATACCGAAACCGGTTGTCGCCATGGTGGCAGGCTATGCCATCGGCGGCGGGCACGTCCTGCATGTGGTCTGCGACCTGACCATTGCTGCAGATAATGCCATCTTTGGCCAGACCGGCCCGAAAGTCGGCTCGTTTGACGCGGGATACGGCTCCGGCTACCTGGCACGCATCGTCGGCCATAAGAAAGCCCGTGAGATCTGGTATCTGTGCCGCCAGTACAACGCGCAGGAAGCGCTGGACATGGGCCTGGTCAACACGGTTGTTCCGCTTGACCGGCTTGAAGATGAAACCGTCCAGTGGTGCGAGGAAATGCTCGAGAAGAGCCCGACAGCACTCCGCTTCCTGAAGGCCGCGATGAATGCCGACACGGACGGACTGGCAGGCCTTCAGCAGATGGCAGGCGACGCGACGCTCCTTTACTACACAACGGATGAAGCCAAGGAAGGCCGCGACGCATTCAAGGAAAAGCGCAAGCCGGACTTTGGCCAGTTCCCTCGTTTCCCTTGATCGCTAAATTCAAAAAGCCGCCTTTCGGGCGGCTTTTTATGATGGGAAGGTGATTGGATGAAGACACCAAACTGGATTTTGCAGCGTGCCGGCCAGACGCCGGACCGGATCGCCATCAGCTGGGAAGACAAACAGTGGACATTCCGGGAAGTGGCGGAACGGGCGATGGACATCGCGAGAAAGATGAGGGGGACCGGCCTGCAGGAAGGGGACCGTGTGGCGCTTCTGACCGCAGGAGGTCCGGACACCGTCTTCCTGATCCACGGCGGGCTTCTTGCGGGCTTTGAGCTGGTGATGCTGAACAGCCGCCTGACGCAGGACGAGCTGGCCTACCAGATCGAAGACTCGGGCGCAAAGGCCGTGTTCGCGGATGATGCCTTGCTGGAGCGCGTACCGGACAGTACGGCGGTGAGCCACCTTTTGTCAGGGGAGGGCATGGATTTTGAACCGGTGAAGCTATGGGAGGAAGACCGTACCCTGACCATCATGTACACATCGGGAACGACCGGTTTCCCCAAAGGCGTCCGGCAGACGGCAGGCAATCATTTATCGAGCGCTGTCGCATCTGCCCTTAACATGGGCCTGCAGGAGGGGGATGTCTGGCTCTGCGCGATGCCGCTGTTCCACATAAGCGGATTCTCAATTCTGTGCCGTTCTCTGATTTATGGCATGACCGTGCGTCTGCAGACGAAATTCGATGCGGAAGCTTCGGCCAGAGAGATTGCGGAAGGCAGCGTGACGACGATGTCCGCCGTCTCCGCGCAACTGGTCCGGGTGCTGGATATCCTGGAAGCACGGAACGAGCGGGCTTCCGGACGGTTCAGGCAGATCCTTGCCGGTGGAGGACCGGTCCCTTCGCCGTATATCCGCCGCGCGGAGGCGCTCGGCATCCGGATCCTCCAGACATATGGCATGACCGAGACCTCTTCACAGACGGCCACGCTGGCGGCAGAGGACGCCCTCAGGAAAACGGGATCGTCAGGCAAACCGCTTTTCTTTAACCGCATCCGGATCGACGGAGCTGAAAAACCCGGAGATGAGGGGGAAATCCTCATCAGCGGCCCCCATGTGACTCCTGGGTATGTCGGCCGCTTCAGCGACAAACCCGCCCAGGTGGACGGCTGGCTTCATACAGGCGATATCGGCAGGCTTGACGAAGAAGGATTCCTCTTCGTGCTCGACCGCCGTTCCGACCTGATCATCTCGGGAGGGGAGAACATCTATCCCGCGGAGATCGAACAAGTGCTGGTCGGTCATCCCGCCGTTGCTGAGGCAGGCGTTGCGGGGGTGGAGGATGAACGCTGGGGACAGGTGCCGGCCGCCTTTATTGTAGGAAGGGAAGACGTTACAGCGGAAGAGCTTGAGACCTTCTGCCGGGAGCGGCTGGCCCGGTATAAGGTGCCGAAGCATTTCCGTTTCGTCGCAGAACTGCCCAGAAATGCCTCGAACAAGCTTCTCCGCCGCGAACTGAGGACGAAGTTTGATCTTCAGGAATGACAAAAGCCATCCGGGGCTGCCGGATGGCTTTTGATATGGGTTCAAGGGTTCAATGCGTTGCCGAGGCGTTCGATATTTTTCCTCATAAGAGAAAAGTAGTCTTCACTGTTTTCGATATCCTCTTCCGACAGGACGCTCAGATTATGAAGCGTGCCGGATTCCGCACCAATTTCGTTCACGATCACCTGAGTGAGCTTTGATGTGATGTTCTGTTCAAAGAAGATGGTCGTGGCCTCTTTTTCGCGTGCCAGGTCCACAATCCGTGCCAGTTCTTTCTGTGAAGGTTCGCTCTGCGGATTCAGGCCTGCGATTGAGACTTGCTCCAGGCCGTATTCCTCGGCAATATAGCCGAATGCGGCGTGGGAGACGAAGAAGGTTTTGGACTGCGCGCGGTCCGCCATGCTGCGGAATTCCCCGTCCAGTTCCTTGAGCTCGGCAGACAGTTCTTCATACCGCTGCGCGAACTCTGCTTCTTTCTCGGGAAGTTCTTCCGAAAGTGCCTCTTTCACGGCAAGTGCCAGCCGGTCTGCGAGGACAGGGGAAAGCCAGACGTGGGGGTCTGCGCCGGAATGGTCGTGGCCTTCATGGCCTGCCTCTTCATCATGTCCATGTTCCTCTTCATGTCCGTGGCCGTGAAGAAGCTGGTCGTCGGAAATATGTGCTGCAGCCGCGATCAGCCGGACATCTTCGCCCGAAAGAGTCTGTTCGGCTTTATTCACAAAGCCCTCCAGCCCGAGGCCGGTATGGATAAAAAGATCACTTTCGGCCAGGCTGATCATATCCTTCTGTGTCGGTTCGAATGTATGGCTGTCTGCTCCCGGAGGGTAGACGGAAGAGACGCTTACAGAGTCTCCCCCGATCCGTTCCGTGAAGTAGGCAAGCGGATAAACGGTCGTCTTGACAGTGACTTTCTGTTCCGTCGCGTTTTCGCTTTCTTGTCCCTCGTCAGAAGGATCGTTGCCGCCGCATCCGGCAAGAACAAGCAGGGATGCGGACAGGATGAGCATCAGTCGTTTCATGGTCCACCTCTAAATCGGAATGAGTACGATTTGTATCATACCGCAACAGTGGCCGGCTTGGCAACCCGGAACTTATTTTTCCCTATTATTGTTTCCTGGCCATTTGTCCGGAACCGGATCAAATCCGCCTTCATGGAACGGATGGCACTTTGAGATCCGGATGATCGCCATCAGGAAGCCTTTAATCGCGCCGTGCTTTTCAAACGCTTCTAAACCGTATGCAGAACAGGTCGGATGAAAGCGGCAGCTGGGCGGGGTAAACGGTGAGATGGCCTTCCGGTAAAACTTGATGATCCATATAAATAAATGTTTCATTGCAAGCACTCCAATCGTAACGCAATGTTTATTGTAGCGCGGGTTGGGGAACATGAACAGAAGAACGATTGATGAAGAAATGGAGTGTTGATGGATGTCTAAAGAACTGCTTGATGAATTGAATGTCCAGGTAGCGACCTGGTCGGTATTTTACACGAAGCTTCACAACTATCACTGGTATGTTAAAGGCCCTCAGTTCTTCACCCTTCACGAAAAGTTCGAGGAACTTTACAATGAAGCGACCCTACATATGGATGAGATCGCGGAACGCATGCTGACACTTGGCGGACAGCCGCTCGCCACACTGAAGGAACACCTGGAAAACTCAGTAGTGGAAGAAGCCAGCGGAAAGGAATCCGCCAATGCGATGGTCAAGCAGGTGACCGAGGACTTCGACAAGATCATGGACTCTCTTAAAAAAGGCATGGACCTTGCCGCAAAAGACGAGGACGACATGACGGAAGACCTCCTGAACTCGATCTACCAGAGCATCGAAAAGCACCAGTGGATGCTCAACGCCTTCCTCGGCGAAGAAAATAACTGAGCTTAAGCAGTCAAATCAGTTCCGGGAGTGATCTTCGGAACTGATTTGTATTTTATGGATAAAGCTTTTCATGGAGCTCAGTTGATTTCCGCTTCATGCGGACACTTTCCGCGGGGAAGAGTAAGAGCTGGAGCCATTGCGCAGATGGGCATCTGCGCCCAAAAGCGAAGCGTTGGGCAGCATCTGGTTGCTCCCGTTCGGCAATGCTGCAGGGCTGTTTGCGCATGGATCATCCAGAGAAGACCATCCTAATGGGAAACGATTGACCAGGAGGATGGCCATGAAAAACAAATTGTATGTATCGATTCTCCACAGACAGGTGTATCCTGGCCCGAATGTGGCGCCCTGGGAATTTGCCATCGAGGCGGACAGCCGCGTGGAAGAAGTGTTCAGCAAGCTGTTCAGCCAGATCAGCGACGTGGAATTGACCAACTTCCTACGGTCGCACCTGCCCGCAATTCCTTACCATCTGGACAAGGAGAACCACCAGATCGACCTGCGCACGATGAAGCTTTATGCACTTGTTCACGAATATGGGGATGAGGAGTCCAAGAAGTTCGTTGAGAGCCTTCCGTATTTCCGTTGAACCCCCGGCACCCTGTCCGCTACACTTGTGGAGGAGGGGTGCCGATGTTTACATACAAAGACCGGGCAGGCCAGCGGGTTGATCTGTTCTGGGAAAAGGACCGGGCAGGGATGAAGCCGACCCATGTGATCGTTGCCGCATTGGATGGCGGCCGGTGGCTGATGACTGTCCATCCGGGCCGCGGGCTGGAGTGGCCGGGCGGCAAGGCCGAGCCGGGCGAGACGATTGAACAGGCGGCAGTCAGGGAAGTGTACGAAGAAACCGGCATTACCGCCGGCAATTTCACATTCGTTGCCGACTATGTCGTCCATGCCGACCCGCCTTTCTGCAAAAGGGTGTTTGCTGCCGACATCCTGTCCGCCGATGAGAATTTCCCGCTCCGCGAAACGGAGGGAGCGGCTTACCTCGCAGAGTCGGACTGGGAAAAGTCTGCAGCGAATCTGAGCCGGCATATGTCGGACGAAGGAATGGACAGGATCCGGAAGAAGGTGCTGGCTGATGAAAGACGACGGAATAATTGAATACATGAGACCTTACCCGTCTCCCAACCCGAATGTGAGACTGACCGAAATCACTTATTGGTCGACGGGCTATCGCGTGAAGGGGCTGCTTGCCGAACCGGAAGCGGAAGGCATTTATGAAGGAATCATCTATTTGCGGGGCGGGATGCAGCATGTCGGGATGGTCCGGCCGTCCCGGATCGCCCAGTTTGCGCAGCAGGGATTTATCGTTTTTGCCCCGTACTACCGGGGCAACCGCGGCGGTGAAGGATTTGACGAATTCGGTGGAGCGGACCGATTTGATGCGATCAATGCGGTGGATGTGCTGAAACAGCACCCGAAGACCGACACTACGAGAATTCATCTGTTCGCATTTTCAAGGGGAGGCATTATGGCCCTCTGGACGGCAATCATGCGAAATGACATCACGTCAGTCGTGGACTGGGCGGGTGTCTCGGATGTCGTCTTCACTTACAAGGAACGGAAGGAGCTCCGCAGGATGATGAAGCGGGTCATCGGAGGAACGCCAAACAACGCCCCCGAAGAATATCGGAACCGGACGGCTCTTTTCCATGTGGATCAGATCGGTGCCCCGTTTTTGCTGATCCATGGACGTCAGGATGAAAACGTCTCGATCGAGCAGTCCATCATGCTGGAAGATGCATTGAGAGAGGCAGGAAAGCCGGTGGAGACCTGGTACTTTGCCGAGTTCAACCACCATTTCCCTCCTGCGGAATCCGCCCGTATCACGCGGGATTTATGCAACTGGATGAAAGGGAAGGGGAACTGATCCCTTACCTGCTGCAAACAAAAAAGCACCAGCGCATGAGTCGTCATGCACTGGTGCTTTTTAAATGACCGATCAGAGGATCGGACCGCCTTTTTCTTCAATCTCCTTGGAGACAGAGCCGAACTTCCTGAAGTTTTCACGGAATGCCGCAGTCAGTTCTTTCGCTTTAGCATCATATGCTTCCTTATCCGCCCAGGCATTGCGCGGGTTGAGGACTTCGGAAGGGACGCCCTCGATCTCAAGCGGCATGTTCAGGCCGAAAACCGAGCCCTTTTCCATCTCCGCGTTATCGAGCTTGCCTTCGATTGCCGCACGGACCATGGTCCGCGTGTAGCTGAGCTTCATGCGCTGTCCGACACCGTATTCTCCGCCGGTCCAGCCCGTGTTGACGAGGAAGACATTGACATCGTGTTCATCGATCTTTTTGCCGAGCATTTCCGCGTAGACTGTCGCGTGGAGCGGCAGGAACGGGGAACCGAAGCATGTCGAGAACGTCATTTGTGGTGAAGTGATGCCGCGCTCCGTACCGGCGAGCTTGGATGTGAAGCCGCTAAGGAAGTGGTACATCGCCTGCTCCTTCGTCAGCTTCGAGATTGGAGGCAGTACGCCGAATGCATCAGCCGTCAGGAAAAGGATCGTCTTCGGATGGCCGGCAACCGAAGGGATGACGCTGCCTTCAATATACTCGAGCGGGTAGGCTGCACGGGTATTCTCGGTGAGGGAGCCATCATCGTAGTTTGGCTTGCCTTCTTCATCGAGCACGACGTTTTCGAGAACCGAACCTTCACGGATCGCGCCGTAGATCTGCGGTTCTTTCTCTTCGGAAAGGTTGATGGTTTTCGCGTAGCAGCCGCCCTCAATGTTGAAGACGCCTTGTTCAGACCAGCCATGCTCATCGTCGCCGATCAGACGTCGGTGCGGATCTGCGGACAGAGTCGTCTTACCTGTGCCGGAAAGGCCGAAGAAGAGGGCGACGTCGCCTTCTTCACCGACGTTTGCCGAACAGTGCATCGACAGGATGTCCTGTTTAGGAAGCAGGTAGTTCATGATGGAGAAAATCGATTTCTTCATCTCGCCCGCGTACTCAGTGCCGCCGATGAGAATAATGCCGCGTTCAATCGAAATCATGACAAATGCTTCGGAGTTTGTGCCGTCGACTTCAGGGTCAGCCTTGAATGTCGGTGCGGACACAATCGTGAATTGCGCCTCGTGTTTTTTGAGTTCTTCTTCCGTAGGGCGGATGAACAGCTGGTGGCAGAACAGGTTGTGCCATGCGAACTCGTTCACCGCACGGATGTGCAGGCGGGAAGCAGGGTCGGCACCCGCGAAGCCGTTGAATACATAAAGCTCATTTTTGGCGCCAAGGTGATCCAGCACTTTGTTGTAGAGCTTTTCGAACACTTCAGGCTGGACCGGCTTATTCACGCTGCCCCAGTCGATGTCTTCTTTGGATGGGGACTCTTCCACGATGAAGCGGTCTTTGGGAGAGCGGCCCGTGTATTTACCGGTTGTGGCGCGGACCGCGCCTTTGTCCGTCAAAACCGCTTCGCCGCGTTCAACAGCGATCTGCGTCAGTTCCCCGACGGAAAGCTGTGTGCGGATCGAACCTCCTGCCAGAAGATCATTCAGTTTATCGCTCAGTTTTGAAGACATCATCATCTGTACCACCCTTGTCTTGTAATCCCGCCCGGAAGCGGTTTGATATGATGTGAATTAGTATAACACATTTTGTTTATTAGTCTATACTAATTCAGCGTTTCCGTGAAAAGGACCAAAAACCGTCAAGAAACCCCGGTATTCTACATTTAGTGTTTGACATCAAGTGCGGGATTCATTACTATGGAAAATTGTACGGATACTCTTATCCCGAGCTGGTGGAGGGACAGGCCCTATGAAACCCGGCAACCTGCCGTTCTCCGTGTATGGAGGCCGAGAAGGTGCCAACCTGAAGCAAGGCGTCTGCCTTGGACGATAAGAGTGAAAGGTGTCAGCGAATCCGGGCCTTTCCTCATGGATGTGAGCGGAAGGCCCTTTTTAAATGGATTGACCACAACCTCAAGTAAGCCCAAAACGGCTTGGAGTTCAACCCCGCGGGGAACGGACTTGACAGGGGAACGAGTACCGTAACACTTTTCGGCTACCCGCCGGAGCGGAGGAGGAAAACCAATGACCAACCGTCGCCTGTTCACATCCGAGTCGGTCACCGAAGGCCACCCGGATAAAATCTGCGACCAGATATCTGATGCCATCCTCGATGCCATCATCAAAGACGACCCGAATGCCCGTGTGGCATGCGAAACGACCGTGACGACCGGCCTTGTGCTGGTTGCCGGCGAAATCACGACCACCACATATGTAGATATTCCGAAGGTCGTGCGCGACACGATTAAGGAAATCGGCTATACCCGTGCGAAGTACGGCTTTGACAGCGAAACCACTGCCGTCCTGACGGCGATTGACGAACAATCACCGGACATTGCGGCAGGTGTTAACGAAGCACTTGAATCCCGTGAAGGGACGATGACGGATGACCAGCTGGAATCGATCGGAGCGGGAGACCAGGGGCTGATGTTCGGCTTCGCCTGCGACGAAACGCCCGAACTGATGCCGCTGCCGATCAGCCTGGCACACCGGCTGTCACGCCGCCTGACCGAAGTGCGCAAGGAAGAAGTTCTTCCGTACCTCCGTCCTGACGGCAAGACGCAGGTCACCGTCGAGTACGATGAAAACAACCAGCCTGTCCGTGTGGATACGATCGTTATCTCCACTCAGCATCATCAGGAAATTACGCTTCAGCAGATTCAGAAGGACATCCGTGAGCAGGTGATCGATGCCGTCGTTCCTGCTGAACTGATTGATGAAGAAACCAAGTTCTTCATCAATCCTACGGGCCGCTTTGTTATCGGAGGCCCTCAGGGGGATGCGGGACTCACCGGCCGCAAGATCATCGTCGACACCTACGGCGGATACGCGCGTCACGGCGGGGGAGCGTTCTCTGGCAAGGATCCGACGAAAGTCGACCGTTCTGCGGCATATGCGGCACGCTATGTGGCGAAGAACATTGTTGCTGCCGGCCTCGCTTCCAAGTGTGAGGTCCAGCTCGCCTATGCAATCGGCGTCGCGCAGCCTGTTTCGATCGCAATCGATACATTCGGCACCGGCAAAGCAAATGAAGGGGAGCTTGTCGAGTGGGTGCGTGAGCTGTTCGACCTGCGTCCTGCCGGCATCATCAAGATGCTTGATCTGCGCCGTCCGATTTACCAGCAGACTGCGGCGTACGGCCACTTTGGCCGCACCGACATCGATCTGCCGTGGGAGCGGACCGACAAGGCCGACCAGCTGAAAGACAAAGCGAACCGGTAATCCGGAAGCTGCCGATAAGAGAAAGGGAATCCGCATCAATTTTTGCGGATTCCCTTTTTTGTTTGCGTAATCGGACTTAGCTCCCTCGATTCGGATTTACAGCAGAAAAGATGATCATTTCTGCAGGCTCTTGTAATACTGGCCTTTCTCGGCGTACTCACGTACGATGCGTTCCATGTCCCGGATGTCGTCGTCGTTCAGCTCACGGACCACCTTGGCGGGAGAGCCGAAAGCCAGTGTGCGGGGCGGGATTTTCTTGCCCTGGGGAACAAGCGAGCCGGCGCCGACAAACGCACCTTCGCCGATTTCGGCCCCGTCCAGTATGATCGAGCCCATCCCGATCAGTGCGTTTTTCCGGATGGTGCAGCTGTGGAGGATCACGTTATGGCCGACTGTCACCTCGTCTTCAATGATGAGCGGATAGGCGGGGCTCTGGTGAAGCATGCACAGGTCCTGGATATTCACTTTCCTGCCGATGCGTGTGGCATTTACGTCACCGCGGATCACCGTATTAAACCAGACAGATGACTCGGGTCCGATCTCGACATCACCGGTCACTGTCACATGATCAGCAAGGAAAACGGACTCGTCAATCTTCGGCTCGATGCCGTTGAACGGGTAAATCATCTAAAAAACCTCTTTTCCATCGAAACTTGTAGTATCATAATCGTACTATAAAACCCGTTTCCGATGTTCCGGCAACGGGAAAAAGAAATGAAACGGCAAGACGGGAAAGGGGGAACCGCCATGTGGAAATGGGAAGCGGAAGGAAAAGCGACGGCTGCCGTCGTCCTGCTGCACAGCGCATACGAGCATCATGGCCGCCATGCCTGGCTGATTGAACGGTTCAGGACTGCGGGTATGCATGTCATCGCCGGGGACCTCCCTGGCCACGGAAAACGGGGCACGGAAGTACATGATGAAGGGTTTCATGAATACCGCAGGTTCGCAAAGGAACTCATCCGCACCGGCATGGCGGAAAACCTGCCGCTGTTTGTTCTCGGACATGGCCTTGGCGGGGTGCTGGCTGCGGATATGGCGAGAAACGACAATCTGGCCTGCGCGGGTCTGATCCTGACGTCGCCATGGTTCCGCCTGAAGCATCTGCCGCCAAGAATGAAAGGGCCGCTTTCAGGACTCGGGAAAATTGCCGGCGGCATCAAGTTTAATCACCAGATCAGCGAAGGCATGCTTACCCAGAATCAGGACCCGGTGATGGCCGATTCGGAAAATCTGTATCACCCGGTTGCGACTGCCGCGTGGTTCCGCGAACTGAATACATATATCAAGGAAATCAGTGAATCTGTACCAAAGCCCGGGGCGCCTCCGGTCCTTCTCCATGCTGCGGGACGTGATGAACTTGCGGACCCTGATGCGATGCACGACTGGCTGACGATGAAAGGCCGGGATGAATTCCAGTACAAGTCCTGGAAAAACGCCCGTCATGATATTTTCCGGGAGCCGGAGCAGGAGGAAGTGTTCTTGTACACCGAATCGTTTATCAGGAGTGTGCTTCGCTCGCTCGGCTATGTTGTCTGACTGATTCCGGATCGGGACATTCCGGTTGAGCGTTGGGTTCGTCGGGTATAGTAAGAGCAGACCGACAACATCCGAGGAGGGACTCCCATGACTGAACACAACAGCAGAACCCCGGAGCAGATGGCCAAGTCCTCTGCAGAAGCGATGAACAAAAGCCAAGAGCAGCAGGAATTCATCTCCAGGAAGTCAGGAGGCACCATGACCGGCCAGCCCGGCAGCGCCTATTCCGACAAGGCCCGGAAGACTGACCAGGTGGCCGCTACGGAATATACGGACGGGGACGGCGGATTCGATGCACGGGACAAACTTGAAACCGGTGAATAAAGGCAGGGCCGCGGCATTGCGCGGCCCTTCTTTTTTTGATTAGAATGAATGGATGCGAACAATGGAAGGAATGGATGAAATGGACTTTTTCGAGCGAAAGCGTACGGAGACGGGTGTGTCGCTGAATGATGTGCAAAAGCAGGCTGTCCTGAAGACGGACGGCCCGCTGCTCGTACTGGCATGCCCGGGCTCGGGAAAGACGACAACAATGATCATGAGGATCGGTTACATGATCGCGGAAAAGGGGATTGCCCCGGCGCGCATCAAGCCGATCACCTTCAGCAAGGCCGCCGCGACCGATATGCGCGACAGATTTACAAAACTCTTTCCGGGGCTGCAGCCTCCGGCGTTCTCGACGATCCATAGCCTCGCGCTGGATATTGTACGCCGGCACCTCGACCATATGGGCATCGAGTGGGCGCTGATTGAAGGAAAGACGGACCAGGTCCCGCCAAAGCCGGTTCTTTTGAAACGGAGTTTCCGTGAAGTCACCGGGGAAGACCCGACGGAAGATGAACTGAAGTCGGTCGGGACATTCGCCAGTTTTGTGAAGAACCGGCTCATCCCACAGGAAGAGTGGACAGGCCTCAAGGGACCTGTTGAGAGGGCAGGGGAGATCCTGCAGAAATATGAGTTCCACAAGCGAAGCCGCCGCCGGCTTCAGCTGCTGGATTTTGATGATATGCTGACGATCGCGGAGGAGGCGCTGCGCACGGATCCCGACCTGTGCATGAGGATGCAGGACCGTTTCGATTACGTGATCACCGATGAAAGCCAGGATACGTCACTTGCCCAGCACCGGATCGTGGAACATCTGGTCCGCCGGCACGGCAACCTCTGTGCCGTCGCCGACGATGACCAGTCCATCTACACATGGCGCGGGGCGGACCCGCAATACTTGCTGGACTTCCGGAACCACTATCCGCAGGCCGAGGTTCTCATGATGGAGACGAATTACCGGTCGTCATCGGAAATCGTCCAGACGGCCGCCGGTTTCATCAAGCGCAACAAAGAGCGCTACGAGAAAGGGATGGTTCCGGTAAACGGCAGTGCCGGGCCCGTGAACCTGAAGAGGTTCCATGACCGCGATGAGCAGGTCCGCTATGTCATCTACGAACTGCTTGCGATGGAAAATCCGGGAGAGGCAGCGGTGCTGTTCCGAAATAACTCCTCATCGACGGCTTTTGTCTCCGAGCTGCACCGCCGTGGCATCCCCTTTTATATGAAGGATGCCGACGACCGGTTTTTCGACCACTGGGTCGTGGAAGATCTTCTGAACTTCATGAGGCTGGCTTATCTGCCGGAAAGGAAAGACCTGTTCGCCAGGGTCGCGCTCAAGATGGACCTGTTCATCAGCCGCTCCACAGTCGAGGCGTTCGTCAGGAGCGGTCCCGAAGGGAATGTCTTCGATGCGTTTGCACGTTCGTCTGCAAACCTGTCCGATGACCAGCGGCGAAAACTGGCCGCCTACCGGTCAATCTATGATGGGCTCAAGGACAGACGTCCCGCAGATATCATCCGGACGGTCCGGGACAATCTGGGGTATGAAGCTTCCCTGAAAAGCCGCTCGGAAAAGTTCGGCTACCGCATCGATACACTGACCGGCATGCTGGATACACTCACGGTCATCGCGGCGCCGCTCCGGACAATGACCGCCTTTGCCGAAAAACTTTCCGAACTGAAAGCGGCCGTCTCGGAAGCCAAACGGAAACCTCAGGAAGGCGCGGTCACGCTGTCGACTTTCCACAGCGCCAAAGGGCTCGAGTTCAAACAGGTCTTCATGGTCGATCTGAATGAAGGCACCATTCCGGCTTCAGAGGACCTGAAGGACCCGGAAATGATGGAAGAAGCCAGAAGGCTGTTTTATGTCGGGATGACACGGGCCAAAGAACGGCTTGAACTGATCAACTATTCCACGGACAACGGAAAAGACCTGACAGAATCCCGCTTTATCAGCGAGGTCAGGGGACTGCAGGCGATCGGCCGCCCGGAGGGGGAAATACCGGAGAATCCCGGAAAATCCGTCCGCAAGCGGACAGCGGTGATCCCTGACCCCGATGCCATTTCCGATAGCGGGGTGCTTTCACCGGGAGTGAAGGTCCGTCATAAAGTGTTCGGCAACGGAGAGGTGGAGGAACTCAGGGGGGACCGGGTCCTCATCAGGTTCGCGAAACAGCGGAAAGAGCTGGACCTTGGCATGTGCATCAGTAAGGGGCTGCTCGAGGAAAGGGGATGAGCCGGATGAAAGAATGGGTGGCAGTCGGACTCGCCGGTATGGCGGGCGCCGTTTCGAGAACGGCCATATCGCATACGTTCGGACATGACGGCGTCTTTCCCTATGCGACACTTGCCGTAAACTTATCGGGCGCATTCGTCCTTTGCTCACTCATTGCGGCCGCTCCCTTTAAGCAGCCGTGGAGAGCCGCCGTACATACAGGATTTCTTGGCTCGTTTACGACGTTTTCCGCACTAAGCGAGGAACTGGGCGGCATGCTGGCTGACGGTCGATGGGGTCCTTCTTTCCTTTATGCCGTTCTATCGGCAGGCGGCGGACTGCTTTCCGGTCTCGCAGGATTGTGGGTCGGATCGGGGAGAGGAAAGTCATGACCATGCTCAGCTGGTTGTCCGTTGCGGCCGGCGGGATGATCGGCTCTGTCCTCCGGTATTTCATAAGTGCAAGGCTGAATCGTGAACGGGGATTTCCTGCCGGCACGTTTGCCGTCAATATGGCCGGTGCTTTCCTGGCGGGGATCTTCTCCGGCCTGGCAGCGGGAAGCCCGGCGCACGCCTTTGTCGTATACGGCATCTTGGGTGCCCTGACCACCTTCTCCACATGGCATGCAGAAATCCTTGTTATGTGGCAGGAGGGGCGCCGTACCGCTTCAGTCCTGTACGCCCTGTCGACACTGGTCCTCGGAATTGTTTTTTATATGATTCCGTTTATATATGTAGCTTCGTGAATTGCCAGTATTCATCCAGTTTATTGATTTTCTTCTAGGGAAAGAGTGAAGCAGAGCGCTAGAGAAGGAGGATCATAAATGGATAAACGGCAACAGGGTAAACGGACCAGCAAGGACCTCCAACTGGACCAGTTCAGGACCGATGACCGGAACAAGAAACTCACGACCAACCAGGGCCTGAAGATGGCGGAGGACGAACACTCACTTACGGCAGGTGAACGAGGGCCCACGCTCATGGAAGATTTCCACTTCAGGGAGAAGATGACCCATTTCGACCATGAGCGGATTCCGGAACGTGTCGTCCATGCGAGAGGATTTGCGGCACATGGGGAGTTCGAGGCCTACCAGTCGATGGAGAAATACACGAAAGCGGGTTTCCTTTCTGAAAAAGGCAAGAAAACCCCTGTGTTCGTCCGCTTCTCGACAGTTGTCGGGCAGAAGGGATCCACGGATATCCCGCGTGATGTCCGCGGGTTTGCAACGAAGTTCTATACCGACGAGGGGAATTATGATCTGGTGAGCAACAATATGCCCATCTTCTTTATCCAGGATGGCATCAAGTTCCCGGATCTGGTGCACTCCATCAAACCGGAGCCGCATAATGAGATTCCGCAGGCGACCGGTGCCCATGATACTTTCTGGGATTTCGTCATCAACAACCAGGAGACGGCAAACCAGGTCATGTGGCTGATGAGCCCGAGGGCCCTGCCGAGAAGCTTCCGCATGATGGAAGGCTTCAGCATCAATACATTCCGCTTCGTCAATGCGGAGGGCAAATCCCGGTTTGTCCGGTTTAAATGGATTCCGGTTCTCGGCCTTCACTCGTTTGAATGGGATGAGGCACAAAAGGTATCAGGAAATGACCCGGACTTTAACCGCCGGGACCTTTGGATGAATATCGAGATGGGCAATTATCCGGAATTCGAACTGGGAGTCCAGATCATCGAAGAAAAAGATGAATTCAAGTTCGACTTCGACATTCTCGATGCCACGAAATTCTGGCCTGAAGAGGAAATCCCGGTCAAGGTCATTGGGAAGATGACGCTCAACCGGAATGTCGACAATTACTTCTCGGAAACGGAACAGGTCGCGTTCCATCCGGGCCATGTTGTGCCGGGCATCGATTTTTCAAATGACCCCCTTCTTCAGGGACGTCTCTTTTCCTACACGGACACACAGCTGATCCGGCTCGGCGGCCCGAACTTCCATGAGATCCCGATCAACCGCCCGGTCTGCCCGTTCCATAACAACCAGCGGGACGGCTATAACCGGCAGACCATCAATGTCGGAAAGGTGGCTTATAACAAGAACTCCTTGGCGGATGGTACGCCTGCGCCGGCTTCTGAGGAAGAGGGCGGCTATGTCCACTATCAGGAGAAAGTGGAAGGCCGGAAAGTCCGCGCCAGAAGCGAGTCATTCAAGGACCACTTCTCGCAGGCCCGCATGTTCTGGAACAGCCTGGCTGATTTCGAGAAAAACCATATCATCGAGGCTTTCAGCTTCGAGGTCGGGAAGGTGAATAGCCAGGAGATCCGACAGGGCGTCGTGGATATGTTCGCCAAAGTGGACCAGGGACTGATGACCGCAGTAGCCAAGAAAATCAATGCCAATCCGCCGAAGGAAAGCCATGTAAAATACAACAAGAAATCTCCAGCGGTGAGTATGTCGAACACCGTAAGGAAACCGCAGACCCGCCGGGCGGGCATCATCGTGGGCGAAGGCTTTGACGGCAACAGCCTCGGAGATGTGCTGGACAAACTGAAGGAAGCCGGAATCACCGCGGACTTCATTAGCGAACGCCAGGGCACCATCAAAGGCCAGGACGGTTACAAGGCCGAGGCGAACCACACGTTCACGACGACCCATGCGGTGCTTTATGACGGCATCATCATCGCAGGCGGAACAGGTGAAAACACGGCGAAGTTCAAGAGGGATGCTTCAGAATTCATCAATGACACGTTCAAGCACTACAAGACGATCGGTGTGACGGCAGGCGGCAATGACCTCTTTGCCCAGTCGATGGCCAAAGAAGGGCCGGGTGTCATCATGGAAAGCGGCCGCAGAGACTTTGGCCATGCACTTGTTGACTCTTTTGCCCAGTATAAGCATCACGACAGAAAGTTCTGAAACTGGTCATGACCAGCGTAGCGCGGCGCCTGACAGGGTGCCGCGTTATTCGTTGTCGGCGATGGTGCAAGCCGATACAATAAAGGCCGGAAGGAGCGTGATGGAATGGCCGGGAGAAAACCGTCCGGCATGCGGAATCGGCCTGCGGGAGCCATTGCCGTTCTCCTGCTGATTGCAATCGTTTATTTTCTTGCGGAGATACCGGAAGAGGAACGCGGCCGGGGCAGCCCGACAAAATCAGGTGAACAGATCCCCGCGGATGCTCCTGCAGAAGGGTTGGTTCCTGTGGAACTCGTTCGGACGATTGACGGGGACACGATCAAAATCCGCTATCAGGGAAAGGAACAGAATGTCAGGTACCTGCTGATTGATACGCCGGAGACGAACCATCCCCAGCTCGGAAAGCAGCCGTTCGGCGAACGGGCGAAGGATCGGAACCGGGAGCTTCTAGCGAATGGCGAGGTCGCCATCGAGTTCGATATCGGGCAGCGCACCGACAAGTACGGCCGACTCCTTGCATACGTGTATGTAGACGGGGAAAGCATACAGGAAAAGCTGCTTGAGGAGGGACTTGCCCGGGTCGGATATGTCTATCCGCCGAACACCCGCCATCTCGAACGTTTTGAACAGGCAGAGATTAGGGCAAAGGATAAGGGAATCGGAATCTGGTCGATCGAGGACTATGCGACCGATCGGGGATTTGACGCTGGAAAAGCGGAACAGGCCGGTAAGAGCCGGGAAACGCGGAACCGGGAAGAAGCGGACCAGGCGGGCCCGTTCGCCAATTGCAAGGAACTTCGCGCGGTTCATCCGGATGGCGTGAAAAGGGGGCACCCGGCTTATTCGGAGCGGCTCGATGGAGACCATGACGGGATGGCCTGTGAAGCTTCATAGGAGGGACGGATATGGGACTGGAGGAAATATGGAAAGGGACAGTTGAGTCGGCAGCCGATCAAAACAGGTTCAAGTATCATCAGATCGTAAGAGGGCCTGATTTCTCGGACAAAGCAAATGTGGCGCTGATCGGGTTCTGTTGTGATGAAGGCGTCCGAAGGAACAACGGCCGCCCGGGGGCGGCCAAGGCGCCGGATGCGATCCGCGCGGCATTGGCCCCGATGCCCTGGCATGGTAAAGAGGCGACGTTGTGTGATTACGGAAATGTGTCGTGCAGCGACAGCCGGCTGGAAGATGCGCAGGACGAACTGGCGGAAAAGGTGTCGGAGGCCTATGGCCAAGGGTCGCGCGCCGTCATTCTTGGGGGCGGGCACGAAACCCTTTACGGCCATTACCTCGGCTTGAGACTACATCTCGGATCGGAAGCAAGCATCGGCATCCTCAACATCGATGCGCATTTTGACCTGCGCCCGCATGACGGGGAATCTTCATCCGGCACGATGTTCCGGCAGATCCTTGAGGAAGACCAGAATGCCGGTTATTTCGTTCTCGGCATCCAGCGTTTCGGCAATTCGCGTTCCCTTTTTGAGACGGCCCAAGAATTTGATGTGGACTATATGCCGGAAGAAACGGTCCGCCAGTCGGATTCCGCCCAGCTGTCCGGAAGAATCCAGTCCTTTATCGGACAATATGATGCAGTAATCGTGACACTGTGCATGGATGTGCTGGACATGGCATCGGCACCCGGCGTCAGTGCGCCTTCACCGTTCGGACTTGATCCGGTGTCGGTCAGATCGATCATCCGTGCCGCATGCAGCCATCCGGCTGTCCGGTCCTTTGATATTTCTGAAGTCAACCCTGACGTGGATGAGGGGGGCAGGACTGTGCGCCTTGGGGCGGCTCTGACGAATGAGGCAATCCTCTCATTCCTCGGCAAGGCACCCGAAATCTAAACGAACCGGACCGGTAAACGATGTCGTTTTCCGGTCCGGTTTTTTAAATCGGCTCGTTCCTCGCCGTGTTTCCTTTATCTCATTGCGAAGGGCTCCAGTTTGTACGTTGCTGAACGGGCGCTTGCGCTTTTGTCCATTCAGGATGTCCGGCTGCTTCCCGGGCCGAAGCGTTCGGTATAGTCGGTCACTTCCCGGAGAGCGCGTTCTTCCGCGGGGATCCGGACAGACAGCATCCATGCATTCAGGGCCATGAACAGCACGGCGGTGAGATAGGCCTGGAAGATGAGCGGCAAGACGAGCAGTTCGGTGGTGACGATGACATAATTCGGATGGCGCAGCCATTTATAGGGGCCGCGCTTCACGACATTGGCGCCGGGGAGAATGATGATTTTGGTATTCCAGAATTCACCCAGCGATGCAAGGCACCAGACCCGCATCACCTGCATGGCGAGGAAAACGGCAAGAAGCACCGGCCAGACAGGAGACAGGGGACGGTCTGTCAGGAGAACTTCAGCAATCAGGAAAATGAAAAACCCTGTATGCATGGCCACCATATACGGATAATGGGAGGCGCCCGCTTCGAATGCCCCTTGGCTTTTGAGTTTCTGTTCATTGCGCTTCGCAACGCGGAGTTCGACAAGGCGCTGAATGATGACCAGTCCGATCAGTATCCAAAACAGCATGATCATGCCTCCTTATTGCCATTCCAACAAAAGCAGTTCCCCCGAGAAACCCGGTCCCAGAGCTGCCATGAGGCCCTTTTCCCCGGCTTCCGGCTGTTTCATCATGAACTGTTCCAGCACGAACAGGACAGTCGGGGAAGACATATTGCCGTATTTCCGGAGAACCCGTCTGGAAATTTCGGTCATGCCGGGTTCAAATCCGAGTGCCTCCTCGTACGCAAGCAGCACTTTCTTGCCTCCGGGATGTGCCACGAAATGCCGGATATCTGACTGCGAAAGACCTTCTTTCCGGAGGAATTCATGGACAAACGGGCCGAGCCATTCCGTGATGATGGACGGGATGCTCTTGGAAAAGATCACATGAAGGCCTGTGTCGTCCACATCCCAGCCCATGACGTCTTCGGAGTCCGGCATCAGTTTAGATAGTGTGGAGCGGATGGACGGCACCGTGCCGAATGAGCGATGGGCCACTTTGTCTCCGGCCACGACAGCGCAGGCCACTCCGTCGGCGAATAGAGAGGCCCCGACCAGATTGCTTTTCGTATAATCTTCCGCCTGGAAGGTCAGGCTGCATAATTCCACGCAGAGAACGAGAACGCGATGGTCCGGATGGGCGAGACAGTAGTCGAACGCGCGGCTCATTCCGGAAGCGCCTCCCGCACAGCCGAGCCCCCAGACAGGAATCCGTTTGACATCATCCCGGAAAGGGAGGAGATTCATGATCCGTGCTTCGATGCTTGGGGTCGAGATGCCGCTGCTCGATATGTAGAAGATCGCATCGATCTCTTCATAACCGATTTCCTCATTAAGCAAGCTGCGGTTTTGCAGGCAGCCTGTGATCGCCTCGGAACCCAGGCTTATGGCGTGTTCGATATACAGGCTGTTGCGCTCTCCGAACGGATGCGCTTCCCGGTACCATTCGAGCGGCATGGCAATGTAGCGGGTGTCGATATCGCCGTTGTCAAATACCCGGAGCAGCCGCTCCGTGTCCCTGAACTTTCCGCTGAACAGCTGTTTAGTCAGACCTGCTGCATCTCTCTGGCCGATTTCATGGTCCGGAGTGAGTGTATAGATCGATTCAATGACAGGCATTCCGTTTCCTCCTCGGTTCATCTTCCAACTCTATACCCTTGTCCTTCCAAGATATGCGGCGGGGAGGCAGTCTATCAGTCCAGCAGAAGGGGTTCCCGGAACTCCTTTTTCTTTTCGAATGCGACGAGGAATGGCGGATGGCCCTTCTGGTTGATCAGCTCGTAACGGGCCACGTCGACATCGGATTCCCTAAGCCGGCGGGCGTATGCAAGAAGCGCGTCCCGCTCCCGGTCGCCGCCTTCATGGCCGTCATACACACAAACCGTGACCAGGCCCCCTTTTTTCAGCAGGCCGAGCAGGTCATGGACAGCCCTGACCGTCGTTTCCGGACGGGTGATCACCGAGCGGTCGCCTGCATTCGGAAGAAACCCGAGGTTGAACATGGCTCCGCCGACGGGACCTTCCGCGTAGTCCGCCACCCGGTCATGGCTATCCAGGATCAGTTCCGCACGATCCGAAAGATTTCCGAGGCGGATCCGTGTCGAGTCGAGGGCTTCCTGCTGGATATCAAAAGCAAGGACCCGTCCATCCGGCCCTGTCAGCTCCGCCAGGAACAACGTGTCATGTCCGTTCCCGGCAGTGGCATCCACGACCGTTTCTCCGGGAAGGACAGTCCGCTCCAACAGTTTTCTCGCCTGCGCGAGTGTTCGTCCAAGTTCCATAAAAAACATCCTCTCCTTAAAGGCTGGTTCCTCTATCGTATCACCGCAGGGGGGCGGGGCTCCATTGGGCAGTGGATTGACAATGTTCGGACATAGGGCGTCCGTATTGAAATACCGCACAGACGGGCATACAATCAGTGAGGTGAATTTTAAAACAGGGGGTGGGGACATGCCAAGAAGCGTATGGCTGCTCGTCATCGGAATGTTCGTCAACACGGTCGGAAACTCGTTTATCTGGCCGCTCAACACCATCTATCTGCACGACCATCTCGGGAAGTCGCTGTCTGTCGCTGGGCTTGTCCTCATGGCCAACTCCGCTGCAGGCATCGTCGGCAATATGCTCGGCGGCTTTCTGTTTGACCGCATCGGCGGGTACCGTTCCGTGCTGGCCGGCATCCTGATCTCGCTTGTGGCACTGGTCGGCCTCGTCTTCTATCACGGCTGGCCGCATTATGTCTGGCTTCTCGTCTTGCTCGGTTTCGGGGGCGGCATCGTCTTCCCGAGCATGTACGCCATGGTCGGGACAGCCTGGCCCGAGGGCGGGCGGAAAGCATTTAATTCCATCTACCTTGCAAACAACGCCGGCGTCGCAATCGGCCCGGCACTGGCGGGACTGGTCGCTTCCTATAATATTGAATACATCTTCGTCGCCAACACGGTGATGTATGTTCTTTTTCTCCTGATTGCAGCTGTTGCCTACAGAGGCTTCAAGATCGATCCTGCGACCCACACATCGGTCATCAAGGAAAAGCGCACCATCCGGGAAAAGGCGCCTCTCTATTCCTTGACGATCATGCTGTCCGGTTTCTTCCTGACCTGGCTCGTGTATTCGCAGTGGACGACCACGCTGTCGACCCATGCCCTCGACATTGGCATCTCCCTCGGTGAGTACAGCCTGCTCTGGACGATCAACGGTGCGCTCATCGTTCTCGGCCAGCCGCTGATCCGTCCGGTTATCAAGCGCTTCGAAGACCGGCTGAAGGTCCAGATGCTAATCGGCATCATCATTTTCACCTCATCCTTTGTCGTCGTCGGCTTCGCGGAATCATTTGCCATGTTTGTAACGTCCATGGTCATTCTCACATTTGGTGAGATGTTTGTCTGGCCGGTCATTCCGACCATCGCCAATTCACTCGCGCCTCCCGGAAGAGAAGGTTTCTACCAGGGAATCGTGAACAGCGTCTCGACGGGCGGACGCATGATCGGTCCGGTGGTCGGCGGCGTTCTTGTCGACCTGTACGGAACGCAGGTCATGCTGATCATCCTGACCGCTATTCTCAGCTTTGCCATCCTGACGAGCCTATTCTATGATGTTCCCCTTAAGCGGGAGGCTGCCAAGCAGGCTGCCGCTCATCGGCCATAAATCCACTTAGACCCGACAGCATGTTGCTGCCGGGTCTTTTGGTGTGTCCAGAAATTTCAACGCCGGCCGGAATCCTCTGATTGCATTGCAAGATTGGCAGTGTTCTGATTAAATGAAGTTAGTAACGCTTTCATTTATGAGGACCGGAGGGTGATTTTATGAAACAGATCTATGACCAGGCGGCAGAAGCTGTCTCGGATATCAAGGACGGCGCAACGCTCATGGTCGGCGGCTTCGGCCTTGTCGGAATTCCGGAACAGCTGATCCTTGCGCTTGCCGACAGCGGAGTCAAGGACCTGACCGTCATTTCCAACAACTGCGGAATCGATGATTGGGGACTTGGCCTGCTGCTGAACAACCGCCAGATCAAGAAAATGATCGGCTCCTATGTCGGAGAGAACAAAGAGTTCGAGCGCCAGGTGCTGAGCGGTGAGCTCGAGGTTGAACTGACGCCTCAAGGGACACTTGCAGAAAAGATCCGCGCAGGCGGAGCGGGCATCCCGGCATTCTTCACACCTGCCGGGGTTGGAACACCGATCGCAGAAGGCAAGGAGACCCGGACCTTCAATGGGAAGGAATATGTCCTTGAAGAAGCATTAACTGCTGATTTTGCACTTGTGCGTGCCGCAAAGGCAGACAGGCTCGGCAACCTGATCTACAACAAAACCGCCCAGAACTTCAACCCGATGATGGCCGCGGCCGGCAAAGTAACAATCGCCGAAGCGGAAGAAATCGTGGATGCGGGCAAACTGGATCCTGCAACGGTCCATACGCCGAGCATCTATGTGCAGCGGCTGATCCAGGCAGAACAGGAAAAACGCATCGAGCGGCTCACAACCCGCTGACGGAAAGGGGAGAACGTGAATGGATAAAGCACAGATGAGGGAACGAATCGCACGGCGCGCCGAGAAAGAGATCCATGACGGTGACTATGTCAACCTGGGTATCGGAATGCCGACGCTCGTGGCGAACTACATTTCCGACCACAAAACGGTCATCCTCCAGTCGGAGAACGGGCTGCTCGGAATCGGGCCTTACCCGGAAAAAGACAAAGTCGACCCGGACTTGATCAACGCCGGCAAGGAGACCGTGACGGCGATCAATGGAGCGGCTTATTTCGACAGCGCGGAGTCGTTCGCGATGATCCGTGGAGGGCACGTCGACGTCGCCATCCTCGGCGGAATGGAAGTTTCGGAAAATGGGGACCTGGCAAACTGGATGATCCCCGGCAAGATGATCAAGGGTATGGGCGGTGCGATGGACCTGGTTCACGGCGCCAAGAAGATCATCGTCATCATGGAGCACGCCGCAAAGGACGGCTCCGCGAAGATCAAGAAAGAATGCTCGCTTCCGCTGACCGGCAAAGGGGTTGTCGATATGATCATCACCGAAAGGTGCGTGATCGAGGTGACACCGGATGGCCTGAAACTCAAGGAAGTGTTCGAAGGCTTCTCGGTTGATGATATCCTCGCCTCCACCGAAGCCGAACTCGACGTAAGCGGAGTAAACCAAAACGCATAAAAAAGGAGCCGGAAAAGGAGACTTTTCCGGCTTTTGTTTACAGAGGGGGAGGAAAACACATGCATGTCATCAAGTTGCTGGAAGAAATGCAGCAGGCTGTCGGTCAGGTGCTGTTCGAGAAGGAGCGGGAAACTGAACTGATGCTGACCGCGCTTGTGGCCGGGGGGCATGTGTTGCTGGAAGATGTTCCGGGCACCGGGAAGACTTTGCTGGCCAAGACAATCGCCGCTGTCATTGATGCTGAATTCAGCCGGATCCAGTTCACGCCGGATGTCCTGCCGGGGGATGTCACCGGCATCCGGTTCTTTAACATGAAAACCCAGGAGTTTGAGTACCGGGAAGGACCCGTCATGACCAATATCCTTCTTGCCGACGAGATTAACCGGGCGACGCCCCGGACCCAGTCAAGCCTTCTCGAGGCCATGGAGGAAGGACAGTCAACTGTCGATGGGGAAACCCACCGGCTGCCGGAACTTTTTTTCGTGATCGCCACGCAGAATCCAATCGAGTCCGCACAGGGCACATTTGAGCTCCCGGAAGCGCAGATGGACCGGTTCCTCATGAGAATCCGTCCGGGTTATCCGTCCGAGGAGGGGGAGCGGGCGATGATCCGCACTTATCTGCATGGCAGGCCGACTGCTGCGGAGAGGGCCGCGACGGTGGAGCAGGTTCTGGAAGTCCGGAAACAGGCTCTCGGGGTGGCGGTCAATGAAGCGGTGGAAAGCTATCTGCTCGCCGTGGTCCGAGCGACAAGGGAGCATCCGGATATCGAGACGGGAGCGAGCCCTAGGGGGACGATGGCTCTCATGAGGGCGGTGCAGGCCCGGGCTTATCTGAGGGGAAGGGCCTTCGCCGTTCCGGAAGACGTGAGGGCGCTTGCAGAACCGGTTCTTGCCCACAGGCTAGTGCTATCCGTAGAGGCGTCCATGAGAAAAACGGCTGTTGAGGTCATGAACGAATTGCTGGCGTCCATCGAGGTTCCGGTCGAAGAGGTGCCGTCATAATGAGAGCCGGTGCATCGATTGGGAAAACGGTGCCCGTCATTGAGATTTCGGCCCTGAAGCCCGTTGTGCCGCCATTCGGGAGGAGAGCCGGATGAGACCGGACTTTCATCAGGAGCTGCTTACGAAAAAAGGGAGTCTTGCCTATGCATCGCTGTCATTGGTCCTCGGGTTGCTGGCTGTTTTCGGGAAAAATGTGCCACTCGGCATCCTTGCCATCCTGATGCTTGTGCTGTACGGGCTGAATATCTTCTATGTGCGGAACGCGGCAGCCGGAATCCGGCTCAGGGACGATCGCGAGATCCTGCGGCTCTTTCCGGGGGAAACAGGCGAACTGACGTTTACCTTCATGAATGAAGGAAAGCTCCCCGTCTGGAACGCCGACTGGGAAGTCTCGATGTCGGACCAAGACGGCGCAGCCGACATGCAGGCAGGCAAATGGGCCGGGACCGTGTTTCCCTCATTTTTCCTTCAGGGAAAAGGCAGTGTCAGAGTCCCTGTCCGCTTTGCAGCAAAAAAAAGAGGCCATGCCAGATCCGCGGCCCTCACCATTCACATTGGCGATCTTCTGGGGCTTTTCCAGGTCCGCCTCACCTATCTCGGTTACCTGCAGAAGGGGATCATTGTCTACCCCGAACCATCCGCGTTCCCATTGCCGGCACGGCTAACCGGGCAGGCATCCGGTGTGACTCCGGCAGCTGTATCGCTGTTTGATGAACGGACAAAGCCGCGCGGTTCACGTGAGTATGCAGCCGGGGATCCTTTTGCTTCGATCGCGTGGAAAGAGACAGCAAGAACAGGGGAACTCAGGACGAAGGAATTTGACCGGGTGGTTCTCCAAAGATGGATTCTGGCCGCAGATCTCAGGGGGAGGCGCCCCGGCGCGGCAAATCCTATTTTGGCAGAGCAGGTTTTTGGCCAGATCGCCTATGCCGCAATGGAAGCAGAAAAGCGGGGGATCGAATTCGAGGTCCGGCTGAACTTGCAGAGTGCCTTGAGGGATGGACACCTCCATATCCCGGCTGACCATGGACGCGCCCATCTGTCCGCTGTACTGAACCGGCTTGCAAGGCTTCCGGCGGGCGCACCAGTCCGGTCACCCGCGGGCATGTACCGGTCAATTGCGGAAAATGCCGTGCGCGGGCATCTCCTGTTTCATTTCGGAAAGCAGGACACTGAGTTTGCCGGGCTGGCAGCCCTGCTCAGGAAAAGAGGCGTTACCGTCATACCGGTTGCCGCGGACAAGAAGGAGGAGGCCGGATGAGGGACCGGAAAATGGAAGCCGTCAAACTGGCGACCCTGCTTCTTGAAGTGAGCGTGATCTATGTGCTGGCGGCACCGCCATACCTGATGGAAGGGGTCCTGCCGCCGGTACTGCCTCATCTGCTGGCGGTACTGGCAGGAACTGCGGCTGCCCGCCTGTTGTCAGGCAATGCGGGTATGGCCGTGACTTCCCTTCTGGCTTTGTTTGCGGCCTGGGCTACGGGACTTCCGTTCATCCATACGGCGGTACTTGCCGCATGGATCGGATGGCGGATGAAATCATTTGCGGAGCGGGAGCCGGCAGGGACAGAATGGCTGGCCGTTTTCATCTCCATTGCTTATAGCCTGTGCGCATTTATGATGATGCTTCCGGGTGAAGCGGGACAGGTGATCTACCTGCTCATTGTCTGCCAGCTGGTGTTCGCAGTCCTGCTGCGCAATGCGCGGATGCTTTACCGGCAGCCGGCCAGAAGCAAAGCACAGGACCTCGCTTTCCTAAGGCTGGCTGGCGGCCTGCTCGGCATTACCGCATTGCTGGTATTTGGAAAGCCGGTTGTTGCGTGGGCGGGCGGATTTGCGGGCATGTCTTTCGGGGCAGCGTTTTACACATTGATTACCCGGCTCACTGCGCCTGCCTGGGTGCCGCTGGAAATGTTTTTCGGAAGAGTTTTTCGAAGTGGGGATACCGATGCCATTAAAAGCGAAGAAGTTTCCGGGGAAGAGATGCCAGTCATGGAAGTTGCGGAAGGAATCCAATGGGGGCCAGCAGCCATGGGCGCCGTCCTGCTTTTGCTCGGAGGCGCCGTACTGATCAGTATTTTTCGGAGCCGTTACAAAAAGGGGCAGGACCAGCTTTTTGTAAGAACTGTCGGGGAAGCGGAGGAAATCCGCCCGGATAAAACGCCGCCGACGGGCAGGGATCAGTCCTTGGGCTTTCTCCGTCATCAGGTCAGGCGGGAGGTGTACCGTTTTGGGCGCAGGATGCGGCGTGCGGGATTTGGCAGGAGTCCGGAAGAAACGTTCCGGGAATGGCTTGAAAGGCTGGGACTGGAACCGGAAAAGCGGAACCGGCTGAACCGTCTTTATACAAGGGTCCGCTATGCAGAAGAAGAAGTCAGTATGGATGAAGCGGAATGGTTTCGCCGCACAATCCGCTCCATCCGCCCGCCGTCGGGAGAATAGGCTATGCCTGATATTCAAAATAATAAACGCCCCGCATCAGCGAGGCATTCATTATTCAAGGGAGAGGAACCGTTTTCTCATCTTTTCCGGCTTTTAGCCCTGCAAGGAACAGCAGGACGATGACCAGCAAAAAGAGCCCCAGTGATGCAGTCCATTTTCCGGACAGGTCGTGGAATGCACCAAACAAAACGGGACCGGCTGCTGCCAGCAGATAACCGATCGACTGTGCCATCCCGGAAAGGGAAGCTGCCTCGGACGGCGTATTCGTCCGGAGCGTGAAAAACATCATTGCAAGGCCGAACGAGGCACCGCCGGAGATTCCCATCAGGATCATCCAGAGCGGGGCAGCTGCCATGTTCCCGGAGAACAGTCCTCCGTAGCCGACCAGGTAAATGACCGTGATCAGGGTGACAAGAAGCCGCTGGTCCCTGATCCGCCCCGCGATGATCGGGATCATGAACGTGAACGGGATCTGCGAGAACTGGACCAGGGAGAACATCCATCCCGCCCGTTCGGCATCCATCCCACGGTCCATCAGCACTTCCGGCACCCATGCGGCAGTGGTAAAGAACATGACGGATTGAAGCCCCATATAAAAGGTGACGCCCCATGCAAGAGGAGACTTCCACAGCGGCCGCGGGGCGGGCCCCTTGGCAGGACCCGACACATCAAGCACCGGCTGCTTGGCCACTTGCGGCAGCCAGACGATCGCGGCGATGACCGCCAGCATGGCCCATACACCCAGCGACATCCTCCAGCCAAAAGAAGTGGCCGAGGCAAGCGGTGCACTGACGCCTGCGGCCAGTCCTGCAAAGAGATTCATCGATACGGTGTAGACCCCGGTCATCAGGCCGACCTGCATCGGAAAGTTCATCTTGACGAAGCCGGGCAGCAGGACATTGCCGAATGCAATGGCCACGCCGAGAAGGAAAGTCCCTGCAATCAGCAGCCCGATCCCGCCCGAAGAGCGGATGACGATGCCGATGGCCAAAAGGAGCAGGGCGATGAAGAGGCTCCGGGCCATGCCGATCCGATCCGCAATTTTCGGGACCGCCGGTGAGACGGCAGCAAACGCAAGGAGCGGGATTGTGGTCAGGAATCCGGCAACCGTCCCTGAAATCGAAAGGTCCTGCATAATGTTCGAAATGACCGGACCGACCGAAGTCAGCGGGGAGCGTAGGCTGAAGGCGATAAACACCACACCAGCGAGCAGGAGCAGCGTCGCAGGTTTGAGATCCAACTTTTTCGAGCGGTATGTCGGGGTGTTTCCGTTCACACAAAGCGCCTCCAGACTTATAAAAGCGAAGATTATGGCAAAACCGTCCATTGTCCATTATCGTACCACCGGGTATCGGGATAGTAAACGGTTCCAGGCACTTGCGGCAAAGCCCGGCTTTCGGGTACAATGATGGCAATAACTAAGGGCGTCGAAGGGGAATAGTAGGCGGCCCGATCCTTCCAGAGAGCCGGCGGTCGCTGCGAGCCGGCAGGATCGGGCTGCCGAACTCACCCCCGAGTCTGCATCACCGGCACGCAGTTGCCGGGCGGTGCCGTTTTCCGCGTTAAGGATGAGCTGGACGGCTTGCCGTCAATGTGGGTGGCACCGCGGGAGAATCGACTCTCGTCCCTGACTTTTTGGGGACGGGAGTCTTTTCATTTCAGGAGGGAGACAAAAGGCATGAGTTATAACCATCGAGAGATTGACAGCAAGTGGAGGAAGTACTGGGAAGAAAATAAGACGTTCAAAACGGTCGACGAACCGGATAAGCCGAAATTCTATGCGCTGGATATGTTCCCGTATCCATCGGGCGCAGGCCTTCACGTCGGGCACCCGCTCGGCTACATTGCGACCGATATCCTGAGCGGGTTCAAGCGGATGCAGGGATACAATGTGCTCCACCCGATGGGCTGGGATGCATTCGGCCTTCCGGCAGAACAGTATGCGCTCGACACAGGGAATGACCCTGCGGAATTCACTGCGCGAAACATCGCGACGTTCAAGCGCCAGATGCAGGAACTCGGTTTCTCGTATGACTGGGACCGGGAAATCAATACGACAGACCCGGAATACTACAAGTGGACACAATGGATCTTTATCCAGCTTTATAAAAAAGGCCTGGCTTATGTTGATGAAGTCCCGGTCAACTGGTGCCCGGCACTCGGCACGGTCCTTGCGAACGAGGAAGTCATCGACGGGGTTTCGGAGCGCGGCGGCCACCCGGTTGAACGCCGTCCGATGCGCCAGTGGGTGCTGAAGATTACCGAATACGCAGACCGCCTCCTGGAAGACCTCGACGACCTCGACTGGCCGGACAGCCTGAAGGAAATGCAGCGGAACTGGATCGGCCGTTCTGAAGGCGCGCAGGTCACGTTCCAGATTGATGGAACCGATCTGTCGTTTGAGGCCTTCACGACCCGCCCTGATACACTTTTTGGTGCGACCTATGCCGTTCTTGCCCCTGAGCATAAACTCGTGGACCAGATCACGACGGATGAGCAGCGGGCGGCGGTCGATGGCTACCTCGACAAAGTGAAGACGAAGAGCGACCTCGAGCGTACGGATCTGGCAAAAGAAAAGACCGGCGTCTTCACAGGTGCCTATGCCATCAACCCGGTCAGCGGCGAGAAGATGCCGATCTGGGTTGCGGACTATGTCCTTGCTTCGTACGGTACAGGTGCCATTATGGCCGTTCCGGCGCATGACGAGCGTGACTATGAATTTGCAAAAGAATTCGGCCTCCCGATCATTGAAGTGGTGGCAGGCGGCAATATCGAGGAGGAAGCCTATACCGGTGACGGGGAGCACGTGAACTCCGGCTTCCTGAACGGACTCGGCAAGGAAGAGGGCATTACAAAGGCGATCGAATGGCTCGAGGAAAACGGCAAGGGCGAGAAGAAAATCACGTACCGCCTGCGCGACTGGCTGTTCTCCCGCCAGCGCTACTGGGGCGAGCCGATCCCGGTCATCCATTGGGAAGACGGTTCGATGACTACCGTACCGGAAGAAGAGCTTCCGCTCATGCTGCCGAAAACGGACAACATCCGCCCGAGCGGCACCGGTGAATCTCCGCTTGCCAACATCGAGGAATGGGTGAATGTCGTGGATCCGAAGACCGGCATGAAAGGCCGCCGCGAGACGAACACGATGCCGCAGTGGGCCGGCAGCTGCTGGTACTATATCCGCTACATCGATCCGCATAACTCTGAGCAGCTCGTCGATCCTGAGCTGGCCGAGCGCTGGCTGCCGGTCGACATCTACGTCGGCGGCGCGGAGCATGCCGTGCTCCATCTGTTGTATGCCCGGTTCTGGCATAAGGTGCTTTATGACATCGGTGTCGTCAAGACGAAGGAGCCGTTCCAGAAGCTCTTTAACCAGGGCATGATTCTCGGCGAAGGCAACGAGAAAATGTCCAAGTCGAAAGGCAATGTCGTCAACCCGGATGATATCGTCGAAAGCCACGGCGCGGATGCGCTCCGTCTCTATGAAATGTTCATGGGGCCGCTGGATGCGTCGAAGGCATGGTCGACAAACGGCCTGGACGGCTCCCGCAAATTCCTCGACCGGGTATGGCGCCTGTTTACGGAAGCGGACGGCACGCTCTCGTCGAAGATCACCGAAGAAAACGACGGCACACTCGACAAGGTCTACAACCAGACCGTCAAGAAAGTGACCGAGGACCTGGAGAACATGCACAACAACACCGCGATTTCGCAGATGATGGTATTCATCAACGAAGCCTACAAGACCGACAAGCTTCCGGAGGCGTACGCGGAAGGCTTCGTCAAGCTGCTGTCGCCGATTTGCCCGTTCATCACGGAAGAGCTGTGGCGCATCCTGGGCCACAATGACTCGATCAAGTATGAGTCCTGGCCGGCTTATGATGAGTCGAAGCTCGTCGATGACGAAGTGGAAATCGCCGTCCAGATCAACGGCAAGGTCCGCTCGAAAGTCGTCGTTCCGGCTGATGTCACGAAGGAAGACCTCGAAGCGGCAGCTCTTGCGGAACCGCGCGTCAGGGAGCTCACGGAAGGCAAGGACATCAAGAAAGTCATTGCCATCCCGGGCCGCCTTGTGAACATTGTTGCGAAATAAATTGAACATTAGAAAGACCCGGAGCGGGAAGGCTCCGGGTTTTTTGTTGGCCTCCTAATGGGGGAAGCGCTCATAGAACGGGCAGAAGCGCTCATAGAACGGCGACGAGCGCTCATAGAATGCTGACGAGCGCTCATAGAATGCTGATGAGCGCTCATAGAGTCCCTGCATTCCCATTGCCACCAACTCCAAAGCCGCCCGTTGAACCTCAGCGGGCGGTTTAATGATTTTATTCTTCTTTTCCGGTAGCCAGTTTGCCCGCGTTCATCCCGGCAATGCGGCCGGTGACGAGCGCCGAGGTGATGTTGTAGCCGCCGGTGTATCCGTGGATGTCGAGCACTTCGCCGCAGAAGAAGAGGCCTTCCTTTTTCTTTGAGGCCATCGTTTTCGGCCCGATTTCCTTGACCGAGACGCCGCCCCCTGTGACGAACGCTTTCTCGATCGGCTGTGTCCCGTTTACGGTCATCTCGAAGGAATGGAAGGATTGTGCAAGCTTTCTCAGCTTGTCATGCGCAACTTGGCCGGCTGGGGCAGCCGGATCGATATCGGCGCGGTCCATAAGGAACAGCAGCCATCGTTCCGGGACAAGGCCTTTCCAAAGGTTCTTCGCTGCTTTCTTCGGCTCTTCCTTGCCCGTACGGACAAGCTGCTGGAACGTTTCTTCCGCGTTTTGGTCAGGCAGCGCATCGATCCGCATCGTGACCGGATTGCCGCCGTTTTTCTTCCTTTCCTTCACGACGAACTGGCTGCACCGCAGGATGGCGGGACCGCTCAGGCCGAAGTGGGTGAACAGCATGTCCATCCGGTGGGTGACGAGTGTCTTGCCTTTTTTGTTCAGGACGGAAACGGCTGTGTCGCGAAGGGCCAGCCCCTGGAGTTCCCTTGAGCGGATAAACGGCTCATCGGAGAGTAGGGGGACTTCTGTCGGGTACAGTTCCGTCACGGTGTGGCCCGCGCGCTCGGCCCATGGATAGCCGTCTCCGGTCGATCCGGTCTGCGGGACGGCTTTGCCGCCGGTCGCGACGATGACCGCTTTGGACCGGATTTCCTCGCCGTCTTCCAGCCGGACGCCGAGGATCTGCTCACCGTCCATCAGGAGCTTGGCGACGCGTGCACCGAACCTGACTTTCACGCCGAGCCGGGCCAACTCTCCGGTCAGGGCATTGACGACGTCCATCGCCTGATCCGATACAGGGAACATCCGGCCGTGGTCCTCTTCCTTAAGGGGCACACCGAGGCCTTCGAAAAAGCGGATGATGTCCCGGTTGTCGAATACTGAAAACGGGCTGTAGAGGAACCGTCCGTTGCCGGGAATATGCCGGATGATCTCGTCGTATTCGAGGTTGTTTGTGACATTGCAGCGGCCGCCGCCGCTGATGGCAAGCTTTTTGCCCAGCTTGTTTCCTTTTTCGATCAGCAGCACGCCGGCGCCTTCTGCACCGGCTGCCGCGGCGGCCATCAGGCCGGACGGCCCGCCGCCGATTACGATGACATCTTGCATATGAAAATGCTCCTTTCGGATGCTCCGTTCATTTTACCTTTATAAGGTTTTCTATACCCGCTATGGCCTTGGGCCCGGCCACCATTATACACCGTTTTCCTGAAAAGAATTTGAGATATTGGGCGGGGCGGAGTAAACTGGACTTTAGCTTATAAGAATGGAAGGGTCACATGTCATCGAATCTAGTCAAAGGGACGGCGATTTTGTCGATCGGCCTGTTCCTGTCCAAGGCACTCGGTCTTTTGTATGTCATTCCGCTTTACGCGATGGTCGGGGAGGAGAACCTTGGCCTCTACCAGTATGCCTATATTCCTTATAACATCATGCTTTCATTTGCGATTTCGGGCATGCCGATCGCCGTTTCAAGATATGTATCAAAATACAATGCGCTCGGGGATTATCAGGCAGGCAGGAAATTGCTCAAATCCAGCCAGTGGATCATGATCGGCTCCGGGATTGTTTCGTTCCTCGTGCTGTTTTTCCTGGCGGAGCCCATCGCGCAGATTGTCCGGGCCGATGATGAACAGGTGTTCACCGTCGATGAAATCGCGGGCGTCATCCGCCTCGTCAGCTTTGCGCTGATCGTGGTGCCGTTCATGAGCCTGACGCGCGGTTTCTTCCAGGGTTACCAGCAGTTCACACCGACTGCGGTTTCCCAGCTGATCGAGCAGATCGTACGGATCCTGTTTGTCCTGGCCGGCGTGTATATTGTCCTCAACTTCACGGAAGGCTCTGAGAAGACAGCAATCTCGTTCGCGGTATTTGCAGCGTTTGTCGGGGCTGTCGCAGGCCTTGCCGTCCTCTATTACTATTGGAGACGGGAAAAGCCTCAGATGGACAGCCTGCTTGCCGAAAGCACCGGCAATGCGGACGTCCGGCTTAAAGATATGTACCGGGAACTGATCGTCTATATCTTCCCGGTCGTCCTGGTCGGCCTGGCGAATCCGCTGTTCCAATTTGTCGACATGCTCACATTCAACCGGGCAATGGCATCAATCGGCCTTGCATCCGTTTCCGACGGACAGCTCGGGATGCTGAACTTCTCCACGCACAAGATCGTCATGATTCCGGTCATGGTGGGGACGGCGTTTTCCATGGCGATCATCCCGATCGTGACCGGCTACTATACAAAAGGCGACCGGCTCGGCATGACCCGCTCGCTTGACCAGGTGTTCCAGATCATCGCGTTCCTGACGCTGCCGATGATCACGGGACTGATGATCCTCTCGGACGAACTTTATCATCTGCTGTTCGAACAGAGCCAAGTGGGGGCGGACATCCTGAGAACGTACGCGCCGGCTTCGCTGCTGTTCGCGCTTTACTCGGTATCGGGTTCGATCCTGCAGGCGATCGACCGCCATAAATGGATCATCCTGAACCTGATGATCGGGCTGCTTCTCAAGCTTGCCCTGAACATGCCGCTGATCCGGCTGTTCGAGGCGGAAGGGGCGATCTATGCCACGATGATCGGCTACGGGGCGGCCGTGGCGATGAATATCGGCGTGGCCATCCATACGCTCCGTTACCGGTCCCGCATGGTCATCCGCAGGCTGTTCCTGATCGTGCTGTTCAATGCAGTCATGGGCCTCGCCGCATGGGCGGTGCTGCGCGGACTCTACCTGTTCGGTGAAGCAGACGGAAAAGGCGATGCCTTCCTCTATACGCTGATTACGGCGATTGCAGGTGCACTCGTTTATGCCGGACTTGCTTTCCGCTCGGGCCTGGCGCAGAAATTGTTTGGTGACAGGCTGAAGCGCATTACGAAAAAGTTTGGAATGTGAGGTGCCGGTGATGAGGCTGGATAAATTGCTCGCCAATTCAGGATACGGCTCAAGAAAAGAAGTTAAAGCCCTTCTCAAGCAGGGGGCAGTGTCGGTGGAAGGCGTGCCGGTGAAGGACCCTGCACTTCACGTCGACCCGGAAAGCCGGGAGGTTACGGTGTTCGGCGATCCGGTTGACTACAGGGAATTCATCTATCTGATGATGAACAAGCCACCGGGCGTCATCTCGGCGACGGAAGACACACGGGACCGGACAGTCGTTGATCTTTTGCCATATGAATACCGCCGCTTCAAGCCGTTTCCGGTCGGCCGGCTTGACAAGGATACCGAAGGGCTCCTGCTGATCACCAATGACGGGAAGCTCTCCCATGAGCTGCTGTCGCCCAAAAAGCATGTCGGCAAAACGTATTATGCAGTGATCGACGGGGAAGTGACAGATGCTGACGGCGAGGCGTTCCGGGCGGGGGTGACGCTGGATGACGGCTATGTCACGAAGCCGGCCGAACTGAACATTCTTCGCAGCGGCCCGGAGTCTGAAATCGAACTGACCATCACCGAGGGGAAATTCCACCAGGTAAAACGGATGTTCGAAGCGAGGGACAAGCGCGTCACCTACCTGAAGCGCCTGACGATGGGGCCATTGGAACTGGACCCTGACCTCGCGAACGGTGAATGGCGTGAACTCTCGGAAGAAGAACTCAGCGAACTGAAAAACAGATGAGTTTGTTTGCGCAACAGAAAAGGACGGTTCCCGAATCTTGTTCGGGGACCGTCCTTTTCGGTATGTGTACACTCTTATGAAGACAGCTTCACTCTTTTGTTCGTCGTTGTCCATTTGCCCCGGCTTGGACTGCTCACCAGGCCGTTGAAAGAAAGCACGCTCAAATCTCGTTGCACCGTGCGCGGAGTGATGCCGAATGCGTCGACCAGATCCTCGGTCGAAACGGTGCCCTGATCACGGATGTACAGGTACACATCCTTAATGCGGGTTAGCATCCGGTCGGTAGTCGGTTTCAAATCGTAACCACTCCTTCATCATATTCTCCATGTCAAGACCAGCGGACGACCTAAAGCTTCGAGCTCTGCTCGATACTTTTCGGCTGAGGGCGTACACATCCTTTTATCATTTTGAGCTTTACCGGCTCGCTATAATTATACAATAATAGTTTGACTATTCCAATGCATCTAACATTTTTTACATTTTCTTTACAGCTGTGTAACAATGTACGGCCTGCTTTCAATTTTCTGCCGAGTGTGTAGAATGGCAGTAAGAAAAGGGAGGCATGAGCCGATGGATTGGAAACAGAGTGCAGAACAGGCTGAAAGCAAGTTGATATCGGATTTGAAGGCGCTCATCTCCATAGAAAGTGTGCTGGATGAGTCGGCTGCAACCGGAGAAGCGCCGTTTGGCCCCGGCCCCAAACAGGCATTGGACTGGCTTCTCGACCGCGGCAGGGAAGCGGGCATGACGGTCAAAGAGGTCGGAGGGGCAGCCGGCCATATCGAAATCGGGGAAGGGGAAGGTCTCCTCGGCATCCTCTGCCATGTGGACGTGGTGCCTGCCGGAGACGGCTGGGAAACGCCGCCTTTCGAAGGGCATGAGCGGAACGGGAAGGTGTACGGAAGAGGGGCCATCGATGATAAAGGCCCGACGATCGCGGCGTTCCATGCAATGAAGATGGTCAAGGAGTCCGGGATCCCTCTCAATGAAAGAGTCCGGCTGATTGTCGGGGCTGATGAGGAAAGCGGTTTCCGCTGCATGAAACGCTACTTTGAAACGGAAGAAATGCCGGAGATCGGCTTTGCTCCGGATGCCGACTTCCCGATCATCCATGCGGAAAAAGGGATTGCCGATTTGGTCTTTTCCCAGTTGCCCGGAGAGGACGCAGGACCGCTCCGGTCTTTCCCATTCCGGGGACAGGACGAACATGGTCCCGGACATGGCGAGGGCAGAGGTGTCGCTTTCTGAACCCGGGGCCGGGTTCGGGGAGGCGTTCCGGGCGTTTCTTGAAAATGCCGGTGTCTCCGGAGAGCTCGGCATTCACGGCGACTCTTGTATCCTTACGCTGAACGGGAAAGCCGCCCATGCCATGGAGCCGGAGGACGGAGTCAATGCCGGCGTCCTGCTTGCACAGTTTCTCGACCCTTATATGGAGGGGGCCTCCGCCCGCTTCACTTCTTTTGTCATACAGGCATTTGGTGATGGTTCCAGGGGACATGCGCTCGGAGTTGATTTTTCCGATGAAATTTCCGGAGAGACCACACTCAATGCAGGCATTCTGGCGTATAATGGGTCAAAGGGTGGCGAGGTCTCCGTCAGCATGCGCTATTCTGTCACCTATCCGATAGAGCAAAAGCTGGCCGCATGCCGTGAAGCCCTTGAAGGATCCGGCTTCACGCTTGATATCGCTTCCGATTCTCCGCCCCATCATGTAGATGCCGACGACCCGCTGATCCGCACGCTCCGTGATGTATACGAACGGCAGACCGGTGAACCGGCGGAACTGCTCGCAATCGGCGGCGGAACTTATGCCCGCACGCTCGGGAAAGGTGTCGCCTTCGGCATGCTCTTTCCGGGAAGGCCGGATGTCGCCCATCAGGCGGACGAGTATGTGGATATCGAAGATCTCGTGAAGGCGGCCGCAATTTATGCGGATGCCATCGCATCCCTTGCAGGTGAACAGCCAACGGACAGTAACAACTAATTCGTATGAAAGAAGGATTAAAAAATATGTCCATGTATCTGATGAATGACCGCTTTGTGAAAGACGATGAAGTGACCATTTCGATTGAGGACCGCGGCTATTATTTCGGGGACGGCGTCTATGAAGTAATCCGCGTTTACGGCGGTGCCATGTTTACCGCAGAAGAGCATATCGGGCGGCTGTATGAATCGGCGGAGAAAATCCGGATGGAGCTTCCATACGGTGAGGAAGAGATGATCGCGAAACTGGCTCGGCTGGTCGCGGATAATGGTGTGAAGGAAGGCCATGTGTACGTCCAGGCCACGCGCGGCGCTGCGCCGCGTGTCCATCAGTTTCCGGGCGAAGGCATCACTCCTGTCATCACGGCCTATACCAAATCCTATCCGGATCACGCACCTGCGGCAGAGCCTGCCAAGCTGAAATCGGCGGCAGATATCCGCTGGCTGCGCTGCGATATCAAGAGCCTGAACCTTCTGGCCAATGTCATGGCAAAGCAGGAAGCGTTCGAAGCGGGATGCACCGAAGCCCTGCTTCACAGGGACGGCACGGTCACGGAAGGCTCATCTTCAAATATGTTTGGCGTAAAGGATGGCGTCATCCACACCCATCCGGTGTCCAACTTCATCTTGAACGGCATCACACGTCGCGTCATCATGCAATGCTGTGAAGAGCTCGGACAGCCTGTCAAGGAGGAACCGATGGCACTTGAAGATGTGTATGAAATGGATGAATTCTTCCTGTCCTCAACGACGAACGGCATCCTGCCGGTAAGCGAGATTGACGGCCGGAAGATCGGTGACGGACATCCGGGGCCGGTCACCGAACGGCTCATGGCAGCATTCGAATCGAAGCTTCCGGAACCGATCGCAACTCGCTGACGGGATGAAAGCAGTCTTCGTTGTCAATCCTGCCGCAAAGGGCGGAAAAGCCCTTGGAAGGTGGACGGCATTCAGAAAGACGGTGGCATTTCCCTATCAGGAATTTATGACGAAGGGCCCCGGGCATGCCAAGGCAATTGCCCGGGGCTTTGCCGCACACCAGGAGAAGGAAAACGTTCTTCTCATTGCATTCGGCGGTGACGGCACCGTTCACGAAATGATCGCGGGGGCCGCCGGTGCTGGACATATTGTGGTCGGCTCGGTCGGTGCCGGCTCGGGAAATGACTTCGGCCGCGGCTTCCGGACTTTTGGGAGCGCTGAGGAGATCGGCGCGTACCTGGGCAGGAGGCATGCCTCGCCGGCCCTTGATATGGGCGAGGTAAGCTTCGGGGATGGCGCCACTTTCGTCAACAGTGCAGGAATCGGTTTTGACGCAGTCATCTCAAGGGGCAGCGGACGGTCTTCACTGAAGCCGCTCCTGAACAGGATGGGACTGGGCAAATTCGTCTACGCCCTCTATACAGTGCGGGCGCTTTTCACATTCCGCACATTCGGGCTCGAAGTAACGCATGACGGAGAGCGGCAGGAATACCGGGACGTCTGGTTCGCCACTGTCAGCAACCAGCCGTATTACGGAGGCGGAATGAAGATTTCCCCGAAGTCCGATCCGGCCGACGGCCTCATTGAACTGACGGTCGTCAGCCGGCTTTCCCGTATGAAACTGCTGCTTGTCTTCGGCAGTGTGTTTTTCGGTGCCCACACAGCCTTCAGGGAAGTGGACTGCAGGCAGGGACGATCATTTTCACTGAAGGCGGACCGCGCAGTGCCGCTGCACACCGACGGCGAAGATGCCGGAAACACCGAATCGGGAGAACCGGTCGTGTTTACGGTCCGGCCGGAAGCGTGGCGGCTTGCGGGACAACAACGAACAGGAAGGTCAGGGATCAAACATGAGAGCACGCCATAAACCTTGGGCGGAATCGTATATCAATGAACATCCGGATGTGGTCATCCAGGAGCCCGAGCGGCTGAAAGGCCGCTGGGCGGAGGAATTCGGCAACAGGAATCCCATCCATATTGAGGTGGGAACCGGAAAGGGCCGGTTTATCACCGGTATGGCGGAAGCCAATCCCGACATCAACTATATCGGCATTGAAATGTTCCGGGACATCATCGTCACGGCAGTCCAGCGGGCGGAAGAGGCGGATAAGCCCGCCAATCTGCGCCTGCTGAATGTGAATGCCGAGCGGCTGGAGGACATATTTGCTTCCGGCGAGGTCGGCCGCGTCTATCTGAATTTCTCCGATCCGTGGCCGAAGGCGCGTCACGCGAAGCGCCGGCTGACCCACGATCAATTTCTCGGCCGCTATGAGAGGATTCTGCCTCCGGAAGGAGAAGTACATTTCAAGACGGACAACCGCGGACTGTTCGAGTATTCCCTCATGAACATGACGGACTACGGCATGCGGCTGGCAGAAGTGTCGCTGGACCTGCATGCGGACAAGCCGGAATGGAACATCATGACGGAGTACGAGGAGAAGTTCTCCTCCAAAGGCCAGCCGATCTACCGGCTGGAAGCCGCATTCAGGAACGAAGGGAACTAAGCAGGAAAAGGGGGAAGCAATGATGGACAACTATCAGTTTCACGGAATCGAACTGACTTGGCTCGACGGGGGATTCAACCGGCTGGACGGTGGTGCGATGTTCGGCCCGGTGCCGAAAGTGCTTTGGTCAAGGAAGTATGAGGTGGACGCGGACAACAAGATTCCTTTGGCCACGGAACCGATCCTCGTGCGCACGCACGGGAAAAACATCCTGATTGAGGCAGGACTCGGTTCGGGAAAATTGACGGAAAAGAAGATCCGCAACCTTGGCGTCACCCGCGAGTCGAGAGTTGAAGAAAGCCTCGGAGAACTGGGCCTGACGCCCGAGGATATCGACATCATCCTGATGACGCATCTGCATAATGACCATGCGGCCGGCCTCACGCGCCGCGAAGGTGAAGGATACACATCCGTTTTCCCGAATGCGGAAATCCATGTATCGCAGATCGAGTGGGATGAGATGCGTGAGCCGAATATCCGTTCACGGAATACATACTTCCGGGAAAACTGGGAGCCGGTCCGGGACCAGGTGAAGACATTTGAGGAACGGGTGGAGGTCGTCCCGGGAATCGAAATGATCCATACCGGCGGCCATAGCGCCGGACATGCGATCATCAAAATCACGAAAAATGGGGAGACCCTGATCCATATGGCGGATCTGATGCCGACCCACGCACACCAGAACCCGCTCTGGGTCATGGCATTTGACGATTATCCGATGGATTCCATTTTTTCAAAAGAGCGCCTCATGAAAGAAGCGCTTGAGAACGGATACCGGTTCATCTTCTATCATGATGCCGTCTACCGCATGATCCGGTGGGACGAAAGCGGCAAGGAAATCACGGACAGCCTGGAGCGCACGCCTTTCGAAACACCGGTGGGTGCGGCCGAGCAGAAAAAATAAACGGACACAAAAAAGCTGCAGGCCGGCATCCGGTCTGCAGCTTTTTTATAACTTATGGAATGATTTACTCTAAAATCAGTCAAGGCCAGCTTCAGCGCCCTGCAACCTTCACACCCAATTTGTATGTTGCTGAACGGCGCTTGCGCTTTTGTTGTTTCAGATTTTGTTGATTTCAACAACGGTGCCGGTCCTGGCATCCGCAGCGAATTCATATTGTTCATAGGATCCATCGATTTCACGGGAAAGGCCGCCGCGGTACACATCCAACTCCACGGCTTTTTGGCGGAACGGTTCTGTTTTCATGACGATCCAGGCCCCGTCAATCGGACCTTCTTTTTTGAATGCATTTTTCACATCTTCAAGCACTTTATCCGGCGAGACATTGCGATCCGCGCGGTTCACTGCTTCCACGACGGCTGCGCCTGCCACGGCACCGGCAACTGCCCCAATGGCAAAATCACGAACGTTCATCCCATTTCCCTCCTGTAGACCGCATTTTCACCAAGTATAACAACCGGGGCGGCGGTTGAGCAAGTTTTCATCCCAGAGCCTCTTCGGATTCCGAAAGATTTTCTATGGAAACCCCGGCCCCCTTCGTCTACAATTAGGAAGACAGCAGACTGAAGGGGAGGGCCACAAACATGCAAAATGAAACACTGACGATGTTCAAGACACTGACCGAACTGCCTGGCGCACCGGGCAACGAGCACGCCGTCAGGAAGTATATGCGGCAGGAGCTCGAGAAATACTCAGACGAAGTGATCCAGGACAGGCTCGGAGGGGTATTCGGTGTCCGACACGGCGGTGAAGGGTCCCCGAAAATCATGGTTGCCGGTCATATGGATGAAGTCGGATTCATGGTGTCCTCGATTACGGACAATGGCATGATCCGCTTCCAGCCCCTCGGCGGCTGGTGGAGCCAGGTGCTGCTTGCCCAGCGGGTTCAGATCATTACGGATCATGGCCCGGTGATCGGTGTGGTCGGCTCAATTCCGCCGCACCTATTGAGCGATAAAGTGCGCAATAAGCCGATGGACATTAAGAATATGCTGATCGACATCGGTGCCGACGACAAACAGGATGCCAAGAAGATCGGCATCCGTCCGGGCCAGCAGATTGTCCCGGTCTGCCCGTTCACGCCGATGGCCAATGAGAAAAAGATTCTTGCAAAAGCATGGGATAACCGGTACGGCTGCGGACTGGCCATCGAACTTCTTAAGGAAGTGAAGGGGGAGGAACTGCCGAACACCCTATACTCCGGTGCGAATGTCATGGAGGAAGTCGGCCTCCGCGGTGCACAGGCGGCTGCCAACATGATTAATCCGGATCTCTTTTTTGCACTGGATGCCAGCCCGGCAAATGATGCATCCGGAGACAAAAATGAATTCGGACAGCTCGGAAAAGGGACCCTTCTGCGCATCTTTGACCGTTCGATGGTGACCCACAGGGGGCTGCGTGAATTCGTACTGGATACTGCAGAAACCAATCACATTCCTTACCAGTACTTTATCTCTCAGGGGGGGACCGACGCAGGCCGCGTCCACCTCTCCAACGAGGGCGTCCCGAGTGCGGTCATCGGCATCTGCTCGCGCTATATCCATACGTCGGGGTCGATCATCCACACGGACGACTATGCGGCGGCGCGTGAACTGCTGGTCAAGCTGGTCCGTTCGCTCGACCGTACGACTGTCGAGACGATCCGCAGCAATGCCTAAATCCTGAAAAGGGGCCGAAGCGGCCTCTTTTTTATGTTTATGTCATTCAAATGAATATCGGAGGAGGAGCAGCCATGGAAATCATTGTCGGTTCGACCAACCGGGCAAAAATCGGTGCGGTAAGGGACGCATTCAGGTCGCTCGGCATCCAAGCGGAAGTCACAGGCACCGTTACGGAATCTGGAGTTTCGCCGCAGCCTTTCGGAGATGAAGAAACGATGACGGGAGCCAGGATCCGCGCACTCACGGCCATAAAGAACGGCAACCATGATCTGGCCATCGGTCTCGAAGGCGGCGTGAAGGAACTGGACGGGAGGCTTTACATCTGCAACTGGGGGGCGCTTGCCCTTCCGGACGGAACAGTGTTCATGGCGGGAGGTGCACAGATTCCGTTGCCGGAGGAAGTGGCGCACCCGGTCCGGAGCGGCCGGGAACTCGGCCCTGTCATGGAAGCGTTCACCTCGAGAGCGGATATCCGGCAGGCCGGGGGCGCAGTCGGTGTATTTACTGACGGCACGGTCGGACGCCCGGATATGTTCAGCCACGTCGTCCTGCTGCTTGCTGGGCAGTGGAGGTTTGCCGGGGGCAAACACGGAGGCCGGCAGGAGCAGTGAGTTGCAAGCAACCGGGAACAACTTTAAAATGATGGAGATGAACATACGGAAGCGGGGGAACGAGAATGGGCAAGGGGCTTCGCCTCATAGCCGGATTCACGCTGGCGGCGATGCTCGCCGGCTGTTCGGCCACAATCGAAGAACGGACTTCAGAAGCGATAGAGGAGGCCGGTGAGGTGTTTGCGGAAAAAACAAAAAACCCGAACACCGAAGTCGGGAATGCCAGTTTCTATAAACCGTTCGGCTTCGAGGTGCTGGAAGGTTCGGATGAGCAGAATATCGTGCTGGAAAAAGGCGGCGAAACCTACGTTCTGTTTATCAATCCGAATGAAGGAAAAGACAGCCGTCTGTTCTACGACCTTCTCTATGCAGATCCTGCAAAGGAGATTCTGGAAACCGGTACGTTCGAACGCCATGATACATTCGGCTTTGCCGGAGCCACCGTGGCTTCGGGCGAGCGAGTGGAGCTGGTCGCAGGAAGCGGCGGGCGGAAAATCACGACTCTTTCTGACAAGGGCGAAATCAGGAAAAACCTGAAGACGATGATGGAAATTGTCCGCTCCGTGGATTATGAAGACGGGGCGGTCGCGAAAGACTAAGACGGGACAGGGGGACGCCCTGTCCGGAAGGGAGGAGCGTCCATGAAAGCATCAGAATTGGTGCGGGAGCTGAAGCAACGGCTGGGAGAGGACCGGTTTTCCTGGGACTTCGACCGCCAGAACAACCGGCTGAAAATGAAGCACCAGACATTGGGGAAAGGACTTGAACTGAGCCTTCCGCCGCTTCTCGCCAAAATCCAGAACAATCCGGACACCGCCTTGGATGAAGCGGTCTATACGATCAACGAGACGTTCACCGCGATGGAGCGCGAAGCGGAGGAAGGATTCAGCGGGGAAGGCCGGATCTATCCGGTCATCCGTTCGACGTCCTTCCCGGTGGAGTCAAAAGAAGGCAACCGGTTCATCACGACGGATCATACAGCTGAAACCCGGATTTTCTATGCACTTGATCTGGGACAAACGTACCGGCTGATTGATGAATCGATGCTGGATAGCCTGGGGCTGACGGACCAGGCGCTAAAGGAATCCGCACGTTTCCGGGTCAAACAGCTGCCGACCGATGTCAAGACTGACGAAGTCGCCGGAAACATCTATTATTTCGTCAATAACAATGACGGCTATGATGCAAGCCGGATCCTGAATGAACCATTTCTGAAAGAGATGGAGCAGAAAATCGAAGGGGTCATGACAGTCTCCGTCCCCCATCAGGATGTGCTCGTCATAGGCGATATCCGGAATGATACGGGTTATGATGTCCTGGCACAGCTGACGATGCATTATTTCACCGTCGGCCGGGTGCCGGTGACGTCGCTGTCCTTCATCTATGAAAACGGAGAACTCGAGCCGATTTTCATCCTCGCGAAAAACCGGCCGGAAGGGAAGGAAGAAAAGGAATGAACGCATTTTACAACAAACAGGGCGTCGGCGATGTACTCTTGGTACAGCTTGTTCCGGACACGCCTGAAGAGATCCAGGCAGAAACTATCGGCGATATCACGATCATCCGTGACGCGGCTTCCGGTCAAGCGGCAGGATTCAATCTTTTCCGGGCCTCGGAATACGTACAGCCGGAAGGGCAGGGCAAGATTGAGGTTGATGAGGCATTCCTGGTCCAGCTGAAGGAAGCCTTTGCAAAAAACGGAGCGGAATTCTCCTTTGACGTCGATCTTTCTCCGAAATTCGTCGTCGGATATGTGAGTGCAAAAGAAAAGCATCCGAACGCTGACAAGCTCAGCATCTGCAAAGTCGATGTCGGCCAGGAGACGCTCCAGATCGTCTGCGGTGCACCGAATGTGGACGAGGGGCAGCATGTGGTTGTGGCCAAGCCCGGCGCGGTCATGCCGTCGGGGATGGTCATCAAAGACGCCGAGCTCCGCGGAGTGCCGTCATCCGGCATGATCTGTTCCGCAAGAGAACTTGCGCTTCCGGATGCACCACAGGAAAAGGGGATCCTCGTTCTTGAGGGCGAGCAGACACCAGGTGAGCCATTCCGGTTCTGAAGCACTATTTTCATTGGCCGGATAAGCGTTTAAACTAATCAGCAGCGGTACCGTGAGCCTGCCATGACAGGGGCCAGCGGGAACCGCTGTTGTTTATTTCTCACCATTCCATTGAGATTTGCGGAACAGGGGACTGTTTGATTGAAATCCTCCATGCTGATAGAATAAAGTGATTGACCGTGGAAAGAGTGATATCTATTGAACTGGTTTAAACGGCTTCTGAACAAAGTCACCGAAGAAGAGCAGACGGAAGACCTCGGAAAAACCGATTACATAGAACGAAATGAACCTGCGGAAAAAGCGGAAGTCGGACGTCCGAAGTTTCGCTTCCCGCTTATTCCCGATGAAGAAGAGACCATTGAAGCGGATCCTCTCCCGGCACCAAGAGAGGACCGTATGGCCTTCGATGAGTTTGAAGCCCATCCGCTTCCGGCACCATCTTCACCGAGAGAAAACCGTACGTCCAGAGAGCTGTTTGCTCCATCCGGCGGACGCTTGCCGCTGCCGAAGCATTTGCGGGAAGGCGGACAGGAGAGTTGGAGGATGGGGGAGGACCGTTATTCTCCCGCGCCTTCTGTACGTCGTGAGCCGGCGCAGCCGAGGGAAACTTCCCGGACGCTATCCCGGGCTGTTAAACCCGCCTTGGATGAGCGTCCCATGCCGCCTAAGCGGGCGCGCGGGTTTATGATTTCCGACGTTCCGTCCCCTGTCTATGGCTACAAGAAACCGCCTGCGCCGCCCGCTGAGCCGACTAAGGTCGAGCCTCCCGAAACGGCATTGGCAGACCGGATCCGTGAGCGAGAAACGGATGACGGAGGGCGCAGTGCGGATGAAGTGATCGAGCAGCACCGTCCCGATACAGCGTTGCCGCTGCCGAATTCCGGGAAGGAAAAAGAAAAACAAACAAGCCTGAAAGAGAATATCCCGCCAGCTGAATCTGATCAGGTCTCCATGGAAAAAACTGCAGCGGAGCAACAGCCTGCCGAAGAGCTTGTCATTACACGCGTATCAGATCTGACAGCGTCCGCCGAACCGGAAGCCCGTGTGCAAGAACCGGAAATCGATGATTCCGTGACAGCAGTCCGGCCGGCTGAAACTTTGCAGGAAGAGATTGAAAAAGAACAGGAAAAAGCGGCTCCGGCATTACTTCAGGAAAAGCTGAACGATGAGCAGGAACATCCGGAGAAGCAGGAACTGGAGTCGGGGACGGATGTTTCCGAATCGGCAGATCGCCAGCCGAAACGCAGGACCGGCACTCCGTTCAATGTCGTCATGCTGAAATCCGACCGCCAGCGAATGGAACAGCTGGAGCGGCTGAAAGGGCTGAAACCGTCGGGCGTGAGAGCAGGCGGACAAAAGCCTGCCGAAGATGCAAAAGAGAGCAGGCAGGATGAAACGGTCCGTGGAAATGAACCGGAAAAGGCCGAAAGACAGGTTTCGGCCTCCACCGATCCTGCTGCTGCCCCCAAAAATGAAAAAACGGCTGTCCCGGAACACCGGGAGGAGATTTCCGAACCGGAATCCGTTGAGGAAGAACAGCTGCCGCACTATGTTTTCCCTGACAGGGAATTCCTTCTCGAGCCGGAGGCCAAATCGCAGGATTCGGAATGGATGGAATCCCAGGCGGCCAAACTGGAAGAAGCGCTGTCCTACTTTGCGGTCAAGAGCAAGGTCATCGGCATGGTCCAGGGACCTGCCGTCACACAATTCGAATTGAAGGTCGGCCAAGGCACAAAAGTGAGCAAGATCCGGAATCTGCAGGATGACCTGAAGCTGGCGCTTGCCGCCAAGGATATCCGGATCCAGGCACCGATCCCCGGAAAAAGCTCGATCGGCATCGAAATCCCCAACCGGGTAGCGCGTGCGGTCAGGATTTCGGAAGTGATCGGCTCACCGGCATTCGAGGAGTCGGATTCTCCGCTTGAAGCGGTTCTCGGACTGGACCTTGCCGGCAGGCCTTCGACAATCGATCTCAGAAAAATGCCTCATGGTCTCATTGCAGGGGCCACCGGATCGGGTAAGTCGGTCTGCATCAATTCGATTCTTACCAGCCTGCTCTATAAGGCCACGCCGGACGAGCTGAGACTATTGCTCATCGATCCGAAAATGGTGGAACTGGCCCCGTATAACCGGATTCCGCATCTTGTCAGCCCGGTCATTACAGATGTCAAGGCTGCAAATGCCGCATTGAAATGGGCAGTGGAAGAGATGGAACGGCGCTATGAGCTGTTTGCCCATGGAGGCGTGCGGGACATCGCCAGATATAATCAGAAGGCGGAGGAGCACAGGGAATTCAGCAAGAAGCTGCCGTACCTTCTGATCGTCATCGACGAGCTGGCGGACCTGATGATGGTCGCACCGGCCGAAGTGGAGGAATCCATCTGCCGGATAGCACAGAAAGCGCGGGCATGCGGAATCCATCTGGTAATTGCCACGCAGCGGCCTTCCGTGGACGTCATCACCGGCCTGATTAAGGCGAATGTGCCGACAAGGATCGCTTTCTCGGTATCCTCGCAGGTGGATTCCCGCACGATCATTGACGTGCCGGGAGCTGAGCGGCTGCTCGGAAGAGGGGACATGCTCTATCTCGGAAACGGCATGTCCGCACCGGCACGTCTTCAGGGGACATTCGTCACCGACGAGGAGATTGAGCGGGTCACGGAATACGTGAGGCGCTCCGGGGAGCCGGATTATCTGTTCCGCCAGGAAGAACTGATCAAGCAGGCAGAGTCGCACGAATCCGAGGATCCGCTGTTCGAAGATGCCTGCCGGTTTATCGCCGAAGCAGGAAGCGCATCGACTTCGATGCTGCAGCGGAAGTTCAGCATCGGCTACAACCGGGCTGCCCGCCTGATCGATATGCTGGAAGACAGGGGATTCGTCTCCCCGCAGAAGGGCAGCAAGCCCCGGGACGTCTATCTGACACAGGAGGCGGCCGCGGCTACCGAACAGCCGGGCGGACCCGCGCATACGATATGAGCGGATGGAAAAAATAACGCAAGTGGTGCATCTGACGGGCACGCGTTTGATGGTATAATCGGAATATGGCCTTATTGCGCCGTACACAGGGATTTCAATCCCGGGAGGTTTAGCATGACAGTTTATCATTTCACCGGAATCAAAGGTTCGGGCATGAGTTCGCTCGCCCAGATCCTGCATGACACCGGCTATGAAGTTCAAGGCTCTGATGTCGACAAATACTTTTTCACCGAAGAACCCCTGAAGGAACGGAATATCCCGATCTTTCCTTTCGATGTGGACAATATCCGCGAAGGACTGACCATCATTGCGGGCAACGCGTTTCCCGACGACCATCCCGAACTGGTCAGGGCACGCGAGATGGGGCTGGAGGTCATCCGCTACCATGAGTTCCTCGGGTCTTACATCGATTCCTTTGTTTCAGTCGCGGTGACCGGATCCCACGGAAAGACATCGACGACAGGGCTTCTCGCCCATGTTTTGGCCGGCTATGGCCCGACGTCCTACCTGATCGGAGACGGAACGGGCAAGGGAGATCCCGATGCGAAATTCTTTGCGCTCGAAGCCTGCGAATATAAGCGTCATTTCCTTGCCTATGACCCGGACTATGCAATCATGACAAACATCGATTTCGACCACCCGGATTATTTCGCCGATGTGGACGATGTGTTTGATGCATTCCAGGAAATGGCCTATAAAGTGAAAAAATGCATCATCGCCTGCGGGGATGATGAACAGCTCCAGCGAATCCAGGCAAATGTTCCGGTCGTCTACTATGGTTTCTCGCCGGAAAACGATTTTGTAGCCCATAACCTGCAGCGTAGTGAAACGGGGACAACGTTTGATGTGAGGGTCAGGAACGAAGCCTATCAGACATTCCATGTCCCACAGCCGGGGGACCACGCCGTGCTGAACGCGCTCTCCGTCATTTCGCTCTGCAAGTATGAGAACATTCCTGCGGACATCATCCAAGAGCGGCTCGACTCGTTCGGCGGTGTGAAGCGGCGGTTTACGGAAACAGTCATCGGAAACCGGGTGGTCATAGACGATTACGCACACCATCCGACGGAGATCCGTGCAACCCTCCAATCGGCTCGGCAGAAATATCCGGGCAGGGAACTCGTCGCGATCTTCCAGCCGCATACCTTCTCGAGGACGGCGAAGTTCATGGATGAGTTTGCGGAAAGCCTCAGTACAGCGGATGCGGTATACATTGCAGAAATCTTCGGATCGGCCCGTGAACAGAACGGTGACCTGAAGGCGGAAGACCTGGCAGAGAAAATTGGCGGAAGCCGTGCAATCCATGACGGCGAAGTCGAGCAGCTTCTCGCACACGAAAACGCGGTCCTCCTGTTTATGGGGGCCGGTGACGTGCAGAAATATGAAAAAGCCTTCACTGATCTGGTGAAGGGCGGAAGAACAGCCTGAACAGGACATTGCTTCAGCAAGAGCCATCACCCCGGATATCCGGAGTGATGGCTTTTTTATTGGACAGGAATCAGGTTCAGCGGCACGGCATCAGCAGTTCCGCCTGTTTGCAGGGTGTATCCTGATGGAAATGTTTGCGGACAGTTCCGCCTATTCATATCCCGGCTGCAAATTCCGCGTTTAGGAAGGAGTCGGAATGGTGCATGTTGAATAGGTGGAAGGAGCGTTTATTCCCAATAGGACAGGGGTACAACGTTAGTATGGAACAGGCATCATGAATAGGAGGAAGTGGCATGGAAAATTTGTTGTACATCGCGGCGATTGTAGCGGCCGTTGCTTTTCTGATTTTATGCATCGCCCTGGCCGTGACCCTCAACTCCGTGAAAAAGACGCTGAACAACGTCGCATCAACGGTAGACGGTCTCGAAGGCCAGATCCAGGGGCTCACGAAGGAATCGACTGAGCTTCTTCACAAGACGAATCTGTTGGCTGAAGACATCCAGGAAAAGAGCCAAAAGCTCAATACAGTCGTTCATGCCGTGCAGGGCGTAGGCGAATCTGTCGGCAACCTTAATACTTCGGTCCGCCGGATCACATCATCCGTCGCAGCAGAAGTGGAGCGCAATGAAGACAAGATTGCGCAGGTCGTCCAGTGGAGCAATGTGGTCATGGAAATCCGTGACAAATGGAAAGAGCGTACTGGCACGGGCAAGGACAAGGACGGATGGAACCGGTATTCGGTGCCGGCCCAGAGACGCCTGCCGGAACCTGAAAGAATCGATTCCTGACGGGAAACCGGAAATCAGCTTTATTACACTAAGGGAGGAACCAACATGAGCAAAGACAAGCACCTGAAACCGAACTATAACGAACCGGGCACGAACCGTGATTATTACGAAGCGCAGGAGCAGGCGGCCGCATCCGGCGTCAACGCTGACTATGCCACCGATTATCCGGGAAGCAAGCCGGCCACTTACGACATGTATAACCCTAACCAGTACGATTACAGCTACCGCAATAACTACAGTGATTCCTTCTATCATGAAGGCTATGAAAAAGAAGACAGCAGCGGCGGATTCATTGCGGGTGCGCTGATCGGTGCACTGATCGGAGCGGGCGCGGCGCTTCTCCTTGCACCGAAGACCGGTAAGGAACTGCGAAGTGATGTGAGCAGCCAGGCCGGCACCATCAAAGAAAAAGGCATTGAACTGACCAACGTGGCCAAGGACAAGACATCCAATATCACCGGCACGGTGAAAGAGAAAACAGGCGGCATCACGAAGAAGGTCCAGGACCAGACAAGCAAGGTTGTCGACAAGGTCAAAACGAAAAAAGGACAGAACGCGCCGATGGATGACGGCACCGCTTCCTCCGAAGGGGAAGAGCCGATCGAACTGATCGACACTGTCGCAGAAAAAGTGGAATCGGCCATCGATAGCGGACAGGACAAAGTCAACTCCACTGCCGAAGCGCTGAAGACGGCTGTTGAAGAAAAGGAAAAAGAAGCCAAGGACATGGCGAAGCAATCCGGACAAAACAGCAAATCGAACAAAGGCACCAAAAAGGTAGGCAGCAACAAAAAGCCGGATACAACATCCAACAACACCCCGAATGATGCAAGCACAAAAGACCAGCACAGCGGCAATACCCCGTACAGCTATGACAACTCAGAAAATACCGGGGACAACAAGGTCATGGCGATGAATCATATCTCCAAAATTGAAAACAACAAAAAAGACAACAAAAACACTTAAACGAAAAGTCCGCCCAGGCGGGCTTTTCCTATGTTACCCAATGTAATCGCTTACATCTAAAAAGAAATATTATTCAGCAAATAAGACGTGACAAAACCGTGCATCCTCTACTATAATGGGTTCATTATCTGTAAAAGGCGGTGCAATGCCGCCACAGTTAATCCAATAAGAGAGGGGATACGGGAATGGGCCTGAATGATCTGGAAAGCCTTCGGGGCAACGTAGACGAATTGAACCTGGAAATCCTGCGCCTGATCAATGAGCGTGCGGAAGTTGTCCAGGAAATCGGTAAAGTTAAGGAAAAGCAAGGTGTCAACCGTTATGACCCTCTCCGTGAGCGCCATATGTTGAACCTTCTGAAAGACAACAACAACGGTCCTGTGCCACAGTCGACTGTTGACCATATTTTCAAGGAAATCTTCAAGACGGCCCTGGAGCTTCAGGAAGACGACCACCGCAAAGCGCTGCTCGTTTCCCGCAAGAAGAAACAGGAGGACACAATCGTTGAGGTGAACGGTGCGCGCATCGGCAAGGACGTCCCGACATTCATCTTCGGACCGTGTGCCGTCGAATCATATGAGCAGGTGTCGACTGTAGCAGCGGCTCTTGCTGCGAAGGGGCAAAAGCTGATTCGCGGCGGTGCCTATAAGCCCCGCACTTCGCCGTACGACTTCCAGGGACTCGGCCTCGAGGGCCTGAAGATCCTGAAGCGTGCAGCCGATGAGAACGGACTCGCTGTCGTTTCTGAAATCGTCACACCGGGTCACCTGGAAGAGGCACTTGATTACGTGGATGTCATCCAGATTGGTGCCCGCAACATGCAGAACTTCGAACTTCTGAAGGCTGCCGGCCAGGTAAACAAGCCGGTCCTGCTCAAGCGTGGGCTCGCCGCAACCATCGATGAATTCATCAATGCCGCGGAGTACATCATTTCCCAGGGCAACGATCAGATCATGCTCTGTGAGCGGGGCATCCGCACCTACGAGAAAGCCACGCGCAACACGCTCGACATCTCGGCTGTTCCGATCCTGAAACAGGAAACGCACCTTCCGGTATTTGTCGACGTGACCCACTCCACAGGCCGCCGCGACCTGCTGCTTCCGACAGCGAAGGCTGCGATCGCAGTCGGTGCAGACGGTGTCATGGCGGAAGTGCACCCGGATCCGGCAGTTGCGCTATCGGATTCCGCCCAGCAGATGAACCTCGAGCAGTTCGACGACTTCTACGGCGAACTTCAAAAATTCATGAAAACCCATGCTGTAATGGCATAAAGGGGGAGCCGGAACGAAAAGTTCCGGCTTTTTCGTTTAAGTTCGAGAGAATCTGTCGTAAAATGAAAGAAATAAGAAGCGTTTTCATCGGAGGGATTTTTTCATGACAGTGACGATTTATGATGTGGCGCGGGAAGCCAATGTATCGATGGCGACCGTTTCCCGGGTGGTGAACGGCAACCCGAACGTTAAGCCGGCAACCAGGAAGCGGGTGAAGGAAGCCATCGAAAAACTCGGTTACCGCCCGAATGCGGTCGCGCGGGGCCTTGCCAGCAAAAAGACGACGACAGTCGGCGTGATCATTCCGGATATCTCGAAAGGGTTTTACGCGGAACTGGCCCGTGGGATCAGTGACATCGCCACGATGTATGAATACAATATCATCCTGTCGAACTCCGACGAGAATGAGGACAAGGAGATCCGCCTGATCGAGACAATGCTCGGCAAGCAGGTGGACGGCATTGTCCTCATGAGCGATCAGATCTCTCCCGGACTCAGGGAAGAAATCAGCCGGTCAACGGTGCCGGTGGTTTTGGCGGGTACGGTCGACGAGACCGGGAAAATCCCTTCCGTCAATATAGATTACCGTTCGGCCGCACGCGAGGCGGTCGCGCAACTGATCGGGAACGGACATCAGGAAGTGGCGCTTGTCACCGGACCCCTTGATACGACCATCAACCGTGACCATCTGTTGGAAGGATACAAGGATGCCCTCCAGGACGCGGGTGTCGGTTACGATGAAGGTCTTGTGTTTGAGGTGGAAGATTCGTATGATGCCGCACTCGAGGCATGGCATGCAACCGACCGGCGCCCGACTGCTGTGTTTGCGGGCAGTGATGAGCTGGCAATCGGGGTGATCCATGGAGTGATGGATGCGGGACAGAAAGTGCCCGATGATGTGGAAGTCGTGGCGTTTGAGAACACGAAGCTTTCAAGGATGGTCCGGCCGCGGCTCACTTCGGTCGTTCTGCCGCTGTACGACATTGGAGCCGTTTCGATGCGCCTCCTGACAAAGTACATGAATAATGAGGAAGTCGGCGACCCGACCTTTATCCTGCCGCACCGTATGGAAGTGCGTGAATCCGCAAAATTCAATGACTGAACAAAAAAAGGAGTTGCCGTCTGATCGGCAACTCCTTTTTATTCCTTTTTTTCGCTTCGGATGATGTGCAGGGCTTTTTCCATCATCAGCCGGTTTTTTTCCTCGATTTCCGGTTTGCGCGGAATCGGTTTGTAGAGAGGGTCAGGATCTTCCCAGTGCGGCATCAGGGGAACGGGTGACTCGGGACCATAGCGTGCCAGCCATTTTTCCGGCAGCGGGCCTTCCGGGATTTCCGCTTCGTTCATCGTTAGCCAGATCAGTGACCACGCCCTCGGCACCACGCGCCAGATATCATAGCCGCCTCCGCCGACGGCGATCCATCTGCCGCCGCAGTACTGTTCTGCAAGTTCCATGGCCACTTTCGGGATTTCCCGGTAGGTCCTCATGGTCGAGTGCAGGTGGGTGAGCGGGTCAAAATAATGGGCGTCCGCACCGTTTTGTGTGAGAATCACATCGGGCTTGAAGAACTCTGCGATCTCCCTGACAGAAGTCCGGTACACCTCAAGGAACGAGTCATCTTCAGTAAAGGCGTCTACCGGAAAATTAAACGAGGTGCCGTATCCCTGGCCGCTTCCGCGTTCGGTGATCGAGCCGGTTCCCGGAAACAGGTAACGGCCCGTTTCATGGATGGATACGGTACAGACATCCGGGTCGTCATAGAAGCTCCACTGAACGCCGTCCCCGTGGTGGGCATCGGTATCGATGTAGAGGACACGTGCTCCGTACTTTTCCTGCATATAACGGATGGCGACCGAACTGTCATTGTAGACGCAAAATCCGGATGCTTTTCCGCGGAACCCGTGGTGAAGGCCGCCACCAAGATTGACCGCGCGCCTGGCGCGCCCTTCCATCACTTCGTCCACAGCGGTCAGTGTGCCGCCGACCAGTTGCGCACTTGCTTCGTGCATATGCGGAAAAATCGGTGTGTCTTCGGTGCCGATACCGTAATTCTCGGCAACGATCTGGTCGACTTCGCCATTTCCGGCTTTTTTCACGATTTCGATGTATCGTTCATCATGGATCAGTGCCAGTTCCTCATCGGTCGCCACCCTCGGCTCCACAATTGCCGAGTCGGGGAGGGCATCGATGGAGCGCAGGAGATTGGCTGTCAGCACGAGCCGTTTCTGGTTGAACGGGTGCGTTTCCGAGAATTTGTAATCAAGCTGCCCCTCGGAGTAGACGAACGCCGCCCGTTTCATTGCTGCATTCCGGGTAGATTCGGCCATAGCACGTCATATCCTTCCTTGCGCAGTTGTTCAATGATCGCGAGCGGATTCATCGTCTTGACACGGATGACAAGAATTTTATGGTCCAGCCTTTCTTTATCCGGGTAGACGAGTACGCTCAGTACATTCGCATTTTGCTCGTAGAAGACTTTAAAAACGCCGAACAGGACCCCGGCAACATCAGGGACACGCACTTCAATCTGCGAGCCTGGTTTGCTGGCGCCTGTGAGCTCGATATAGCGGTAAAGAAGGTCGGTCTCCGTAATGATGCCGACCACTTTCCCTGATGAGACAACGGGCAGGCAGCCGATGCCGTTTTCATAGAAGATCACCGCAGCATCTTCGACGAAATCAAGCGGGTGCGCGACCATCGGGTCTTTCGTCATGATATCGGAAAGCGGGGTCTCATACACAGAAAGATCTTGCTTCCCGATCAGTGATGAGGGGATGGCTTCCTTCAGGTCGCGGTCCGAGACGACACCGACGATTCCCCCTTCGTCATCAACAATCGGCAGATGCCGGATCTTCCTGTCTTCCATCAGTTCACGCGCTTCTCGGATCGTGTGGCCGGGACCGAGCGTGACGACATCCGTATTCATCATTTCTTCCAGAATCATCCCCAACAACCCCCTTCAGTGAGTCAGTACATGAACCGGTTCATGAACCGGAGCTGGTCGAATTTCTGGACGGATTCCTGATCCACACGGCTGCCGATCCTTGCCATCAGGCAGTTTGCCGGATGGGAGCTGATTTCAGGGTCATCCGTCGCGTAATAGGTGAGACCTCCCGCATTCATCATCTTCTCCATCACTTTCCGGTACTCCCACACATTCAGGTCGGTTCCCTTCAGATCCCAATGCCAGTAGTATTCGGTCGTGATGACAATGTAGTCTTCCATCTGGTCATCCATCATCGACAGTTTCAGCAGCTGCTTGCCGACGCCTCCGCCGCGGAATGCAGGGATGACTTCGATGGCCCCAAGTTCAATCAGGTTTTCCATTTTACCTTCCGACCAGCGTTCCAGCGGATCGGGATAAAGGAATGTCACATATCCGACGATCGTGTTTTCGTGGCGTGCTATGATGATCCGCCCCTCGGGCAGTTTCGCGATGCCGACAATGGCCCGGTGCTGCTGTTCCGGCTGGCGGAACGCCACCAGGTCTCCGTGGAATTCAAGAGATTCCAGCGTTTCGGGGGAAACCGGCCCCTCAATGATCAAATCACCCGACGGATGGGCCAGTTCCGTCGAATAGTAGGTTTTCAGGTGTTTCAAAACGTCACCGCCTCATTATAGTGGCTATTACAGATTATACATGAATGCGCTCACATGATGGAGGAGAATTTTCTCATTTTTGTGACCACGGTTTGAGCATGCGGCCAAGAATCTGACAAATAACCTATTCCCTTAATCCGTCTGCAGAATCAACAAGTTGACGCATTATTGGTATTTAAATATTCTTAACATACCGACCGGTCAATTTATGTACAGCATGTATGGAGCCGGGACGCTGATCGGAGGGGCGTCCATATATGCCGACATCGGAAGGGGCGTACCGGAATAATAGAAGGGATAGAGGGGTGTCCATGATGAGCGTATTGGATCTTTTCAGGCTAGACGGGAAAACCGCAATTGTAACGGGCGGAGGCAGAGGTCTTGGTGCACAGATTGCGGAAGCCTATGCGGAGGCAGGGGCGAATGTGGTGGTCTGCTCACGGAATCTGGATACATGTGAAGAAATGAGCCAGAGGCTGAAGGAGAGGGGCACGGATTCACTTGCTTTCCGCTGTGATGTCACGAATCCCGAAGAAGTAAGAGCAGTCGTGGATGGGACACTGGAACATTTCGGCGGGATTGATATTCTCGTCAACAACAGCGGGGCGACCTGGGGGGCGGCAGTTGAAGAGATGCCGATTGAAGCCTGGGAAAAGGTCATGAATGTAAATGTCACCGGAACGTTTCTGATGAGCCAGGAAGCCGGGAAAGCGATGATTTCCCAAAAAGGCGGCAAAATCATCAATATCGCTTCCATTGCCGGATTTGGCGGGACGCCTCCGTTCATGCAGACAATCGGCTATAACACAAGCAAGGGGGCCGTGATGACGTTCACAAAGGACCTTGCAGTCAAATGGGGTCGTTACGGCATCAACGTCAACGCCATCGCACCGGGCTTTTTCCCGACCAAGATGTCGAAAGTACTAATTGAACGAGGCAGGGATGCCATCATGCAAAACACTCCGCTCGGACGGTTGGGGAGCGACTCGGACCTGAAGGGAGCCGCCCTTTTCCTCGCCTCACCCGCCTCCGACTTTGTTACCGGAGATATCCTCACAGTGGACGGCGGCATGCATGCGATGTGATCCGAGCGAGGATTCGGTGACAGATGACAGAAACCGCTTCCGCCTGAATATCCATCGGGTCTTCCGGATAGGTGCAGAATCCGGGAAAAGACTATGGCTTAAACGGTTTCCTGCAATCTCTTTCCAAAGGCCCAAAAGTTAAAAAATTGCCACATATAACTCTTTTTCGTGTAGAATGGTAGAGTATTCGTATAACGAAAGGGTGATTTCATGGCAACAATGGAAAAGAGCATCATTCCGGTTAAAGAGGGGGACTTTAACCTGGCGGACTATGAAAAGACCGCCAAAGAGTTCCGTTGGGAAGATGCCGAAAAGGAATTCAGCTGGTATGAGTCGGGCAAGGTGAATATCGCCTATGAAGCCGTTGACCGCCATGCAGAATCCTTCCGGAAAAATAAAGTCGCACTCTATTACAAAGACCAGAACCGGAAAGAAGCGTATACGTACGGCCAGATGAAGCGCATGACGAACAAAGCTGCAAACGTGCTGAAAGCGCATTCAACTTTGGACAAAGGCGACCGCATGTTCATCTTCATGCCGCGCTCTCCGGAGCTGTACTTCGCACTCTTGGGCGGCCTGAAGCTGGGCACGATTGTCGGCCCGCTGTTTGAGGCTTTCATGGAAGGGGCAGTATTCGACCGTCTGGACGACTCCGAGGCAAAGGCGATCATCACGACGCCGGACCTTCTGGAGCGGGTACCGGTTGACCGCCTTCCAAAACTCGAGAAAGTCTTCCTGGTCGGTGAAAATATTGAAGAAACCGACAAGATTGTCGACTTCAAGAAACATCTGAAGGAGGCATCTGCCCACTTCGAGCCGGTATGGCTCGGCAAAGAGGACGGTACGGTCCTCCACTATACATCCGGATCGACCGGCCGCCCGAAAGGTGTGCTGCATGTCCAATACGCCATGGTCCAGCAGCTTCAGACCGCAAAATGGGTATTGGATCTTAAGGAAACTGATGTCTACTGGTGCACGGCCGATCCCGGCTGGGTCACCGGAACCGCATACGGGGTATTCGGACCGATGCTCGCCGGCGCGACGTCGCTTATTGTCGGCGGCCGATTCAAGACGGAAGAATGGTACCAGGCAATCGAGGATTATGGCGTCACAGTCTGGTATTCCGCACCAACTGCGTTCCGCATGCTGATGGGTGCCGGAAATGAATTGATCAAGGAATTTGATCTGTCGTCCCTCCGCCACGTTCTTTCGGTAGGCGAGCCGCTGAACCCGGAAGTCGTGAAGTGGGGGCTTGAAGTATTCGACAAGCGCATCCATGACACTTGGTGGATGACGGAAACAGGCGCCCAGATGATCGTCAACTTCGCTTCGATGCCGATTAAGCCGGGCTCGATGGGCAAGCCGGTACCGGGTATCGAAGCGGCCATCGTCGATGATCAGGGCAAGGTGCTTCCGCCTAATTCAATGGGGAACCTCGCTTTGAAAAAGGGCTGGCCGGCAATGATGAGGAAAATCTGGAACAACCAGGAAAAGTACGACTCGTACTTCCTGAACAACGAATGGTACGTATCCGGAGATTCCGCCTATATGGATGAAGACGGGTACTTCTGGTTCCAGGGACGTGTCGACGATGTCATCATGACATCGGGCGAACGGGTCGGGCCGTTTGAAGTCGAAAGCAAGCTGATCGAGCACCCGGCGATTGTCGAAGCAGGCGTCATCGGCAAGCCGGATCCGGTACGCGGCGAGATCATCAAAGCGTTTGTCGCCCTTTATGACGGCTACGAGCCGACTGACGAACTCAAGGAAGACATCCGCCAGTTCGTCAAGAAGGGCCTGGCTGCCCATGCGGCTCCGCGTGAAATCGAGTTCAAGGACAAGCTTCCGAAGACCCGGAGCGGTAAGATCATGCGCCGTGTCCTGAAAGCATGGGAGCTCGACCTGCCGACAGGCGACCTGTCGACAATGGAAGACTGAGCCGTTGGAAAAGGCGGGGAGACAGCTGTTCGGCTGAGACGTTGACATATGCCCTGCCAATAGCTGCAGACGAAGTGAGCAACTTGCTCCTTTGTCTGCAGTTTTTTACATTCGGCGGTATCAAATAAAAACCCGGCATCCTCACATGAGGATGCCGGGTGGTGGGCAGGGAATCAGCCGCCATTGCCGCTGTTCACGCCGTTGCCGTTATTTCCGTTTCCGTTGTTGCCATTATTTCCATTGCCGCCGTTTCCGTTTCCGCCATCACCATTGTCACCGTTTCCGCCGTTGCCGTCCTGGTTCCCGGACTGGCCTTCTTCCGGCTCTTCTTCGCTTTCGTCCGGTGGTGGTGTACTGCCGCCGGATTCTTCGTTGCTGTTATCTTCCTGAGGCTGGTTGTTTTCCGGTTCAGGAGGAGGTGCAGGCGCATCGGTCGTAATGACATTTGACGGGCCTGAAAGCTGCCCGGTAATATCCACGGCGCGGACGCTGTAGGAGCCCGGTGCCGATGCATTGACACTGTAGGAGCCTCCGTATGCCACCGAAGCGATTCTGGCACCGTCTTTGTAGACATAGTAGCCGACGACATCCGCGGAAGGGGAGTTGCTCCAAGTGATGCTGCTTCCGGAGCGGGCAGCGCCCGGTGCAATCGGCGCGCCGGCGATGCCGCTGTAGCTGCGTGCCGAGACGATATTGGTCCCGAACCTGGATCCATTCGGGAAGAGTCCGGAAGGGTCACCGCCGTAAGGGGCAAGCATGCGGTCGACAAAGTCTTTGCTGATGCCAGCAGCACCGCTGCGGACGAATTCCCCAGGTGTCGACGGCAGGGCCTGGTAACGGGTACCGCCTGCCACGACATAGGAGCCTCCGGATGAGCCGAAGCTGTCATCCGCCTTGTTCGGCACGAATGTGTGTGCGTTGAACAGGTCGGCCCTGATCAGGCCGGCAGCCTGGCAGGCCTTTGATGGTGCAAGCCCCGAGATGCCGCAGAACGAGCGGGTGACGACGCCCTCCGGCTGCTGGAACCGCTCACCGGCACCTACGATGTCCGGTGCCACTTCGTTCATGCCGTTCATGAGCCGGGCGAACAGCTTGTTCACCCGGGTGCTCGGCTGCAGATCGCGTGAGGTCATCCTGCTGAGGCTGTATTTCTGCTGGTTGTCATAGCCGAGCCAGACACCGAGCGTGACGTTCGGGTTGTATCCCATCATCCAGACATCCTTGAAGTCGTTGGTCGTACCACTCTTCGCCGCGATATCGGGACGGAAATTCAGGTCCCGTCTCATGATGGTCGCCGTACCGGATGTCACGGTATCACGCAGCATATCTGTGACGATATAAGCCGTCTGCGGACTGAACACATCGACCGGTTCGGCTTTGTGTTCGTAGACGAGGTTCCCTTCGCTGTCTTCGATCCGCTCAATGATATAAGGCTTCACGAATTTCCCGCCGTTGGCGAGTGTGGAGAACCCGCCGACGTTCTGTTCGACAGAGGCCGAGTAGACGCCCAATGCGGCAGAAGGAACGTTCCGCTGGAAATCTTGGATGTGATTGAAGTTCATCTTGTCGAGGAACTGGGTCGGGTCTTTGTCCGCAATCTTGCCCAGAGTCCGGACGGCAGCCAGGTTATACGACTTGGCAAGCGCTTCACGGGCAGGGACAATTCCGTATTGGCGGGAGGCGACGAAGTTTTTCGGCTTCCAGCCGCCGATGTTCGCCCAGACGTCCACGACCGGGCTGCCGGCCCCGATCAGGCCGAACTCGATCGCCGGTGCATAGACGAGAAGCGGCTTGACGGATGAGCCGACCTGCCGGAAAGCGCTGGTCGCATGGTTCGTCTGCTCAATCTGATGGTCACGTCCTCCCACAAAAGCGAGGATGCGGCCGGTCCCGTTTTCCACTGCCACGGATCCGACTTCTACAGGGTTCAGTTCTTCGACCGGTTCGCCGGTCTCGCTGTCGACTTTTGTCTCGGTCAGCGTCGGCCCGTAATACTCGAAGTTGTTTTTGATTTCCTGGAAGCGGTCATACAGGTCTTTCTTGATCGTCGAATGGATCCGGTAGCCGCCGCTTTCCAGGTCCCGGTCCGCCAGCTGCATGTACTTGGCCAGCAGTTCCGCTTCCTCATCGAGCCGTGCCGGGTCAATTCCGTCCTTTTCCGCAAGGATCCGGGCAAGGATTTCCTTGGCCCGTGCCTGGATTTCAGGGGTCAGGAACGGGTAGCGTTCAGTCGCGCGCTGTTCCGGCTGCTTGAAGTCCTTGGTAATGTCGTAGACGACAGCCTGCTCATATTCTTCATCGGTGATGTAGCCGGTCTCCTTCATCCGGAACAGAACAGTCTTCATCCGTTCGATGCCCGGTTCCAGTTCTTCCGGCGTCTTCATTCCCCTCTGGCCCGAGTAGAACGGGGTATAGAGGAATGGAGCCTGGGGAAGGCCGGCAATATAGGCGGCCTGAGGGAGATTAAGCTCCTTGGGCGTCACGCCGAACAGCCCCTCCGCCGCAGTCGCGACACCGGCGATGTTCTGTCCCGATGCATTCCGGCCGTACGGGATGATGTTCAGGTAGGCTTCAAGGATCTCTTCTTTCTCCATGAACTTCTCGAGGCGCATCGCCAGGAGAATTTCCTTTGCCTTCCGTTCGTAGGACACCTCGTTCGTGAGAATCTGGTTCTTGATCAGCTGCTGGGTCAGCGTCGATCCCCCTGTCTGGGAGTCAGCGTTCGTGACGTCCTGGAACAGGCCCCGGAGAATCGCTTTCGGTACAATCCCCTCGTGTTCGCCAAAGTATTCGTCTTCGGTCGCAAGAACTGCATTGATGAGGTGAGGGGAAACGTCGCCGAGCTTGGTCTCCCTGCGCTCGATATCCGCATTGACCTTGCCGAGGTAGACGCCGTCGGAAAAGTACAATTCGGACGTTTCCTCATAGGTCAGGACGGTCTGCCTCATTTCTTCCTTTGTCCGCAGCGGCTCTTCAACAACGAGCGATGCGAAATAGCCCGCTCCGGCCGATCCGGCGAAAATTCCGAGCAGGATGCCCGTGACACCGAAGAGGAGGAGGAGGTTCCAGGCGACGCCCGATCCGATCCTGAGCCGCCTGCCCCATTGTGATTCCTGGAACTCCGCGACTTTCTCTTCTATATATTTAAATGGATTCTTTGATTCCACAGGATCCCCCCTTAAAATCTCGTCATATTATACCATATTGCGACAGGAGGAGAAATCAGTATTGACATCGTATCGGATTCGGATAGAATGGGAATTATTAATAAAAACCGAGCGAGGATGGGGCCGAAGTAGCACCGTCCGCCGAGCAATCAGAGAGGCAGTGGCTGGTGGAAGCTGCCCGGCGGACGATCTGTGAATTACAGCCCCGGAGCAAGGCGCCGGCATGGCGTTACCATGCGTTAAGCGGGGAAGCGGTTTGCGCTTCCCAAGCCGGGTGGTACCGCGTTGATGGAATCAGCGCCCCTGCAGGATCTTCGGATCCGCAGGGGCTTTTATTATTTTCTGGAGGGATTACAATGACAAACGAACTGATCGAAGACTTGAAGTGGAGGGGTCTCCTGTACCAGACGACGGACGAGGAGGCGCTTGCCGACCTGCTGAATCAAGAAAGCATCTCCCTCTATTGCGGGGTTGACCCGACAGCCGACAGTCTGCATATCGGGCATATCGTGCCTTTCCTGACGCTTCGCCGGTTCCAGAAGCACGGGCACCGGCCGATCGTGCTGGTCGGCGGCGCGACCGGCATGATCGGGGACCCTTCGTTCAAGGCCGATGAGCGGCAATTGCTTTCGGAAGAACAGCTCAGCCACAACGTAGCCGGCATCCGCGGGCAGCTTGAGCAGATTTTCGACTTCAGCGACGAGAATGCCGCGGTCATGGTCAACAACAAGGACTGGTTCGGTAAAATGACGGCGATTGACTTCCTGCGCGATTACGGAAAGCTCCTGAGTGTAAACTACATGCTGGCAAAGGAAAACGTCGCGACACGCCTTGAAACCGGCATCTCGTTCACCGAGTTTTCTTACATGCTCATCCAGGGCTCGGACTTTAACCATCTGTACGACAATTACAACTGCCGCGTGCAGGTGGGCGGATCCGACCAATGGGGCAATATCACAACAGGCCTTGAAATTATCCGCAAAACCCATGATGAGCACGCGAAAGCATTCGGGCTGACCATCCCGCTTGTCACGAAAGCCGACGGTACAAAATTCGGCAAGACAGCCGGCGGCAGTGTCTGGCTCGATCCCGAGAAAACTTCACCATATGAGTTCTACCAATTCTGGATCAATACGGCCGATGCGGACGTCATCAAGTACCTGAAGATCTTCACATTCCTCGCCAAAGAGGAGATTGCGGAGCTGGAAAAGGCGGTTGAAGAAGAACCGCATCTACGCAAAGCCCAAAAGACATTGGCGGAAGAAATGACGCGCCTGATCCACGGAGACGATGCGCTGGCGCAGGCAGAACGCATTACTGCGGCACTGTTCAGCGGCGATCTGAAGGCCTTGTCCGTGTCCGAGATGAAGGATGCATTCAAGGACGTGCCAAGCTTCGAGATGGTGAAGGAAGACCGGAACATTGTCGACCTGCTCGTCGAGGCAGGCATTTCGTCCTCAAAACGCCAGGCACGTGAAGACGTAACCAATGGTGCTATCTCAATCAACGGGGAGCGGATCAAGGAGCTCGACTACACGATTGGCTCAGCTGACCGTCTGGATGATGCGTTCACCATTATCCGGCGCGGCAAGAAGAAATACACGATGATCCAGTTTAGCTGACCGGGACGCCCCGAGCGGACCGTTATGCAGGGAGGGAATACGATGCTGAAAGACCGTCTGTACTACCAAGATCCCTACCGGACCGCCTTCAAGGCCAATGTCGTCCGTGAGGGAGAAGAAGACGGCAGGCCGTTCGCAGTGCTTGAAAACACCGTTTTTTATCCCACGGGAGGCGGCCAGCCGCATGATACCGGGAAACTGAACGGCATCCGGGTGACGGAGGTTGAAGAAAGGGACGGCGAGATCCGGCACTATGTGGAGGAACCGCTGAATGCGCTCGTCGCCTCCGGCAAGATCGACTGGACGCGCCGCTACGATCATATGCAGCAGCACACCGGCCAGCATATCCTGACCGCGGCATTCATCGAGACGGCAGGCTGCCAGACAGTCAGTTTTCATCTGGGCAGGGAAGCGGTCTCGATCGATCTGGACACCGAGCACCTGATCGAAGAACAGCTTGAGGCAGCCGAAAAGCGGGCAAACGAAATCATCCGGGAAAACCGGGAAATTGAAACCCGCTGGGTGACGGACCGGGAACTGGATCACGGACGCCTCCGAAAGGCCATTGCCGTTGAAGAGGAAATCCGGCTTGTCATCATCCCGGATTACGACTACAACGGCTGCGGGGGAACCCACCCGCATACAACGGGCGAAGTCGGACAGCTGAAAATTCTCGGGATGGAACGGATGAAGAAAAAAACCCGTGTCCATTTTGTCTGCGGGAACCGTGTCCTGGAACAGCTCGGGAAAAAGAACAGCATCCTCAAAGAAGCGGTCGGGCTCCTGAGTGTGCCGGAAGAAGACATGGCGGAAGGGATCCGCCGTCTTCTGATGGCGAACCGCTCACTCGAGAAACAATTGGCTGAAGCGGAAGAGCGCCTGCTTCAAGTTGAGGCGGAATCCCTTGCCGCTGCCGGGCGAGTAGTAAAGGCAGCATTCAGGGATCGCACGATCGCCGAACTCCAGAAACTGGGCAGGGCCGCTGCAGCCGCACGGAAAGATGCCATTGTCCTTCTCGCCGTGCGAAATGGCGACAAGCTGCAGTTTGTCGCTGCCCGGGGAAGTGAGGCCAAGGAATCCATGAAAAAGGTGGCATCTGCCGCACTTGAAGCAACCGGCGGAAAAGGCGGCGGGAGCGAGACGTTTGTACAGGGCGGGGGAGACACCCCCCTGACCGCGGAAGAACTTCTGGCCATCATGGCCACATCCATCGGAGAATAACAAACAGGCCCCTGCGGACTAAACGGATCCGCAGGGGCTTGTTTTTGTTCACTTCGCTTTGCTGACCCATTCCGGCAGCCGGAGGTCTCCGTATAGTTTCGGATGAAGCAGGTTTCCGAGCTTCAGCGCGCCTTCCAGCAGGCGCGGCGACGGCCGGCAGTAGAGCCATTCTTCCATGACATCGACGTTACCTTCACGGACAGCACGGAGTTCGGGCCACCCCGGACGCTTCTGCAGCAGTTCCGGCCGGATCTTTACTGTCCTGACACCAACCCATGCAAGCAGGATCCGGTCCGGATCGCGGGAGGCGACATCATCCCAGTCCGTCTGGATGCTGGCAAGCTCAACATCTTCATATAGATTGCGCCCACCCGCGATCCGGCTGATTTCGGTGAGCCAATTGACGCTTCCGGGCGTGAACACCGGCTTTGGCCACCATTCCCAGTAGAGTGAGGGCCTGCCTGATGCCGACTCTGCGCGAGTCGCAAGTTCACTGATGAAATCCATGTATTCCCATGCGGTCTCCCGGGCCCGATCTTCGATGCCGCATGCCCGGCCGACGGTGACCAGATCTTCTGCGATATCTCCAAGGCTCTGCGGATTCGTCACAAGATGAGGAATACCCCGCTTTTCCAGTTCCTCCACATTCCGCTCCATTCCCGGGACGCTGAGCGAAGCAAGAACAAGATCCGGCCCGAGTGCTTCCAGCCGGTCCATGTCGATCGACAAGTCCGGACCGAGCTTCGGCAGATGCGAAACAGATACCGGCCAGTCGGAAAAATCATCCACTCCAACAAGCTGCCCATCCAGGCCAAGGTAAGCGAGCAGTTCCGTATTGCTCGGACAAATCGAGACGAGTTTCATCGCAACCCCCTCCGTTCATATAAACAGATTGTATCAGAAGGGGAGGGGGGCAGCGAGGGAGGTTGAAACGAAGTTTACTGCCGATTGCGATCCTCGGCGTTGGTTGAATGCTTCCACAATCTGACTAAGGCTTTGTTCTGCAGTTCATCCCTCAATTAGCTGTATACCCGAAATGAAATTATGGAGTCTGGCAGGCAACAAGAACTAACAGAACTGCAGACATTGAGGGATTGAAGCGGAGGACCCGAGACTCCTCGAAAGTGCTCCGCATTTCCTTCGTGCGAGGCGGATTCGGAGAAGCTTTTCTGTCCTGCGGGAAAAGCGGTAGCTGAAGACCCGAGGATGTCGCGCAACGCTTTGCGCTGCGCACAGACGCCAGGCTCCGTACTGGTGTCGGCTAAGGCAACGCCCGCGGACTAGCGGGCGCCGTCACGTAGAACGGCGTCTGTGGCCAAAAGCGATAGCGTTGGCCGACAAAGTTCTTCCTGCTAAAAAAACTCAGTTTTGGTAAGCAAGGGTCCGCAGCGGAAATCCGAAGGATTTATTAACACATAGAATATAGGCATCATTTGCAATGGTTTTTAAATGAAGCCATTTTTTTATCAATCATTCATTTGAACACAAAAAAACTGCAGACAAGGAGGAAGACCTCACTTTGTCTGCAGCCTGTAAGAAGCTGATTAGCGGTTGTAGAATTCAACGATCAGCGCTTCATTGATCTCTGCTGCCAGTTCGCTGCGCTCAGGAAGGCGGACGAATGTGCCTTTCTTCGCTTCTGCATCGAATGTCACGTAGTCAGGAACGAAGTTTGTCGCTTCGATCGCTTCTGTAACAGCCGACAGGTTCTGGGAACGCTCGCGAAGCGAGATTTCCTGACCAGGTGCTACGCGGTACGACGGGATGTCAACGCGCTTGCCGTCAACGAGGACGTGGCCGTGGTTGACGAGCTGACGTGCCTGGCGGCGTGTGCGGGCAAGGCCCATGCGGTACACGACGTTGTCGAGGCGCGTTTCAAGCAGGATCATGAAGTTTTCACCGTGCTTACCAGGCATTTTGCCTGCACGGAGGAACAGTGTGTGGAATTGGCGTTCGTTGACACCGTACATGTGACGGAGTTTTTGCTTCTCCTGAAGCTGCATGCCGTATTCCGAAAGTTTTTTACGCTGGTTCGGGCCGTGCGGGCCTGGAGCGTAAGGACGTTTTTCGAGTTCTTTGCCCGTACCGCTCAGGGAAATACCGAGGCGGCGGGAGATTTTCCAAGATGGACCTGTGTAGCGAGCCATGGATGACTCCTCCTCTTAAGTTGGTTTTATTTTGAGTAAAATAAAAACCAGATGTGTTCAAACAGGGTGCCATTTCATCATCTTGCACCTTCGCCCCAGCAGCCAAGGGTTACGCGATGCACCGTTTACCCGGACATTGTCCAGCTCCAGGCGGCAGGGGTTCGGATCATAAGCCGTGCTGCGCCGCGAATCAGGATTCGCTTTGCATCCCGTCTTATGCCTGTCACCCCTTTGCAGCCGCCTTACGCTTTTCTGTAAAGGGACAAAATGAACAGCCTTGCTCACACAACTGCTGCGTTTATTTTACACAACGACTATCATATAACGGTTGCAAAAGGAAGTCAAGGACAAGGATTGTTTCCTTTTTGCAGTCCGCAAGATATAATAGAAGGAAATGATAGCGTTTTCAAAATAGGAGGGGCAGCGATGAACAAGAAGGTACACCGGGATACACTCATCATCCACGAGGGGCATGACCCGCATGACCATCAGGATAGCCTGGCCGTTCCGCTTTATCAGACGTCCACCTATGTGTTCCCCGATGCGGCTACCGGAGCGGCCCGTTTTGCGGGAGAGCAGGAAGGCAATATTTACTCCAGGCTGACGAACCCGACCGTCAAAGTGCTGGAGGAGCGGATCGCCGCGCTGGAAAAAGGAGCCGGGGCGCTGGCATTCGGATCGGGCATGGCTGCAGTCAGCGCCGCACTCGTCCATGCAACAAAAGCGGGGGATCATATCCTGTGTTCGAGGGGGATCTACGGATGCACATTCGGCCTCCTGAACATCATGGAGGAGAAGTACGGAATTACGCATGATCTGATTCCGATGAAGAGCGAAGAAGAGATCGAGCAATTTGTCCGCCCGGAAACAAGCGTCATCTATTTGGAAACACCGGTCAATCCCACAATGGAAGTGGCCGATATCCGCGCTGCGGCAAACGTCGCAAAACGGCACGGCCTTAAAGTCATCGTGGATAACACGTTCTGCTCACCATACATCCAGAACCCGATTGAACTGGGAGCGGATTTTGTCCTCCACAGCGGCACCAAATATATCAACGGCCACGGCGATGTGATCGCAGGCCTGCTGGTCGGGGCGGACGAAGAGGAGATCGGAAAGATTAGGATGACTGTCCAAAAGGATTATGGCGGAATCATCTCCCCGTTTGATGCCTGGCTCATGATCCGCGGTCTGAAGACGCTGGCCGTCCGCATGGAGCGCCATACTTCAAATGCCGAGGCGGTCATCAGGTACCTGAAGACGGTACCGGCGGTCAGGGAAATCCACTATCCGCTCGATCCCGCTCACCCGGACGTGGAAATCGCGAAGCGGCAGATGAATGCCGGCGGCGGAATCCTGTCCTTTACCTTGGACGGGGGCGAGGAGGAAGCCCGCTTCTTCCTGGACGAACTCCGGCTGGTCAAACTGGCAGTGAGCCTCGGGGATGCCGAGTCCCTGATCCAGCACCCGGCTTCGATGACACATTCACCGGTGCCCGAAGAAGGGCGGAGGGAAATGGGCATCACTGATTCCATGATCCGTTTTTCCGCGGGCCTTGAGCATCCTGACGATATTATTGCCGACCTGGATGCGGCTTTCTCCGCCCTGAAAAGGCGGGCCGCTGCAGCCACAACCGAATAAACCCCAACAAGAAAAGGACAGCACGGCAAATGGCCGGCTGTCCTTGTGTTGTTCTTCTGCAGAAGATTCCTTATCCCAGATGTTTAACAAGCACTTCTACGAACTTTTCGAGGCCGCGGGCGTCCTCTTCCGTGAAGCGTGCCAGTTCCGGACTGTCGATGTCCAGGACTCCGAAAACACGGTCTTCCACGATGATCGGAACGACCACTTCTGAGCGGGAGGCGGCGTCACATGCGATGTGGCCGGGGAAGGCATGGACGTCTTCAACCAGCTGGGTCTGCCGGGTTTGGGCGGCCGTGCCGCATACGCCTTTGCCAAGAGCGATCCGCACACAAGCCGGCAGTCCCTGGAAGGGCCCGAGCACAAGCTCATCTTCTCCGTCCATGACGTAGAAGCCGACCCAGTTTGTCCGGTCGAGGAACTGGTTCAGGAGAGCGGAGGCATTGGCAAGGTTCGCCATGACATTCGGCTCGTCTTCGAGCAGTGCATCCAGCTGCCTGCAGAGCAGATCATAGTTTTCCTGAAGTGTACCTTCATATTGCTGTTGAGTGAACACGGGTCAATCTCTCCTTTCAGGGAAGGGATCCCTGTGATGTCTGATGAATAATGGCGAATCATGCAATTTCTTGCGAAAAACAACGGCATAAAACCGTGAAACATGATACTATATAGGATAATACAGCGTTTACCGTGATTTTGGAACAGGGGGACTATGATGAAGTACATCATCATTGGGATTATCATTCTCATTGCTTTGATCATCGTCGCCTTCATTGTAAGGCGAAAGCATACAGCCGTCATCAACAAGCTGGAAGTGGAGAAGCTGCAGATCCAGCATAAGCCGATCCTCGAGGAACTGACAAAAGTAAAACAGCTGAATATGAACGGGGAGACGGAGGAGAAGTTCGAGCGCTGGCGGAGCAGCTGGACGGAAGTCATGGACGACCATATGCCGGCCATCGACAACCTCCTTTTTGATGCGGAAGAGGCGATCGACCGTCTCCGTTTCCGAAAGGCATCGGAAATCGAAAAAGAGATTGAGTCCAAAATTGCCTATGCCGACGGCGAGATGAATCGGATTCTCGAAGAGCTGGAAGAGCTCATCGGCAGCGAAGAACTGAACCGAGTGGAAATGGAAGAGCTGAAAAAGCGCCACAAGGCCGCACGCAAGAGCCTTCTTGCCCACCAGCATTCGTTCGGAAACGCCATAGGCCGGCTTGAAAAGCGTCTTGAGGCCATCAATCCCCGATTTGAAGAATACGATGAACTTACTGCTTCCGGGAATTACCTGAAAGCCCGCGAGACTGTACTCGGACTTTCAGATGAAGCAAAAGAGACATTTGCACTGATTGAAGACGTACCGGTCCTCCTGACAGAGATCCAGACGAAGATTCCCCAGTCTCTCAGGGAATTGCGCGCGGGAATCCGGGAGATGGAGGACGGCGGCTACTTTATCGGACACCTGAAGCTGGAAGAGCGCCTTGCGGAGATCGACCGCGAGCTCGAGGACCTGAAGGCGGCGCTTGAAGCGCTTGAAGTGCCTGAAGTCAAGCAGCGGACCGCTTCCCTGGAAGAGGAGATCAACGGATTCTACGACAGGCTGGAGCACGAAGTGTATGCCCGCCATTATGTCGAGGAGAATCATGCGCACGTCGCTGCAAATCTCGGCGAGCTGAGCGCATTTACGAGAAGCACGGCAGACGAAGCCCGCTTTGTCCAGCAGAACTACAGGCTGAACGAGGCGGAAGCGGCCATTCCGGAGGCCGCCCTGGAACAGGTGGCCGGCTTGGAGAAGCGCTTCGGGCTGCTGACGGACCGGATCAATGCCGGCCAGTCCGCTTCCTCTGTACTTGAGGAAGAGCTGAAGGCGATCGATGAGGAATCGAGACAGCTTCTGGATGAGCAGGGACGTTTTTCCGACCGTCTGAAGGAACTGCGTGTCAACGAAACAGAGGCGCGTGCACAGCTATCCGAGCTCGGAAAGATTCTCCAGGAGACGGACAGGAAGCTTTTCAAGGCCAATACTCCGGGAATCCCCGAAGACATGGACGTGCGTCTTGAAGAAGCGGAAGAGCAGCTGTATATCGTCAGCCGCAATCTCCAGGAGATGCCATTGAATATGTCGCTCGTGAATGAAAGCCTTGCAAAAGCGGAAAGATGTATTCAAGAGGTGTCCCAGAAAGCGGATGAAATGCTGGAAAACGTCGACCTGATCGAACGTCTGATCCAGTACGGAAACCGCTACCGCTCCAACCCTGCAATCAATGATCAGCTGGCAGAAGCCGAGGAGGCATTCCGCCAATGCCGCTACGGCAAAGCGCTGGAAGATGCGGCATCAGCCGTCGAGGCAGCGGAACCCGGTGCGCTTAAAAAAATCGAAGTACTTGTCAAACAGGAAGTCTGACGTACATAATAAGTCAGGGAATCAGCCACCTCACAATTTGTGATGGTGGCTTTCGTTTGGAAAGGAAGCATGCATCATGATCTACTACGACAATAGTGCGACAACCATGCCCGACGACCGGGTTTTGGATACATTCATCAAATCATCAAAGGCTTTTTTCGCCAATCCGTCCTCGCTGCACCGGCTGGGCATTGAGGCCGACCGGCTCCTCGGGCGGGCAAGCGAGCAAGTGGCCGAGCTTGCCGGTATGCCGGGAGGCAAGGTCGTTTTCACATCAGGGGGAACGGAAGCTGACAATCTGGCCCTTTTTGGCCTGGCGCGAGGCAACCGCAGTCACGGCAGCAAAATCCTTGTGTCGGCAATTGAACATCCTGCTGTACTGCAATCCATTCCGCAGCTGGAAGCTGAAGGTTTTGAGGTCGAGACGATCCGCGTAGGCCGGGACGGGGTCATCGACCTGAACGACCTGGACCGGAAACTGACGCCGGATACGTCGGTCGTTTCCATCATGCACGTCAACAACGAAACCGGTGCCATCCAGCCGCTCGATGAAGCGGGCAGGCGCATCCGTGCCAAAACAAGGGCTGTATTCCATTCCGACACGGTACAAAGCTTCGGGAAAATCCCTGTTCCGGTATCCGGGAACGGTCCCGACGCCATCTCCATTTCCGCGCATAAAATTCACGGAATCGAAGGATCCGGCGCGCTCATCCTGAAAAAGCGCAATGGGCTGGAACCGATCCTGTACGGGGGCGGCCAGCAGGAGGGTCTCCGGAGCGGAACGGTCCCGGTCGCGCACGCTGCGGCCCTGGCCAAGGCGATGCGCCTGGCCGTGGAAGAACGGGGTCTTGTACCCTATGCGGAGTGGAGAAACGACCTGATCCGTTATTTTGGGACTTACGGCAAGGTAATGGTGCTAGGGGCCGAAAACAATGCGCCTCATATCCTCTCCGTAGCCATCCGGGGCATCAAAGGGGAAATTGCCGTCAATGCTCTCCAGGAACGGGAAATCTATGTATCCACTTCAAGCGCATGTTCTTCGAGAAGCCGGAAGGAAAGCCATGTCCTGCAGGCGATGGGCGTTCCTGATGAATACCGTCACGGTGTGATCCGGATCAGTTTCGGGCGGATGAATTCATCCGGGGAGATCGCGCAGTTCAAGGAAGCATTCACATCGTTCATGGAAACGATAGAAAGGGTTTGATCCGAAAATGATATACCACGAAATCATGATCCGTTACGGAGAACTTTCATTAAAAGGGAAGAACCGAAACGTCTTTATCCGCAAGCTGAGAGACAATATCCGCAGAATCACGAAGGACCTTCCGACGGTCAAGGTCAAGGCGGAGCATGACCGGATGTACCTGTTTGCAGAAGAAGGCCAAGAAATCGAGGAGGCACTGAAACGCCTGCCCGATGTGTTCGGGATCCAGTCGTTCAGTCCGGCGGTCCGCTGCAAGGCCGATCTTGAAACAATCAAGGAGACGGCGGAACGAATTCTTTCGGACATGGATACGGAAGGAAAGACATTCAAGGTGGAAGTGCGGCGCGCGGACAAGACGTTCCCGCTGAAAACCATCGAACTTCAGCAGGAAATGGGAGGCCATCTGCTTCCGATTTTCCCTGGGCTCGTAGTCAAAATGAAAAATCCGGAAATCCGTCTTCTCATCGATATCCGCGAGGACGGCGCTTATCTCTCCACGAAAACGATACAGGGAGCCGGCGGTCTTCCTGCAGGGTCCAATGGCCATGCACTCCTGATGCTGTCGGGAGGAATCGACAGCCCGGTTGCCGGCTATATGATGCTGAAGCGCGGCCTGAAGCTGGATGTCATCCATTTCCACAGCCCGCCGTTTACGAGTGAGCAGTCCAAGCAGAAAGTCGTGGAACTTGCGGAGCGGCTGAGCGCATTCGGAACGCGCATCCGCATGCACACCATCCACTTCACCGAAATCCAGCAGGCCGTACAGGACGCGGTTCCGTCAGCGCTTACGATGACGACGACTCGTCGCATGATGATGAAAATCGCCGACCGGGTAAGAGAAGACATTGGCGCCAAGGCGATTGTCACAGGCGAAAGCCTGGGCCAGGTCGCCAGCCAGACACTCGACAGCCTGAGTGCCATCAATGAAGTGACGTCAACGCCGGTGCTCCGTCCGCTCATTGCGATGGACAAACTGGACATCATCAGCATCGCCGAAAAGATCGGCACATACGAAACCTCAATCCGCCCGTTCGAGGACTGCTGCACCATCTTCACGCCGGCCAATCCGGCAACAAAGCCGAAAACAGACAAAGTCATTTATTATGAAGGCAATGCCGATTTTGGGCCGATGATCGACAAAGCCGTAGCGGAGCGGGAAATCATCAATCTGCCTCTTATTAAAGACGAAGATCCGTTTTCAGACCTCCTGTAATCAGTCACAAATTTCCAGATATCCGGCCGTATGATAATTCGCCTCCGGCACATTCTATGTTCACAAGGAGGTGATACATCATGGCAAACAACAACAGCAACAACTCGAACCAGCTTCTCGTACCTGGTGTCCGCCAAGCGCTTGACCAGATGAAGTACGAAATCGCTCAGGAATTCGGAGTTCAGCTGGGTGCCGACGCAACATCGCGTGCCAACGGTTCCGTTGGCGGAGAAATCACCAAGCGTTTGGTTTCGATGGCACAGCAGCAAATGAAGGGTCAACAATAATGCAAGCGAGGCCGCCCGTCCAAGACGGGCGGTCTTTAATTTGTCTTTCTGAATAAAGTGTGCGGCATAGTCCCGGATTATCCGCCTGATCTATTTAATTCCAGATATTCTGCCGTATGATCATTCGCCTCCGGCACATTCTATGAGTACAAGGAGGTGAT
>NZ_AOFT01000013.1 GCF_000348905.1 Bhargavaea cecembensis DSE10
TTTTGGTATATCCGGCCCGATCTGCTTGGGATCCAACCCTGCCTCCAGGAAGATTTCATATGGCGTCTTACCTTCCTGATAGGCCTTCACGGCATTCAATTTGAATTCAGGCGCGTATTGTATGGTCTTATCCGTCACATGAAGGACGTTAGGATTGTCCTCGAGAAGTCGGCGAATGGATTCATTAATCGGTTGGCGGCTCATCAAAATCTCCTCCGTTCAACTTTGTGTTCAGTATAGCGGAGTTTTTGACCACGCAAAAACCCCGAACCGGGACTTTTTTAAAGTGTCCGTAGTTCGGGGTTCAGTTCATCATTGCTGATTCGGGGTCTAATTCCACTGTTATTTCTTGTTTTGCACCACTCAACTGAACGGGTTACATCGCATGCGCTGCCTCTTTCCTCATTATTCATACCTCAATGCATCAATCGGACTCAGCTTGGAGGCTTTATTGGCCGGCAAAATGCCGAACACAATCCCGATCATGGATGAGAAGAGAATCCCTACAATGACGACGACCGGATTGATGATCGGGGAAAACGGCAAGAACACGGCGGCTACCGCTGTGACGAGTGCCGCAAAACCGATTCCGATCAGTCCGCCAAGTGAAGTCAGCGTCACCGATTCGATCAGGAATTGCCGGAGAATCTGGCCTCGTGTGGCCCCGAGTGCCTTGCGCAGGCCGATTTCTCTCGTGCGCTCGGTGACGGAGACGAGCATGATGTTCATGACTCCGATGCCGCCGACGAATAGCGAGATGCCGGCGATGCTGCTGATGAACAGGGTGATGGTCAGATAGAAGCTGTCGAATTCTTCGACATAGGCGGACATGTCCTCGGCGACATACATCCCTTCATCGCTGCCGGTGAGTTCCGTCAGCTTCTCTGCTGCGGCAAAACCGGTTTCCGTCAAGTAATCGGGCTGGTCAGCGATGATGTTGATCGTATCAATCTCCGGACTCCCGAACATCATGGAAATGAGTGTGCGGGGCATCAGCATCTGGCCGTTCGAGAATCCCTCCATGTGCCGGAACTCCGGGGGGAGCGTGGACTCGTATACCCCGACCACCTTATACGGATTGTTATTGATGTCGATGATGGCCCCGACCGCTTCTTCATCCGGTGCAAACATGTTCTCACGGGTCAGGGAGTCAATCATCGCGACGCGTGAGTAGCTGTCAGTATCCCTTGTGTTCAGGCGGCGCCCTTCCAATAGTGTCAGGTCTTTGGCGATAAAGTACTGGTTGTCGACACCGATGATTTCCATGTCGGCAGTGTGTTCGTTATGGTTCATCGTGCCCCAGCCGCTGTTGGTGCCGAGAACATATTTCACGCCGGGCACTTCGTTCACTGTATCCAGATGTTCGGCGGTCACTGCCGGCGGTTCGACCCACATCATTTCCCCATTTTCTTCGTACGTGGTTTGTTCAAAGTAGAGGGGGATGGCATTTTCGTCCGTACTGAACAGGTCATCCGCCATCTGCTGGCGGGCACCGTCTCCGATCGCCACGACGATAATGACGGCGCTGACGCCGATGATGATGCCGAGCATCGTCAGGATGGAGCGGATTTTATGGTTCCAGATGGAGGACAGGGCGAGTGCAAAACTTTCCCGGATGTTCATGATGTCACCTGCCTGTCATCCACGATCAGGCCGTCACGCAGGACGATGATGCGGTCCGTCCAGGCCGCGATCTCTTCCTCATGGGTAACGATGATGACCGTCTTGCCTTCGCGGTTCAGTTCGGTGAGCAGATCCATGATTTGCGCACCTGTCCTTGAGTCAAGCGCGCCTGTCGGCTCATCCGCCAAAATGACGGTGGGATGGTTGACCAACGCGCGGGCAATGGCGACACGCTGCTTCTGGCCGCCTGACAGTTCGCTCGGCAGATGTCCCGTCCTGTCCTTGAGGCCGACTTTCTCCAGAAGGCCGAGGGCGCGTTCGGACCGCTCTTTTTTCGAAACCCCTGCATAGAGCAGAGGCGTTTCGACATTCTTTTGGGCGTTCAGGCGGGGGAGCAGGAAGAACTGCTGGAACACAAAGCCGATATGCTTGTTGCGCAGGCCCGCCAGCTGTTTTTCATTGGCCTGTTTCACATCTTCTCCGTTCAGGGAGTACGTGCCGCCGGTCTGCTTGTCGAGAAAGCCGATGATGTTCATCAGCGTCGACTTGCCGGAACCGGACGGCCCCATGATGGCCACGAATTCACCGTCCCTGATTTCCAGATCCAGGCCACGAAGGACGGGAACAGAAACACTGCCGCTCCCATAGGTCTTGGTAATCTGAGAAAGCCTGATCATGTCAGTTCGCCTCCGATTCGTCGGCTTCCGGCTCCGTTTCTTCCGGGGCTTCCCCGCCTTCTGCCGGCTCTGCTTCTGTTTCCGTTTCATCCATCATGCCCGGCTCTTCCATACCTTCGACCATATTCACGAAATCCGGAACTTCCTGGCCGGGTTCGAGGTTGTTCATCATGATGACGTAGGGGTTGGTGACGACCAGATCGCCGGGTTCCAGGCCTTCCGCGACGCCGGCGAACTCGTCATTCATCTCACCGAGCACCACCGGGCGCTTTTCAAGGATGTTGTCGTCGTTGATCACATAAACAAATTCATTGCCTTCCTCGTCCATATCCAGCGCCATATGAGGGATGGCCAATTGTTCGCTCTGTTCAAGGTCGGAGACATTGATCTCCAGTGATACATGGAATCCTTGGCGCAGATCTTTCGTGTCTCCGGCAATGGCAACCGTGAACGGATACATCGTCACATTGCCGCCGCCACCTCCGAATTCATCCATGCCGCCCTGGTCACCTTCAGGAAACTGGGAGACGGATTCGATGGTGCCATCCCATGTCCGGTCTTTAAACACTTTGGGCCGGATGACGACCGCCTGTCCCGGCTTGACTTTTACCGTGTCAAACTCGCTCATCGTCCCGATCACTTTGAACGGGCCGCTCGAAATGATGTGGACGATCGGCTCGGCGGATCCGTTTTCGGTGGGTTCCACATTTTTATTGACCTTCACGACGGTGCCGGCAATCTTGCTTTTGACGGTCAGTTTTTCTTTCTGGATGGCCGTCTCATCAATTGTCTGCTGAGCCGAGCTGACTTCATCTTTAATGCCTTCGATGTCCATTTCGAGCTGGACGATTTCCTTGGACGCGGCATTCAGTTCTTCTTTCGTGATGTCGGGATTTTTCTTCATGTCTTTTAAGAGTTTTCGCGCTGCCGCCAATTCATCATTTGCGATGGCCAGGCGCTTTTTTGTCAGATCACGCGTTCGGACGGCTTTATTGTATTCACTGTTCACAGCGGAGTCATCATATGAATACAGCGGAGTGTCCGCTTCGACAACCTGGTTTTCCTCTACGAAAAACTCATTCACTTCACCATTTTCGGCTTCATGGAACACCTTCTGTTCGTCGCTCGGGATAATCTGTCCCGTGACAAGAATGCTCTCGCCCAGCTCCTGCATGGCGACAGGCTGTACCATTACCGGCTCGTCAAGCTCTTCAGATGCACCGGCAAGAAACAGCCGGTCCTTGAAGACAAATGCCGCTGCCCCCAGCAACACGACGGCGAGGACGATGATGCCTGTCCAAATCATGGCTTTCTTCTTCATATTTTCCCCCTTGATATTCAGCGCATCGTTTTCTATCTATTTGCCTTTTGCGCCCTTTATGTTTCCCCGTACCCAAACATGGATTTAGGGCATGAAAAAAGTGCTCCGCCCGTTGCTGGTCATCGGCCACTTACATCTGAAAAAAACGGGATGAGCACATTTCCTCATGATTATACAATATTTTCCGAAAAAGAACCGATATAAATTGGATATTATTGATAGAAATATGATGACAATTGAAGGAATTTGGTGATTGGACTCATTCCGAATGCCATCTATAATGGAGATTCATGAAGGTTGTGATGTTCGATGGGAAGGAAGGGGCTGTCCAATGACTTGGGACGTATTGAATATCATCGGTACCCTCGCCTTTGCCGTCAGTGGTGCGCTCGTCGCGATGGAGGAGGATTTTGACATTTTCGGTGTGATGATTCTTGGGTTCACCACGGCATTCGGGGGCGGGACGATCCGCAACCTCCTCATCGGGATTCCGGTGGAAGACATCTGGACTCAGGGCAATCTGTTTATCCTGGCCTTCACCGCCATTCTGGTGGTGTTTCTGTTTCCGACACACTGGTGGATCCGCTACTGGAACCGATGGGGCATCTTTTTCGATGCGATCGGACTGGCTGCGTTTGCCATACAGGGTGCCCTCATGGCCGTCTATTCCGGCGCATCGCTCGCCGGGGCCATCGTGGCCGCGACCCTGACCGGTGCGGGTGGCGGGATGATCCGGGATGTGTTCGCAGGAAGAAAACCGATGATCTTCCGGGATGAAATCTATGCGCTTTGGGCGGCACTCGGCGGCCTGCTGATCGGCATCGGACTGATTAAAGGGGCGTGGATGACCGGTGCCCTGCTCGTGGCCATAGTGCTGCTCCGGATGCTGTCCGTCCACTACAGATGGCAGCTGCCGAAACGCTCCCTGACATAGATGAGTACGTGGTAATCGAAGAATAACCGACAAGCATCCGACTGTATGGAGAAACGGCGAAAAATGCTTGGCGGACTGACTGATGCCCCTTTCCGAATTGGAGGAAAGGGGTATTCCTGTGGTACTCAGCTGAATCCGCCACGTTTCGGAGTGGGAGCGCATTATACCATTTGAATCATGAAGCTGTTCCTGAAGTCACCGTTCTATTCGGAACCTTAATCCATTCCTACTATTAATAACTAATGTTGAAGGATTTTCCTTTCGTCTTTAGAATAGGATACAGCAAAGAGTTTGGAGAATTCTCCGGAAGTTTATCATCTTTTTGTGCTAGGGGATGGGAAGATTGGAGGAATGAAAAGACAGAACGACTGGAAGACCTGATCAGGAATTGGCGTACATACTGCACAGAAGAAAACTTTATCGGAATAGGATCGTCCAGAAAGGTTTACAAAACCCAAGAAAAGGTCATCGAGGTTCATCTTCACTCGATCGGTCACCTGCAATCCCAAAACGAACTGGCCATATACAACGCCATGATGCAAAGAAACTCCATGCGATTTTTGCGGCCGTTCATTTTGTTGACGAGCAGGCATCAATCAATCTTATTACGGCCCATCCCGCGCAGAGAAAACCAATCATTTGAGATCGATCCGGAGAAAGATACGGATCAGGATAAACGGTGTTATTCATGCGGTAAGGAATAGGACTAAGGAGGCCATTCAATGAATGCTGACTTCGGGAAAGTGGCGAAGGGCTATGCGCTTTACAGGAATGACCTGACGGATAATCTGTTTGAAAACCTCGCGATAAGGGGCCTGACATTTCGGGGGCGGGCAGTTGCGGACCTTGGGGCCGGCACCGGCGTACTGACGCGGATGCTCCTGGAGCAGGGGGCTCAGGTGACGGGAGTCGAGCCTTCTTCAGAACTGATCAGGGAAGCCAGGTACATCGACCGGGAATCAGGTGCGGAAATCGATTACGTGAACCGGTATGCGGAAGACACCGGGCTGCCTGAACAGTTTTTCGATACCGTGACTGCGCTGCGTGCGTGGCACTGGTTCGACGGACCGACCGTACTTAAGGAAGTGAAGCGGATCCTGAAGCCAGGCGGAGATCTTCTGATCATGGACTCCGGATTTGTCAGCGCCGATCCGGTTGTGCAAGAGACGATGGGCCACATGAAAAAGGCCATACCCGGCCGGATCAAGCCCGCGGGAAGAAAGGCGGATTCCGCACAGTCCATCAATAGTTTCCCGGTGGAGTGGTTTGCGGAGTGGCAGTCCCACGGGTTTGAACTCAAAGAGCTGTACAACGAGGATTACACGGTGGCCTTTACTCCGGAAGCCTGGTGCGGGCGGATCAAGACGCTTTCCTGGATGCTGCACCTGGAAGAGTCCGAACGGGACCAGATTATGGACAGTCTGAAACCTCATCTGATCCGGCTGTTCGGGGACCGGACCTATGAAATCGGCCATAAACTCCACGTGGTCTTATTGAAAAATGTCTGAGGAGGATTTCGCAATGCTGAAAAGCAGCGTGAGGTACGGCCTCTTTCTCTTTGCCGGTCTGACGCTGTGGCAGTTGATTGTTCATCGGGAAGTCGAATGGGGGATGGTGGTCGCCGTAAGTGTGCTGGCCGGCTTCTTTAACCTCTTGTGGGATTGGGCGAAGGTGCCATACGACTGGAACAAGCGGAGCGGAGATTGAGCGGCTTCCGTGCAGGCGGTGGTATACTCGAGAGGACAATTGTTCGACCGGAGGAGCGAAGGCACGTGTTGATTACAAATGAAGCCAAAGAGTTATTGGAGCCGTTTCTGAAAGAGCGCGGCCTGGGCGGATTGCGCCTGACCGTGGAAACGGGCGAGTTCGGTCCCCAGTTTGCCATCACGTTCGACGAGCCACAGGAGTTTGATGTCGTGCAGGAGATCAAGGGAATCCGAGTGGCGATCGATGCGCAGCTGAGCGATACGGACCTGTTGACGCTGGACGTCGAGGAAACGCCGGAAGGGCGGGGCATCGTACTCCGGAGCTGACCAAAGAAGATAAGCAGGAGCATCCCCGGCGGGTGCTCCTGCTTTTTTTCTCACCTATGTAAAGAAGTGCTCAGTTCCTCTTTTAATGAATGATTGAACTGTACCCATTGGTTAAGGTGATGATGATTCAGTTCTTTTGCGAGATTCGGCTTGATTCCGATCAGTTTAATGACATTGCCGGTCATGAAGTTCAGGGTCTTCACCAGTTGGATAAATTTTTCGATGCCATCCGCATGGACTTCTCCGACGGCTGTCAGATCAAAGAGGACCACTTCATAATTCCCCCTGAAGACGGACTGCAGGCAACTCTCGGAAATGGTGTTGATCTTATTCGCAGTGATATCGCCAAACAGGGGAATCATGCACAGTGTTTCGGACAGCGGGATAAACGGGCCGGACAGTTCATCCATCCGTCTGAGTACCTGCTCGAGCTCGTCTTTTTTCTCCAATAATTCGAAGTCAGTAGAGGCCAGGCGATATTGGATGTTCATCAGCTTTTCGATCAGCTCCTCATTGGAACTGTCTTTCGGCAGTAGCATCATAGCGGCATGGTTGTCGGCGTCCCATTGAAGGTATACGTCGAACAGGATCAGGGGATTTTCTTTGGTTTTCATATTCAGTTCCAATTTGATCGGTTCCATCCCGGACTCCGAACTGATCCGGCCCAGTTTGTTGATCGATTCTGCATCGACCAGAGATTTAATGTGTCCATTGCTCAAGTCAAACCACTGATCGGCAAGCGCCGAATAGCTGACGATTCTTCCGTCCCTGTTAACGCTCAAATACGGGAGGGGAAGGGTTAGATTCAGTTGTTCCATTTTGCTGTCCTCCCGTCTCTTTATTTTGAATCCATTTTTCGGTTTCCGGCAAATCCTTCAGGATGACTGTATCTTCCGAGCAGTACGGGCGGAGGTCATAAAGATCCGTCAGGCGTCCGCCGACAAGGACAGCCGGCTTTTTCGGAAGTTGGCTGAAAGCCTCCACGTACTGTTTGAGCTTTGGCAGGTGATACACAATGGTGACCGACAGCCCGATCACGTCCGGCTTCCATTTCTCCGCTGTCTGAAGGGCATATTCCAGAGGCAGGCTCGGACCAAAATACCTTGTTTCCCATCCTTGTTCCTGAAACAGGCTGTCGACCATCTTCAGGCCGAGGTAATGCTGTTCACCGTCGAGGCAAAGAAACATTGCCTTGCCGGCGGTCGGTTCTTTCCCGAGGCCGAATGACAGTTTGGACAGGATAAAATCACAGGTCGCGGTTGCCAAATGCTCATCGGCGACCGTGATTTCATTGGTTTCCCACAAATGGCCGATATGCCGCATGGCCGGTGTCATGAGGTTGTGGTAAACATCCGGCCCGGAGGACTTGGGATAATTCTCGATGCATGCCCACGCCTTGTCCGGATCGCCTTCCAATAGACAGGAAGCGAGCGTTTCAATGTGTGTCATGTTACACCTCTTCCTTGAGGGTTGAGATGGCTTTGGTCAAGTATCGTCTGTAGCTTTCGGCCTGTTCGCCCGTTTCTTGTTCGAGCAGGGATCGGATGATTTCAAAGTTATCGATCAGGTGCTTCGTCTTCATGCCGTGCCGGGTCAAGATTCCGTTAAGCCAGACGGCGTAATCCGTGAAAACGTTCGTCTCGTTTAATTCATAGGCGGTATGAAGATGTCTCATATGGTGATGGTTATCTTCCCGGCACTTGGCTTTTCCCTGTTCGCCGAAACGTTCCAGGAGGGCCGGCTCGATTTCATAGATCTTTTCGGTTACCTGATTGACGATCTGATCTACGTTCACCTGGCCACCACCTTGAATTTGGACACCTTTGGAATGATGGAGGCGAGTTCCTGATCCGGATACTTCTTCTCCAGCTCATGGATCCTGCGGAAATCCTCGCTCCGTGCCCAGTTTAAGTAATGTTCTTTTGAATCGAATATCAATTGCACCGTCAATTCGCCGGGACGTCGGTCGTTCTGCAGCAGAAGGAAATCGACAAACCCTTCGGCCTGATCGACCAAGCGGGAGCGGTTCTGATAGATCCGGATGACTTCCTCCGATTTTTCCGGGGGAACATCAAAAGTTGAAAAGACACTATACATTGGCTTTCCCCCTTTTTCTAGCAAATCGTGTCTTGCAAGTTTAACATACTGGCACAAAGGTGGCGTCCAATCCGAATTCTGCGGGCATAAAAAGGGCAGGGCATCCGGTCGGATGCCCTGCCCTATTTTCATTATCACCAGTCAAACAGCCGCCCGAATGATCGGCCGATCCACGTCAGCATGCCCCACAGGAGCCTGAACGGCCAGATAAGCAGTTCAGGGAACCATAAGAAAAATTCCGCAATGTCGCTTCTGTCTTTTTTCCTCTTCTGTCCTCGCCCGTCCTGTCCCTGTCCGTTCATCGGTGATCTCCTCCAGTTAAATTGATCCTTTGCTTATCGATACGGTCCACTGCCTAAAAGGTTTCACCATGCTGCTGAAATTGTCGGATAATTCGTTCTGTCCGGATTGACAAATGAGTCCGGGCTTTCATACAATAAAGTCATACATTCAAACGGATATTAGAATGAGGTGGAACCATGTCATCCGAAAAGGTCACCAGACTTTCCAATGATACATGCGATACATTTAGCTACGACGAAGAGAAAGTCAGCCGCATCCGGGCAAAAATCGACCAGGTCAGCGGCGTTGAGATGATTTTCAAGGCATTGTCGGATGCCACCAGGCTGAAGATCGCCTATGCGCTCACCCTGGAAAAAGAGCTGTGCGTCTGTGACGTAGCCAACATCATCGGCGCCACGACCGCGACGGCTTCGCATCACTTGAGGCTGCTCCGGAACATGGGGCTCGCCAGATACCGCAAGGAAGGCAAGATGGTGTTTTATTCGCTGGAGGACGATCATGTCCGGCAACTTGTCTCGATCGCAATGATTCACGAAAAAGAAGGGATCCGCCATGGAAGATAATCAGAACATCTACCGGCTGCAGGGGCTGTCCTGCACGAATTGTGCCGCCAAGTTCGAGAAAAACATCCGTGCCATCGAAACCGTGGAAGACGTCCAGCTGAACTTTGGTGCGATGAAGATCACGGTGAAGGGAGACGCCTCGATCGAGCAGCTGGAAAAGGCGGGCGCGTTTGATGGCATCAAGGTGTATCCGGAACGCCAGCGGCTGGAGAAGCCGGAGCCGTTCTGGAAAAAGCGCGAGAACATCGCTGCGATGATTTCGCTCGTGTTCATCATCGCAGGGTATGTTGCTTTCTTCCAAGAGGGAGAAAACAGTCCGGTGACCATTGGGCTGTTCGCTTTGGCCATTCTCATCGGCGGATTCGATCTGTTCAAGGTGGGGCTGCAGAACCTGGCAAAGCTCGAGTTCGACATGAAGACGCTGATGACGGTTGCGGTCATCGGTGCGGCACTTATCGGCGAGTGGGCAGAGGGAGCAGTCGTCGTATTCCTCTTTGCGGTGAGCGAAGCGCTTGAAGCGTACTCCATCGACAAGGCCCGCCAGTCGATCAAGGCGCTGATGGAGATTGCGCCGAACCGGGCCACGGTCAGGCGCGGAACGGAAGTCATGGAAATCGATGTGGAGGATGTCCGGATCGGCGACATTATGCTCATCAAGCCAGGCCAGAAGCTCGCGATGGACGGCGAAGTCATCAAAGGGCAGTCTTCCATCAATCAGGCCGCCATCACCGGCGAATCGATCCCGGTCCATAAAATGGCCGGGGACGAAGTGTTTGCCGGCACCCTTAACGAAGAAGGGGCTCTGGAAGTCCGTGTCACCAAGCGGGCGGAGGACACAACCATCGCCAAGATCATCCACCTGGTGGAAGAGGCGCAGGCGGAACGGGCCCCTTCCCAGCAGTTTGTCGACAAGTTCGCGAAATACTACACGCCCGCCATCATGGTCGTCGCCTTGCTGGTGGCGGTCGTTCCGCCGCTATTGTTCGGTGCCTCCTGGTCCGAGTGGGTGTACAGCGGGCTTGCGGTCCTCGTCGTAGGGTGCCCTTGTGCGCTGGTCATCTCCACGCCGGTCGCCATCGTCACCGCAATCGGGAACGCGGCCAGAAAAGGCGTCCTGATCAAGGGCGGCATCCATCTGGAAGAGACCGGGAAGCTGAAAGTGGTGGCCTTCGACAAGACCGGCACGCTCACGGAAGGCAAGCCTGCGGTCACGGATGTGATCAGCTTGTCGGACATGGACACTGATGAGATTCTTGGTGTTTCCGGAGCGATTGAGTCGTTCTCGCAGCACCCGCTCGCGTCCGCAATTGTCCGGAAAGCGGAGCAGGCCGGAGCGGAAACAGTCCCGGCATCGGATTTCCGGTCAATCACAGGCAAAGGGGCTAAAGCTTCGATTGGAAACGAAACGTACTACATCGGAAGCCCGAACCTGTTTGAGGAAACCCTCTCGATACCGGAGGATGTATCCCGGCAGGTAAAAGAGCTTCAGGAACAGGGCAAAACCGTCATGCTGCTTGGGACCGGCCAGGAGATCAAAGGACTGATTGCAGTGGCGGACCAGGTGAGGAAAAGCAGTGCGTCCATCATCAAAAAGCTTCATCAGCTGGGGATCGGGAAGACCGTCATGCTGACAGGGGACAACGAGGCCACCGGCCAGGCAATCGGCCATCAGCTGGGGCTGAGTGAGACGAGGGCGGAGCTGTTGCCTGAAGATAAGCTGGCGTTTATCAGAACCTTGCGCGGACAAAACGGAAATGTCGCCATGGTCGGTGACGGCGTCAATGACGCTCCGGCACTGGCCGCCGCCACGGTCGGGATCGCCATGGGCGGGGCCGGGACAGACGCCGCGCTGGAAACAGCCGATGTCGCCCTGATGGCCGATGATCTTGAAAAACTGCCGTACACGATCGCCCTAAGCAGAAAAACACTGGCGATCATCAAGCAGAACATCTCGTTTGCCATCCTGGTCAAGATCGCGGCACTGCTTCTTGTCGTACCGGGCTGGCTCACGCTCTGGCTTGCCATCTTCGCTGACATGGGCGCAACCCTGATCGTTGTCGCCAACTCACTGCGGCTTCTGCGAACGAAAGAATAAAAAAGCAGGCCGGGATTGTTTTTCCCGGCCTGCTTTTTGTATTATTGGACACCCAGCGCTTCCTCGGTACAGGAGGAATGCGGGGGATAACCCAGTTCTTCCGCTTCCCCCAAGGTCGACTCCTCGATGAAATTGGTCGGGTCGGATTCCTCAAAACAGGAAGGCGCAATGTACGTTTTATGGTTATGGTCCAGGATGACTCTTGAATCTGAAGCGTCATCCTGGAGCAAGGCAAAGGCTGCAACAGCCAGAATGATCAGCAAGATGAGCGAGACAACCAGCACTTTCACGTTTTTCCGCATGTTCCTCCTCCTTCAATTGGGGTGCGTTCTAAAAGCCCAGCATAACATGGCTTCTGTGTATAACGATGTTTGTCCTCATCATGTTCGAAAACTGTAAAAAACAGTCGGGAATCCTGAACTTGGGTATCCCGGCTGCTGAAAATAAAAGTGGACCAAACCGTAAATTCGGCACTGATTATGGATGAAAAATGGTAAACTGACTTTGCAGAATTATTTAACCATGAAGCACGAGAGGAGAAAACATGTTTCCGACCTTAGATACAGAAAGATTGCGATTGAGAGAAATAACGAAGGCTGATGCCGGCGATGTATTCGCCTGTTTTTCCGATGAACGTGTCACCCGATTTTATGGGCAGGAAACATTGGACAGTATCGAAAAGGCAAAAGCTTTTGTTGATTTCTTTGCGAACAGCTACAAGGAAAAACGGGGAATCCGCTGGGGAATTGAAGTAAAAGAGCGCCCGGGCATCATAGGGACGATCGGGTTTAATGCCTGGTCGCCAAAACATAAACGGGCAGAAATCGGCTATGAAATTCACCCCGAACACTGGAGGAAGGGATACGCCTTCGAAGCGGTATCCGAAGTCATTCGATACGGATTTGACGAATTTGGCCTTACCCGCATCGGGGCTGTTGTGTTTATGGATAATGAAGCATCCAACCAATTACTGGCCAAAGCCGGCTTTCAAAGAGAGGGCATTTTGAGAGATTATATGTACCAAAATGGAAAGGCATATGACACCTACGTCTATTCCATTCTAAAAAATGATTGATGGCAAAAGCAGCGGAAAAACCTTAACCTGCAGGTTCCTCCGCTGTTTTCTTTCCGTTAGAGTTCAATAAGACGACGCCGCCGATGATCAGAAGCAGCCCGGCAATTTTTAGAGGGCCGAACAGCTCCCCCCAGACCAATGCGCCGAGCAGGGCAGTGAGGGCGGTCCCGATGCCGGACCAGATGGCATAGGCAAGGCTGAGCGGCACGGTCCTCAGGCAGAGCGACAGACAGTAGAATGACAGACCGTATGCCGTTGCGACGCCGAGGGTAGGGAGGGGGACGGTAAACCCTTCCGACAGCTTCAGCATGGCGGTGCCGAACACTTCGGTGATGATGGAGACGGCGAGATAGACATAGCCTCTCATTCGGCACCTCCGATATTCAGCAGGATGACGCCTGCGATGATCATGGCGAGCCCGGCAAGCTTCCTGCCGCCGAACCCTTCTTTATAGACGATGACGCCGACCATCGCGGTCAGGGCGGTCCCGAGCCCCGACCAGACAGCATAGGTCAGGCCGAGCGGCAGCGTGAGCAAGGTCAGCGAAAGGGCGTAGAAGGCGAGACCGTAGCCGGCAACGACGCCGAGCGTCGGCAACGGCCTCCTGAACCCATCGGTCGCCTTGAGCAGCGAGCTGCCGACCACCTCGCTGATGATGGCAAAGAGCAATAATAGGTAGGCATTCATCAGACGAACCTCTCTTTCTTTCCATTTAAAACTCTATCAACGGGGGGAAGGTTTGGGAAGAAAAAGAGATTCTAGATGCAAAAAAAGCCGGGAGCATTTTGGCTCCCGGCACATTCATCTATTATTTCCTGCGACCATCACAGAGGAGGCAGGCCGACGAGCGCTCTGCCGATTTGGTCCAGTGCGATATTATTCGACGGGGCCATCGGAATGCCGCCGCGTGCGTCGCGGTAAAGCTTTTCGAAAATACCGGTGTGATACCCGTAACCGCCCGCAACATCCATCGCCGTTCTGGCTGCAAAATCAGCAAGTTCTGTGACCTGGATCTTGCACTCGTTCACTTCAGCGGTGACTGTATTTAATGGCTCGCCCGCTTCATTTAATTCATCCAACTGTCGGGCGATGTCGATCAGCCATGCGCGGGAAGACTTGATGCAGATGGCGACCTTTGCAAGCTTGGCCCGGATCACTTGATGATCGGCAAGCGTATTCTGGAAGCCATGATTTTTTGTTTTCACCACATGATCGGTCGCTGCATCCAGCGCTGCCTGTGCGACACCAAGCCAGACGGCATTCAGGCCGATGATGGCCGCAGAATTTTGGTAGATGTCTTCCGGCGTCGCGTTCAGTAAGCATTTTTTATGAACACGGACATTTTCAAAAATTAGCGGGCCGCTGTGATTACCCCTCACGCCCAATGCACTCCACGGCTTAGCTGTAATTCCTTTATGCCGGCCATCCACAATGAAATAACTTTGTGCACCCAACTCTGTCGTGTTTGCCGTTCCGGTCTGGGTAACATAGAAATCCGCCTGGCCGCCGCTCGTGGCAAAGGATTTTGTGAAGTTTAAGATGAACTCATCGCCATCCTGGACGGCACGGCTCAGATTGTACCAGACGTGTCCGCCAGTATTCTTCTCGCTAATGGCGAAAGTCGTGATGGATCCCTTTTCCCGTACCGGAAGCAGCCAACGCCGCTTCTGGTCTTCGGTACCATAAAGATACACTTTCTCCGATGCGGCCACATGCATGGCATACACGAGGCCGGTTGAGGCGTCTGCCTTCGCAATTTCTTCCGCTGCAATCACAAATTCCGTATAGCCCAAGCCCAAACCTTTCAGGCTTTCATCAAACAGGATTGAATTCCAGCCTGCCAGGCCTAATGCTGTAAGGCTCTCTCGCGGGAACAGGCATTCCCGGTCATCCACCTTAACGTGGGGAGTCACATTTAGGGAAACGAATTCGTTTATCTCGTTTCGTACGGATTGCAAATACCGGCGGTCATCACGTTGTTTGTTGACTGTGCTGATCCCATGTACTCCCCCCATTAGAAGTAAACCTCATGAATCGGAAGTTCTTCATCATTTAACAGGTAATTGCCGATCCAACGCTCTTTATAGACAGTCGGATTATGGGAAGCGATGGTGCGGATATTGCGCCAGTGCCTGTCGTATTGCTTGGCTTCCCGGACAGCAGACGATCCGCCGACTTCAAATAGGATACTTGCCGACTGCAGGGCCAGTTCATCGACAATCACTTTTGCCTCTGCGGCTTCAAGTGCTGCCTGGTGTGTCTCGCTTAGCTGCACTTCGCCGTTTTGTGCGCTGTCCACCGTTCTTTGCAGGGCCTGGGCCGCCTGCAGGACAAGCGCTTTTGCCGCATAGGCATTGCTCGCCAGACGGCCCACCACTTGCTGAAGCTGAGGGTCTTCCGCAGGCGTATCGGACGTTGCATAGGTGAAGGTCCGTTTGCGGGTGAGGATGATCTCCTCGGCATCGGCTACAATTTCTTGCGCGATGCCGGCGATGACTGCCTGCAAAAACAACTGCAGATAGGAATTAAACGGCGTCTTGGCTTCCATCAGACTGAACTCATTTGGAGAGACGGTTACGTTATGGAAGCGGGTGGTTCCGCTGCCGGTGGAGCGCTGCCCGAATCCGTCCCAGTCATCCACAATCTCCACGCCCTCGCGGTCAGCTGGGACCACAGCCGCCACAGCTTCATTTCGCTCATTGGCCGCTGTGACGACAATATAGTCTGCGTACATCGTGCCTGTACTGTAGTATTTCGTCCCGTTCAATACATAGCGGTCCCCGTCCGGGAGGAGGGTTGTGTTAAATTGCAGTTTTCCTACGTTCTTCGATGAGATTTCCGTATAGGCATTGCCGAGGATGGCGCCTTCCGCCACTTTTCTAAGCCATTCTTTATTCCCTGAGGCTTCTTTGTCCAACAAATAGGCTTCCACCTGCCAGAAGTGGGCGCGCAAAACATGTGCAACGTCCGGGTCTGCAGCGGCCAGCCGGATCAGGGCTTCGAAAAGCTCCGGTATGGAGGCACCGCCGCCTCCGAGTTCAGCCGGCAGGCGCAATGCGCCGAACCTTGCTTGTTTCAGCAGGCGGATGGAGCGATAGGGATGTTCGGTTTCGGGCAATTCGCGTCTCCGTCTCGCATCGTCCCGGACAGCGGCAATGAGTTCGTCAAATTCAGAAGTGCCATATCGGATGGCTTGTTCTTTCACTGTCATTTTGCAGGCCTCCTGTCTTTGGGTTATTTAACCGGTTCCGCGATTCTCTTATACCTGTGTCCGGTATGGTCGCTCCGGAGATAAGGCGACTCACCGAAGAGCTTTTCGCGCAGTGTGCCTTCCCCGTATTCTTTCTTGAATAGGCCGCGCTTCTGCAGTTCCGGGATCACCAGCTCGACGATATCCTCGAAGGTGCCGGGGGTAATGGCGTATGCCAGGTTGAAGCCGTCAATGTCGGTTTCATCGATCCACTCTTCAAACAGATCTGCGACCGTCTCCGGTGTCCCGATGAATACCGGACCCAATCCGCCGATGCCGGCAAAGTTGGCGAGTTCACGCGGAGTCCATTTCTTGTTCGGGCTTGCTTTCGTCAGACCTTCCAGCATGGACTTGATGGCGTTCGTCTCGATGTACTTCAGCTCTTCGTCGGGGTCGAACTCGGAAAAGTCGATGCCCGACCATCCGCTCAGCAGGGTCATCGCCCCTTCGTAGCTCACATATTGGGCCAGGTCCTCATACTTGGCTCGGGCTTCTTCTTCCGTGTTCCCGACAATAACCGTCGCCAATGCGAGAACCTTGAGGCTCTCCGGGTCTCTGCCTTGCTTTGCGGCTTCTGCCCGCAACTTTTTCACATAGGTTGCGGTCGCTTCCTTGGACGGTGTCGAGATGAACGTCAATTCGGCATGTTTGGCGGCAAATTGTGTTCCGCGGGGAGAGGCGCCTGCCTGGTAAAGAACCGGCGTTCGCTGCGGGGACGGTTCGCACAAGTGAATCCCCGGAACGTTGAAGTACTCACCCTGATGCCCGATTTCGTGAACCTTATCCGGATCCGTAAATACGCCTCGTTCTGCATCCCTGACAACTGCGCCGTCTTCCCAGCTGGATTCCCACAGTTTATAGCAGACCTCCAGGTATTCATCTGCGATGTCATAGCGTTTGGAATGCTCGAACTTGTCGCCGATCTCAATGTTTTTGGTCCCGCTTTCCAGGTAGGAAGTGACGATATTCCAGGCAATCCGTCCTTTGGTCAGGTGGTCGAGTGTGGAAATGCGGCGGGCGAACGTATACGGATGCTCGAATGTGCTCGACGCCGTCAGACCGAAGCCGATATGCTCGGTGGCGTAGGCCATGGCAGAAATCAGCATGGCAGGATCATTGACCGGAACCTGTGTCGCTTCGCGAATGGTGGCTTCACGGTTGTTTTGGTAGACGTCATACAGTCCGATCACATCCGCGATAAACAGGCCGTCGAATTTGCCCTTTTCCAATAACCTTGCGAGATTCACCCAATATTCGATCGTGTTGTAGGTGTCGGATTGATCGTTGGGATGCTTCCAGAGCCCGGGGGACTGGTGCCCGACACAGTTCATGTCAAATGCGTTCAGATAGATTCTTTTTTTGCTCACCTGAAAAACCTCCATTACTGTTTTTCTCGCCAATTACTCTTATCAGTCTAGTCGGGATAAATGTTAATGGGGGCTCGGTGTTTTTCTGTGATGGGTTTCAGGCCGCTCCGCATGGGAACGACAACAAAAAGCCCCTTCCTGATGAGGAAGAGGCAATCATTATGATATTCCGCCCTCATCTTTCAAGCATACGCTTGCTGGACTTAGCACCTTGTTACATCGTAACGGTTGCTGCGGGATCTCAGGACCAGGTTCCTCCCCCGACTCTTGATAAGGAAAACGAGCTATTCAATTAGCGAGTAACCACATCGTAACCGAAAACCATTTAACTGTCAACAGTGAATTTTCTTATAATTAAAATCAGGTCAAACCCGCATGAGGGGGGGAACGGGGAGTCGCCAGTGGCTTGCTGAACCCGCCGGCCGGCCCCCGCGTGATCAGGTCATATGCTAGTATTGGAAATAAGAGGATAGGAGCGGGCGGATGTATCTGAAAACTCGTATCAGGCACTACTTGCCGGTGCTTGCGGCCATGGCGGCCACGTTTGCGGTGATTTCCATGGTGGTGGAGAAGCCTGACTATTCGACGGCACTGATTGCAATCGGGCTCGGCTTCGTGGCGGGGGAAACGATCCATTACCTGAATTCGAAAAAGACCGGTCGGACCACCAGATAACCCTTTCAGATGAGTGGTGCTGCAAACCGCATGCCAACGAAAAAGACCGCCGAATCAGCAATTGATTCGGCGGTCCTCATTTAAGATTAAGCTTTTTGAACGTTAGCTGCCTGAGCTCCGCGAGCGCCTTGCTCAACGTCGAACGTTACTCGTTGACCTTCGTCCAAAGATTTGAATCCGTCGCTTTGGATTGCGGAGAAGTGTACGAATACATCGTCTCCACCTTCACGTTCGATGAAGCCAAAACCTTTTTCTGCGTTAAACCATTTAACTGTACCTTGTTCCATTTTTGTTGCCTCCTAGTGCTTTCCCGCACATTGTATTACTATCGTTGCTCAAAGTATCCTCAAGATGAAGAGTGGATATTCATCTTATCCTTTACGCCGAACAAAAATAAGTTATTTGTATCATAACAGGCTTCGGAAAAAAATGCAAATTTAAATGATGACTGGAAAAAGCAATTCTTCCTGATGCTGTTGTAAACGTTTTCTGTTTCTATTAAAATAATTCTGACAAGATAAATGATTCTGAAGGGAGAGGGTTACATGTTTGCTGCGCTGACGCCGCTGGACTGGAAGCGGAGGGCGGTCAAGTACTACCCGGAGAAAATTGCGGTGATTGATGAGGACAAACAATTTACGTATAAAGAGTTTGCGGAGCGGGCGGACCGGCTGTCCATCGCACTGCACAACGCCGGCATCCGCGAGGGGGACCATGTCGCGGTCATGCTGCCGAACACGCACTATATGCTCGAAGCCTTCTACGGCATCTGCCAGATCGGGGCGGTCATGGTGCCGCTCAACTACCGGATCTCGCCTGCGGATATGGAATATATCCTGAACCACAGCGATTCCAGGATGCTCATCGTCGACGAGGAGTTCACGGCTCCGATCAAGGAGATTGAGGACAAGCTGAACTTTGACCAATTCGTCGTCGTGAAAGTGGACGGAGCGGAGCATGGCCTGCCTGCGGCGGACTATGAGACATTTATCGGGGACATCCCGGAAGACGCCAAGGTGCCGGAAGTGCAAATTGACGAGAACCAGCTGCTCACGCTGAACTACACGAGCGGCACGACGTCCCGTCCGAAGGGCGTCATGCTGACGCACCGGGGCAACTATCTGAATGCTGCGAACTTCATGTACCACCTGAGCGTGAAGCATGACGACGTCTACCTGCACACGCTCCCGATGTTCCATGCAAACGGATGGGGCGGGGTCTGGGCAATCACCGCGGCCGGCGCGACACATGTATGCCTGCGGAAGGTCGTGCCGCCTACTATTCTGGATCTGTTCGAAGACAAGAAGATCAGCCTGCTGTGCGGTGCTCCGACGGTCGTCAACATGCTCGTCAACGAACCGAAGGCCCAGGAAGTGAAGATCACGACAAAGCCGCGCATGGCGACTGCAGGATCCCCGCCGGCAGCAGCGCTGATCCAGCGCGCCCAGGACCTTCTCGGCCTGAACATGATGCACGTCTACGGCCTCACCGAGACGTCGCCGTTCATCCTCTACAACGAGTGGAAAGCGGAGTTCGACGGCAAGTCCGCCGACGAGCAGGCGGCGATCAAGGCGCGCCAGGGAATCGAGCTGGCTTTTAACGGCGAGACAAAGGTTGTCCGGGAAGACGGCACCGAAGTGGACTGGGACGGCATGGAGCTCGGCGAAATCGTCACACGCGGCAACGTCGTCATGGACGGCTACTACAAGGACCCGGAAAAGACCGCCGAAGCGATCAGGGACGGCTGGTTCCACACCGGCGACCTCGCCGTCACGTATCCGGACGGCTACATCGAAATCCGCGACCGCGCCAAGGACATGATCATCTCCGGTGGCGAGAACATCTCCTCCACCGAGATCGAAGGCGTCCTCTACAAACACGGATCCGTCCTGGAAGCGGCCGTTATCGCCGTGCCGGACGAGAAGTGGGGCGAAGTCCCGAAAGCGATCGTCGTCCTGCAAAAGGACCGCCCGGCGACGGAACAGGAAATCATCCAGTTCTGCCGTGACAACATGGCCCACTTCAAGGCACCGAAGTCGGTCGAAATCGTCGACGCCCTCCCGAAAACCGCAACAGGAAAACTCCAGAAATTCAAGCTGCGGGAAATGTACTGGGAAGGCGCGACGAAGGTGAACTGAATCGATGAAACTAAGCCCCGGACGGCTGTCCGGGGCTTTTAATGTTGGGCATTTGGCTGTCAGACCCTGAGGGATCCGCGGAATCCTCTGGCTGCGTAATATGAATCAGCACCGTTGTGATAGAGGAAGACCGTGTCATACCGGCGGTCACAGAAAAGGGCGCCGCCCAGCTTGCGGATACGCTCCGGAGTCTGCACCCAGCTGGACGTTTTCTTATCCACCTGCTCCAGCTCCTGCAGATGCCGGTACTCTTCCTCCGTCAGCATTTCGATGCCCATCTCTGCGGCCAGATCCATCGCGGAATTCTCAGGCTTATTCTTCTTTCTCTTCTCGAGTGCCTCCCGGTCATAACAGATGCTCCGGCGGCCTTTCGGGCTTTCCGGCGAGCAGTCATAGAACAGATACTCGCCCGTTTCCGGGTCTTTCCCGACGACATCCGGTTTACCTTCGGTGTCTTCCATCGCCTGGAGGGAACGGAGCTTGTCCGGAGCGGCTTCCAGACGGGATTGGACGTCCACCCATTCGATGCCTTCGTGGCGGTGCATGTTTTCTTCGAATCGTGTTTTCAGTACGTCGAGCAGTTCGTTTTGGTTTTGTGTCATGGAGGAGCCTCCTTGATCATGGGATGGATTCAGTATACCTAAATTTCATCAGATGCTCCGGCAAAAATGCCGACTTGATATAAGTAGGGCGGATTTGCAATTAGGATGCTGTAGCTGAAATATGGAGACCGAAGTTCCAGTAAGGAAGCCTGATTTGAAATAAGGAAGGTCAAGTTGCAATATGGCATCCGGAGTTGCTACATGGGATCGGAAGTCGCCACATGGGCCTTGGACTTGCCACAAGGGCTCCGAAGTTGCCACAAGGGCTCCGAACTTGCCATATGGGCTCCAAAGTTGCCTAAAGGAGTCCTAACTTGCCACATGGTCCCAAAATCGCTGCAAGACTCGATTTGCAACATCGGACCGCCTCAAACTAAAAGCCGGAAAGTCCCGCAGCGGACTTTCCGGCTCTCACATTATCTCCCTTTAAACTCCGGCTTCCGCTTTTCTGCAAATGCGTTCAGCGCCTCGATCCGGTCTTCGGTCGGGATCGTCACTTCATACGCCTTGCGCTCGATGGCGAGTCCGGTCTGGATATCGGCGTTCATGCCGTGCTTGATGGCGAATTTCGCCTGCTGGAGGCCGATCGGGCCGTTGGCGAGCATCTGGCCGGCGAGTTCACTGGCCGCGTCCATCAGTTGCGCGGCAGGCACGACTTTTGTGACGACGCCGTACCGGTAGGCTTCTTCGGCCTTCATCCGCTTGGCGGTGAGGATGAGTTCAAGTGCTTTCGCTTCGCCCATGAGGCGGGGCAGGCGCTGTGTGCCGCCGGCGCCCGGGATGATGGCGAGGCTTGTCTCGGTCAGGCCCATGACGGCCGTTTCCGAAGCGATGCGGAAGTCGCAGGCAAGCGCCAGTTCCATCCCGCCGCCGAACGCGTAGCCGCCGATGACGGCGATGGTCGGCTGGGGCAGGTTTTCAATGGCGGTGAATACTTCGCCGATTTTATACAGGTTCCGTTTGACGTGCTGCTCGGGAAGCGTCTTCCGTTCCTTCAGGTCGGCACCGACGCTGAATGCACGGTCTCCTGATGCCGTAAACAGCACGACTCGGATGTCCGGATTGATTCGGATCGATTCGACGACCTGACCGAGATCGGTGATGAGTTCATAGTTGAATGCGTTCATCGCGGCCGGCCGGTCGAGCGTCACAATGCCGAGATGCCCTTTTTGTTCGTAGCGGATCGTTTCCATATTCAGTCCCCCTTATTGTTCGAAAAATCCCCCGTTTACAAAAACATTACCATGAGGCGGCATGTTCCGCCACCGCATGACAGAAAAAGGTCATTGCATAAACATGAAGGAATGGGGTAAGATAAAAACACGAACAGATGTTCTTTTTCTTCGGAAGGAGGGGAGGGACGATGCCGCTGATCCCGCCGGAGGCACTGCCTCACTTTGAAAACCAGATCTACCTGCCGATGCTCCTGATCATCCTGGAGCGCGACCGGCTCGCATTTGAAAAAGGCCCGTTCAAGCTCAAGCGCCCGTACCTCGCGATGATTGCGGAGGCGGAAAAGCTTGTGCAGAAGGACCTGAAGGAATCCCGTCTTTACATGCGCCGCCACTCGATGAAGGTGATCAAGGGGGACCATGACGACATGTTCACGGAGTATGTATTTATCCATGGCGGCTACGAGGACCACCGGCGCTACCTGAACGTCCGGCTGCGGAACCGGTCGGAGGAGCTGCTCGGGGTGTACCTGGCAATGGGCGACCGCGCCATCTAAATGAATTCCCGGTCAAGTCCGGGGTGGCGGAGATAATACTGCATCCGGGAAAACTTTTTGTCCAGCCGGCAGGCAAGGGCATACTGCCGGTTCATCGTCTGGATCGAGACATTGACCCGGATAGTGTCGCCATTCTCCAGCAGCACTTCACAGGAGCTGGAATCGCCCCAATAATCCTCAATGCCATGGAGGCCAATCCATACATTGTTCTCGGACTGGGGCGAAAGGGTCGGGAGGAAGATGCACGGCATTCCCATGTCCTGGACAATAAGAACAGGAACCTTGTGATGGTTTCCGATCAGCTTGCTGGAAATCTGGATTGCCTGGCGGAGAGTGGTCCCGTACATCTCGCAGGCCCGCTTAAGGTTATTGAGCGGCCTGTTGTCGAGAAGGAGCTTGTCTTTCTTCTCTGTAACGACTGTGCAGACCTTGCCGTCAATCACTTTAGGCTCAAGGGCCAGTGTGTCGAATGAAATATAATAAGGAGATGCCAGCCGTTTCATATCCAAAATAGATGACCCCCTGACTATGTATGCTTCTAATTATAGGAATGATTGGAAAGAAATCAAGACTTATTTCTTATTATTGCTAATTAACTGTGAATACCGAAAATTTAAAAATAACCGTTGCATTCCCCATCCTTTTGCATATATAATAGGAAAAAGCGCCAGGTGGTGAATGGAATGGAACATTACTATTCGTACGCGGAATTCCTGAAGGCGGTCGGCAAGGGTCAGGCGAGTCCGTCTGAGCAGCTGCTGAACGACATCTACATGGACCTGTTCCTGAAGCATGTGCACCGTGAACAGAACAGGGAGCGCCTGCTCAGCCTGATCGATGAGGCACTCGACAAGAAGGACATGGAAGCCTTTAACCTGTACACCGAACAGCTGAATCAGCTGGACGACGAAACCGGGAAACCGTAACGCTGGAGGATTGCTGACATCATGCCGAAATCATATTCTTGAACCGTCCGTACTGAAGGGGATCTGAGCCCTGTGTGCGGGCGGTTTTGTGTGTCCGGACCCGTTCAGACCGGCCGCTTGGAGGAAAGGATGACCGCTCCGATTCCTCAAAAAGCTGGTGTCAGAATGATAGAAAACACCTGTTCGCTTTTTGCTCGAGAAGAATAGGGGAATATGGTACGATAGTGACATTATCGTACGTTTTATGAACGCAATCGGAAGGGGACGGGACATGGTCCAGAAATTTGAACTGCAGGCACCGTATGAGCCTTTGGGCGACCAGCCGAGGGCAATCGACCGGCTGGTGGCCGGCGTCAGGGAAGGCAAACGGCATCAGACGCTGCTCGGGGCGACCGGGACGGGGAAAACGTTCACCGTCTCGAACGTGCTGACGGAGATCAACAAGCCGACGCTTGTCATCGCCCACAACAAAACGCTCGCCGGCCAGCTGTACAGCGAGTTCAAGGAATTCTTCCCGAACAACGCCGTCGAATACTTTGTCAGCTACTACGACTATTACCAGCCGGAGGCCTACGTGCCGTCGACGGATACGTATATCGAAAAGGATGCGAGCATCAACGACGAGATCGACAAGCTGCGCCACTCGGCGACGTCTTCGCTGTTTGAGCGGAACGACGTCCTGATCGTGGCGTCGGTGTCGTGCATCTACGGTCTCGGTAATCCGGACGAATACCGAGAGATGCTCGTGTCGCTCCGGGTGGGCATGGAGATCAGCCGCAACGAGCTGCTGCGGCGCTTTGTCGACATCCAGTACAACCGCAATGACATGAACTTCATCCGCGGGACGTTCCGCGTGCGCGGGGACGTCGTGGAAATCTTCCCGGCATCGCGCGATGAGCGGTGCATCCGGATCGAATTTTTCGGCGACGAGATCGACCGGCTGCGCGAGGTCGATGCGCTGACCGGCGAGATCCTCGGCGACCGCGACCACGTCGCGATCTTTCCGGCTTCCCACTTCGTCACGCGGGAAGAGAAGATGAAAAAGGCGATCGAGAACATCGAGATCGAGCTGGAAGAACAGCTGAAAGCGCTGCGCGCGGAGGACAAGCTGCTGGAGGCCCAGCGGCTCGAACAGCGCACGCGATATGACCTGGAAATGATGAAGGAGATGGGTTTTTGTTCGGGCATCGAGAACTATTCCCGTCACCTCACCCTGAAGCCGGCGGGCGCGACGCCTTATACGCTGCTTGACTACTTCCCGGACGACTTCCTCATGATCATCGACGAAAGCCACGTCACGCTTCCGCAGATCCGGGGCATGTACAACGGGGACCAGGCGCGCAAGCAGGTGCTCGTGGACCACGGTTTCCGCCTGCCGTCCGCGCTCGACAACCGCCCGCTGAAGTTCGAGGAGTTCGAGGCGCGGCTCCGCCAGGCGATCTATGTGTCAGCGACGCCGGGCCCTTACGAACTCGAGCATTCCCCGGAAATGGTCGAACAGATCATCCGGCCGACGGGGCTGCTTGATCCGGTCATCGAAGTGCGTCCGATCGAAGGCCAGATCGATGACCTGATCGATGAGATCCAGGAGCGCATTAAGAAAAACGAGCGCGTCCTCATCACGACGCTGACGAAGAAGATGTCGGAAGACCTCACCGACTACCTGAAGGAAATCGGCATCAAGGTCAACTACCTCCACTCCGAAGTGAAGACGCTGGAGCGGATCGAGATCATCCGCGAGCTCCGGCTCGGCACCTACGACGTGCTTGTCGGGATCAACCTCCTGCGGGAAGGGCTCGACATCCCGGAAGTTTCTCTTGTGGCCATTCTCGATGCCGACAAGGAAGGGTTCCTCCGCTCAGAACGCTCGCTGATCCAGACGATCGGCCGTGCCGCACGGAATTCGAACGGACACGTCATCATGTACGCCGACCGGATGACCGACTCGATGCGCGCGGCGATCGACGAAACCGCGCGGCGCCGCGAAAAGCAGATTGCCTACAACGAAGAGCACGGCATTACGCCGACGACGATCAAAAAGCAGATCCGCGACTCGATCCGTGCGACGCACGAAGCCGACGAAACGGCCACGTATGCGGAAAAGGCGACACAAGGGAAGAAGCTGACGAAGGACGAGAAGCAATCGCTCCTCGCTTCCCTCGAAAAGGAAATGAAAGAAGCGGCAAAGGCGCTCGATTTCGAACGGGCCGCCACACTGCGCGATACGATACTCGAACTGAAAGCAGAGGGGTGAGACTTGCATGAAGAACCAGGAAATCGTCATTCAGGGCGCACGGGCGCATAACCTGAAGGACATCAATGTCACCATTCCGAGGGACAAGCTGGTCGTCGTGACCGGCCTGTCCGGGTCGGGCAAATCCTCGCTCGCCTTTGACACGATCTATGCAGAAGGGCAGCGGCGCTATGTGGAATCGCTGTCCGCCTACGCCCGCATGTTCCTCGGCCAGATGGACAAGCCGGACGTGGACGCGATCGAAGGGCTGTCGCCGGCAATCGCGATCGACCAGAAGACGACGAGCCGAAACCCGCGGTCAACCGTCGGGACGGTCACGGAAATCTCCGACTATCTCCGGCTGCTGTACGCGAGGATCGGCAAGCCGATCTGCCCGAACCACGGGATCGAAATTTCCTCCCAGACGGTCGAGCAGATGGTCGACCGGGTGATGGAGCTGCCGGAGCGCACACGCCTCCAGATTCTCGCGCCCGTCGTCTCGGGACGCAAGGGCACGCACAAAAAGCTCCTGGAAGACATCAAGAAACAGGGCTATGTCCGCGTGCGGGTCAACGGGGAACTGTATGACCTGGATGATGACATCGACCTGAACAAAAACAAAAAGCACGACATCGAAGTCGTCATCGACCGGATCGTCGTGAAGGATGATGTGGAAGGGCGCCTCTCGGACTCCCTGGAAACGGCAGCGTCGCTTGCCGGGGGCCGCGCGATCATCGACATCATCGGCGGTGAAGAACTGATCTACAACGAACATCATGCCTGCCCGGTGTGCGGATTCTCCATCGGCGAACTCGAACCGCGGCTGTTCTCGTTCAACAGCCCGTTCGGCGCATGCCCGGAATGTGACGGGCTCGGCTCAAAGCTTGAAGTCGACCCGGACCTTGTCATCCCGGACAAGAGCCTGTCCCTTGCCGAAGGCGCCATCGCCCCCTGGGAGCCGACAAGTTCCCAGTACTATCCGGAACTCCTGAAGGCGGTCTGCAAGCATTACGGGATTTCCATGGACGTTCCGGTAAGCGAGCTTCCGGACAGCCAGCTGGACAAGATTCTCTACGGCTCCGGCAGCGACCGGATCCGCTTCCGCTATACGAATGAATTCGGGAAAACCCGCGACAACCAGATTTATTTTGAAGGGGTGCTCAAGAACGTCGAGCGCCGCTACCGGGAGACGAGCTCCGACTGGATCCGCGAGCAGATGGAGAAGTACATGGCGGAGCGGCCGTGTCCGGTATGCCAGGGCGACCGGCTCAAGGAAGAGGCCCTTGCGGTGAAAGTCGCCGGCCTCAACATCTCCCAGGTAACCCGGTTCCCGATCACCGAAGCAGTCGACTTTTTCAATAGCCTCAACCTGTCGGAAAACGACCGGGCGATCGCAAACCTGATCCTGAAAGAGATCAACTCACGGCTCGGCTTCCTCGTGAACGTCGGGCTGGATTACCTGTCGATGTCCCGGGCGGCGGGCACGCTGTCCGGCGGTGAAGCCCAGCGGATCCGGCTGGCCACCCAGATCGGCTCGAAGCTGTCGGGCGTCCTGTACATCCTCGATGAGCCGTCGATCGGTCTCCACCAGCGTGACAACGATAAGCTGATCGGCACGCTGAAGGAGATGCGCGACCTCGGCAATACACTGATCGTCGTCGAACACGATGAGGATACGATGATGGCCGCCGACCACCTGATCGACATCGGACCGGGTGCCGGCCTGCACGGCGGGGAAATCATCGCGCAGGGAACGCCGCAGGAAGTGGCGGAAGATCCGGACTCGATTACGGGCGCTTACCTGAGCGGCAGGAAGTTCATTCCGGTTCCGGTTGAGCGGCGCAAGCCGGACGGCCGCACCGTCCGGATCGAAGGCGCATCGGAAAACAACCTGAAAACGGTTGACGCCGAGTTCCCGCTCGGCCAGTTTATCGCCGTCACGGGTGTGTCCGGCTCCGGGAAATCAACGCTCGTCAATGAAATCCTCTATAAGACCCTTGCCCAGAAACTGAACCGTGCCAAGGCGAAGCCGGGTGCGTATGCAGCCGTTTCGGGCCTTGAAGAGCTCGAGAAGGTCATCGACATCGACCAGTCCCCGATCGGCCGCACCCCGCGCTCGAACCCGGCGACGTATACCGGCGTGTTCGACAACATCCGCGACCTGTTCGCTTCGACCAACGATGCAAAGGTCCGCGGCTTCCAGAAGGGGCGCTTCAGCTTCAACGTGAAGGGCGGACGGTGCGAGGCCTGCAGGGGTGACGGCATCATCAAGATCGAGATGCACTTCCTGCCGGATGTCTATGTGCCTTGCGAAGTGTGCCACGGCCGCCGGTACAACCGGGAGACGCTTGAAGTGCGCTATAAGGGGAAGAACATCTCAGACGTGCTCGATATGACTGTGTCGGATGCTGCGGTGTTCTTCGAGAACATCCAGAAGATCCACCGGAAGCTCCAGACACTCGTCGACGTCGGTCTCGGATACGTGAAGCTCGGCCAGCCGGCGACGACGCTCTCGGGCGGGGAAGCACAGCGGGTCAAGCTCGCATCCGAACTGCACCGCAGGTCAAACGGCAAGACGTTCTACATCCTGGACGAGCCGACGACGGGCCTCCATGCGCATGACATTTCGCGCCTGCTCGAAGTGCTCCACAGAATCGTCGACAATGGCAATACCGTATTGGTCATCGAACATAACCTCGACGTCATCAAGACGGTCGACCATATCATCGACCTTGGGCCGGAGGGCGGCGACCGCGGCGGCCAGATTATCGCGACCGGCACGCCGGAGCGAGTCGCGGAAGTCAGGGAATCCTATACCGGCCGCTATCTGAAGCCGATCCTCGAGCGGGACCGGAAGCGGACAGAGGCACTTCTGGCGGAAGCCGAAAGCCGGGCCTGACGGATTTTCCGGATACCGTTGTGAAACTTTTCCTGCTCCCGGCACGTAACATAACTATCAACGGAAGCGCCATGCCGCTTTCGAAGGAGGAACGCACATGAAAGACGAGAAAAGCCGTATTCTGGACATGCTGGAACAAGGGACGATCAGCGCAGACGAAGCATTGCGTCTTTTGGAGAAGTTCGAGAGCAACCGGGAAGCCGTGAAGGAAAGTCATCCGGAAATCAGTGACGGGCAGAAGGACAAGCAGGAAACAGAATCGCAGCCGGCAGCCGCGGGCGAGGAAGCGGACAACTGGCAGGGGGACTTCCAGCAGGACGCCCAGCCGGAAAGTGAAGAAGAACGCTCCGGAAAGCAGGCCTCGATGGATGACTTCCTGGAAGATGTCCGCCGCGACTTCACGACCATCGGCAACCGTTTCATGCAGTTCATGCAGACGGCGGTCGACCGCGTGAAGACGTTCGACCTCGACAAGCCGTTCGGTGAGCCGGTTGTCTTCCATGAAACCTTCTCGAAAAGTGCGGAAGGCATTGAGGAAATCGTTGTCGACCTTTCCATGGGAAGCTTTGATATCCGGCTCGGCGAAGGGGAAGAGCTCCGGGCGGAGTGCGAAGTGAAGGTCCACCGGGCAGAGGATGAGGCGGAAGCGAAGCAGGAATTCCAGGAGCGCTTCCTCTTCGCAGCCGACAGCGGCCGTCTCCGGATCTCGAACGACCAGAAGATGACCCAGGTGAATGTCGTGCTCCATGTGCCGGAAAAGCAGTACAAGAAACTTTCGGTTCGCATGTTCAACGGCACGTTCAAGTCCGGTGCCGGCCTGACGGCTGCAAACGTGCGGGTGCGCACAGCCAACGGCAAGATCGAGGCGGATAACCTCCACTTCGATGAAGCTGAGTTCGAGACCGCAAACGGCGCGATCCGCCTGACGGATATCCATGGTGAGCAGGTCGAGGCGGAAACGCTCAACGGCCGGATCGACATCGACGGCATGCTGAAGGACATCGAGGCCCAGTCCGTGAACGGCCATGTCATCGTCACGACACGCGATGCCGAATCCCGCAAGGTGGAAGCGACCGCCATGTCCGGAAGCGTCGAAGTGTATGTGCCGCAGGATGCCGGCATCGAAGGGGAAGTCTCCTCAAACTTTGGCCGCATGGACATCCGAATGCAGGACGTTACCCGGACGAAGGAACAGGAGCAGCTGCTCCAGAAATCCATCCGATTCCGCAAAGAAGGCGGGAACCCGGACCTTCCTCCGCTCCGCGTCAGGGGCGAGGCCAAGACGGGCTCCGTTATCGTCGGTTACATCGGAAGCTGAGGAACATCAAAAGGACGGAAGGCTCAAGTGGCCTTCCGTCCTTTTTGGCGTTTGGTGCCCGTTTTTGCGAAAGTGACGAATCGGTCGGCGAAAGTGACGAAAGCCGCCTTGAAAGTGACGAATCCGCATGCGAAAGTGACGAATGGCGCCTTGAAAGTGACGAACCGGCTGACCGCCATCCCCAATTACTTACACTCTATTGCCCCTTGCCGTAGTACCAGTTCACGACGGCGAAGGCGATGGCACTGGCGCATTGCCTCCTGTACCGGTCGTTTTTCAGAAGTCCGGCTTCCGTACGGTTCGTCATGAATCCGCACTCGAGAAGGACGGCAGGCATGCGGGTATCGCGGACGACGGCAAAGTTTGCCCGCTTTACTCCGCGGTTTTTCCGTCCGGTGGCGGAAACGAGTGCTGCCTGAACATGTCCCGCCAGCAGTTCTGACTGGCGCTGCGCACGCGGATAAATATAGGTCTCGATGCCGTTCGCCTCATTCCAGCCGGTGCCGAACGCGTTGGCGTGGATCGAGATATAGGCGTCCGCCCCCCAGCTGTTCGCCTTTCGGACGCGTTCCGCCAATGGCACGTCGCGCCCGGATTCGTGCGCTTTCATGACCGTGATCCCTTCGGCCCTCAGGAGCTTTTCCGCATAGGCGGAGACCGATGCGTTAAATGCAAATTCCAATAGCGTGCCGTCCGGTGTCCGCTTGCCCGGTGTTGCTGGGCCGTGGCCCGCATCCAGCATGATTTTCTTCATCTCTATCCCCCCTCCGCCTGTTACATAGAGCCAACCCGCGAGTCGGATACGCCTGATTCCGGGCTTTCCGGATAAAAGCGATGTTCATTGACCGAATCTTTGTTAGAATATAGGGCATGGCCGACATTCGGCAGTGAAGGGGGCAAATGCCGATGGATCACGTGACGGTAAAAGACGTGATGGAACGTTTCGGACTTGAACTGTCTGCGGGTGCGGAAGGGATCGGGCGGCATATCGCAAGCAGCGACATTTCCCGTCCCGGACTTGAAGTGGCCGGTTTCTTCGAATATTATCCGGCAAACCGCATCCAGCTTCTGGGGAAAAGCGAGATCTCATTTTTCTCGATGCTTCCCCGTCTCGACAAGATGGAGCGCGCACGGAAGCTCTGCTCTCCGGATACGCCGATGATCGTCGTCTGCCACAGCATGCGGATTCCGCCGGAACTGGTGGCGGCGGCGGAAGAGGAGCAGGTGCCGCTCCTTTCGTCGCCGATGACGACGACCAAACTGTCCAATAAGCTCAGTGACTTCCTTGAAAACCGCCTCGCACCGATGACGGCAGTGCACGGAGTCCTGCTCGACATTTATGGGCTCGGCGTGCTGATCACGGGCAAGAGCGGCATCGGCAAAAGCGAGGTGGCGCTCGACCTCGTCAAGCGCGGGCACCGGCTCGTGGCGGACGATATGGTGGAAATCCGCCAGGTGGCGGAAGACACGCTGGTCGGAAATCCGCCCGAACTGCTCCGACATCTGCTCGAGATCCGCGGGCTCGGCATCATCGACGTACAGATGCTTTTCGGGGCGAGCGCGATCCGTGACTTCAAGCGGATCACGCTCATTATCGACCTGGAACTCTGGGATCCGGAGCGCACCTACGACCGTCTCGGCCTCGAGGAGGAGAAGCTGAAGATCCTCGACACCGAGCTGACACGGCTCACCGTGCCGGTGCGTCCGGGACGGAACATGTCATCGATCGTCGAGGTGGCGGCGATGAACCACCGCATGAAACAAATGGGCATGAACGCAGCCGAGCAGTTTTCCGACCGGCTGAACGATATGATCGGACGGGAACAGGACCCGTCCTACTAAGCCGGCATCCCGCCGGCGTGCACGGAAGAAGGGATCAATGAATGCAGTTTACTCTCGCGGCGATCGATCCGATCGCCTTTTCTCTCGGACCGATTGATGTCCGGTGGTACGGGATCCTCATTGCGACGGGGATCGTGCTGGGGTTCCTTGTCGTTCAGCGGGAAGCGGTAAAGCGGGGGCTCCACCCCGACTTTATGACTGATTTCCTGATCTGGGCGGTGCCGATCTCGATTGTCGGTGCCCGGCTCTACTATGTCATCTTCCAATGGGAGTACTACCGGGACGACCTCGGGAAGGTCTTCAGAGTATGGGAAGGCGGGCTCGCCATTCACGGCGCGCTGATCGCGGCGGTGATTACAGCCATTATCTACACGAGAAAGCATGGCGTGTCGTTCTGGAAAGTCGCGGACATCACGGCGCCGGGCCTGCTCATCGGCCAGATTCTCGGCCGCTGGGGAAACTTCGTGAACCAGGAAGCGCACGGCGGGCCGGTCGCCGACGACTGGTGGGGCTATTCCGCGCTGCCGGACTGGATCGTCAATCAGATGACAATCGACGGCGTGACCTACCATCCGACATTCCTCTATGAATCGGTCTGGAACCTGATCGGGCTTCTTCTGATCCTGTTTGTGCTCCGCAGGATGAATCCGCTGCGCGGCGTCATCTTCCTGTTTTACATCGCCTGGTATTCGTTCGGCCGCTTCTTTATCGAGGGAATGCGGACGGACAGCCTGATGGCTTCGGGTCTGAAGGCGGCACAGATCGTCTCGATGATCGGTTTCTTCGGCGCGATCCTGATTTACCTGATCCGCCGTTTCGCGATGAATATCCGTACGCGTTATAAAGAATAAGTCAGCAGACGGCCCGGATGAGGGGCCGGAAACATAAGTAAAGGATGTCGAACAGAAACATGTCTACTCTACGCAAAGGAATCCGGGCGGGGCTGAATACGACGTGGACACTCGGCAAGATCATCTTCCCGATCACGCTGCTGGTCGTCATCCTGCAGCACACGCCTGTATTGCCTTGGATCATCGATCTTGTGGCACCGCTCATGGGAATATTCGGGTTGCCCGGGGAAGCGGCAATTCCGCTTGTCCTCGGGAACGCACTGAATCTGTACGCCGGCATCGCCGGTATCCTGTCGCTGGAACTGACGGTGAAGGAAGTCTTCATCCTGGCCGTCATGCTGTCGTTTTCACATAACCTGTTTATCGAGTCCGGCGTCGCAATGCGAGTCGGGGTCAAGCTCTGGGTCATTCTGGTCGTCCGCCTCGGGCTTGCTTCGATTTCCGCGATTCTGATCAACCTGTTCTGGAAGGGCGGATCGGAAATTGCTCAGTACGGTATGGCGCCGTCTCCGGAAGCGGCACCGGAAACCTGGGGAGGCATCGCCCTGCTCGGGCTTGAAAAAGCCGGATTCGGGGTCCTGCAGCTTGCGGTCATCGTCATTCCGCTTATGGTCGCCATCCAGTTCCTGAAAGACGGAGGCTGGATGCAGAAGCTGTCCGCCAAGCTCGGACCGCTCACGAAGCTGATCGGCGTCCAGCCGAACGCCGGCATGACACTGGCTACGGGGCTGGTCGCAGGACTGGCAATGGGAGCGGGCGTCATGATCCAGGCGGTGGAGGAAGACGGTGTCAGCAAAAAGGACGCCACCCTTGTCCTCATCTTTCTCGTCAGCTGCCACGCGGTCATCGAGGATACGCTGATCTTCGTCCCGCTCGGCATTCCGGTCTGGCCGCTCCTGCTGATCCGTGTGGTGACCGCATTCGTGCTGACGATGGCGGTTGCCTGGGCATGGAAGCGGGCAGAACTATCCAAAGGGAAGGGAGTCGTGCTGCCGCATGGCCAATAAAATCGAAACCATCCTGTTCGACTTTGACGGGACGCTGTTTGATACGAACGATCTGATCATCGAAACATTCATGGCGGTGCTCGGCAAGCATTTCCCGGGCCGCTATACCCGCGAGGATTGCCTGCCGTTCATGGGCCCGCCGCTTCGCGAAACATTCGAGGCGCTGGCGCCTGAGAATGTCGATCAGCTGATGGAGGAATACGTGTCCTGGAACCTGGAAAACCACGACAGGCTGACGTCAGAGTTTCCCGGCGTGTCTGATGTGCTCAAGCAGCTGAAGGAACGCGGCCTGAAGATGGCGATCGTTTCCACAAAACGGAACAGAACCATCCACAGGGGCCTCGGCCTCATGGATGCGGACGGCATCTTTGACGTCGTGATCGGACTGGATGATGTCACTCACGCCAAGCCCCACCCTGAACCGCTCCAGAAAGCGATGGACGCGCTCGGGGCAAACCCGGCAACGACGCTGATGGTCGGCGACAACTCGCACGACATCGACGGCGGCCGCAATGCCGGCACCCTCACGGCGGGCGTTGCATGGAGCGCGAAGGGCAGGGCATTTATGGAATCGCTCAAGCCGGACTATATGCTGGATGCCATTGAGGACCTGCTGGAAATAGCCGATGGAAAGGTCCGGGCGCAATGAGGCGGACCGACCGCCATCCTGCGCCGGTCAAAGGGACGAATCCGCTCTGGCATATGTACCGGACGGTCTCGTTTTTCAAGGTCGCCAAGAATTTCATTGTGATCCAGATCGGACGGTATACGCCGTTCCTGTCTGTGAAGCGCTGGCTCTACCGGACGTTTCTCGGCATGGGAATCGGGGAGAAAACGGCGCTTGCACTGATGGTCGTCCCGGATACGATGTTTCCGGAACGGATCCGCATCGGCCGCAATTCGATCATCGGGTTTAACACGACGATCCTGGCGCACGAATACCTGACCGACGAATACCGTCTTGGTGATGTCATCATCGGTGACAACGTCATGATCGGCGCCAATACGACGATTTTGCCGGGCGTGGAAATCGGGGACGGCGCCACCGTCTCCGCCGCCTCGCTCGTCAACCGCGACATCCCGCCCGGCAGCCTCGCCGGGGGGAACCCTGTCCGCATCATCTACACTGCGGAACAACTGAAGGAACGGAAGAGAACCCCCCGTCAGAGCTGACGGGGGGTCTCCTGTTTGCGTCTGGGCGTTATAGCAACGTTTTTTAATCGGTATGTCAACAACTCACCCCGGTATCGCAACGTTTCAACCCGATTCTCCGGCGTCACCTGCCCCCGCCCGCACCGCAACCATCCATTACCGGCGACCGGCCGCATGTGTCTGTGATATAATGGGTAGCTGAAACCTTTGACCCTTTTGTATATTACGCGGCCCTGCCGCTTCCATAATCCGGAGGAATTTTTATTGAACAATCATTCTCAACAGGGAAACCATAAAAAAGTCATCAACTTCATTCCGAACGGGGAATTCTATTACAAGAAGGCACTCGGCGCACTCAAGCGCGACGAGGTGGAAAAGGCCCATAAGTTTCTCAGCAGGGCGGCGGACCTGAGCCCGGAGGATGCCGACATCCTCCTGCAGTACGCCATCCTGGAGATTGATATGGGCCGCTTTGAGCATGCCCGCGACCTCCTGATGGCCGCCCATGATTCGGGCCCGGAAGATCCGGACACCCTGTTTTATCTGTCCGAGGTGCATGTCAATCTGGGCTATCTCCGGGATGCGATCCGGTACGCGCAGAGATACCTCAAGCTGGCTCCGGAAGGGCTGTACCGTGGCGAGGCGATGGACATCATCGAGTTCTCCGAGCATGAACTGTACGGGTTGCCGGATGATGCCGAAGGGGACGGGCGGCTGGACTACATTCTTGACCGCGGCCGCCGTCTGATGGAATCCGGGGAATTCCGGGAAGCCGTCAACCTGCTGGAATCTGCGATCGAGGAACACCCTGATTTCTGGGCGGCCTATAACAACCTGGCGCTCGCCTACTTCTATATCGGCGACACCGAGCAGGCGGAGGCGCTTCTGAACCAGGTGCTGCGGGGAGACAACGGCAACCTCCATGCCCTCTGCAACTTTGCGGTCTTCCACTTTTATAAGCAGGACGCGGAAGCGCTCAACCGGATGGTCTCCATCCTGCTGAAGATCCGCCCGATGCTCGTCGACCACCGCTATAAGCTCGGGGCGACACTTGCTCTGGTCGGCCGCCATCAGGAGGCGTACGGTTGGCTCCGCGGCCTGCAACGGATCGGCTTCGAAGGCGATCCGGGCTTTTACTTCTGGCTGGCGCATGCCGCGGCCATGATCGGAGAGGATAAGGTCGCTCGCGATGCATGGGCGGTGCTTGTGTCGATGGATCCGTCCAAGGAAGGCAAGGAGCCGTGGCTGCGGGCACGGATTCCGGATACGCCCGAAAACGACCCGAAATTCGTCATCGGTAAACTGAACAGCGGGGAAGAGGGGCTGCGCCTGCTCGGCCTGTTCCTGACGGGGAAATCGATGCGCCGCGAGGATATCCTGACCCACCCGGAATGGCCGGACGTCGAAAAGATGTCGACGACGGAAAAGCTGTTCCTGGCAAATGGCCTCGGCCACCGGCTCCCCGGGAGGGATCGCGGAGAACTCCTTTATAATCGGGTGTTCGAAGCGACCGACCTGCTTTACAGCCGCTATGAGCCGCTCACGGAGGAGAACATGCCCATCCTGGAAATGTGGTTCCTCATGTGCAGCCGTGCCATCGACGAAAGCTACGCTTTCCGCAATCCGCAGGCCATCGCCGCATCGGCGGAGTACATGTACCGCTCTTCACGGCACGAAGGCGTCACGAAAAAAGAAACGGCGGAGGCCTATGGCATCTCTGTAAAGACCCTCACGAAGTATGTCAATGAACTGTTCCGCTTCCTGCCGTTCCCGCGCAGTTAGGCAGAATGTTTGAGCCTGCGCTGCAAATGGAATAGCATGAATGCAGACAGGCGTTCAAAGCTAAGGAGGAACCATTCATGGCTGAAGATAAGATTTATGACGTCATCATCATCGGTGCCGGTCCCGCCGGCATGACTGCCGCGGTCTATACGAGCCGTGCCAACATGTCCACGCTCATGCTCGAGCGCGGCATCCCGGGCGGCCAGATGGCCAACACTGAAGATATTGAGAACTATCCGGGATTCGACAGCATACTCGGTCCGGACCTCTCCAATAAAATGTTCGAACACGCGAAAAAGTTCGGCGCCGAGTATGCATACGGCGACGTTTCCGAAATCCGTGACGGTGAAGAATACAAGACGATCGTCGCGGGCGGCAAGGAATACAAGGCCCGCTCGATCATTATCGGCACGGGCGCAGAATACAAAAAGATGGGCATTCCGGGCGAATCCGAACTCGGCGGCCGCGGCGTCAGCTACTGTGCGGTCTGTGACGGGGCGTTCTTTAAACAAAAGAACCTCGTCGTGGTCGGCGGCGGCGATTCCGCAGTCGAGGAAGGCAACTTCCTGACACGGTTTGCGGATAAGGTGACCATCGTGCACCGCCGCGATGAGCTGCGTGCGCAGAAGATCCTTCAGGACCGTGCATTCGCGAATCCGAAGATCGACTTTATCTGGAGCCATACCGTCAAGTCGATCAATGACAAGGACGGCAAGGTCGGCAGTGTCACGCTCGTTTCGACAAAAGACGGCAGCGAGCGCGAGTTTGAAGCGGACGGCGTGTTCATCTACATCGGCATGGTGCCGCTCACCGCTCCGTTCAAGACGCTCGGCATCACCGACGGGGACGGCTATATCCCGACTGATGAACACATGAAGACTTCGATCCCGGGTGTCTTCGCAGCGGGGGACGTACGCGCGAAAACGCTCCGCCAGGTCGTCACGGCGACAGGGGACGGCAGCATCGCCGCGGAGTCCGCACAGAAGTATGTCGAGGAACTTAAGGAAAAAATCGGCACGGGTGCCTGATTTTAATCTGTTCTTAACCGCACTGTAACAGCGCTGCAATAAAAAGGGTGTATAGTAAGAAGTGTAAATTGACCCCCCTTTATGATAGCAACACCTTTAGACGGCACCGGAACGCCCGGCTGCCGTCCTTTTTTGCATTCCTTTTGTATCCCCTATCCGTTGCATAGTATAATAAAGGGTAGAATGTTTTCCGGGAAGGTGGGAGACCGATGCAGCGGATCGCCAATCTGTTGGTTATCCAGGACGGAAAAGTCCTGTTGTTGAAGAAGCCCCGCCGCGGCTGGTATGTCGCGCCGGGCGGGAAGATGGAGGCGGGAGAGTCTGTCTATTCGGCCGCTTTCCGGGAGTTTACGGAAGAAACCGGCGCGACACCGCTCGAGCCGCATTTAAAAGGGATTTACACAATGGTGATCCGGGACGAGGCAAATACCCGGACGCTGGATGAATGGATGCTCTATACATTCGCGGCACGCGGCCTTGAGGGCGTGCCGTTTGAGGAGAACCGGGAAGGAAAGCTTGAATGGCATGATGTCAGCGAGCTGGATACCCTGCCGATGGCAGAAGGCGACCGCATGAACCTGAAATTTGCCGCCGGAAGCCCGGGAACCCAATACGGCACGTTCACCTATACGGAGGAATTCAGGCTGCTCGGGGCTGACCTCCAGCAGTCGGAAGAAAGGGTGGGACCATGACGGAGCAGAAAAAAGAAAACAGCGGCAACATGGAACTGGTCGTCATCACCGGAATGTCCGGTGCCGGCAAGACAGTCGCCATGCAGAGTTTCGAGGATCTGGGCTATTACTGCATCGACAATCTTCCGCCGGAACTGCTCCTGACATTCCTGAAGCTCCTTGCGGATTCGGACCGGAAGCAGAAACGGGTGGCTGCCGTTATGGACATGCGCGGCAGGGAGTATTTTGATTCACTGACCGGGACGCTGGACCAGATCGAGGCGGCGGATGGATTTGACCTGCAGGTTCTCTTCCTCGACGCCGACGACAGCACGCTCGTCAAGCGCTACAAGGAAACCCGCCGCAAGCATCCGCTGTCACACGGAGGGCTGGTCAGCGACGGCATCCGCAAGGAGCGGGAGATGCTGTCCGAGCTCAAGGGCAGGGCGCGCTACCTGTTCAACACGACTTATCTGCGGCCGCGGGAACTCAGGGAAAAGATTGTCGAGAGCTTTTCCGATACAGAAAAGGGAACGTTCACGGTCAACGTCATGTCGTTCGGCTACAAGCACGGCATCCCGATCGACGCTGACATCGCACTTGACGTGAGGTTCCTGCCGAACCCGTACTATATCGAGGAACTGAAGCCCCTTACCGGCCTGCAGTCGGATGTCTATGAATATGTCATGAATCAAAACGATACAAAGGAACTGATCGCGAAGCTGGAAGATCTCTTCCGCTTCCTCATCCCGAGATACAAGGAAGAGGGCAAGGCGCAGCTTGTCATCGCATTCGGCTGCACGGGCGGCCAGCACCGCTCCGTATCACTCGCGGAGTATTTCGCGGAGAAGCTGAGCGGCGAGTACAAGACGTCGGTAACCCATCGGGATATCAAACACAGAAAGGGCTGATCCCATGCCCGGAAAAAAGGGGAAAAAGCGCATTGTGGCGATTGGCGGGGGAACCGGCCTGTCCACGATCCTGCGCGGCCTGAAACAGTATGATGTCGACCTGACCGCCATTGTGACTGTCGCCGATGACGGAGGCAGCTCAGGGAAGATCCGGAAAGACTACATGATTCCGCCGCCGGGTGACGTCCGGAACGTCATCGCGGCGCTTTCCGATGTCGAGCCGCTTGTGCTGGAAATGTTCCAGTACCGTTTTGCCGCATCGGAGGGGCTTGGCGGCCACTCGCTCGGAAACCTGATGCTGGCGGCGATGACGAACATCACCGGTGATTTCTCCAGCGCAGTGGCGGAAATGAGCAGGTTCCTCAACATCAAGGGACGTGTGCTTCCTGCCGCGAACCAGATCATCACGCTCGGGGCGGAACTTGAAGACGGCTCGATCATCAACGGCGAGTCGAAGATCCCGGTTTACGGCCACCGGATCCGGCGGGTATTCCTGCTCCCGGACGAAGTGGAGCCGTTGGATGATGCCGTCCGTGCAATTCGCAGGGCTGACATGATAATCGTCGGGCCCGGCAGCCTGTATACCAGCATTTTGCCGAACCTGCTCGTACCCGGAATCGGGGAAGCCGTACTTAAATCCAAAGCGCGCAGGCTCTACATATGCAACATCATGACCCAGCCGGGCGAGACATCGTCGTTCAGCGCGTCGGACCATGTCCGCGTGATGTACGACCATCTCGGCGCCCGGTTCCTCGACGGCGTCGTCGTCAATGACGGCACCGGTCTGGACGCAGTGGCGGAAGATTATCGCCAGCAGCAGTCCGTTCCGGTGCAGGGTGATGTGGAGAACCTCGGGAAACTGGCGGATGATGTCATCCTGGCAGATATCGCGACCATCGTGGGCGGACATGTCCGGCACGATGCGGGCAAGGTGGCGGAGCTGATCTGCAGCTACCTGGATAGCCCGGACGGGGCGGCCGTCTGACCTGACGGCCGCCCGTGAAAGGAGAGGAAGCCGGTGTCTTTCGCATCGGAAACGAAAAAAGAACTGACGCAGGTGGAGATGGACGATTGCTGCACCCGTGCGGAGCTGTCAGCCTTTATCAAGATGAACGGGGTGCTGTCGTTTTCAAACCGGCAGATGAGCCTCGACGTCCAGACAGAAAACGCGGCGATTGCCCGCAGGATGTATACTAACATGCGGCGCCTGTACCCGTACAAGGTGGAGCTGCTCGTCCGGAAGAAAATGCGGCTGAAGAAAAACAATGTTTATATATGCAGGATCCGCGAAGGCGCGAAGACAATGCTGGAGGATCTGAAGATCACCGGAGAGGGCATCAGTTTCGCCGAAGGCGTCTCTAAGGAAATCGTCAAGGACGACTGCTGCAGGCGTTCCTACCTCCGCGGTGCATTTCTTGCGGGCGGTTCGGTCAATAATCCGGAAACCTCGTCTTATCATTTGGAGATCTTCTCGCTTTACCAGGAGCACAGCGAGGCGCTGGTGGAGCTGATGAACGCCTACGGCCTGAATGCCAAATCGATCGAGCGCAAAAAAGGATTCATCGCCTATCTGAAAGAGGCGGAGAAGATCTCCGACTTCCTCAGCCTGATCGGCGCCCACTCCGCACTGCTCAAGTTCGAGGATGTCCGCATCGTGCGGGACATGCGCAACAGCGTCAACCGCCTCGTCAACTGCGAGACGGCAAACCTGAACAAGACGATCGGAGCCGCCATGCGCCAGGTGGAGAATATCCAGTACATCGACCAGATGATCGGCATCGAAGGGCTGCCGGAGCGGCTGCAGGAAATCGCCCGGCTCCGTGTCGAGTACCAGGACATTACATTGAAGGAACTCGGAGAGATGGTATCGGGCCCGCCGATCAGCAAGTCGGGGGTCAACCACCGGCTGCGCAAGATTGACGAGATCGCGGAAAAGCTGCGAAAAGGCGGAGTATCGCTGAAGTAAGTTTGTTCTTGTCCTTTTCGGGCTTCTCCGATACGATAAAGGAATAGACAAGCAACCGGTTGCAAAGGAGGAAGTCGGCCATGACCGAACGGACACTAGAGGTGAAACTGAAATCCGGCCTGCAGGCCAGGCAGGCGGCGCTGTTCGTCCAGGAAGCGAACCGTTTCTCCTCGGACATCTACCTGGAGAAGGGGGCGCGCAAGGTGAACGCCAAGAGCATCATGGGCATCATGAGCCTTGCCATCGCCAGAGGGGTAGAGGTGACGCTGAGCGCGGACGGCCACGATGAGGAAGACGCCGTAACGGCTCTTGCTGCAATTATTGAAGATGAAGCGGCCAAGTGACCATCAGCCGTTTTTGAATGAAACCAACAAGAAAAGACCCGGCATCCCGCCGGGTCTTTTGGCTTTTACTTGTCTTCTTTTTTGTCTTTCTGAAGTTCGTTCCGCTCGATGATGTGGTCGATGAGGCCATATTCCTTCGCGCGCTCAGCAGTCATGAAGTTGTCGCGCTCTGTATCGCGCTCAAGGACTTCAAGCGGCTGGCCGGTGCGTTCGGCAAGGATCGTGTTGAGTTTTTCGCGGAGGAAGAGAATGCGTTTTGCCGCGATCTCGATCTCCGTTGCCTGGCCCTGTGCGCCGCCGAGCGGCTGGTGGATCATCACTTCCGCGTTAGGGAGGGCATAGCGCTTGCCCTTCGTTCCCGCAGCGAGAAGGAAGGCGCCCATCGATGCTGCCATGCCGATGCAGATTGTCTGCACATCCGGCTTGATGAACTGCATCGTATCGAAGATCGCCATACCTGCAGTGATGCTGCCTCCCGGGCTGTTGATGTAGATCGAGATGTCTTTGTCCGGATCTTCAGCCTCGAGGAAGAGAAGCTGCGCGACGATCGAGTTCGCCACGTTATCGTCAATGCCCGAGCCGAGCATGATGATGCGGTCTTTCAGGAGCCGCGAGTAAATGTCGTACGCCCGCTCACCGCGGTTCGTCTGTTCGATTACTGTAGGGATGAGATTCATCTGTTCGTCCTCCTTCAAGTGGATGAGTAAATACCTGCACTGGAACACTATACCCTCCAGCCCTTGAAAATATCATAAGCTATTTGGTCAATGAAGGTCAAATGGGACGCTTCATTCAAAATGAAAAAGGGGCTTGCATCCCGGACGGCATACTTGTATAATGAAAACTGTCGTCCGGTAAGGAGACTATAAATGTTCTGCCCTCGTGGTGCAACGGATAGCACGTAAGATTCCGGTTCTTAAGATGTGGGTTCGATTCCTGCCGAGGGCGCTGACAGACGCACACCTGTAAAGGTGTGCGTTTTTTGTTGTTCCCGGAAAACGGTGTCTGCCTGTTACTCCCTAGCTTCATTCCACATCTCCTGAAACTTTTCCTTCTTTTGTACGTAGAGAATAATGAAACGGCCGTTGTTTCGAGGGCAATTCGGATAGGGTAAGGTAGGGTTAGATATCGCAGGCAAGAGAGGGGACTGAAACGTATGAGAAAAATGATGGGACCGCTGCTGATCATTGTCGGCATCCTGGTCGTCCTGGCCATTATCCTTGTGCCAAAATACAATTCCTTCGTGAATCTGGAGGAAGACGTGAACCAGGCCTACAGCCAGATCGAGAACCAGCTGCAGCGGCGGATGGACCTGATCCCGAACCTCGTTGAAACCGCAAAAGGCTACGCTGCGCATGAAGAGGAAGTCTTCACGGACATCGCGGATGCGCGCTCCCGGCTCGCAGGGGCAGGATCTCCGGAAGAACAGGCAAATGCCAACGAAGAACTGACCGGCGCGCTGAGCCGGCTGCTCGTCATTGCCGAAAACTATCCGGACCTGAAGGCGAACGAGAACTTCCGCCAGCTCATGGATGAACTGGCCGGGACGGAAAACCGGCTTGCGGTCGCAAGGATGGACTATAATGAAGCGGCCACCGAGTACAACCGGAATGTCCGGAGATTCCCGGGCAATCTCGTAGCCGGCATTTTCGGATTCGACCAGAAAGAGTACTTTGAAGCGTCGGAGGCCGCCCAGGAAGCGCCGAAAGTCGATTTCGGGGAGTACGGTAACTGATGAAGCAGCTCTGCAGGACCCTTCTGTTTGTCCTGCTTCTCTTTGCCGGAACGCCCGCTCTGGCGGCGGAGCCGGACGTACCGGAACCGATCGGTGACAATATTTACGTGCAGGACCATGCCGGCATCCTGACGGCCGATCAGCGATCACAGATTGTCTCAATGGCCTCGGCTCTTGATCAGGGGACAGGCGCACAGATCGCCGTGCTGACTGTTCCGTTTGCGGTGGAGATTCCCGAGATGTATGCCCTTCAGGCACTTCGTGAGTACCAGCTTGGAGCTGCGGGAGAGGATAATGGCGTTCTGCTGCTTGTCTCGACTGTTAAAAACTCCTCAGATGACAGGGCATTTGAAGTGTCTGTAGGCTATGGTCTTGAGGGGGCTCTCCCGGACGGGAAGGTTGGTCGCATCATAGATGAGTATGGAATGCCGTATCTGAAACCACCGAACCCTAATGTGGAACCCGACCCACAGACTGCCATCATGAACGTCTACCGAGTTCTCCACAATGAAGTGGCCAATGAATACAACTGGGAAGGCACCGTCGAGCAGCCCGAGCCCTATGCGGGCACAGGAAGTGGTGGCGGCGGTGGCGGAATCAGCCCGATTGTCGCAATCATCATCATCTTCGTCCTTGTCAACATGTTCTTCGGAGGCGGAGGACGAGGAGGCGGCGGAGGACCTGGCGGCAGACGCCGGAGGGGCGGCCCGTTCATCTTCATCCCTGGTTCTTTCGGCGGGGGCGGAGGCTTCGGAGGAGGCGGCTTCGGCGGAGGAGGCGGCTTCACTGGAGGCGGAGGTGGCTCCGGTGGCGGAGGCGGCGCCGGCCGGGGCTGGTAACCTGACTGGAAAGAAGGATTACAATATGAACGTAACTCTATATGTAGGCAACGACTGTCCGCTCTGCGACGAGGCGTTGCTTAATCTGAAGCTTGCAGCGGAGGATGTCCCGCTTGATGTCGAAGTGATCGACATCAGGCAGGACGACCGGCTGCACGAAAAATACATGCTGATGATCCCGGTCCTTGAAAAGGACGGCGAAGTCCTTCTGTACGGGAACATCGGCTACGGTGATGTTATGGAAGCGCTCCTGTAGCGCTTCTTTTTTTATTTGGATAAAAAGTTTGCAACTGTCCAATACGTGGAATACAATAAGTACGAAGTGGGACATAATTTTAATCACCGGGACGTTAGTTGTCCCGAAGTGAGGAGGATGTCCATGGATGCGGTGACACAGTCATTGCTCAGTGTTCTCCCCGAGATGCCGGAGCTGCTGTCCGTCCGCTGCAGCATCCTGAATGCCATCCGGCAGGAAGGGCCCGTCGGCAGGCGTTCGCTTGTCGGGCGGGAGGGGCTCAGCGAACGTGAAGTGCGTGCGATATGCGACCTTCTTCGGAAACAGGGCCTGATCACCGCGGAAACCTCGGGCATGAAAGTGACGCCTGAAGGAGAAACTGTGCTGGGTACGCTCCAGCCGGTGATCCGGCGCTGGACAGGACTTGAAGAATTGGGGACTGAACTATGCCGGAAATTGGGTATACAGAAAGTGATGGTCGTCCCGGGCGGGGATGACGACGAGCTGACAAAACGCAGGATGGCAAGAGCTGCTTGCGGCCATCTGGCCAATGTCCTCCGTGACGGTTCTGTTGTGGCCGTAACCGGCGGCAGCACCATCGCAGCGGTTGCCGATGAGGCGGGAGTTGCCGGTCTTCCGGCAGGGATCCGCTTTATCGCAGCACGCGGCGGGACAGGCGGCGATGTGAAGTCGCAGGCCAATATGATTGCGGCCATGCTTGCTGCTGCGACGGGCGGTGAGTGGACACCGCTTCATCTGCCCGAGACGCTCGCGGAATCATCGATCGCTCCGCTCATGGAAGAGCCTTCAGTGATGGAGGCGGTGGCCCTGTATGACCGGACAGACTGTATTGTCCACGGAATTGGTGATGCACTGGAACTGGCACGCCGCCGTGGATCGGATGAAAAGACCCTGGAAAAGCTGGCCCGGGAAGGCGCAGCCGCGGAAGCGTTCGGCTACTATCTCGGCCGGGACGGCTCGGTGATCCATCGGCTCCGCACAATCGGGCTAAATAGGGACCAGGCAGACCGCATCCCGCATCCGCTTGCCGTGGCAGGCGGGAAGGAAAAGGCCGCACCGATTCTCGCCTATATGAAACAGGCGCCGGAACAGACGGTCCTTGTGACCGACGAAACGGCCGCAAGAGAAATGCTCCGCCTTTACGGCGGGGAGACGACGTGAATGTTTGAAACTGACGAATGAATGATAAAACCGGAGGGATTCTGATATGGCATTGAAAGTGGCAATCAACGGATTTGGGCGGATCGGACGCGTGGTCTTCCGCCAGGCTTGGGACAACCCGGAACTCGATATCGTAGCGGTCAACGACCTGACGGATGCGGCGATGCTTGCCCATCTCCTGAAGTTCGACTCTGTTCACGGCACATTCGGCCCTGAAGTGGACAGCGACGAAGAGCACCTGATCGTTGCGGGCAAGAAAATCCGAGTATTTGCAGAAAAAGATCCAGCAGCCCTTCCATGGGGCGACCTCGGAATCGACGTTGTTCTTGAATCAACCGGCGTCTTCCGGGACCGCGAATCGGCAGGCAAGCACCTTGAGGCCGGCGCCAAGCGCGTGCTCCTTTCCGCACCGGGCAAAGGCGACATCAAGACGCTTGTCATGGGCATCAACGAAAACGACTTTGATCCGGAAAAGGACGAAATTGTCTCGAACGCATCCTGTACGACAAACTGCCTGGCACCGGTCGTCAAAGTCCTCAATGACAAGTTCGGCGTGAAAAAGGGTCTCATGACCACTGTTCACTCCTACACGAACGACCAGCGCATCCTCGACCTCCCGCACAGCGACTTCCGCCGGGCACGTGCGGCTGCGGAGTCGATGATTCCGACGACTACCGGCGCTGCGACTGCCGTTACAAAAGTGCTTCCTGAGCTGAAGGGCAAGCTGGACGGCATGGCAGTGCGCGTACCGACACCGAACGTCTCCCTCGTCGACTTCACGGCACAGCTGGAACAGCCGGCGACACCGGAAGATGTGAACGCGGCGATGAAGGAAGCGGCTGAAGGCGAGCTGAAGGGTCTCCTATTCGTATCCGAACTGCCGCTCGTCTCCAAGGACTACAACGGCGTGCCGGCTTCGTCTACGGTCGATGCGCTGTCGACGATGGCGATCGGCGACGATATGGTCAAAGTCATCAGCTGGTACGACAACGAAAGCGGCTATTCTGCACGTTGTATCGATCTGATGGTCCACATGTCGAAGGCAGGAATCTGATAGCCTTCCCATAAAGAAACCACTATAATGGAATGGGGCCAGGAACGGACGCCCCGTTCCTTTTTACATACGGAGAATTGGAGGGGTTTTCATGATCCGAAAAAAATCCATTAATGATCTCGATGTCGCCGGCAAGCGCGTGTTTGTCCGTGTCGACTTCAACGTGCCGCTCGACGGCGGCCATATCACGGACGATACCCGCATCCGTGCGGCACTGCCGACGATCGAAAAACTGGCCGGTGCGGGTGCGAAAGTCATTCTCGCGAGCCACCTCGGACGGCCCAAGGGCCAGGTCAATGAGGACATGCGCCTTGCTCCTGTGGGCAAGCGCCTGACCGAACTGCTCGGAAAGGATGTCCGTGCTCTTCCGGAATCGACAGGTGATACCGTGAAGGAAGCGGTAGCGTCCATGCAGGAAGGCGATGTCATTCTTCTTGAGAACGTCCGCTTCCATGCAGGCGAAGAAAAGAACGATCCGGAGCTGGCAAAGCAATTTGCGGAGCTTGCGGACCTGTATGTGAACGACGCTTTCGGCGCCGCACACCGCGCGCATGCATCCACTGCCGGCATTGCGGAACATCTTCCGGCAGCTTCAGGCCTGCTCATGGAAAAAGAGCTGGACGTGCTCGGCAAGGCGCTGGCTGAACCGGAGCGGCCGTTCACCGCCATCATCGGCGGCGCAAAGGTCAAGGATAAAATCGGTGTCATCGACCACCTCCTCGACAAGGTCGATCATCTGCTTCTCGGCGGCGGCCTTTCCTACACGTTCACGAAGGCCCAGGGCCACGATGTCGGAAACTCGCTTGTCGAAGAAGACAAAATTGACCTTGCAAAGTCATTCATACAAAAGGCCGGGGAAAAGGGCGTGAAGCTCCATATCCCGACTGATGCGGTGGTAGCTTCCGAATTCAAAGCGGATGCGGAAACCAGGACAGTAAGCACGGATTCCATCCCTGAGGGGTGGATGGGACTGGATATCGGCCCAGAGACAGCGGCCGAATATGCCGATGTCATCCGCCAGTCCAAGACGATCCTCTGGAACGGGCCGATGGGTGTGTTCGAGATGGATGCTTTTGCGGAAGGCACCAAGAAAGTCGCTGAAGCGGTTGCCGAAACAGAAGGCTACACGATCATCGGCGGCGGGGACTCGGCGGCTGCCGTCGAGAAATTCGATCTGGCAGACCGGATGGACCATGTCTCGACGGGCGGCGGGGCTTCCCTAGAGTTCATGGAAGGAAAAGACCTTCCGGGTGTGTCTGCCCTGGACGACAAGTAAACGGCGAAAAATTGGAGGGAACGGATATGCGAAAACCGATCATTGCAGGCAACTGGAAAATGCACAAAACACTCGGTGAAGCGGAATCGTTCTTTGACTCGGTCAAAGGAAAACTCCCGGATGCCGATCAGGCGGACACGGTAATCTGCGCACCGGCACCTTTCCTGGCAGCTCTTTCGGGACGTGCCGGTGATGGAACACCCGCGGTCGGCGCACAGACGATGCACGAAGAAGAAAAGGGTGCCTTTACCGGAGAAGTCAGCCCGGTGATGCTGACGGACCTGGGCGTCAGGTACGTCATAATCGGCCACTCCGAGCGCCGTGAGTACTTTAACGAAACCGACGATTCGGTCAACCGCAAGGTGAAGTCTGCATTCGCCCATGGACTCATTCCGATCGTCTGTGTCGGCGAGTCGCTGGAAGAGCGCGAAGGCAACAAGACTGCGGAGAAAATCTCCGGACAGGTGCGGGCAGCACTGGAAGGCATCAGCGCGGAAGAGGCAGCCAGGGCCGTGGTCGCTTATGAACCGATCTGGGCGATCGGGACAGGGAAGACCGCAACATCCGACATGGCGAATGAGGCATGCGCCGAAATCCGGAGCACGCTTGCCGAGCTATATGGGCAGGAAACTGCAGAGCAGGTCCGGATCCAGTATGGCGGAAGCGTGAAACCTGAGAACATCGCAGAACTTCTTGCGCAGCCGGACATCGACGGCGCCCTGGTCGGAGGCGCGAGCCTGGAACCGGAGTCGTTCATCGCGCTGGCGGAGGCGGCGAGCCATGAATAAACGTCCTGTCGCGCTGATCATCCTTGATGGCTTCGGCCTCAGGAGCGAGACGGCCGGCAACGCCGTCGCGCAGGCGGACAAGCCGAACTTCGACCGTTACCATGCGCACTATCCGACGACGACGCTCACGGCGAGCGGGGAAGCGGTCGGCCTGCCCGAAGGCCAGATGGGCAATTCCGAGGTCGGCCACCTGAACATCGGAGCCGGCCGGATTGTCTACCAGAGCCTGACCCGCATCAACAAATCGATCCGGGAAAAGGATTTCTTCGAAAACGAAATGCTTCTGTCCGCTTTCCGGAACGCCAAAAAACCGGGGAGGGCGCTCCATATCATGGGGCTGCTGTCGGACGGCGGTGTTCACAGCCATATCAGCCATCTGCATGCCCTGATCGACCTGGCCAAGAAACAGGAAGTGGAGCGCGTCTATCTGCACGCCTTCCTGGACGGCCGGGATGTCGGCCCGAAGACGGCGCTCGGCTACATCGAGGAGACCGAACGGCATCTTGAAGAAGCAGGCGTCGGAAGGTTCGCATCGGTCAGCGGCCGGTACTATGCGATGGACCGGGACCGGCGCTGGGACCGGGTCAAGCTTGCATACGACGCCATCACGGACGGCACGGGCGGACTGGCACGTTCCGCCGCGGAAGGAGTCGAAGCTGCATACGGGCGGGGGGAGACGGATGAGTTTGTCATCCCGTTCGTTGTGTGTGGAGAAGACGGCAAGCCCGTCGCCACGGTCAATGACGGCGATTCCATCATCTTCTTTAACTTCCGGCCGGACCGGGCAATCCAGCTGACATCTGCATTCGTTTCGGATGACTTCAGCGGCTTCGGCACAACCTATCGCCGTCCGGCAGACCTGACCTATGTCACCTTTACGCAGTACAGCGAGGATTTTGAGGGTCTGGCACGGGTTGTCTATCCGAACGTGAACCTGCGGAAAACGGTCGGAGAAGTGATTTCGGAGGCTGGACTCCGCCAGCTCCGGATCGCGGAGACGGAAAAGTATCCGCACGTCACGTTCTTCATGAGCGGCGGCCGGGAAGAGGTTTTCCAGGGAGAGCAGCGGATCCTCATCGATTCGCCGAAAGTCGCGACCTACGACCTGAAACCGGAGATGAGCGCCTACGAAGTTGCGGAAGCGCTCGTCGGCGTGATCGATCGGGATGAAACCGATGCCGTCATCCTGAACTTCGCCAACCCCGACATGGTCGGCCATAGCGGCCGGCTGGAGCCGACGGTCAAGGCGATCGAAGCTGTCGATGAATGCCTCGGGCAGGTCGTCGATGCCATCCTCGCAAAAGGCGGGGCTGCCATCATCACTGCGGACCACGGAAACGCGGACGAAGTCGTCACGACCGAGGGCCGGCCGATGACCGCGCACACGACAAACCCGGTTCCGGTCATCGTGACCGAAGACGGGCTGGAACTCAGGGAAGGCATACTTGCCGACCTGGCACCGACCATGCTGAAGCTTCTGGGCGTCGATCAGCCGGAAGACATGACAGGCAAACCACTATTCTAATCAGAGGGAGTGTCAATGAAATGCCAATCATCAGCCAAATCCAAGCACGTGAAGTACTCGATTCCCGGGGGAACCCGACAGTGGAAGTGGAGGTCTTCACGGACAGCGGCGCTTACGGGCGCGCAATTGTGCCTTCCGGCGCGTCGACCGGTGAATACGAAGCGGTCGAACTGCGTGACGGAGACAAGGCCCGTTATCTCGGCAAGGGCGTCCTGAAAGCCGTCGATAATGTCAACGGCGTCATCGCGGATGAACTGTCGGGCATGTATTCCGTACTTGACCAGGTATCGATCGACCAGGCACTCATTGAACTGGACGGAACGGAAAACAAGGGCAAGCTCGGCGCCAATGCCATTCTGGGCGTGTCCATTGCAGTCGCGCACGCAGCAGCGGATTACCTGGATCTCCCGCTTTATCAGTACCTCGGAGGCGTCAATGCCAAGCAGCTGCCGGTTCCGATGATGAATATCCTGAACGGCGGCGAGCACGCCGACAACAACGTCGACATCCAGGAATTCATGGTTATGCCGGTCGGCGCGGAATCGTTCCGCCAGGCACTGCGCATGGGCGCGGAAGTATTCCACTCCCTGAAAGCGGTACTGAAGGATAAAGGCCTCAACACGGCGGTCGGCGACGAGGGCGGCTTTGCTCCGAACCTCGGTTCCAACGAAGAAGCGCTCTCGACAATCATGGAAGCGATCGAGAAAGCAGGCTACAAGCCGGGCGAAGATCTCGTCCTCGCAATGGATGTGGCTTCTTCCGAGTTCTATGATAAGGAATCCGGCAAGTACAACCTGTCGGGCGAAGGCATCTCCCGCACTTCTGAAGAAATGGTTTCCTGGTATGAAGAACTGTGCAACAAGTACCCGATCATCTCAATTGAGGACGGCCTGGATGAAAACGACTGGGACGGCCACCGCATGCTGACCGAGCGCATCGGCGACAGGGTCCAGCTTGTCGGCGACGACCTGTTCGTGACCAACACGAAAAAGCTGGCGCGCGGCATCGAGGAGGGCGTCGGCAACTCCATCCTCGTCAAGGTGAACCAGATTGGCACACTCACCGAAACATTTGACGCGATCGAAATGGCGAAGCGCGCCGGCTATACGGCCGTCATCTCCCACCGCTCCGGTGAGTCGGAAGATGTGACAATCGCTGATATCGCGGTCGCGGTCAATGCCGGACAGATTAAGACCGGTGCACCGTCGCGCACGGACCGCGTCGCCAAGTACAATCAGCTTCTCCGCATCGAGGACCAGCTGGCTGCAACTGCGCAGTACCCGGGTATCAAGACGTTCTACAACCTGAAGAAGTAATGGAAAGGACCGGCGCGCCTGCCGGTCCTTTTACTTTGGATGGGAAAGCGGAGTTTAGAGATGCAAGTCGCAATAAGGAGTGCCGACTTGCAACATGGAATGCCAGGTTGAAATAAGGAGTGCCGACTTGCCATATGCGGTGCCAACTTGCCACATGGCGCACGAACTTGCCACATGGCGCACGAACTTGCCACATGGCGCACGAACTTGCCACATGGCACGCGGACTTGCCACATGGGACCCGGACTTGCCACATGGCACCCGGACTTGCCACATGGCACACGAACTTGCCGCATGGAGCCCAAATTTGCCGCATGGCACGTTGACTTGCAACATGTCACCTGCCGGCAGCATTCTACAACCTATCACAAAGTTTTTCCGAGATAGTTGTGGCGGCAGTCCTGCTTTGATAGAATGGATATTGTTGAGAATGTTTCAGGAGGTGGAAAAATGCATACACTGCTCATGACGCTGCTGCTGATCGTATCGATCGCGCTGATTGTCGTCGTCCTGTTGCAATCCGGGAAAAGTGCAGGTCTTTCCGGAGCCATCTCCGGTGGAGCGGAGCAATTGTTCGGCAAGCAGAAGGCGCGCGGTCTTGACCTCGTCTTTCATCGCGTGACGATCATTTTGTCGGTCCTTTTCTTTGTGCTTGCCATTGCCGTTACGAAGTTCTGAATTTAAACCATCCGCCCGGCCGCATGCGCGGTTGGGCGTTTTTACATAGGAGGCGAGACCACCATGAAAAAAGTGAAATTGACCCCTCCAAAACCGTTTTTCTTCAAGCATGGACCCAGGGCGGTATTGCTTCTGCACGGTTTCCGGGGAAGCTCGGCGGACGTCCGCATGCTCGGGCGGTTTCTCGAGAAGCATGACTACACCTGCATGGCGCCGCATTACTCGGGTCATGGCGTGGAGCCTGAGGCACTTTTAAAGACGGGACCGTCCGACTGGTGGGCAGATGTCGAAGCCGCTTATGAACGTCTAAAAGAGGAAGGCTACGAAGAGATCGCAGTGGTCGGATTGTCGCTTGGAGGTGTGTTCACGCTTAAATTAGGGTATAACTATCCCGTAAAAGGGCTTGTGACCATGTGTGCGCCGATGATCATGAAAACGACGGATATCCTTTTTGAAGGTGTTCTCCAGTATGCGGAGGAATTCAAGAAATATGAAGGGAAAGAACCGGACCGGATCGAAGAGGAAGTTGAACAGATCCGTCAAAAGGGAATGGCATCCCTTCCGGCACTACGGGACTTTGTCCATGATGTCAGGGACCATGTGGATGAGGTGTATGCACCCGTCTTCGTCGTCCAGGCAGAGCAGGACAGGGTCATCGATCCGAAATCCGCCGATATGATTTATGAGACCGTCGGATCCCCGGTGAAAGATTTGAAAATGTATCCGGAGTCGGGCCATGTCATCACGCTCGGCCCGGAAAAAGAACAGCTCCACCGGGATATCCTCGAGTTCCTGGAATCACTGGATTGGAGCGAATAGATCACCGGAAAATGACAGGCCAATGCAGGAGGGATATTGTGGAAGACTATTTAAAAGAATTGCGTGACCGGCTTCTTTCGTTCATGCGGGAAGACAGCTACAAACCGCTTACCGTACAGGAGATCCAGGAAGAACTGGAACTGACGGATGCAGGGGAATTCAAGGAACTTGTGAAGGTCCTGGTGGAACTGGAGGAAAAGGGTGACGTGATCCGGTCCCGTTCCGACCGCTACGGGGTACCGGAGCGGATGGACATTATCCGCGGCCGGTTTGTCGGACATGCCAAAGGCTTCGGGTTCGTCGTGCCGGAAGAAGAAGGAATGGATGATGTCTTCATTCCGCCGAACGAGACGAATACCGCGATGAACGGGGACACGGTCCTCATCAAGATCATGAAAGAATCGGGCGGCGACCGGCAGGAAGGGTCTGTCATCCGGATCGCGGAGCGGAAAAACACGAAGGTCGTTGGCACATTCCAGGCGCACCGCGGCTTCGGCTTCGTCATCGCTGACGACAAGAAACTGCCGATGGATGTGTTCGTATCCAAGGAAAACACGCTTGGCGCGGTTGACGGGCATAAGGTCGTTGTGGAAATCACCGAGTGGCCGAGCGAGCGGAAATCGGCGGAAGGCATCGTGGTCCAGGTACTCGGACACAAAAACGATCCTGGCGTAGACATCCTCTCGATCATCTATAAATATGGCATTGAGATCGAGTTTCCTGATGAAGTCATCGAGCACGCGAACCGTGTGCCAGACGAAATCCGGGAGCAGGACCTGTTCAAGCGGCGCGACCTCCGCGGCGAGCAGATCGTCACGATCGATGGCGCGGAAGCGAAGGACCTGGACGATGCCGTCACAGTCACCAAAAACAGCGACGGAACATACAAGCTCGGCGTCCACATCGCGGATGTCAGCTATTATGTGACGGAAAACTCTGCGATTGACGAAGAGGCCCGTGAGCGCGGGACGAGCGTCTACCTGACGGACCGGGTCATCCCGATGATCCCTCACCGGCTGTCGAACGGAATCTGCTCGCTGAACCCTCATGTCGACCGCCTGACACTCAGCTGTGAGATGATCATCGACAGCAAGGGCAAAGTGGTTTCCCATGAAATCTTCCAGAGTGTGATCCGGACTGTGGAACGGATGACCTATCACGACGTCTATAAGATCATCGAAGAAAAGGACGAAGAGCTCCGGGCACGCTACGAACCGCTCGTCCCGATGTTCGAGCATATGGCGGAACTGGCTGCCATCCTGCGCCAGCGCCGATTTGACCGCGGGGCGATCGATTTCGACTTCAAGGAGTCGAAAATCATCGTAGACGAAGAAGGCTGGCCGACAGACGTTGTCGTACGGGAACGTACGGTTGCGGAGAAGCTGATCGAAGAGTTCATGCTGGTCGCGAACGAGACAGTCGCTGAGCACTTCCATTGGCTGCGGGTCCCGTTTATCTACCGGATCCACGAAGATCCGAAATCAGAAAAGCTGGAGCGGTTCTTTGAATTCATCACGAACTTCGGTCTTCTCGTGCGCGGGACGTCCAACAAAGTTCATCCGAGGGCACTGCAGGAAATCCTCGAATCGATCTCCGGTGAGCCGGAAGAGCCGGTCGTTTCGACGATGCTCCTGCGTTCAATGCAGCAGGCAAGGTATTCCGAGCTGAGCCTCGGCCACTTCGGACTGTCCAGCGAGTTCTACACACACTTCACATCGCCGATCCGCCGGTATCCCGACCTTCTCGTCCACCGGCTGATCCGCACATACCTCATCGAGGCGGACACCTCGCCGGCCACTGTCGCAAAGTGGAAGGGTGAAATTCCGGAAATCGCGGAGCACTCTTCAGACATGGAACGCCGGGCAGTCGATGCCGAGCGGGACACGGAAGCGCTCAAGAAAGCCCAGTTCATGGTGGACAAGGTCGGCGAAGAGTTCGAGGGCATCATTTCCTCCGTCACGAACTTCGGCCTGTTCGTTGAGCTGGAAAACACGATCGAAGGACTTGTCCACGTCTCTTATATGACCGATGACTACTATTGGTTCGATGAGCGTAATCTGATGATGGTCGGCGAGCACACGGCCAAGCAGTTCCGCATCGGGGACAAGGTAAAAGTACGCGTCATCTCCGTGAAGCCGGAAGAGTCGGCGATCGACTTTGAGCTGGCGGATATGGACAGTACCAATGCGCCGGTCCGCCGGACACGCAAAGACAGCCCGAAAGTCATCCGGACAAAGGGTGATACAAGGGGCGGCGGCAAAGGCCGCGGAGAAGGCGGACGTGACTCCGGCGGCAACCGAGGCGGCGGCCGGAACGGCGGCGGACGCAGTGGCGGCGGCCGTGGTGGAAGCAACGGCGGCCGCGGAGGCAATCGCAGCGGCGGTTCCGGTTCGGGCAGGCCGTCTGGCCAGGGCGGTTCCGGTGGCAGGAACCGGTCCCGGGGCGGCAGCGGAGGCGGTCGCGGAAATTCCCCGCGCGGCGGCAACCGGCAAAAGTAACTTCAAATAAACCATGACACCGGACGGCATCCTGCCGTCCCGTTGTCCGTTATAGAGGGGGGAAACCGATGGCAAAAGGAAATGACCAGCGTGTCCTGGCACAAAACAAGAAAGCCGGACATGATTACTTTATCGAAGATACCATTGAAGCGGGAATCGTCCTACAGGGGACCGAGATCAAGTCCATCCGGAACGGCAAAGTCCAGCTGAGGGATGCCTTTATCCGGATCCGGAACAATGAGGCGTGGATCTCGAATATGCACGTCAGCCCGTATGAGCAGGGGAACCGGTACAATCACGATCCTCTCCGCGCCAGGAAACTGCTGCTTCACAAAAAGCAGATCAGCCAGCTGATCGGCAAGACGAAGGAAGAGGGATTCTCAATCATCCCATTGAAAATGTACATCAAGAACGGCTATGCAAAAGTGCTGATCGGCGTGGCAAAAGGCAAGAAGAAGTACGACAAACGGGAAGACCTGAAGAAGAAAGAGCACAAGCGCGAGATGGAACGGGCATTCAAGGCGAAGCAACAATATTAAATGCGCTCCGCCTGCAAGCGGCGAAGCAGTACTGAGTGCCCTCCGCTTGCCATTTGGCGCAAAATACCCTATAATAAGGTTACAGATTGCCAGTATACCGAGTTTCACTAATCCTATTCAGGATTTCCATTCTTCCCAAACGGGGACGTTTTGGATTCGACAGGGATGGTCTGAGCTCCGGTTGCGCGTCGGAGGGTCGGCTCCGTATCAACGACATTTAACAATAACTGGCAAAACTAACAACAACCTCGCTTTCGCAGCGTAAGCTGCTGAAACGGTCCTCCGGTTCCATCGCCCATGTGGCATCTGAGGACTCACTTATCAGTGGGATACGACGTCTGTCCGCCGCCTGAGGCTGACGTAAGAGATTAACAGGATAGCGCGCAGGACGCCTGCTGACCGGCAGAATGCCGCGCGAACTTCAATAGATCAGCTACACGCGTAGAAGCCGGAGTGTTGGAGTCTCTGGACGCGGGTTCGAATCCCGCCGTCTCCATAACTATGGTGACAACCATAACGATTCAAGCCCCCTCATCATTGAGGGGGCTTTTCATACCTAAGCGTCAGCGGCGGCAGGAGAATGAACGGATTTCGTCAAGGTCGATTCCGAAATACTCCCAGCGGCGCTGTCTCGAACGCCATCTGAATCCTGCGACGGAGCGGCGCCCGACGAATGTCGGGAAGAACCAGAATCGTTGTCCGTTCTCGAGACGGACATCTGTCACGCGATTGAGACACCTGCGGATCGCTCCGGGATCAACCGCCTGAGGTACAGGGGGCTGGGGCGGCCTTCCCGGTCTTCCCGGTCTTCCCGGTCCGCCGGGGTTGCCAGGCCTTCCTCTACGCCTGTCATCCCAATCCGGGCTATCATCCCATGGCAGCCAATCCATCGGAGACTCCCACATGTCTCCTCCTCCAGGTCTGTTAACCATGATTCCACTCCTTCCGGCAATCTTCCGTATCCTATGCAAGCGCCCGAAGGGCAGGCCGGGCGGTCTCCCCATAAAAACAGGGCCATCCCTTTTTCCGGGATGGCCCTGTTGCTGATTTAAGGTCGCTTCTTTTTCCATTCCTCTGTTTTGAGAAGTTTCTTATGATCGTTTGACATCGCCTTGATCAGGGACAGCATCATCATCATCATAATGACTGAGAACGGCAATGCCGCGATGATCAGTGAGTTCTGGAGGGCGGTCAGGCCATTCGCATACAGCAAGATGATTGCGATAGTTGCCTGCAGGGCGCCCCAAGTCAATTTCACCGCGTTCGATGGTGTCAGCGAACCGTAGGTCGTTTGCATGCCCAGAACAAATGTGGCCGAGTCCGCCGAAGTGATAAAGAAGATGGCGACCAGCAGTATGGCAACAATGGACAGGATCCAGAACATCGGCAACTGTTCAAACACTCCAAACAGCGTCTCTTCCGTCAGAAGGCCGGTCAGATCTGTGCCGGAATTCTGGACATCAATGGCCGTCACGCCGAACACCGAGAACCAGAAAAAGCTCACGATCGTAGGGAGGAGCAGGACACCCGTCAGGAATTCCCTGATGGTCCGGCCGCGCGATACCCGTGCGATAAAGATGCCGACAAACGGCGACCAGGAGATCCACCATGCCCAATAGAAAATGGTCCATCCGTCGATCCATGCCCGCGCATCTGAGTTAAGCGGTGCCGACCGGAAGCTCATGCGCGGCAGGTTCTGGATATACGAACCGATCGAGTCGGTAAACATATTCATGATGAGCAGGGTCGGTCCGACCGTGAGAACAAGGCCAAGGAGAATCACTGCTAAAATCAAGTTCGTGTTGGACAGGATCTTGATGCCTTTGCTGAGCCCGGACCAGGCGGAAATCGAAAAGAGGATGGTGACGATGATAATGATGATCGTCTGGACACCGAGGCTTACCGGGATGTCCCACAGATAAGATAGCCCGCCATTGATCTGGATGGCACCGAATCCGAGTGTTGTGGCGACGCCGAATACGGTCGCGAATACTGCCAGTACATCAATCAGTTTGCCGAGCGCCCCGTTCATTCTCTCTTCGCCGAAAATAGGGCGCAAGGTGGATGATATCAGTCCTGGATAACCGCGCCGGAACTGGAAATAGGCCAGGGCCAGCGCGACCAGACCGTAGACCGCCCATGCATGGATTCCCCAATGGAAGAAGGTGTAGCGCATTGATTCAGTAAATGCTTCTCTTGTTCCCGGTTCTTCCGTTGCAGGATCAATCGCAAAGTGGGATAACGGCTCTGCCGCACCCCAGAAAACCAGCCCGATTCCCATGCCGGCGGAAAACAGCATGGCAAACCAGCTGATTGTCGAGAATTCCGGGCGATCTTCCGGCTTGCCCAAACGCATTTTTCCGAGCGGGCTGACGATCATGGCAAGGCAGAAGATTACGATTACCGTCACGATCAGCAGATAATACCAGCCGAATGAGGATGTGATAAAGGCAGTCATGGAACTGGTGACCTGTTCAAAACTTTCAGGAGCGAAGGTCCCATAGCCAACTGCGAAAAGTACGAGTACAACTGCGATCCAAAATACACTGGATACTTTCTTCATATAATCCCTCCAATATGATTCGATTTTCGGGAAACGTGCACACAGTGACCGACCTTAACGCAAATTTCCGGTGACTGTCAAGGATGCGGCTTGGCTGAATGGAAAAGCCGCGTCCTTATCATCATTTTGCACTTCCTGATTCAGGATGAAACCGGGCTGATGGAAATTTGTCCGGTTTCCTTTCTTTTCTTGTATCATCAACTTCCAATACCCTAAATCGATGTGACGAAACGATGACTTCCTTTTATCGGGTAAACGGCTGGCTTATTAATAGGGCAGGAAATCATCGGTAGCCGATGTAAGCGCTATCAGTTTCCTGTAAGATAAAAATTGAAGGGGTGGAAGTGATGATCACACTGACTGGGAGCGGGCTGACCCTTGGAAAGCTGAAACAGATCATCATCGGCAGGGAACAGGTGAAGATCTGTCCTGAGGCTATGAGAAAAGTAATGAAAAGCCGGGATGCCGTTGAGCGGATCATCGCGGATGGGCGGACGGCATACGGCATCAATACCGGCTTCGGCAAATTCAGTGATGTAAAGATTAATGCGGAGGATACGGAAGCGCTCCAGCTTCATCTGATCCGGTCCCATGCGTGCGGACTCGGCGAGCCATTTCGGGAAGAGGTGGCCCGTACAATGGCTGTCTTGCGGCTGAACGCGCTCCTGAAGGGGCATTCGGGGATCCGTCCGGTCGTGCTTGAGCGGCTGCGTGACATGGTGAATCAACGGATCACACCCGTCATTCCTAGCCAGGGATCCCTCGGAGCATCTGGGGATCTGGCTCCGCTTGCACATCTGGCGCTCGTGCTGATCGGGGAAGGGGAAGCCGTCCTGGGTGGAATCCCCATGCCTGCTGCTCAGGCATGGGAGAGGCGGGGCATCCGGCCTGTCCGCCTCCAGGCGAAGGAAGGGCTTGCCCTCATCAACGGCACTCAGGCGATGACAGCCTGCGGCGCGCTCGCCTTTCTGGAAGCCGAACAGCTCGCCTTGCAGTCCGAGTGGATCGCAGGGATGACGATGGAGGCTCTTAGGGGGATTACGGATGCGTTCCATCCGGCCGTTCATGAGGCTAGGGGGTACCCGGAGCAGACCGCGGTGGCCGTGCGGATGAGGAATTGGCTGGATGGAAGCCGTCTCACGACGCGCCAGGGGGAGCTGCGGGTACAGGATGCCTATTCGATCCGCTGCATTCCGCAGGTGCACGGGGCGACCTGGCAGGTGCTGGACTATGTCAGGGAAAAGCTTGAGATCGAATTCAACGCGGCGACGGACAATCCGCTTATTTTTGACGAAGGAGAGACCATCGTTTCCGGAGGGAATTTCCATGGGCAGCCGGTGGCCTTTGCAATGGATTTTCTGAAGATCGGCATGTCCGAACTTGCAAGTATCTCGGAGCGTCGGACCGAGCGGCTCGTCAATCCTCAGCTCAATGCAGGATTGCCGCCGTTTCTCAGCCCGGAGCCGGGGCTGCAGTCGGGTGCCATGATCCTTCAGTATGCTGCGGCAAGCATTGTATCCGAGAACAAGACGCTGGCCCATCCGGCTTCTGTCGACTCCATTCCGTCCTCGGCCAATCAGGAAGACCATGTCAGCATGGGAACAACTGCAGCCCGGCACGCCGCCCGGATTGTCGGAAACGTGAGGCGGGTGCTGGCAGTCGAGGCATTTTGTGCGTTCCAGGCTTGCGCCATCCGGGGGAAGGAAAAAATGTCTCCCGCACTCCGGCAAAAGTGGGACGCTCTGTCCGAAATCATTCCGCCGCTCACGGAAGACCGGATATTCAGCTGTGACATCGCCAAGATAGAGCGCCGGCTTCTGGAGGAAGCCAGGATTTCGGGCCTCAATTCCGACACAGGATCCGGTTCCTGAGGTATGATGGAAGGAACGCAATGAGGAAAAGGTGATGGCATGAATACGTTGGAGAAAACGGGAGCGGAAAGCGGAAAAAGGACGGAGCGGCCGAAACTGCTGCTGATCGATGGGATGGCGGTTCTGTTCAGGGCCTTTTTTGCAACGTCTGTACATGGCCGCTTTATGAGGAATGCAGAGGGGATTCCGACAAATGCCGTCCAGGGCTTTTTGGGCCACGCCCTGTCCGCACAGTCCATGTTCCGGCCGACCCATATCGCCGTCTGCTGGGACATGGGGGCTTATACTTTCCGGAATGACCTGTATGAGGGCTACAAGGCGAACCGTCCGGAGCCCCCGGAAGAGATGAAACCGCAATTTGATATGGGAAGGGAGTCTGCCTACCTGCTGGGCTGGAAAAGCTACGGCATGAACGGCGTGGAGGCGGACGATCTGATCGGTTCGCTGATCATGCGCTGGAAAGACGAGGCGGATATCATGGTCATCTCCGGTGACAGGGACCTGCTGCAGCTGCTCGCCCCCGGCGTCCGGATTGCCTTCATGAAAAAGGGACAGACGGTATTTGACATCTATACAGACGAGCGCTTTCGGGAGGAGTACGGTTTCGAGCCCGGGCAGTTCGTCGATCTGAAGGCGTTCATGGGTGATTCCAGTGACGGCTATCCAGGCGTGAAAGGAATTGGCCCGAAAACAGCGACAGGCCTGATCCTGGAATACGGTTCCGTGGAAGGTGTGCTCCAGCATCTTGAAGACCTGAAGCCCGCTGTCCGGAAAAAAATCACCGAACAGCTGGATATGCTCCATCTGTCCCGTGAATTGGCCGAAATCGACTGCCACGTAGTATTTGATGCTGACATGGACGAACTGAAAGTGCCGGAATACGGACCGGATACTGTACAGGCTCTCGAGGCAGAGGGGTACCCGACCGCCGCCAAGCGGCTCCTGAACCTTTTCCCGGAAACCGGGGAACAGGAAGAGTGGCCGTTCTCTTGAGAACCTTGATAGGAAAACCGCTGCAGTTCACATCGGCTGCGGCGGTTTTCTCTGTGTTCAGTGGGCAGGAGTCATCCGGACAAAGGTGAGGATCGGACGGTTCCGGGAGTGGGATACCCGGCGTATCCGGCTGGGACGCCCGCGGCCCCCGTTGTCATGTACGATGAGGATGGTATCTCCGTTTTCCTCGCTGAAGCCGACGACCGGCACCCAGTGATAGGCAAAGGTATAGTTGCCGAACCAGCGGAAAGAAAACCACTTGTCAAATTTCGCAGCCACCGGACGTCCGGCGATGACTTCTTCTTTTAATTCATCAAGCGAACATCTCCTGACGGTCCATCCGTTTCCGAGAAGCCGGGAAGCGCCTTTGATAAACTTCCGAACGGACAGTCCGAGAGGTGTCCCGCCGAATGACCGATAAAGATCCGAAACGGACATCGGACAGGCACCAAGAAGATGGCCGATCATCGTGTATGCCGTCACCGGCCCGCAGGCGGAGTTTTGCTGAGCCGGGTCAATATCCGGATCATACTGCGACTTTCCCCTGAATGACTCAATCAGACCCATGCCGGTCCTCCTCCGTCTTAACGTTTGCACTGATTATAACGCAAACTGAAGGGCATACAAAAAAGGAAGGCGGTCGCCTTCCTTACAGGTTATGCATTGTAGCTGTCGAGGAATGTGGTCACCTGATCCGGTGTCTTGGCATTTGCACTGTGGAGATGGGCCTTTTTCTCGCCGTCCTTGAACACAAGCAGGCTCGGGATGCCCATCACTTCATGCTTGTCCGCGATTTCCGGAAGCGCGTCCCGGTCCACTTCATACCATGTAAACTGATTGTACTTTTCTTCGATCGGCCCGATGAACATGTCCATCCGCCGGCAGTCCGGGCACCAGCTTGCGTCAAACTTGATCAGTGATTGCTCCGGGTTGTTGATGATTTCATTGAACTGTTCTGCTGTCGTGATTTTTTCCATCTCTATCCCTCCCATACGGATAGTGTACACTGTTCCGCGGGGAAGTGGGTAGCCACTTGTTTCAGACGACGGGCGGTGCAGACCCTTCGAATTTTTGGATGACTTTCTCGAAATCCTCCCGTTTGGCGGCTTCCGGCGTCATCCATCCGTGCCGGGTGATCAGGTCGCACAGGTTCCTCCTGTTGCTGTTGGCGTTCTGCAGAAAACTGGAGAGAAGGGACTCGAGCTTGCTGCTGTACGTTTCATTATCTGCCTGCAAATAGAGCTGACAAAGCTGTTCCTCCATTCTTAGAAGGAGGATGGCCATTTCCTTATCGTTCAGGGAACCATCATTTTGGCCCTGCTGGTTCTTGGAGGCTTCTGATTCCTGGTTTTTTTTCTTTTCGGTTGCCTGGTCTTGCTGTTGATCCTCTTCTTTGCCGGTTTCTTTATCGGTCATTGTGCCTGATCCCTCTCTTTTTTCAGGAATTCCAGAATGTCGCTTGCCTGTTTAAGATGATCCTGCTGGATACTCTCGAATTCTTTCTTCAGATCAGGGAGTTTGGTTGATGCGGCAGCCGCACCGTACATTTTCGCGCACAATTTGCAGAGCTCCATGATCCTTGCAAGGTCTCCGATGTTCCGGGTGGTGACGGTATCGGACTTGAACAGCTCGGGTGCCGGATTGGATTCATTCCCGTTTTTGATGGCCGGCTTGGAGAAGATGCCCATGTCAGGTCCTCCTCTTTTGCATGATTTAAAGCTAGGATGTCCCCATGAATCAAAAAGATGAGCGGAAATTCATTTTTTTCTTTTGGTCATGTTGCACATTGTGGTGAAATATTCTAAACTATGAATAAAGCAGTTGCCTATTTTTTTGGCAATGAAATGAATGAGCATTCATTCAAGATAGAAGGAGGCAATCACGTGGCTCACCAAATCAATCAGGCCGCCGTCATCGGCTCCGGGGTGATGGGCTCCGGAATCGCGGCCCATCTCGCGAACATCGGCATTCCTGTCCTGCTATTGGATATCGTGCCGAACAAACTGACAGCAGACGAGGAAGCCAAGGGTCTGACACTTGAAGACAAAACGGTCCGCAACAGGCTGACGGACCAGGCACTCAAAAACATGAAAAAGCAGAAGCCGGCACCGCTTGCATCCAAGGAAAGCCTCTCGCGCATCTCGACAGGGAATCTGGAAGACGATCTCGAGAAGCTGAAGAATGTGGACTGGATCATCGAAGTGGTCGTTGAAAACTTGGAGATCAAGAAAGCGCTTTACGACAAAATCGAAGGGGTCCGTTCGGAGCATGCGATTGTCTCCTCGAATACGTCGGGCATCAGCATCGAAGCTATGGCGGAAGGGCGGTCTGAAGGGTTCAAAAAGCATTTCCTCGGCACCCACTTCTTTAACCCGCCGCGCTATCTGAAATTGCTCGAAGTCATTCCGACGAACGAGACGGCGCCGGAAGTGCTGGACTTCATGGTCCGCTTTGGGGAGGACCGGCTCGGCAAGGGGGTCGTCATCGCCAAGGATACGCCGAACTTCATCGGCAACCGGATCGGGACATACGGGCTCCTGATCACACTCCGTGAAATGATGGAGCGCGGCTACTCGGTCGGTGAAGTCGATTCGGTCACCGGAACGCTCATTGGCCGCCCGAAGTCGGCCACCTTCCGCACGCTCGATGTCGTCGGACTCGACACGTTCGTCCATGTTGCGAAGAACGTATATGACCAGACGGAGGGTAAGGAGAAGGAAGTGTTCCGCACGCCGGACTTCCTCGTGAAAATGGTCGAAAACGGCTGGCTGGGCGCCAAGACGAAGCAGGGCTTCTATCTGAAGGAAGGCAAGGAAATCAGCGAGATTGACCCTGCCACGCTCGAGTACTCGCCGCAGAAGAAGCTGAAAGCGCCTTCCATCGAGGCCGCGAAGCAGCAAAAAGGCGATGGCAGGCTGAAGACGCTCGTTTACGCAAAAGACCGCGCGGGCGAACTTCTTTGGAACATCCTGGCACCGACACTGATTTATTCTGCGGAGAAAGTCGGGGAGATTGCGGACGATATTGCCTCGATCGACAACGCAATGAAGTGGGGATTCGGCTGGAAACAGGGACCGTTTGAACTTTGGGATGCCATCGGCGTTGAAAAGTCCGTCAAGCGGATGAAGGAAGAAGGCCACGGCATCCCGGCGTTCGTACAGAAACTGCTGGATTCCGGAAATACCGCCTTCTACAAAACGGAAGAAGGTGTCCTGAAATACTTTGACGGGGAAGGTTACACCCCTGTTCAAATGAATGAAAAAGAGATCGACCTGAAAAAGTGGAAGACCCAAAACGGTGTCATCAAGAAAAACAGCGGAGCAAGCCTGATCGATCTGGGTGATGGTGTTGCACTGCTCGAATTCACTTCACAGGCAAACTCACTGGGTCCGGACGTGATCAAGATGTTGCTCGACTCGCTTGAGGAAGTGGAGAACAACGATCAATACAAAGGCCTTGTCATCGCCAACCAGGGCAAAAACTTCTCCGTCGGGGCGAACCTCGGCATGATCCTCATGGAAGCTCAGGACGACAACATCTTCGAATTGGACTTTATGATCAAGTCTTTCCAAAACGCCATGATGAAGGTCCGCTATTCGAAAAAGCCGGTCGTCGCCGCACCTCATGGAATGACTCTCGGCGGGGGAGCGGAGATCACGCTGCCTGCTGCGCATATCCAGGCGACGATGGAAACGTATATCGGGCTTGTGGAAACCGGCGTCGGGCTAATTCCGGGCGGTGGCGGCAATATCAGCCTTTACCGCAAACATCTTGAAGGAATGCCGAACGGCGTCAAGGCGGACTACGTCGACATCGCCGCGAAAGTGTTCGAGACGATTGCGATGGCAAAGGTTTCGACATCCGGAGCGGAAGCGCGCGAGAACAATTTCCTCGGCAAGGCGGATGGCGTCAGCGCCAACCGGGACCATCAGATCCATGATGCGAAGCAGGCCGCCCTTGCCCTCTTTGAAGCAGGCTATACGCCGCCTTCCAGGCGGACTGTGCCTGTTGCGGGCGAGCCGGGCTATGCCGCGATGATTGTCGGCGCTGAAGGCATGCACCTTTCCGGATACATCAGTGACCATGACCTGAAGATTGCGAAGAAGCTAGCTTACGTGCTGTCCGGCGGTAAAGTGCCGTACGGAACCGAAGTTGATGAACAATACATGCTCGACCTGGAGCGGGAAGCGTTCCTGCAGCTTGTGGCAGAACCGAAATCCCAGCAGCGGATGCAGCACATGCTCTTGAAAGGCAAGCCGCTCCGCAACTGAGCGGAGGGCAGACGGAGGAGGATGAACCATGCGTGAAGCAGTAATCGTGGCCGGTGCGAGGACGCCGGTCGGAAAAGCTAAGAAAGGGTCCCTGGCAACGGTCCGTCCGGACGACTTTGCCGCGCTGACGGTGAAAGAGACGCTCCGGCGTGCCGGAGGATATGACGGGCCGATCGACGACTTCATTGTCGGATGCGCGATGCCCGAAGCGGAACAGGGCATGAACGTCGCCCGCCTGATCGGCGGGCTTGCCGGACTGCCGGATACCGTGCCGGCCGTGACGGTCAACCGGTTCTGTTCGTCCGGTCTTCAGACGATTGCAACAGGCGCCCACCAGATCATGCTCGGCCACGCAGATACCGTCCTTTCGGGCGGCACCGAATCGATGAGCATGGTGCCGATGATGGGCAACACGATTCGCCCGAACGCAACACTCGCGGAAACGGCGCCTGAATATTATATGGGCATGGGCCACACCGCAGAGCAGGTCGCGATGAAATATGGCGTGAGCCGGGAGGACCAGGATGCATTCGCGGTCCGCTCCCACGAGCGTGCCGCTGCCGCCATCCGGGAGGGCAGGTTCAAGGATGAAATTGTGCCGGTCGAAGTGACGCGTCGCGCAGTCGGTCCGGACGGCAAACTGAAGGAGGAGACCTTCACCTTTGATATGGATGAAGGCGTACGCGAAGGCACCAACATGGAAACCCTCGCGAAGCTGCGCCCGGCGTTTAATGTGAAAGGATCGGTCACGGCGGGGAACGCTTCCCAGACATCGGACGGAGCGGGCACGGTCCTGATCATGGACCGCGAAAAAGCGGAAGCCGAAGGACTGAAGCCGATCGCCAAGTTCCGCTCGTTCGCAGTCGGCGGTGTTCCGCCGGAAGTGATGGGCATCGGACCGATCGAGGCTGTGCCGAAAGCGCTGAAGCTTGCCGGCCTGTCGGTTGAAGACATCAACCTGTGGGAATTGAACGAAGCCTTCGCCTCGCAGTCGATCCAGGTCATCCGGCACCTGGGCCTGGATGAAGACATCGTCAACGTCAACGGCGGCGCCATCGCACTCGGCCACCCGCTTGGCGCGACGGGCACCATCCTGACGCTGAAGCTCATGAACGAGCTCAAGCGCCGCAACGAACAATTCGGCGTCGTCACCATGTGCATCGGCGGCGGAATGGGCGCCGCAGGCGTATTTGAAATGTTGTAATTAAGTGCGGAGGGCGGCTGATTAGGCCCGACAGGCATAAGGGGGCATGCGCAGCGGATCCTGATCCGCGGAGCGTGACCACTTATGACCCCGAGGGCCTGCCGCCCGCAGCCGGATAGAATAAGTGCGGAAGGCGGCTGATTAGGCCCGACAGGCATAAGGGGGCATGCGCAGCGGATCCTGATCCGCGGAGCGTGACCACTTATGACCCCGAGGGCCTGCCGCCTGGAGCCGGATAAAGTAAGTGCGGAGGGCGGCTGATTAGGCCCGACAGGCATAAGCCGTCCTGCGCAGCTAAACGACGATAAAGTAAAAAGCAATTTGATATAAAACCAAAAAAGAACAAGGAGGAAACGGATATGGCTGAAACAAAGGATAAGGCGCTCGTCAAAGGCGGGGCATTCCTCATCGAGGACATCGATGCGGATCAGGTGTTCACGCCGGAGGATTTCACGGAAGAGCATAAGATGATCGCCAAGACGACGGAGGAGTATGTCAAAAACGAAGTCATCCCGGTCATTGATAAACTGGAAAACCATGAATTTGAGAACTCTGTGCGGCTCCTGAAGTCTGCAGGGGAACTCGGTCTTCTCGGAGCGGACATTCCGGAGGAATATGACGGCTTCGGGCTCGACAAGATCTCCTCCGCGCTGATTACGGAAAAACTGTCCGTCGCCGGCGGATTCTCCGTTACCCACGGCGCCCATGTCGGAATCGGAACGCTGCCGATCGTCCTTTTCGGAGACGAGGAACAGAAAAAGAAATACTTGCCGGCATCGGTCACGGCAGAAAAGATCTTCGCGTATGCGCTGACCGAGCCGGGGTCCGGATCGGACGCGCTCGGCGCGCGGACGACGGCGAAGCTTAATGAAGCGGGTACGCATTATATCCTGAACGGGGAGAAGCAGTGGATCACGAACTCCGGATTCGCGGATGTCTTCGTCGTCTATGCGAAGATCGACGGCGAGCACTTTACCGCTTTCATCGTCGAGAAGGACTATCCCGGAGTTTCTGTGGGCGCGGAAGAAAAGAAGATGGGGATCAAGTCCTCCTCGACACGTACGCTGATCCTCGAAGACGCGGAAGTTCCGGTGGAGAACCTGCTCGGCGAAAAAGGCCGCGGCCATGTGATCGCGTTCAACATCCTGAACATCGGGCGCTACAAACTCGGCATCGGCGGCGTTGGAGGATCCAAGCGTGCGCTCGAACTCGCAATCAAATATACGAATGAGCGCCAGCAGTTCAAGCGCAGCATCGCTTCCTTCAACCTGACCAAGGAAAAGATCGCAACGCTCGCATCCGAACTGTACGCGACGGAAAGCCTGATCTACCGCACGGTCGGCTACTTCGACGATCGCATGGGGCAGATGAGCGAGGAAGACCAGAAGGATGGCCGGAAAGTTGCTGCGGCCATCGCGGAATATGCCATCGAGTGCTCCATCAACAAAGTGGTCGGTTCCGAGACGCTTGACCATGTCGTCGACGAAGCGGTCCAGCTCCACGGTGGCTACGGCTATATGCAGGAATATGAAGTCGAGCGCGCGTACCGCGACTCCCGCATCAACCGCATCTTTGAAGGCACGAACGAGATCAACCGTCTCCTGGTGCCTGGCACATTCCTCAAGAAAGCGATGAAAGGGGAGCTTCCGCTACTGCAGAAGGCCCAGTCGCTCCAGGAAGAGCTGCTCATGATGATGCCGGAAGAACCGGGTGACGAAGCGCTGGCGCAGGAGAAGATCCTCGTGAAGAACGCCAAGAAAATCGGCCTTCTCGCGGCCGGCATGGCAGCACAGCGCTTTGGTACGAAGCTGGAAGACGAGCAGGAAGTCCTCGTCAACATCGCCAACATCGCCAATGACATCTTCGCGATGGAATCAGCTCTGCTCCGCTCGGAAAAGGCAATCCGCCGCGATGGTGAAGAAAAGTCCCGGCAGAAGATCCTATACACGGAAATCTTCTCCCAGGAAGCGATGCAGCGCATCGAACAGGAAGCCAAAGAAGTGCTCGTCGCCTCCGTCGAGGGAGACAACCAGCGCATGATGCTGTCTGCTCTCCGCAAGCTCACCCGCTACACGCCGAAGAACCTGATCCCTCTGAAGCGCGAAGCGGCAGATAAGCTGAACGAAGCCCTGAAATACACAGTCTGATTCAGTTATTCCAAAGTGCCCGGTCTGCTTATCAGGCAGAACGGGCATTCTTTTTGTTATACTGAGTCCAAGAGAACATGCAGGGAGGCAAGGGAATGGCAATCACCTATTATGGGTATCCGACATGCACCACCTGCCGCAAGGCGAAAAAGTGGCTGGATGAGCACGGCGTGACCTATGAGGAGTTCAACATCAAAGAGGCTCCGCCTGCAGAGGAACAGCTCCGGGAAATCATCTCGGCAAGCGGATTGGAGCTTAAGAAATTCTTCAACACCAGCGGGAAAGTATACCGTGAGAGCGGGCTTAAGGACCGCCTGCCGGAAATGTCGGACGACGAGAAGATCCGCCTTCTCGCCTCTGACGGGATGCTGCTCAAGCGCCCGATCGTCTACGACGGGGAAAAGGCGACCGTCGGATTCCGCGAAGCGGACTTTGAATCCGCCTGGAATTAAGCGACTATTGAGTTTCCGGCCGCTGTATGGCAAACTGAGATGGATGGTTAATTTATTCCTGGAGGGGTCAGAATGAGCACACCAACAGAACTTCGCTACTCCGAAGAACACGAATGGGTTAAGACGGAAGACGGCAAGGCGCGCATCGGAATCACACACTTCGCTCAGGCCGAACTTGGCGACATTGTATTCGTCGAGCTGCCTGAAGTCGGCGATGAAATCAAAGCGGACGAGCCATTCGGAAGCGTAGAGTCGGTTAAGACTGTATCCGAACTGTATGCACCGATCAGCGGCACTGTCGTTGAAGTGAACGAAGATCTCGAGGACAGCCCTGAGTTCGTCAACGAATCTCCATATGAAAAGGCATGGATGGTCGTCATCGAACCGTCCGACTCTTCAGAGATCGACAAACTGATGTCCGCAGAACAATATGATCAAATGACGCAGGGCTGACCTGCATGCAGGAAACGCCGGCATCTTCCGGCGTTTTTTGCATCTTCTAATATAAAGGATCGCGACCGGAATCGGCGCCTGCTCCGGATGCGGCCTGACATCATGGTGTGCTCGCGGAGGGATCAGGATGACCGAAAAAGTGATTATCGTCGAAGGCAGCTCTGACAGGAAACGGATCGCCCCGCTTCTGGATGAACCGATTGACATCATCTGCACGAACGGGACGGCAAGCCCGACAAGGATTGAAGAACTTCTTGAACCGTATGAAGGTGCGGATATATTCGCGTTTTTTGACGCGGACCGCTCCGGGGAGAAATTGCGGGCGCTTCTCAGGCGGGAATACCCGGAAGCACGCCATCTCTATACGGACCGGGTCTACCGGGAGGTGGCGACCACGCCTCTCCGGGTGCTGGCAGAGGAACTGCTTTCGGCAAACATCGAGATTAAAACAGAATTTCTGCTGTAAAGGATGAGCATGGTGGAAGAATGGAATCTGCAGCAATTTGAAGAAGCAACAAAGAGCCCGGCCACAGCCGCCTTTTATCTCTATACTCCCCTCTGCGGGACGTGCCAGGTGGCCTCGAAGATGATGGAGGTTGTGGAACAGCTCCTTCCCGATGTCAAACTCGGCAAGGCAGACCTGAATTATCACGAGGAGGTGGCCGCCCAGTTCGGTGTGGAGAGTGTTCCGTGCCTCCTGGTTTCAAAAGAGGGGCAGCCGGTAGAAAAAATCTATGCGTTCCGGTCGGTCCCGCACCTCTATGAGAAATTGAGTTGACCAAAACAGTCAGCTGTGATATAGTTTCATCCATCAGTCATCCGCAGGACGGATGAACAGAAACGAATACGGAACACTCTTATTGAGAGCGGCGGAGGGACGTGCCCGATGAAGCCCGGCAACCGTCACGGAAACGTGAAATGGTGCCAAATCACTCAAAGCGCAAGCGCTTTGGCAGATGAGAGGAAATGCACTGACCGGATACGGGTCGGTTGCGCGACCTGTCTGCCTGCAAGCAGACAGGTCTTTTTATTGCAGAGGTGACCACATGATCAAGTTAGAACAAATAACCAAGCAGTTCCGTCTTTCCAACCGGTCGCTTACGGCCGTCGACGCGGTCGACCTGGAGATTCGGGAAGGCGAAATATTCGGCATCATCGGATACAGCGGTGCCGGCAAAAGCACATTGATCCGCATGCTGAACGGCCTGGAGAAGCCGACCGGCGGACGTGTGACGGTAAACGGCATGGAGATGTCATCGATCTCCGGAGCGGACCTCAGGAAAGCGCGCCAGAAAGTCAGCATGATTTTCCAGCACTTCAACCTGCTCTGGTCCCGCACGGTAGCGGAGAATATCGCTTTTCCGCTTGAGATTGCGGGCGTAAAAAAAGCTGACCGGGAGCCAAGGGTCCGTGAGCTGATTCGGCTTGTCGGACTGGAAGGACGGGAAGATGCTTATCCGTCGGAGCTTTCCGGTGGGCAAAAGCAGCGTGTCGGAATTGCCCGGGCACTTGCCAATGAACCTGATGTCCTGCTTTGTGATGAAGCCACATCGGCGCTTGACCCGGAAACGACCGATTCGATCCTTGATCTCCTGACCGACATCAACAAGCGGCTGAACCTGACGATTGTGCTCATCACGCATGAGATGCATGTCATCCGGAAAATCTGCCACCGGGTTGCCGTCATGGAAGCGGGACGTGTCGTCGAAATGGGCGATGTGCTCCAGGTGTTCCGCTCGCCGCAGCAGCCGATCACGAAGCGGTTCGTGTCCCAGGTGACCGAAACGCATGACATCAAGCAGGCGATCGGGCAGCTTGTCCGGGAAAATCCGGACGGCACACTGATCCGTCTCGGCTTTGTCGGCGAACGGACAGGAGAGCCGGTACTGGCCCGCCTGATCCGGACATTCGACATTGACGTCAACATCCTTCAGGCCAACGTCTCGCAGACTCACGGCGGTACCTTCGGCTCCATCATCCTGAATTTGGCGGGCGATGAGGCGGCGGTCGCAAAAGCGGTGGAGTTCCTTCATTCGGAAGGCGTGGAAACAGAGGTGATCGAACGTGATTGAACAACTGTTTCCGAACGTTGACTGGGAGAAGATGTGGGAAGCGACTCTTGAGACGCTTTACATGACTGCAGTTGCCACACTGTTCACTTTCCTGATCGGTCTTGTGCTCGGCATCCTGCTTTTCCTGACGGGACCGAAAGGCATTTATCAGAACCGGATCTCGAACCTGATCACGGCGGCATTCGTCAACATCTTCCGGTCGATTCCGTTCATTATTCTGATCATTTTGCTGATCCCGCTCACGAAGTTCCTGCTCGGTTCCATCCGCGGGCCGAATGCGGCGCTGCCGGCACTGATCATCGGATCCGCGCCGTTTTACGGGCGGATGGTCCAGATTGCGCTTGCAGAAATCGATAAGGGCGTCATTGAGGCTGCCCGTTCGATGGGAGCCACAACCTGGACAATCATCCGGAAGGTGCTTCTGCCGGAATCGATGCCGGCGCTGATCTCGGGCATCACCGTGACGGCCATCGCGCTCGTCGGCTATACGGCGATGGCCGGCATTATCGGGGCTGGCGGCCTCGGCAACCTGGCTTACCTGGACGGATTCCAGAGAAGCCGGACCGACGTCACGATTGTCGCAACCATCCTGATCCTGATCATTGTCTTTGCCATCCAGTGGATTGGAGACATCCTGGTCAAGCGGACGGACAAACGCTGATATTGATCCATTAAAAACTCATAGAACCCAAGGGGGAAACAATCATGAAGAAGTTTGCAGCAGGTCTATTTTTGGCAACAGGCACAATCGCTCTCGCCGCATGCGGTGCAGGCGGGGATGACACATCTTCCGGAACATCCGAAGGCGGAGAAAACACAGAAGAGCCAAAAGAGCTGGTAGTCGGCGCGTCCAATGTCCCGCATGCCCTCATCCTGGAAGAGGCGAAGCCGCTTCTTGAGGAAAAAGGCATCGAGCTGGAAATCGAAACTTACCAGGACTACGTTCTACCGAACGAGGACCTCGAATCCGAAGAAATCGACGCGAACTATTTCCAGCACATTCCTTACCTTGAAACCCAGATGGCGGACCACGGCTATGACTTCGTCAATGCAGGCGGCATCCACATCGAGCCGATCGGCATCTATTCCAAAAAGTATGACTCCCTCGAGGACCTGCCGGAAGGCGCGACGATCCTCATGAGCAACTCGGTAGCCGACCATGGCCGGATCCTTTCCATGCTGGAAAGCCAAGGTCTCATCAAACTGGATGAAGAGGTCGACAAAACTGCAGCGGAAGTCAAGGATATCGTGGAAAATCCGAAAAACCTGCAGTTTGACGCGGACTATGAAGCATCCTTCCTGCCTCAGCTCTACAACCAGGAAGAAGGCGATGCGATCCTCATCAACTCCAACTATGCGATCGATGCAGGACTCAACCCGCTGGAAGACGCCATTGCACTTGAGGATTCCGAATCCCCTTACGTCAACGTGATCGCCGTCCGCAGCGGTGACGAAGAAAAAGAAGAAATCAAGGCACTGGTGGACGTGCTCCGCTCCGAGGAAATCCAGGACTTCATCGTCGAAGAATGGGGCGGCTCGGTCGTTCCGGTCGACGGGGAGTAACATGATTTAAATAAACAAATCTAAAGCCGCCGTGCCGGGACTCTGAAGGAGATGCCCGGCACGGCGGCTTTTTTGTTGCCTGCCTGTCATTTCCTGTTGTAACCGCTCACAAGTAAATGTATTCTGAATATGTGGCCAGGACTACTAATGGGTGGGGGAGTGTGGTAAAGTGGTCACATCAGAAAAACAAGTGTCTTTTTAGGGGGAACAGTCATCATGAAGAAAATCGGTCTGCTTGGCCGGATCATCATCGCCATTGCGCTGGCGGTCGGTATCGGCTCGCTCCTTAACAAAATCCCGGAAAAGTACGGGCTCTGGTTCGTGGAACTCGGAGCGACATTTAATATGATCTTTGGCGGATTCCTGAGTTTTGTCGTTCCGCTGATCATTATCGGATTTATCGCACCCGGCATCGCCAAACTTGGGAAAGGTTCTGCCAAGATGCTCGGACTTTCGACGGGCCTGGCGTATCTTTCTACAATTGTTGCAGGGATTCTGGCATTATTCGTGGCATCCAACCTGCTTCCGGGACTGATCGGCAGCCCGGCGGCCGACAATATCGGCGATCCGTCTGAGGCATTGGCCTCTGCATTTTTTGAGCTCGAGATCGAGCCGATCATGGGCGTGCTCACTTCTCTGATCTTCGCTTTCCTGATGGGCATCGGGATGGCGGCTACCGGAAGCAAAACGCTGCTGTCCGTCTTTGACGAATTCCAGCAGCTGATCGAAAAGACGATCAGCAGTGTCATCATCCCGCTGCTGCCGTTCCACATTTTCGGTGTCTTCCTCAATATGACGTATGCCGGGCAGGTGGCAAGCGTCCTTTCTGTATTCGCGATGGTGTTCGTGCTGATCATTGCCATGCATCTGATTATGCTGCTGGTCCAGTACACGGCCGCAGGCGCGCTGACGCACCGCAACCCGTTCAGACTGCTGAAAACAATGGCTCCGGCGTACTTCACGGCTCTCGGCACTCAATCGTCTGCCGCGACCATTCCCGTTACCGTCCGGCAGGCCCGCAAAACCGGTGCTTCCGACAAGGTTGTCGACTTCACGGTACCGCTATTTGCCAACATCCATCTGTCGGGAAGCACCATCACGCTGACAACCTGTGCAATCGGCGTCATGCTCATGAACGGAATGCCGGTGACGATCGGGCCGATGATCCAGTTTATCGCGGTCCTTGGTGTGACGATGATTGCGGCTCCCGGCGTGCCGGGCGGAGCGGTCATGGCAGCACTGGGTCTCCTTTCATCGATGCTCGGTTTCACCGAGCCGATGATTGCGCTGATGATTGCCCTCTACATGGCGCAGGACAGCTTCGGCACGGCAACAAACGTCACGGGGGACGGCGCGCTTGCGATCATCACCGACCGTTTTGCCACCTCGGCTGAAACAGCGCCGACACCTTCCGCCGGGACGAAAGTAGTCTGACTTTTCCTTCTTGTTTCAATGGGTGTCATTGGGGTACACTAGAAGGGAAATCAAACCGGCAATTGCCGGCATAATCGAAAGGAATGGTTCATTATCGACCCCATGAGGCTCGAGTATACGGACAGGATGGCACAAAGTTTCCGGAGTACGCACGGCATCGGCTATGAGGATTACCGCATGAATCCGAAGCTGCAGCTGGAAGTGGAGAAACAGAGGGAGAGGGAATATGCCCTCAGCCAAGGCTTCGGCATGAGGCCGGAGACGGGTGGCCATCACCAGACAATGACCGATAAATAATGAACCCGTGCAAAAGGACCGCCGCTTTAAGCGCCGGTCCTTTTGTTAACCTGTTTTCATTCTCATTAGGAAGTTGATAATTGAAAATGACTTTCAATGATGGCCATCTGGGACAAACATACTGTGAATTCAAGGGTTTCTGCGATTTTAGGGGAGTTTTGCCCAACCTGTCTAAATGATTTGCAAGCATTCCCGGTTTCAGTTAAGATTAGAATGATGATAAATAAGGATGGCACTGCCGTCCATACTGGAGGTATTCGGATGTCTACTCTCGAAATCAAAGGTCTGCACGTCGAAATCGAAGGCAAAGAAATCCTGAAAGGCGTCGACCTGACGATCAATACAAACGAAATCCATGCTGTCATGGGACCGAACGGGACGGGTAAATCCACGCTCGCATCGGCCATCATGGGGCATCCTAAATATGAAGTCACTGCCGGCACAGTCACACTTGACGGCGAAGACGTCCTTGAAATGGAAGTGGACGAGCGTGCCAAGGCAGGTCTCTTCCTGGCCATGCAATACCCGAGCGAAATTTCCGGCGTGACAAATGCCGACTTCCTCCGTTCCGCCATCAATTCACAGCGTGAAGAGGGCGATGAGGTTTCTCTGATGAAGTTCATCCGTGAACTCGACAGCAAGATGGAAACACTCGAAATGGATCAGGAAATGGCACAGCGCTATCTGAACGAAGGCTTCTCCGGCGGGGAGAAGAAGCGCAACGAGATCCTCCAGCTCATGATGCTGAAGCCTAAATTCGCCATCCTCGATGAGATCGACTCCGGCCTGGACATCGATGCGCTGAAAGTCGTCTCCAAAGGCGTCAACGAAATGCGCGGAGAAAACTTCGGCTGCCTGATCATCACGCACTATCAGCGTCTCCTCAACTACATCACGCCTGACAAGGTCCATGTGATGATGCAGGGCCGTGTTGTAAAATCCGGCGGTCCGGAACTTGCCCAGAAGCTCGAGGCACAGGGCTACGACTGGATCAAGGAAGAACTCGGCATCGAAGATGAAACTGTCGGACAAGAAGCGTAACGGAAGGGGACGAACGAAATGACGGTTGAAACGAAATTGGCATTGACCGGCGAGGACGTGCGTTCCTATTCGGAATCGAACCGCGAACCGGAATGGCTCGCGTCAAAGCGCTCCGAAGCCTATCAACTTGCTGAAACACTCCAGCTGCCGAAGCCGGACAAGACGAAGATCCAAAACTGGAACTTCACCGAATTTCCGGTCCATGCAGTGAAAGACGAGCCGCTGACCGGCCTGGCGGAACTTCCGCAGGACGCGCGCGCGCTCATTGATATCGAGAACCAGAAAAACATCTATGTCCAGCGTAACAATACGCCGGCCTACCTCAAGCTCTCGGATGAGCTGAAAGAGCAGGGCGTGATCCTGACCGACATCTTCACGGCTGCGCGCGAACATCCGGAACTGGTTCAGAAATACTTCATGAAGGATGCAGTCAAAGTTGACGAGCACAAGCTGACAGCATTGCATGCGGCATTCATGAACGGCGGCGTCTTTGTCTATGTTCCAAAAGGCGTTGAAGTAAAAGAGCCGGTCCAGGTCCTGTTCCTGCATGAAGGCGAAGAGGTGTCCCTCTTCAACCACGCGATCATCGTGGCTGATACGAACAGCTCCCTCACGTATGTAGAGAACTACCTGTCGCTTTCGAAAGACTCGAAAGGACTCGTCAACATCATCTCCGAGGTCGTTGCCGAAGACGGGGCGAAAATCACTTACGGCGCAGTGGACGTGCTTGCTGAAGGCTTTACTTCCTACATCAACCGCCGCGGGCTTGCCGGCCGAGATGCCACGATCGAATGGGCGCTCGGACTGATGAACGACTGCGATACGATCTACGAGAACGTGACCCATCTCGTGGGCGACGGCTCTGTCGGCCATTCCAAGTCGGTACTGGTCGGACGCGGGACGCAAAAGCAGAACGTTACGGCAAAGACGGTACACTGGGGCAAGGGCGCAGAAGGATTCATCCTGCAGCACGGCGTCATGAAGGAAGAGGCATCGACCATCTTCAACGGCATCGGAAAAATCGAGCACGGTGCATCGAAGTCGGATGCAGTACAGGAATCCCGAGTACTCATGCTGAGCGAAAAGGCCCGCGGCGACGCGAACCCGATTCTTCTGATTGATGAGGACGATGTGACGGCGGGCCACGCCGCTTCCGTAGGCCGTGTCGATCCGCTCCAGCTTTATTACCTGATGAGCCGGGGAATCTCCCGCACAGAGGCGGAGCGCCTGATTGTCCACGGCTTCCTGGCACCTGTCGTTTCCCAGCTTCCGATCGAAGGCGTCAAGAAACAGCTGTCGGAGGTTATTGAAAGGAAAGTGCGCTGATGATCACAAAAGACATCAAAAAACGCTTCCCGATCCTCAACCAGCAAGTGAACGGCCATCCGCTCGTCTATCTTGACAGCGGGGCCACTTCTCAAAAGCCGGATGTCGTGATCGAAGCGGTCAAACGCTACTATGAAAACGACAACTCAAACGTTCACCGCGGTGTCCACACATTGGGCAACCGGGCGACTGATGAGTATGAAGGCGCGCGCCAAAAAGTCGCGGACTTCATCAACGCCTCTTCCGTCCAGGAAGTGATCTTCACCCGCGGAACGACGACCTCGATCAACACGGTCGCACAAAGCTACGGCCGTGCGAATGTGTCCGAAGGGGACGAAATCGTCATCACGATGATGGAGCACCACTCCAACATCATTCCGTGGCAGCAACTGGCCAAGGAAACAGGTGCGACACTGAAGTACATCGACCTTGAAGATGACGGTACCCTCTCGCTCGATAAAGTTGAGGAGACAATCACTGAAAAGACAAAAATCGTCTCGGTGATGTACGTGTCGAACGTGCTGGGCACGAAGAACCCGATCAAGGAGATTGCGGAAATCGCCCACCGGCACGGTGCGGTGATGGTGATCGACGGCGCACAGGCAGCCCCTCACCTGAAAGTCGATGTACAGGATCTGGACTGCGACTTCTTCGCATTTTCCGGACACAAGATGTGTGCACCGACAGGCATCGGTGTCCTGTATGGCAAGAAGGCCCTTCTCGAAGACATGGAGCCGGTTGAATTCGGCGGTGAAATGATCGACTTTGTCGGCCTGTACGAGTCGACATGGAAAGAGCTTCCGTGGAAATTCGAAGGCGGCACGCCAATCATTGCCGGCGCGATCGGCCTTGGTGCGGCGATCGACTTCCTGCAGGAGATCGGCCTCGACAACATCGACCGTCATGAAAAGCATCTTGCGGCCTATGCCATGGAAAAGATGTCTGAAATCGACGGGCTGACGATCTACGGTCCTGCCGACCCGGATCTTCGTGCAGGCATTGTGACATTCAATCTCGACGGAGTGCATCCGCATGACGTCGCGACGGTTCTTGATATGAACGGGATCGCCGTGCGTGCCGGCCATCACTGCGCGCAGCCGCTCATGAAGCGTCTGGGCGCGACCGCGACGGCGCGGGCAAGCTTCTACGTGTACAACACGGAAGAAGATGTCGACCGCCTCGCAGATGGGCTCCGCATTGCAAAGGAGTATTTCTCAGATGTCATCCATTAATCTCGACCAGCTGTACAGGCGGGTCATCATGGACCACTATAAGAACCCACGCAACAAAGGGGAACTCGCAGACGGAGGCCTCACCATCGACATGAACAACCCGACGTGCGGCGACCGGATCCACCTGACGATGCAGGTGGAAGGCGGAATCGTGCAGGACGCGAAATTCGATGGCGAAGGCTGCTCGATCTCGATGGCATCCGCATCGA
>NZ_AOFT01000014.1 GCF_000348905.1 Bhargavaea cecembensis DSE10
ATTTGAATGCCTTAGGTTACAGCAGAACGGCAAAAATCGGCACCCCCGATTAGGTTTGTTATCTCCATTATAGGAATCGCCAGTGCCCCGATCAGTGGGTTGTGTCATGGAACCCGTTGACAAAAGTCATGATATTCATCATTGCGGACCGGCGGTATACTGGAAGTGAAAAGGGGGTGGCTTCTTTGACAGTTCGATTGATCAAAGAATTGATGGCCTGCATGGCGACGGATCCGAAGAACGCAGAAATCCAGGAAGTTCAGACGGCTCACCGGCTGCGGCTTGCCCGGGCATGGGGTATCCGGGAAGGCGAGCGGATTCTCGAGATCGGTTGCGGCCAGGGGGATATGACAGCGGTGCTGGCCCACCTTGCCGGGCCGGAAGGTTTCGTCCATGGCATTGATATCGGGCCGGAATCCTACGGGGCCCCATTCACGCTCGGGCAAGCGGCAGATGTCCTGTCCGCCTCCCCGCTGGGCGGACGGATCCGGATGGATTTCAGCACGGACGTACTGTCTCCGGAGCTTTCGTTCGGGAAAAACACATTTGATCGCGTCGTGCTTGCGCACAGTTCCTGGTACATGGACTCCAGAGAAACGCTGGAACAAATCCTGAAACGGGCGAAAGAATGGGCACCAAAACTCTCAGTTGCCGAATGGGATGTCCGGATCGGCAATATCGGGCAATATGCTCATCTGTTATCCGTACTCATCCAGGCGCAGCTGGAGGCATTTAAAACGGACAGCATGTCAAATATCAGGACGATGTTTGCAGCTGATGATCTGAGGGAGATCGCCCGATCTGCGGGATGGCACATTTCTGATGAGCATGTCCTCACGGCAGAACGCATGCAGGACGGCGAATGGGAAGCCGCGTACGTGCTGCAAAATCTCGAGATGGACATCGTACAACTTTCCGGCCTCCCAACCGCACTCGGACCTTTGCTCCGTTCTCAACAGGCGCTGCTCCGGGATGCGGCGGAGCGGCATGGCATCCGCCCGCTCGACGTCTTTGCATTTAGCGCAAACTAACATGGGCCGCCCGGATGCTTCCGGGCGGCTCGTGTTGTTAAATGAGCTGTCCTCGATACCAATCGGTCATCCTGTTCTGCAGGCGGATTCCAGTCAAATTCCCTTCCTCTGCATTCCAACAGGCGGACATGACGGTCATCGCGATGCAGGCCCGGAAAAGCCGTTCCCTGCCGACCGGGAGCCGCCCGAGCATGACGGACGTGCGCAGGGCAAGCGTTTCTTCGAGCGGTTTTCCTTCCAGCTCATTGTAGAGGTAAGGCGCCAGGTCACAGGCGGGGTCGCCCGCATAGCCGTGCGGATCGATTGCCATCCAGCCTCGCTTTTTATCCAGCAGGATATTCTGGTGATGGAGGTCGCCGTGGAGCAATTCTGTCCGGCCATGCTCGGCCAGCCAGCGGAAGCATTCCTCCGCAAGTGCGACATGCCGCACCGGAACCGGACCGCCACCCGGATGCGAGGCCCGGTAATTGGCGAACGCCTCCAACCCCATTTTTCCGACCGGGCGGATGGCCGTGCCATCGGGAAGCGGCCTGCGGATCTGCGACCACACCTCGCAAAAGCGCTCCGTTGCTTCCCTTTCATCCCGGATAGTCCGAAGCATGAACCCCGGCGATAGCCGTTCGATCAGCTGCACCCCGTCTTCCGGGACGGCACGGAGGAGACGGGCACATCCGTCTCCTCCATAAGCCGCCGTGGCCAGAATCTCATTCCGGCTGTCCTCTGTCGGCACACTGATCTTCAGCACGCCTTCTGTCCCGTCCGCACATGTCACGAAGAGCACATAGTTGTAAGACAGATTCGGTGCGGGACCCTGCACTGTCAGCCCCCACTCCCGCGTGTAACGGAATATCGTCTCTCCAAGCCCCTCCAGATAAGTTCTCCCCGCCTGCCCGAAGACGGCAAGCATCCGTTCTCTAAACTCCTGCGGCGGATCGGCTAACTGCTTAAATGGTTTCATATACTGCCTCCCACCCCACAATTCTTTATTCATTGAAATGTATACAATATGCAACCAGATGCAGATACGACCTTAAATCCCGCAAAGATATTATGCAATATATTGTCTGAAAACACTTTCATATACGGATTCCGGAAAAACCCAGTTATAATTATTCATAACCACCACATAACGGAAGGAAGGTTTTTCAGATGGACGGACTCCTGGGATACATTACAATAGCGGCGATGATCGTCATTATGCCGGGTGCGGATACGATTCTGCTTGTCCGCAACACCCTGAGTCACGGGACGAAAGCCGGCCGTTACTCGACGTTGGGCATGGCGACGGGCCTCCTGTTCTGGACGCTCATCGCAGTGCTCGGGCTGGCCGTCGTCATCGCGAAATCAGTGGTGCTCTTCACCATCATCAAGTACCTCGGTGCCGCTTATCTGATCTATCTCGGTATCAGAAGCCTGTTCGCGAAAAACCTTCTTTCCATGGAAGAACTGGAAGCGGACACTCCGGCCGTGAAGAAATCCTACCATAAGGAATCGTTCAGACAGGGACTTTTCAGCAACATCTTCAACCCGAAAACCGTCATTGCCTATGTGACCATCATGCCACAGTTCATCAATCTGGAAGGCAATGTGCCGGAGCAGCTGATTATCCTCGGCCTCATCCTGACGGGGCTTGCGGTTGGCTGGTTCTTTATCCTCGTCTTCATCATGGACCACGCCAAGCGCTGGCTGAACAATGCCCGTTTCCAGAACGGGTTCATGAAAGCGGCAGGCGCCCTGCTTGTCGGCTTCGGGATCAAAACAGCACTATAACCCATCTGTATCTGTGATGGGGCTGTCCGAAAACTCATATTCAGCACATGATATAGCAAACGGCACGGACGCCGGGAGACACCTGCGGGAAAAGCCGGGCTGTCGAGACCCCTGCGCTGCCGCGCAACGCTTCGCGCTGCACGCAGATGCCAATCTTCGTATTGGCATCTGCTCGGCGCCGGCCCGCGGTAAGCGACCAGAGTCCGTGCCGTTTGCTGTTTTTATCGCGTTAATGACTTATTGGACAGCCTCGTTTTCTTTATACTGGAAAAAAGGGGGGCGGTCAGGATGGGGATGATTGGTTTTGTTTCAGTATTGGCAATGGCGCTCGTTTCTGGAGCCATCGCCGCAGTTATCTGGACGACCGTCTTTTTGAAAAGCCGGCGGAACGGATGGATTCTCCTGGCCGTCCTGGTTTTTCTCGCCGGCAATCAGGTTTCTAACGCGTTTCAATCAATTCCCGCAGCCGGATGGATGCTGCTGTCAGTTTATACCGCCTTTGCGCTGCTGTCGGTCCATCGGGTCAGAACCCGCCAACCAAAAGAGACATCCGGAAATTAGCATCCCGGATGTCTCTTTTCACTTTTTCTCAGACCGGCTCCGCCATTTTCGGCATCTCGATTTCAAAGCCGAGATCCTGGAGCATCTTGAAGTCGCTGTTTTCTTCCTGGCCTTCCGTCGTCAGGTAGTCGCCGACAAAAATGCTGTTGGCGGCATACAGCCCGAGCGGCTGCAGGGAGCGCAGATTGACTTCGCGGCCCCCGGAGATGCGGATCTCCTTTGTCGGGTTCAGATAGCGGAAGAGGGCAAGCACCTTCAGGCAGTAGCGCGGATTCAGCTCATCCGTGCCTTCCAGTCTGGTCCCGTCGATGGCGTGGAGGAAGTTGACCGGAATCGAGTCGGCATCCAGTGCGCGCAGCGACCGGGCGATATCGATGACGTCCTCCTTCATCTCCTTCATGCCGATGATGGCGCCCGAGCACGGGGACATGCCGTTGCGCTTCGCCATCTCGACCGTGCCCACCCGGTCTTCGTATGTATGTGAGGTCGTGATGAAATCGTGATGGCGCTCGGATGTGTTCAGGTTATGGTTGTACCGGTCGACACCTGCTTCCTTGAGCTTGGCAGCCTGCTCCTCTTTCAGGATACCGAGGCAGGCGCATACGGTCAGGCCGTACGTTTCCTTGATCTCCTCGACCGCCTCACTGACAACGCGGACGTCCTTGGTCGTCGGACCGCGGCCGCTCGCAACGATACAATACGTGCCGGCCTTGTTTTCATATGCCCTTCGCGCGCCTTCGAGGATTTGCTCCTTTGTGATGAACGGATACTTGTCGATCGGCGCAGTGGAGTCCCTTGACTGCGCACAATAGCCGCAGTTTTCCGGGCAGTAGCCGCTTTTCGCGTTGATGATCATGTTCAGCTTCACTTTTTTCCCGTAATAATGCTTCCGGATCGTGAACGCCCCGTGCAGGAGCGGCAGGAGATCGTCATCGTCCGTTTCGAGGATAGTCATTGCCTCCTCATCCGTCAGCACCTTTCCCCCGATCACTTCTTCTGCAAGCGTCTGCCAGTTCATCGCACTTCCCCCTCTTTTGTCTTAATCGGAATGATCTTCAGCACTTTCTGCATCCTGAAAGCGAAGATTCCGGCCAATACCGCAAGCAGGATATCCTTCGGCAGCGGAGGCATCATCCAGGCCCACGCCATCCAGTAGGAAAAGCCTTCCGGCGCGCTGAACCACAGGCTATATGCCGAGTACATCCAGTTTGTCCCGAACAGATAGTTGATCGCTGTCGCTACCAGTGCCGCGATGACAAATGACTTGAGCGTCCCCCTTCGCTCAACGATCCGCCCTGCGACATAGGCAATCAGGATAAATGAAACGATAAAGCCGAATGTCGGCGATACGAGCGATGAAGCCCCTCCACTGAACCGGGCAAAGACCGGCGCACCCGCGAGCCCGATCAGCATATACACCGTACAGGCAATCGCCCCTTTCCGGCTGCCGAGGATCAGCCCGGCCAGGACGGCGAAAAATGTCTGCAGCGTGATCGGCACGCCCCCGACGACGAGAAACGGCGCAAATGATGTGATGTTGGCCCCGATCATCATCAGCGTCGCGAACAGCGCGCAATGGACGAGATCAAGGGGATGCCATCTTACTTGAGATCTTGTTGCTGCGGTTGCTTGCATGTTTCATTTCCCCCCACGATTAGGTTAACCACCATATAAATTTTGTTAACACAAATATCATAGATAGAGAAATCTCTTTAGTCAACCTGTTATTTTATTTGGTTAACACATTTTAACTTGTGCGAGGCTCCCGACTTTCGATAAGATGAAGGCAGGTGATGAAATATGAAACCGAAAATCTATATGAATGACCATGTCCTTGCGGGCATGACGTTAAAGGATCCGGCCCGTCCGGAATCCAACAACATGGCGCTCCACGCATGTGAAAGTCCGGAGAAGGTCATGGAAAACCGCCGCGCCCTTGCAGACTGGGCCGGCGTTCCGCTGTCCCGGTTTGTTCTTGCCCATCAGACGCACAGTGACCGGTTCCACAAAGTGACCGCTGACGACTTCGGCCGAGGGGCAGAGCGTGCGGATACCGCGATACCGGACACCGATGCGCTCTACACCTTCGAGACGGATGTGCTGATCGGCAGCTTTACCGCGGACTGTGTGCCGGTCATCTTTTCCCATGAGGGGGCCGGCCTGACCGGAGTGATCCACTCGGGCTGGCAGGGAACCGTGAAGGAGATCACCCCGAAGCTGTTCAGGCATCTCCGGGAAGTGGAAGGCTGCGATCCTGACGGCTTCCGCGTGCAACTCGGCGCCGCGCTCAGCCAGGAAAAGTTCGAGGTGGACCGGGATGTGTATGAAAAATTTAAGGCACTCAGCTATGCTGACGAATTCATCGATTACAACGAAGCAACCGGCAAATGGCATATCGATAACCAGAAGACAGTCGAAGCCCAGCTCCTGCAGGCGGGCATTCCGGCCGGACGGATCAGCATCGACCGTACATGCACGTTCAAAAGCCCCGACGGCTTCTCGTATCGCGAGGACAAGAAGGCGGGGCGTCATCTGAGCTTTATTGTGAGGAAAACACGCTGAATCCTTCCGCCCGGCAGGCCCGGGCGGTTTTTTACGTCCAGGTTTGGTCCAGCTTGTCCGCATAAAAGCGGATCGCCTTCCCGTAATCCCTGATTCCCGGGTCCGATGTGGCATCGGCCAGGTTCACCAATAATAGTTCCATCGCTGCCGCGTGGTGTCCGAGGTTGTGAAGCGTCATGGCATGGAATACCTGAAGGGCGCGGTTCTCCGGGAATTCTTCCCTTCCTCTGCAAAAGACCCGGTCGGATTTCACGTATTCACCGAGCGTCCTGTAAGTGCTGCCGAGTCCGAGGTAAGCACCTTCCCGGTCTTTTCCCGAAAGGCCTCTCTGGATGGCTTTCTCGTAGTGCGGTACCGCCGAAGCCTCTTCCCCGATTACATCAAAGCTCCACGCTGCCTGGTATCGGACTTCCGGATCATCCGGATGTTTTTCCGCCAGTTCCACGAGCAGCGCATTCGATTCTTTTAAACGTCCTTCCTTCCGCAGCCGTACGGCCTTCCCGATTTCTTCTCTCAATGAACTTCCCCTCCTTTGTCCCATCATCCCGTTACGTTCAGCTATAATTAAAAGATAAATCTTCCCGACACGGAAGCGGAAAGGAGGCCGCCAGCATTGGATAAAGAAAAAGCCTTTTCCGGGCGGCGCGGGAACAGGCCGCTCAGCCTCAGAGGGAAAATGATTCTGCTGATCAGCCTGCTCATCGCGGCGGTCTCCCTTCTGTTCGCCTTTCTCCTGCACGACCTGATCTCGGATACGATCGAGGACCAGGCCGGCAAGCGGGCCCTCAGTATTGCAAACGCCGTTGCGGAGATTCCCGAACTGAAGGACGCTTTTGCCCTGGAAGATCCATCCGCTGTCATCCAGGACATTGTCACCCCTATTCTGGAAAAGACAGAAGCGGAGTTCATCGTCGTGGGCAATCTGGAAGGCATCCGGTACTCCCACCCCGACCCGGAGAGGATCGGCGGCAAAATGGTCGGCGGGGACAACGAGCGTGCCCTCCGGTACGGGGAATCGTATGTATCCAAAAAAAGAGGAACGCTCGGGCTGTCGATCCGCGGAAAGGTCCCCGTCTATCATGAAGGTGAGATTGTCGGAGTCGTCTCGGTCGGCATCCTGAATGACAGTGTCCAGACCCTGATCGAACAGAGGGCCCGTTCCCTCTGGCTGACGCTCAGTCTCGTCCTGCTGATCGGGACGATCGGTGCCGTTCTCATCTCCGGCTATATCAAGCGGCTGCTCGGCAACAAGGAGCCGGAAGAAATCTCCGAACTGTATACACGGCAGGAAGCGATCCTCCGCTCTACACATGAAGGCATACTCGCCACGGATGCGCACGGACGGATCACGCTCATCAACACGGCTGCCGGCGAGATCCTGAACGGCAGTCCGGAAGCTGTTCCCGGGGGCTCTGTCCACCAGCTCCTCCCCCCGAATACCGACCTTGGCCAGGCCTATCAGGGAAGGGAAATGGTGCTCGGCAACCAGACGGTCATCGCCAATCAGACACCGTTATCGGGAAGCGGGGCATATACAGGCTCTGTCATCACCTTCCAAAGAAAAAGTGAAATCCAGAAGATTACGGAAGAACTCTCCAGAATCCGCCAGTATGCAAACGCGCAGAGGGCGCAGACGCATGAGCACTCGAACAAGATGCACGTCATTCTCGGGCTGCTGATGAACGGCCGTCCTGATGAAGCCATCGACTACATCCGCAAAGAAAACAGTGCCCGGCACAGTCAGCTGAAGTTCCTGGAAGACCGCCTGTCCGACCCCCTCATCCAGGCCCTCCTGCAGGGCAAGCAGACCCGGGCGGTGGAACTCGGAATCACGCTGTCCATCGACCCTGACAGCAAACTGTCCCAGGAACTGTCCGAAGCGCGTCAGGATGCCGTCCTGACCGCGCTCGGCAATGTGATCGAAAACGCCTTTGACGCCGTGCGCGGAAAGCCTGACGGGAAGCGTACCGTCTCGGTTTATTTTACCGACCTGGGGAACGATGTGCTGTTCGAGGTCGAGGACACGGGAGGAGGCGTCGCACCCGGGGGCTTCGGACGGCTGTTCGAGCAGGGGTTTTCCACAAAGGCCGGGGAGGGCCGGGGCATCGGCCTTGCCCTCTCCTGGCAGTCACTTGCGGAGGCCGGCGGCGAAATCACTTATGAAGAGGGGGAGGCCGGCGCCTGCTTCATCATCAGTATCCCGAAAGAAAAGGAGGATCAATCATGAAGGACTTCTCCGTCCTGATCGTCGAAGACGACTTCAGGGTGGCCGATGTCAATCGGCAGTACATCGAAGCCGTGGAAGGATTCCGGGTATCCGGCACGGCAAGGAGCGGCCGCGAGGCGCTGGACTTTCTTGCCCGGCCGGACACGCTTCCCGATTTGGCCCTGCTTGACCTCTATATCCCGGATGTGCAGGGCCTGGAGCTGTTCCGCACAATCCGGAATCTGTATCCGGACATCGACCTGATCGCCGTCACCGCGGCCAATGAGGCCGGGACAGTCCGCGGCCTGCTCCGGGGCGGCATTTTCGATATCATCATCAAGCCGTTTGATGCGGACCGGTTCGCAAAAACCTTGGAACGGTACCGGGCATTCCGTGAGCAGACCGACGGCGCAACGTCGTTTAGCCAGGAGGAAATTGACCGGCTCACCGGTTTCCGGGGCCTCTCCCCATCCGTCCCGGCCGGCGGAGACCACCTTCCGAAGGGAATTGACCCGATCACGCTCGGTGAGATTCTCGGCTTTTTCGAAGAATCCGGAACGGAGGGCATCACTGCAGCCGAACTCAGCAGGGAAATCGGGACAAGCCGCTCAACAGCACGGCGATACCTGGAGTATCTGGTCTCCGCCGGCAAGATCCGGACTCACCTGATCTATGGGACGGTCGGACGGCCGGAGCGGCGATACTCCCCTTTGTGAAACTTATGAACTTTATTATTCCTTATGAGGAATATTCGTTTTATCGCAGTAATCTTTATTCCCTTTTCGAACATGTGCTATTTTTTCTACAATGCGAAACGCGAAATGATTCAATCTATTGCAAACGCATTCAGACATGTACCGGAAGGGGATTTATAAATGAGCCTGAGTGTCATTGGATTTATAACCATACTGTTCATCGTCGCCCTGCTGATCAGCGGGAAGGTCACTCCGATTGTCGCGATGGTTCTTCCGCCGATTGTCGGCGCATTCATCGCGGGTTTCACCTTTTCCGAAATCGGGACCTTCTTTGATGACGGCATCGCCACGGTCATCTCGGTCGCCGTCATGTTCATCTTCGCGATCATCTTCTTCGGCATCATGCAGGATGTCGGGCTGTTTGATCCGATCATCAGCAAAATGGTGGCCTGGTCGAGGGGAAATGTCATCCTCGTCAGCATCGCCACAGTCCTGATTGCCACGGTCGCCCAGCTGGACGGGTCCGGAGCGTCTACATTCCTGATCACCATTCCTGCCCTTCTTCCGCTATATAAGCGGCTGAAAATGAACCCGTACCTGCTTCTTCTCCTGGTCGGCGGATCAGCGGCGATCATGAACATGCTGCCCTGGGCCGGGCCGCTCGGACGTACAGCGTCCGTTCTCGGCATGGACGTCACGGAACTTTGGCAGCCGCTCATCCCGATTCAGGCAATCGGCATGGTGCTGATGCTTGTTCTAGCTGTCTTCCTCGGCATGAGGGAACAGCGCCGCATCGTCAAGAAGTATGGCTCGCTCGAAGCGGCGGCCACGATTGACATGACCGCGGATGAAGCGATCCAGGACGGTCCGGAGACAGCAGTTTCGGACAACTCTCTTGCACGTCCCAAACTGCTCTGGGTCAACGCCATCCTTGCCGTCACCATCATCGCCCTGCTCATGTCGGGCATCATTCCGGCAGGACTGGCCTTCATGATCGGTGTCGCCATCGCCCTGCCGATCAACTACCCGAATACGAAGGACCAGATGGACAGGATCCGCGCCCACGCGCCAAGCGCGCTGACGATGGCCTCCATCATCCTGGCGGCCGGACTGTTCCTCGGCATCCTGAACGGGACGGGCATGCTGAATGCCATCGCGACAGACGCGGTCAATATCCTGCCGGCCTCGGTCGCGCCTTACCTCCATATCATCATCGGAATTCTCGGTGTTCCGTTCGACCTGCTACTCAGCACGGACGCCTACTACTTCGGCCTGTTCCCTGTAGCCGAGCAGATCGCGGCGACTTACGGCGTCCCTTCGCTGTCCACCGCCTACGCGATGATCATCGGGAACATCGTCGGGACATTTGTCAGCCCGCTCGCGCCTGCCGTCTGGCTCGCGCTCGGCCTCTCCGGCCTGGAAATGGGCAAGCACCTGCGCTATTCCCTCTTCTGGATGTGGGGACTCAGCCTCGTGCTGCTGTTCATCGCTGTCCTGATGGGCCTCATCCAAGTTTGATATCACACAACCCGCTCCGGATCCGGAGCGGGTTGTTTTTTGTGTGACCGTGTATCAGAATTGCACGCTGAAGCTTTTGAACCGGTGAGTGCCCGTGCCGAACCTGACGAAGCCCCGCTCCCGCAGCTCCCTGACTGCTGATCGGACTTCATCCAGAATCTGCGGGTCCAGGCCCACTGTGTTATGGGAACCGAAGACCCTGTTCACACCGGGGATTTCCGCAATGCGCTCCAGTGAACGGACCAGATCTTCCGGACTCGTGGTCGGATAAAACGCATAAACCGGCGTTTCATCGTACAGCAGGTCCCCTGTGAACAGATAGCCCTTCGTCTCATCATGGATGGTGATGTGTCCCGGAGAATGTCCCGGCGTGTGATAAATTCTGAGCACCCTGTTGCCAAGGTTGAAGACATCTCCCTCTTTCAGTGTGCCTGCAGGAGTTCCGCGGAACGGCCGATACGCTGCCGGGTCGAAGCCGGGCGGCGTCGGGATGGTGATGTCGCGGGTCATCTCTTTCCTGATCTGCTCATCAGTCCGCCCTTTGATTCCATTGACGATCCAGTCCATTTCCTCTTCGTGGACATAGAACGCGTCAAACTCTCCGTGGCTCCCGATATGGTCTGCATGAACGTGGGTGGTCACCACTTCAACCGGCAGCTTCGTCAGCCGGTCGGTAATCGTCCGGATGTTGCCGATCCCGAGTCCGCTGTCTATCAGGATGGCCCTGTTTCGGCCAACCAGTAAAAATGAATGCACTTTCTCCCAATGGCCATATTCGCTGATGGCATATGTATCGGGATCAATCTGCTGAACGGTGAACCAATCATCCCGGATCATGCCGTCCCCCCTTTTTTAACCGATGACAATCGGATTCCCTTGGTTTTTCAATGCCGCCAGGACGCTGAGGGCCGCCAGGTAGCTTGTTTTCGGGTTGCCCGGCATCGGCAGGTTTTCGATGGTCGCCGCCATACTTCCGAAACTTCCCTCCGCCTCAATTGTATGGGTGTTCCTTTCCACGGACGGGTCCGCGATGACCATGACCCTCGTTTTTTCCGTTCCGATGCCGGCAAGTGACAGGGCGAGCGCGACGTTGACGTTCTTCGGAAACTTCCTGATCGCCTCGCCTGCAGGTCCGTCAAACAGCTGCCTTTCTCCGCTGATCCCCTCAAGCCCGAGGGACGCCGGCGATTTCCTCGTGGTGATCGTCACCTTTTCCAATCCGCCTGTGGCATTGGCGGATTTCAGCAGATCCAGCCCGCCGACCGCGCCGGACGGCAGCTGGACGGTGCGGCCGTTCGCCCCGGCGGTTTTCCTGACTACCTCAAGAAATTCGCCATCCGCAAATGCGCCGATGCTGCTGACGATCAGATCTTTTCTATTCTCCAGAACCGGTAACGAATAGGCGGCTGCCACTTCCACCGCGGCCGCCTCGACAACGATGTCGATGTCCGATCCGATGAACGATTCAAAGTCCTGATAAAATCGGGCTTTATACTTATCCTCCAGCTGTCCGCCTGCCTCCCGGTTGCGCCCGAATATGGCGGTGACAGTTCCCCCGATCTGTTTTTCTTCGTTGATGCTCTCCAGCAGGTAGTTGGCAATATTTCCGGTTCCCATGATGCCGATGTTCAAGGCAAGCCCCTCCTCAATAAAGCGTCGTAAGGTTCAGTTCCTGACCGCCTGTGCTTTCGAGAGAAGCGGTCGCCCATTGTCCCAGATGACATTGACCGGAATGCCGAAGAATTCGGACATGCGTTCTTTCGTGACGAGAACTTCCGTGGCCCCGGCATCGAAAATCTTTCCTTCCTTCAGAAGCAGTGTCTTATTGAAGGCAGGCAGGATCTCCTCGATGTGATGCGTGACATACAGGATCGTCGGTGCATCCGGTTTTTCCGCAATCCGGCCGATCGATTCCAGCAGTTCCTCCCGAGCAAGGAAATCAAGCCCGTTTGTCGGCTCATCCAGGATCAGCAGCTCCGGATCTGCCATCAGCGCCCGGCCGATCAGCACCCGCTGCTTTTCACCCTGCGAAAGGGTGTCATAGTCCCGGTTCGCGTATTCGAGGCAGCCGAGCTCCCTGAGGATGTCGACCCCCTTTTGGTCAATCTCCTCCGTCGTCTCCTCGTACAGCCCGAACGAGGCGTATGCGCCGCTCAGGACGACCTCATACGCATTGTCACCCGGCTCGAGCTTTTGCTGGACCAGCGATGAGACAAAGCCGATCCTCCTGCGCAGCCGCTCCGCGAGATACGTCTTCCCGAATTCCATCCCGAGGACGCGGATTGTGCCTGTTGTCGGGAACAGATAGGCGTTGATGAGCTCGAGCAGAGAGGTCTTCCCTGCCCCGTTCAGCCCGTACAGCACCCAGTGATCCCCTTTTTCGACCTTCCAGTTGATTTCTTGCAGAATCCATTTCCCCTCCCGCTTGCGGGAGACGTTTTCCATTTCGATGATCATGGCTTCACCTTCTTAATGTTCTGACTTTATTGTACACCTGATTGGGCATAGGAAAAAGAGGCCCCCACAGGAGCCTCTTTTAATCATTCGTTCAGATTCAGTGTTTTCCCTTTGACCATGAAGATGATGTTCTCGGCCATATTGGTGACATGGTCACCGACACGCTCGAGGTGCCGGCTGATAAAGGCAAGCTGGGTGATCTGGTTCACGTAATCCGGGTTCCGGTGCATATAGCCCATCAGTTCCCGGATCAGACGGCCATAGGCCTCGTCGATCGCATCATCTTCCTTTGCCAGTTCGAATGCAAGGTCGATGTCCTCAAGGTCATAGGCGTCAAATGCCTTCCTGAGCATAACCCGGACGGCATCCCCCATCTTTGGGATGTCGACGATGGGCTTGATGAGCGGTTCGTCCCCGATATGGAGGGTGGACTTGGCGATGTTCACCGCCAGGTCGCCGATCCGCTCCATGTCGGTCGAAATCTTGAGCGCCACAATGATTTTGCGCAGGTCTGTCGCAACAGGCTGCTGCTGGGTGATCAGCTGGATCACCTTTTGGTTGATTTCATCGTCCAGCGCATTGATCTCGGCGTCGTTTTGCTTTACCGCATTCGCGAGGGTCAGGTTCTGCGTCTGCAATGCAGACATCGAATCCCCGAGCTGCCGCTCCGCAAGATCCACCATCCGGAGCAGCTTGCCCTTCAGTTCTTCCAGTTCCGATTCAAACGTCTTCCGTACATTTCCCATATTCCTCAACTTCGTGTCCCCCTTCTTAACCGAACCGGCCGGAGATGTAATCTTCGGTCCGCTGATCGGCCGGGTTCTGGAAAATCTTATCCGTGTCATCGAACTCAATGACTTCACCGTTCAGGAAGAACGCCGTTTTGTCCGAGATCCGCGCGGCCTGCTGCATGTTGTGCGTGACGATGATGATCGAATAGTTTTCTTTGAGTTCCTGGACAAGCTCCTCGACTTTCAGCGTTGAGATCGGGTCGAGTGCAGATGTCGGTTCGTCCATGAGGATGACATCCGGCTCGATTGCCAGCGCGCGGGCGATGCAGATCCGCTGCTGCTGGCCGCCCGAGAGCGAGTAGGCGTTTGTGTTCAGGCGGTCCTTGACCTCATCCCAGATCGCCGCGCCGCGAAGACTCTGTTCAACAATCTCATCAAGGATCTTTTTGTTTTTGATGCCGTGGATGCGCGGGCCGTAGGCAATATTGTCGTAAATCGACTTCGGGAACGGGTTCGGCTTCTGGAACACCATGCCGACGCGTGTACGGAGTTCCTCGACCGAATACTTGGCATCGAAGATGTTGCGGCCGCGGTAGAGGATCTCTCCCGAGGTGCGGACGCCGTCGACGAGTTCCACCATCCGGTTGAGCGTCTTGATGTAGGTCGACTTCCCGCAGCCCGAAGGCCCGATGATCGCGGTGACCTCATTTTCCCGGATCGGCAGGTCGATGTTCTTCAGGGCGTGGTGGCTGCCATACCAGAGGTTCAGCTGCTTTGTATCATAGACGACCGGCTTTGCCGCTTCCCGTACAGGAGCTTCCATTGGGCTCACGGTTGCTTTCGTCTCGTTATCGGTTCGGTTCATAAGTTGTACCATTCCTTTTTTCCTCCCAGTTCTCAGTATCGCTTCTGGAATTTATTCCGGATCAGGACAGCAATCGAATTCATCAAAAGCAGGAATGCCATGAGAACAATGATGCCCGCAGAGGCAACTTGCTGGAAGTCGGCCTGTGGCCGCTTTGCCCAGTCGTAGATCTGCATCGGCAGCGCAGTGAACGTATCCATGACACCCGTCGGCAGGAAGTGGATGATGACCGGGACACCGATGACAATAAGCGGTGCGGTTTCTCCAATTGCACGTGACAGGGCAAGGATGCTGCCTGTCAGGATGCCCGGGATCGCACTCGGAAGCACGACGCGGGTAATGGTCTGCCATTTGGTTGCGCCCATCCCGTAGGACGCTTCCCGCACATGCTGAGGCACGGCGCGGATCGCTTCCTGGGCGGCAACGATGATGACCGGAAGGATCAGCAGGCTCATCGTGAAGCCGGCGGCCAGGATGCTGTTTCCGAGGGCCAGTGCCCGTACGAAGATTGTCAGGCCGAGAAGACCGAAGACGACGGACGGAACGCCGGCCAGGTTCGAGATGTTCATGCGGATAAAATCATTGACCCGATTTTTCTTGGCGTACTCCTCCAGGTAGATGGCCGTGCCGATTCCGAGAAACATGGAAACCGGCGCGACAACCGCCATGAGCCAGAGCGATCCAACGAGCGCGGCCTTAATGCCGGCCTTCTCGGGGAAGCGCGATGCGAAGTTCTGGAAAAAGTCGGCGGACAGGAAGCCGAGCCCCTGCGACAGGATCCTGTAGAACAGGATACCGAGCACGAGCAGTGCCACAAGTGTCGCCATGAAGAACAATGTCTTGAAAACCGTATTGGTGATTTTCCTGCCGTCCATCCGTTTGGATACGGACGTCTGGTCGATATAGCGTTTGCTGACTCCGGGCTGCTGTTCAGTAATTCTCATCTTAGTACGCCTCCCTGAATCGTTTCGTGATGCGGCTTGCCAGGAAGTTCATCAGGAGTGTGAAGAGGAACAGTGTGAAACCGACCGCATAGATCGAATAGTAGATCGGTGTGCCGTAACCTGCATCTCCCGTGGAGACCTGTACGATATAGGCGGTCATCGTCTGGATAGAACCGGTGAAATCAGCATCGAAGCGCGGTGTCGAACCGCCTGCGAGTGACACGATCATCGTCTCTCCGATCGCACGCGATGTGGCCAGAACGACCGATGCCAGGATTCCGGAAAGGGCCGCCGGAAGGACAACCTTCATCGCGACTTCAAACTTCGTCGCGCCCATTGCAAGGGCCCCTTCCCGCATGGCATTCGGTACGGCACTCATGGCGTCTTCGGAAAGAGAAGCGATCATCGGGATGATCATAAAACCGACCACGATCCCGGGACTGAGGGCATTGAAAATCTTCAGATCCGGAATGATCGTTTGCAGCACCGGCGTCACAAATGTCAGAGCGAAGAATCCATAGACGATCGTCGGAACGCCTGCCAATACCTCAAGGACCGGCTTGATGACACGGCGCGCGTTATCCGAAGCATATTCGCTCAGGTAGATCGCAGCTGCCAGACCGATCGGTACAGCCACGACGACTGCGATCAGCGTGATCTTGAGCGTACCGACAATCAGTGGCAGGATGCCAAATTTCGGTTCCTTATTGGAGAACGGAAGCCATTCCGTACCGAAGATGAACGACAGGAGCGACACTTGTCTGAAGAACGTCACCGTCTCGAAGATCAGCGTGGCGACAATGCCGATGGTTGTCAGCACAGAGACGCCGGCGATCAGGAAGAGGATGATCGGGATAATTTTCTCGATGACTTTTTTTCGTTTATTGTTTCCCGCTTTGGCGATCAGTTCCTGTACGGATGCCCGTTCCCGGGTAGTCGGATTTACCATCATTTACCTCCATTTATTTGAAAAGCAGAAAGAAATGAGCAGCGGAATGCCGCTCATTTACTCTGCAGAGAGATTTGAAGATTAAAGTCAGTTTTTGAATTCTTCCAGCTTGGCTTTCTGCTCATCAGTTACTTCCTGAGGAAGGCTGACGTAGCCGACCACTTCAGCCATTGCGCCTGCATTATCCAGGGCAAACTCGAAGAAGTCGTAAGTTGCCGGATCGTTCTGGAGAGACTCGTTGCTTACGTAAGTGTAGAGCGGACGGGACAGCGGCGAGTATTCACCGGATTCGATCGTTTCGTTTGTCGGTTCTACGCCATCAATTGCTACAGCAGTGATGGTGTCCTTGTTGGCCACGTAGTACGAGTAGCCGAAGAAGCCGATCGCGTTCTTGTCGCCCTGTACACCCTGCACGAGGACGTTGTCGTCTTCAGAAAGTGTTGCGTTCTGGACCATGTCCTCTTCTTCAAGGATGACTTCGTTGAAGTAGTCATACGTACCGGAGTCTGTGCCCGGGGAGTAGAAGACGATTTCTTCTTCAGGCCATTCAGGGTTGATGTCGGACCATTTCTTCGTCGTGCCATCTTCAACCCAGATCTTCTTCAGATCATCTACTGTCAGCTCTGTTGCCCAGTCGTTCTCGGAGTTGACGACCACTGTGAGGCCATCGTAAGCGAGAAGGAATTCGGTGTAGTCGACGCCTGCTTCTTCAAGCTTCTGCTTTTCTTCGTCTTTGATTTCACGGGATGCGTTTGAGAAGTCCGTTTCGCCTGCGATGAACTTCTCCATTCCGCCGCCTGTGCCGGACACGCCGACCGTTACCTGGACGTCAGTGCCGCTTGCGGAATATTCTTCGACGAGGGCTTCCATGATCGGCGCGACCGTACTCGAGCCATCGCCGGAAACTTCGCCTTCAACTGCTGCTTCGGAAGACTGATCCGCAGACTCGCTTGCCGTGTCGCTTTCTGCTGCCTGTTCTTCAGTTGCTTCATCTGTTGCTGCATCTTCTTCTGCGTCGCTGCCGCAAGCGCCGAGCAGCAGAGCCGAGGAGACGACAGTGAGTCCGAGATAGTGTTTCCAGCTTTTCATGTAAATGTTCCCCCTGTTAGTCGTAGTCGTTTTGTTTACAGTCCCTACTTTAACAACGGGTTATTGAGGGGAAATGAATAGAATGTAAAGGGATTGTTAATGTGAAAATGAAGAGAATTTACAAAGTTAATATAGCCGTGAAAATGGCGGACGGCCGGTGTTCAGGAAATCCGCCGGAAATTGGTGCTGGGTCCTAAGAAAGATGGCACAAATGGATCAGCAAGCCTATCGAATTAAAAACCACCTCTGAAAAACAGGAAATAGGGATGTGTTACTAAATGAATCTTCACAGGAAAAAAGTCTGTCATGAAGCGAATATCATATAGGTATATAGACGAATACAGTTTCTTATAGATGATAGGAAAGACGAAATGATGCACATACAAAAAAGACTGATCTCAATTTGAGGCCAGTCTTTTCTATTTAAGTACGATACAAAGTCAGTGATGACACGATCTGCACCAATCTGACCCCTTTCACTTATACAGAATTGGACCTTTTCATAAGTCAGCCATCCGGTATGATAAGTCATATCTTTCAGAAAAGAAGGGATCATCTTGCAGAAAACACATCCGGTTTCCGTCACACGGAACAAGACTTATGACATGATCGTATCCGGCATGCTGATCGCCCTTGTCTTCACGGCAACGCTGCTGCTCAATATTAAATTGCCGATCACTGCGAACGGCGGGCTCGTCCATCTCGGGACGGCGATGCTCTTTATCTCCTCCATACTGTTCGGCCCAAAAAAGGGCGCCATTGCAGGCGGCGTCGGTATGGGGCTGTTCGACCTGGTCTCCGGCTGGACACTGTGGGCACCGTTCACGCTCCTCACTCGGGGCCTGCAGGGCTACATCGTCGGGAAAATCGCCTGGTCCGGCGGTCGCGAAGGGAAAAGCCCGGTCTTCAACACGATTGCGGCAATTGTCTCCCTGCCGTTCATGCTGGCCGGCTACTACCTGTGTGAAGCTGTTTTGTTCAGCAACTGGATCATTCCGGCAGCTTCGATTCCGGGCAACATCACCCAGAACGTCGTCGGGCTGATTGTCGCCATCCCGGTCTGCATCGCACTCAAGAAAGTTCCTGCATTTAAATAACACTAAGAAAGCGCGCCGTCCCATGTGGAACGGCGCGCTTTTGATATCAGTTATGAACAGGCTCTTTTTCAGTTTCATTCAGGCCGAGCACTTCTGCAGTCTCGGAATGGATCTTCTCGAAGAGTTCAGGGTTCTCCGAGAGGGAAATGCCGTAGGAAGGCACCATTTCCTTGATCTTCGGCTCCCAGCCGCCGTACTGCTCAGGGAAGCAGCGCTCGAGAATCTCCAGCATGACATGGACCGCCGTGGACGCGCCCGGAGATGCGCCGAGAAGCGCAGCAACCGAACCGTCCTGGGCCGTCACGACTTCCGTGCCGAACTGAAGCGTGCCCTTGCCGCCCTGCTCGGTGTCTTTGATGACCTGGACGCGCTGGCCGGCGATGACCACATCCCAGTCCTCGCTTTTCGCGTTCGGGATGAACTCGCGCAGCACGTCGATGCGCTGTTCCTGGTTCAGCATCAGCTGCTCGATCAGGTACTTCGTCAGTTTCATTTCCTTTGCGCCTGCGGACAGCATCGTCAGCAGGTTGTTCGGCTTCACCGACTTGACGAGGTCAAGATAGGAACCTGTCTTCAGGAACTTCGGCGAGAAGCCCGCGTAAGGCCCGAAGAGAAGGGAACGCTTGCCGTCGATATAGCGGGTGTCGAGGTGAGGCACCGACATTGGCGGCGCGCCGACCTTCGCCTTTCCGTATACTTTAGAACGGTGCTGCTCGATGACTTCCGGATTGTTGCAGACGAGGAACAGCCCGCTGACCGGGAAGCCGCCGATATGCTTGGATTCCGGAATGCCCGTCTTCTGGAGAAGGTGCAGGCTGCCGCCGCCCGCGCCGATAAAGACGAACTTCGCCGTATGGTACTCCAGCTTATTGCCGTCGAGGTCACGGACCTTCACTTCCCACTTGTCGCCGGAGCGCCGGATGTCCTCGACACTGTGGCGGTAATCGACCGATACTTCCTGCCGCTGCAGGTGGTCGAAGAGAATGCGTGTCAGTGCGCCGAAGTTGACGTCCGTGCCGGAGTCGATTTTCGTTGCAGCGATCGGTTCGTCGACATTGCGGCCTTCCATCATCAGAGGAATCCATTCCTTCAGGGTCTCCGGAGAATCGCTGAACTCCATTCCCTTGAACAGCGGATTGCCGGACAGCGCTTCAAAACGCTTTTTCAGGAACGAGACATTGTCCTCGCCTTCCACAAAGCTGATATGAGGAAGCGGCATGATGAACTTCTCAGGATCCTGGATCAGATTGTTCTTGACCAGGTGAGCCCAGAACTGCCGGGAAAGCTGGAACTGTTCGTTGACACGGATCGCTTTCTTCGTTTCGACCGTACCGTCTTCTTTCTGGGGCGTATAGTTCAGCTCGCACAGTGCAGAGTGGCCTGTGCCCGCGTTGTTCCATTCGTTGGAGCTTTCTTCCCCCGGCTGATCAAGTTTCTCAAACACTTTAATCTTCATGTCCGGCGAGAGCTCTTTCAGCAAGGATCCCAAAGTCGCGCTCATGATACCGGCACCAATCAAAATCACATCTGTCTGCTTTTGCATGCTGCTCATGACAACCTTCCTTATCCCCTGGATTTATAATTTAATAACAGAGCTCCTGCCCCGGTGACCATCAGGCACCGGCCGGGAACACATTAATGTTCATTCTTAATCTTTATTATAACACAGTTCGACAATCGACTTTCCTATTAACTGACGATTGCATACAGTACAATTATACCTTTTTCACAGGCAGAATCAGGCCTCTCGGGCCGAACAAGGAACACCCTGCCTGAAATAGCATTCAACTGTACAGAATAGAAAAGGCTTTCATCCGTATGATACGGATGAAAGCCTTTGAGATCGCATTAATGCAGTCGCATCTTGAATTCTGCGCGAGGCCAAGCGGGATTACATTAGATCATTGTTACGGTTCGCCTTGTTTGCCTCAGTATCCCGCTCTTTGCTGAAATCGGGCTCCTCCCCGAATTCTGTGCGCAGATCCTGATTGGAGATTCTTGAGGTTCGGTCGCTGGTAACTACGGTATCAACCTCTTCGTCCGATTTAAACAACAGACCGATACAGATCAGGGCACTGATCCCGACAAGACCATAAACCACCCTGGACAAGAATGCATCCTGACCGCCGAACAGAGTTGCCACTAAATCAAACTGAAAAAGTCCAATCAATCCCCAGTTTATCCCACCGATGATCAATAGGGCCAACGCAATCCGTGAAAGCACACTCATCTATGAACTCCTCCCTTCCTGATTCGTATTTATCCTTTACCGAAACCCATTTTTCATACATATTTAATCATGGAGTCAGGTAATACGTACCGGTATGAGAATTTGTAATTCACCCATAAAACAACGTATAGTTAGCATCAAATAACAACATCCTCCAATGAAGGACGTGTAGATATGCGGATCAATAAATACATCAGTGAATCGGGAAAGACCTCCAGGCGCGGTGCCGATAAACTCATTGAAGAAGGACGGGTGACGATCAACGGCAAACGCGTTTCGATCGGCACCCAAGTCGAACCAGGGGATGATGTCCGGGTAGACGGGAATCCCATCCGTGTAGCAAGAAACAATGTCTATCTGGCCCTGAATAAACCGGTAGGCATTACAAGTACAACTGAAAAGAGTGTAAAAGGAAATATTGTCGATCTGGTCAACCATCCATTGAGAGTGTTTAACATTGGGCGTCTCGACAAGGATTCTGAAGGCCTGATCCTTCTGACGAACGACGGTGATATCGTCAATGAAATCCTGCGTTCTGAAAACAAGCATGAAAAAGAGTATATCGTTTCAGTCAATAAGCCGATCACTCCTGAATTCCTGAAGAACATGAAAGAGGGGGTCAAAATCTTAGGGACCAAAACACTTCCATGCAAAACAGAACAATTGTCCAAATACGATTTCAAAATCATTTTGACACAAGGGCTGAACCGCCAGATCCGCCGCATGTGCGAGGCATTGGGTTATGAAGTGTACCGGCTGCAGAGAATCCGGATCATGAACATCCATCTGGGCAACCTTCCTCCCGGCCAATGGAGGGACCTGTCCAAAAAAGAAAAGACTGCATTATTCAGAGAGCTGGATTACGAGCCGAAAGAATGGTAATGGCATAGAACATAAAATGATCATCGGATTCTTGTCCAGTCAAAGGGACAGATCCGATGATCATTTTATTTTTTTGCGCCTTTAGATTTCCGCTGCGGGCCCTCGCTACCGCGGGCGTTGCCTCAGCCTCCTCGAGCTCCGCTCTGCGGGGTCTTCGGTTAACGCTTTTCCTGCAGGTGTCTCAGGCCCTCCGCTACAATCGGGCGAAAGCCCAGTGAACAAAGCTGGAACAGTCGAATCTGCCCCTTGCGATATCACTCTGGTTTCTCCCTCCGCCGAAAATGTATTGGGAGTTGCCGATCCATTTTTGACCGACATCCACCACTTCAACTCCGCTAAGCCCTTCCGTTCCTCCAATGGCCACGTAGCCCTTTACATAGGAATCTGCAAAGCCCATTACTTCTTCTACATACCAATCCGCATGATTATAGGCGAAGACTGCATCACGGATCCGGCCTTCCGAGGCGCCATTCGCAGCCAGGTACTTGGCTGCTGCAAAAACTGCATCCTCCAGATTATTCGGATCAGCCTTTCCATCGCCGTCACCATCGACTCCGTAACCGCCCTATCGCGCTATAGCAGCGCTACTGGTCAACTCAGATTGTGAAATATCTCCCTTCCCTAATCCCGAACATGTCGGATGCGACCAACCGACCCAGGTACACGGCATGAACTGCATATGCCCGGTAGCCCCTACGGGAGAGATCATCGGCTCAATTGTCGAGAATCGGGTTTCCACCCGATGATGGGCCGCAAGAAGGTTCCATGGCACTCCGTACTCTTCCTGTGTTGCTTCATAAACCGGAATGAACACTCCGTAATCTTAGGGGGTTAATCCTCTGGTACAACCATAACGCCCCATCCGTCTGATTGACCGTCAAAAGGTGTGGCGAGCTGATGAAGGCGTTCCTGAATCTCCACAATCGTGTCGTAGTCGAGATGCGTTACAACAAAGGCATAGCAACTCCACTCACCTTCATCCTCTTCTATTTCGGCCGTAAAACCTTCTCTTTTGAGCGCTTTTAGGATTTTCTTTGCGCTTCGCTTGTCGGGACAGGATATTGCAAAATCTAGGGGCTGAGGAATGCTAAAATCAATACCTTCGTCCTTTAACATTTGCAAAACCAGTCCATCGTCATCATTTGGAAACACCTGAAATCCCTCCATTCTTTTCTTTAAGCAGTCGTTCCATCTCATCACTTTTCACGTTGTAATGCCGTTTATCGAGATAGCCCGCATAACGAAGGGTCGGGTGTTCAAGAAGTGGTGTCATGTCTCCGTTCAGTACATCCGTGTCCACGAAGACGAACTTCTCAAGTTTAGGAAAGTGTTTTAAAAAATCCAGGCTCTCAAGTGGGCTGATTCCTACAAGGCTCAGTGTTTTTAGTTCCTTCATCTGAAATAGCTCTTCGTCCACTTTGAGTTTCCTGGCGTATTGGATAATTAATACCTCAAGATGATTGGAAAGATCACTGATACCTTCGAATGATTGTAGGTTCCGATTTCGCCAAAGGCCAAGCCGTTTCAATGAGTGACATCCTTTAAAATCATTAAATTCTGTGACATTTGTAAGGACTAGTTCCAAGCTAAGCAGATTTTCAAACTGATTAAATTTAAAAAAGTTACTGGATTTGTTTTCTTTCTTTTTATAAGAATAAAGATGTATATATTTAATTCCCTCAAAATTCGGATGATATGCTTTCTCAGCATTCAAATCTGCACCATAGAAAATTTCACTTGGAATATCTGCATTAATCAGGGTTAAGTCTTGCCACATTCAACTCACTCCAACGTATTTTAATATCTACCATAATCCCTTTTGTGATATTTTCTCCCTGGACTATTAATTTGGTTATATAGTTTGTGCCTGTTTGATTTTTTGTTTCTTGCCACATTTGAATAGAAACCATTTTTTTTCATTAATTTATATTCTCTTATGAAAGCTTGTCTTGAATTTTTAGCTGGTCTCCATGCAATGGTATTAATTTTCGCGCCGTCTTTCTTTTGATGTTGCTTTGCGGACTTTCTCGCTCTTTTCAAGCTTCCCTTCCCAATGTATTTATAACCGTTACTATAGGAGATTACATAGGTACCTGTCTTATTGGTAACCTTAGTAAGACCCTTAACCTTCTTATAGGTCTTGTAAGCTTTATATACTCGATAGCCTGCAATTGCTATAGGAATAAACTGTGCAAAATGCCCATCTGGATCAATTTTCGTGACCGGGTTCCCATCCGCATAGGTATAGCCGTTCATCGTAGCAGGGTCATCTTCGTCTCCTGGATCAGGATCACGAGAAACGAAACGGGAAGTGGCTGGATCGTAGTATCGGGCTTGCAGGTAGTAGAGCTTCATTTCCGTATCATACACGTAGCCGGCATAGCGGATTGGCTGGCCTTTCACGCGCGAGTCGGATGGCTCAGGAGAGACCAGGTTGCCCCACGGGTCATAATCGTACTCGGCGACTGTGTTCCCTGCCTTGTCAAGAAGACGAACAACGTCGCCCCGGTGGTTTGTGACGGCTTCGAAGGTCTCCCCTGCCGCGTTCGTCACCTGGATGAGCTTGCTGGCATTCCAAGTGAAGGCCCAAACGGTGCGTCCGCTAGAGTCTGTGATGCGGACGAGCTGTGATCCGTCATAGTGATAACGGTGGATCGTACTTCCTACGATCTTTGTCTTCCTGAGGCCGTCCGGATGATACGTGTAGCGGACCTGACTTCCAGTGGCCTGGTCGGTCGAGGATACGAGTTGGCCAAGGCCGTCCCATGTATAGGTAAGTCGTCCGTCGTCCAACAGGTTGCCTTCCGAGTCATAGGTGAAGCCAGCCACTTCGTTCGCTGTGTTGAAGGACAGGGTGCGGCCTTGCGGATTCTCCAGATTGCCCGCAATGTCGTAGCGGTAGGAAGTCTCCTTTGAACCATTGTGCCACTTCACAAGCCGATTGTACTCGTCATACGTGTACCGGTGGGTCTTGTTGCCTGCTGCGTATGAAATGACTTGTCCGCTTCGGTCATAGCTGTAGCGATATTGGACAGAGGACTGGCCAAGAACCGTCTGGGCGGTGAGCTGCCCGTCTTCATCAAATTCGTGAAGCTGGACAACATTCGGACTTTCCTGCCGGACCGGCTGGCTTCTCTCATTGAAGAAGTAGTTGTATGCTGTGTTGTCCGGCGCAGTCAGCGTCGTCAGACGCTGACTGCCGTCGTAGGCATAGCGCGTTGTAAAGACGCTGGTGCCAAGTGTTTCCTTAAAGCTGGTCCTCAGCCCGTTCGCCGGATTGCTCGACGCTGTTTCATAGATGTTTTCGATTGTATACCCCGGCGACACGGCTTTGGTCAAGCGCTGGCTTGAATCATAGTCGAATGTATAGGTGCCGTCGGCCGGCGTCAAGATGGACTTCAGAAGATTGTTTTTGAAATAAGTCTTGTCATAAAGCTTCGCGCCGTTGACAGATTTGGTCACTTCGTTATTTTTTGCATCATAGCCGAATGTCACCGTGGAAGAGACTGTGGTGTTTTGGCCACGCTCGATTTTTGTGACATTGGCTTCGCCATCGTATTCGTATCTATAGAACTTCCCGAGCGGGTCCGTCTCTCGCTCTACCTCATTAATGGCATTATATGAGAACGATGTTTTGTTGCCGCGAGGATCAATCCTTGAGAGCAGATTGCCTTGCTTGTCATAGGAATAGGTCGTCTGGATGCCTTTCGTCGGGCCCAGGCTGACCGAAGTGACCCGGTTCATCGGGTCGTATTGACGATCTTTCACCCGGTTTTCCGCATCGGTGACTTTCGTCTCGTTGCCGTTTGCGTCGTAGACATAGGTGGTCGTGTTGCCGAAAGCATCTGTCTCCGATGTCATGTTGACGCCATTTGCATCGTATGTCTTCCCTACGGAAGAGCCGGTCGGCTCGACTTTGATGTTGTCAAAATAGGCATATCCGGAGGTCTTGCTGTAGATGGCATAGATTTTGGCCTGTTTAAAGTCTTTCGGTGCACGGATCGTATTTTTGGCGAACTGCCACTTGTTGTGGGCATGGCTGCCGCTCATGAACGGAAGGTCGAACGAAGCAGAAGTTCCGTCGGTATAAGTGAGCCAGAGCCGGAGCTTCAGATCCCCTGCGGCCGCGGCACTTGTCGTGTTCGCCCAGCCGGAGAATGTAATCGGATCATTTTGCTTCCCCTTCACTTCGACATACTGGCCCGCATAACGCTGGGTTCCATTGCCGGTAACACGCACACTGGAAGCGCCCGACTGTTTGACGACAGTACTTGGACCGTCTCCTGTCCCTAAGTTATTCAAGGTCCAGCCGTCTAAGGAAGCAGAAGCCCCTGCTTCAAAACCGGTGTTTTCATTGGCGGAGTATTCCGGCAGTGTCGTGCCGTAAACTGCCTGAACCCCATCAAACAGTGCCGTACCCTGGCCCTTTGCCAGCAAGTCCACACGAACCGCTGCAGTCCCTGCCGGTAAAGTGACGGTCTTGGACAGTTCTGTCCAATCAGTTGTCCCAGTCAGCGGGGCGCTCATCTCCTGATAGATGGAACCGTCAGTGTTTTTAAGGTTGACATTGGCACTATCCAGCGGATAAATCCGGATACGGGCGCCTTCACCTGTCAGATTAATCGTCTTCACACGAGCTGAGACAGTGTAGATCCGCTGGGATTCTGCAGGGTCTACCTTGAATTGCTGTCTAAAGTAACCCGCATCTCCGGTTCCGGACAAGCTGATTTGCGCAGCTTTCTGGCCGAACTTACTGTCGGTTGACAATGTGTGGCTGCCCGCATTGGACGCTGAAAAACGTATCCATCCGGAAGGCAGCCCGGAAGCATCGGCAGTTTCAAACTGGCTGTTGGCCAGCCGGTTATAAATGTCGCGGGTTGGGCTAACGCTCCGGGTAACGTTGCCGAACTTGTCATACTGGCTATAATCGGTCAGGTTAAAGTTGGTTGTGCTGGAGATCAGATTGCTGACGGCATCGTATATATTGTTTTCGAAGATACCGCTGGACTCCTTCGAACTGACCACATTGTTTTTGGCATCAATTGTCTGGGTAAACGATTGGTTGCCGGTTGTGGAAGCACCGGTGACATTTCCCTTGCTGTCGTATTGAGTGATGGTTGTGGCCGTCGCAGCGGCACCCGTGTCTTTATCCGGCTCATATTCCTTTTCAAGCAGGTTGTTTTTCCACTCATACTTAGTGGTGCTCTGATTGGCTCCGCCGGCATTTTCAATGATCTGCGTCACATTGACTGTGCGGGCTTCCGGAATTGAATACGTATACTCCGTCTTATTCCCTTTTGAATCCACATAGGTGGTTTTTTGGTTTGCATAAATCAGCTGTGAATAGATGGATGAGCTTCTCGGGTCAATCAGTTTGGTGACCCGGTTATTTACTTTGTCATATTCGATCTTGCCGGTGTTCCCGTTGGCATCCTTAACAGAAGTCAGGCGGGCAGTCGTCGGATCATAGCCGAATTCGACTGTTTTCTCGGCAGTCGTTCCGACCGCAAATGTGATCTTTTGAAGGACTGGCTGATTGTTGACGGTTGCGTAAGCAAACTTTACCGGAGTGTTTTTGAAATCCTTAACTGTATCCAGCCGGCCGTTGACATCATAAGTCAGTTCGATGCTTCGCACCGAGGCGCCTGTCTTCTCAGTGATTTTTGTAATGCGTGTTGAGGAGCCATCGAATGTATAAAGCACCTGGTTCCCTTTTTCGTCTTTGATCTCATAAAGACGGCCCGAATGATCGAAGTACCTCACTGTTTCGGATGTATCACGCAGTTCATAGCCCGAAGACGTCCGGATCAGTTCATACTCCACACCTTCCGGGGAGCTATAGGTCATCTCGTCATCATGCTGTTGCTTAGCGAAATGATAACGGACCCCGCCACCCGTTCGGTATTCAATGATCGATTGGTCACTGTTAGTAGCCAATGACTCATAGGAATTGAACATCCAGCCCGTGCCGAAATGAGTATTATAGTTCGATCGGCTATTATAGGTGAGCCCAAGATCAAATGCTTCGGTCAGTCCGGCTACATCGATTAGTGACAGATCGTAGACCATATTGCCATTGATGACGTTGACGACTGCCGTCCCTTCTCCTTGGAACACATCCGGCGTGTAAGTCCAGTAGTCCGTAAGACCAAGCAACTCAGTTGGCCTGAATTCGATATACAGTTTCGGCTTTCCGAATGGACTTCCGTCAGCAGTTACCACTTCAGACGAGTAGAAGCTTTTGCGCGCAGCTGTTCCTTCGATGCTGTCCGGGTATTTGGCCAACAACCCAAAATTGGTTGAAGGATTTGCATACCAATCTTTGACGGCATCGGTAACCGTGAAGTACTGATACCCTACGGTCGACTGCTTAGATGAAGCAAGTACCGATGATTGATAAGATGGCTGGCTAGTCCAGTTCACAGTTGTCGCATTGAAAGTGGAAGACAACTGATGAATATCTACCTGCGAGGCATTTCCGGCAGCTATCTGATAAAGGCCGAGTGAAGCCCCGGTTACCACGCCATTCGGAACAGATGGAAGGCTGAATTTCAAGAGAGAACGGGTTTTTCCGATCGCGGAATGGTTTCCAACAAATAGGTGATCGTTGTTGTGGTAGTTATAGGGAGTCCCGCTTGCCACATAGGTGTCCTCTCCTTGAAAGACATCGATCCACGGATCGATGGTCACAGGATAGACAGTTTCAGGGCTTTCCAGAAACGCTTCATCCGCAGTGATCGTGAGCGTGTAGCCATCATCCACCTTCTCAATTTCCTGTGTCACGTCCTGGGAAACAACGCCTCCTGGACCAACGTCAGGGTTAGAGTCATACATGAAGGGCTTTTCGATCAAGAATAGAAATTCCCCGTTTGCATCGAAGAAGTGAATACTTCCGTCATCTTGTTTCTTTGCGTCCGCATCAGAGATCCTAAGATGAAATTGGAACTGGTTTTTCCCCTCATATTCATGCAGGATAATATTTTCCTTTACCTTGCTGCCGTCTACAATGTATTCCATTGTGACATTTGGAAATACTTCTTCCGCCGTCAATTGATTCTCTTCAATAACCGGGAGGACTTCCTGCGGTTCACTAAATTGTTTTTCATCTATTTCTTCGGTAACAAGCGACAATTCCATTACATGCCCGCTTGTTTCATAGGTCAGAAGCTCTGAGGTGTCCCCGAAGAGCTTTTTGGGGAACCCGACAGAAAACTCGTTATCCGTATTTTCATAGTGCGTTCCCGTTTCTGAATCAATTAATGTATTATCGATCTCCTCCCATTCACCATTATCTTCATAATGAATCGGATCTAAGTAAACTTCCGCATAGTAGATTCCTTCTTCATCACTAAACACTTTGGCGTGCCGGTTCCGCATGGAAGGAATTTCTTTTAGATTCTTTTGGTTATCCCCTTGGAATTTATTCTCCAAAGATTTTCCCACTTCTTCCGGTTTCTGCGCTGTTGCTTCGATTCCATAGAATGGCATTGAGCTGATCATCAGACACAACGCCACTAATACTGCTATTAATCGTTTGGTTGGATTCATTTCATTCTCCCTTGGAAATCATTAGTAGGCGTAAAAAATGCATAAAAAATAGCGGGATCTAAAATCATCCCGACAACCCTTTCAGTTAACATCCAATTTAAAGTACTTTGTGAAGCCTAAAACTCAGGCATCCCAATCGCTTAGAAACACTATCTTCCAAGCGGAACCCGAATTCCGTATGTAGGCATCAGTAAGGAAAATGCACCGCCTGTCCAAAGGTAAGATTGATACTCATCAATGAATGAGTCAGTTTATTCTATCAAGGATAAAACAGGAATGCCAACTTATTTTTTCACTTCTTAATATCCGGTTAATGGAAGTATTAATGGGAAGAGAACTATCAATGAATATAAGCAGAGACTTACAAGTGCAATTACACTTATATTCGCAAGTATAAGTGTATATAAGTTCTTGAATAGACAAAAGGGGAACGGTTATTTCATCCAATGTTAATGATCTTCTACACATTGGAATTCTCGTTCGTAAGCGATAGCGCCATTTCAGTGCTCCCAAAGTAAGGGCTGAAACAGGAAGTGGTACCAATGCACGAAAGACGTAGCAACGCTAGTGGAAGTGTTTAATCACTACTCCAATCAGGCTACTACAAAGCGTATACCGGTATTCGTGATGAAGAAGTTAAAAACTTATTAAAAAACTTCCGGTTATTTTAACACCAGAAGTTTGTTCTTATACTTTTTAATATTTCCCATTATTTTTGTATTTCTTAGTATTGTAACGTGCCTTTATCATGGTAAATTCATTTCTGATTTTATATATCCAATCCCTCATAAAATTAATTCTATGTCTAAATGCAAACAGCATTATTGCTCCGACAACTACAATAAATAGTAAGTATGTATTAAATGATCTTGTTTTGTGTTTAAATGATTTAATTGTTTATGTATTGTTGTTTTTATCTCATCCACCTCTTTTTTTGAGACTGATGAGATATAGTCACTAATTAAACTATTAGGGTTAATATAATTTCTATCAATACAAAAACGATTATTTACACCTATAATTACTGCTACTTTTTCTTTGTCTTTATACCTATCAACAACTTTCCAAAAAGACCCTACTTCATATCCTATTGATACTTTTTTTCCTGAAAAAGTTTTTGAATAACTCTTCTTAAAACGGTAATGATTAACTAATTCTTCAATTGCAGATTTCGTGTGATAAATACCTATTCCTACGGCAAACAGAAAAAGAATATATTTCACGAATGACAGTATATCCCCATTTAAATAGCCACGAAAAATATTGAATAAAAAAAATAGCAAACTCCACTGGCTTATCATTAGAAAAAATCTTGTCGCTGGGATTCTAAGTATTTTATTCATCAATAAATACTCCTTATTATATTTTTGTTTTTAACCATTCCTTTAATTCGTTTGATGCTTCGATGACTTTTTTATCATTTACGCTAGGATGTTTAAAAAAAAGGATTTTTGTATTAGCTGCTGATTTTTGCGCATATGGAGTTTCTTTTTCAACAATATAAAAATCTCCAGCATTTAGTTTAGTAACTTTATTCGTTATAAGGTTCAAGATCTCTGAATATCCTTCTAAAATCATTTGATACTCTGTTACCTCTCTATGTATATGGGGCTTATCAGCTGTGAATTGTTTATAATAAGACAGCCCTACCTCCACATTTTCATCATGAATGTGTTGCAAAACTTGTGGTGTTTTTAAGTTTCCCACTAAATACTGTCTCTCATTCTTTTGTAATACACTATCTATTTTCTGCTTACTAATCCTTCTTATTCCGCTCATCCTGTGCTCCTTTAGAAACATTGTTATTCCTAATAATACCATAGCGAGTTCAAAAATTTCATATAATATCTTTTACTATGTTTCCATTTAATAATGGAAGACCTGTCCAAAAAAGAACGGACTGCATTATTCAGAGAGCTGGATTACGAGCCGAAAGAATGGTAATGGCGTAATAAACAAAATGATCATCGGATCCTTGTCCAGTCAAAGGGACAAATCCGATGATCATTTCTTTTGGCCGCCTGCCTTTACTCCCCGTGCTGGCGATCCAAAGCTTGGTATTCCTTCATATACGGGCCATCATCCGCTACGGCTGAATGATACAGCGCTTTGATGGCCAAGTTTTTCTCCAGGCCCATTTCAACTTTGATCTTCTTTAGTTCATCATGCAAATCGCGGTGCTGGTTGATCAGTTTTGTCATGACGGTTTTGCTGTATCGCATCTCATCACATCCTTTTTAATTGCCTATTTGTTAAAGCTCATCATGGGTGAACTGGGCAGGCAGTATTCAATTCGATCAAGCAGGATCTGCCCATTTTAGTCTGGCAGCTACATCTTTTATAATTAAAAGTCTCATGAGCAAATGTCATGAGACTTTTAATTTACCTTATTTATTCATCCCCGTCATACACAGCTACTAAACGGCCTTGTACTTCTCCGGCTTTTAGTTTCTCAATGCCTTCAGGGATATCCTCAAATTTAATCTTCGTGAGTTTTGGATTCAGTTTGCCCGCGGCCATCAATTCGTAAATATCGGCAATATCCTGAGGTGTTCCACCCACATTCGCCAATAATCTCTTGGCGCCTGTGATAAACGAAGTCGTGTTGATCGTAGTTTCCAGTTTCCCCATACCCACCAATACAACTGTTCCGCCTGGTTTGACTACTTCCAATGCATCGGAAGTGGTCACTCCGAATCCTGCATAATCCACGATCAGGTCCAGGTCTTTGTCTGCCAAATCTTTAATATCGGATACCACTTCCGCGGCCCCGATTTCCTTGGCCAATTCACGCGCTTTCTCACTTACATCCGCAGCATAAATATTCTTGCTCCCTTTTGCTACGGCCGCTTGCAGTGCGAATTGTCCAAGTCCGCCGATACCAATCAAGGCAATGTTCATGCCGGGTTTTGCTTGTCCTACATTAAATAATGCAGAGTAAGAAGTCATTCCCGCGTCCGTCGCCGAAGCGGCCATTTCCATGGAAAGTTCATCCGGAACACGGACCAAGTCTTCTGCAGGCGCATGAATTTTGGTCCCGAAACCACCATCATAAACATATCCTGGAGCTGTTCCGGATGGTCCGGTCGGGCATATCGCGACACGATCCCCAACCTTAAAATCAGTAACGCCTTCGCCTACTTCAGATATGACTCCGGCATTCTCATGGCCCATAATGACTGGTGCATCCATCAATGCCATCCAGCCCTCATCCTCGAGAGACCCAACATCAGAGTGGCACAGGCCTACTGCCTTTGTATCGATCACTACACGTCCTGGAGCCGCTTTCGGATCTTCTAGTTCTACGAGTTGAAGTGGTTCATGTGTTTTAGTAAACTGCCAACCTTTCATGATCTCTCCACCTTTTACTATTATCTTTAATTCAAACTAAATATAGCAGTGTCATCATTTGTAATCAACGCTTACGTCTTTGGTTTTATTTTCATATCATCGCAATTATTTATGGTATGGCTCATTCTTCATAATCCGGAAAGCTCTGTAGACCTGCTCCATCAGCACCAGCTTCATTAGCTGGTGGGGGAAGGTCATCTTGGAAAAGCTCAGCTTTTCGTCAGCCCGCTTCAGGACATCTGCATGCAGGCCGAGGGAGCCTCCGATGACAAATACAACTTTGCTCTTGCCGTAGGTCATCAGGGATTCCAGGTTTGCCGCGAGCTCTTCCGATGACCGCTGCTTGCCTTCGATGGCGAGTGCGATGACATGCGCATCGGCAGGGATCTTCGACAAGATCCGTTCTCCCTCTTTTTTCTTCACCATTTCCATCTCCGCGTCACTCAGCTGCTCGGGTGCTTTTTCGTCCGGCACCTCGGCCAGCTGGATTTTCGCATAGGGGCGCAACCGTTTTTCGTACTCCTCGATGCCCATTTTCAGATACTTTTCTTTGAGCTTTCCGACTGTAACAATTGTAATATTCACAGCTTGTCCACCTTTACCAAATCGGTTGTTCACAGGAATTATGCACATATCCACAGATGAAATCAAGATATGGTGGGCGACTGCATGTTCGATACCACATATATTGCAGCCTGTTGGCAATAGTCACAGGGTGTGGATAACTCCTCGTCATTGTTGATTGTTTCCATTACCGGGAAGGCTGCTGTTTTGGCAGTTACTTCGTCCAAAGCCCGGTATATATGGGTTTCACACGCTTTTTTCGTGACGTTTTCCATCCAGATCCCTCCTTTTCCACTCCAGAAAGTTATAAACATTTGCAAATAGTTATCCACATTAGTGGACAATTGCAATTATTCCTCCAAAAAACACAGGCAGCCGGTTGAAATCTTCCCGAGCTGCCCCTTGTGGATAGTTATATTTGTAACACTAGACCAAAATTTCAGTTATTTAGTTGCAAGTTGCTAGAAATTGATCTCGATCTCCGTTGCTTCTCCGCCCCGGTAGACCTCGAGCCTGACCGTGTCTCCCTGTTTCACTTCATTATACAAGTACTTCCGCAAGTCGATCAAATTCGCGATGGGCTCTTCGTCCATTGCCGTGATCACGTCATACTGGCGCAGGCCGGCTTCCTGTGCCGCGGAGCCCTGCATCACCTGGTCCACGACCACGCCTTCATTGACATCCTCAGGAAGGTTCAGTTCCTGCTGCTGGTACACAGCCGGGATGTCCATCAGGTCAAACAGCGTGACACCCATTTGAGGACGGCGGACCTCCCCGTGCTGCTCCAGGTCTTCGATGATCGGCACAGCGGAATTAATCGGAATGGCCAGGCCGATTCCCTCGACCGATGCTTCCGCAATCTTCATCGAGTTGATCCCGATTAGCCGGCCGCTCAGATCGACAAGTGCGCCCCCCGAGTTGCCCGGGTTGATGGCGGCATCGGTCTGCAGGACTTCTGCGTTCCAGTCGACCGACTGGTCCCCGTTCAGATCGACCGGAATGGACCGCTCCTTCCCTGAGATGACGCCGACCGTCACCGAACCCGAGAATCCGAGGCCGAGCGGGTTGCCGATGGCGATTGCCGTCTGCCCCCGTTTCAGTTCGTCTGAGTCCCCGAATTCAATGACATCCTGTACGTCTGCGTCATCCATTTCGACGACGGCCAGGTCGGTCCAGATGTCCGCACCGAGCAGCTTTGCGGGAACTTTCGTGCCGTCTTCCAGTGTGATTTCAATTTGCGACGCGCCCTCTACGACATGGTTGTTTGTCACGACGTACGCTTTGCCTTCTTCCTGCTTGTAGATGACGCCTGATCCGACACCTGCCGGAACGGTCTCTTCAGGGCCTGTCCAGTAGTTTCCGGCGGTCTGGAGATTGGTCACGCCGACAACAGCGGCCGATGCCTCTTCAACCGCCCCGACGATGCCTTCCTGGAGTTCAAGCGCCGTGTCAGGCGCGTTGCTGCCTTCCCCGTTTTCTTCTCCCTCTGCTGCATTCGTGTCCGCAACCGCATTGATATTGTTTTCTTCGCCTTCCGCTTCCTGTTCAGGCGAGAGACAGCCCTGAAGGAGAAGCGCCGCCGACAGGATGCCTGCCGTGCCCGCAAAACGCAGTCTCCGTTTTCCCGGTTCCAAGTTGACCATCCGATCCACCCTTTCTTCATGAAAAAAGCCGCATTTACGGTTAATCTACCCGATTGACGGAAATTGAACACAGCACGGAATCAGTGAGTGTTTCCGAAACAAAAAATCCGCCCCCATTATGGGGACGGATTCTGATCAGACCGTGACCAGCTCGGTCGGTTCTGCTGCATCAGTGTCATACAGATGCACAAATTCGCCGGGCCGGACGCCGCACGTTTCAAGCGTCTGCGAAACACTCAGCCTCGCAAGGTCTTTCATATTGTTGTCTTTCGACAGGTGGGAAAGGTAGATGCGGGTTTCCTTCTGCTCCACCACTTCGCTCATCGCGACCGCCGCATCCTCATTGGATACGTGGCCGACATCGCTCAGGATGCGCCGTTTGACGTTCCACGGGTAGCGGCCCATCTGGAGCATTCCGACATCATGGTTGCTTTCGAAGACGAATGCGTCCGCTCCGGAAATCCAGCCTTTCATCCGGTCGCTCACATAGCCGGTGTCGGTAATGAGGGCAAGTTTGCGCCCGCTGTCATGAAATACATAAAACATCGGGTCAGCGGCATCGTGCGAAACCGCAAACGACTGGATATCCAGGCTGCCGAACGACTTCACTGTTTCCATGTCGAAGGTGAACCGCTGGCCGACCGGAATGTCTCCGACCAGGCCATCCATCGCCTTCCATGTCTTTTCGTTCGCGTAGATCGGCATGCCGTACTTCCTGGCTGCCACGCCCAGTCCCCTGATGTGGTCACTGTGCTCGTGCGTGACGAAGATGCCGTCGACCTGCTTCATGCTGCGGCCGATGCCTCCGAGAAGCCCCTCGAGCTTCTTGGCGCTCAGGCCCGCGTCCACAAGGAAGGCATGCTCGTCGTTTTCTATATAAATGGAATTGCCCGTACTGCCGCTGGCCAATACACTGAATCTCACGTTTCGGCCTCCTACTGTTCTTCTTCGGTGTCTGGTTCGGAAAGTTTGTCCAGGATCTTGCCGTCCACTGCATTAACGAAGTGGTCGGTTTTAGCCCCATCCTCCGATTCTACATGAATATGCCAGGTTGGTACCAGCACTTGCGTTTGTGTAAGCTGGATAAGCGGAGAATAGCCCAGCTTTACTTCCTTGACGTTGGAGCCCGGCTGCACACTGCCCGACCGGACCAGCAGGCTGATTGTCTGTATAGGTGAGTAGAGATTTCTTTTCTCATTCGTTTCCTTCAGATTAAACAGCATACTCTGCTCGTACCGGATGGCTTCCCGTTCTTCGTTCCAATGGACGGTCAGCATCGAATGCTCGTTGTAGAAGATCGTCCTGCCGTCGAACTGCTGGAAAAAAGTCGCAGTCCGCTTTTCTTCATCCACTTCCCACAGCGTGTAGTCCTTGCCGTTCGTCACGTATTCCTCAAGGAACTCTTCAAAATCCAGCTTGCCTTCACTGTCTTCCAGTCCAAACGGCTCTTCAATCTCTGAGATGAGTGTATGTTCTCCTGTGATTCTGGGTGTCTGGCCTTCCAGTTCCCTCAGACCAGTGGAACTGACCGGCATCAATTCGCCGGAAATACGAAAGGCTTCCTTGGTGTCCGGCAGATTGCCGTAAGTGATGTCATCCAATTTCAGCCGGTCTTCGATGCTCGTTTCACCACGCACCTCAAGATCCTCATTGGTCCGGTTCATATAAAGTGAGAACAGGAAAACATTCAGAATGGCGAATACGACAATAAATATGGTCTTTGTCTTACTCCAGTCCACCCATGCCACCTCCTGTTCCGGCTTTTTTCACGGAACGCCATTCCCCGCTTTCCTCAAAGAACCACGCCGGTTCCAGCGCATACAGCGTTTCTCCGTTTCGCTGGGTCTGCTTGAGTTCGTACCCGCGGACAATGTCGTCTACCTCGCTAAATTCAACTTCCGGATTCGCGCGGAGTTCTTCCACCACATCCGTACCTGCCGGAAGACGCTTATCCGTGTTTTCCGGAAGCGGTTCATTCAGCTGGTAGTAGGGCCTTGAATAGCTGGAGATCCGGCTGTTGCCCCAGATCTGGGTGATTTCGGTCAGGGTGAGGTCGCTGTCACTGAATACGGGATAACCCCTTACCTCCATCCGGTATTTGATCTGTTTGCGGAGCGGGTCCATTGAGGAAAGGACGAAGTCATTGGTCCATCCGCTATGTTCATTGACATAGTCCAGACTGTCCACAAGCAGTTCACTGGGGATGGAGACGCCATCATTGCTGTCTCCTTTCATATCTCTGAATCTAAGTGTTTTCATCTCCGTATTGACATTCAACTGCCAGTTGATGTCATGGTACCTTTCCGAATGCGAATGCTCGCCGGTCGGTATTCGCTGGACATTGTTTTTGTCGGGGAACAGCGCCTTTATAAACTCGGAAGGGCTGACTTCCCGCTGGAAAAACGTCATATAACTGACCGTTCTGCTTGTTGATGGCACGAAAAGGGTCCTGGCTGTTTCACGCCCGATGGCCGCATACGGCTCGAACTCTTCCGATCCCTCCAGCAGACTGTTCAGCCGTTCCGGATCTACATTCGTCGCATGCGCAGTAAATCTTCTCCCGCCATCCTGACCGATAAAGTGGACACGGCCAATGTCCGATTGTGTTTCGATGACCATTTGGCTGAAGCTTGATTCCGTAGTCACCGAATCACCGAACCGGAACAGGCTGTCCACAACTCCGAACGGGATTGGGGACCGGAAAAAGAGCGTGACGGAGTCAGGCTGGCTGATGATTTCGTCTGCCTCATCCGCAGTGACTTCCTTGTCCGCCTCAGCCAGGTTCTGGAACGACCATGTCTTCATGAAGTCCATCAGTGACTCGATGTCCTCTTTGTCCGTGGTTCCGGACAGGCCGTCATCAGAAATGGCGAGGATCTTATATGGCCGGATTACCTGACTCAGAGTCTGTTTATCCGCGATTTTGACGTCTGCCTTTGTTGCCGATTCGATCGGCTGATAATTGGAACGGGATGTCCAGATCGAGAATGTCAGCGTAATGCTGATCAGGATCAGGAGGATGAGGACTGCCGACTTGATAGGTTCTACAAATTTCAATCCCATTCACCCGCCTCTACAACCTCGAATGGAAGCGTGAAGAAGATGGTTGTCCCCTTGCCTTCCTCACTCTCCGCCCAGATGTGGCCGCCGTGCGCCTGGATCATTTCCTTGGCGATGGCGAGCCCGAGGCCCGTTCCGCCCATCGCACGCGAGCGGGCCTTGTCCGCACGGTAAAACCGCTCGAAGATCCGTTTCACATTCGCTTCCGGGATTCCCATCCCCTGGTCAGAGACCGCCACTTTGATATGGTCATCCTCCGCCTGTACACTGAACCGGACATTGCCGCCGTCCGGGGAGTATTTCAGGGCGTTGGAGATGATGTTGTCGATGACCTGGGTCATCTTGTCCATGTCGAGCTCCGTGTACAGCGGGCCCGGCGGAATCAGCCTGACGAACTGGACGTCTTTCGATTTCATGAGTTCAAACCGGTCGATGATCCGGTGGAAGAATTTCACGAAGTCCACGATGTCGGTGTTCAGCTCATATTCCCGGCTGTCCATCCGTGAAAGCTGAAGGAGATCCGTGACAAGACGGATCATCCGCTCCGTCTCGGTCTGCGTGACATGCAGGAAGGAAGGCGCAATTTCTTCGTCCTTCCATGCGCCGTCCGCCAGCGCTTCCAGATAGCTCCGCATCGAAGTGAGCGGAGTGCGCAGCTCGTGGCTAACATTAGACACAAATTCCCTGCGCTCCATCTCGATCTTTTCCTGCTCGGTGATGTCGTGCAGGACGACGATCAGGCCGTTTACAAACCCGGTCTCCTTCTGGATGACCGAGAAGTTTGCCCGCAGGATATATGGCCGTTCCTCATCACTGAAGTCGATTGTGACCGGATCCTGCATATCGACCAGGTCCTCAAAGGTGTGCTCCTGTTCAAGGCCGAGCACAGCCGGCACGGGGCGGTTCAGCACGTGCTCGCGGGGAACGCCGAGCATGCCGAGCGCCGTGTCATTGATCAGGATGATGCGGCCCTTCCTGTCGGTCGAGATGACACCGTCCGTCATGTTGGAGAGGACGGTAGCCAATTTTCTCCGTTCGGATTCGGTTGATGACTGCGCCTCCTGGAGACGCGTCGTCAGATGGTTGAATGCCTTGGCCAGGTCGCCGATCTCATCCTGGCCGTACACCCGGACTTTCCGGGCAAAGTTTCCTTTGGCCATGGCGCTCGCCTGCTTGGTCATATCGGCAATCGGACGGGTGATCGTCTGGGCGAGGAGAATGCCCAAAATGACCGTGATCCCGAGGGAAAATGCTGTCCCGCCGGCGAGAATCTGGTTGATGTCATTGATCTGGCTGTACACCTTCTCGATGTTCGATTCAATGTACAGTGAGCCGATCACCTCGCCTCCGGATATGACCGGCATCGCAAGCACCCAGATTCTCCGCTGTGAATCTTCATTCAGATACGTTTTGGAGTATTGGGCACCGGACTGAATCGAGTTTTGGACAAGTTCATCCACCATTGGCTGGTTGACCAGCTGCTGGTTTTCATATTCGGATGTGGCGAGGATCCGCATTTTGGAGTCGATGATCCTCACTTCAAGGATGTCATCAGAGGAAAAACCCGAAAGGACCGATTTTAGACTTTCCTCGGGTGAGGGGTCTTCCTCGGTCCTCTGCCGTGTCATTTCCTCCCTGACGCTGAATTCCAGGAGATTCACCCGGTCCTTAATCGATTCCTGAAAGTTCTTCTCCAGCGTCTGCTCAAGTTCCTGGGCAAAGTAAATGCCGATGACCTGCATCGCGATCAGGATGAGGAGAACGTACATCAGAACGAACTTCAGGTGAATGGACCGGAAAAAGCCGACTTTCTGCATCGGACGTTACTCCTGTTCCGGATTGCGCAGGTAGTACCCGACGCCGCGCCGTGTCACAATCCATGCCGGGTGGCTCGGATTGTCTTCGATTTTCTCGCGGAGGCGGCGGATCGTCACGTCGACCGTCCGCACGTCACCGAAGTAATCATAGCCCCAGACCGTCTGGAGAAGGTGCTCGCGCGTCATGACCTGGCCGATGTGCTTGGACAGATAGTGGAGCAGCTCGAATTCCCGGTGGGTCAGCTCGATCTGCTCGCCGCGTTTCTGGACGAGGTAGGCGTCCGGCTGGATGGTCAGATGGCCGACAGTGATGTCGTTGGACACTTCCTCCTCCGACTCGGCCGGCGCAGCCTGGTGTCGCCGCATGTTGGCCTTTACCCGCGCAATCAGTTCCCGGGTGCTGAACGGCTTCGTGACATAGTCGTCCGCGCCGAGTTCCAGTCCGAGGACTTTATCGATCTCGGAATCCTTCGCGGTCAGCATGATGATCGGAAAATCATATTTCTTCCTCAGCTCGCGGCAAACTTCCATGCCGTCCTTTTTAGGCAGCATGATATCCAGAAGCGCAAGGTCCGGGACAGTTTCTTCCACACGCTCAAGGGCTTCTTCGCCGTCGTAGGCCGTGATGACGTTGTAGCCTTCTTTTTTCAGATTAAACTGGAGGATGTCCGCAATCGGTTTTTCATCATCCACTACAAGAATCGTCTTGTCCATGATGGTCTTCCCTTCTCATTATCAGGTTCGTTCCTGTTTTCCTTATGCTATCACGAGTTTGCAAGTTCCGCATCTTTGTGAGGTCAGGTCTCAACCTATTTAACTGTCCGCCGTCCGGAACTCGCATAACAACGGACAATGATGTCGAATCCGGGAAATAATTGCATCATTTCCCGGGCAATAATCGCCCCCGGACGACATATTTCCCGAGAATATGCCGGGAAATGTCGCATGTTCGAAAAGGACGGCGAGCCCGCCGGCCTGCCGTCCTTTCGTCTCATCATTCGTTTACTGGCTCACAACGGTGAGCGGATCGATCAGCTGTCCGTTCTTGCGCACTTCAAAGTGCAGGTGCACACCGGTGGAGTTTCCTGTGTTCCCCATCACGCCAAGCTTCTGTCCCTGAGCAAGCTTTTGCCCCGGCTTGACGCTGATTGAGGCAAGATGGGCATACAGCGTCGTATAGCCGTTCCCGTGGTCAACCACGACCCGGTTGCCGAAACCGCCCTGAGGGCCTGTTGCCGTGACGGTCCCTGCATCAGCCGCAAGAATCGCCTTTCCGCTCGGGCGGGCGATGTCGATGCCGTTGTGCTGGCGGCCCCAGCGAGGCCCTTTCTTGCTCGAAATGTAGCCGCCCTGTGCAGGCCATGTGAAATTGCCGGTGGCAACGCCAGGCACCGCTTTCGTGCCGTTCAGGATAAGTTCGTCAACCGGCTCTTCAACTACCTGATCTTCCAGTACCTTCTCGGATACTTTCTCCCCGTTCACGGTTTCCGTGACCGACAGCATTTCTTTCCGGCCATCTTTTCCTGCCTGGGCGACTTTTTTCTCACCCTTCAGGATCGTATCGTCATCCTTCGTCACCGTTTCGTGTGCGATCGGTGAAGCTTCACGGTGCTTCCGGGTGACGGTGACCTCCACGAAAGGTTCCTCGTCAAGGACCTTCACCGTGTCACCGGCTGCAAGAGGCCCCTGTGCGTCCATCCCGTCGTTCAGACCGAGCAGCTGGTCCACGGTCATGCCATGCTCCTTGGCGACGGTCTCAGGCGTGTCGCCTTCTGTCGCGGTATAATCCTGCTCAACCGGTCTTTCGGAGAGCAGGAGATCAAGAGCCTCATCTTCCGTTTTGATGTTCTCCGGGTCGGTATACACTTCTTTCGCCTGCAGGTCCGCCTTCAGGGAAAGATGGGTCACCTGTGTCTGTCCTGCTTCAGGCTCCGGGAATTCACCGGCTTCCCGTGCAGCTTCATAAGCCGACAGTTCATCCTCGGTCATATGGGTCAGCTTGACACCGCGGATCAGCCGGTCAAATGCCCCGGTATCCTTCAGATGGAACAGGGTATCTCCGTCCACTTGGACAGCGACCGACTTCGCCTCGACAGCGAGCGACTCATCCAGTGTTTCCTTCACGGATTCTTCGTCGGCCGACTTGGGGTTTCCGAATACTTTCTCCTTCACGACGGAGAGGTCACGGCCGACGACGAGGTCAAGGTCCTCATGGACAGCTTCCGCCTCCGCTTTTTTCTCATCCACCGCATGGTCGATGACTTCAGGGCTTTTGACCGTCCCGATGTATTCGCCGTCTTCATAGACGTGGTATTGGTTATGGAGGCTTTCACTTGCGAAGCCCGTCCCGGTGAAGAGCAGGGAACCCATGAGAACCGCCAACGATACTTTCCTTATTTTACCCAGCCTTCTGTGTCCGGAGGATGGAGAATTTATGTTGGATTTATCTGTGTTTCCTTGCATCTCATTTCCTTGTCCTTTCTGTGTTTCTCTATCTATATCTCTGTATTTATAAACTCAGCCTTAGCCACTTTAACAGTTCATATATATAGGTACAAGAAATGTGGGCCGTTTGTAATGCAAATGTAAAGTGGGACCCAATACCCAGCGAACATTCCAAAATATTCGTTGATTATTTCGGTAAAGTGACAGCCGTGACAGCAGCAGGAAATACAGAAACAGGCAAGGAATTCCGATGGAAGCACAAAAAACCACTCTCCTGGACGGAGAGTGGCCGGAAGCGGCGGCTTAGCGCCAGACGCTCTTGATGACGTTGGTCTGCGTGCGGTCAGGACCGACCGAGAAGATGGAGATCTGGACGCCTGTCAGTTGGGCAATCCGCTCCAGGTAGTGGCGTGCATTTTCAGGAAGTTCGTCAAGGGAACGGACACCTGTAATGTCTTCGCTCCAGCCCGGCATCTCTTCATAGACCGGCTCGCAGCCGTCGAGGACACGGAGGTTCGCAGGGTACTCGGTGATCAGCTCACCCTTGTAGCGGTAGGCGGTGCAAATCTTGACCGTCTCGAGACCTGTCAGCACGTCGATGGAGTTGACCGTCAGATCGGTCAGTCCGCTCACGCGGCGCGCATGGCGGACAACGACGCTGTCGAACCAGCCGATGCGGCGCGGACGGCCTGTGGTCGTGCCGTATTCCTTGCCCACTTCACGGATGCGGTCGCCTGTTTCGTCAAACAGCTCCGTCGGGAACGGACCGTCGCCGACACGGGAAGTGTAGGCTTTGCAGACGCCGACAACGTGGTCGATCTTCGTCGGGCCGACGCCCGCGCCGATTGTGACGCCGCCCGCCACAGGGTTCGACGACGTGACGAACGGGTACGTCCCCTGATCGATATCGAGCATGACGCCCTGAGCGCCTTCAAAGAGGACACGGCGGCCTTCGTCCAGCGCGTCGTTCAGCACTTTTGATGTATCCGTCACATATTGTGCAATCTTTTGTCCATACTCGTAGTATTCGTCGAGGATGTCTTCCACCTTGAAGCCTTCCGTCTCATAGAACTTCTCAAGCAGGCGGTTTTTCTCCTTCAGGTTGCGGGTCAGCTTTTCCTCGAACACTTCCTTGTCGAGAAGGTCGGCGATCCGGATGCCGATCCGGCCGGCTTTGTCCATGTAGGCCGGGCCGATTCCCTTGCCGGTCGTGCCGATCTTGTTGTCGCCCTTGCGGAGTTCCTCGACTTCGTCCAGCTTGATGTGGTAAGGCAGGATGACATGCGCACGGTTTGAGATACGGAGGTTGTCCGTCTCCACCCCGCGTGCATGGAGCCCATCCAGCTCGGTGACAAGCGCCTTTGGATCAACGACCATTCCGTTGCCGATGACCGAGATTTTATCCTTATAGAAAATCCCCGACGGAATCAGGTGAAGCTTATATGTCTCACCGCCGAAAATGATCGTATGACCGGCATTGTTACCGCCCTGATAACGGGAGATGACCTCCGAGTTTTCCGATAGGAAATCGGTGATCTTCCCTTTACCTTCGTCTCCCCACTGCGTTCCGACTACCACCACTGATGGCATAGATCTGCACCTCCGATGGACGGTCTATTGTTCACGTCCGATTTCAAACAGATATAGTGTACCAATGATCCGAGAATGGGTCAAGAAAAACCCGAACGCATGGATGCATTCCAGCATCGAACGTTCGGGTTTTAAAGTTATGCCGGCGGTGCCTCATGTTGGCTCCAATCGACATTGACGAATTTGTTGTATTCCTTCACGAATGCAAGCTTTACCGTGCCGGTCGGGCCGTTACGCTGCTTCGCGACGATGATTTCGATCATGTTCTGGTCTTCGGTCTCTTTATCGTAATAATCCTCGCGGTAAAGGAATGAGACGATATCGGCATCCTGCTCGATCGAACCCGATTCACGAAGGTCGGACATCATCGGACGCTTGTCCTGGCGCTGCTCGACACCACGTGACAGCTGTGACAGAGCGATGACCGGAACTTCCAGCTCACGGGCAAGCCCTTTGAGTGAGCGGGAGATCTCGGAAACTTCCTGCTGGCGGTTCTCGCCGGGTTTTCCGCTGCCCTGGATCAGCTGCAGGTAGTCGATCATGATCATGCCGAGACCGTGCTCCTGCTTGAGGCGGCGGCATTTGGCGCGGATTTCGCTTACCCGGATGCCCGGCGTGTCGTCGATATAGATGCCGGCGTTCGACAAACTGCCCATCGCCATCGTGAGCTTGCGCCAGTCTTCGGCCTCAAGCGCCCCGGTCCGGAGCACCTGCGCGTCGATGTTGCCTTCCGCGCAGAGCATCCGCATGACCAGCTGGTCGGCGCCCATCTCGAGACTGAAGATGGCAACATTCTCGCCGGCCTTCGTCGCCACGTTCTGCGAAACGTTCAGCGCGAAGGCCGTTTTCCCGACGGACGGCCGTGCCGCAACGATAATCAGGTCGTTGCGCTGGAAGCCCGCCGTGATGTGGTCAAGGTCGCGGAATCCTGTCGGAATGCCGGTAACCTCGCCTTTCCGTGTATGGAGAAGTTCGATATTGTCGTACGTCTGGACGAGGACATCCTTGATGTGCTTGAAGTCGCCCGCGTTTTTTCGGCTGGCGACCTCCATCATCTTTTTCTCGGCCTCGGCAAGCACCGCATCGACCTCATCCTCACGGGTGAAGCCATCCTCGACGATGCCCGTTGCAGTCCGGATCAGTCTCCGGAGAAGTGCCTTCTCCTCGACGATCTTCGCATAATACGCGACGTTCGCCGCGGTCGGGACGGCATTGGCAATCTCCGTGAGGTAGGAGATGCCGCCGACGTCCTCGAGCTCTTTTTTCGCAGAAAGCTCTTCTGTGACGGTGACGACGTCGATCGCTTCACCGCGGTCGCTGAGCGTCACCATCGTCCGGAAGATTTTCTGGTGGGATACCCGGTAGAAATCCTCCGGCACTAGCGTCTCCGCCGCCGTGATGAGTGCCTGCGGCTCGAGGAAGATCGCCCCGATCACCGACTGTTCGGCTTCATTGCTGTGCGGCGGGATGCGGTCAAACTGCTGTTCCATTCCGTTCTCTCCTTATTCTTCCGTCACATGCACCTTGAGCGTCGCGGTGACGTCCGGATGGAGCTTGATCGGAACGTTGGTATAGCCGAGCGCGCGGATTGCATCCGGCAGGTCCATCTTCCGCTTGTCGATCTTGATGCCCTGCTGCTTCTCGAGCGCAGATGCAATCTGCTTCGACGTGATCGAGCCGAACAGCCGGCCGCCTTCGCCGGATTTTGCCTTGAGCTCGACGGTCAGCTGCTCGAGTTTTTCCTGCAGTTCTTTTGCTTCGGCCAGTTCCTGGGCGGCATCTTTTTCGGCGCGCTTTTTCTGGCCTTCCAGCTTGCTCAGGTTTGCAGGCGTCGCTTCGACCGCGACGTTATTCTTGAACAGGAAGTTCTGTGCATAACCAATTGAAACTTCTTTGATTTCACCTTTTTTTGCTTTGCCTTTTACGTCTTTAAGGAAGATCACTTTCATTCTTCAGTTCCCCCTTCTGTCATTTCACTGATGGTCTCCCTGAGCTGGACAAGTGCCTCTCTGACGGAGTCCGTATCAAGTTGCGCGGCGGCGTTGGTCAGGTGTCCGCCGCCGCCGAGCCGCTCGGCGATCAGCTGGACATTCAGATCGCCGAGCGAGCGGGCGCTGATGCCGACCCGTCCTTCGGGCCGGAGCGCCACGACAAACGAAGCGACGACGCCTTTCATTGTAAGAAGCGTATCCGCGGTCTGGGCGACAAGAACCGGGCTGTGGGGCTCCCCGTCCGCACCGTAAGCGATCGCGATGCCGCCTTCCAGTACTTCGACGGTCCGGATGATGTCCGCCCGTTCAAGGTACGTGCCGATGTCCTCTCTCATGAACCGCTGGATCAGCACCGTATCGGCACCGTTTGAGCGGAGATAGGAAGCGGCCTCGAATGTTCGCGAGCCGGTCCGGAGCGTAAAGCTTTTCGTATCGACGACGATGCCGGCAAGCATCGTCGTGGCTTCGAGCGGCGAGATTTTTTCGCCTTTCGGCTGGTATTCCAGGAGTTCGGTGATGAGCTCGGCCGTCGAGGAGGCATACGGCTCCATGTAGACAAGAAGCGTATCCTCGATAAACTCCTCGCCGCGGCGGTGGTGGTCGATGACAACCGTCTTTTCCGCCTTGCCGAGAAGCCGCTCATCAACGACAAAATTCGGCCGGTGCGTATCCACGATGACGAGGAGCGTCCGGTCGGTGATGATGCCAAGCGCTTCGTCCGGCGTGATGAAGTGCCTGAACAGGTCGGGCTCCGAGCGGATTTCCTCCATGAGGCGGATGACGCTTGCGTCAAGCTCATCCGGGTTGATGACGACATAGCCCTCGATGCCGTTCAGCTGGGCCATCCTGCGCACACCGACGGCCGCACCGATGGCATCCATGTCGGGAAGCTTATGGCCCATGATGACCACTTGGTCGCTTTCCTGGATCAGGTCGCGCAGGGCATGCGAAATGACGCGCGCGCGGACGCGGGTCCGCTTCTCGACAGGGTTCGTCTTGCCGCCGTAGAACTTCACGCGGCCGCTCGGCTGCTTGATGGCGACCTGGTCGCCGCCCCGCCCGAGGACGAGGTCAAGGCCGGACTGGGCAAGTTCACCGAGTTCCGGAAGGGAATTCGAGTCCGCCCCGATCCCGATGGAGAGGGTGAGGGCCGAGCTTTCCCGAGCCGTTTCTTCGCGGATTGAATCAAGGATCCGGAACTTGTCCTTTTCCAGCTCATGGAGAATTGACTCGTTCAGGACGGCGAGGAAACGGTCCGAGCTGAACCGCTTCACATAAATGCCGTATTCGGCTCCCCAGTCATTGATCCGTGTGGTCACAAGACTGTTCAGGCGGCTTTTCGTCTGGTCATCCATTCCGGATGAGAGTTCATCGTAGTTGTCGACCAGGATCATGCCGAGAACCGTCCGGTCCGCATAGTAGAGCGTTTCGATCTCGAGCTGTTCGGTGATGTCGAACAGGTAGAACAGCTTTTCTTCCGGCTTATAGATGACTTTGTACTGCCTGTTGCCAAGGGAGATGACCCCTTCCGGATCCGCGCCTTCCTTGACGAAGGAGCGGAAATCCTCGGACAGCCCGAACAGCTCTTCGCCGATGAGCGTATCGTGCTCAAGCAGCTGGGACATGTACGGGTTCGCCCATTCGATCGTGAACTGGTCATTGATGAGGATGATCCCGATCGGCATCTCGAGAAGGGCTTCCTCGCCGACCTTCTTCATCCGGACAGACAGGTTTTCGATATGCTTTTCGGTCTCGGCATAAGTTCTTGCCTCGGTGCGCCATGCTGCTGCAAGCGCCAGGATGGCAACGATCAGCCATGCTGCCGCCACCCATTCATTGTAAAGCCATATCGGGACGGTCGCCCCGAGAACAATCACCGTCAGGACCGCAAGCGGTGACCGTATCGGCCGTTGTCTGAAAAAACTTCCCATTCGTCAGCCACTCACTTTCCTTTGCTTCCCGTAATGTACCCCCTCAGCTTGAAGCCGATGTCGATGATCCCGAGCAAAGAAATGATCGGGAACAGCAGCGGCGCCAGGAAGACTGCAAACACGAGGAGCCAGCCCGGTTTGCCGGAGGCATGGAGAAGATATGCGATCAGTGACAGGCCCTGCAGGAAAAACAGCGTCCGCAGGATAAGCATCGCATTCATGACGATCAGATAACCCGTCGAACCGGGCTCGAACTCCCCGACCAGTGATGCAATCAGGACAATTACGTAATAGATGAGAAGTACCGCCGGCAGCTTCATAACGCGGAACGGGGCAAACTTCGGCACCGCCGTGCCCAGCTTCCGCATGACAGGGAAGAGGATGGCGAGCGTCACGAAGGCGGTCCCGTAGGAGACGAAGATAAAGGCGGAAGGAATGAGCGTCTGCACCTGCAGAAGCGCGTCAGACACCATCTCATCATATTCCGGCGGCTTCTGGCCCATGCGGTCCATCAGCTCGCCTGCCTGCGCGTACATCTCGCGCATCTGGCCGGTCAGCTCGGAGATGATATTCATGTTCATCAACAGTGCGGCAGCTGCGTATTGCAGTACCCCGGTAATGAGGACCGCAAGACCCGACGCCATGAAAATATACAGTTTGGATTTGCCGGTCCTCACGCCGTCCCCGATGATGAATCCTACGGGGGCGTTGAGCAGGGCCAGGATCAGCCCGCCCGGACCGGCGATCAGGAGGGAGAGGATGACCCCGGCGCCCGTCACCGTCAGTGACGGTCCGCGGCTGTAGCGCGCGCTGTAGAGCGCCACCGGAAGCGGGATAAAGAACACCGTGAGCACACCGAGGACCGGCACATAGTAAGTGATGGCCGTAAGCAGTGTGAACAAGGCGGCCATCATCGCGCCGAAGGTCAGTCTTCTCGCGTTGTCATTACCCATGGTCAGCCTTCTTTCGGATAGGATATCCACCGGATTTCCAAGTGGAATCTTCCTATCATTGTATCATGTTTTGCTGCAGGGACCAAAAAGGGACGGGCCTCCGGCGGCTGCCCGCGGTGCCTGTCCCCCGAAAGAAAAAAAGACATTCCGGCAAGGGCCGGAACGTCTTTCGTTCTCATGATTAGCGTTCTTCCGCTGTGAATGGAAGAAGGCCCATGATCCGGGCACGCTTGATGGCAACTGTAAGCTTGCGCTGCCATTTTGCGCTAGTACCCGTCACACGGCGTGGGAGGATTTTCCCGCGCTCGGAGATGAATTTTTTAAGCAGATCGACGTCTTTGTAGTCGATGTGCGTGATGTTGTTGGACGTGAAGTAGCAGACCTTACGGCGTCTGCGTCCGCGACGTGGTGCCATACTGGTTCGCCTCCTTTGTTTGTGGATTTACCGGCGTGATGATCAGAACGGCAGGTCGTCGTCCGATACTTCGATCGGTCCGCCGCCCGGCGAGAACGGATCATCATCCGTGCGTGTATAGTTATTCTGATTCGGGGATTGCCCCTGATAATTGTTATTGTTGTAGGACGGCTGGCTCTGCTGAGGCTGACCGCCGTAGGATGGCGGTGCCTGCTGGCCGCGGTCGCCGCCCGCTCCGCGGGGTTCGAGGAACTGGACGCTGTCTGCCACGACTTCCGTCATGAAGACGCGCTTTCCGTCCTGGCCGTCGAAACTGCTCGTCTCGATGCGGCCATCGATACCCGCGAGGCTGCCTTTCCGCAGGAAGTTGGCCACGTTCTCTGCCTGTTTCCTCCAGGTCACCACGTTGATGAAGTCCGCATCCCGCTCCCCGCGCTGGTTCGTGAACGGACGGTTCACGGCAAGGGTGAAGCGGGTGACGGCGATGCCCGACTGCGTGTATTTCAGTTCAGGATCCTTCGTTAGTCGGCCGACCAGGACAACACGGTTAATCATCAGACAACAACCCCCTTTTGTGGATTCTGTTTAACGGAGAATCACTTCTCGTCTTCGCGGATCGCGATGTGACGGATGATGTCTTCGTTGATATTCGCAAGACGTGTGAATTCATCGATCGCAGTTGTAGGCGCGTTGGTTTTTACGATGTGGTAAACCCCTTCGCGGAAGTCGTTGATCTCGTATGCGAGACGACGCTTGCCCCACTCTTTCGACTCGATGATTTCCGCACCTTCAGAAGTGAGGACTCCATCAAAGCGCTCAACGAGTGCTTTTTTGGCCTCATCCTCGATTTTTGGCTGGATGATGTACATGATTTCGTACTTGTTCATCAAGATGTCACCTCCTTGTGGACTTGTGGCCGGCCGCGATGCGGCAGGCAAGGAGTAAAATATTCAATACTTACTCACATCGGTTTATTCTACCACGGTGCCTGTCCGGTTTCAACTATTTTCTATGGAAAGCTCGGAGAGTGATGTTGGCGTATAATTTGTTGTATGGGGCAGGTTGATTTACGCGCCGGGCGCTCGCTTTCCGCGGGCGGTTCGCGAGCCTCCTCGGGCTATGCCCTCTGCTCTAATCAACTTCAAAATCTTTTGAAATTAAATAAACATCATTTCAGGGGGATGACCAATTTGAATCTAGAAGAACTGGATTCGCGGGAGCCGGATCGGGTGATTGATTTGGATCTCCGGCGGGTGATGAAACAGAGTCTTTGGCTGACGGGCGGGGGTGCAGCTGTTCTTTATCTGGTCAGTTTTCTCATCCGGGGAGAGATTTCGTTATCCGTCTCGTTCGGGGGCTTTATGCTCGGGTTGCTGCTGTTCACCGTCGGCTACGTCGTGCTTATCGTGCTGCATGAGGCATGCCACCTTCTCGGTTTCCGGATTTTCGGCGGCGTGCCGTTCCGGAAAATGGCCTACGGGGTGAACCTGGAGATGGGCATCGCTTATGCGACGACCGAAATCCCGCTCCGGAACAAGCCGATGCGGGACGCGCTGCTCCTGCCGCTCTGGCTCACCGGAATCCTGCCGGGCATCATCGGCATCTGGCTGGACAGCCATCTCCTGATTCTGCTGTCGGCATTTCTGATCGGCGGGGCGGCAGGCGATCTGGAGATGAACCGCCAGCTCAGGAAGCTTCCGGACAACTGGCTGATCCGGGATGACCCCGAGAAGCCAAAGCTGTATGCCTATGATCCGCAAGAAAAGGAGGCAACACCGGATGAACCCGGGGGGACAGAAGATGGGCCGCATGAAAACGGCACAACTCATGAAAGCTGACTGACTGACCGCCCGCCATTGCCTGGTCATTCGGCACCGTTGCCCGGTATGGTTATAAATGTCCGCCAAATCCAAAGCCCCGGCTTCGCATCATAAGCGGAGCCGGGGCTTTTTTGTGTAATCAGACGTTAAAGCGGAACAGCATGACGTCGCCGTCCTGGACGACGTATTCCTTGCCTTCCAGGCGGACCTTGCCCGCTTCCTTGGCAGCGGGCATCGATCCGGCTTCAAGCAGGTCTTCGTAGGAGACCGTCTCCGCACGGATGAACCCGCGTTCGAAATCAGTGTGGATGACGCCGGCACACTGCGGGGCCTTCATGCCCTTGCGGAACGTCCAGGCGCGCACTTCTTTTTCGCCGGCCGTGAAGTAGGTGGCCAGTCCGAGCAGGTTGTAAGATGCACGGATCAGCTGGTCAAGACCGGCTTCCTCGATGCCGAGTTCCTCGAGGAACATCGCTTTCTCGTCTTCATCGAGTTCTGCCATTTCTTCCTCGATTTTCGCGCAGACGACGATGACTTCGGCATTGTCGCCTTTTGCGAATTCGCGGACCTGCTGGACATATTCGTTGTTGTCCGGATCCGAGATTTCGTCTTCCGAGACGTTTGCAACGTACAGCATCGGTTTGATCGTGAGCAGGTTCATGCCCTTGATGACCTTCAGCTCGTCCTCGGTGAAGTCAACCGAGCGTGCCGGCTTCTCGCTTTCAAACGCTTCTTTCAGGCGCTTCAGGATCGGCTCTTCAAGCAGCGCTTCCTTGTCTTTCGACTTGACCATCTTCGACACGCGTGTCAGGCGCTTGTCGACGCTTTCCAGGTCGGCGAGGATCAGCTCAAGGTTGATGACTTCGATGTCATCGATCGGATTGACCTTGCCTGAGACGTGGGTGATGTTTTCATCGGCGAAGCAGCGGACGACCTGGCAGATCGCGTCGACTTCGCGGATATGCGAGAGGAACTTGTTGCCGAGGCCTTCGCCTTTGCTGGCGCCTTTGACGATACCCGCGATATCGGTGAACTCGAATGCGGTCGGCACTGTCTTCTTCGGTTTGACAAGTTCTGTCAGTTTGTCGAGGCGCGCGTCCGGCACTTCGACGATCCCGACGTTCGGGTCGATCGTACAGAACGGATAGTTGGCCGCTTCCGCTCCGGCTTTGGTGATGGCGTTGAACAGTGTCGACTTCCCGACGTTCGGGAGCCCGACAATTCCGGCAGTTAATGCCATGGGTTTCCACAACCTTTCAATCTATATCCAAAATAATTAAACAGTCTGATTCAATCCCTACAACTTTATAAGTATAAGAAGAAAAGGCAGGGATGTCCATCATTCCCCTGCCTCTGCGCGTTCAAGCACTTTTTTCATCTTTTTCTCGAAGTCCCGCCGGGGGATCATGACGCTATGCTGGCATCCGGTGCATTTGATCCGGATGTCCGCTCCCAAACGAATGATCTTCCAGGCATTTGTGCCGCACGGGTGCGGCTTTTTCATCTCAACCACGTCTCCGATGCCGTATTCTTTCGGCTCCACCGGGACCACCTCCGGGATATTGCTTTCCTCTGATTCTAACATGTCATTCCGGCGGTTTCGAATCCACCATGACCATTTTCGGATACGGGATCTCGATTCCGTTTTCCTGAAGGAATTGCTTCAGGTCCATGCGCAGCCGGCGCGCCAGGCCAAAATGCATCATCGGGGCGGTTTCCGCGGAAATCCGCATGATGACGTGGTTCGGCTCCAGTGCCTGCACGCCGAGCAGTTCAGGCGGGGCCAGCAGGTCACCGTAGTTCTCATCATCCATGAGGCCCGCCAGGAATTCTTTGATCAGTGACTCGGCTTTCGGAATGTTTGTCTCATAAGAGACCCTGACGTCAATGATCGCCAATGAATTGTAGATGGACGAGTTGACGACTTCCTGGATGTTGCCGTTCGGGATGATGTGCAGTTCCCCCGTATAGACCTTGATCTTGGTCGTGCGGAGGCCGATCTCCTCGACGGTACCCTCGGCTTCGCCGATCCGGACATAGTCGCCGACAGAGAACTGATCCTCGAAGATGATGAAGAACCCGGTGATGACGTCCTTCACAAGGCTCTGCGCACCGAAACCGACGGCCAGGCCGAGCACCCCGGCACCGGCAATAAGGCCGGCCACATTGATATTGAACGTCGACAAGATGGCAAGAATCGCCGCAAAGTAGACGACGTAAGAAATGACGTTCTCCAGCAGCTTGAGCAGCGTGCGCTCCCTCCGGTCTGACAGCGGACGCTTGAGCCTGACGCTGAAGACCCTCCGGAGAACCGCCTTGCCGATCCGGACGACCAGTCCCGCAAGGATGATGATGAGCAAAATCTTCAGGGCCACCAGGCCGACATTTATCCAGAGCGCCTCGCTCAGAAGCGCATCTTTAGCCTTTCCAAATAAATCAAAGGAACGTTGAATTTCCTCACTGAGTTCTTCTGTTACGGGTATTTCCGTTTTTTCGGCAGCCATAACTGTGCCCACCTCCTCTGTTTCCTGTATATCCTCTCAGATTCCAGCGTATACTTCCAAAAACACGCATAGAAAAGAGGTTCATATGATCCGCATCGGGACGAGTTCTGAACAGGGACGTTTCCATTACGCGGAGGCGGGGGCTGCCTGGAGGATCGCCACCGTCCTTCTCCGCCACATACCGTTCGGCGAGCGGCCGATCCGGTTTGTCTGCATCGGGACGGACCGGTCGACAGGAGACGCCTACGGTCCGCTGACCGGCACCTCGCTCACCGAGCAGGGGAGCATCCGCCATCCGATCCTCGGAACGCTCGACAGGCCGGTCCATGCGCTGAACCTGCAGCGGATCGCCGAAGCCGGGGAAGATGTATTCACCGTCGCAATCGATGCCTGTCTCGGAAAAGCCGAGCATATCGGGCAGATTGTCATCGAGGACCGGCCGCTGTTTCCGGGCCGGGCTGTCGGAAAGACGCTGCCGCCGATCGGGGACCTGTCGATCAAGGGAGTTGTCAACGCCGCGGCGCCCAACAGCCAGGAAGTCCTCCAGAATACCCGGCTCCACCTTCCGTTCATGATGAGCCGAGTGACTGCAAGGGCGATCTCACTCGCCTGCTGCAGGCATGAGACCAAACCCGTACAGGAGTCCGGTCACGAGAGCCACGACAAGGATGCCCGGGATGAGGTTTGCCACCCGGATCTTCGTCAGCCCGATCAGGTTTAGACCGATCGCGATGATCATAAGGCCGCCGGTCGCCGTCATTTCTTCAATGAAAAACTGCAGCATGTCATCCGGGATGAACCGGCTGATGACGGAAGAGAGCATCGTGATCGCACCCTGGTAGAGAAAGACGGGCACCGCGGACAGGATGACACCGATGCCGAGTGTCGAGCTCAGGATCAGTGCCGTGAACCCGTCGATGATGCCTTTTGCGATCAGGACGTCATGATCGTTGCGGAGCCCGCTGTCGATCGCCCCGATGACCGCCATCGAGCCGATCACGAAGATGAGGGTCCCCGTGACAAACCCTTGTGCGATGCCGCCCTGGCCATCTTCTCCCGGAGTCTTGCCCGCCTTGGACTCCATCCAGCGGCCGAGGCGGTTCAGCTGTCCGTCGAGGTCGAGCCATTCGCCGATGGCCGCCCCTACGACGATCGAGATGATGACGATGATGATCTGGGAAGTGGCGAAGCTCATCTGGATGCCGATGACCATGACCGCAAGGCCGATGGCGTAGGTCACCGTCTCCCTGATCCGTTCGGGTATCCTTCCGAGAAATCGGCCGATGACCGAACCGATGATGATGAGCAGCACGTTCACCAGTGTGCCGAATAATGCCATAAGGATCCCCCTTTCTGCAAAAAATAGACCGCCCTTTTTCTCCGCAGAAAAAGGGCAGGTGGTTATTGCTGCTGGTCAAGAAGCTCGAGGATCCGTTCAAGGTCTTCATCCGAGAAAAACTCGATCTCGATCTTGCCGCGGTTTTTCGTCTTCCTGATATTGACGCTCGTGCCGAAAAAGTCCCGGAGCTCCGTTTCTTTTTCGGTGATGAAAATGTCTTTCTTTTCTTTCTTTGTTTCACGTGGAACATCTTCGTTCATCCGCTGGACAAGCGCCTCAAGCTGCCGGACATTCAGGCCTTCAGCTGCAGTTTTCTGGGCGACCGGTCCGATCTGCGCTTTCTTTTTGATTCCGAGCAGCGCACGTCCGTGGCCCATCGACAGCCGTCCCTCCGAAAGCATGGAACGGACTTCTTCCGGAAGAGAAAGGAGGCGGAGATGGTTGGCGATGTGAGGGCGGCTTTTTCCGAGACGGAAGGCCAGCTGCTCCTGTGTCAGGCCGAGTGTATCCATCAGCTGCTTATAGGCTTCCGCCTCTTCGACCGGATTCAGGTCTTCGCGCTGAAGGTTCTCGAGGATCGCCAGTTCCATCATCTGCTGGTCGGTCATGTCGCGAACCACTGCCGGCACGGACTCGAGTCCCGCTTCTCCGGAAGCCCGGAATCTCCTTTCGCCGACGACGATTTCATACTTCCGGCCTTTTTTCCGGACGATGATCGGCTGGAGGATGCCATGTTCACGGATCGATTCGGTCAGCTCTTTGAGGCTTTCCTCCTCGAACACTTTTCTTGGCTGGTACGGGTTTGGCTTCAGAAGTTTCAGGTCGATCTGTTCCACTTGTTCGGACTGCTTGAGCGACTCTCCGGGGAAGAGCGCGTTCAGCCCCTTACCTAGCCCCTTCGCCATTGCGGATCACTTCCTTCGCCAATTCTAGATATACTTCCGCTCCGCGCGACCGCGGATCGTAGACAATAATCGGTTCACCGTGGCTCGGTGCCTCGCTCAGCCGGACATTACGGGCAATGACCGTGTGGTACACCTTGTCCTGGAAGTACTTTTTCACTTCCTCTATGACCTGGATGCCGAGATTTGTACGCGCATCGAACATCGTCAGGAGAACGCCGTCGATCATCAGGTCCTGGTTGAGGTGCTTCTGGACGAGCCGGATGGTCGAGAGAAGCTGGCTCAGGCCTTCCAGTGCGTAGTATTCGCACTGGACCGGGATGATAAGTCCGTCAGATGCGGTGAGCGCATTCAGCGTCAGCAGTCCGAGTGAAGGCGGACAGTCGATGATGATGTAATCATAGTCATCCTTCAGCTCATCCAGCGCATGCTTGAGGCGCACTTCACGGGATATCGTGGAGACCAGCTCGATTTCCGCGCCGGCAAGTGCGATGGTCGCCGGAATGACACTTAGGCCTTCCACCTTTGTCGGCATGACCGCACTCCGGACATCGGCGTCATCGATCAGGACATCGTATATGCAGTTCTGGACATCGCCTTTGTTGATGCCGACCCCGCTCGTCGCGTTCCCCTGTGGGTCCGTGTCGATGAGCAGCACCTTCCTGCCCACATGTGCGAGGCAAGCGCTCAGATTGACAGAGGTCGTCGTTTTGCCGACTCCGCCCTTCTGGTTGGCGATCGATATGATTCTTCCCACAATGCACCTGCTTTCCAACTGCTTCGTTGCGGTATTGGCCGGGCCCGCAAAGAGCGGGCCGTTTCTTATATTCTATCAAATTTCCTTGTGACGGTCTTTCGGCCGACAGAAAAAACTCTTGCCGAAGCGGCAAGAGACGGTTACTTCTGTTTCGGGATCCGGACTGTGATTTTGTAGAACTCTTCTTCATCTTCTTCTTCCGTCTGCAGGCGGATGCCGCTCTGGTTGACGAGGGAGAGGGATTGCCGGATCGTATTGAGCGCGATGCGGACGTCCTTGCTGACCGCCTTACGCCGCTTTTTCGGCTTCTGTTCGGGTGCCGGTTCTTCCTCAGGCGGATTCAGGATTTCCTGGATCCTTGCTTCCAGCTGCTTGACGTTATATTGATGTTCCTTGATTTCTTCGAAAACCTGAAGCTGCAGTTCCTCTTCCTTGAGAGGAATCAGAGAACGCGCATGCCGTTCGGAAATCTCACGGTCAAGGATGCCCCTTCTGATCGGTTCAGGGAGCTTCAGGAGCCGGAGCTTGTTGGCAACGGTGGACTGACCCTTGCCGAGCCGCTGCGCGAGTGCTTCCTGCGTGAGGGAATGGAGTTTCAGCAGTTTGTCGTACGCCATGGCCTCCTCGATCGCAGTGAGTTCTTCCCGCTGCAGGTTCTCGATCAGGGCGACGGAAGCAGTCTCTTTGTCGTCCATGTCCCGGATGATTGCCGGCACTTCCGTCCACTTCAGCTTTTTCATCGCCCGGTATCGCCGCTCGCCGGCAATGATCTCGAACTTGCCGTCTTCGATCGGGCGGACGACGATCGGCTGGATCACGCCGTGGATATTGATGGTCCGTGCCAGTTCGTCGATCTTCTCTTCATCAAAGATCGTCCTCGGCTGGAAACGGTTAGGTATGATATCGGCCAGGCGGACCTTGATCACGTCTTCGGAACGTTCCGCCCCGCTCGCTTCAAATAATTCATCTTTATCGCTGTTCCCGAAAAAGCGCGAGAAAGTGCTTTTCAAAACGGGCACCCCCTTATGGACATCCTACTACAAGACAATTCGATGCGGGACCGGAAATTCCTTCCCGGAGAGTCCAAATGTAAGAATATATAAAAAATGTTCCACGTGGAACAGCACAGAATGCTATTCACGCGGAACCATCAATTCTATTGCTTAACAAGCGGAAGTTTGCCCGGGGTGCCGGGTTTCCTCGGGTATTTTTTCGGGGTGCGGGCAACTTTCTCAATGACGAAGATGTTGCGCTCGCTGTCTTCGACCGGCAGCAGGAACGAATGGGATTCCTTCAGGCGGCCGCCAAGGAGTTTCACGGCGTATTCCGCTTCCCGCATTTCTTCACCGGCAGCCGCCGCCTTCATGGAGATGAAGCGGCCGCCTTCCTTTACAAGCGGGAGGCACAGTTCGGCAAGTACCGAAAGGCGTGCGACCGCGCGGGCGGTCACGACGTCAAACGCTTCGCGGAAATCCGGGTTGCGGCCGGCTTCCTCCGCCCGCGCATGGACAAAGCGGACATGGTCGAGCCCGAGCTCTTTTCCGAGTTCATCAAGGAACGTGATCCGCTTGTTGAGGGAGTCGATGATCGTCACCTGCAGTTCCGGGAAGCAGATCTTCAGCGGGATGCTCGGGAAGCCCGCGCCCGCTCCGACGTCACAGACAGTCAGCGGCCCGTCGAATGGGGCCTGGAATGCGGCGCTCACCGAGTCATAGAAATGCTTCAGATACACCTGCTCCCGGTCCGTGATGGCCGTCAGGTTCATTTTCTCGTTCCACTCGACAAGCAGCTCGTAATAGCGGCGGAACTGGGCAATCTGCCGTTCGTTCAGAGAAATGCCGCGCTTTTCAAGTTCCTGCACAAATTGTTCTTCATTCATTGAGACGGTTCCCCTTCCATAAAACAGGCCGATGCGAATCTTGTTCACATCGGCCTATTGGTGTTTAACCGGATACTTTTGCGATCTTTCCCTGTTCGATGTAGACGAGCAGGATGGAGATGTCTGCCGGGTTGACGCCGGAGATCCGGGAAGCCTGCGCGATGGAGAGCGGACGGACTTCATTGAGGTTGTGGCGCGCTTCGGAGGCAATGCCCTGGATGGCATCGTAATCGATGTTTTCAGGGATCTTCTTGTCTTCCATCTTCTTCAGACGTTCCACCTGCTGCATCGACTTGTTGATGTAGCCCTCATATTTAACCTGGATCTCGACCTGTTCCTTGACCTCTTCCGGCAGTTCCTGATCCGCCGGTGCGGCTGCCTCAATCAGGCCGTAGTGGACTTCGGGACGGCGCAGCAGATCGGAGGCGTGGATTGCTTCCTTGAGTTCGGTGCCGCCGATTTCACGGATGGCTTCCTGCAGCGCTTCGTCAGGCTTCAGGACGGTGCGGCTGAGACGTTTGATCTCTTCTTCGATCATCCGCTTTTTCTCGATAAAGCGGGCAAACCGTTCCTCGCTCTGAAGGCCGATCCGGTGTCCGATTTCCGTCAGGCGGAGATCGGCGTTGTCATGGCGAAGGAGCAGCCGGTATTCCGCACGCGAAGTGAGGAGGCGGTAGGGCTCGTTCGTACCCTTGGTCACGAGATCATCGATCAGAACGCCAATGTAGGCATCGGAGCGGCTCAGAATCACTTCATCGCGGCCGAGCACCCGTGCAGCAGCATTGATGCCGGCCATGATGCCCTGTGCGGCGGCTTCTTCGTATCCCGATGTGCCGTTGATCTGGCCAGCCGTGTAGAGGCCGCGGATCCGCTTGGTCTCGAGCGTCGGCCAAAGCTGGGTCGGCACAATTGCATCGTATTCAATGGCGTAGCCTGCACGCATCATTTCGGCCTTTTCAAGACCCGGAATCGTTTCGAGCAGGCGGCGCTGGATGTGCTCCGGCAGGCTGGTGGATAGTCCCTGGACATAGACTTCCCGTGTGTTGCGGCCTTCCGGCTCGAGGAAGATCTGGTGGCGCGGCTTGTCGCTGAAGCGGACGATCTTGTCTTCGATCGACGGGCAGTAGCGCGGGCCCTTGCCTTTGATCATGCCGGAGTACATCGGTGACAGGTTCAGGTTGTCGTTGATGATTTCATGTGTTTCCCCGGTCGTATAAGTGAGCCAGCACGGAAGCTGGTCGGTGATGAATTCGGTCGTCTCGTAACTGAACGCCCGCGGTTCTTCATCGCCGGGCTGAATTTCCGTCTTGCTGTAGTCGATTGTGCGGCTGTTTACACGCGGAGGCGTCCCGGTTTTAAAGCGGACCGTTTCAAATCCTAGTTCCTCAAGGTTCTCCGCGAGGCGGATCGACGGCTGCTGGTGGTTCGGGCCGCTGGAGTATTTCAGGTCGCCGATGATGATCTCGCCGCGGAGGAATGTTCCCGTCGTGACGACGACCGTATCGGCGCGGTAAACGGCACCGACCTGTGTGATGACGCCTTTTACTTCATCGTCCTCGACAATCAGTTCTTCGACGATGCCCTGATGAAGGTGAAGATTTTCCTGCTCCTCCAGCATGCTCTTCATTTCCTGCTGGTAAAGCACCTTATCGGCCTGCGCGCGGAGTGCCCGCACGGCAGGCCCTTTTCCTGTGTTTAGCATGCGCATCTGAATATGCGTTTTATCAATGACTTTCCCCATTGCGCCGCCGAGCGCGTCAATTTCACGGACGACGATCCCTTTCGCCGGGCCGCCGATCGACGGATTGCACGGCATGAACGCGATCATATCGAGGTTCATCGTGAGCATGAGGGTCGATGCACCCATTTTCGCTGCGGCCAGGCCGGCTTCCACGCCCGCGTGGCCCGCTCCGATGACGATTACATCGAACTTGCCTGCTTCAAATTGTGGCATGTTCGTTCATCCTTCCTAATATCTGAATATATGAAGCCGGACTGGGCCGGCGTTTACTTTCCTAGACAGAACTGCGAGAACAACTCATTGATGAGACTTTCCTGCACGGTATCCCCGACGATCTCCCCGAGGATTTCCCAAGCGCGGGTCACGTCGATCTGGACCATATCCACCGGTACCCCGGCCTCAGCCGCCGAAATCGCATCATCGACGGCACGGCGGGCCTGGTGGAGAAGCGCCACATGGCGGGCATTCGACACATACGTCATGTCCTGTGAACCGGTCCGGCCCTCAAAGAACATGGAGGCGATCGCCTCTTCCAGCTCATCGACACCCTCATCCTTAAGGAGGGAAGTCGTGACGACCGGTGCATTGCCCGTCCGGCTGCGGACCTCATCAATATCCAATTTGCGCGGAAGGTCAGTTTTGTTCGCGACGACGATGACGTCCATGCCGCGTACCGCCTCGAACAGCCGGATATCCTCTTCGCTCAGTTCCTCCGAACTGTTCAGCACGAGGAGGATGAGGTCGGCTTCCTTCAGCACCTTGCGGGAACGCTCGACGCCGATCCGCTCGACAATGTCCTCGGTTTCCCGGATACCGGCCGTGTCGACCAGCTTCAGCGGAACACCGCGCACATTGACGTATTCTTCGATGATATCGCGCGTCGTTCCGGCGATATCGGTGACGATCGCCTTGTTTTCCTGCAGAAGGCTGTTGAGGAGCGATGACTTTCCGACGTTAGGACGCCCGATGATCGCCGTCGACAGTCCTTCCCGGAGTATCTTGCCCTGGCCGGATGTGCGGATGAGTCCGTCGATTTCCGAGCGGACCCATGTGCACTTCTCGATCAGGACCGGAAGCGTCATTTCCTCTACATCGTCATACTCCGGATAGTCGATGTTCACTTCCACCTGTGCGAGAGTTTCGATCAGCGCCTGGCGCAGCTCCCCGATCAGCCGGGACAGCCTGCCTTCCATCTGGCCGAGCGCGACATCCATCGCGCGGTCGGTCTTGGAGCGGATCAGGTCCATGACCCCTTCCGCCTGGGACAGGTCGATCCGACCGTTCAGGAAGGCACGCTTCGTGAACTCGCCGGGTTCGGCAAGTCGCGCGCCGCTCCTGAGGGCCAGTTCAAGGACGCGGTTCACCGAGACCAGGCCGCCGTGGCAGTTGATCTCAATGACGTCTTCCCGTGTATAGGTTTTTGGTGCCTTCATCAGGGACACCATTACTTCTTCTGCTGTTTTTCCCGTTTCCGGGTCGACGAGATGGCCGTAGTGGATCGTATGCGATGCCGATTCGGCCAGCGTCTTCCCGGAAGGCGAGCGGAACAGCTTGTCGGTGATGCCGACCGCTTCATCCCCGCTCAGCCGGACGATGGCAATCGCGCCCTCGCCCATAGGTGTGGATATCGCCGCAATCGTATCAAATTCCATTCCGGCCACCCCTTTCTGTATTGTTATCCACATGTGGATAATCCGCATGCGGGCATGGTGATCTAACATAATATAGTACCACAAACACTCCACGTGGAAAAGTAGCGGGATCGGGAAGGAAAAAATCACCGTCCGGATCCCTTGCAAACGGTCTGTTGTGCAACAGGAAAACCCGGTCATCCTGCCTTAAAACGCAAAAAATACCGGACAGCATGGCATGCTGTCCGGCTCTTCTTATTTATGAGGTTCGATGACGATATGGCGGTGCGGTTCCTTGCCTTCCGAATGGGTGTCGACATCAAATCGCTCCGAGAGGGCGTGGTGGATGATTTTCCGTTCCGAAGCGGGCATCGGCTCAAGTGCGACACGCGCGCCGGTCCGCACGGCCTGGTCGGCTTTCCGGTCGGCCAGCGCCTTCAGCGTTTCCGCCCGCTTGGCGCGGTAATCGCCGACATCGACCGAAACGACGAGAAACTGCTTGGCGTAGTTGTTCGCGACCACCTGGACAAGCTGCTGGAGCGCGTTCAGGGTCTGGCCGCGCTTGCCGATCAGCATTGCGGCCTTTTCGCTTTCAAGCCGGAACTCAAGGTTCTTGCCGTCAAGTGCATGGAACACTTCCGCATCCTCCGCCCCCATCTCACGCACGACCGTTTTCAGATAGTCGGCGGTCAGGCCGATCGCCTCGTCAAGGTCCCGCTCCCGGTCCTTTTCGGAGTCATCCGGCAGGACCGGCTCAAGCGGCTCCACCGGAACGACCGGGACAGCGGGGCCCTTCTCTGCATCCTGCTCTTTTTCAGGAGGGACGGGGGACGGGGCTTCCGGCTGCGCAGCCCCGTCCGTAAAGTCAGGGCCTCCGGAATTCAGCGGCTCCATGGGTTCCGCCGGTTCTGCTTCCGGTTCCTCCGCAGGTTCCACCTTTGCCGCCACCGAAGCGGCCTCCGGCTCGGTCCCGACCACTTCGGCCGTGACGCGCACCTTCGCCTCGCGCGCACCGAAGCCGAGAAACCCTTTTTTGCCTTCGTCAATGACCTCGATTTTCACCTGATCACGGGTCAGGCCGAGTTTGGCCAGTGCGTTCGAGACTGCCTCATCGACCGTGGTGCCCGTCGCGACCGTCTGAATCATTTTTTCTTCCCTCCTGATTTGCCGCCTTTTTTCTTCGCCTTCGGCTGTGTCGCAGGGCGTGTGCCTGCCGGCTTCTGCTGTGCCGGGCGATTCTGTGCTGCCGGGGCAGCGGTTGCGGCTGCCGGCTCTTCCTTCTTACTGAACGGCTTGTACATGAAGATGTTCGTTATGAACGAAATGATGTTCCCGATGATCCAGTAGAGCGTCAGCGCGGACGGCAGGAACGTACCGAAAGCAAAGATCATGACCGGCATGAAGTACATCATCGCCTTCATCTGCGGGTTGTCCATTGCAGGCCCCGTACGAAGCACGACAAACTGCGCCGCCGCTGCGATGAATGCCAGGATGATGCTCGGTTCTGCGAGATGGACGCCGAAAATGTCACCGAGGGCGATTTCAGGCGTTGCATTCATCCGGCTGATCGCATGATAGAACCCGATCAGGATCGGCATCTGCACAAGGACAGGCAGGCAGCCCGCTGCCGGATTGACATTCCGCGTTTTCAGGAGCTGCTGGAACTCCTCCTGATATTTCTTCTGTGTTACCGCGTCTTTCGACGGATACTTTGCCTGGAGCGCCTTGATCTCCGGCTGGATTTCCTGCATCCGTTTCGAGCTCTGCACCTGCTTGATCATCAGAGGCAGGATAACAAGCCGGATCAGGATGGTGACTGCGATGATCGCCAGTCCGTATGTGCCGAGCAGGCCCTTGAACATGATGATGAGCGAGACAAGCGGCCAGACAATAAACTTATTCCAGAAACCTTCGCTGTCCTCATAGATCGGCTCATTGAATTCCGTACAACCCGCGAGGAACGCGGCGAGGAATGCGACCATGAGAACCAGCCACAACTTCTTCTTCAAAACCTTTCCCCCAGACGTTCATTCTTTTCCGCCGGCGGCAAAACCGCCTTTCCCATCATCGTACCATGCGGGAGCGGTGCGTTCTACTTCTTTCTGAGCACCCTGGCGATCCTCATGATATGGATCAGGCTCTTCTTCGTCTCATGGAAATCGATCGAGGCTGCCTGGTGGCGGGCGATGATGATGTAGTCCCTGTCCGGGCGGAGTTCATCCTTCAGTTCATGCACCGCCTGACGGACATAGCGCTTGATGCGGTTGCGCGTAACCGCATTTCCGATCTTTTTCGAGACGGAGACCCCGAGCCTGAACTCCTCCTGGCCCTCCGTCCTGAGCGAATAGATGACGAACTGACGGTTCGCGAACGACTTCCCTTGCTTGAATACCCGCTGGAAATCCTTGTTCTTCTTTACCCGCTGGTGTTTGTTCATGGTTGGATCCACCTGCTTCTTGGTTACTATCTACCTTATAAGGAAGGGATCGGCCTTCATTCCTTACCTATTTCATATCCCTCACAGCCGCCCCTAAACGAAAAAAAAGACCACTGAAGTGATCAGTGGACTTATGCGGAAAGTACTTTTCTTCCCCGGCGGCGACGTGCAGCCAGAATGCGGCGGCCGCTCTTTGTCTTCATGCGCGCGCGGAATCCGTGTACTTTGCTGTGCTTGCGTTTATTTGGTTGATACGTACGTTTCATAGTCAGGGCACCTCCTAATCGTTGCCGTTTAAACATCAGACAGTCTTGCATATTATATAAGACACCAGAAACCATGTCAACCGTTTATTTCAACTCCGGAATTGGGATCTGCCCGGTTCCGGCTTTTCATTTGTCCGGGAAGTTATCCACGGTTCTCCAAAATGGTCTGTGAGCGCCATTCGACACGAAAAAAGTTATTCACAGCGCTTATCGACATGTTTCGCACATCCCCATACCTTGTGGATAAAGGATTTGTGCACAGGAGAAAGGCATGTGGATAAGTGCTTCGAACGGTTGTCAGTGCCGGGTTTTTCTGTTACGATGTTGGAGCATAACTTTTCCGCGGAAAACACCCGACTAATTATTATCCACAATTGTTGATAGGTTGTGGATAATTTTTTCCGCATTTTTTAATAGTGCTTGTCCACAGCTTGTGGATTTGTTCGCAAATCCTTTTAATAGGGTTCACGATTCGACAACCAAATAAAAAGAAAAGGAGGTTTCGTGTTGGAACAGTTCGATGATTTATGGAACCAGGTGCTCGCCAGAGTCGAGCAGCGGATCTCCAAGCCCAGCTTTGATACATGGCTGAAATCGACCCGCATGATCGATTACCGGAACGACACCATCATCATCGGCGCGCCCAATTCGTTCACGCGGGACTGGCTGGAGAACCACTATATCCAGCTGATCGCCGGCATCATGAGCGAACTCACCGGCGAAGACGTACATATCCGATTCACCGTGCCCGAAGACGCCGAGGAAGATGCATTCGACATGCCGAAGCCAGCACCCAAGCCGAAAAACGGGCGCCATGTCGATCAGTCGGACGGCATGCTCAATCCGAAGTACACGTTCGATACGTTCGTCATCGGTTCAGGCAACCGGTTCGCCCACGCCGCTTCCCTTGCTGTTGCGGAAGCGCCGGCCAAGGCATACAACCCTCTTTTCATCTATGGGGGCGTCGGATTGGGCAAGACCCACCTGATGCATGCAATCGGCCACTATGTGCGCGAGCACAAACCGGACGCAAAAGTCGTGTATCTTTCCTCAGAAAAGTTCACGAATGAGTTCATCAACTCGATCCGCGACAACGAGGCCGTTGAATTCCGGGACAAATACCGGAACGTTGACGTGCTGCTGATTGATGATATTCAGTTTATCGCGGGAAAAGAACAGACCCAGGAAGAGTTCTTCCATACCTTTAATACGCTGCACGAGTCATCGAAGCAGATTGTCATCTCCAGTGACCGCCCGCCCAAGGAGATCCCGACACTCGAGGACCGGCTGCGTTCCCGCTTTGAATGGGGACTGATCACAGACATCACGCCGCCCGACCTTGAGACCCGGATCGCCATCCTCCGCAAGAAAGCGAAGGCGGACGGGCTTGTTGACGTGTCCAATGAAGTCATGATGTACATCGCGAACCAGATCGATACCAACATCCGGGAACTCGAAGGCGCCCTGATCCGTGTTGTGGCCTATTCGTCGCTCGTCAACGAGGACATCACGCCAAAACTGGCCGAGGAAGCGCTGAAGGACATCATCCCGAATGCCCGGCCTCGACAGGTTACGATCCTGGACATCCAGAAAGCCGTCGGGGAGCACTTCAGCATCCGCCTCGAGGATTTTGCCGCGAAAAAACGGACAAAATCCATCGCTTTCCCCCGGCAGATCGCCATGTACCTTTCCCGGGAAATGACCGAGTTCTCGCTGCCGAAAATCGGAGATGAATTCGGCGGCCGTGACCACTCGACCGTCATCCATGCACACGAAAAGATCTCGAAGATGCTCAAGGAAGACCAGAATCTTCAGCAGGACATCAAGGAAATCCGGGCCGCACTCGGCAAAAACTGATGTGGATAACCCGCCTTCGGACGAACAATCCTGCCAACAGGTTATGCACATGTAGATAAGTATGGGGCGATTGGGCTAAAGGCACTTATCAACTTATCCACAGCCCCTATTACTATTACTATCTATCTTTTTACTTTTAAATTAAATATATAAGCGAGGTATCGAGATGAAATTTGAGATTGCGAGGGACCGGCTTCTCGACGGCCTGAGTGACGTCATGAAAGCCGTCAGCTCGAAAGCCGCCATTCCGATTCTGACGGGCATCAAATTGGATGTGGACGAAGAAGGGCTTCACCTGACCGGAAGCGACTCGGATATTACGATCCAGACATTCATCCCTGCGGAAGAAAACGGCGAACAGCTGATCCGCACATCCCAGAGCGGTTCGATCGTGCTGCAGGCCAAGTACTTTAACGAGATCGTCAGGAAGCTCCCGACAAACGACATCGAAATCGAAGTGAGCGGTCATCTGCAGACGCATATCCGGTCCGGAAAATCCGAATTCCATCTGATCGGCTCTGATGCGGAAGACTATCCGCAGCTGCCCGAAATCGATGACGACCGGCATTTCGCCATCCCGGCTGATTTGCTGAAGTCGATCATCAGGGAAACCGTGTTTGCCGTTTCCGCATCAGAGTCCCGCCCGATCCTGACCGGTGTCCACTGGCAGGTACAGGAAGGGGAACTGGTCTGCGTCGCGACAGACAGCCACCGCCTGGCACGCCGCAAGACCCGGCTCGAGAACGCCCCCGAAGACGACTACAGTGTCGTCATCCCGGGCAAGAGCCTCCAGGAACTGAACAAGATTCTCGGAGATTCCAATGAGCCGGTCGGCATCACGATGAGCAACAAGCAGGTGCTGTTCCGTGCGGGGCATGTCCTGTTTTACTCACGCCTTCTCGAAGGGAATTATCCGGACACAAGCCGGCTGATCCCTTCGGAGTACAAGACCGATATCTATGTGAACGGCAAGACACTTCTCCAGTCGATTGACCGGGCCTCGCTGCTTGCCCGCGAAGAGCGGAACAACGTTGTGCGCTTTACGGCCGATGGCAGCAATGTCGTCGAGATCTCCTCGAATTCTCCTGAAATCGGGAAAGTCGAAGAACAGGTAGAAACGGCTTCCGTTGAGGGTGAGGAGTTAAAGATTTCCTTTAGTGCCAAATATATGATGGATGCACTCCGCGCAATCGAAGGACAGGATATTGTGATCCGGTTCACCGGCGCGATGCGGCCGTTTATCCTGAAGTCGGCCGAGGACGATACGCTTCTTCAGCTGATCCTCCCGGTCCGCACATACTGATCAAGGGAATCAATGCAAAGAAAGGGACAGCCCGAATGGCTGTTCCTTTTGTTTATCGCCGGAAAGCGATAAAATAGGGGGAAGGAAGAATATTGGACGAAGGGCGGTGTCGACCGTGGAACGTCTTGCGATCGATGCGGAATTCATCACACTCGGACAGGCGCTGAAAATGACCGATACCATCTCCTCCGGGGGCATGGCGAAATGGTTCCTGTCCGAACACGCCGTTTATGTGAACGGCGAACCGGAGAACCGGCGGGGCCGGAAACTGCGTGACGGGGATGTCCTCAACATCCCGGGAACGGGCAGGTTCCGTGTTTCAGGGCCGGCTCCGGGTGACAACTGATGCATATCGAACAACTCAAGCTGAGGAACTACCGGAACTATGAATCACTGGACCTGTCATTTTCTCCGAACATCAATGTGCTGATCGGCGAAAACGCACAGGGCAAAACCAACGTCATGGAAGCCATCTATGTGCTTGCAATGGCGAAATCACACCGCACGTCCAACGATCGTGAATTGATACGCTGGGGCGCGGATTATGGTAAAATAGAAGGAGCGGTACAGCGGAAATACGGCGTTCTGCCGCTTGAGCTGACGCTCTCCAAAAAAGGCAAGAAAGCCAGGGTCAATCATCTGGAGCAGCAGAGGCTGAGCGATTACATCGGACAGCTGAATGTCGTCATGTTCGCGCCTGAGGATCTGCACCTCATCAAGGGCAGCCCGCAGGTGCGGCGCCGTTTTCTGGATATGGAAATCGGCCAGGTGTCCAGGGTCTACCTGCATGACCTGCTTCAGTTCCATAAGGTGATGCGGCAGCGGAACGCCATCCTGAAGGCCAATCAGGGCAGGAGCGGCCTCACCGATGTCATGTTCGATGTCTACACGGACCAGTATGTTGATCTGGCGATCCGCATCATCCGGAAGCGCTTCGAGTTCGCGGAAATGCTCCAGAAATGGGCAGAACCGATCCACAGGGGGATTTCCCGTGGGCTGGAAGAACTGGTGATCACGTACGAAACGATGAAAGACATCGAACCGGACCAGTCGGCCGAAGAAATGGGCAACCGGCTGAGGGAGCGGCTGGACGGGCTCCGCCAGCGCGAACTTGACCGGGGCGTGACACTGGCCGGACCTCACCGGGACGATCTGACGTTTTTCGTGAACGGGCACAATGTCCAGGTTTACGGGTCGCAGGGCCAGCAGAGGACGGCAGCCCTGTCCCTGAAGCTCGCGGAAATCGAGCTTCTGCGGCAGGAAACGGGCGAATCCCCTGTGCTTCTCCTGGACGACGTCCTGTCCGAACTGGACGACTACCGGCAGTCGCATCTGCTGAATACGATCCAGGGACAGGTCCAGACGCTGGTCACGACGACAAATGTCGACGGCATTACGCATGAGACGATCCGGAAAGCGGATCTGTACCGGGTAACCGCCGGCACGGCAGAACACGAGAATCACGACGACTGAACACGCGGCAGGGTCATCCCTCCGCGGGTTTTCACGCATACAGGATATCGTTGCATCATGTTTGGGCATGAAAGGGCAGGTGAACGGAATTGGCGATGGAAGAAGAGAACCTTCGCAACAATGATTACGGGGCGGATCAGATCCAGGTCCTCGAAGGTCTTGAGGCGGTCCGCAAACGTCCCGGTATGTATATCGGCTCGACCAGTTCAAAGGGTCTGCACCATCTCGTCTGGGAAATCGTCGACAACTCGATCGACGAGGCGCTGGCGGGCTACTGCGACCATATCGAAGTGGCGATTGAGAAAAACAACTGGATCCGCGTACAGGACAACGGGCGCGGGATCCCCGTAGGCATCCAGGAAAAAACCGGCCGTCCCGCAGTCGAGGTCATCATGACCGTGCTCCACGCCGGCGGGAAATTCGGCGGCGGAGGATACAAGGTGTCCGGCGGCCTGCACGGCGTCGGCGCCTCTGTCGTGAACGCGCTGTCGGAGCGGACGGAAGTGAAGGTGGCCCGTGACGGGCACCTGCACTTTATCGCATTTGAACGCGGGCAGATCTCCGAAGAGCTGAGGGTGATCGGCGACACCGAAGAGACCGGATCGGAAGTCCGTTTTAAGGCGGACCCCGAGATTTTCACCGAGACGACGGTCTATGAATACGACATCCTCGCACACCGCCTGCAGGAACTGGCTTACCTGAACCGCGGCATCCGCATCACGCTGTCGGATGAGCGCGGCGAAGAAGAGCGGTCCGACTCCTATCACTACGAGGGCGGCATCAAATCCTATGTCCAGCACATCAACGAGGACAAGGAGCCGATCCACGAGGAACCGATCTTCATCGAAGGCGAGAAAGACGGCATTTCCGTCGAAATCGCCATGCAATACAATGCAGGATACGCATCGAATATCTTTTCATTCGCAAACAATATCAACACGTATGAGGGCGGCACGCACGAATCCGGATTCAAGACGGCGCTCACGCGGGTCATCAACGATTATGCACGCAAAAGCGGACTCCTGAAGGACAATGAGTCGAACCTGTCCGGTGAAGATGCCCGGGAAGGCCTGACGGCGATCGTCTCCGTCAAACACCCGGATCCGCAGTTCGAGGGTCAGACAAAGACAAAACTCGGCAACTCGGAAGTCAGCCAGATCGTCAACTCGCTGTTCTCCGAGGGACTCGAGCGTTTCCTCATGGAGAACCCGACCGGCGCCCGCATGATCGTCGAGAAGGGCCTCATGGCCGCAAGGGCCCGGGTCGCTGCGAAAAAGGCGCGTGAACTCACCCGCCGGAAGTCGGTGCTTGAGATTTCTAACCTTCCGGGCAAGCTGTCCGACTGCTCGTCCCGGGATCCGGCGATCAGTGAGCTGTATATCGTTGAGGGAGACTCGGCGGGCGGCTCTGCGAAAAACGGCCGCGACCGCCACTTCCAGGCGATCCTCCCGCTTCGGGGCAAAATCCTGAACGTCGAGAAGGCGAACATCAACCGGATCCTTTCCAACACGGAGATCCGCGCGATGATCACGGCGCTCGGCACGGGGATCGGCGACCAGTTTGACCTGTCCAAGGCCCGCTACCACAAAGTCGTCATCATGACCGATGCTGATGTCGACGGCGCCCACATCAGGACGCTGCTTTTGACATTCTTCTACCGCTTCATGCGGCCGCTCATCGAAGCGGGATACGTCTATATCGCCCAGCCGCCGCTTTATCAGGTCAAGCAGGGCAAACATATCGAATATTGCTACACGGACGATGAACTGCAGGAGATCCTCGCCCGCCTGCCGCAGGTCCCGAAACCGGTCATCCAGCGGTACAAGGGTCTCGGGGAGATGGACGCGGAGCAGCTTTGGGACACGACGATGGATCCCGAGTACCGCACGCTTCTCCAGGTCAGGCTCGAGGACGCGCTTGATGCCGATGCCATTTTCGAGCAGCTCATGGGCGATGAGGTCGCTCCGCGCCGCCAGTTCATCGAAGAAAACGCAGTTTACGTCAAAAATCTTGATATATAAGGCTTTACTTGAAAGGGGTCAAAGACCATGGCAGACACGCCGGACCGTGGCGTCCAACGCATCAACATCAGTACGGAGATGAAAACCTCGTTCCTTGACTACGCGATGAGTGTCATCGTGTCTCGTGCGCTGCCGGACGTCCGTGACGGGCTCAAACCGGTCCACCGCCGGATTTTGTATGCCATGCAGGACCTCGGCAACACCGCAGACAAACCGTACAAAAAGTCAGCGCGTATTGTCGGGGACGTCATCGGTAAGTACCACCCGCACGGCGACAGCGCAGTATACGACACGATGGTGCGGATGGCACAGGATTTCAACTACCGGTATATGCTCGTCGACGGCCACGGGAACTTCGGTTCGGTAGACGGCGACGCTGCTGCCGCCATGCGGTATACGGAGTCCAGGATGTCGAAGATTTCCGCGGAGCTTCTGCGCGATATCAACAAGGACACGATCGACTACCAGCCGAACTATGACGGACAGGAAAAAGAACCGATTGTATTGCCGAGCCGCTTCCCGAACCTTCTGGTCAACGGATCCTCCGGTATTGCAGTCGGGATGGCGACAAACATTCCGCCGCATAACCTTGGGGAAGCGATCAATGCAGTTCTCGCACTTGCGGACAATCCTGATATCACGACAGAGGAACTCATGGAGATCATCCCCGGTCCCGATTTCCCGACCGGCGGGCTCATCCTCGGCCGGAGTGGCATCCGCCGCGCCTATGAAACGGGCCGCGGCTCCATCCTGACACGCGGCAAGGTCGAGATCGAGACCGCGCCGAACGGCAAGGAAACGATTCTCGTCCACGAACTTCCCTACCAGGTGAACAAGGCCCGGCTGATCGAGAAGATCGCCGAACTTGTCCGCGAAAAGCGGATCGAAGGCATCACCGATCTCCGGGACGAGTCCGACCGCCATGGCATGCGCATCGTCATGGAAGTCCGGCGTGACGCGAATGCCAACGTGATCCTGAATAACCTCTATAAGCACACCGCACTCCAGACAAGCTTTGGCATCAACATGCTTGCACTGGTGGACGGCCAGCCGAAGGTGCTCAGCCTGAAGGAAATGCTGTTTTACTACCTGGAGCACCAGAAAGAGGTTGTCACGCGACGGACACGCTTCGAACTGAACAAAGCGGAAGACCGCGCGCATATCCTTGAAGGCCTGCGCATTGCGCTTGACCACATCGATGAAATCATCGCGCTGATCCGTGCCTCAAAAACGACAGATGAAGCGAAAAAAGCGCTCATGGAACGGTTCAGCCTATCGGAGCGGCAGTCCCAGGCCATCCTCGACATGCGCCTCCAGCGCCTCACCGGCCTCGAGCGCGATAAGATCGAGGAAGAGTACAAGGAACTTCTGCTTCTGATTGCCGAACTCCGTGCCATCCTGGCAGACGAGCAGAAGCTTCTGGAGATCATCAAGGAAGAACTTGCCGACGTGAAGGAAAGGTTCAATGATGCACGCCGCTCGGAAATCACCGCAGGCGGTTCCGAGATGCTCGAGGACGAGGACCTGATCCCGGTCGAAAACTCGGTCATCACCCTCACGCACCGGGGCTACATCAAGCGGCTGCCGGCCAGCACCTACCGCAGCCAGCGGCGCGGCGGGCGCGGCGTCCAGGGTATGGGAACGAATGAGGACGACTTTGTCGAGCACCTGCTCTATACGTCCACCCATGACCGGATCCTGTTCTTCACCAACACCGGCAAAGTGTACCGGCTGAAGGGGTATGAGATTCCGGAATTCAGCCGTACGGCGAAGGGCCTGCCGATCATCAACGTGCTCGGACTGGATAAAGGTGAAAGCGTCACGACAATGCTCCGGGTGGATGAGTACGACGAGGAGGCCTTCCTCGTCTTCACGACCAAGCAGGGAGTCGCAAAGCGGACCCCTGTCACGCATTTCGCCAACATCCGCTCTAACGGGCTGATCGCCCTTTCCCTCCGCGAGGACGATGAACTTGTCCAGGTTAAGGTGACCGACGGCACAAAAGACGTGGTCATCGGAACACGCGGCGGCATGCTGATCCGCTTCCTTGAAGACGATCTTCGTCCGATGGGCCGGACGGCGACCGGTGTGCGCGGCATCCATCTCCGGGACGGCGACTACGTTGTCGGCATGGATGTGGTCGAGGAAGGCCAGGAGATTCTGGTCGTCACGGAGCAGGGCTTCGGGAAACGTACGCCTGAATATGAATACCGGACACAGTCGCGCGGCGGATATGGACTGAAGACGGTCCATGTGACCGACCGGAACGGGCCGCTCGTCTCCATGAAGACGATCGACGGCACGGAAGACATCATGATCATCACGATCCACGGCATCCTGATCCGGATGGATGTCGCCGACATTTCGGTTATCGGCCGGATCACGCAGGGCGTTCGCCTCATCCGTCTTGACGAAGGCGAGTATGTGGCGACGGTCGCGAAAGTGGAAAAAGAAGAAGAAGAGGATCTTCCTGACGGAGAGTTGGAAGATATCCTGGAAGAGCAGTTCGACGATCCGGAAAAGCTGGAACCGGAATCCGCGGTAGAGGATGAATTCCCTTCTATCGGGGAAGATGGGGAAGACTTCGGATCCGGCGATGACGTCGCCGGTGACGATTCCGGACAGGAAGATAAAGAGTAATGCATTGCAGGAAAACGGCTTTTGACCGTTTTCCTGTTTTTTTGTTTCCGGGGGTTGCATTTTGCCTGTCATCCGAGTATAGTAGAGAAGTTGTCGTTCGGAACGCGGTCCACAAAAAATATTTCACATTTTATGTTGACTTTCCGGACCGGCGATGATATGATAATTAAGCTCTCGTTAAGAGATATGAAACTTTGCGGCGAGCAC
>NZ_AOFT01000015.1 GCF_000348905.1 Bhargavaea cecembensis DSE10
TTTTTGCGGTATCAGGAAAATCACACCACCTCAAAAATCTACCAATATTCCCCTATTACGGGTTTGATAGAAGAGGCCCGGGGGAAGAAGTGTACGGATAAAGGCGAAAGGGGTGACTTCAGTTGCCTGATCCGGAAGTCTAGCAACGTTTTCGGGTTCAAGCAAAGGAGGATCCAACCGTACGGAGAGCCTTGCAAAATCATGAGGAAAAGGGTGGAAGCATGGATCACAAACACGAAGGCACGACAAACAAGAAACATGAGCAGCTGGAACAGTTCCGCCGTGAGAACACGGGAAAGCCGATGACCGACATCAACGGCAACAAAGTCGCCAATGACCAGAAAACACTTCGCGCGGGCAAGCGCGGTCCGCTCCTCATGCAGGATTTCCACTTCTACAAAAAGCAGTCACACTTCAACCGTGAACGGATCCCCGAGAAAGTCGTCCACGCACGGGGCTACGGTGTCCATGGGGAATTCATCGCCACAGAGTCAATGAAGGACTACACGATGGCGAAATTCCTTGAACCAGGTACGAAAACACCGGTTTTCGTCCGCTTCTCCAACTTCCAGGGGAACAGGGGCTCGAAGGACACTGCAGTCGACATCCGCGGATTCGCCACGAAATTCTATACCGAGGAAGGCAACTATGACATGCTGGCGCTCCAGTTCCCGGTGTTCATCCTGGCCGACGCGATGAAGTTCATGGACGTGACGCATGCGGCAAAACCGGAGCCGAGGCAGCATATGCCGCAGGCGACGACGGCCCACGATAACTTCTGGGACTATGTCACAAGCAACCCGGAATCGGCGCATATGGTCATGTGGCTCATGTCGATGCGCGGCCGCCCGCGCAGCTGGCGAATGATGGAAGGTTATCCGGTCAACACGTTCCGCTTCGTTAACGAAAAAGGCAAGTCCACGTTCGTCCGGTTTATCTGGAAGCCGAAGCTCGGTGTCCATTCGATTACGCTGGATGAAGGGAATATCATCGGCGGCGTCGACCCGGACTTCCACCGCCGGGACATCATCGAAGCAATCGAGAGCGGGGCATATCCGGAATATGACCTGTGCGTCCAGCTGATCGACGAGGAAGATGAATTCAAGTTCGACTTTGACATCCTCGACGACACCAAGCTGTGGCCGCAGGAAGAAGTGCCGCCGAAAGTCATCGGCAAGATGGTGCTGAACCGTCTCCAGGACAACTTCTTCGCAGAGACCGAACAGTCTGCGTTTAACCCGGCGAACCTCGTACCGGGCATCGAGTTCACGAATGACCCGGTGCTGCAGGGCCGTTCGTTCGCCTACCGTGATACGGAGCTCCATCGCCACCATTCCGCGAACTACGAGGAACTGCCGATCAACCGGCCAATCTCCGACGTGAACCACAACCTGCGCGACAGCTATCTGAAGTACCCGATCGAGCAGGACAATGTCCACTTCCACAACAACATGCAGGCGGAAAACACGCCACACGAAACCCCCGCACCTGAGGGGTATGAGCATTATCCGGAGAAGGTGGAAGGCGAGGTAACAAGGGAGCACCCGAGCGATTCGTTCCAGGACTACTACTCGCAGCCGCGCATGTTCTGGAACAGCCTGTCGATGCCGGAGAAGCAGGACCTGATCGAATCGTTCAGCTTCCACGTCGGCGGTGTGAAGAACAAGGAGATCCGTCAGAAGACGGTGGAGATGTTCGCGAACGTCGACACCGAGATGGCCACGATGCTTGCACAGAACGTCGGCGTGATGCCGCCGAAGACACAGCATGTCGACTACGAAAAAAGCTACCCGTCCCTGAGCCAGCTGAACACCCCGCACTCCGCGATGACTTCCAGGGTCGCGGTCGTCATCGGAGACGGATTCGACGAGAAGGAAGTCGACAAGATGCTGGCAGCGCTGAAAGGCGTCGGAGCGGTGCTTGATATCATCTCCGAGACGCTGGCTCCGGTCAAAGGAAACAACGGTATGGAGCTTACACCGACCAACAGTTTCCTGACCGTCCACCCGACGCTGTATGATTCGGTCTACCTGGTTGGCGGCAAGGCGAAGATGAACCAGCTCAAATTCGACCAGGGAGCGATGGACTTCTTCAAGATGCACTACATGTTCATGAAGCCGATCGCCGTCGGGGCAGGTGCCGCCGAGTATGCGGCCATGAGCACGGAAGCCAACAACCTGGACGGCGTCGTCATGGCGGAAAACAATCCGGAATTTGCGGACCAGTACATCGAAGCACTTGCGATGAAGCGCTTCTGGGACCGCACCTGATAGAAAGACAAACAAGCCCGATCCGGCTTTTGCCGGGTCGGGCGTTTTGGTGCGGGGTTACAATCGGACGCCTTCGATGACTTCACGAATATAGGTCATCGTGTTTTCTTCAGCTTTTCCGATATCATAATCCAGCCGGTGATTAAGGATGCTTGTCATCATGCCCTGCCAGATCAGGTTGGTCTTCTCATTGACCGGATTCATCTGTTCGGGCGGGATCTGTCCTTCCTCGGCGGCCATCTGAAGCATAGATTTCCCCCGCTTCATCACACTCCGTTCAAACAGGGTAGGCTGGAGTTCGTCAGGAACATTGACCAGTTCAGCCGGGTAAACTTCATAATAGCGCTGCATCAGTTTCCCGGGCTGGTCCCCGAGGTCCATGATAAATACCGCATTGAAAAGTTTGGGTGATCGGAACGAATGGCGGATAAAACATTCCCAGGCGATCAAATACCTGTCGAGCGGTGTTTCCCCGTCTTCCATCAGAGAGGTTACTTCTTCGATATAGCCGCCAAGCAGCCGCATCGCTGCAAAAAACTTCAGATGGGACAGTTCACTGAAATAGTTATAGAGCGTGGCACTATTGTAGCCGGCGCGGTCCGCAACCTTGCGGATTGTCACTTTGTCGATCCCTTCCTCATGGATGATTTCCACTGTCGCTTCAATGAAATACTTCCACATCCGGCTCTTCTGCAATTGCTTGTTTGTCATACCGGACCGGCACCTCCGTGTTCAGATAAAAATGAAAACGCTTTTGCAAACTACTTTATCATATGTTAGCATAATCAATGTCACAAAAATAATCATGATTACAATATCCATCATGATTGTAATTCTTTCTGATTGCAAGCGTGAATTTGCATGCGCAACGGCAATTGGATGACATAAAAACATTTGAGAGGTGATTGGGTGCAGAATGCACGGATAGATTCCTTTATCTTCTGGTTTGCGATTATTGTTGTCCTATTGGCCACGGTGTCCCTGGTAATCTTCCGGGAAAGCGCTGAACCGGTACTGGATCAGATCATGACCGGAATCACATTTAAAATGGATTGGGCCTGGCAGTTTCTCACCATCGGCCTGTTTGTATTATTGATCTGGCTGGCGTTCAGCCGTTTTGGCAAGATTCGGCTCGGTGACGGAAAGCCGGAGTTCTCGACGTTCAGCTGGGGCACGATGCTGTTCACGGCGGGGATGGGGACAAGTATCATGTATTGGTCCATGGTGGAGCCGCTCTACTACTACTCCGGACCCCCGTTCGGAAATGAACCCGGCAGCCAGGCGGCGGCCGAGTGGTCGCTGACCTACGCGCTGTTCCACTGGGGGATTTCCGCATGGTCCTTGTACGCATTCCCGACAGTTGTCATTGCCTATTCCTATTTCATCAGGAAGCAGCCTTCCCTGAAGATGAGCGTCGCGCTGCGCGGCGCGCTCGGAAAATACGCGGACGGCTGGCTGGGCAAGGTGATCGATATTCTCGTGATCTGGAGCCTGATCGGCGGACTGGGCACGACGCTCGGCCTTGGTGTGCCGATGGTCTCGCAGGTCGTTGCCCGTGTGTTCGGACTGGAGCCGTCACTGATGCTGGATGCCGTCCTGGTTGTCCTGATCACGGTCGTTTACTCGGCAAGTGCCTATCTCGGCCTACATAAAGGGATCCGCCGCCTGAGCGACCTGAACGTCTATCTCGCTTTGGCACTTGCGGTCTTCGTGCTGCTTGCGGGCCCTACGCTGTTTATCCTGACCTACTTCACAAACAGCTTCGGCATGATGATCCAGAATTTCGCCATGATGAGCTTTTATACGGACCCGATCGGGCAGGGCGGGTTCCCTCAAGCGTGGACGGTCTTTTATTGGGCCTGGTTCGCGGCTACGGCACCGTTCATGGGGCTGTTTGTGGCACGGATCTCAAGGGGCCGGACCATCCGCCAATTGATCATGCACATGCTTCTCTGGGGGTCGGTCGGCGCCTGGATCTACTTTATGGTCTTTGGCGGCTACTCGATGAATGCCGAATTGACCGGCAAGCTGGACCTGTCCGGAATCCTGGCGGAAAAGGGCGGCGATGCTGCGGTTGTCGAGATTCTGAGTTCACTGCCGCTGAGCGCCATCGTTCTGCCGTTCTTCATTGTCCTGGCCGTCATTTTCCTGTCGACTTCACTGGACTCGGCGACGTATGTTCTTGCCGCCATTGCGACAAAAGAGATGCGTCCGGGACAGGAACCGGCCCGCTGGCACCGGATGATCTGGGGAGGCGTGCTTGCGGTAATGGGAATTTCATTGCTCCTCGTCGGCGGTCTGAGGGTTGTCCAGACATCAGCAGTCGTGGTGTCGATTCCGATCTTCCTGTTCTACCTTCTGCTGATTGTTTCGTTGATCAGATGGCTCAAGAAGGACTTCCCCAAAAAATCAGGGTTTGTAATCACTCAGGCTTCCAAGGAGGAATAACCGTTGGTATTTAACGTACGAGAAACAAACCGATCTGTTCGGGATTCATTTCCCCATAAAATAAAAGAACTGAACAATATTTGGATTCCGATGTCGGACGGGACAAAGCTGTCCGCCAAAATCTGGCTTCCGGAAGATGCTGAGGAAAATCCGGTTCCGGCCATTCTCGAATACCTGCCTTACAGGAAAAACGAGTTCACGGCACTGCGTGACTCGCTGCGGCACCCTTATTTTGCCGGACATGGCTATGCAAGCATCCGGGTCGATATTCGGGGCACCGGGGATTCTGACGGCATCCTGTATGACGAATATCTGAAGCAGGAGCAGGATGACGCGCTGGAAATCCTGGAATGGATTGAACAGCAGCCGTGGTCCACCGGAAGTGTCGGCATGATCGGCAAGTCGTGGGGAGGCTTTAACGGGCTGCAGGTCGCCGCGCGCCGTCCCAAACAGCTAAAGACGATCATCACGATCTGCTCGACCGACGACCGCTATGCGGATGATGTCCATTACAAAGGCGGCGCCATGCTGGCGTCGGACATGCTCTGGTGGGCCTCGACGATGTTTGCCTACAACGCCCGTCCTGCCGATCCGGAAGTGGTCGGAGACGCATGGCGGGAGATGTGGCTGAACCGCATGGAGAACACGCCGCCGTACGTCGAGGAATGGGTCCGTCACCAGCGCCGTGACGCCTACTGGAAACACGGTTCCGTAAATGAGGACTACCGGGCGATCGAGATCCCGGTATTTGCGGTCGGCGGCTGGGCGGATGGCTACCCGAATGCCATCCCGAGAATGCTGGAAAACCTGGATGTCCCGCGCAAAGGCCTCATCGGGCCATGGGCGCATGAGTATCCTGAGATGGCGGTGCCCGGTCCTCAGATCGGCTTCCTCCAGGAGTGTCTCCGCTGGTGGAATCAGTGGCTGAAGGGGGAGGATACCGGCATCATGGAAGAGCCGATGCTCAGGGCTTACCTTCAGGACAGCGTGCCGCCGCAGACCAGCTATGACTACCGTCCCGGACAATGGGTCGCAGAAAAACAATGGCCGCCTGCTGCGATCAAGGACCAGCGCTTTTTCCTGGGTGAAAACAAGCTCGCAGCAAAGCCTGCGGGCGGCGATGCCATCAAGGTCGGAAGTGTCCAGCAGCACGGGCTGCACGCGGGAGTCTACTGTCCGTTCGGCCAGCCTGGAGATCTGCCGGCCGACCAGCGGAACGAGAACGGCTATGCCGTCGTCTTCGAATCGGAACCGGTAGAGGAAGAGACATCGATTCTGGGTCACCCGACCTTCAGCGTGGAACTGTCTTCGGATAAACCGCATGCATTGATTGCGGTCCGGTTGAACGATGTCGCGCCGGATGGTTCTTCCACACGGGTGACATGGGGGATGCTGAACCTGTCCCATCGTGACAGCGATGAATTCCCTGAACCGCTCGAGCCGGGCAAGACGTACACGGTTGACGTGAAGATGGATGTCATCGGCTACACGCTTGCCAAGGGGCACCAGTGGCAGCTCGCCATCTCGCCGAACTACTGGCCGCATGCATGGCCATCGCCGGAAGAAGCGACACTCACCGTCTATCCTTCCGAGAACACATACCTATCCTTGCCGATTCGCGGGGAAAAGGAAATTGATGCGGAGCTGAAGCCATTCGCTCCAGCCGAAACCGCTCCGGTCCTGACGAAAGACATCCTGCGGGAGGCCGGTCGGACGCGCGAAATCAAACATGATGTCGTGACGGATGTCTGGACGCTCGATGACTTCTCCGATGAAGGTGCCCGCCGCCTGCATGTCAACGGCCTGGAATACGGCAGCACGAACCGCAACGTCTATACCGTCAGAGGCGGGGAGCCGCTCAGCGCCAAAGTCGAATGCGACTGGACGCTGGACGTCGGCCGGGGAGACTGGCAGACCCATCTGGTCACGAAGAGCGTCATGACCGCGGACGAGAAAAACTATTACCTGACGAACCGCCTGACCGCCTACGAAGGCGATCAGGAAGTATTCGACAAAACATGGGAAGCGGAGATTCCAAGGGACTTCACCTAAATCATTTCATCATGTTCGCCCGATCCGGCAGCCTGCCGGGTCGGGCGTTTTTCGTTGAGGTATTCCTCATTTTCATGTTGATCAATGAATAAAGCGCATTTTGATTATGTCACTGCAAAGATTATAATGAAAAAGCTAGAAGGACCGGGAGGGAGCGGAATGGAAGAGCGGGATTGGCAGATTCTGAAGACGCTGTTTGCCCATCGCAATATAACAAGGGCAGCAGAAGAGCTTTATCTCTCACAGCCTTACCTGACCAAGCGGCTCAGGCAGATTGAAGAGACGTTCGGCACCGAGATTGTCCGGCGCGGCAGGAGGGGCGTCAGCTTCACTCCGCAGGGAGAGTATCTGGCCGGGCAGGCAGACCGGATGCTTGACCGCTTTGCCCAGATCCGGAAAAACGTCATGCGGATGAAAACAGAGGTGGCCGGCACGCTGAAAATCGGGGTGTCCAACCATTTTTCAAGGAATCACCTGCCGCATCTGCTGAACCGGTTGCGCCGGCAGTATCCGCAGATTGATTATCAGGTGCATGCCGGGTGGAGCAGAGAAATCATCGGAATGGTGAATAACAGGCAGGTGCATGTCGGGATCGTGAACGGCGACTTCAACTGGGTGCATCAGGCAGAACGTCTGATGAATGACCCGCTAGTTGCCGTCTCAAAAAGAGAGATTCGAAAAGACGAGCTGCCGGATCTAACAAGAATCGAATACCAGACGGAGCATCATTCCGAGAAACTGGCGGAGCAGTGGTGGGAGGAGAATTTCTGCAGGCCTCCCAAAACGGGCTTTCATGTCGATAAAGCCGATACAGCCAAGGAATTGGTGAAGAGCGGTGTCGGCTACGCCATTTTGCCGGAGATGATCATCGGTGACAGCGACCGGCTGTACCGGCATGAAATTACCGGCCGGGACGGCCTGCCGATTTCCTCCGGCATTTATTTGTATTATCCGGAGGAGTTCCGGGAAATCAGATTGGTCGGCGCGTTCATCAACTTCATGAAAACAGAGCATGAGGATCAGCAGAAGCAAGGATACTAGAATGAACTGGGGTTTTCCGCATGGAGATTTTATCCACCATTCTCCTGAAAGTCATCGCACCCGTCTTTGTCCTGATCGGGGCGGGTGCCATGATGCACAGGATATTCAACTTGAATCTCTCGACACTGTCAAAGCTGCTGACCTACTATTTTCTCCCGGTCGTGGCGTTCATCAATGTCTATGACAGCCAGATGACAGGGGATATGTTCTTTATCATCGTCATTGTCCAGCTGCTTGCTGCGGCAGTCATGGCCGGAATTTCCTCAGGCCTGTCACGGCTTCTGAAACTGAACAGGGGCATGGACGCGACGTTCAAGAACAGCGTGGTTTTGATGAACTCCGGCAATTATGGTGTTCCTGTAAGCCAGCTGGTTTTCCAGGCCCAGCCGGTCGGAGTCGCGGTGCAGGTGATCGTGATGATCATCCAGAACCTCATCACCTATACATATGGGCTTTACAATTCGCTGTCTGCCCGGCACGGCGGGACAAAGGCGATCCGCGAATTCCTGAAGATGCCGGTGCTGTATGCATTGCTTCTCGGACTGGTGCTGAAAAGCCTGGATATCAGGCTGCCGTTCTTTATCATGGAGCCGGTTGAACGGTCAGCGGATGCGTTTCTTGCGATTGCACTCCTGGCCCTGGGCGCGCAGGTCGCCTTCATCAAAATCGGGAAGATCAATAAAGTGATCATTGCCAGCTGTATCGGCAGGCTATTGATGGGCCCGGCCGTATCGCTTTGCATCATCTTTCTGCTGGGTTTGGACGGCATTGTGGCACAGGCTCTCTTTATCGCCAGCTCATTCCCGTCCTCCAGGAACAGCGCCCAATTCGCTCTGGAATACAATAATTATCCCGAAATGGGCGGGCAGATTGTCCTTGTAACGACGGCGCTCAGCGCCCTGACCGTCACACTGGCCGTCTACGTGTCCAAACTGATCTTTTGAGAGGAGAAGCGATGAACAATCAGGATTGGAAAATTCTTGACCAGCTGTCCAGGCATCTGACGATCACGAAGGCCGCAGAAAACATGCAGCTGTCCCAGTCGACGATCACCAAACGGCTCAAGCAGATGGAAGCCGATTTTGACGTGCGGATCGTCTACCGGGGCAAAAAGGGAATTCACTTTACTCCGGAAGGGGAGTACCTTGCCCAAAGTGCAAGAGCCATCCTGAAAGAGGTTGAGGTGATGAAGGACACGCTGTGGAACATGGAGGAAGAAGTCAGGGGAACAATTAAAATCGCCGTGTCCAATTTCCTGACGAGCTTCATGATTTTCGATGTCATCGGAGCCTTCAAGGAAACGTATCCGGAAGTGGATTTCCAGATTACGACCGGATGGAGCAGGGACATGTACGAACGGCTCCGGAACGATGAGGTGCATGTCAGCTTTATCAGGGGTGATTACCAGTGGCGCGGAAGGAAACATCTGCTCTTCGAAGAAACGCTCTGTATCGCTTCGGAAAAGCCGATCCCGCTTCCGGAATTGCCTGCCGCCCCGAGGATTGATTATCAAAAAGATGCCAAGCTGGATGGGATGATCAGGAAATGGTGGGACGAAAACTTCATTGATGTTCCGAGGATATCGATGGTCCTGGACAAGGCGGAAAGCTGCAGGGAAATGATCAGGAACGGCCTTGGCTACTCGATCGTCACGAGCCTTGTGGTCCGCAACATGGAGGATATCCATAAGACTGAGCTGAAAGACCGGGACGGGAAACGGATCACTCGGGGCTCTTGGATGTTCTGTCAGGAAAAGTCGATGGATCTGAAGGCGGTAAGGAAGTTCGTAGAGTTCGTCGAAAGCTACAATTTATCAAGGCCATGACATGAAAGTTCAGGGTTCGTCCACAGTGTGTCTGCTGGCCGGTGACTCGGGGCATCCTATTGCTGTACAATAAATGAATCAATTGACCGGAGGAGGATATAATGGCCGACAGTTCAATGATTCCCCTTATCATGAACCGCACGTTTGCCAGTCAGCCGGAGAAGGTTTATGAGGCATGGCTGGTGCCGGATATCTTCAGTAAGTGGCTGTTCACTGCGGAAAACACCAATCAGGTTGCTGTGAATCAGCCGGAAGTCGGCGGAAGCTGGGAAATCGTCGACCGCCGTGAGGGAAAAGACTACAGGGCAATCGGCAAGTACCTGGAACTCGACCGTCCGAACCGGATTGTCATGACGTTCGAAATGCCGCAATTCAGCGATGCGGCCGACGAATTGATCATCAGACTTGATGATGTTCCCGCCGGCACGGAGATGACCTTTACGCAAAACATTACCGTCCCCCATGAAAAAGGGTGGGGAGAGTCTGAAATCGAAAAGGCCCTGCAGGAATACCATGACAGTACAGAGCAAGGCTGGGATCTGATGTTTCGTGGATTGAAGGCATTATTGGAAACCGGAGAAAACCCTTATAAAGGATAAACGATGCTTTTTCGCCTAAATCCTTTCGTCGCATATAAAGAAGGATTCAGAGCAAAATAAAAGCTGTGCGGACCAAATGCCGCACAGCTTCTTTATTTATTGGCCACCTTGTCCAGGTAGCGCCGGACCGCATCGATATCACCCGTGACTTCCCGTTCACGTTCTTCGTCCTTTTCCAGTTTGGAGAGGGCTCCCTGGAGAACCTCCTGTTCCTGCTCGCGCGGAACGACGGTCACACCGTCCGCGTCACCGATGACAAGATCCCCGGGACGCACGGTCACTCCACCGCAAGAAACCGGAACATTCACTTCACCGGCACCCGTTTTACTGCTTGCCGCAACGGTCGTTCCCCGTACAAAAACGGGAAATCCGAGTGCCTTGATATCGCGGACATCGCGGATGGCTCCGTCCACGACCAGTCCCGCTAGGCCGAGTGTCTGCATCATGCCGACAACGAAATCCCCGGCCACCGCCTTTGTCAGGTCACCTTTTGCATCGACGACCAGCACGTCCCCGGGGCTTGCCGTCCGCATCGCCCTGAGCATTGCGGGATTGTCGCCTGCAGGAAGCTTCACCGTGACGGCGCGTCCGGCAATCCGGTATTCCTCACGGAGCGGCTTGAGAGCAGGGTCCATATTGTTCATGCCGCCGGTCGCATCGGAAACTGCCGTCGTCGGAACGGTTGCAAAACGGGTGATCAATTCGTCTGTCATGATTATCTCCTCCATCAACTGGGCTGTTATGATCCTAGCAAAAAACAGTGAATGATTCATGCAGAAAAATAATGAGTTTAAAGTCTTGATTTCGAGATAGAACCGATGTATAGTAAGTAACGTAAAGTAACCAACAACAAGGAGGCCAATCAACATGGCAGAAAAGCTTAACATCGGTATTATCCTCGGTTCGACACGCGAAGGCCGCGTAAGCCCGCAGGTCGGACAATGGGTCAAGGGCATCGCGGACGGCCGCGGTGACGCCAACTACGAAATCGTCGACATCGCTGACTACCAGCTTCCGTTCCTCGGCACAACCGACGGTTCGGAACCGGGAATCGCGAAATGGAACGAAAAGCTCGCAAGCCTCGATGGCTTCGTCTTCGTCGTTCAGGAATATAACCACAGCATCTCCGGCGCTCTGAAGAACGCAATCGACTTCGCGCGCGAAGCATGGAACGACAAAGCGGCAGGAATCGTCAGCTACGGTTCCACAGGCGGCGCGCGTGCAGCGGAACACCTCCGCGGCATCCTCGGCGAACTGAAAGTTGCAGACGTGCGCACGCACCCTACACTTTCCCTGTTCACGGACTTCGAGAACTTCTCCGAGTTCAAGCCGGCTGAACTGCACCTCACAAACGTCACAGCAATGCTTGACGAAGTGAATGCATGGGCAGGCGCTCTCAAGACAGTCCGCGAAAAACAAGCGGTCAACCAATAATTGATAAGAAGCCCCTTCCTGCAGACAATGTTCTGCCGGGAAGGGGCTTTTCATGTGCATGGGTCAGGGAAAAGCGCCGGCACTCTTGGCTGTTTCCACCGCCTGTTTAAATGAAGTAAAGGCAGTTAGCGAACTGCCTGTAGCCACTTCGGCAGCAATGTCACGTGCCGCCTTGGGAGTGATGCCGGTAACGAGCAGCCGGCAACCCATCAGTCTCAGGACATCCTGGATGTGAAGCAGGTCAAACACCGGTGTGTCCTCATCCCAGTAGAGTCCCGAAATATCGATGATGACCGAGTGGGAATGATGCGCCTGAACGTATTCGCTCAGTTTGACCGTCAGGCGGCGATAGCGTTCGACGCTCATCTCCCCGTTCAGGGAAATGGCCGCGATTCCGTCATCGATCTCCAGGACCGGCAGTGAAAGGCGTTCAATCTCTCGTTCCTTTTCTTCCAGCCGTTTTCGCTGATTCACTTCCACAGTGACGTCGGTCTGGGTGCCGATGAAGAAAAGACGGCCGCCGGCACGGACCGGCTCGATATGTACGCGGTTCCAGAAGGGAGTGCCGTCTTTTTTATAGTTTTTCAAGGTGACGGTGACGGCGGATTCCTGTGCGATTGCATCGCGCATTTTCTTCACATCTTTCGGGTCGGTCTCTTCGCCCTGAAGGAACCTGCAGTTGTGGCCGATGGTTTCTTCAAGTGTATACCCGGTAAGCTTCTCAAAAGTATGATTGGCATAGATGATCGGATGGTCTTCCTGTGAAGGATCGGTGAATAGCGCGGCTGTCCGGCTGCCGTCCAGCATCGCTTCAAGGAGTGTGATCTGTGTCTCCGGATCCATTCTTTTGATGGTGCATCCCTCCTGAACCTGGCATTGTGACTATCCCCATCGTAGCATAGTTTGGAATAGAACACAGAAAGATTTGAAAATTCCAGGTGTTGGGGGCGGTCTGGTGTATGTTCGCAGCCGGAAAGTGTATGTTCACTCCACCCGCCAATAAAAAAGCATGCAGCCGGACTCCGGGCGCATGCTTTTTTCATGGTTGTTACAATCCCAGCCCCGTCCACTTCCAGTAGGTGAAGTAGAACAGCACCATGAGTGCGATATAGGCCGGGGCAAGGAGGCTGCTGAGCTTTGCAAGGTCTTTGGCGCTGAAGGAGTGATCTCCTTCCTCATAAAACAGGAGCAGAGCCTTGGAACTGACGGGCATCGTCAGGCAATAATTCATCCCGACAAGCCCCAGGAACACGGCCGCGGCAGGATCGGCACCGATGCTGCGGGCGGTCAGGATCAGTGTCGGCACCAGCACCACGGCACGGGTCGTATGCGACGTGATGTAGAGATGGCTTGTTACCGTAACCGCGGCAAGCGCGAGGACAAGCAGCCACTCAGGGGCCTGCCCGGCAGCCAGAAGCAGTCCGGAAAGCTTCTCTTCGGCCACCTTGACGACTCCCGTGTCAATCAGGGCCGTTCCAAGCGCCGTTGCGGCAGCCACAAAGAGAATCAGGTTCCAGGATACCGACCGGATGCCCTCTTTAAAGGTGAGGATTCCATACCGGGGTACCATTGCCACTGCGGCTCCTGCCATCGTCACGAACGCAATCCCGTAGCCATGAAGGCCGTCCGTCATCCAGCCGATCAGCATTAGTGAAATGAGGACCAGCGTCCTTTTTTCCGGAGGGCTCATGGTTTCCGGGATCGGGGCTGCTTCCGGGTCTTCCTCCCGGACGATTGTCTTCGTTTCCGCTTTCGGCCACATCGTCAGCCGGATGGCCAGTACAGTGATCCATGTCGCCGCCGCGGCGAACGGAACCCCCCAGATAAGCCAGCGGACAAATGAAATCGACTGGCCGGCCGCAGTCTCGAGCAGCCCGATCCCGATCAGGTGGGAACCCGCTCCGAGAAGTGTCGCGGATGTGCTCATCAGGATAACAGCGGGCGCGAGAACGGAAAGCACCTGCCGTTCCCGTGCAGAAAAACGGCTGCCGAGCCGGTTGAGTACGGGCCTGGCCAGCGCCGCCCGTCCGGAAGTGGACGGGATGAAAAAGGAAGTGGCGAACAGCAGGCCGGTCAGCGCGTTCACCAGGCTCCCTTTTTTCCCGAAACGGCGAAGTGCCGCATGTGTCATCCGGTCCGCAAGCCCCGAACGGGTAAAGGCTTCACCGATGACAAAGGCGCCGATCATGAGCCAGACAACAGGCTCGGCCATCGATTGGTAAAGCAATTCCGGTTCGCCCGCTTTCATCAGGATGATGAACAGGACGAGTGTGAGGGCGACATAGCCGGCAGGGAGGCGGGTTCCTGCCCAAAGAGTCATGGCGGACAGAAATGCAAACAGGGAGACTTTTGCATCGTACCCGAGGCTTCCTGCGGGCACAATCAGCATGGCATAAAGAAGGTGCAGCCCGGCAACCGCAAGTACAGGCCTCGGGACTTGGTCCAGCAACCGCACTGCCCGCAGACTTTGCCTGCGGTGAAGTTCCGCACGTGTCGTCATTGCGCAACAGTCCCTGGTTCCGTCCTGCTGCGTTCCGCGATGGCCAGGCCGATGGAAACCTGCCGGAGCACGCTTTCCGTCGTGTCTTCTATCCATTTCGGCGCTTTCCGGATCGATTTCTCCAAGGTTGCGGGTTTTTGGATAATGCTCATATACGCATCGATCCCGGCACCATAGTTCAGGTTTGCCCCTTTGCCGATCGTGCCGGCGATGGCGACGACGGGGATGTGATGCTGTTTGGCGATCCGGGCGACCTCTGCAGGAATCTTTCCGTCAGGCGTCTGGAAATCGAGGCTTCCTTCGGCCGTGATGACAAGGTCCGCATCGGAGATGACCTGCTCCATATTGATGTAATCGCGGATGATGTCAAAGCGGGAATGCAGCCGGGCGCCGGTGAAGGCGGCAAGGCCTGCACCGAGTCCGCCGGATGCGCCGCTTCCCGGCTGGAAACGGATGTCTTTGCCGGTTGCATCCCGGATCAGTGCGCCATAGTGCTCAAGTGCCGCGGCCAGCTGCTCCACCTGCTCGGGTGTCGCACCCTTTTGCGGGCCGAACACGCGGGCGACGCCGCGGCCGCCGCAAAGGATGTTCCGGTGATTGCAGGCGACATCGATTTTGACTGTCCCGAGACGCGGATCGATGCCGGAAACATCAATCCGCTCCGCCTGCAACAGATCTCCGCCTCCGCAGACGGGCACAGGCAATCCACGGTGATCGAGAAAACGGACGCCTAGCGCCTGGGCCATCCCTGCGCCGCCATCTGACGTGCCGGAATCCCCGCATCCGATCAGAATGCGTTCCGCACCTTCATCAAGGGCGGAGCGGATCAGTTCCCCGACTCCATAGGTTGTCGTCCGCAGCGGATTCCTCATGTCACGGGGGACGAGAGAAAGTCCGGCCACCGCGGCCATCTCGATCACAGCGGTCTTGATGCCCTGTTCAATGAAGAGTCCGTAGTGGCTCATCAAGGGTTCCCCGACAGGCCCGGTAACTTCCAACTGAAGCAGTTCTCCGTCTTTCAGCTTGGTAATCGCCTTCGCGAACCCCTCGCCGCCGTCGATCATCGGCAGCATTTCCACCTGAATCTTGCCTCCGAGCCTCCGTGCACCTCTCGCCATCGCCTCTGCCACTTCTTCTGCATGAAGGCACTCTTTGAAACCTGATGGCACCATTACTATTTTCATATTCATTTCGATTCCTCCCGGTTCGTTTATGTGTTATCGCCACTTTATCCGCCGAAAGGGAAAATCTCCTGAGAGAATCATGAGGAAATGATGAGAAGGATAAAAATGGTTCCAAGGGACCGGAAGGAATGATTCATAAATTGTGGTTTCCCAACAATTGATAGACCGAAGAGGTGCAAGTGATCAGACACATGAACTGCAATCTGCGGAAGCTGATGGGGGGTGGGGCGGAACATTCCAACATTTCGGGCAGTTGTGCGTGAAATCCGATATAATAGAGAACAGTTGAGAGGAGGCCGATCCCATGATCCGGACAATTATTTTCGACTTGGATGATACCATTCTGTGGGACAAGAAAAGCATCCAGACGGCATTCGACCGAACATGCGAATTTGCCGCGGAAAAGACCAAAGTCGATCCGAAACAGCTGGAAGAAAAGGTGCGCGAATCGGCACGCGAGCTTTACGCTTCGTACGATACATATGAGTTCACCCAAATGATCGGCATCAATCCGTTCGAGGGGCTTTGGGGTTCTTTCGAGGATGAGGGCGATGATTTCAGGCGGATGCGCGACATCATCCGCACTTACCAGAAGGACGCCTGGACAAAGGGGCTGAAGAAAGTCGGCGTGGAGGATTACGAACTGGCGAATGAGCTGGTCGCGAAGTTCATCTCAGAACGCCGCAAAGCACCGTTTGTCTTTGATGAATCGTTCGAGGTGCTGGAAGCCCTGAAAAAGGACCACCGGCTCGTGCTCCTCACAAACGGTGCGCCTAGCCTGCAGAACGAGAAACTGACGATCACGCCGGAAATCTCGCAGTACTTCGATCTTATCGTCATCTCGGGCGACTTCGGGCGCGGAAAACCGGATGCCTCGATTTTCCGTCATGTTCTCGAGAAATCGGACACTCGGCCTGAAGAGGCGCTCATGGTCGGCGACAACCTGATGACCGATATCCTCGGTGCCAACCGTGCCGGCATCCGCTCCGTCTGGCTGAATCGCGAAGGCACCGAACCGCATCCGGAAGTGAAGCCGACCTACGAAATCGACCACCTCGGCAAACTGGCCGAAGTGATCAGTGATGCAAACAGATGAACAGCAAGGGGCTGTCCGGAAAGTAAGTATTAATGTGAATAAGCAAACGGCACGGACTCTGCTGACCAACGCTTTCGCTTTTGGTCGCAAAAGTGGTCGCTTACCGCGGGCCGGCGCCGAGCCCCGCGTGAAGCGGGTCTCGACAGCCCGGCTTTTCCCGCAGGACAGAAAAACCTCCTCGAAACCGCCTCGCACGAAGGAAATGCGAAGCATTTTCGAGGAGTCTTCCGGCGTCCGTGCCGTTTGCTATATGGCGGGCTGAATTCAGGTTTTTGGACAGCCCCTTCTTATTAAACAATTGTGCTTCCGCTTGGGCGGCAAGTCTCAAGCTGTAGACTTTTGATTCTTCGTCTCATTCTGTTTAGTTGTTGATTGGAGTGAAGGGTGGCGACTCCTGCGGAAATGGAAGTGCGGGAGACCCTGCAAGGGGCTTGATGCCTTCCCCGCGGAAAGCGTCCACCCGTAACGGAAATCAGCTGCTTACTTACTATAAAAGAATTAATAGAGAACTATACGATATAAAAATCTCTTCCAAAGACATGACTTCGGAAGAGATTTGTCTAAACATAGAAGGCTCCCGCCTGCGCGGGAGCCTTCTTTTCCTACTATTAAAGGTCAATCGTCCGGACTGCATGGATGTCTTCAATCTCAAGGAGGCGGCTGACTTCTTCAGGCTTCACTTCATTGTCGACGGTGATCATCATGATCGCGTCTCCGCCTGCAGCGGAACGGCCGACCTGCATGGTGGCGATGTTGATGTTTTCTTCCGCAAGGAGTGTGCCGACGCGGCCGATCGCACCCGGCTGGTCCTTGTGCTTGATGAGGAGCAGGTGGCCGGCCGGGACGACGTCGACGACATAGTCATCGACCTTGACGATGCGCTCTCCAAGACCGTTCAGCAAGGTGCCGGACACGCTGTGGGTCTCATCGCCGGCCTTCACTTCTACGGTGATCAGGTGCTGGAAGCCCTTCGACTGGGTCGTCTTGTGCTCGGAGACCCCGATGCCGATCGAATCGGCGAGGAACTTGGCATTGACGTCGTTCACATGCGTGCCGAGATTGCGCTTCAGGATCCCTTTTAGCGCATTGCGCGTGAGCGGCCGGACATCGAACTCGGCCAGGTCACCGGCATAGCGGATGTTCACCTCGGTCAGCGGCTTGTCGGCCAGATGGGAAATAAAGGCGCCGAGATCTTCGGCCAGATCGAAGAACGGCCCGATCTTGGCCAGGACTTCACGCGACACGGACGGCATGTTGACCGGGTTGCGCACAGGATTGCCGCCGAAGAAACGTACAACATCGCGGCCGACATCGATTGCGACGCTTTCCTGCGCCTCGATCGTGCTCGCGCCGAGGTGTGGCGTGGCGATGACCTGCGGCAGGTCGAGCAGCCGGTGGCCGACGAACGGCTCGGTTTCGAAAACGTCAAGTGCGGCGCCGGCGACCTTGCCTGATTCGATCGCATCATAAAGATCGTCTTCGTTGATGATGCCGCCCCGCGCGCAGTTGATGATGCGCACGCCGTCTTTCATCTTGGCGAAACGGTCCGCATTGATGAGATGGCGGGTTTCCTTCATGAGCGGCGTATGGACGGTGATAAAGTCGGCCGCAGCCACGACTTCATCAAGCGTGCCGACGGCAATGCCCATTTCCTTGGCGCGTTCCTCGGTCAGGAACGGGTCATAGGCGATGACCGACATGCGCTGTCCCTTGGCCCGGCGTGCGACTTCCGCGCCGATGCGGCCGAGGCCGACGATACCGAGCGTCTTTTCTTTCAGCTCGACACCGACAAACTTTTTCCGGTCCCATTTTCCTTCCTTCAGCGAGACAAAGGCCTGGGGGATGTTGCGTGCAAGGGCGGTCATCATGGCGATCGTGTGCTCTGCGGCGGAGTTGGTGTTGCCGTCCGGCGCATTCACGACGATGATGCCGCGCTCGGTCGCTGCTTCCAGGTCGATATTGTCGACACCGACACCTGCTCGCCCGATGATCTTCAGGTTGTCTGCCGCTTCGATCACTTCGCGGGTCACCTGGGTCTGGCTGCGGACTAGGAGAGCATCCGCGTCTTTCACTGCAGCAAGAAGCTCCTCGGGTGTCATGCCGGTCCGGATCTTGAGCTCGACGCCTTCCGCTTCACGGAGCGGCTGAAGCCCTTCTTCGCTGAGCGGGTCGCTGATGAGGATGACGGCGTTTTTCAATGCGGTTTTTTCGATCGTTGTATTCATTATTGAGGATCCCCTTTCCCTAGGTAAATCTGCTGAGCGGCGGCAACGCCTTTGCCGAGTTCAATCTCCTGGCCGGCCTTACGGATGCCGATTTCAATCATTGCGAGCGTCTGGAGCACATCACCGGGAGAGGCGTAGCCCATATGGCCGATCCGGAAGATGGCGTCTTTCAGGTGTTCCTGGCCGCCGGCGACAATCAGGTTAAACTCTTCCTTGAGCACTTTGCGCAGCTTGGCGGCATCGAAGCCATCCGGCCGGACCGCCGTGACGGTCGGGGAGGCGTCTTCGTCATTGGCAAGAAGCGGGATGCCGAGTGCCTTGAACGCGGCGCGGGTCATGTCTTTCATCAGTTCGTGCCGGGAAATGACTTCCCCGAATCCTTCTTCCTCGATCAGCCGGATCGCCTGCTCGAGGCCATAGAGGAGGGAAGTGGCGGGCGTGAACGGCGTCGAGTCCTTTTTCAGGTTGTCGCGGTACTTCGTGAAGTCGAGGTAAAATCCGCGGCGCGTGTTTTCCTCGATCACCTTCCATGCGCGGTCGCTGCAGGCGGCGAACATGAGGCCGCCGGGGAGCATCATCGCTTTCTGGGAGCCGGTGACGAGAATGTCGATGCCCCATTCATCCATTTTCGATTCGACGCCACCGATGCAGGAGACACCGTCGACGATAAACAATGCATCCGACTCATCGCGGACCGCCTGTGCCAGTTCGGCGACCGGGTTCAGGACGCCGGTCGATGTCTCGCAGAATGTGGCGAAGACCGCTTTGGTTTCCGGGTTCTTCCTGAGGGCTCCACGGATCTCTTCCGGCGAGACCGATTGTCCCCATTCCGTTTCAATCTCATGGACGGTCACCCCGTAAGCATCGAGGATCTTGACGAACCGCCTTCCGAACGCCCCGGTAACGGCAACGATGACTTCATCGCCTTCGCCGACCGTATTGACAACTGCGGCTTCAAGGCCGGATGTTCCGCTCCCCGCAAAAATCATGACGTCCTGTTCAGTTCCGAATACCTTTTTGAGTCCCGGGCGGATGCGCCGGATCAGTTCGGCGGTTTCGCTTGCGCGGTGGCCGACCATCGGCTGCGCCATGGCGCGCTGTACGCTCGGCGGTACCGGTGTCGGTCCTGGAATACGTAGATACTGTTGGTCTTTCAGCATGTCTGTTTCCTCCTCGTCCAGATCAAAATGAAATGAAAAAAGCCATTCGTCCCCTGCAGTTTCTGCAAGGGGCGAACGGCTTTTAGCCACGCGGTGCCACCCTTTTTCGCCGCCGGGATCCGGCAGCCTTCATTGACATGGATAACGGCCACGGCCGGACGGGCATACTCGGTTCAGCCCGCCAACATCAGGAGCGGAACGCCCGGGGGGGATTGCCGGTTTGCACCAACCACCGGCTCTCTGGGAATCCCTATATCCCTGACGCATGTCTCCCTCGAAATTGTTAGACGATTTCTTAAGTTGTGACTATCATAACACGCTAAAAATGGATGTCAACCCATCATTCGTGTTTTGTATGTTTATTAATCAATCGCTTAAAGTTCTGAAAGGGTTTTCAACATGAAAAGCATGAAATTAAGTATTTCTGCAGTCTAATGTTCGTGTTTTTGTTCATTTTTGAACAGGTTTATCCGGCTGGCCCGGATTAAACGGCTTTGCTCCGAAGGTCAAAACTGTTGGCTTGAATCCGCGCGAAGCGGGAATACCAAGAAAGATAAGAGGATTTTACAGGCGAAAGGAGTTCATCACGTTGGAAAATGTCATTGTGGGTTATTTCAGTGAGGAACAGGCCGCGCTTGACGCGCTGGCAAAGCTGGAAAACATGCAGAAAGCAGATGGGGAGACGCAGATTGCGCAAGTCGGCATCTTCAAGAAAGACCAGGGGATGATCAGTCTGCGCCGCTCCTTTAATACGGGAGCTGAAGCGGATGAGTCGATCATCGGCGGCATCATCGGAGGAGTTACAGGGGTCATCGCAGGACCGGTCGGGACACTGCTCAGTGTAGGGGTCGGCGGTTCGGTCGGCACGGAAGAGAATGCGCCTCATATGATGCCCGATGCCAATCTCTTCTGGTCGATGACGCTTCGCATGAAGGACGAGCATATTGCCATCGTCGCGGTGGTTCAGGAATTGGACCAGACGCCGCTGGACCGGCTGTTTGGAGGGTACGAAGCCGTCACCGAACGCTTCGGGGCTGCTGAAGTCCAGGAAGAGATCGAACATGCCCGAAATGTCCAGGACCGGCTGGAAAAGCTTGTCCGCGATGAGCTGTCGGCGGAACCTACCGCCCAGCGGGGCAAGAGGGTGCAGGATCTGAAAGTCACCGTAAAATCCGATTTTGCCAACCTGATGGCCGGACGGCAATAATCACACGGTCCGTATATCCAGAAAATCAGGCTGATATCATCCGGTACGCTTCAATGCAGGGAGCATACCGGATTTTTGTCTTCTCGGTACCGCAGATGGACCGACCCTTATTCTCTGAAATATCAGCAAATAATGGTAAACTGGTGGAATAGGTACATAAGACGTATAGCGGAGAAGGGGGAAGTGTTCTGATGAAGACAGTGAATGAGAAGCTGTATGACTATCTGCTGGTAAACGCGGAAAAGATGACGGATGAATGGCTGTCAAAACGGGATTTAAAAATCGGTTCGGTCTACTCATCCGCAGCCGATGATCAGGCGGTCGGAATGCTCCGCAAACAGAATCGGCTGACGATCCGTTCCATCGCAACGCGTCTGTCCGGGCAGTCAGGCCATTTTGAGGCATTGAAAAAGAAATGGGCCGAGTTGGTGGCGGAAAGCCGGATCCGGAGCAATACGCCCATCCATGAAGTGTTCGATGCGGTCATGAGGTTCCGGACCATCTACTGGTCATTTATCGAACGTTTTATCCGCGCGAATAATGATGAGGTTCTGCGCGCGGATGTCTTGCGCTGGGGAAGCGAAATGAATGAGGCGTTTGATGAGTTATTCCATGAGTTCTCAGTGACCTACCATGAAATAACAGAAGAACGGCTGATTGCACAGCAGTCGCTGATTCAGGAGCTGGGTACGCCTGTGATCAAAATCGACGGGGAGAGGGGCATCCTTCCGCTGATCGGCGATATCGACACCGACCGGGCGCGGATCCTGAAAACCGTCGTGCCGGAGCGGTGTTCGGAGCTGGATATCACTCACCTGTTCATCGACCTGTCCGGTGTCACGATCATCGACACGATGGTTGCCCAGCAGATGTATGAGCTAACCCAAATCCTCGGACTGCTCGGCATCCGTTCCACCGTGACCGGTATCCGGCCGGAGATCGCGCAGACTTCCATCCATCTCGGACTCGACTTCGGCATGATCTCTACCTATGGTTCGCTCAGGCAGGCGCTGGAGGAAACAAGGGGACAGGGAAGGTAACACGATTACATAACAGGCCGCCGGCGTGCGGCCTTTTCTCATTGGCGCCAATGCCCAGAAACTCCTCCCTGCGTCTGAAACGTAATGTTTTTGGGTAAAGGACAAACAATACAGGTTGCATCACGATCGTGTGGGGAGGAAACAGCATGAAGACTAGAGGCAGGAGACAAAGTTCAAATATCGAGGACCGCCGCGGACGGGGCGGAGCGGGCGGTTTCGGTGGCCCGATCGCAATCGGCGGAGGTGGGCTCGGAATTGTCGGGATCATCCTGTTCCTGCTGTTTGGCGGCGGCCTCGACGGGCTATTCGGCGTAGGCGGCTCCGATCAGGCCGGTTCGGGAGGGCAGCAAGGCGGCACCGGCTATGTGGAGACGGCAGAGGAAGAGGAACTGGCGGATTTCGTCGGAGTCGTTCTTGCTGATACAGAAGAGATCTGGGGCGAGATATTCGAGGAGAATGGCATGGTCTATCAGGAGCCGACACTCGTCCTTTATACGGGAAGCGTCCAGTCAGCATGCGGCTTCAACAGTGCTGCAGTCGGACCGTTTTATTGTCCGGGCGACCACAAGCTCTATATCGACCTGAGCTTTTACAATGAACTGAAAAACCAGTTTAATGCGCCGGGGGATTTTGCCATGGCCTATGTTGTCGCACATGAAGTCGGGCACCATGTCCAGACGCTTCTCGGCGTAAACGAAGAAGTGAACCGGATCCGCCGGCAGGTGAGTGAGGAAGAGTACAACCGCTATTCGGTCGCCATGGAGCTTCAGGCCGACTACCTGTCAGGTGTCTGGGCAAAGCATGCCCAGGAAAGAGGGTATCTTGAGGAAGGCGACTTCGAGGAAGCGATGAATGCGGCCAGCGCCATCGGGGATGATACGATCCAGCGACGGTCCCGCGGATATGTCGTTCCGGAAAGCTTTACCCACGGAACGTCCGAGCAGCGGATGGAATGGTTTAACCGGGGATTTGAATACGGTGACCTCGAGCACGGCGATACGTTCTCCGCACTTCTGAAATAACAGCAAAAGACGCCCGGCCATGATGGCGGGCGTCTTTTGCGTGTTGCTTAGGAAATTATAAAACGTCACTTTGTGGATACTGCTATTCACATAGCGTCCGCGGCCAGCTCCAGCGCCCAGCAACTAGCAAACTTCACCCTTCTCCACTGCGATCAGTCAACATCGGCTCGTTCCTCGCCGTGTTTCCTTTATCTCATTGCGAAGGGCTCCAGTTTGTACGTTGCTGAACGGGCGCCTGCGCTTTTGTTCTTATTCTTTGATGAACTTGACGATCTTCGGTGCCGCGAGGAAAAGGATGATCCCGAGGACAATCGACAGTCCTCCGATGGTCCCGAAGTACAGGTTTTCGGTTTCCGGCGTGTTGAGCTTGACGATCTGTGCGTTGATCGCCTGTGCCGCCGCGTTCGACAGGAACCAGAGGCTCATTGTCTGAGCGGAGAATGCCGCAGGCGCGAGGCGCGTAGTGGCCGCGAGTCCGACAGGCGACAGGCAGAGCTCACCGAGGACAACGAGGAAGTAGCTCAGGACAAGCCACATCGGGTTGACCAGCGCGCCTTCTCCGCTGAGCATGCCCGGAAGCAGGATGACGAGAAACGACAGGCCCGCAAACAGAAGACCGAACGAGAACTTCCGCGGAATCGACGGGTTCCGGTCTCCGAGACGTGTCCACATCCAGGCGAACAACGGCGCAAGGACGATGATGAACAGCGGGTTCAGCGACTGGAACCAGGCAGGCGAAATTTCAAATCCGAACGCGTTCAGGTCGGTCCGCTTGTCCGCGTATCGGGCAAGGATCGTGGAGCCTTGTTCGGCGATCGCCCAGAACATGACCGATGCGATGAACAGCGGGATATAGGCAATCAGACGTGACTGCTCCGTTGGCGTGGTTTTCGGGCTGCGGTACATGACGATGAAATAAACGGTCGGAATCAGGATCCCGAGTACACCGACAAGCGCGATGACGCCTTCGATTGTGACCCAGCCCCGCGGAATCATTACGGCCAGGACCGCTGCGATGGCAACCAGGCCGATGACCGTATATTTCGTCCAGTTTTTCTTTTCCTGGGGTGACAGCGGATTTGGAACCTGTGTGCCGGCAAGGCCCAGGTTCTTTTTCTTGGTGATGACGAACGTGACAAGACCGATGAACATCCCGACAGCAGCGGCAGCGAAACCAAGATGGAAGCTCGTTTTCATGAGTTCACCGACGATCAGCGGTGCAATGAAACCGCCGAGGTTGATTCCCATGTAGAAGATGGAGAACCCGGCATCCAGACGGTGGTCATCTTTAGGATAAATCTCTCCCACTGCGCTCGATACGTTCGGCTTAAGCAGTCCCGTACCGATGACGATCAGCACCATCGAGACGAAGAACAGGGCGACACTGCCCGGAATGGCCAGGGCGATATGGCCGAACATGATGAGGATCCCGCCGTAGAAGACGGCTTTCGATGTGCCGAAGACCCGGTCGGCAAGCCAGCCGCCGATGATCCCGGACATATAGACGAGCGAGCCGTAGATCGACATGATCGAAAGGGCGAGCGGTTCGCTCATGCCAAGGCCGCCCTCCGACACTTCGTAGTACATATAGAAGACAAGGATGGCCCGCATCCCATAGTAAGAAAAGCGTTCCCAAAATTCCGTGAAGAACAGAGTGAACAGCCCTTTCGGGTGGCCGAAGAACCCTTTTTGAGGGACACTCTCGACTATTTCACGGTGCGATAGACGCGACATATTGTGCTACCTCCTTAATTGTAGACCATATTATACTACTCCCGGCATTTTCAATTGTCAAAAATAATTTATTCCAGTTATTAATCAAGAATAGAAGGGTTATTCAGAATACGATAGTTATACTGAAATAGAGAAATTCATGGACGAATTCATTCTCTTAACAATTAATAGTGATCATGTTTTCTATTCTTACCTGCCTCTTTCTGCTGTTTTCGAACCCAGGTGATGGCAAAGGGATATAAAACACCCCGGTTGCACGCACTTGGCGTGATTCCGGGGTGTGACTGTCCTGTTCATCGCTTGCCTTTCAGTTCCTGTTCGAACTCCCCGGGCGTCGTGACTCCGAGGGAATCAAGGGCATTGATGCCTTCTACGCTTTCGGCATACGGATCGGCTCCGGCCTCATAAAGGAGAAGCGCGATGTCATAATACTCGAAATCAACCGCGGTGGTGAGGGGAGTGCCATGAATGTCGCTGGCATTCGGGTCGGCCCCCGCGTCAATGAGGATGGCGGCTGCCGAAGCATTGCCTGCATAGGCGGCATAGTGAAGCGCGGTCGTCCCTTCTTCGTCGGTATCTTCAAGATCCGCTCCGTCCTCGATCAGGCTCCTGAGCCGGTCATCATCGTACTCAGAGACGGCATCAGAAAGGGGGGGCAGATCGACCTCTTCGTAAAACGCCTCCTGTTCGGAGAAAGCAGCCGGCATCAGATTGCCATAAACCAGGCCGCCACCGGCAAAGGTAACGATGATGCCGACATAGGCCGCTGCCGCTGCCGCAGCCAGGCCTGAGGCCCAGAGCGCAATCCGTCCGTTGTTCTGCCGGTAGTGGGGCGTGCCCTCGACCTGCATGAAATGGCCGACCGCCTGTACACGTTTCGGCAAGTTCGGATGCGAAGATAGGATTTCGCTCAGCCAGACGGCCCCGTTTGATTCAGAATGGATCTGCTCAAGCCAGACGGTCTCGTGGACTTCCCGGTAGACGCCCTTGCCGGCACCGAGCAAAGTGAGTGCACGCTTGGCCGCCACGCCGTCACCGGTGACCAAGGCGGCTTCCCGGTCGCAGGAATACTCGCAGGACCGGCTGTACGCCTGGGATAGGAACGGGATAAAGCGCGCCGGCATGATGAGCAGGTTTTTCCAGATATGCCGCCGGCGGATATGGGCCAGCTCATGGGCAATGATGAAATCAAGTTCTTTCTCGCCCTGCTCGCGTGCCAGATCAAACACCTCGGAGTACAGGACGATCATATTCCTCCCGAAAAAACGTGTCGCAAAGGCGTTGAGCGCGCCTTCTGACTGCACAAGGAAGATGTCCGGCACGGTGCGGAGCCCCATCTTGGCGGACAGTTCCGCTGCCCGTCCATACACATCTGAAAACTGCCGTTCTGACAGGCGGACGCCGTTGCCCCGGACTGAACCGAGCATGATCGAATTTGTAAACAGGACGAACGCGAACACGACCAGCGCGATGCCAATGCCGATGATGGACACCGCGGCGGCCAGGTAGATCAAAACGCTGACGATGACCGAGAGGATAAAGTAGACCGTTTCCCTCGGTGAAGTAACCATATTCAGATTCATGTTGGCTCCCCTTTTGATTAATTGGCGAATGAGTCTTTTTCTTCCATTCTGCTTCATTAAATCTAGCTTTTGACAGTGGTCCCGTCAACAGGATCATCGAATTATGTCTAAAGTTGTAGAAAGTATTGACTAAATGAAATCGCTTTCTTATGCTGGTGTGGAATATAGTGTGCCGGCAGGAAATAAAAGAGAATACCGGTGCGAGGGGAGCAGCAAATGAGCAAAACCGAATCAACCATCCAATTTGTCCCTGTTGTCGTCGGAGGTAATCGCGGTGCATACAGCCTGGCGCGAGCGTTTTATGAAGCATACGGGGTTAAGACAAATGTGATCAGCCCAATGATCATCGGGCCCATAGAGAATTCCAAGATCCTGAAAAACTATGTCCAGCCGGAAATTGATCGCCCTGACCGGTTTTTCGAAACCATCAGGCAGATCGACCGGGATTTTCCGGGGATCAAGAAAATCATCGTCGGTGCGGATGACCGCTATGCCGAAATGCTGGTCCGGCTTCAGGACCGGTTCCCTGAACAATGGGTCGTTCCGTACGTTTCAAAGGAAGTGTTCGGGCGGGCGACCAACAAGGAAAGTTTTTATGAGGCCTGCGAAAAGGCCGGCGTGCCGTATCCGAAAACGCTGGTGATTACGGAGCTCGAGGAAAAGCTGCCCTTCGCTTTCCCGATCGTGATGAAACCGGCCGACTCACCGTCGTATCAGGCACTCCATTTTGCCGGGAAGGAAAAAGTCTTTTTTGTGAAATCCGAGGAAGAATACCGGAGGATCTATCGTCTGATGCGGGAGGGCGGCTATAGCGAGCCGATCGTGCTGCAGGAGTATGTTCCCGGAGACGACCGGTCCCTTGCCGTGGTGACCGCCTATACATCCCCGGAAGATCAGGAGGTCAAGCTGATCGTCTTCGGGCAGATCCTGTTGGAGGACCACACACCTTCCGGCATCGGCAACCACCTCGCCATCCTGACAAGGCCGGAAGACAGCATCACGGAAGATGTGCGGAAACTAATTGCCGAAACCGGATTTACCGGATTCTCGAACTTTGATCTGAAGTACGATAAACGAACGGGCAGATATGTATTTTTCGAACTGAACGGACGGCTCGGTGTCAGCAACTACTACGTCACCGCTGCTGGCCACAATCCTGCAACCTATTACGTGGACGACCGCATCAGGAAGCTGAAGCTCGGCACAGTCGTAAACAAGGAGGAAGCGCTTTTTAATGTCGTGCCGAAAAGCCTCCTTCTGAAACAGATCAAGTCGGCTCAGCTCCGCACAAAGGTGAAGTCGCTGTACCGGGAGGACAGGGCGTTTCACCCGCTCGAGGCGGACTTCGAGACGAACGTGAAGCGCAAGGCGGTAGTCTGGGCATCCACTATCAACTATTACAGGAAGTTCAGGAAGCACCCGCCGAAAGTTTAAGAGTCGCGTTGGTCTGACTGCCGGTCCTCAGCGGTTAAGCATCCATCAGAAAAGGGTATGTCCTGGAAGACAAGTCTTTTCTGAACGGGGGCGCATAGATTGAACAAGGTCTTTACCGCGATCTCATTTGTCGGCGTTCCGCTCGTTGTAGCGGGCTCCGCCCTCCACTGGACAAGTCTGGTCATGTTCATCCTGTGTTGTGTAAGCATCATTGGCCTGTCCGCAATCATGGGAAGGGCGACAGAATCGCTGGCCATCGTATCCGGACCGCGGATCGGCGGTTTGCTGAATGCGACGTTCGGGAACGCAGTCGAGCTGATCATTTCCATCTTCTCTCTGAAGGCGGGGCTGGTCGGCATCGTCCTTGCTTCCCTGACCGGGTCCGTTATCGGGAACTTGCTTCTTGTACTTGGGCTGTCATTTTTCCTGGGCGGCCTCAAGCACAAGCGCCAGAACTTCAGTTTGCGGGATGCCCGCTATAATGCCGGACTCTTGATATTCGCCATCATTGTCGCGTTCGTCATCCCGGAGATCTTCTCCCAGGGCATGGACGATCGCGGCACGATCAGCCTGAGCATCGGGATCTCGGTCATCATGATCCTGCTTTATCTGGCGGGGCTGTTCTTTAAGCTGGTTACACACCGCGGTTTTTTCACGGGTTCCGACAAGGAAAGCCATGGCAAACCGGAGGAAGAGGAAGAGGCGGAATGGTCGAAGGGCAAAGCCATCCTCATCCTTCTTCTGGCGACGGCCGCTGTGGCATTTGTCTCAGAGAACCTGGTCCATACATTTGAGGACATCGGAGAGCGCTTCGGATGGTCGGAGCTCTTTATCGGGGTCATCATCGTCGCCATCGTCGGAAATGCCGCTGAGCACGCCTCCGCCCTGATCCTGGCGGTCAAGGACAAGATGGACGTATCCGTCGAGATTGCCATCGGTTCAACGCTCCAGGTCGCCATGTTCGTTGCACCTGCCCTGGTCCTCATTTCCCTGATGATGCCGGTGCAGATGCCGCTTGTGTTTACAGTCGCGGAATTGGTTGCGATGATCACAGCGGCACTGCTCACGGTCGTCATCACCCTTGATGGGGAGTCAAATTGGTTCGAAGGGCTGACCCTGCTTGCCGCCTATCTGATCATGGGCATCGGGTTCTTCTTCCTTTGACCGATGGAACAAATCCGGTTTCGTTTTCGTCCAATGAGGGAAAGATGAAGTCGGTATCATCATGAGCAAGGAGAAGAATGCACCATGAGAGAATTACATGAAGGTCCGATGGATGAAAAAAAGCAGTCCATCATCGATAAGCTGGTGGATGAAGGGATTTTCAAGATCGACGGCAAGCAACTGTATGAGCTGCCCATCTATACATTATTGAAGCAATACACCGAACTTCAGGAACAATAATCATTGCCGGACGGCCATCAGCCGGCCGGCTTTTTCTAATCGGAGGGATCAGGATGCAGAACGAACGACTTGAACGCATCCGGGATGAATGGCTGGAAGAGGCAAGCATCCGGGAGATGCAGGAAAAGATGGAGAAAGGAGACGTTACGGCAGAGGAGCTCACGGTCATGTACCTCTCGCGGATTTCGGAATACGGCCGCAATGTCAACGCTGTCCTTGAAGTGAATCCGGATGCGCTGCAGATCGCAAGGCAGCTGGACTATGAGCGCCAGGTAAAGGGCGCACGGTCTCCGCTTCACGGCATTCCTGTCCTGCTCAAAGACAATATGGACACCGGTGACAAGATGCACACCAGCTGCGGATCGCTTGCCCTTGCCGATCACTACGCTGCGGAAGATGCCTTCCTCGTCAAAAAGCTTCGGGAAGCCGGAGCGGTCATTCTCGGCAAGACGAACATGACCGAGTGGGCCAACTTCATGTCCGACAAGATGACGAACGGCTACAGCTCAAGGGGCGGACAAGTCAAGAGCCCATACGGCCAGTTTGACTGCGGCGGCTCCAGTTCGGGGGCGGCTGTCGCGGTTGCGGCGAATCTGGCTGCGGCTTCGGTCGGGACAGAGACAACCGGGTCCATCATCGAGCCGGCCGTGCAGAACAGTCTTGTCGGGATCAAGCCGACCGTCGGCGCCATCAGCCGGGCCGGTGTCATCCCGCTGTCCGTCACGCAGGACATCCCCGGGCCGCTTGCCCGCGATGTGGAAAGTGCGCTGCTGATGTTCCGGGAGATGGTCGGCGAAGATCCGGCGGACCCGGTCACATCTCTTAGCGATGTGTGGGAAGGCAGGGACTGGGAAGCCTGCCTGGATCCGGATGCGCTGAATGGCGCGCGGATCGGCGTCGCACGCAACATCTTCGAAAACGAGGCCGACAGCCGGATCCAGGACCTGTTTGACAGGAAGCTGGACGTGCTGAAGGCGTGCGGAGCGGAAATCATCGATGACATCGACCTCGGCGTCATGGAAAATGACCTTGGCTATGATGTGCTCATGCACGAGTTCAAGGCAGCCGTGAACGCCTACCTCGGCAAGACGCCTGCAAGCAATCCGATCCGGACCCTGTCTGACGTGATTGAGTTCAACAGCCAGCATCCGGAGGAAACGCTGAAATTCGGCCAGAATATGCTCGAGCAGTCGGACCGGACATCCGGCACGCTGACGGAGCGGGCCTATCTGGAGGCGCTGGAGCGCAACCGCCATCTGTCGTCCGAAGTGGCGCTGGAGCGGGCATTCCGGGAGCACGATATCAGTGCCCTCGTCTTCCCTCAGTCCCATGGCCTCAGCTTCGGTGCCGCAGCCGGCTATCCCGGGGTGGCGGTACCCGCGGGGAAGACGGAAGAAGGAGAACCGTTCGGCATCGCCTTCTACGGCAGGGCGTTCGCGGAGCCGCTCCTGATCGGGTTCGCCTGTGCATTTGAGCAGCGGGAAAAGGGGCGTGTCAAGCCGCCGAATGAGTGACTGAGCATAAGAGAAATGTATGGGGGCTTCAGGATAGAAGTCCCTTTTTCTTGTTAAGTGAGACGTTGACATATCGGTGTGAGACGTTGACATCGTTCATTGAGACGTTGACATATACAACTGCCATCGATACTACCGGGAGCAGCCGCCAAAAGACGGCGCGCACCCGCTGTGCTAAAATAAAGCCATCAAGGATTGAAACGGGGAATGGATGATGAGTTGGATTGAACGGCTGGAGCCGCAATTCCGGGAAAAGTGGACATTTGAAGAGGAGATGCCGATCCAGTCGAAGATGATTCCCGCGATGCTCGACGGACGGGACATCGTCGCGGAATCGCCGACCGGATCGGGCAAGACACTCGCCTATGTTATCCCGCTGCTGATGCTTGTCGACGGAACATCAAAGAAAACGGAGGCGCTTGTCATGGCGCCGTCCCAGGAGCTTTGCATGCAGATCGTCGAAGTGTTCCGGGAATGGACGGAAGGCACGGACGTCACGGTCACGCAGCTGATCGGCGGCGCGAACAAGCAGCGCCAGATCGAGAAGCTGAAAAAGAAGCCGACGATTGTCGTCGGGACGCCTGGGCGCGTCTGGGAACTGGCCAATGACCGGAAGCTGAAGATGCACGACATCCGACACATCGTTCTGGACGAGGGCGACCAGCTTCTGGGGCGCGACCACCGGACCGATGTGAAATCACTGATCGGGGCCGCCGCATCCGACTGCCGGGTCGCGGTCGTCTCGGCTACGATCACCGATGAAATCCGGCTCGTTGCGGAGCGGTTCATGGATGATCCGCTCCAGCTGAAAGTGACTGCGGAAGAGCTGCCGAAGCAGGGAGAGGTCACCCATTCATTCATCAAGGTGGATGAACGCGACAAAACGGACCTGATCCGGAGGCTTTCCCATGTGGAAGGCTTGCGGGGACTGGCTTTCATCAATAACACCGACCAGCTGCTCATGAAAGAGTCGAAGCTGAAATTCCAGGACGCGCCGGTTGCCGTCCTCCACTCCGGCATGAACAAGATGGAGCGCAAACAGGCGCTTGACGGGTTCCGTGACGGCACGGTGCGCATCCTGATCGCGACCGATGTTGCGGCTCGCGGGCTCGACATCACCGGCCTGACCCATGTGATTCATATCGACGTGCCGCGCACCGAAGAGCAGTACACACACCGTTCGGGCAGGACGGGGCGCGCGGGCGCAGACGGGGAAGTGCTGTCGTTCGTATCGTATCCGGACGAGAAGACGTACCGGAAGCTGACCCGTGCACTGCCGGGCAAACCGGTCCAGAAAGTCTGGCACAAGGGAAGCCTGATAGAAGGCTCATCCAAGACCGTGCAGGCTGCATCATCCGGGAAGCCCGCGGGCAATGCAGGGAAAGGCCAGCGTAACAGCAAGCAAAAAGAAGGGAACAAGGGCGGCAAACGGCGATGAGGCTGTTCGTTCTCCTCGTCGGCGCGCTGTTGCTGCTTATCCCGCAGACAGGCCCCGTTAAGGCGGCCGCCCCTGCCGCCTATGTCGCGCTCGGCGATTCCCTGGCGGCCGGACAGACGCCTAACCGGGCGATTGACCTCGGCTATGCGGACATGATCGCGATGGAGCTGCGACGGCATGTGCCGATCGCCTTTTATTCGAAGGACCTCAGCTATCCGGGGCTCACGAGCGGCCAGGTGCTGGAGCGGGTGAGATCGGATGAAGCAAGGCCGGTTCTGGAACAGTCCACACTGATTACGGTTTCCGCTGGCGCCAATGACCTGCTCGGGCTGGTGCGCTATAATCCGCGGGCCGGTACGCTCGCCTATGACCGGATCCCGGCCGATTATGCGCTGAACGGCGTCAGGAAGAATGTGGCGGCAATCCTGGATGAGCTGGCGGAGCGGGCACCACGGGCGACTGTCTATGTCATGGGTTATTATTTCCCCTATCCCCATGCCCGCGAAGAGATGAAGCCGGGACTGCGGAAAGAGCTCGGCCGGCTGAATGCCATCCTGAAGCAGGAGGCTGAGGCCGCAGGCGCCGTCTTCGTACCGGTCGAAGAGGCATTTGCAGCCGAAGGCAGCCAGCTGCTCCCAAACCCGGCGGATGTCCATCCTTCATTGGAAGGCTACCGCCGGATGGCGAACGCCTTCTTTGAAAACTCCCCGTACGGGCTGACTGTCCAGCCGTGGGAAGTGCCGCCGCCGAACCCGGTTTCTTTCGAGGAAATGAACCGGCGGATGCAGGAGGCGGACGGACGGAGTGCCGATGCCGGCGATGAAACACCGACCCGAATCGCTGTCGATGAACAACTTCAGGGCATCCATGCCATTTACTTTAACCCCTCCGAATTGCCGGAGGGGGTTTTTTCATATGAGGCGCGAAACGTTGACGATCTTAGGTGAGACGTTGATTAAGTTTATTGAGACGTTGACAATCTTTGATGAAACGTTGATTAACTTCATCTAAACGTTGACGATCTCAGAGCAGCGTCACAAACCCAAAACCCCCGCCGATCCCGGCGGGGGGGCGTCTGTCCATCTGAATTCCGGTTTATTCCAGCCGCGGTGCGGGCAAGCTGGACTTATCGCTTCAGCAGCCGCGGCGCTGTGCTGAACAGGAGGGCGCAGGCGGCGGCTGTCAGGATGATTGACGGGATCATGTAGCCCGCGTTGTAGACGATCGAATACCACCAGACGTTGTCACCCGCGTCAATGGCAGCGGCACCGAAGAATACGACGCCCGACAGGACATGCATGATGTAGCGGAGCAGCCCGCCGATGACCGTGCCGATCACGATGCCGGTCACCATCCGGCCCTTCACGCCGGAATCGGCGCCCCGCAGCACCATCGGCCTCAGGAAGGCGGCGGCGCCGATGACGACAAATGCCGCGATGTAATCCAGGAAGCCCTGCACCGGGTGGATGATATAGGCACCGGCAAATGTCTGGAGAATGCCGAGGATCAGCCCGGTGAGCAGGCCGCCCCCGAGCCCCCAGCGAAAGGCCATCAGGACGATCGGCACCATCGTGAGACTGATGGAACCGCCCTGGAACCAGAGTTTGATGGAAATCTGATCGAGAACAAAGCCGATCGCCGAAAAGATGGCGACCTCGATCAGGAATTGAAGACGTTCGTTGCGTTGCATTAAAGATTCCCCCATTTTTCTGTTGTCGCAAGATGGGGATGATGACCATTAAAAAAGCGTCCGGGACAGAGCCGGACGCCTGCAGGCATCGTTTTCCATCCACATCCCTGCGCAAGCATGACCTTACAGGTTCAAAGGGTCTGGGCGCCGGACGCCCACTCTCAGCCGCATCCGCGGCTCCCCTTGTGGTTCAGTTATTCAGTATGGACACTCCAAGTGTAGACTACCCGCCCGCTGTTTTCAACCTGTCCCGGCATACGATGGAAACAGCTGTGCCACATTCGGAAGGAGGGCAACATGGACAACCCGCGCCTCATCGCCTCATTCAATTACTTCAGTATCCTGTTCGCACCCGTCCTGTTTCCGCTTGTCCTGCTTTTCGCATCGGGCGACGGGCTGGTCCGGCGCCACGCGAAGCGGGCGCTTGTCATCCAGCTCCTTCCGGCCGTGCCGCTCGCGGCCCTTCTTGTCACGACCTTCATCGCGGCAAACGAAGTGAGGGAAGCGGCGTTCACCGGCACGGTGCCGTCTTTTGGGCATGCCGGCACTGCCGCCGTGCTGACCCTAATGTATGCGGTCATGCAGGGGGCGGCGTTTGTCTGGTGTGCCGCGGCGGGGATCCGCGCGCTGAGAACGTGACTGTTTGGCGCCGGTCCGGTCTGTGGTATAGTGGAAATTGAATCCACAGAAGGAAGTGCTGAATCGAATGATCGCGAAGACGACCGAAGACTTCGAGAATCTCAAAAAAATCGGGCGCATCTGTGCGGAAATCCGCGATGCGCTGAAAGACGCCGCGAAACCCGGAGTCACAACCAAGCAGCTGGATGACATGGCCGGCCGCATGTTCGAGGAAAAGGGGGCCGTCTCCGGTCCGAAGGGCGAGTATGATTTTCCCGGCTTCACATGCATCAGCGTCAACGAAGTGGTGGCGCATGGCATTCCGGATGACTATGTGATCAAGGATGGCGACATGGTCAATATCGACGTATCCGGATCGTACAACGGGTACTTTGCCGATACGGGCATCTCGATCGTGGCCGGGGAGCCGGACGAGGAAAAGCAGAAACTGATTGACGTCGCAAAGTCGGCGCTCGACAGGGCGTTGGAGAAGGTGAAGCCGGGCGGCCGGCTGAACCAGATCGGCAAGGCGGTCAGCCGGGAGGCGAGCGACAACGGCCTGCATGTCATCAAGAATCTGACGGGCCACGGCGTCGGCCGCTCCCTGCATGAAGAGCCGAGCCACGTGCTGAACTATTATGACCGATGGGACACCACTCTCCTGAAAGAGGGCATGGTCCTCGCGGTCGAGCCGTTCATCTCCCAGAAGGCAGAACACATCATCGAGGGCGGAGATGGCTGGGCGTTCATCACGCCTGACAAGTCGCTTGTCGCCCAGATCGAGCACACCGTCATCGTCACCGCAGACGGCCCGCTCCTCATCACAGACATCAGCGAAGACTAAAAAACGGTCCCGGGAATTTCCCGGGACCGTTTTGCGTATGAATCATGTGTTAATCTTCTGCCGTTCGCGGCGCTTTTTGGCCTTGCCGCCTGCTGACGATCATCCAGGTGATGACGGCGCCGGCAAGGAACAGCGATGCCGCTGAAACTAGAGGCTCGTCCAGCCCGTTCCTTGCGGCGACCATGAGAGACATCCAGACAAAGACACCGGCGAACATATCATCCTTGTGATGATAAAGGAAATGAAGCGCGGCTGCAGCTGCAAATGTCAGCGTAATGATCGCCCAGAGCGCATCACTCAGGCCCAGTCCGCCCCAATCATTCTCCTCAAGCGTATAGTGGATCGCAACCAGGAGGCTGAAGAAGAAATAGGAGAAGATCCCCGATATGGGAACCCGTCCCGAAAGGCGGTTCTCCTTTTTCGGATAAGTGAAGTAGAGGGCGGCCAGAACGGCCAGCATGGCGACTTCCGATGCTGTGAACAGGACAAAGCGCTCTTCCTGCCATGTAATGAGTTCGATGATGTGGAGAATGGAGGCCGCGATAAACAGGGCGGCACGCAGATTCGCAGTCGAGGGCCTATCCGCCTGTCCGCCGCCCCGGAGAACATACAGCCCCAGAAGCGGCACGAGGACAATCAGGATCAGCGTCGAGTAAATGGACGGCATGAAGACGACCGGAAGCCGCGCGGCAATCTCCCCGGCGGGCCGCCCGAATGCCGGCATGAACATTGCCGAGGCATGGAAGCCGACCGCCGCAATCAGGGCGATCCCCATCAACAGTTTTCGGATCAATCTTCTTCACCTCCTACCCGTATTAGTATACATGGGATTTCGGGCGTTTACGGCGGAAAGTGTGACGCTTTTTTGCCAGTTGGCAAGTTTCGCCTTCCGAACAACCGTGTTATAATTGTAACGGAATTGTTTTTAGAAAATTGGCAAACAGTCAGGGGGAATTGGGATGTCAACAACCACGTATCCGGTCACCTGGGATCTGGAGACGTTTTTCAGCGGCGGTAGCGAATCTGAAGAACTTCGTGCCCATCTTGATGAAGGTGCGGAAAAAGTCAGCAGCTATGCGGAAGCGGTCGCTGACTTCCGCACACCGGAAGCCGCAGACACGGCAGGGGAGGTCGCAGCCCTGATCGAAGAGACAAAGAACACCGCGGCCCACCTGAGGGAATCCGGTGCAGTCATCGGATGCTTCCTGGCACAGGACACGACCGACAAAAAGGCGCACCTCCTGCAGGGGGAATCGTCCGCGCTCGGCGCAAAGTTCCAGACGGCGTTCATGTCGTTCCAGCAAAAGCTGGCAAAGACCGATGAGAAGATCTGGAATGCGCTGATCGCTTCCGGCGAACTGAAAGAGTTCTCGTTCATCCTGGATGAATGGCGCAAAAAGGCCGGGGCCAAACTCCCGGAGGAGCAGGAAGCGCTGATCACGGCGCTGTCCGTTGACGGCTACCACGGCTGGGGCGAGCTGTACGACCTGCTTGTTGGAGACATGCAGGTGAAGGTCAAAGTGGACGGAGAGGAGAAGGTTCTTTCCGTCGGTCAGGCGAACAACCTCGGCACCCATCCCGATCCCGCAGTCCGCAAAGAGGCATTTGAAAAGCTGGAGGCGGCATGGGCCGAAAAAGAGGAGTTTTTCGCGAAGGCGCTCAACTCCCTCGCAGGCTTCCGCCTCCAGGTTTATGAGAAGAGGGGCTGGGACGAGGTCCTTCGTGAGCCGCTTGAGTATAACCGGATGAAGCAGGAGACGCTCGATGCGATGTGGGGGGCCATATCGGCCAACAAGCAGCCGTTCGCGGAATACCTGAATCGCAAAGCCGCCCTTCTCGGAAAAGAGCAGCTTGACTGGTATGACTTTTTCGCGCCGGTTTCCGAATCAACCGCGAAACTGGATTATCAGGAAGGCGCAGAATTCATTCTGAAGCATTTCGGAAAGTTCGGTCCGGAACTCGGGTCGTTCGCCCGCATGGCATTCGAGAACGGCTGGATCGAGGCGGAAGACCGTCCGAACAAGCGCCCGGGAGGCTTTTGCACCGGCATGCCGCTGTCCGAGGAATCCCGTATCTTCATGACATACAGCGGCTCGATGTCGAACGTTGCCACTCTTGCACACGAGCTCGGGCATGCCTTCCACTCCTATGCACTCCGTCCCGTCCATCAGCTGAACAGGCAATATGCGATGAATGTGGCGGAGACTGCTTCGACATTCGCCGAGATGATCGTGGCCGACGCGGCCGTAAAGGAAGCGCAATCCAAGGAAGAAAAGATCGCCCTGCTTGAAGACAAGGCTCAGCGCAGTGTTTCCTTCTTCATGAACATCCATGCGCGCTTCCTGTTTGAAACGAGGTTCTACGAAGAGCGGAAAAAGGGCATCGTCTCGTCCCACCGCCTGAACGAACTGATGGAAGAAGCGCAGCGCGAGGCCTATGCAGGAGCGCTCGGCGAGGCGCACCCGCACTTCTGGGCGTCCAAACTTCACTTCTACATCACGGGGGTTCCGTTCTACAACTTCCCGTACACCTTCGGCTACCTGTTCTCCCTCAGCATTTATGCCAAGGCGCTCGAGGAAGGGGAGGCGTTCGAAGAAAAGTACATGGCGCTCCTCCGCGACACGGCCATCATGACGACCGAGGACCTGGCGATGAAGCATCTTGGCGAAGACATCACAAAGCAGGACTTCTGGGAAAAGGGCGTCCGGCTCTGCATCAGGGACGTGGAAGAGTTCCTCAGCCTGACGTCCGGTGAAGGGTGAGCCGACGTGATCACGCTGAAAGGCGAGAGGGTCATCCTTCGTGTCCTGACCGACGATGACGCACTTGCCATGACCAACCTCGTATCCAGGAACAAGCACTACTGGTCGGTTTATGAGCCGCGGCATGACAGCTCCTACTACACGGTCGGCGTCCAGCGCGAGAAGATCCGTGAGTCGCTCCAGCAGCTCAGGGAAAAGCGGGAATACAGTTTCGGCATTTTCCGTGCGGAAGACGGCCGCCTGATCGGCCACATCTCCCTGTATGGGCTGAAGCGGCTGCCTTTCCTGAGCGGCTTTGTCGGTTACTCCGTCGACCAGGGGGAAGCGGGGCGCGGCATTGCGACCGAAGCGCTGAAGCTGGTGCTGCAGTTCGGGTTCGAGCGGGCGGGTCTCCACCGGATCGAGGCCTATGTGTCCCCGAGGAACCAGGCTTCGGTCCGCGTGCTCGAGAAGGCCGGCATGGAGAGAGAGGGCCTGCTGCGCCAGCTGCTTTTCATCAACGGTGTCTGGGAGGATCACTACATCTATTCCATCATCGAGGATGGACATTGAAAGGGTAAGGCCGCTTTGCGGAAACCCATTGCAAAACTGAGGACCCTGTTTCGGCCGTGAGCCGGACAGGGTCCTTTTGCTATGTATGAATATAAAGAAGCCCGGGAGGCAGGGGGCTGCGTCCCGGGTTGGCGTTCAGATTCAGTTTGCAACTTTGCGCATCGTTTTGATCGTGCCCAGCGCCTTGCCGGTGCCGAACACGACGGCCTTCATCGGATCAGGGGAAGTGTGGACCGGTACGGAGATGACCTGTGACAGCCAGTCCTGCACGCCGTTCATGAGGGCGCCGCCGCCTGTTAGGACGATACCCTGGTCGACGATGTCTCCGGACAGTTCCGCCGGGCATTGTTCGAGCGTTGTGCGGATCGCTTCAAGAATGGTTTCAAAGCCTTCTTTCAGGCACTGCTGGATATCACGGGAGTGGAGGCTGATCGTCTTCGGCAGGCCGGTGACGACATCACGGCCCCGGATGTCCATCGTTTTCGCCTCATGGGCGATCGGCGCGAAACCGATTTCCTTCTTGATGGCTTCAGCCGTCTGCTCTCCGATGATGAGGTTGTGGCGCTTCCTGAGGTGATGGATGATTTCCTCATCCATCTTGTCGCCGGCGAATTTCACGCTGTTGGAAGAGACAACACCGCCAAATGAGATGATGGCGACTTCGGTTGTGCCCCCTCCGATATCAACGATAACGTTGGCAATCGGCTCGCTCACCGGAAGGTCCGCCCCGATGGCCGCCGCCACCGGCTCTTCGATCAGATGGACTTCTTTTGCGCCGCCGGACTTCACAGCGTCCACGATCGCGCGCTGTTCGACGGATGTCGCGCCGCATGGGATCGATACGACCACGCGAGGCTTCCGGAGAGTCTGGCCGAGTTTCTTGGATGCCTTGGCCATGGCGGATTTAAGCAATTCGGCTGTCATGTCATAGTCCGCAATGACGCCGTCACGGAGCGGACGGATGGCCGTGATCTGCTCGGGCGTTTTTCCGAGCATCACTTTCGCTTCGTTGCCGATGGCAATCAGCCGTCCTGCAGGGTCAACTGCGACGACAGAGGGTTCATCAAAGACGATTTCTTTGGATTTTGTATAGATAAGTAAATTGGCAGTGCCAAGATCGATGCCGATATCAGTAGAATTCCACATATAAATTGCCTCCCGGTGACGGTACTTTCTGCTGATGATAAGTATAGTAGAAAATAGCCTGTCCGCAAATTGGTGGATATTGGAATGTGACAAAGCGGAGTAGATCTGAAGGGCTATATGAAACCTGATATTGGAAATTCCTTAAAGCGATATGGACAGAATGTTACAGGATTCTTCATTGTCTGCAATCAGATTGTAAGAGAAATTTCATCTGAAATAAAAAAGAACTGCCGGAGAACCGGCAATTCTTTAGGAGTCAAGGGTATAAGTTTTCTCGGGTCTCTCGTCGATGTTAACCGAGTCTTCCGAGAACATGGCTTTCTTGAGGAAGTGAATCATAATCAGCATGCCGAAAAGCAGCAGGACCGTGAAACCGATAACTGTTGTAAACATCAGCCACATAGCAGAATGCTCCTCTCTAATCTTGTTCCTATTACATTTCTATAGCTCATTATACTACAGAATATGCCTGTTTTTAATAGGACATTGCTGGAATCCTGCTGAATTGTGACAAATGTGAACCTGCCGCCCATGGCGAATCGCCATGCTGTCCTGAAGAAATGGGATCAGAACGCCCACTCGCCGCCGCGGAGAATCGGTTCTGCCGTCCCGTCTTCAAGGATGCCGTCGATGTCCATCTTGTCGGAGCCGATCATGAAATCAACGTGGGTGATGCTCTGGTTGAGTCCGTGCTTTTGCAGTTCTTCGCTGCCCATCTCCTTGCCGCCTTGGATGCAGAAGGCATACGCGCTTCCGATCGCCAGGTGGTTCGAGGCGTTCTCGTCGAACAGCGTATTGTAGAAGAGCAGGCCGGATGTTGAGATCGGCGAGGAATGCGGGACGAGCGCGACTTCACCCAAGGACTTTGCCCCTTCATCCGCTTCGATGAGATGCTTCAGCACATCTTCGCCCTGCTCGGCCTCCACTTCCGTGATCCGCCCGTCCTTGAAGGTGATCTTGAAATTGTCGATGATGTTGCCGCCGTAGCTGAGCGGCTTCGTGCTGGAGACAAAGCCGTCGATGCGTTCCTTGTGGGGGACGGTGAATACTTCCTCGGTCGGCATGTTGGCCATGAACGTTGCCCCCTGGGCATTGATGCTGCCGGCACCTGCCCAGATATGGCCTTCCGGGAGACCGATGGTCAGGTCAGTGCCGGGAGCCGTGTAATGCAGCTTGGCGTATTTCTTCCTGTTCAGGTGCTCGGCTTTTTCGTGAAGCGTCTCATCGTGCTTTTTCCACGCTTCGACCGGGTCTTCCAGATCGGCTCTGACAGCCTTGAAGATGGCATCCCAAAGGGCAGGAACCTGATCCTTTTCAGGAAGATCGGCAAACACCTTGGCTGCCCACGCCTTGGAAGGTGCAGCGATGACCGTCCAGCTGACTTTGTCGGACTGGACCGCCTGGCGGTAGGCTTCCAGCGCCTGCCCGGCAGCTTTCTGGAAGTTGGCGATTCGCATCGGGTCGATTCCTTTCAGGAGATCGGGGCTCTGCGACACGATATTCATGAACGCAGCATTCATCCCGACCAGCTCTTCGCGCATCTTCGGAATCCAGGCAGGGAAGTCACTGAAGGAATCTTCCGGTGCCAGCTCATACCGGAGACGCGAAATTTCATCGTCCTGCCAGTCGACGACAACATGCCGGGCACCCGCTTCATACGCCTTTTTCGTTACGAGGCGAACGAATTCCGCGGACTCAGTCGAAGCACCGATATAAAGAGGTTGCCCGGGCTGGATATTGACGCCGACTTTCACTGCCAATTCTGCGTACTTGTCGAGATTTTCTTCAAATGTCCCCATATTCCAAATCCCCTTTCCGTTCTACCCATAGTCTACCAATAGCCGGGTATGGACGGCAACGGAAAATCCCCCGCCTGCCGAAGCAGCGCGGGGGACGGAGTATCGCTTATTTACGCAGGCTGCCAAGCTCGGCTGCAATCGCCTGCATCTCGCTCGGGCTGAAGTTGCTGCGTTTCATGACCATGTCATAGATGTCGCGCAGATCCTCGTAGTCGGATGTGTTGAAGTGTTCGGACTTCATCGCGTCGACATTGACCATGCGGAGCTTTTCCTTGATGGCGCTGATCATATACTCCACGTTTTCCGCAGTGGGATTGGTTAGGTCCATAGTTGATGTTCCTGCCTTTCATCGGATTGCCATCATTCTCACACTAATAGAATGCAAAGTCAAACAGCCTCCGGGAAGCATGGCATCCCGGAGGCTGTGTGGTGTGGCATTTATTCGCCGGAAGAGTTGACGGCCGGAACAGCAGCCAGTTCCGCAGCTTTCTCTTCCTTGATTTTGTTCTGGAAGCGCTTGGTCTCTGCCACGATGACACCGGACAGGCCGAGAAGGCCGATCAGGTTCGGGATGGCCATGAGCCCGTTCATGACATCGGAGAAGAGCCAGACCACATCAAGCGTGGCAGTGGCGCCGAAGTAGACGACAACCACGAATACCAGGCGGTAGAATTTGAGCAGTTTCGGATTCGGGAAAAGATACTGGAAGCACTTTTCTCCGTAGTAGGCCCATCCGAAAATCGTGGAGGCGGCGAAGAAGACGATGCCGAGCCCGACAATATACTGGCCTGCATCTCCGAAGAAGGTACCGAACGCCATGGCTGTGAGCGTTCCTGCTTCGGCCCCTTCTTCTTGCCACGCGCCGGACATGACGATGGTAACGCCGGTAATCGAGCAGATGATCAAGGTATCGAACAGCACCTGGGTCATCGAGACGAGCGCCTGTCGCCCAGGCAAATCCGTGCGGGCTGCTGCAGCTGCAATCGGCGCAGAACCGAGACCGGCCTCGTTCGAAAAGAGACCGCGGGCAATCCCGAAGCGGATGGCTGCACCGACCGCGCCGCCCGCGAACGACTCAATGCCGAACGCATACGAGAAGATCGTGGCGAATGCAGCAGGAACAAGATCGAAATTCGTAATCATGACAATGGCACCGGCAATAAAGTAGAACAGAGCCATGATCGGGACGAAGAAGGCGGCCACCCGGCCGATCCACTTGATCCCGCCGAGGATAACGGCACCTGCAACGACCATCAGGACAAGGCCCGTGACCCAGTACGGCGTGTTGAAGTTCATGTTCATGGCATCTGCAACTGCCTTCGACTGGGTCCCGTTCCCGATGCCGAATGCGGCAAGCGTGCCGAACAGGGCGAAGCTGACTCCAAGCCAGCGCGCTTTCAGGCCATGTTCGAGATAGTACATCGGCCCGCCGGCCATTTGGCCGTTGGCATCCTTTGTACGGTATTTGACGGCAAGGATCGCTTCGCCGTATTTGGTGGCCATTCCGAAGAATCCGGCCAGCCACATCCAGAAGATTGCGCCCGGACCGCCGAGGACAACGGCGGTCGCGACGCCCACAATGTTGCCGACCCCGACGGTCGCCGCCATGGCGGTCATCAGTGCCTGGAACTGTGAAATATCGCCTTCCGCTTTTTTATCATGCTTGCGTGAGAATACCTGCTTCAGGGAATAGGGCAGTAATCGTACTTGAATAAATGCAAGCCTGAAGGTAAGGAAAATACCGGTTCCTACAAGCAGGACGAGCAGCCATGGCCCCCACACAATGCCGCTCAGCGATCCCAAGAAATTCTCGATAGCTTCCATTTTTGTTCCCCCTTTTTCTTAGTGGTCGTTTCCCCCATAAGATGTTGCCTTCCTGTGAAATCTGCTCTATATCACCTACTGTTCTATATCACCTTAGTACTAATATTCCGAAAGTTCCGCTCTCCCGTCAAGACCCAATTTTAAAATGGGCTTTGGCGACCTTGTTTGTGCCCGGAAAAGTGAGGGTATAATGGAGTATGCAAATAGTCTAAACCACAGTTATGGAGGGATTTTCAATGGCAGGAAGCAAATTTGGCAAAATGGTGCTCATCGGTGCGCTTACCGGTGCGGTCATCAGCATGTTCGACAGGACGACACGTTCCGAAATGTCACGCCGTGCAAAAGGGCTCGGCGAGGATGCAAAGTACTATATGAAGAATCCGGACGTTCTCCGCTGGAAGATTCAGGACAAATCAGACAAACTGAAGGCGCTCTACGAGCAGTTCGACTCGGATAAGCAGTATCTTCAGTCGAAGGCGTCCGAGCTGAAGCAACTGACGCCGACGGTCAAGACGCTGGTGGAGGATACGAAGACGGCGTTCGTCGACTCGAAGGATGCGGTCATGGAAGCAAAAGACGACTACAAGCAGATGGCATCTGAAGCGATCAAGGGCGGCCACCCGGGTACGGACGAGACATTCGTACCGGAAGAGGCTTACCGGGAAGGCCAGGTAGACGGAGGCGCGATGGGCGGAAGCACATCAAAAGGAACATTCGTGCCGGAAGAGGCATACCGGGAAGGTCAAGTGGCCGGGGAAGCCAGAGACAATATGAAAAACTGATGCATGGGAAGGGGGCGGATGACAGATGGCGGATGAAAAGAAGTTGGACACGGGTGCGGAAAACCCGGACAACCGGGACGACAGCCTGAAAGACAAAGTGATGGGGTTTGTCGAGGACGTGAAGGAAGGTGACCTGGAGCGCTTCGATGTGACGACACGCCAGGGCTTCTTCAAGGAACTCATCACCCGGATCAAGCTGGTGGACGTCGTCGGGCTGGGCTCGCAGCTTGCCTACTTCTTTCTTCTATCCCTGTTTCCGCTCCTTATCTTTATGCTTACGCTTTTGCCTTACCTGAACATCGACCATTCGGCACTTTTTGACTTCATCAAAGAGTATGCCCCGACAAATGTCTATAACATTATCGAGAATACGCTGGGCGAAGTGCTGGACAATCGCAGCGGCGGCCTGCTGTCGCTCGGTATCATCGGCACGATCTGGTCCGCGTCCAACGGAATGAATGCGCTGACCCGGGCGCTTAACCAATCGTATTTTTCCCATGAGAGACGGTCATTCATCAAGAAGCGGGTCCTGTCGATCGTGTTCACCCTCATGCTGATTGCAGTGGTCGCGGTCGCCCTGGTGCTCCCGGTATTCGGGGAACAGATCGGCAAGACCATCTTCTCTTATATGGGATTGGATGAGGCGTTCCTGACGGTCTGGAACAGCATCCGCTGGACCATTCCGCCGCTTCTGATCTTCGCGGTGTTCACGCTGGTTTATTGGCTGGTGCCTGCGGCCAAAGTCAGGATCAGGGATGCCCTGCCGGGTGCGGTGTTCGCGACAGTCGGATGGATTCTTTCCTCACTGGCATTCTCGTTCTATGTCAGTAACTTCGCGAATTATTCCAACACGTACGGCAGCATCGGGGGCATCATCGTGCTCATGATCTGGATGTATCTCTCGTCGATCATCCTGATTCTCGGAGGACAGGTAAATGCTGTCATGCAGGAAAGACGGGAAGAAAATGAAGCAAAAGCCAAAAGCGGCGCTGTCGGGGTATGACCCCGGCAACGCCGCTTTTTTATAATCAGTTATTCTTAAGGTCCGAAAACTCACGGCAGCCATTGCCGGTTCAGTTTTCGCTATTTTTCAGCTGAGCCACTTTGGCGTCGATTTCGTCGATCATCGAAATCAGCCGGTCGATTTCCTCCAGGTCAGCCGTTTCCGGCTCCAGGTCATCAAGCGTCTCTAGAAAGTCGTTGAGCCGTTCCTTCAGCAAGTCCACCTGCTGCTTGTGTTCAGTCGGTTCCATCAGTACACCTCAATTCCTAACGTAGATTTTAAAGGGAAACTGTGCGGGAATCAATGCCCGGCAGAAATGCACATGGGGATAGTGCTTTACCTGTCTTTACCCGGCAATCCGGGGAACGATGCCGGCGGAAAAAAATTCTAAAAAATGATGATTGAATATTTACAAAAGTTTAATAACGTGTTAACATGAACTTAACTTAAACACAGAGGGGAGGCCAAGGTGAAAAAGTCGGAATTGAAATCCTGAACGAAAGCGAAGGAGGGGATTCGGACATTTCACGGACGTACGCGTCCCTTGAATACGATTAAAAATGGACAATTTAAATAGGTGCAATAGAAGCTGAAGCCCAGCCGTCCGGAACGCCGGAGGGACTGGGCTTTCTTAATGTGCTTTTTGATTGGGTTCAGCTGATGACTTCATAAGTTTCCCGGATGTCGATGGCGTCTTTTACGGACTGGACCATCGAGCAGTTTTTGGCCGTGAGTTCCATGACTCGGGGCATCTTGGACTCCTCGATCTCAGCCCCCCTGATTGTAAAGTGGAGATGGATGCGTTCGACCCGGTCAGCAATGTCGGGGTTCCGTTGCACTTCTTTCACTTCAATCCGGATGTCTTCCGCAGGCATGCGCATTTTTTGGAGTACTTTCCTCATTACGCCTCCGCTGCAGACCGCAACCGATGAGACGAGCAGCTGGTAGGGGCGGAAGCCATGCTCATCCTTGGGCGAGATGGACAGTGTGCCGAACTGCGTAGCAGTTTCAAAGCCGTGTTCAGTCATGGAAAACTTCATCTGGATCCCTCCTTGGTATGATAGAATTGTACAGGATTTAACTGCCGGATTCGAATGGAATGCCGGCACGGGAGGCTTCATCAGTGGCTGCACGGCTTTCGGAAAGGACGAGATTCTGGATTCTCGTCATTATCGTATCCATATCAGGGTTTTCGCAGGGCATGCTCCTGCCGCTGATTTCCGTCATTTTCGAGCAGGACGGAATCTCATCCACGTTGAACGGACTGAATGCGACAGGCCTTTATATCGGGACATTGCTCATTTCCCCGTTCATGGAAGCACCGCTCCGGCGGTTCGGCTACAAGCCGGTCATCGTCGTGGGCGGTCTGACCGTGTTCCTGGCGCTTTTCCTGTTTCCGCTCTATAAAAGCGTGACCTTCTGGTTTATCCTCCGCCTGCTGATCGGAATGGGGGACAACGCCCTTCACTTCGCCACCCAAACGTGGATCACAAGCACATCCCCTCAGGCGAGGCTCGGGCGGAACATCGCCGTCTACGGACTCATGTTCAGTGCCGGTTTCGCTGTCGGCCCGCTTTTCGTGCCGATGATCGGCATATTTGAAGGGCTGCCGTTTATCGTGTCGGGCGCCCTCTGCATGGCGGCCTGGTCGCTCGTCTTTTTCCTGGACAACGACCGGCCGGAAGCGGTCCAGGAAAAGGAAGCGGCGATGCCGTTCCACAAAAGGGTGCTCACGACGATGAAATATGCGTGGGTCGCGTTCATCCCGCCATTCGGATACGGTTTCCTGGAGTCTTCTCTGAATGCCATCTACCCGGTGTATGCCCTCCGGACGGGAATCGATGTCGGCATGGTTTCAGTCATCCTCGCATCCTTCTCGGTCGGGGCGATCCTGTCCCAGATTCCCCTCGGCATGCTGAGTGACCGGATCGGCCGCCGAAATGTGCTGCTTCTTGCGCTGATCGGCGGAACCGTCGCGTTCTTAGGGGGCGGCCTGGCCGGCAGCAGTGAATGGGGTGTGCTCGCTGCCGTCATGATCGCCGGGATGCTCGTCGGCTCCACGTTCACGCTCGGGATCGCCTACATGACCGACCTTACACCGAAGCCGTTTCTTCCGATGGGCAATCTTCTGTGCGGGATCTTCTTCAGCATCGGGAGCCTGACAGGCCCGATCCTGGGCGGTGTCATCGTCGAGTCTGGCACGGATTATCTGACCTTTATCTCGCTGTTCGTCGCTGCGCTTTTTGCCGTGTTCCTGTTCGGGAGGACGAAACCGATAAAGGCGTACTGATTAAATCCGTGCATCCAAAATACATACATGAGAAACGGCAAGGACGCGGGAGTCCTTGCCGTTATTATTGACTTACAGATCCGGCATGAATGCCTCTTCCACCAGCCCGTCAAGCGTTCCGAATGTGTAGCCCTGCTTTTTGGCGTCACGGATAAAGTCAGGGAGTCCGTCGGAGTTGTCCGGGGAGACGGTATGCATGAGGACCACTGCACCCGGATGAAGCTGCTTCATCAGCTCATTATAAGCATACTGGCCGCCCAGCTTCCGGTCACGGTGCCAGTCGACGAACGCGACCGACCAGAAGATATGGCGATAGCCAAGCTTGTTGCCGGTCTTGAGAACCTGAGCGTTGAAAATGCCTTCAGGCGGCCGGGCGTAGTGCGTCCGCTTCACGCCGGCGACTTCCCTCAGGCGGTCGTCAAATTTTTTCCACTCGGCTTCCATCTCCGCGGGAGACATTTTCGCCATGTTCGGGTGTCCGTATGAGTGGTTGCCGATCGTGTGTCCGTCCTTGACCATCCGGTTAACGAGATCGCCGGCGCTTTCCAGATAGTGTCCGGTAAGGAAGAACGTCGCAGAGATGTTTTCTTTTTTGAGCGTATCGAGGATCGCTTCGGTGTAACCGGCCTCATAGCCGTTGTCGAACGTGAGATAAATGACCTTTTTGTCCGGCGACCCTTTATAGAGGGCACCATGCTCTTCAAGGAGGGCGTTCATCTCCGCGCCCGCATCCGGCGGAACCCCGCCGGTCGCCTTTTTGAAGCCCCAGTGGAACTCGCCTGCCGCCGCAGCAAACGGGCTCATCACCAGCCCCGCGGCGATCAGGACCGCCGCCAGCGCGATGCCGGCGAGATGGTTTCTGATCATAAAAAACGCAACCTTTCGTTTTTCGTTAGGTTGCGCAGCCGGCGAGGAATTATTCGCTGATCAGAATGTCACGAAGCGCTTCGTCCGCGTCGGGAAACCGGAAGCGGAAACCGTGGCGGCCGAGTTTTGACGGGGCGACGCGCTGGCCCTCCAAAACGAGCTTGCTTTTTTCTCCGAGAGCCGCTTTCAACGCGAATGCAGGGACCGGCAAAAAGTGTGGCCTGCCGAGCACGCGGCCGACCGACCGGCCGAAATCTTTCATCCGGAGCGGATTCGGCGCGACGGCGTTGACAGCGCCTGAGACCGCTTCGTTTTCAATAGCAAACAGGATGGCGCGTGCGGCATCCAGAACATGGATCCAGCTGACCCACTGGCGTCCGGAACCGACCGTCCCGCCGGCAAAGAGCCGGTACGGCAATGCGATCAGCGGCAGGGCACCTTCATCTTTGCCCAGGATCACGCCGAACCGCATAAACACGGTCCGGACCCCATCTTTACGGGCTTCCGCCGCCCGATGCTCCCAAGTTTTTACGACGTCAGCAAGAAAATCGTTGCCGGCGGGTCCTTCTTCATTGTAGATGGCGGTTTCGGACGTCGGATAAAGACCGATTGCACTTGCATTCACGAGAACACCCGGCTTGTTTTTCATCGACCGGATGATCCTGACCACCTCGTCAGTTGCTGCGATCCGGCTCGTGAGGATGTCCTGTTTCCTGCGTTCTGTCCATCTGCCGGAATTGATCGAGGTGCCTGCCAGGTTGACCAATGCATCAACCGGACCGAGTTCCTGTTCCGGCCTGGCGCCGTCCGTGAGGTACCCGATCAGGCGGGAATTTCCTGCTGCAGGGCGCCTTGTCAGGATCAGCACTTCGTGACCGTTGTCTTCCAGCAGCCCGGCCAGGACTGAACCAAGGAATCCCGTCCCGCCCGCGATGGCGACTCTCATATCCGCATCCCTCCATTTTCAACCAGTATACCCGTTTTTGCTTTCGTGCCGCATGGATGAAGGAATCTCTCCGAACAGGTATAATGGGAAGGATAGATTGGGGGTACGGAAATGCCCGAAATCACCAAGATTTCAACGCAGAAAAACAATGCGGAACGATATAATATCTTTCTCGACGGAAAATACGCATTCAGTGCCGATGAGCAGGTTCTGATCCAGTTCGGCCTCATGAAAGGGAAGGTGCTCGACGACTGGGAGATCGATGAGATCATCTTCGGGGATGAGATCCGCAAAGCTTATAATAAGGCGCTGCACTTTCTCGGATTCCGGATGCGCAGCGAGCATGAGGTAAAAGAGAAGCTGATGGCGTCAGGGTTCGGCGAGGCGGTGGCGCTGGAGGCGATCAGCAAGCTGAAGGAGCAGAAGTTCCTGGATGACGACTCGTTTTCAAAGGCGCTACTCGAGACCCGCAAACGGACCGCCAAAAAAGGCCCGGGAGCGATCAAACAGGAACTGGCCCGGAAAGGGATCAGCAAGGATCTTCAGGAAGAAGCTCTTGAAGCGTTTCCCGAGGAGGAGCAGCGGGAGCTGGCGATCGAGCTGGCGGCTAAGATCGCCGCACGCTCATCCGGGAAGACACCGCAGCAGATCCGCCAGAAAATCCAGGACTCACTGATGCGCAAAGGCTATTCCTACGATATCATCAGCTCGGCCATCGAGCGGATCGGATCCGAGCTTGAGCCCGGGGAAGATGAATGGGACGAGCTCACGGAGAAGACGGGCGAAAAAGCCTGGCGGACATACAGCAGAAAGCACAGCGGCAACGAGCTCCGGCGCCGCGTGCAGCAGGCGATGTACCAGAAAGGCATCCCGCCGGAGCGGATCAGCCGGTTCATCGAGGCGAAGGAGGAAGAAACGGAAGATGAATGAGAAAAACTACAGCGAAATGACCGAGCACGAACTCAGGCAGGAAATCGCCCGCCTGAAGGAAAAGGCCCGCAAGGCCGAACAGCTCGGCATCATCAATGAATTTGCGGTATACGAACGGAAGGCACTGATGGCACAGGCTTACATGATGGATCCTGATGAGTTTGTCCCGGGGGAAGTGTACCGGATCCTGGGTGATGAAGGGAACTTCTTCCAGGTGGATTACCTGAAGGGGCGTTTTGCCTGGGGCCACCGGCTCGGCGGTGAGCTGCATACGGAAGCGTTGCCGATCTCGATGCTCCAGAACCTCAAGAAAGGGAAGTGAACCGGATGTCACCGGATCTGATCGAACGCCTGGCGGCCCGCCTGATGGAGGGCAACGACCAGCTGTCGGCCCACAAGGCGAGGACCTGGATCGAACTCATGGCATCAGACATCGAATCCTCCTATGCCAAGGCCGGCTACGGGATGATGGAAGAGGAACAGGTTTCCCAGATGATCCTGCGCTGGATCGATGCCTACGGGAGCCGTCTCGACGAATTTGTCGCATCGAACCCGAGGATCAGGGAACTGCTCGGGGAAGACGGGATGCTGCACTAGAATCCGCACGATAAAACCGCCAGGCCATCCCGGCCCGGCGGTTTCCCTTGTAGGTTAGAGAATTCTAAAACTTTACTCTGTGGATCATATTATTCACTTGATGGCCACATCCAGCTCCAGCGCCCAGCAACTGGCAAACTTCACCCTTCTCCACTGCGATAAGTCAACATCGGCTCGTTCCTCACCGTGTTTCCTTTATCTCATTTCGAAGGGTTCCAGTTTGTACGTTGCTGAACGGGCGCTTGCGCTTTTGTTTTCAGCCCTCTTCGTGTGCGAAGCTGAGCTTTTTCCTTAATTTATCCTCGCTGAAGATCCAGCCGGTGAAAGAATTGCGGATCTCCATCTCCTCATCGATATGGGCGACGGCGACAAACGGATAATATTCCTTGCTGCGGTAGCGGAGGTCGATCAGCCGCACTTCGCAGACCGTCCCGAGGTCGGTGATCTCCCAGCGGTAGATCGGGGAGAATGCGATGAACGCCCGGAAATTCGGGTCTTCAAAAGCGGTTCTGACAAGTTCGTTGTCAGGGATCGGCCGCCGCGGGAATCTGTCGAGAATGGTGATGGAGCGGCCATATGCCCGGCCCACATAATGGTGGGTGTCGGAGCATGCCGCGATGCGCCACTGGTAAAACCGCATCGTCGGGGCGATGATGATGTCGCCCGCATCAGGTATCGTATTTCGGACGGCGTGGCGGACAGCTGCCTGGACGGAAAACCTGACTACATAGTACAGCGTCAGCAGCGCGTACAGGATCAGCATCGTCAAAACCGGGTCCGCCCCGAAAAACCAGGCGGCCAGCGCCACGATATGTGCAAAGAAGATGATCGGGTCAAAGGTGTTGATGACACCGAGTGCCACCCACTGTTGGGAAAACGGCCGGAGAGCCTGCGTCCCGTAAGAGTTGAAAATATCCACAAACACATGGAGAAAGACCGCAAGCTGTGTCCACAGCCAGAGATGGAGAAAATTCGCTTCCGGCAGGATCAGCGCGAGGGGGAGCGAGATGATGAACGGCCAGGCGAGGACCATCGGAATCCCGTGGGTGAATCCCCGATGGTTCCGGATATAGACCGCATTGTTCCTGAGCTTCAGGACGGTGTCCACATCCGGTGCCTGGGAGCCGAGCATGAGCCCCGCATAGACGGCGGTCGCCGTCGGGGCGTGCTCCGCCACAAGAGGGTCGGCCTGTGCAAGACCGCAAAGCGCAAGCCCCATGACAATATGGGTTCCCGTGTCCATCTGCGGCTTCCCCCTTTCTGCCTGGGCGCCTTTTCGGCGTCCGGAATCTACACACTAATATACCCGTGAATGTTTGAGCGTAATCGTAGCATACCACGATTAGGAGGCAATACGTGAAAACGTCAGATTGGAAACAAGAATTCCGGGAAGCGCTGACGGGCTGGTACCGCGAGGAAAAGCGGGACCTGCCGTGGCGGCACACCCGGAACCCGTATCATATCTGGATTTCGGAAGTGATGCTGCAGCAGACCCGTGTCGACACGGTCATTCCTTATTATGCCCGGTTCACCGAGCGCTTTTCAGATATGAAAGAACTTGCTTATGCACCGGAAGAGGAACTGATGAAAATGTGGGAAGGGCTCGGCTATTACTCGAGGGCCCGCAATCTGCAGTCATCCGTCAGGGAGGCCTATGAGACATACGGCGAGGTGCCGGCCGACCCGGAAAAGTTCGGTAAGCTGAAAGGAGTCGGACCCTATACAGAAGGGGCAGTCATGAGCATCGCCTATGGCATTCCGGCACCGGCGGTCGACGGAAACGTCATGCGTGTTTTGTCGCGCATCCTGCTGATCGAAGAAGACATCGCCAAGCCGAAGACCCGCCGCCTGTTCGAGGAAGCTGTCATGGAGCTGATCGACAGGGAAGATCCGTCCTCGTTCAACCAGGGAATGATGGAACTCGGCGCCGTCATCTGCACACCGAGGCGGCCCAAGTGCCTGCTCTGCCCGGTAAGGGATTTTTGCGGCGCTTACCACGAAGGAAGGGAAGAAGAGCTTCCCGTCAAATCAAAAAAGAAAAAACAGCAGTCTTTCCCTCAGACTGTTATAGCCCTCCGGGACCCGGAAGGCCGCTGGCTGATGGAGCAGCGGCCAGAGGAAGGGCTTCTCGCCGGCATGTGGCAGTTTCCGACGGCGGAAACCGCCGACCCGGAAGAAGCTGTCCGCATCATTTCCGGGCGCCATCGCCTGACAGTCGGCCCGATTGAGGAAGCGGTCCGATTCCGGCACGTGTTCACCCACCGGATCTGGGAAGTCACGGCATACGCCGCATCCGTGCCGGACCGGGGAACACCTGCGGACCGGAGCGGCTGGTTCCGGCCGGAAGAATTCGACATGCTTACTTTACCCAATCCGACGAAAAAGGTCCGGGCCGCGCTCGGGTTGTGATGTGTACATTCATCGGGAGATGGTGTACTTTCGTGAATCGTTGGTGTACTTTCCGGCAGTGATTGTGTGTTGCACGTTGGCCGGATGATGGGTGCGTTTCCCGGAAGAAGGCCGCGAAGCAGCCGGAGGATCACCCCTTAAAAAATGAAAAATAATCCAATTGAATATTTCACTTGCCTGCGAGCCATCTTAATGAGCACGGAGGTGAGAAATCCATGACGAAGAACAACGACAGGCAGCGTAACCAGCAGGATGAGCGCAACCAACGCAACAACCAGCGCAACAACCAGCAGCAGCCTCAGCGCGAAGAATTCGGCACTGAAACGGACATCCAGCAAGTCCGTAAACAGATCCGCAACGAAGAGTTCGGCTCTGAAACGGACGTGCAGCAGGTCCGTCGCCAAAACCAGCAGTCTGAAGCCAAAAAGCAACAGAACTCTGGTCGCGCGAACAACCGTTTCAACAAATAACGGAATGGATGGAAACCACCGGCCGGCGGGGCAAAAGCCCTGCCGGCTCTTTTTGATTTCGCTTTCAGGGGTTCATTGCTATAATGGAAAGATACAAAATCATTCCGAACAGCCGTCAGACAAAGGTGGGTTGATTATGGCAAACCCGAAAGAAGGGGAAACAGTCCAGATTCACAGCTACAAGCATGATGGGAAAATCCATCGGGTCTGGCAGGAAACGACGGTGCTGAAAGGAACTCGCAATGTAGTGATCGGAGCAAACGAGCGCACGCTGGTCATTGAATCCGACGGCCGCACATGGCTGACAAGGGAACCCTCAATCGTCTATTTCCACGCGCAGCACTGGTTCAATATCATCTGCATGCTGAGGGACGACGGCGTCTATTACTACTGCAACATGAGCTCTCCATTCGTCTTCGACAACAACACGGTCAAGTACATCGACTATGATCTGGATGTGAAGGTATTCCCGGACATGTCGTACAACATTCTGGATGAGGATGAGTATGAAGACCACAAGGCGGAGATGAGGTATCCCGACGTCATCGACAAAATCCTGAAGCGCAACGTCGATAAACTGATCGGATGGATCAAGCAGCGGCGCGGCCCATTCGCACCGGACTTCATTGACGTCTGGACATCCCGTTACGAATTCCAGAAACAGTTCCAGACACGGAAATGACAGCCTGCCCCATATCCGGGCGGGCTGTTCCGTTGTCTTTATTGAAAGGATGATGCAGCATCGGCAGCATGAAACGGTACATGGCGTTCGTCAAACCGTACACCTGGATGATTATCCTCACGCTACTCATCGGGATTCTGAAGTTTGCAATCCCGCTTTTCATCCCTTATCTCATCAAGATCGTCATTGATAACATCATCATCGTGGACACGCTGAGCGCGGCGGAAAAGCGGGAACAGCTTATCTGGTGGCTGGGCGGCACGATGCTGCTGTTCTTCCTCGTCCGTCCGCCGGTCGAGTATTTCCGGCAGTATTACGCCCAGTACACGTCGAACAAGATTCTCTTCGATATCCGCAGCCAGATCTACGAACATCTTCAGAAACTGAGCCTCAGGTATTATTCCAATACAAGGGCGGGCGAGGTCATCTCCCGGGTCATCAATGATGTCGAGCAGACAAAAAACTTTGTCATGATCGGCCTTATGAACGTCTGGCTCGATCTGGCCACGATCCTGATCGCGGTCGGAATCATGCTGACGATGGACGTGAAGCTGACTCTCGTGACGCTGCTTGCCTTCCCGTTCTACGCGTGGAGCGTCAAGCATTTCTTCGGCCGGCTGCGCGAACTGACCCGTGCACGTTCCCAGGCGCTGGCAAACGTCCAGAGCTACCTGCATGAGCGGGTGTCCGGAATGAGCGTCATCAAGAGCTTTGCGCTCGAAAAGCGGGAAAAGGGGCTGTTCGATGAAACGAACGGAGAATTCCTCGATGCCGCGATCGACCATACAAAGTGGAATGCAAAGGCATTCGCCGTCGTCAACACGATTACCGATGTCGCGCCGCTTCTGGTCATCGCCTATGCGGGCTGGCATGTGATCGGCGGCGACCTGTCGATCGGGACGATGGTCGCGTTTATCGCCTACATCGACCGCCTGTATAATCCGCTCCGACGGCTTGTCAACTCGTCCACGACGCTCACCCAGTCGATTGCCTCGATGGATCGCGTGTTCGAGCTGATGGATGAAGGATATGACATTACCGACAGACCGGGCGCATCCGTCATGCCGGAAGCCAAGGGCAAAGTGGAGTTCGACCATGTCCGCTTCCGGTATGAGGAGGAAGCGGGAGATGTGCTGAGGGGCATCAACCTCACTGTCCGCCCGGGAGAAACGATTGCGTTCGTCGGCATGAGCGGGGGAGGTAAGTCGACGATCATCAGCCTGATCCCGCGGTTCTATGATGTGACCGGCGGGGCGGTCCGGATCGACGGCTATGATATCCGCGATGTGACGGTCCGTTCCCTCCGGAAGAATATCGGCATCGTCCTGCAGGACAACCTGCTGTTCAGCGCGTCGGTCAAATCGAATATCCTGATGGGCAAGCCCGATGCCACTGAAGAAGAAGTGATTGCGGCCGCGAAAGCCGCGAACGCGCACGCCTTCATCATGGGCCTCCCGGAAGGTTACGACACGGAAGTCGGTGAGCGCGGCGTCAAGCTTTCCGGCGGGCAAAAGCAGCGGATCGCGATCGCCCGCGTATTCCTCAAGAATCCGCCGATCCTGATTCTGGACGAAGCGACTTCGGCGCTTGACTTGGAAAGCGAAGCACTGATCCAGGACTCGCTGGAACGGCTCGCCCATGACCGGACCACCATCATCGTGGCCCACCGCCTCTCCACGATCACCCATGCAGACAACATCTTTGTCATCGACCACGGTGAACTCAAGGAAAGCGGCACCCATGCCGAACTGCTGAAGCGGGGCGGCATCTACCACGACCTGTTCCAGGTCCAGGAACTCGGCACACCGGAAAAGTAAACTGCCAAAATAAAATCTATCCCGTTTCTCATACGAGAAGCGGGATTTTTGCCATTTCGGGACTTTTTCACCATGTAAGAGGTATGACTTCCAAAGAAAGTCTTGAATCTCTGGTAAGGATTTGTATAATAAGAGAACGCAGAATCGTCAGAAAAATGAAAGCGCATGCACTTTATGAGCAGGGAAAACCTGCATAGAGACAAAGGGGGAGACGGCATGGACAGCCGACAGAAAGTGCTCGAGGTGAGCGGGCTGCGTACGTCATTCTTCACGGACGGGGGCGTCGTGCCGGCGGTGGACGGAGTGGATTTTGATCTGTACCGCGGCGAGGTGCTCGGAATCGTGGGGGAATCCGGCTGCGGAAAGAGTGTCACATCGCTTTCCGTCATGGGGCTTGTCCCCAATCCGCCCGGCAAAGTGACCGGAGGGGAGATTCTGTACGGGGGAACGGATCTTCTGAAACTCAATGAGCGGAAAATGCGCAAAGTCCGGGGGAATGAAATCGCGATGATTTTTCAGGAGCCGATGACGTCGCTGAACCCGCTGTTCACGATCGGGGATCAGATGATCGAGCCGCTCCGCATCCATCGAAAAATCAGCAAGAAGGCAGCCCGGGGCAAGGCGGTCGACATGCTCCGGCTCGTCGGCCTTCCTCGGGCCGGGGAAATCATGGACGAATATCCGCATCAGCTGTCGGGCGGAATGCGGCAGCGGGTCATGATCGCGATGGCGCTGATCTGTGAGCCGAAAGTGCTGATCGCCGATGAGCCGACGACTGCACTGGACGTGACGATCCAGGCGCAGATCCTCAAGCTCATGAAAGACCTGAACGAACGGCTGGATACGGCGGTTCTTCTTATTACGCATGACCTCGGAGTCGTCGCGGAAACATGCAGCAGGGTCATCGTCATGTATGCCGGCAAGGTGGTCGAAGAAGGTCCGGTCGGGGAAATTTTCAGGAATCCCCAGCACCCGTACACCGAGGGGCTGCTGAAATCAGTGCCGGACATGCGGTTCAAGCAGGAGCGGCTCGACCCGATCCCGGGCAATGTCCCGCGGCCCGGGTCGATCAAAACGGGTTGCCGTTTCGCGGCGCGCTGCCCGTATGCGTTCGGGCGGTGCACAGAGGAAGATCCCGACCTTTACGATACGGGAGACGGCCACCGTGCCCGCTGCTTCCTGAGAGAAAGAAAGGAGGCGGCCGCATATGAAGGAGCCCTTGCTGAAGGTTGAAGGGCTGAAAAAGCACTTCCCCGTCAAAAAAGGCGCGCTCGGCCGTGTGAAAGGGCATGTCAAGGCGGTCGACGGCGTCAGCTTCGATGTGATGACGGGCGAGACACTCGGCATCGTCGGCGAGTCCGGCTGCGGAAAGTCGACGACGGGCCGGCTTCTGATGCGGCTTCTGGAGCCGACCGAAGGAAAAGTCATCTTCGACGGCAGGGAGCTGACCGCCCTTGGCGGCGATGAGATGAGGAAGATGCGCAGGGATATCCAGATGGTCTTCCAGGATCCTTACGCATCACTGAACCCCCGGCATACGATCGGAAAAATTCTCGAGGAGCCGCTGCTCGTTCATGGGGTGAAGGATCCGAAAGAACGGAAACGGAAGGTGCGGGAGTTTCTCGAGATTGTCGGGCTGAGCGGCTATCATGCCACCCGGTACCCGCACCAGTTCAGCGGGGGCCAGCGCCAGCGGATCGGCATCGCGAGGGCGCTCATGACGAACCCGAAGCTGATCATTGCGGATGAGCCGGTATCGGCGCTCGACGTTTCGATCCAGTCCCAGGTGCTGAACCTGATGCAGGATCTGCAGCGGGAGTTCGGGCTGACGTATATCTTCATTTCGCATGACCTCAGTGTCGTCCGGCACATCAGCGACCGGGTGGCGGTCATGTATCTGGGCCGCATCGTCGAGATTGCGGAAAGCGACCGGCTCTACGGGATGCCGCTCCATCCATATACACAGGCACTGCTTTCCGCGGTGCCCGTGCCGGATCCGGGCTTCGTCAGGGAGCAGATCGTCCTTGAGGGCGATATTCCGAGCCCGGCCGACCCGCCTCCGGGCTGCCCGTTCCATTCGCGCTGCCCGTTCAGGATGGATGTCTGCAAGTCAAACGTTCCGTCGCTGGCGGAACAGGAAACCGGTCATTCTGTCGCGTGTCATCTCTATACGGAGGAAGCACGCGGCGATGATAATAAAACACTAGTGACGGAGGGGTCATTGTGAAAAAGGGGAAATTCTGGACGCTTGCCGTCCTGCTGATCGTCTCCATGGTCCTCGCGGCCTGCCAATCAGGCAACGGCGAGGAAGCCGGGACGGAAGGGGAAAGTGCAGGCGAGAGCAGTGGGGGAAGCAAGACACTCGTCTTCGGACGCGGCGGTGACTCCGTCTCGCTCGATCCGTCCCGTGTGACGGACGGCGAATCGATGAAAGTCGCAGCCAACATCTTTGAGACACTGATCAATTTCGGCGAGCAGGACACGACGCTCCAGCCGGGCCTTGCTAAAGAATGGGAGGCGTCGGAGGATGGCCTGACCTATACACTCCAGCTTGAGGAAGGCGTCAAATTCCACGACGGCACCGACTTCAATGCGGAAGCGGTCGTGAAGAACTTCGAACGCTGGGCGAACGGGGATGCCGACACCTTCCCTTACTACCAGTCGATGTTCGGCGGCTTCAAGGGGGATGAGGGCCATGTCATCGAAGCGGTGACTGCAGAGGGAGACCATACGGTCGTCTTCACGCTGAAGCGCCCGCAGGCTCCGTTCCTGAAAAACCTCGCGATGACGATGTTCGGCATCGGCAGCCCGGAGGCATTCGAGGCGGACGCTGAAGGATTCGGTGAAAATCCGGTCGGCACCGGACCGTTCAAGTTTGTCGAGTGGAAACGCAATGATTCGATCACGATCGAGAAAAACGAAGAATACTGGAAGGAAGGCCTTCCGAAACTGGACCGTGTCGTCTTCCGTTCCATTCCGGACAACGGTGCACGGCTGAACGCACTTATCACGGGTGACATCGACCTTGCTGACGGCATCAATCCATCCGACCAGGCGACCATCAGCGATGATGACAACCTGCAGCTGTTCGAGCGCCCGTCGCTCAACATCGGATACCTCGGCATGACGGTGACGCGCGAGCCGTTCGGCGACAAGCTTGTCCGCCAGGCATTCAACCATGCGATCGACAGGCAGGCGATCATCGATGCATTCTTCGAGGGAGCGGCAGAGCCTGCGAAAAACCCGATCCCGCCGTCGATCCCTGCGTATAACGACAGCATCGAGGGCTACGAGTATGACCCTGAGAAAGCAAAAGAACTTCTTGCGGAGGCAGGCTACCCGGATGGCTTCGAGATGGAGCTGTGGGCAATGCCGGTACCTCGTCCGTACATGCCGGACGGCGCGAAAGTGGCGGAAGTCATCCAGAAGAACCTTGCCGACATCGGCGTGACAGCGGAAATCGTCTCCTATGAGTGGGCCACGTACCTTGAAAAGGCGAGCAAAGGGGAAGCGGACGCATTCCTTCTCGGCTGGACAGGGGACAACGGCGATGCGGATAACTTCATCTACGCCCTTCTTGACGGGGACAACATCGGCAGCAACAACTATACGTACTACGACAATGCCGAGCTTCACGACATCCTGATCGAGGCGCAGACCGAAGTGGACGAGGACACGCGGAACGAGCTGTATGCCAAGGCGCAGGAAATCATCCATGAGGACGCGCCGTGGGTGCCGCTCGCGCACTCGACACCGCTCCTCGCAGGTTCGGCGGACATCACCGGCTTCAAGGCGCATCCGACGGGTTCGGACATCTTGAGCAACGTCGACTTCAACTGATGGCAGGATGGGGAAGGGCGTAACCGCCTCTTCCCCTTTCCCATTCATAGAATCTGAACTCAGGGAGTGGTAACCATGCTCCAATACATCGGAAAGCGGCTGCTGCAGCTGATCCCGGTGCTTCTCGGCATGACATTCATCGTCTTCATGATCATCCGGGCAATTCCGGGCAATCCGGCGCAGGTCATCCTCGGCCAGCAGGCATCGCCTGAAGCGGTCGCCTCGCTTGAAGCCAAGCTCGGCCTTGACCAGCCGTGGTATACCCAGTATTTTGAATTTCTCGCCGGCATCCTGACGGGGGATCTGGGCGAGTCGCTAAGGACCCGGTCGCCTGTTGCGCAGGAGATCTGGCCGTACTTGGCGGCGACCATCGAGCTTGCGGTGTTCGCCATGATCATCGCGGTCATCGTCGGGGTCAATGCGGGCATCATCTCCGCCTGGTTCCAGAACTCGTGGTTCGATTACGCAGCGATGGTGATTGCCCTGATCGGGGTATCGATGCCGATCTTCTGGCTTGGCCTCATGGAACAGTGGATTTTCGGCATCGAGCTGAACATGCTGCCGACGACAGGACGCGAGGAAGTGCGGAATCCCGTCACCGCGATCACCGGGCTGTATGTGATCGATACGATCATCCAGGGGCGCTTTGACCAGCTGGGCGAAGTGATCAGGCACCTGATTCTGCCGGGAATCGCACTTGCGACCATCCCGATGGCGATCATCGCGCGGATGACACGCTCAAGCATGCTTGAAGTCATGCGCTCGGACTTTGTCCGGACGGCACGCTCGAAGGGGCAGCGGATGTCGCTCGTCGTGTACAAGCATGCACTCAAGAACGCCATCATCCCGGTGCTGACGGTCATCGGCCTGCAGATGGGGATCCTGCTCGGCGGGGCGATCCTGACCGAGACGATCTTCGGATGGCCGGGGATCGGCCGCTATATCTATGACGCGATCGGCTTCAGGGACTACCCGGTGATCCAGTCCGGCATCCTCGTCGTCGCGTTCATCTTTGTCATGATCAACCTGCTCGTCGACATCCTCTACAGTGTCGTCGACCCGCGCATCAAGTATGACTGAGGAAAGGGGGATGCGCCATGTCTGAAGCAATCACACAGCCGGTTCCCGAGTCGCCGGAAGAGAAAACGGCCGGCCCCTGGAGGGAAGCCTGGAACGGTTTCAGGAAAAGCAAGGCCGCCCTCTTCGGCGCGGCGATCGTCCTGATGTTTGTTTTGCTCGCCTTTGCAGGGCCGCTGATCGCGCCCGAAGGCATCAATGAGCAGGACATGTCCAAACGCCTGATGGCGCCAAGTGCCGAGCATTGGTTCGGCACCGACGACTTCGGCCGTGACATCCTGTCCCGCGTCATTCACGGGGCGAGGATTTCGCTCTGGGTCGGATTCTTCTCGGTCATCGGATCCGTGATTGTCGGCAGCCTGCTCGGAATCATAGCGGGCTATTACGGGCGGTGGGTCGATACGATCATTTCCCGCCTGTTCGACATCATGCTTGCGTTCCCGTCGATCCTGCTTGCGATTGCAATCGTTTCCGTTCTCGGACCGTCGCTCCAGAACGCGCTCATTGCAATCGCCGTCATCAACATCCCGAACTTCGGGCGGCTCATCCGCTCCAGGGTGCTGAGCATCAAGCAGGATGAATACATCACGGCGGCGAAGGGGATCGGCATGAAGGATTCCAGGATCCTGTTTTCGCACATTCTGCCGAATTCGATGGCACCGGTTATCGTGCAGGGGACCCTTGCGGTGGCAACGGCCATCCTCGAGGCGGCGGCGCTCGGGTTCCTCGGCCTCGGTGCCCAGGCACCCGCGCCGGAGTGGGGCAAAATGCTGTCGGATGCCCGCAACTACCTCCGCGACGCCCCGTGGACGATGATCTTTCCGGGACTCGCCATCATGCTGACCGTCCTCGGATTCAACCTGATGGGGGACGGCCTCCGGGACGCACTGGACCCGAAAATGAAAAGCTGAATCAGTGTTGCGCCCGCTGTTAATGATCAGCGGGCGCAGCTCATTACTGCACAATCCGGTTTGATGAAAATCATACTATGGCAACTGAAATCGTAGTTAAATTCGCAGTTTCGGATTATCGCGGCTGAAATCGGAGCATGACGTCTAAAATCGTACTATGGGTTAGGGAATCGGAGTACGGACCGAATCGGATCAAGACTGAAAAAGCCCGGAGCATCGGATGCTCCGGGCCTTTTCGTTATCAGATGATGTCTTCCTGCAGCTTTTCGTCCATCTCGTCTCCGTGGCGTTTCACGTACCGGACAATCATCCGGTCGAGGTCTTCCAGCTGCTCTTCATATTGAAGAAGTGACGAAAGCAGGTGCAGGAGGTGATAAGCGGAAAAGTCCTGTTCTTCTTCCTGCTTGGCGATGTTGATCTCCTTGACGAAGATGTCCATCACTTCATGCCGGTCCATCCTGCCATCGAGGCCGGAGTGGTTCATCCGGTCGTCCTTCAGCTTGCCCGCAAACTTCAGGAGGATCTGCTCGTGGTAGGTGAGCAGCTCATCCAGCAGTTCCTGGATCATCATCCGGAAATGCGGCGGCATATCAATCAGTTCATTCTCGTAAAGATGGAGCTGCTTCAGGATATCAAATCCGTCCCGTGATGCGGCGAGCATTTGCCGGTAGATGACGAGCTTCCGGGCTTTTTGGAAGGTGAACTTCTTCGTGTAGCCGCGTTCTTCTTTGAAAAGAGAAAAATACGTGTCGATTTTGCTGTACCGGTCACTGATCTTGCCCATCGCCTTTTTTGTTGCGGAATGCTCGGAGGCCTGTCGACCTGTCAGCCGCGTCCAGCGGATGATTTCATCCTGCACGTCATAAAGGGACTGGAACAGGCGCGGCTCGTATTTCGGCGGCAGGAAAAACATATTCACCAGGAAAGCCGAGAAGATCCCGGTCAGCATCGTCGCAAACCGGAGAACAGCATACAGGATAAAGTTATCATCCGGCAGTTCCATGATCCCGATCATCATGACGAGTGCAAGGGTCACTGCATCACCAAGCTTAAGCTTCAGCATGATTGCGATGATCGTAACGGCCGCGAATCCGACGCCAATCAGGTGGTCGCCGAAGATGAGGGCGAAGATGATCGCGATAAATGCCCCGATCACATTTCCCTGGACCTGTTGGACGATCGTTTTGAAGGAGCGGTAGATCGATGGCTGGATCGCGAAGATCGCCGCGATTCCCGCGAAGAGCGGTGTCGGAAGCCCGAACGTCTGTGCAAGGAACAGGGCGAGGACGATCGCAACGCCGGTTTTTAAAATACGTGCACCGAGTTTCATTCAGTGATTGTCCTTTCCGCGCTGTTTATTTGTTCCCATACTTTACCCCAACGGCGGAGAGGAAATCAATCGTTCCCCGGAGTCCGGTTATCCGCGAGCCATTTCTGCGAAGGATTCGTCAGCCGCCTTGATCGTTTCGCGGATGTCTTCTTCAGTATGGGCGGTTGTGAGGAACCAAGCCTCGTACTTGGAAGGGGCGAGATTGATGCCCCGTTTCAGCATAAGGCGGAAGAATTTCGCGAACTGCTCACCGTCGCTGTCTTCTGCCTGCTTGTAGTTTTTGACGGTTTCATCCGTGAAGAATACGGTGAGCGCTCCCTTGAGGCGGTTGACTGTGATGGTGATACCGTGCTTTTGGGCGGATTCCAGCAGCCCTTCTTCGAGGATTGCGCCGAGGCGGTCAAGTTCTTCGTAGACACCAGGTTCCTTCAGCACCTCGAGGCAGGCGATCCCGGACAGCATCGATGCCGGATTGCCGGCCATTGTGCCTGCCTGGTAGGCAGGGCCGAGCGGGGCGACATGGTCCATGATTTCTTTGCGGCCGCCGTAAGCGCCGATCGGCAGTCCGCCGCCTATGATCTTGCCCATCGCAGTCAGGTCCGGTGTCAGGCCGAGCAGATCCTGGGCACCGCCGTAGTGAAATCGGAACGCTGTAATGACTTCATCATAGATGGTGAGGGCGCCGTGTTTTTTCGCCAGCTCATGCACTTCTTCCAGGAAGCCCTTCTCAGGTTCGACGATCCCGAAGTTGCCGACGATCGGCTCGATGAGAATGCAGGCCAGTTCGTCTCCCCATTGTTCCATGGCTTTGCGGTAGGACTCCGAGTCGTTGAACGGAATGGTGATCATCTCTTCCGCGATCGACTTCGGAACCCCTGCGGAATCCGGTGTGCCGAGTGTCGCCGGGCCGGAACCCGCAGCGACGAGCACGAGGTCCGAGTGTCCGTGGTAGCATCCGGCGAACTTCAGCACCTTCGTGCGGCCGGTGTAGGCGCGGGCGACACGGATCGTGGACATGACGGATTCCGTGCCGGAGTTTGTAAAACGTACTTTGTCGAGCGAGTGGATGGCTTCCTTCAGCATTTCGGCGAACTTGACTTCATGACGGGTCGGTGTGCCGTAGAGCACGCCGGTCTGCGCGGCATGCGTGATCGCTTCCGTGATATGCGGATGCGCATGTCCGGTGATGATCGGGCCGTATGCGGCGAGATAGTCGATATACTTGTTTCCGTCGACATCCCAGAAGTATGCGCCTTCCGCACGTTCCATCACGGTCGGGGCGCCTCCGCCGACTGCCTTATAGGCACGTGACGGGCTGTTGACCCCACCCACGATATGCTTCAGTGCTTCGCTGTAAACCTGTTCTGATTGTTTCCGTTCCAATGGAACCCCTCCATTCATAATCTCCGATTCTCATTGTAGACAAAGAGTGCGGGGAACACCAAAAGAATTGTCATGCCACGTGCGCTCCGGTACGATGAAGAAAACGACTTCATGGAGGGATTGGGAATGGCAGAAACACTGGAAGGCCTGTCCGCACCGGACTTTTCACTAAAAGACAGCGAAGGGAATACGGTCTCGCTGTCCGATTATAAAGGGAAGCAGTATGTGATCCTCTACTTTTACCCGAAAGACAACACGCCGGGCTGCACGACGCAGGCATGCGACTTCCGTGACACCCACGACGAGTTTGAAAAGCTGAACGCGGTCATCCTCGGGGTGAGCCCGGACAGCGGGGAGTCCCATGTGAAATTCATCGATAAGCATGGCCTGCCGTTCAGGCTGCTGGTGGACGAAGATCATCAGGTGGCGGAACAGTACGGCGTCTGGACGCTGAAAAAGAATTTCGGAAAGGAATACATGGGGATCGAGCGCTCGACTTTCCTGATCGACCCAACCGGCACTGTCGTCAAGGAATGGCGGAAAGTGCGTGTAAAGGGGCATGTGGAGGATGCACTCGAGACACTCAAGCAACTGACAGACAACTAAGGGGGACCCGGGCATGGATGTACTGTTTTTGTTCAGGATCAGAGAGCATCAGGAAGAAATGCTGAAGAAGGAATTTCCGGAAATCCATTTTCTGTTTGACCGGAAACCGGACGACCCTGCACTGGAGACGAGCGAAGTCATCGTCACGTACGGGGCTGATATCGATGAAAATGTCCTGGATCGGGCCAAAAACCTGAAATGGATCATGGTCGCATCGGCCGGAGTGGAGCAGATGCCGCTCGGCCGGATCCGGGAGAGGGGCATCCCGGTAACCAATGTAAGGGGGATCCATAAGACGCCGATGGCCGAAACGATGCTGGCGCATATTCTGGCATACAGGAAGAAACTGGGGGTCGTGTATGAACAGCAGGATCGGAGCGAGTGGAATCAGAAAATCCGCGGCACGGAGCTGCTGGACTCAAAAGCGCTGATTCTAGGGCCGGGAGCGATCGGCAGCGAGATCGGAAGGCTCCTGCAGGCTTTCGGTGTCCGGACGTATGGATGCAACCGTTCAGGCAGGCAGGCGGAACATATGGATGAGATGATCTCTTTTGGCGGGCTTGTTGACACACTTCCCGAGATGGATACCGTCATCTCGGTATTGCCGAGCACTCCGGAAACAAGGGGGCTTCTCGGACATGAGCACTTCGGTGCGATGAAGGATTCGGCACTGTTCCTCAACTTCGGAAGAGGCGACCTTTATGAAGAAAAGGTGCTGATCGAAGCCCTGGAGAATGGCCGTCCCGCAGCTGCGGTTCTGGATGTATTCGAAACCGAACCGCTGCCTGCGGACAGTCCGCTCTGGAAGATGGAGAATGTGACCGTTTCCCCGCATGTCTCGTCCCATTCGGGCAGATATATCGAGCGGTCCCTGGATATCTTCATGCCGAACCTCCGGGCCTATCTGGACGGCAGTATTGATGAAATGGAAAACCGGGTCGACCCGGAAAGGGGATATTAAATATGAAGATTTATACGCGGACGGGCGACAAGGGGCAGACTTCCCTTATCTACGGAAAGCGCGTATCGAAGACGGATCCGCTTGTTGATGCATACGGAACATGCGATGAGGCCAATAGCGCGATCGGTCTCGGGCTCTCCCACCTGCATCAGGAGTTCTTCGACGGCAAGGACGACCTGATGGCCGCTTTCCATCAGATCCAGACGGTGCTGTTCCATGTCGGTGCGGAGCTAGCAACACCGGAGGGCAAGGAGGTCAAGTGGAAACTGGAAAAGCCTGAAATCGAACGGCTCGAGCAATGGATCGACCGGTACGATGCGGAACTGCCTCCGCTCAAGAACTTCATCCTGCCCGGGGGACACCCGGCGGCGGCCGGCCTTCACTATGCAAGGACAGTCGTCCGAAGGGCGGAGCGTGCCGCCCTCTTGGTTGGTGACCACGTCAATCCGGATGTTCTTGCATACCTGAACCGCCTTTCGGATTTCCTGTTCGTCGCCGCGCGCTATGTCAACATGAGGCTCGGCCGCTCGGAGGACGTTCTTCACGCGGAATAATGCGGCAAGGGGGTTTCATTGACAGGAGTGCCTTCTTTCCTATAAACTGTTTATAACAATTATTACAAAGGAATCTCTATGGAAAGAGGTGGGCATGTCCATGTCTGAAACTGTGCTGCAGGAAGCGCTGGATACGTTGAAGACGAGCGGCGTGAGAATTACGCCCCAACGGCATGCGATTCTTGAATTTCTCGTAACTTCCATGTCCCATCCGACTGCCGATGAAATCTATCGTGCGCTGGAGGATAAGTTCCCGAATATGAGTGTCGCAACCGTCTATAACAACCTTCGCGTCTTTCGCGAGGCTGGCCTGGTAAAGGAACTTCCTTACGGTGATTCCTCGAGCCGGTTTGATTTTGTGACTCATCACCATTACCACATCATCTGCAATGACTGCGGAAAAATCGTCGATTTCCACTATCCCGGTTTGGATGAGGTTGAGCATCTGGCCTCCCATATTACGGGGTTCCAGGTGGATACCCACAGGATGGAAGTCTACGGCAAATGCCCGGACTGCGCGGAAAACAAAACCAATTCAGTGGTCCAGTAAAGGACCGGACTCACGGAGCGGGCGCTCCGTGAGTTTTTTTTATTTCCATCAGAAAAGCCGCCCGTTCAAAGGGGCGGCTTGGGTAATCATTCTCCGGATTGTGCAGGTTTCTTGCGGTTATAGGATTCGTCGAACTCTTTTCCTTCCAGTTCAGGGTCGAGCGTGAGCGGTTCCCGGCAGTGGCCGCACATATCGACCCGGCCAAGCATTTTCGTCGCTTTCCCGCAGTTCGGACAGACGACCTGGACGGCCTTGGTCGACAGCATGCCGATCCAGAAGTAGACGACGGTGCTGGCGATGATGCAAAGAAGTCCGAGTACCATGAAGATGACCATGACAAGCGGATACTGCTTAAAGAAGATTCCGAAGTACATTACAACGAACCCGATAAAGATCAGTGCCAGGGCAAAGGACCGGATCCGGTTGATTTTATTCTTATATGGTTTCATGTATCGACTTTCCTCCTCATTTCCCGTCTACTATACCACAATTCTCCGGCATCGTTTCCCGTCGGACTTCCATAAGATTGACGATTTTAAGAAGGGGATGCAAATTTGACTCTCCTTTTTTCGGTGGAGGGAAGGAATCCCGGCATGCTTGTCGAATTTGCAACAGGAGATAAAAGGAGGAATCCCCATGGAGCATCTACTGCGGCCGATCTATCAGGAACGTGCGGGTGACCCGAATACGCTCGGCGTCATTCTGGTTGAGAAGCGGGGAAAGCTGGATCCCGTCACCGATACGTTCGATGCCATTCTTCTCATCCTGGTACAGGATGCGGAGCGGCCGGTATTCACGAAGCATTACACGGATGGCCAGGAAAAGGCAGCCATGCATGTTGTCGCGGAGCGGCAGCTTAAAAAGTGGCTCCTGCTCGGGACAAACCGTAAAATCGTGGACTGGCTCTTTTTCGGGCGCATCCTCTTCGACCGGAACGAATACATCGAAAACCTGAAAACGGAACTTAAGGATTTCCCGTTCTACGGAAGGCAGATCAAGACCGGGCTCGAATTCTCACGCCTGATCCGACACTATATGGAGGGACGCATGTTCTATGAACAGCAGAACTACCTGGACGCTTATAATCATGTCGTCCGTTCCCTCCACGGCCTCGCCCGGCTGGCGGTACTCGAAAGCGGGCTGCTTCCCGAAGTGACTGTCTGGTCACAAGTCAAAAAGATCGATCCCGCTATCTATAAGTTGTATGAAGAATTGGTCCTGAGTGACGAGACGCTTGAAAAGCGATTGGAGCTTTTGTTCCTGGCAGGTGAGTTCTTCATCAATTCCAAAGTGACCGACGGAGCACGCCATATTCTTTCGGCCATGTCCGAGAAAGAGGACTGGACCATCCAGGAGCTTCATGAACACGATGAACTCAGAAACTATTCGGTCGACCTCGAGGTGTTCGTTGAATACCTGATTGAAAGAGGGCTCATTGAAGTTGTCCGGAAACAGGCCAAGGACGGCAGAATCGAGCACAGGAACTACCGGGTGGCCCCGATCACTGATGAGTGATTGGGGACCACCCGATTTTTTTCGCAAAACCGCTTGACGGAATGACGGAAACTGAGTATGATAGTAAACGTCGCTTGAGAGCGGCGGCCGGCAAAAATGCGGCGTCAAACTTCTTGAAAAAGAGTGTTGACACCGAAGTTGACCGGTGCTATCATAGAGAAGTCGCTTTTGGAGCGGCAAACATGAACCTTGAAAACTGAACAGCAAAACGCTGATGAAATGAGTTCCCGGAACCCGACCCCGTCGGGGAAACGGAACAAATGATATCGGACGTATCACTTGATATGCCAGCTTTAAAGTATGAGCTTACTCATACTCTCTTT
>NZ_AOFT01000016.1 GCF_000348905.1 Bhargavaea cecembensis DSE10
TTTTTTTATTGTCTTTAAAAAGAAGGGCGACATCGGGGATACACCAGTGAACCGTGCGATGCGATTCAGCGGTTCGTCACTTTTAGAGCACCGTTCGTCACTTTCGAGAGGTGATTCGTCACATTCAAAGCTTGATTCATCACTTTCGAGAGGCGTTTCGTCACTTTCGGAGCTTGATTCATCACTTTCAGAGGAATGTCTCCGTCCTTGCTTTGCAAAACACTACAATTTACCGCCCTTATCCTTTAAACTTGGGAAAGCAAAGGCTACAGAAGATGGAGTGACCAAAGCATGAACCATACAATCGATGTGCAGTCACCGGCGGAGACCGCCGGGCTGGCCGAAAAATTGGCTTCCCTGCTTGAGGGCGGAGAAGTGATTACGCTTGAGGGTGACCTCGGTGCGGGGAAAACCACCTTCACCCAGGCACTGGCAAAGGGTCTTGGCATCAAACGGACTGTCAGCAGCCCGACGTTCACCATCCTGAAGCAGTACGAAGGCCGACTGCCGCTGAACCATTTGGATGTATACCGTCTCGCGGACAGTGAAGAGGACCTGGGCTGGGATGAACTCTTTTACGGGGATGCGGTGAGCGTTGTGGAGTGGGCACAATATATAGAAGAAGAACTTCCGGAGGAGCGGCTGGACATCTTGATCCTCCGCCTGGATGAGAATGGCCGCCGCTTTACGTTTACGCCCAACGGCAGCCGCTATGAATCGATGATAAAGGAGCTTATGCGATGATCTGGCTCGGATTGGATACGGCAAATGCACCGCTGTCGGTGGCCCTTGTGAGGGACGGGGAACTGCTTGTCGAACTGAACTCGGCCATGGGGCTGAATCATTCGGCGGGTGCGATGCCCGCTGTGGAGCAACTGTTTAAAAGAGCGGGCATCCAGCCGGCAGACATAGATGCGATTGCTGTTTCTGAAGGCCCCGGTTCTTATACCGGTGTCCGAATCGGTGTCACGATCGCAAAGACGCTTGCATGGACGCTGGACAAGCCGCTTGTCGGCGTGTCGAGTCTGCGTGTGCTCGCCTCGAATATCTTCACCTACGGCGTCACGATCAGTCCCCTGATTGATGCGAGGAGAGGCAATGTCTATGCCGGGCTTTATCGCAGGCAGGAAGACGGGACGCTGGAATGTCTCATGGAAGACCGGCATATGGCACTGTCCGATCTTCTCGGCAGATTAAAGAAAGAAGGAAATCCGGTCGTGTTCGTCGGTGAAGGGGCAAGAAAGAATGAAGAAGCCCTTAAAGAGGCGCTCGGCGAGCTTGGCCGTCGCGCGCACTTTACCCAGGATCTTCCCCGTGCTGCTCTTCTCATCACAGAAGCGCAGCATGCCGAGCACGATGCTGTCCATGCATTTGCACCGGAATACCGCCGCATCACCGAGGCCGAGGCCAACTGGCGGAAGGCAAACGGGGAGGCACGGGAAAAATGAGCGGGGAGAACACACCGGTCATTGCGTTCCGGCCGATGCAGATCGCGGATGTGCCGGCGGTCTACCGGGTGGAAACGGACGCGTTCAGTTCTCCATGGACGATGGAAGCTTTTGAACAGGAAATGCTGACGAACGAGTATGCGTACTACCTGCTTGCCCAGGACGGGGAAGAGATCATCGGCTACTGCGGTGCATGGCTCATCCTGGACGAGTGCCATATCACGAATGTTGCGGTCCTGTCCGCTTACCGGGGACACGGGATCGGCGAGGCCCTCATGCGTGAAATGATGCGGCGGACAGCCAGGAAAGGTGCTGCCACGATGACGCTCGAGGTCCGGGTATCCAACGATCCGGCACTCGGCCTCTACCGGAAACTGGGGTTTAAGGACGGCGGCATCCGCCGCGGGTATTATACAGACAACGGCGAGGATGCCCTTGTCATGTGGACGGAGCTGAATGAAGATGAATGACATCCATATCCTCGGCATCGAAACAAGCTGCGACGAGACGGCGGCCTCGGTCGTGAAAAACGGCCGCGAGATCCTGTCGAATGTTGTCGCTTCCCAGATCGAGAGCCAGAAAAAATTTGGCGGGGTCGTGCCGGAGGTGGCGTCCCGTCTTCACGTCGAGCAGATTACGCTCGTGATTGAAGAAGCGATGGAGCAGGCGGGTCTTCAGCCGGAAGATCTGGATGCCGTTGCCGTGACGGAAGGGCCGGGCCTTGTAGGCGCGCTTCTGATCGGCGTCAATGCCGCCAAGGCGTTTGCATTTGCCAACGGGCTGCCGCTTATCGGTGTCCATCATATCGCCGGCCATGTATATGCCAACCGGCTGGACGGCGGAATGGAGTTCCCGCTGGTCGCGCTGATCATTTCCGGAGGCCATACAGAGCTTGTTTATATGGAGCGTGACGGCAGCTTTGAACTGATTGGCGAGACACGGGATGACGCGGCCGGTGAGGCGTACGACAAGGTCGCCCGAGTGCTTGGCCTGCCTTATCCGGGCGGCCCGCATATCGACCGGCTTGCCCATGAAGCGGATGATGCCGTCGAGTTCCCCCGTGCACGTCTAGAAGAAGGTTCGTACGACTTCAGTTTCAGCGGACTCAAGTCGGCGGTCATCAACCACGTCCACAATGTCCGACAGAAAGGGCAGGAAGTGGACACAGCGAGTGTGGCTGCCGGCTTCCAGGAAAGTGTCATCGATGTCGTCGTCGAAAAAACGGTACGGGCGGCAAAAGAAAAGGGCGTCCGCCAAGTGATCGCAGCCGGCGGGGTGTCTGCCAACAAAGGCCTTCGCGCTGCATTGGGCAAGGCACTGGAGAAGGAGGGCATCCGCTTCTCCGTGCCTCCGCTCAATCTGTGCACCGACAACGCCGCAATGATCGCCGCAGCCGGCACCTCCATGTATGAAGCGGACATCCGCAGCGACATGGCACTGAACGGCCGGCCCGGGATGGAACTGCTGTCCTGGTCGATGAAATAAACAGGAAAAGAAGGAGAATCCGGCCCGACCGGATTCTCCTTTTTTCGTCATCATGCGACATGTTCTGTCAAGGGGGAACGTCTGTACTTATGCACAAATGTTGATAATTTGTGGATAAGCGGTGGATTTCACCCCCAGTTATCCGCTCATTTTCACAATGCAGTGTGTAAAACTCTGAATGATGTTGTGGACAAAGTGGATAACTTTGTGAATATCCCGTAATACGGGGATTTCTCCTGTTTATAAATCTGTGGAAATTCCGAGAGATTTGCTGAAAATAATAAACTGCCGCTAGAGCAGATCGCGGCAGTTTCCTTCATCATTTCCGGCATGTGGTGTTTATTCTTCATCCAGTTCTGTCTGGAGCTCGAGCCAGCGTTCCATGCAGGCTTCGTGAAGGACGGATTTCCCGTCCAGCTGTTCCTGGATTTCCTGAAGCTTCACGTGGTCATCCGCATGTTCCGGCAGATTCAGCTCTTGTTCCAGGCGCTTCATATCCGCTTCAAGGGATGCCATTTCCTTCTCGGCTTCAGCGAGCGCACGGCGGATGCGGCGTTCTTCGCGCTGCGCCTCCCTGTCGAGGGGCGCATTCGCACTTTTGGCAGGAGCCGCTTGACGGCCCGCCTGCTGCTCTGCGGCGATCTCTGCCAGCAGCTCTTCCTGCTCACGCGTTTTCTCGACATAGTAATCATAGTCGCCCAGGAATTCTTCCGCGCCTTCAGCGGAAAGTTCGATGACCTTTGTCGCGATCCGGTTGATGAAATACCGGTCATGGGAGACAAAGAGGAGCGTGCCGGGATAGTCAAGCAGCGCATTCTCGAGAACTTCCTTGCTGTCGAGGTCCAGGTGGTTCGTCGGCTCGTCAAGGACGAGTGTGTTTGCTTTCTCGAGAACCAGTTTGGCAAGTGCCAGGCGTGCCTTCTCACCGCCCGAGAGCGTATTGACAGGTTTCGTCACGTCGTCACCGGTGAAGAGGAAGCGTCCCAGCAGGGTGCGGATATCTTTTTCATTCATGTTCGGCCAGTCGTTCCAGATCTCCTCGAGGACGGTGCCGTTCCCGGTAAGCTCTGCCTGCTCCTGATCGTAGAAGCCGAACTCCACATTCGTGCCGAGGTCAATTGAGCCGGCAAGCTTGGGGAGCCTGCCGGTCAGCGTCTTCAGAAGCGTCGACTTGCCGACGCCGTTCGGACCGATAAATGCGATCCGGTCTTCCCGGTAGACGCGGAAATCAAGCTGCCGGGAGACGGCTTCATCCCTGTAGCCGATGGACAGATCCCGGACGGACATGACATCATTGCCGCTTTTCCTGCCGATGCCGAACGTGAACGCCGCAGATTTTTCATTGCCCTCCGGTGCTTCCATCCAATCGGTCTTTTCCAGCACCTTCCGCCGGCTCTGTGCCATTTTCGTCGTGGAGGCCCTGGCGATGTTTTTCTGGATGAACACTTCAAGCTTCGCTTTTTCATCCATCTGCTTTTCATACATCTTCCGGTCACGCTCGTAGTTTTTCGCCTTCTGGTCGAGATAGGCACTGTAATTGCCGGTGTACTTCGTCACTTTCCGGCGGGACACCTCATAGACGATTGTCACGACCTGATCGAGGAAATATCGGTCATGGGAGACGATGAGAATGGCGCCCTCATAGCCCTGCAGGTATTTCTCCAGCCAGCTGAGCGTTTCGATGTCCAGGTGGTTGGTCGGCTCATCGAGGATAAGAAGGCCGGGCTTCGACAGCAGGAGCCTGGCAAGCGCGAGCCGTGTCCGCTGGCCCCCGGACAGGGTCCGGATCTCTTTGCCATAGTCCTCGGGGTAAAAACGCATGCCATGCAGGACGGAGCGGGTCTCGGATTCATACTGGTAGCCGCCGACCTCGCCAAAGCGGTGCTGGAGCGCGTCGTAGGCGTCCATCACTTTCTTATAATCGGCCTCATTGCCGTAGACTGACGGATCGGCCATTTTCTGTTCAAGCGAGCGGAGCTCCCTTTCCATCGCAAAAAGGGGCCCGAACACGGTCATCATTTCTTCCCATATCGTGCGTTCCGAATCGAGTCCGCTGTGCTGATCAAGATAGCCGATCCGGACGTCTTTCGGGATGATGATGTCGCCCTCATCCCGGCCCATCTCACCGGTAATGATTTTGAGAAGCGTCGATTTGCCGGCACCGTTGCGGCCGACGAGGGCCACACGGTCACGGTGCTGCACTTCCAATTTAACGCCGGAGAGGATCTCCTCCCCGGCGAATGATTTCGTCACGTTGTTCACTTGAAGGACGATCATAGTCTACACCCCTATTCTTCTACAGTTTAATGGATAGGGGGAAGCCGCGCAACGGCGCGACTTTACAGGATTGGCGGGCTCATGTAAGATGGTAACGGCTCACGCACGGACGGTTTTGATGGAGGCTATCATGAAAGAAGAAACTCAACGGGTCCCGCAGGCGACCTCAAAGCGTCTGCCGCTTTATTACCGGTTTATCCAGAAGCTTGCCAACGAAGGGAAGGAGCGGATCTCCTCCCAGGAGCTGAGCGAGGCGATGAAGATCGACTCGGCCACAATCCGGAGGGATTTCTCCTATTTCGGCGCGCTCGGGAAGAAGGGCTACGGATATGACGTCCGGCGCCTGCTTGAATTTTTCCGAAAGACGCTGGACCAGGACGAGGCCGTCAATCTCGCGCTGGTCGGCGTCGGGAGCCTCGGCAATGCATTTATGAAATATAATTTTGAGAAAAACCATAACACCCGGATTGTTGTGGCGTTTGATCCCAATGCGGCCGAGGAAGGGACGATGTCAAACGGCATCCCGATCTTCCGGCCGGAGCTGCTGGAGGAAAAGTTGCCGGACTTCGGTGTCCAGATGGCCGTCCTCACTGTACCGGCACGCGCCGCACAGGACATGACGGACCGTCTGGCGGCGCTTGGCGTCAAGGGCATCCTGAACTTCGCCCCGGTCCGGCTGAACGTTCCGGAAGGAGTCCGTGTCCACTCGATCGACTTGTCCATCGAGATGCAGGCGCTGATCTATGCCATCCGGAATGACGAAAAGAATTCACAAACGTCCATTTGATTAAATGGAGTTTCCTGTTTATATGGTGTAGAATTAAACTATTAACAAGGGAGGTGCCGTCATGTCACCAGGTCCATTGAGTCTGATCATCATCGCTATCGTCGCACTCATCATCTTCGGGCCGAAAAAGCTTCCTGAGTTCGGTAAGGCGATCGGTTCTTCGCTCCGCGAATTCAAGAACGCCACCAAAGGCCTTGTGGACGACGACGAAGACAGCACGAAGAAAGCTGCCGACCAGAAAGACGCCAAGTGATGGCGCCCCGATAGGACGTTATCGTTATGAATGAAAAGCAACTTTCGATTATTGAGCATATAGAAGAATTGAGAAAACGGCTGATGATCATCGTCGTTTTCTTCTTGTTTGCACTGGTGGCAGGGTTTTTCCTCGGGCCGCCGGTGATCCAGTTCCTGCAGAACAGCGACGAGGCGGAGCAGTTCACGCTGAACGCCTTTAACGTGGCCGACCCGATGATCATCTATCTGAAGGTGATCGTGTTTGTCGGGTTCGTGCTTGTCTCGCCGGTCATCCTGTACCAGCTCTGGGCATTTATCGCACCGGGACTTTCCCCGACGGAGCGGCGGGTGACGCTCAGTTATATCCCATACGCCTTCCTGCTGTTCCTTGCGGGAATCAGCTTCTCGTATTTCATCCTGTTTCCGTATGTCATTTCATTTATGACGAGCCTGTCGGATACACTGGAGATCCAGCAGACAATCGGGATCAACGAATACTTTAATTTCCTGTTCCAGATCACGGTTCCGTTTGGGGTTGTCTTCCAGTTGCCGGTTGTGTTGCTGTTTCTGTCACGGCTCGGCATCCTGAACCCGGAAGTCCTCGTGAAGTTCCGGAAGTACAGCTATTTTGTGCTCTTCGTCATTGCGGCCTTTATCACGCCGCCGGATCTGTTCTCTCACCTGTTCACGACAGTGCCGCTCATCATCCTGTATGAGATCAGTGTCAGCATCTCGCGCGTCGGCTACAAGAAGTATCTGAAAGCCGAGGAAAAGCGCCAGGAGGAAGAAAGGGAAGCGGAGCGGGAGCGCATTCTCAAAGAACAGCAAGAACGCCTCAATGCGGAATGACTGCACGAGGCGTTTTTTGTATATATAGAAATTACCGGATTAGGCTGCGAGCGGCAGGGCCCGCATACTACGAATTGAGGGACCATAATCCGGAATGTTGATCCATCCTCAGACAACTCGATTCTTAGTACGAAATTATGTCTCATACTCCAAATGCGTGCTCCATATTCCGAAATCCTCACTCATACTGCGAAACGGCTTTTCTTATTCCGAATTCACGCTCCATACTACGAAACTGTCCTCCACAGTCCGTTTCATTCGGAAATATCAAGTGTGCTGACCGCCGCTGTTAAGCGTCGAAAAGCACTCGACGGACAAATGAGGGCACTCGTACACCGATTGAGAGCACTCGCGCCAAACAGGAAAGCACTCAGCTGCCGCGGTGCCATCAAATCAAAAGCCGCATTCCCAAATCGGGATTGCGGCTTTTTTGCATTACTGCATATTCGCGATGCGTTCCATCTGGTCGATGAACTCCTGGATCTTGTCGAGGTTCAGCTGGACCGCCATGACAAATCCGTTCAGCAGCATATGCGCGATGATCGATGTGATCAGACGCTTCGTCACATGGTAGAGAAATGCGAAGATGAAGCCGGATGCTGCATAAAGCAGGATATGGGTGAAATCCATATGGACGGCCGCAAACACGAGCGAGCTGACTGCCGCTGCGACAAAGAAGTTCGTCCTGTCGACGAGTCCGCCGAAAATGATCCGGCGGAAGATGAACTCCTCCAGGATCGGGGCGAACAGCACGACTGCGACAATGGCGACAGGCGCCATATCGGCGACGGAAACGAGGGCGGCCGTATTATCGGATCCCGGCTCGATGCCGAGCTGCTGCTCGATCATGCCGGCGGCACCCTGGCCGAACAGCACCATGAAGAAGCCGGCGATGCCGAGGACGATCGCTACCCACAGGGGGGACCGTTTGCCTTTTGGCGTCCTGAAATAATGCTTGTCCTTATTAGAGAGGATCAGTGCTGCAATGGTGGTGATGCCGAATGCGATGAACATCCACCAGCCGGAAGCGGCAAGATAGGCCTCCTGCGGGGTACGGCCTTCAGATACGAACGGAATCACGATCGGCAATCCGACTACAGCGGACAGCTGCGCGATGATGTAGATGATGAAAATCCATAGGGAAGTGTTTGATTTTTTCACGTGGAGAATCCTTTCCTGAAGCTCTGCCTTCTCTCCCGATTGTAGAGGGTATGGAGGGAAAGTTCAAAGCGGAAACTTTTTGGCTTTCCACTTGCAAAATGGAAGGGGATTCATTATGATAATAACTGTGTTAGCACTCCCTAACATCGAGTGCTAACAAACGACAAATAACGACATCAGATTGAGGAGGGTGTTTCACGTGTTGAAACCACTGGGCGATCGAATCATCATCGAATTGATCGAAGCTGAAGAAACGACTTCGAGCGGAATCGTACTTCCTGACTCCGCTAAGGAAAAGCCTCAGGAAGGCAAGGTCATCGCAGTCGGCACCGGCCGTTACCTCGACAACGGCACGAAAGTCGAGCTCGAAGTAAAAGAAGGCGACACGATCATCTTCTCAAAATATGCCGGAACTGAAGTGAAATACGGCGGGGAAGAATACCTCATTCTCCGTGAAAACGACGTACTGGCCATCCTCGGCTAAGCCGGGCTTGGATGACACTCTTTAATAAACAAGAACGATTTCAGGAGGGACTTATCTGATGGCAAAGGAAATCAAATTCAACGAAGATGCACGCAGCCTGATGCTCAAAGGCGTCGACAAACTGGCTGACGCAGTTAAAGTTACACTCGGGCCTAAAGGCCGCAACGTGGTACTCGAAAAGAAATTCGGCTCGCCGCTGATCACAAACGACGGCGTGACGATTGCAAAAGAGATCGAACTCGAAGATCCGTATGAAAACATGGGTGCGAAGCTCGTCTCCGAAGTTGCTTCGAAGACGAACGACATCGCAGGTGACGGTACGACAACAGCTACGGTCCTCGCTCAGGCGATGATCCGTGAAGGCCTCAAGAACGTTACGGCCGGCGCAAACCCTGTCGGCATCCGCAAAGGGATCGAAAAAGCGGTTGAGACGGCTGTTGTGGAACTTAAGAATATCTCCACAGAAATTGAAGGCAAGGAATCGATCGCACAAGTTGCAGCGATTTCTTCCGGTGACGATGAAGTCGGCGAACTGATCGCTGAAGCGATGGAGCGCGTCGGCAACGACGGCGTCATCACCATCGAAGAATCCAAAGGCTTCACGACTGAACTCGATGTTGTTGAAGGGATGCAGTTCGACCGCGGTTACGCGTCCCCTTACATGATTTCCGACTCCGACAAGATGGAAGCGGTTCTCGAGAACCCGTACATCCTCATCACGGACAAGAAGATCTCGAACATCCAGGAAATCCTGCCTGTGCTTGAGCAGGTTGTCCAGCAGGGCAAACCGCTTCTCCTCATCTCCGAAGATGTGGAAGGCGAGGCACTCGCGACACTCGTCGTCAACAAGCTCCGCGGCACGTTCAACGCAGTCGCAGTCAAGGCGCCTGGCTTCGGCGACCGCCGCAAGGCCATGCTCGAAGACATCGCGATCCTCACTGGCGGCCAGGTGATCACGGAAGACCTCGGCCTCGACCTGAAGTCGGCTGACGTGACCCAGCTGGGCCGCGCGGCGAAAGTCGTCGTCACAAAAGACAACACGACAATCGTCGAGGGCGCAGGCGAAGCTGCGAACATCGAAGCGCGCGTGAACCAGATCCGTTCACAGCTTGAAGAAACCACTTCCGAGTTCGACAAGGAAAAGCTTCAGGAGCGCCTTGCGAAGCTCGCAGGCGGCGTAGCCGTCATCAAGGTCGGCGCAGCTACCGAAACCGAGCTGAAAGAGCGCAAGCTCCGCATCGAAGACGCCCTGAACGCGACACGCGCAGCGGTCGAGGAAGGCATCGTCTCCGGCGGCGGTACGGCACTCGTCAACGTCTACAACAAAGTGGGCGAGCTCCAGGAAGGCGTTGAAGGCGACGTGGCAACAGGCGTCAAGATCGTGCTCCGCGCGCTTGAAGAGCCGGTACGCCAGATCGCGAACAATGCGGGCCTCGAAGGCTCCATCGTCGTTGACCGCCTGAAGCGCGAAGAAGTCGGCATCGGCTTCAACGCAGCAGACGGCACATGGGTCAACATGACCGATGCAGGCATCGTGGACCCGACAAAGGTGACGCGTTCCGCACTCCAGAACGCTGCATCCGTCGCAGCTCTCTTCCTCACAACGGAAGCAGTTGTTGCAGATATTCCGGAACCGCCAGCAGCAGGCGGCGGCATGCCTGACATGGGCGGCATGGGCGGCATGATGTAATCTCGTCCTCTTAGAAAAGGTCTCTCATCAGTTTACTAAACTGGTGAGAGGCCTTTTTTGTTGCTTAAAGGGATTAATCATTTACTTCTGCTTCTTCCAACCAAGTTCGGTTATTGAAAATCATTTTATTGATCTGCTCTTCATTGACCGCTGCGTCTTTTTGGCGGAGGAGATCAAGGTACGCCCGGTGTGTTTGAAGTGTCCATTCAATCGTATCCGCTTGTTTTGATTGAATCATTTTAGGCTTATATAACTCATAGATTGTTTTTCCGATCTCGATGACGAAGTCATTTTCCGTTGCTTCAAGTGCGGCATAATGGAATTCCAAGTCAATATCAGCAAGCTCCTCTGAGCTTAAATCGGGCTTCATCCGCCGAGTTTGACTCTGGTAGACCTCTTCAATCTTTTTAGTTTTTTCCGGGGACCCGTTCGTACGGATCATATTGATCAGCAGGATCTCGAAATGCTGACGGAACTCAATTAATTTTTCCGTACGGTTGCTATGCATAATTAAACTGAAAATCAGCGGGTTCAAAGAAAAGTGAGAAGGATTGTTCGTAATAAACATGCCCTCGCCACGTTTAATCTGAATGACTCCAATGGATTCCAAAACTTTAATCGCTTCACGTACCGGCGTTCTGCTGACCCCCAGTTGTTCAACCAATTCTTTTTCAGTGGGCAGCTTATCCCCGTTCTTCAAAGTGCCGTCCAGCAGCTTATCTTTAATCAGGGAAACAATTTCAGTTGATTTTTTGCTGGAAGTACTTAGTTTCTCAAATTGCATCTAGATTCCCTCCATTTTACAAATCTATTTTATGATCCATTGCAATTAAATTCATTTAGACAAGTGGAATAATTTTATATTTACAAAGTTTTAGCAAGATGTTACTATTCAGCTTAATACATACTATGTATGATGTACTACTACTTTTTTATCTTTTATTATCAAAATCTTTGTTCTTTTTATTATGGGAGGGTATTCATTTGAGTCAGCTTACCTCAAAAGTGATTGCAGTTACCGGAGCGGGCGGAGGAATGGGACAGCAGGTTGTTAAAGACCTGCTTAGAAATGGGGCCACTGTCGTGGGCCTGGATATTAACACCGAAGCCTTATCGTCAATAGAAGATAAAAATCTCCGTTCGAAAAACATCGATCTATTGGATGAAGCCAGTATCGTCAATGTATTTAAAGAGATCTATGAAGAATTTGGACGCTTGGATGGTCTGGTGAATATCGCCGGAATTGCACAGGCAGCAAAATCGATTACAAATGTTGAAGTCTCCGAGTGGCATAAGCTGATGGATATCAATGCTACAGCTGTTTTTCTGACGAGCCGGGAGGCTGTCAGATACATGAAGGAAAAGAATCAAGGTTCGATTGTCAATGTAGGGTCGGTTTCCGTTACAAGGCCGCGCCCGGGGCTGCAAAGTTATGTAGCGTCTAAGGGAGCGGTCGAAGCATTTACTAAAGCACTCGCTCTCGAAACGGCTCCGTTTAATATTAGGGCGAATGTGGTTCACCCCGGTCCGGCGGATACGAACATGTTGGGCAAATTCTCAGCACAGGAAAATGAGAAAATCGAAATGAATAAAGATGTTTTTGCTAAGAGTGTACCACTCGGCAGATTGATCGAGCCAAGTGACATCGCGCCTACGGTCATCCATTTGTTAAGTGATGGCGCCCGGATGATCACAGGTTCCGTTATTCATGTGGACGGCGGAAGAAGCATTTAAGGAGAGAAAAAAATGAAGACAATCAAGATGTTGATCAATGGAGAATGGACAGGCAATGAAACAGATGAATGGATTGATATTATCAATCCTGCAACAGGGGAAGGATCCGCACAAATTGTGCGAGGGAACAAGTCACATGCCGATATGGCGGTAACAGCGGCAAAAAAAGCATTGGCCAGCCCGGAATGGAAGGCATTCAAGCCTTACGAGCGGGGACAATTGCTTACAGAAACCGCAAGATACATAAGGGAACATGCACAACAATTAGCAGCACTGGAATCTGAAGATACAGGAAAGCCCATGAAACAGGCGGAAGCCGATGTGGAAGCCGCTGCACGTTATTTTGAATTTTATGGCGGCATAGCAGACAAGGTGTTCGGCGACACGATCCCGATTGAGCAAGATCTGATGAATATGACGGTGATCGAACCGATCGGCGTAACCCTGCATATCATCCCGTGGAATTACCCGATCCAGATTACTTCCCGGAGTGTGGCGGCAGCGATTGCGACCGGAAATGTCGTCATTGTCAAAAGTTCGGAAGATACGCCGCTGACCACCAACTTTTTGGCAGAGTGGTTCCAAGATAAACTGCCAAAAGGTGTATTCCAGCATGTGACAGGATACGGTCAGGAGATCGGTTCCGCTTTAAGTTCCCATCCGGGTGTCAACCAGATCACGTTTACCGGTTCAGTTCCGACAGGGATCCATGTCATGAAATCAGCGGCAGAAAATGTCGTGCCGGTTACATTGGAGCTGGGAGGAAAGTCGCCGAACGTCGTATTTAAGGACGCTGACCTGAAGCGGGCAGTCCCGGCGATCGTAAATTCCATTGTTCAAAATGCCGGACAGACTTGTTCCGCGGGATCCCGATTATTAGTAGAGGAATCCATTGCTGATGAATTACTGAGTCTGCTTCAGGATTCATTCAAGGAACTGACTGTAGGACCGCCTGAAAGCGGGGCGGACGTTGGCCCGATCATTAATAAAAAGCAATATGAGCGAATCTCTTCGATTCTTAAAAAAGTTAAGGAAGAAGCGAACGTTCTTGTCGGCGGGGAATCGGTACAGGTCGAAGGGTTCGAAAATGGATACTACATTCAGCCGACCATTGTAGAGGCAGCCGATCACGATGCTTTCTTCGTCCAGGAAGAAATCTTTGGCCCGGTCCTGAGTGTCGTCCGTTTCCGAACGGTCGAAGAAGCCATTGAACTGGCAAATGCAACAGAATACGGACTGGTAGCCGGCGTTTGGAGCAAGGATATCGATGTCGCGAATTATGTGGCTTCCCGGATCGAGAGCGGGCAAGTATTCATCAACAGTTATGGAGCTGCAGGAGGCGTGCAGATGCCATTTGGCGGTTATAAAAAGAGCGGAATCGGCAGAGAGAAAAGTCATTTGGCGGTTCAGAACTATATTCAAATCAAGAATATTGCAACTAAAGTTCAGTTGTAAATCTGCAACGGAGGATCTGGATGGAGATTATAAGCAGAATCAGTGCTTGGGCCGGTAAATACTTTGCATTGATCATTATTGTTTTTTCAATTCTCGCCTTTATGCTGCCTGAATATTTTGTAGGATTCGGGTCGTACGTCACGATTTTGCTGGGTATAGTCATGTTCGGGATGGGACTGACTCTCAAAGCATCTGATTTTAAATTGGTTCTCACAAAGCCGATCCCGGTCTTAATTGGATTAGCAGCACAATTTATCATTATGCCGACAACCGCGTTCCTGATTGCCTATCTTTTAAAGCTCCCGGCAGAAATAGCGGCAGGATTAGTTTTACTGGGAAGTGTTCCGGGCGGTACTGCATCGAATGTCATGGTATTTCTCGCAAAAGGGAACGTGCCGCTTTCGATCACGATGACCAGTGTCTCTACCTTGCTGGCGCCTGTCATGACCCCATTGCTTCTGCTGATTTTTGCGGGTGAATGGATGCCGATTGATCCGGTGTCGATGTTTATGTCGATCTTCCAGGTCATCATCATTCCAATTTTGCTTGGGCTATTGGTAAACAGGTACTTGCCCCGTGTAACCGAACAAGGTGTATCGCTATTGCCGTTAATATCCATTCTCGCCATTACGGTTATTGTGATGGGCGTAGTCGCCGGAAATAGGGATAACATTGCCGAAGCGGGGATCCTGGTCTTTGTCTCTGTACTGCTTCATAACGCATTCGGCTTGTTATTGGGCTACTACGCAGCAAAGTTATTTAAACTGCCTGTTCAGGACCAGCGTGCAGTTTCGATTGAGACAGGTATGCAAAACTCCGGGCTGGGCGTTGCTTTGGCGTCCGTACACTTTACACCCTTGGTGGCACTGCCGAGTGCATTTGCATCAGCGTGGCAGCTGATCACCGGAACTATTCTTGCCTCCAGGTGGGGAAAGAAAAACCCTGAAAATGATCAGGAACAAGCCACTGCAGAACAGCTGATCAATTCAAGAAGTTAATATCAAAACGCAAGCAGGGGGTAAATCAATGAAGACTTATTCTGTTGCGGTGATTCCTGGAGACGGAATTGGGCCGGAAGTGATCCGAGAATCATTGAAAGTGTTGAAAACCGTTGAAGAAATCCATGGCGGTATCCGATTTACATACGATACGTTCGATTGGAACTGCGCGTATTACTTGAAGCATGGGAGAATGATGCCCGAAAATGGCTTGGAGATTCTGAAAGACTATGACGTGATTTTATTCGGAGCGGTTGGAGACCCTTCTGTTCCGGACCATATCTCTGTATGGGAACTGATCTTGCCAATCAGGCGGGAATTTCAGCAATATGTCAATCTGCGTCCAATCAAGTTGCTTCGCGGACTGGAAAGTCATTTGCGTTACAAAAACCATGAGGACCTGGACTTTATTGTTGTCCGTGAAAATACCGAAGGCGAATATTCGAGCATGGGCGGGCGGATGCACAGCAATACCCCTCATGAAATGGCTGTACAGAACAATGTCATTACCCGGTTCGGCAGTGAGCGGATTCTTCATTATGCCTATAGGCTGGCAGAACAACGGTCGAAGCAGCGGCTCACTGTTGCAACGAAATCCAATGCGATCAACCACACGATGACGTTTTGGGATGAGATTGTAAAGGAAGTGGGAGCCAATTACCCGCACATTGATACGGAACTGTATCATATTGATGCATTGGCTGCTTATTTCATCTTAAAACCTGAAACGTTCGACGTCGTGGTAGGCGGCAATTTATTCGGTGATATTTTGACTGATTTGGGTGCGGCCATGGTAGGTGGCCTGGGACTGGCCCCGTCAGGAAACATCAACCCGGAGAAAAATTATCCATCGATGTTTGAGGCCATTCATGGGTCTGCCCCGGATATTGCCGGTAAAGGCATTGCCAATCCGATCGCCCAGATTTGGAGCGTCAGCCTGATGATGGATCACCTGGGGATGCCGGAACTTGGTAAACTCATTCTGGACGGTATCGAAGAAGTGGTATCCGAAGGGGAAGTACGGACACCTGATTTGGGAGGAAACGCGGGAACCGAACGCATGGGAGACGCGATTGTTTCGAAAATCAAAGAGTTGGCTAAAAAAAAACGGTACAATAAAATGATAAAGGCTTCCCATTAGTTAAATAAAACTTTTGGGAAGCTTTTTTGGCGGGGAGGCCGGCCAGGTAATTTTCATTGCTGGCGGGCCGCTTTTTCAATCATTTGACCTTGAAAAGTCGCAATCCATCTGTTTTTTACTTTTTAGATTAAGGTTATGCTAGGGTTAAAGAAGTGAAAAGTAAAGCTTTTCTAAAAAGGGGAGAAAAACATGTATCCAAACATACTCAGACATCCGGGACCGACGCCCATACCGAAAAAAGTAGAATTGGCAATGGCACAAAACATGATCAGCCATCGTTCAGAGGAATTTGTGAAGCTTTACCGGGAAACAACGGAACGCGTGAAGCCTGTTTTCGGGACAAAGCAAGATATTCTCCTTCTGCCTTCAGGCGGGACTGCTGCAATGGAAGCCGCTGTGGTCAATATTGCTTCTCCGGGTGATGAAGTGGTTGTCGTCACGGTTGGCGCTTTTGGGGATTACTTCGTTTCGATTTGTGAGAAGTATGGACTTAAAGTACATCAGCTTCAGAAAGAGTGGGGCGAAGCCTGTACGAAAGAAGAGTTGGGTGACTTTCTAAAGCCGTTATCCAATATTAAGGCAGTTTTTGCTACGTATAATGAGACGTCGACAGGAGTCTTAAACCCCGTGGGGCAATTGGGAGAAGCAGTTCGCGAGCATTCTGACGCTCTCTACATCGTCGATGGGGTAAGCGCAATCGGGGGAGCTCCTGCTGAAATGGACGAATGGGGCATTGATATCTTAGTGACAGGTTCACAAAAAGCGATGATGCTTCCGCCAGGGCTAGCCCTTTTATCAGTCAGTGACAAAGCGTGGAAAGTGATTGAGTCGAATGGTTCTGCAGCTGCCTATTATTTAAACCTTTTAAGTTATCGGGAGTGGGCGGAAAAAGGCATGACCCCGAATACACCTGCAGTTTCTCTTATTATGGGCCTTTCAGCTGTGTGCGATTTGATTGACGAAGAAGGCGGATTTTCGAAAACCGTTGAGCGCCATGAAGTGATGAAAAATATGGTCCGAAAATCGATGAACGCACTGTCCATCGACTTGTTAACAACTGAAGAAAATGCATCACCAACAATTACGGCAATCCGTACTCCTGAAGGTCTTGATCTCGCAAGCTACATAGGTCATTTAAAGAAAACGTATCATCTCGATTTTGCCGGGGGTCTTGGCCCTCTTCAGGGGAAAATCTTCAGATTTGGGCATATGGGCTATTGTTTCCCAAGTGATATCCTTGAAGCGGTATCTCTAATGGAAGCCGGCTTACAAGACTTTTCATATCCATTTGAACCTGGAGCTGGAGTGAAAGCTGCACAAGAGGTTTACTTATCTTCGTTAAGAAAGTCATAATGGTGGCGAACCACCTCAGCTATAGCTGAGGTGGTTTTGTCTTTAGGTATTCGCATTCCTCTCTGCCCTGCAGGTGATCATCGCGATCATATTGAATAGGATTACATTTAACATGGAGGTGGGATCTTATGTACAACCTGACAAAAATAAAGATTGAAAGACCGGTGAGTGAGGTGTTTGAAGCCTTCGTCGACCCTTCAAGAATAGGGGGCTTTTGGTTCTCTTCAAGTTCTGAGCGGTGGGAAGAAGGCAAGGTCATTACACTCAGATATGACGAATATAAGGCACAAGGTGAAATTTATATCACGAAGATCGATCCAAATAAGAAAATTGAGTTTCACTGGGGGCCAAATAAAGAAGGAAATAGGGTGACGATGACCCTGAATCAACTGGGCGATTCTGAAAGCACCATCGAAATCACCGAAGAAGGCTTTAGTGAGGATGAGGAAGAGATCATAAGGGTGATGCTGGATAACAAAGAGGGATGGGTCTACATGCTGACTTGTCTGAAGGGATATTTGGAACATGGTGTTAATCTGAGGGCATCATTGCTTCATTAAGCGTCAATAGAAATAAAAAAAAGGGGCTGTCCAGAAAGTATGATTAAAGTGAATACAGCAAACGGCACGGACTCTGGTCGCTTACCGCGGGCCGGTGCCGAGCTGACGCCAATACGAAGATTGGCGTCTTCGTGCAGCGCGAAGCGTTGCGCAGCAGCGCAGAAATCTCGACAGCCCGGCTTTTCCCGCAGGACAGAAAAACCTCCTCGAATCCGCCTCGCACGAAGGAAATGCGAAGCATTTTCGAGGAGTCTCCCGGCGTCCGTGCCGTTTGTCATATCACGTGTAGAACTTGATTTTCGGACAGTCCCTCTGTTTTTTAAATCTTATATCTTAATGTCGATCTTCGCTTTTTTCTTCAGCTCTTCAACCTGCTGAACAAGTTTTTCCTGCTGTTTTTGCTGTTGAAGAGATTGCTCGATTTGTGGTTTTACGTCTTCAAGCTTGGGGAGTTCCTGATCTGTGCCCTTTCCTTGTTCCGCATACTGATCATAGGTCTGTTGAATTTCTTCTTCGGTGACTTTACCTGCCGGCACTTCTTTTTCAACGTACTGTTGAAGTTGGATGTCCTCGGCTATTTGAGTCTCAAGTGATTTCATATCCATGCCGGATTCTTCCAGAGCCGCCTCAAATTCTTCGTCCGTTTTAAATTGTTTTTTCACTTCACCCAGCCGCTGATCAATATCAGACTTTGAAGCCTGATACCCTTTTTTGTCCGCCTCTTGAAGAAGAAGCGTTTGTCCGACCAGGCTGTCAATGGTTTGGGTTTTAATCTGCTCTGCCGCTTCTTCAGAAGTCGGATCAAGCCCCATTTGCTGCATCTGTCCCTGCGAAGCTGCCAATGCGCTATTGTATTGGCTTCCCAGAATTTTATGGTCATTCACTGTGGCAACTGTTTTCTTTTCATCTACTTGCTGTGCTTCCAGTTTCTTTTGCATGTCTTCCATTTGCTTTTGCTGATCAGTTTCTGCGGTTGCTGCTTTATTCTCTTGATCGGCTTCTTTGCTTTCTTCATTTCCTCCGCAAGCCGCCAAAACAGCAGCCAAAAAGCCGGTCATTAAAATCGACATCATTTTTTTCATGGTAGAAGATCCCCTTCCTCAGACAAGAAGTCTATCCTGGCATTATAAAGCATCGTTTAAAGGAAAAGGACGTAATGAGCGATACTTAATTAAAATGTAAAAGGATTGAAACTCCCCATAATATCTGTAATCATCTGTATCACAGCCGAGAAGGGGGAGAGCCATATGGAAATCGTTTATTTTGCAGGTGGTTGTTTATGGGGAGTACAGGCTTTCATAAAGACGTTGCCTGGCGTCAAGTTTACAGAAGCGGGAAGGGCCAATGGAACAACCCGCACACTTGACGGTGATTATGATGGTTATGCCGAATGTGTCAAAACAGGATTTGATCCGGCGGAGGTCACCATCACAGAATTAATGGGGTACTTCTTTGAAATCATTGATCCCTACAGTGTGAATAAACAGGGACAGGATGTTGGTGAGAAATACAGAACCGGGGTCTATAGCGAAAAGGAAGAACACTTAAGAGAAGCGAATGCATTTATTCGTGAAAGAGATGATCATGAACGGGTCGCTGTTGAAGTGCTGCCTCTTACCAACTATGTGAGAAGCGCAGAAGAACATCAGGACAGGCTGGCCCGGTATCCAAACGATTATTGTCATGTCCCAAAAGAACTATTAAATAAATACAAAGGCCTCTCAACCATTCGCTGAATGGTGAGAGGCCTTTTATGTGTTCCCAATTAAACCGTCAATTCGCTCGGGAAAAACGAAGCCCGTCCTTTTTCCCGCTTATCCAGCATGATCTGTTCCGGCCGGATGCCCTGCGCACTCAAGGCTTTGATGTTCTGTGATAGGAACTCGTCGCTGCCGACAATGTAGAAAAGTCCGTCCTGGTCGGCGGCAAGCTTGTTCACTTCATCATAGTAGTCTTCACGCCGGTCAACATACTGTGCCGTGAACTTTCTGTCGGGGGCTGATTTAAAGATATCCGTGAATAAGAAGTCCCTTGATGAATCGATATTGAGTGAATGGATCTGGCTGACGTTGTCCGCACGCTCAAGGTATTCGAGCACAAGCGGCCTGAAGGTGGCCAGGCCGACACCGGATGACAGCAGGTAAACGTTTTTGTTTTCCCGTTTCAGCGGAACATTCGAATGTGTTTTGAACAGGGCTACTTCGTCACCGACTTTCAGGCTTCCGAGAATCGATTTATACTCAGAGCAGAGTTCGCGGATGCGTGTCGTGATCCCGATTGACTGTTCGTTCGGCAACGTGGAGATGGACATGTGCCGAACCAGGCTTTTGTTCGGCTTGTCCCCGTCATTGAAGCCTTTCATTGCGAGGTGGGTGTGGGAACCTTCTTCCCATGTAAAGCCTTCCGGACAGTCTAGCATGTAGGTCTTGACTTCAGGAGTTTCCTCAATGATCTGATTGATCTTGGTCCAGTATATCTGCACGGTTTTTTCCCCTTTTCCTGTGAACTGTATGGCTACTCTTACTATACAACAAATGATAACTATTCTCAATTATTCGATGCCGGTCAGGCAGGCCTGTCCCGGGCAGCATGATGGAAGCGGAAGAGTTGGCGATGACTCAGAGATAGCAAAAGACCCCTCGGCGGCTGGAAGCAGCACCGGGGAGTCCTGACGTGATTATTCCAAACACAACACAATGATCCGGTAAGGTGTTGTCTGGGCAGGAATGCTTCTGGTTGTAGGACCGTACTGGACAATTAAATCCCGGCCTCCCGGATATCTTGAGAAAAGCTGACCATTCGTTAACAGCATTTGGGTGTAGGAAGATAAATTTAGCTTTAAATCTCCATCGCTGCTCAATAGCTCGTTGTCAAAATGATCCACTGTAATGTTCTGGTCCGGGTGGTCCCTGACCATGACAAGCGCCTGGTATTGCGGAGGGTAGATCAGAATCACCGGTAAGTCCCCATTGTAATAGCCTGTTACACGGTCTCCCACATGGATGATTTCATGATCCATGAAATAAGTGGATGGAGAAACCACAAAATTCACGATTGAGCCCAACTCATTTTCCAAGGTGAATAATTGATGGCAACCTGCACTTTCGGGTGCAAAGCCGGGATTAAAATCACTGATCATCGTGACCGTTCCGTGAAACGAATAGAAATTTGTCATCCATAGCCTCCATTCAGATATGGCGGAGGGGAATGCAGGGTGTTATTCCCTTGTTCGAGAGGGCACCCGTATTACTGATCTTTAAGATGCAAAAACTCGCTGACGGTATTTACATACGGCTCTTTGGGAAAGTCTTTGTAAAGCTGGCTGGCGAGCCGGACAGGGTCACCAAAAAAGTACCGTTCATATTGCGTTTCTCTCGTTCCGAATGAACTCATCGTCAGATCCCAGGCCAGCCGGAAGACTTTTACCCGGTCTTCTGCCGACTTTGTCGCCCCTTGGAGATACTGGTCAAGGTCCTTTCGGATACCCGAGTGAAACGCATTTTCCGTTGGCAACGTAATCATCCCGCTGGCACCCATGATCTGAATAATCTCCGTGAATCGGGGGTACATTTTGGGGAAGACAACACCAGCGACATTCAGTGGAATCACATCGGGACGCATCATTCCGTATTCATCCGGAGAAGCGTGATTTTCCGCTTTCTCCCGCAGCGCCCTCATCGTTTCCAGTCCGATCATGATTTCTGCGATTTTTTCCTGGATATGCTGATAATCATTGACCTTGATGGTTTCAACCAGCAATTGCGCAACGCCTAAGATGAACTCCGTTTTGACAATCTGTCTTGTGATGACCTGATGTTTAGCATATGCATGGAAAGAACTTTGTGTAATGAATTCTTCGGCGACTTCACCGTTGTTATAATAAAATACCCGATCCCACGGAACCAGGACATGGTCGAACACAACAATGCTATCGATTTCCTCGTATCGTGAACTCAGGGGGTGGTCGAAACGGGAGGGGCCGCCCATAAACGTGTCCCGGCAAATAAATCTTAATCCCTTAGTATTCGAGGGAATGGAAAACGCGAATGCTTCATCTTCATTAAATAAAAACCTGCCGACACTAAAAACCAATACTTCATCGGTCAGTCCGCCCTGTGTGGCGAGCAAACGCGCACCCTTCACGACGATCCCATCATCTTTAACATCGACAACTTTCAGAGCAATGGGCTCTTTGCTGTTTTCCATATAGATCTGGGAGCGGTTGACCTGGGGGCTGATGAATGTATGCGTAAACGATAAGTCCTTTTCCCTGGCGGTTTTATAAAATGCGGTCAGGTTTTGCGGAAAGCAATTTTCCTTGTTCTCCAAAAAGCCGGCGGAAGACGCAAAACTCATTAATACGGTGTTTAAATAGTCGGGACTTCGCCCCATCATTCCAAAAGATTGCCTTGCCCACAGTTCTATAGCTTTCCGCCTTTTTTTCAGGTCCTCGATACTTTTTGGCTGCATGTAGGACAGTCCGATCCGGCTGCCTGATTCAGGTGACAGGAACGTCATGTCATGGGTGTATTCCGGATTTAGCTGTAAATCGTACAGCGCTGCTTTTTCCTGAAGGATCCCCTTAAAGACAGTGTGCTCGGAAATGGGCCCTTCAACTTTTTTGCCATCCAGCCACACTTCGTTTTTCAGCTGATTAATCCGGTTCAGGTACTCTGTTCCTGCAATAGCTCCCACCTGTTCACTCCCATCCGCAAATTGTTGTTATGTAAGCCGTCGTGGGGATGCGAATCGGGAAACGGTTGATCTCTATTCTCATGGTATGCAGCCGTTCTTCGGGAATATAACGGCTGGTGCGGGCAGGCGGGGAAGCACAATGGGGGAGTAAATGGAAGATTGTGAGGTTTGAACTATTTGAATGTTGGTGTATATTGATAGACTTAAGGTAAGGAATTCGGCAACGGTCGGATCGCAAATCATACATATCGATAAATGGGGACTTTAATATGTTTAGGGTATTGAAAATCGCCGGAGCTTTTGTCGGCGTCATCGTGGGCGCAGGCTTTGCATCCGGACAAGAAGTATTGCAGTATTTCACCAGTTTCGGACTTAAAGGAACCTTTGCGGCAATCCTGGCAACTGCGCTGTTTGCCTATCTCGGAATGGTCTTGGCGAATATCGGAAGCCGCCTGAAGGCGCAGTCGCATAAATCGGCCATCTATGAAATCAGCGGACGGTACCTGGGCGTCATTGTGGATGCCATCATTATATTCACCTTGTTCGGCGTGGGTGTCGTGATGATTGCAGGAGCGGGCTCCACGGTCAACCAGCAGTTCGGCCTGCCCGTTTTTGTCGGAAGCCTGCTGATGACCGTTCTTGTGACGCTTGCCATGATGCTGAAAGTGGATAAGGTGATCGGCGTTATCGCAAGCATCACGCCGTTTCTCCTGATCTTCATTGGCATCATTTCGGTATACAGCCTGAGCACAATGGATGCTTCATTTGCAGCGCTTGACCCGGTTACGGACAGCCTGGAAAAGTCATTCCCGAATTGGTTCATCTCGGCCGTCAACTATGTTTCCTTTAACATCGCAGTCGGGGCAGGGATGGCACTGCTGACAGGCGGGGCTGAAAAGAATCCGCGTCTCGCCGGGATCGGCGGCCTTCTTGGGGGGCTCGCGATCGGGATCATGATCATCTTCTCCCATCTGGCGATCTTCGCCCAGATCGAAACAGTGGCATCCTACGACCTGCCTTTACTGAAAATGGTAGAGGACATTTCACCAATCCTTGCCGTCCTGATGGCCATCGTCCTCTTCGGAATGATTTTCAACACGGCGCTGGGCATGTTCTACGGGTTTGTCGCCAGGTTTTTTGAGATGGACACGAAAAAGGCCCGTATTGCGACAGTGATCACCCTCGCCATCGGGTTCGTCTTGAGCTTTGTCGGCTTCACGACTTTGGTATCCAAGTTCTACTCCCTGATCGGCTATCTGGGGCTGTTCCTGATCCTCGCCCTCGTCTATGCTCCGATCAAGCTGAAGCGTGAAGGGAAATAAATAATAGAAGGGGCTGTCCGAAAACTCATATTCAGCACATGATATAGCAAACGGCACGGACGCCGGGAGACACCTGCGGGAAAAGCCGGGCTGTCGAGACCCGCTTTACGCGGGGCTCGGCGCCGGCCCGCGGTAAGCGACCAGAGTCCGTGCCGTTTGCTGTTTTTATCGCGTTAATGACTTATTGGACAGCCTCTTTGCGTTTACGTCTGCCGTTTCGGTGTATGAAGGAGAACGTTGAATCCGAAGCAGAAGATTCCGATCAGTGTCGCCAGGCCGCCGAATGTGGCAATCGGGAAGAAGATCGGATGAACGCCTTGGATGGCCAGTGCAATGGCGATCATCATGACCGGCAGGCCGATATTATGGAGCCAGAAGTGGCTTTTCGCCAGAGCGTTGGTTTCGAGGTTCGGATAGAGGTGATAAATGATGCCGACCAGTGCGAGTGACATCCAGCCCAGTAAGTTAACGTGGACATGGACAGAAGTGAGGCTGAATACATGGGTGAATGACATATAAAGACCGATGGAAATGCCGATCATAAAGTAGACAACGGAAATCTTTAGAAGGGTCCTTCCCACAGATATCCTCCTTTCCTAAAGACTTTTGAACGACAAAGAGACGGGGATTCCGTCTTTTGTCTTACGCTACTCTATGTGCAGCAGGTCCGGGATATGCCATATGCCGACACCCATCGCGTCAGGCGGAATCACTGTTTGCCGGACGAATCCCATCCCTTCTTGTAACATGGGGGATGGAAGAAATCATGACTAAAGGAAGTGAACAGCATGAGTGAATCAGTTGTGGTCATCACAGGCGCCGGCAGCGGGCTGGGGGCTTCCCTGGCCAGAAAGTATTCGGATGCAGGAAGCCATGTGTGCCTGCTCGGCCGGACACGGTCCAAGCTGGAGCGGACGGCAGGTGAACTGAAAAACAGCCATACGATTTATGAAGTGGACGTGTCTTCAAAAGAGGATGTGGACCGTGTGTTCCGTGACATCTCGGAAACCCACGGCCCCGTCGATCTGCTGATCAACAATGCCGGCATCGGCGTTTTCGACCTAGCAGAGAACCTGGACGAATCCGCTGTCCATCAGATGATCGATATTAATCTGAAAGGGACCATCTTCTGTTCCCAGGCGGTTTTGCCACAGATGAAAAAAAGGGACCGGGGCATGATCGCCAATATCGTCTCGACCGCCGGACTCGACGGGAAAGCGACCGAATCGGTTTATTCCGCGAGCAAGTTCGGCGTGCGGGGCTTTACGGAAAGCCTGCAGCTTGAACTGGCGGAAAGCCGAGTACGGATCTTTGCAGCCTATATGGGCGGTATGAAATCGGAATTCTGGGATGGCATCTATACACAGGAGGAAATGGCAAACCTCATGGAACCGGATGATGTCGCGGACATCATTATCGGAAACATCAAGGCCCGCAGGAATCTGAATGTAAAGGAAGTCGTAATCAAAAACAGTCTTTGAGTAGGATGAAAATAGAGTCCGCCAGTCCGGACTTTGCCATATGTCTTTGGCAAGCATCAGACCCCCTCACCAAATGGTAAGAATGGTGAGGGGGTCTTGCTGTTGTTGATTTTTTGATACCGAATCTTGGGGCTTTGGTACGAATAAAAGAGAATAATGCAATCAGTTAATAGAATCATTTGAATATTGTTTCAAATATGATAATGTGGAGTCAGCGATGCCCGGACACCGGTCATCAGCACACCAAATTAGGGGGCGTTCGTTTGAAAGCAGTAACGGAAGCAGTCAGCAGTATCGGAAAAGAATTGGACCTGACAGTAACCGCTGCGGTAGTGAACAAGCCGAACGAAGATTACCAGCTCGAAGAACTGAAGCTCGGAAAACTGTATCCCGATGAAGTGCTTGTCAAACTGGTTGCATCGGGGATGTGCCAGTCGGATGAGGCATTGCGCGTCGGCGATGCGGAAGTGCCGCTGCCTATGGTGCTTGGACATGAAGGCGCAGGAGTGATCGAGGAAGTCGGCAGTGCGGTAAAGGGGTTCAAGCCCGGTGACCAGGTGATCATGGCCTACAATTACTGCGGAACCTGCCCGAGCTGCCGGACAGGCCATCCGTCTTCCTGCAAGGAATGGGTAAACCTGAACATGTCAGGTGCCCGCGCTGACGGCACGTATACGTTCTTCAAAGAAGACGGGACACCGGTTTCGAACTTTTTCTTCCAGAGCTCGTTCTCCACACATACCATCACGAACGCCAACAACCTGATTAAAGTGTCGGATGATACGGACCTTCGTCTTGTCGGTCCGCTCGGCTGCGGCCTGCTGACGGGCTTCGGAACGGTTGTCAACGGCCTGAAGCCGGAAACTTCTTCATCCATTGCCGTGTTCGGAACGGGAGCGGTCGGAATCGGCACCCTCCTGGCCGGAAAGATCGAAGGATGCTCAACCGTCATTGCGATTGACATCCATGACTCCCGGCTTGAGCTGGCCAAAGAACTGGGTGCCACCCATACCATCAACAGCCGGACGGAGGATCTTGCGGAGCGGATCGCGGAAATTACGGATGGCAAGGGAGTGGACTACTCCGTCGATACGACGGGCGTAACCGCCGTCATGAAAGCGGCAATCGATGTGCTGGCAATCGGCGGTGTGACGGCTCCTGTGGCGGTGACGCCGAATTCCGTAGAGCTCAATACGTTCATGGACCTTGTCCTGGGCAACCGGAAACTGGTCGGCATCCTGATGGGTGATGCCGTGCCGCAGCTTGCTGTGCCTAAATTGATCGACTATCACAAAGAAGGCAAGTTCCCTTATGAAAAGCTCATGAAGTTTTATAAGTTCAGTGAGATCAACCAGGCGGCTGCCGAATCCAATAGCGGCCAGACGATTAAGCCGGTGCTGATCATTGATGAAAACTACCGGAACGATCAGCCGCTGGTATAAGGGCCAAAAGAGTCCAGAGAACGGACAAAACCCCCTCATAACTGTTCGTTTACAGTTGAAAAGGGGGTCTTGCCGCAGTTTGGGTTTATGGATTCGTCGACCAGAGGCCGGCATGTTTCAGCACGACACGAGGGTGCAGTTTCAGCTGGGCTACCATCAGATCAGCCAAATCTTCAGGCTGCATGACTTTTTCCGGGTTGCCGTCGGTCAGGTTCAGTTCGACCGCCATGTCCGTGGCGACCGTGCTCGGTGTAAGAGTTGTCACCCGGATGTTTTTCTTGCGGACTTCGAGCATCAGTGACTCACTCATGCCGATGACGGCTGCTTTGGAGGCCGAATAGGCGCTCGTCACCGGCGCGCCTTTCTGGCCGGCGGTGGAGGAGATGTTGATGATGTCGCCGGTGTTCCGCCCCAGCATTTCAGGGAGTACGGCGCGCGTGGTGTAGTAGACGCCTTTCACGTTGACATCGATGATTTTGGTCCATTCTTCTGGTGTCAGGTCCATGAATCCGCCGAACTTCGATATACCGGCGTTGTTGACGAGGATATCGATCGGGCCGAGTTCACCCCGGACCGATTCGACTGCAGCTGTAACGGATTCCAGATCCGAAATGTCTGCCGCTGCGAATGCGACCTTTGCATCGTATTCTTTCAGTTCTTCCGCCACACGCTGAAGGTTTTCCGGTGTACGGCCGACCAGGCCGACATGGATGCCTTCCTTTGCGAAAGCAATGGCGGTTGCACGGCCGATTCCGCGGCCTGCACCGGTGATGAGTGCCACTTTACCTGAGATGGTTTGCATAGATGTTGCTCCTCTCCAAGTGTTGATGCGAACAAACTAAAGTGTACGATACCGGGCTTTTGTGTGGTTAGTTAAATGCCTGCCGGCAGTCACTTCTCGCCAAACGCCAGCCGCAGCCCGATCAGCGTGAACAGGCCGCCCTGAATCAGGTTCATCCTTCTGGATAGCGATGGATTCCTGCGGATCAGCATGCCGACCTTGCCGGCAAAAAGGCTGATCAGTGAAAAGATGGCAAACGCCTGGATCAGGAAGACAAGGCCGAGCGTCAGCATCTGAAGCTGGATATTGCCGTTCCCGGTTGAGATGAACTGGGGCAGAAGGGCAAGGAAGAACAGGGAAACTTTCGGGTTCAGCAGATTCATGATCAGCCCTTTTTTGTACAGTGAGCGGTAATCCAATGCCGTACCGCTTTCCAGGGGCAGGGCTGTGTCCTTTGCTTGAAATGACTGATAGGCCAGGTACAGCAAGTATGCGGCTCCCGCATACTTCACGACCGAAAATGCGAAGGCCGACTGATAAATCAGGGCAGACAGTCCGATCACCGCTGCCGCGATATGTACGAGCAGGCCCGTGCAAAGGCCGAGCGTTGTCCAGATGCCAGCCCGTTTCCCGCCGGCAATGCTCTGGGCCAATGTGAACAGGTTATCCGGCCCGGGCATGATGGTCAGTACGACTGCCGCACCCAGAAAAGAAAGAACCAAAATCAGGTCCATTGTATGACCTCCAGTTCGTATAAGAAATAAATCGCTTGTTCGGTTAGTTGTTAGTCTCTTCTCAATTCTACGGCATTTTCAGGGAATATTGAACGATCGAATCGAAAGGGGAATGGAAGATGCGTACACACTTACAGCACTTTATTAATGGGGAATGGGTGGACTCAACGGGTTCAGAAACGATTGATGTCCTCAACCCGGCGACTGAAGAAGTGATCGGGCAGATCAGTAATGGAACAACAGAGGATCTGGACAAAGCAGTCGCGGCAGCCCGTGCAGCTTTCCCGGCATTTTCGAGAACAACAAAAGAAGAACGGATCGAGCTGCTGAACCGGATTGCAGATGAATATGAGAAGCGGAAAGACGATATAGTTGAAGTGATTACCGAAGAGTTGGGCGCACCTCTTTCGATCAGTGAAAAAGTCCATTACACGCTGGGGCTGGCGCATTACCGCCAGGCAGCAAAAGAGCTGGAAACCTTTGAGTTCACCGAGACACGCGGCGGTAAGGTGATCCGCAAAGAGGCGATTGGGGTTTCCGGCCTGATCACACCATGGAATTTCCCGACAAACCAGGCTTCTACAAAGATCGCCAGTGCTCTCGCGGCGGGATCGACTGTCGTTTTGAAACCGTCTGAGCTTACACCGTTTGCGGCCATCATTCTGGCGGAGATTTTCCAGGCGGCAGGCGTTCCAAAAGGTGTATTCAACCTTGTAAACGGCAACGGAGAAGTTGTCGGAAATGGCATCAGTTCGCACCCTGACATTGACTTTGTCTCCTTTACAGGGTCCGGACCGGTCGGCCAGAAGATCACCGAGAATGCTGCAAAACATATTAAAAAGGTCGCACTGGAATTAGGCGGGAAATCGCCGATGGTCATTCTCGATGACTATGATACGAAGAAAGCAGCGAAAATTGCCGTATCGGCTCTTGTGCTGAATTCCGGCCAGGTCTGCTCCGCAGCCACAAGGACGCTTGTCCCGAAATCTAAACTCGAGGAATTCACCGAAGCGGTGAAAGAGGTATTGCCGAACTTCCCGGTTGGCGATCCGCAAAACGAAAGCAGTTTCATGGGGCCGCTGGTGTCCGAGAAACAGTATAACCGGGTTCAGGGGTATATCGAGAAAGGCCTGGAAGAAGGCGCGACTCTTGTGGTCGGCGGGACCGGAAAACCGGAAGGGCTTGATCAGGGGTACTATGTAAAGCCGACCGTATTTGCAAACGTGAAAAATGATATGGTCATCGCCCAGGAAGAGATTTTCGGGCCGGTGATGTCGATCATCACTTATGAAGACCTGGACGAAGCGATTGAAATCGCCAACGATACGGTTTATGGACTGGCCGGATATGTGGTTGGTGAAGACGAAGAGAAGGTGGAGAAAGTGGCATCCTCCATCCGTGCCGGCCTGATCACCGTCAACGATGCCCCATTTGATTTCTCTGCATCATTCGGAGGCTATAAACAATCCGGCATTGGCCGTGAATGGGGAGTCTTCGGAATCGAGGAATACCTGGAGATTAAATCTGTAGTCGGGGTCCGGGTAGGCGTTCCTTCCTAAAAACATCTGAGGGCTGCCACCGTAGTGGATAACTGCTGTGGCAGACTCTTTTTGTGTCTGTTGCCCGGCCAAATCACACAAAATTGTCTTTGAAAATGGGGGAGTTTCTTTGGAAACAAAAACGGCCGTAATTACCAATCCAACCGGTGATGCTCAATATGAGGCATTGAACCTGGAAACAAAAGCGGCAGTGATCAATCATCCGACCGGTGATTATCAATTTGAGATCATCAATTTGGGGGAACTGCATCCTGATGAAGTCGTGGTTAAGGTGGTGGCGAGCGGAATCTGCCAATCTGATGAGGGGGTAAGAGATGGCAGTATGGCTCCACTGCCGGCAGTCCTGGGCCATGAAGGAGCAGGGATTATCGAGAAAGTCGGAAGTGGAGTGAAAGATTTTAAAGCGGGCGATCAGGTTGTCATGTCTTTCGGCTATTGTACCGTATGCGAAAGCTGCAGAACCGGGCAGCCATCTACCTGTGATCATTATAACGAGCTGAATATCACAGGCGGAGAGCATCAGGACGGAACTCACCGTTTCTACAAAAAGGACGGAACACCTGTAAGCAATTTTCTTAACCAAGGTTCATTTTCCGCTTATACAATCACAAGCGAGGCAAGCCTGATCAAGGTTGATCCCAATGCTGACCTGCGTAAGCTGGCTCCGCTTGGCTGCGGACTGATGACCGGTTTTGGTACGGTGACCAGTGCGATGAAGCCGGAGACCGGGAGTTCCATTGCAGTTTTTGGAACGGGTGCAGTAGGACTTGGCGCCATGATGACCGCCAAGATCGAAGGCTGCTCCACGATCATTGCTGTCGATATTGTTGATTCCCGTTTGGAATTGGCCAGGGAACTTGGCGCAACACACATCATCAACAGCAAAACTGAAAACGTGCAGGAACGCATTGCGGAGATTACCAATGGAAAAGGTGTTAACTATTCGGTTGATACCACAGGGGTTTCACAGGTTATGCTTGCCTCGGTACAGGTTTTATCAAAGAATGGCGTGGCTGTACCGCTTGCTGTAACCAAGAATACGATGGAGTTTAACCCATTAGGGGAATTGGTGCTTGGCGCCCGAAAACTGCTGGGGGTGAATCTTGGCAATGTCGTGCCCCAACTGGCTGTTCCTAAGCTTGTCGACTACTATAACCAAGGCAAATTCCCGTTCGATAAGCTGATCAAGTATTATAAGTTTGAGGATATTAACAGGGCGGCTTCGGATGCCGTAAACGGGACTACGATTAAACCGGTGATGATCATTGATGAAGAATACCGGAACGACGATCCCGTTGAATATGTGTCCTGATCAACTCTCCAAGTCTGTTTTTCAGTAACCGCCACTTTAATCAGCCGGCCCGAAAGGATCCTTTCGGGCTGGCTTTCATTTTCTGATGAAATTGTCTGGAATGGTTCGCTCTTGCCGTAATGGGCCTGCTTGTTTTCCGCTGATTCACAGGGCGGCCGTCTTTACGTTCATCGCAGCGACAGGAGCCAAAATGACTGCGATGAATTCTATGATGAAGAGGCAGAACAAATGTTGAATGAATGATAAAATATTGTGTATATTGAGAAAACTATTCTGCTCTTATCTCAATTTCTTTAAAAGCAGCAGATCTGGCTCATAGGAAAAACCAAGGTTTCGTTCAACATTTTGAATAATCCGTGTCATTTTAAGACCTGGCGGGATATCGGTTGACTAAAGCGCAGATTCATATAATAATGAATGTGTGATTAGAATTATTATAGTTAAGTAGGATTTGAAAAAGATTTCAAACCGAACAACTATAAAATACATACCAACAGGAGGAATTTTACATGTCTCTTATCGGCAAAACAATCGAACCATTCAAGGCTAACGCGTACAACGCGGGCACAGGCGAATTCATCGAGGTAACAGACGAAAACATGAAGGGCAAATGGAGCATCGTGTGCTTCTACCCGGCTGACTTCACTTTCGTATGCCCGACTGAACTGAGCGACCTGCAGAAAGAATACGCGACACTGAAGGACCTTGGCGTGGAAGTTTACTCCGTATCGACGGACACTCACTTCACACACAAAGCTTGGCACGACCACTCTGATGCAATCAGCACACTGGAATATGTCATGATCGGTGACCCTTCCCAGAAAATCACACGCAGCTTCGACGTTCTCGACGAAGAAGAAGGCCTCGCACAGCGGGGCACATTCATCATCGACCCGGATGGCGTCGTACAGGCGGCTGAAATCAACGCTGACGGCATCGGCCGTGACGCAAGCACACTTGTGAACAAAATCAAAGCGGCTCAATACGTCCGCAACAACCCAGGCGAAGTCTGCCCTGCAAAATGGCAGGAAGGCGAAGAAACACTGAAGCCTAGCCTTGACCTCGTAGGCAAAATTTAAGGAGAGATCACATGGCACTTGATGCACAGATCAAGCAGCAGCTTGCACAGTATCTCGAACTGATGGAAGGCGACGTTGTCCTCAAAGTCAGCGCGGGAACCGATAAAGCATCCAAAGAAATGACGGACCTGACCGATGAGCTGGCAGCCATGTCGTCCCGCATCAAAGTGGAACAGGCTGAGCTGGAACGGACGCCAAGCTTTAGTGTAGGCCGTCCGGGCGAAGAAGCCGGCATCGTCTTTGCCGGCACGCCGCTCGGCCATGAATTCACTTCCCTTGTCCTCGCGCTTCTCCAGGTAAGCGGACGTGCGCCGAAAGTGGATGAGAAAGTGGTCAAGCAGGTGAAGAACATCAAGGATGAACTTCACTTCGTGTCCTACATCAGCCTGACTTGCCAGAACTGCCCTGAAGTGGTCCAGGCACTGAACACGATGAGTGTCCTGAACCCGAATATCACGCACACGATGGTTGATGGTGCGGTGTTCAAGGAAGAAGTCGAAAGCAAGAACATCATGGCTGTCCCGACCGTTTACCTGAATGGCGAGCCGTTCACGAACGGACGCAAGACAATCGAAGAAATCCTCGCGGAACTCGGAAGCACCGCAGACGCTTCCGAATTCGAAGACAAAGAGCCGTTTGACGTCCTCGTTGTCGGCGGTGGCCCTGCAGGTGCGAGCGCGGCAATCTATGCGGCGCGCAAGGGGATCCGTACAGGAGTCGTCGCCGAGCGTTTCGGCGGACAGATCCTGGACACGGCAGCAATCGAAAACTTCATCAGCGTCAAGCACACTGAAGGGCCGAAGCTCGCAGCGAGCCTCGAAGAGCACGTCAAGGAGTACAACGTAGACGTGATGAACCTTCAGCGTGCGAAGCGCCTCGAGAAAAAAGACCTCGTCGAGCTCGAGCTGGAAAACGGGGCGGTCCTCAAGAGCAAGACCGTCATTCTCGCGACCGGCGCACGCTGGCGCAACATCGGCGTGCCGGGCGAAGCGGAATTCCGAAACAAAGGCGTGGCCTACTGCCCGCACTGTGACGGCCCGCTGTTTGAAGGCAAGGACGTTGCCGTTGTCGGCGGCGGCAACTCCGGTGTTGAAGCGGCAATCGACCTCGCGGGCATCACGAACCACGTGACGGTCCTTGAGTTCGGTGCTGAACTCAGAGCGGATTCCGTCCTTCAGGAACGCCTGTACAGCCTGCCTAACGTCACGGTCGTGAAAAACGCCCAGACGACGGAAATCACCGGCACGGACAAAGTTGACGGCATTACCTACATCGACCGGTCGACCGGCGAAGAAAAGCATGTTGCACTGGCCGGCGTCTTCGTCCAGATCGGCCTCGTGCCGAACACGGACTGGCTCGGTGACTCGGTCGAACGCAACAAGTTCGGCGAGATCATGGTCGACAAGCGCGGCGCGACGAACGTGCCTGGCGTGTTTGCGGCAGGAGACTGCTCGGACAGCGCGTTCAAGCAAATCATCATCTCGATGGGCGCAGGCGCAACTGCCTCCCTGAGCGCGTTCGATTACATCGTCCGCAGCCAGGTCGAGACGGTCAAAGCATAATCATTTGGGAGCAGGTTCATTGCGAACCTGCTCTTTTTTGTTGTGGCTGCGTATGTGGTGGTGCTTGTACTTGTACTCTCGTTGTCTCTGCTTGTACTCTCAGGATCGCTGCTTGTACACTCGCTTTCTCTGCTTGTACTTTCGGGCACGGTACTTGTACACTCGCTGTCTCGCGCAAAACACTGTGCCATTTTCCGTCACCCCCTCTTCCGGAGCGGCCGGAATTCCGATACAGTGGAAGAAGGTGGCCGGGTGTGAAACTATTTCCCGGCTTAAGCGTATTAGTTAGAACATCACTGAAGAAAAGGGGGTGTCCCCGTGAGCGAAGAAATGAAGGAACTGCTAAAGCGTCTCTCCGATATGGAAGAAGAGATGCGGGCGATGAGGCAGGAGCTGAAGTCATTAAAGTCCGCTGAAGATCGCCATGAACAACCGGATCCTCATGAACCGGCAGGCGCTGGGCCTCTGCCGCAGGAACAGCCTGCTCCGCACATGGAACGTGTGCCGCAGGATGATGTGGAACCTGAAATTGAGGAGGCTGTTCCTGTCCCGGTAATGGAGCCTGCTGAGGAAAGTGAACCACCGGAAGAGGAACCGGTTGCAGAGGGACCTGCGGCTGAGGTGCCGGAGAATGATTCCGGAACCGCCCGGACGCCAACCCTGTCAGAGATGATGGCAAGCATCGGGCTCGGCAGCCCCAGGGACTCTGAAGGGGAGCCGGAGAATACGGTGAAAGAAGAGTCCGGACCGCCGGAGCAAGCGGGAACGCCAAAAGAGCCCCGAAGCTCCATGCCAACCGCGTCCTACGGCTGGCTGCAGAGACCGGAGGAAGAAAGCCGGGAGCGGGCCGAAGCCATCCCGTCTCCGCCGCCCGCCCCGAAGCCGGTGTTCAGGGAACAGAAGCCGTTCGACTTCGAGCGGCAGTTCGCTGTCTGGCTGCCGAGGGTGTTCATGGTCATCCTGCTGCTTGGCGTGCTCTGGGGACTCAAGGTCAGCTTCGACATGGGATGGATCACGGAGGAGGTCCGGGTTGTCCTCGGGTATCTGGGTTCCATCCTGCTCGGTTATCTGGGCTACCGTTCCATCCGGGGTGCACGGCGCGGGTTCGGCCTGACGCTCTGGGGCGGGACGATCGCCCTCGGAATCCTGACGACATTCGCGGCAAACCAGTTGTACGGCTTCCTCCCGCTGATTCTGTCATTCCTGATCGGGATCGCCTATATCGCAGCCGGAATCTATGCGTCGATCCGCACCAACTCGGAAACGCTCACCGTGTTCACGGCAATTGCAGGGTTTCTTCTGCCGTTCCTTTTGGAAGGCGAAGGGGCGTCCGCGGTCATGTTCTGTGCGTATGTCCTCATTCTGTTTTTGTCGCTGTTCTTTGTTTCGATCCGAAGCCGCCACAGGGTGACGTTCTATGCTCTGTTCCTGCTGTTCAATGTGACGCTTTATATGTATCTTCTCCTGGACGGAGTGATGGGCGGACATGAGAATCTCGTTGCCGCGACCGCGCTCGTCCAGCATCTGGCGCTTCTGTTCTTTTATCTGAAGGGAAGCATCCCGCGATTTATCTTCACGGAGGTGCTGCTGTATGTGAACTTCGTGTTCGGCATCATCTGGATCTTGCTGTTCGATGAACCGATCCTGCAGGTGGCATACGGCGTGCTGTCGGTGCTCTACGCGGCACTGGCCGTCTACGCCCACATGCTGAAGGATCCGCCTCTGCAGGACATCCTGTCGACGATGGCGGTGGCGGCATCTGCCGTCTTTATCCTCAGTTTCCGCATGGATGAGCCGGCCATGAAACTGATGCTGCTGTTTATCGTCGGAGCGGCCGGCATCTGGGCGGGGCTCCGCTCCGGTGCACTTCGGACGATTGCCGTATCTGGAAGCCTCTATGCACTTGGTGCGCTGTCCACACTGACATTTGGCTGGTTCCATGAAATTTTCTCCGCGGAACATGCGGTGTGGCTCATGTTTATCGGCACGCTGGCGCTGGTCTATGCGGCGTTCTACCAGCATCCCCCGGCCTGGGTCAAGGTCTCTCAGATTGATGCTTCGCTCATTGCCGGCCAGATCATTGTCCTGGTCTACCTTTTCCGGCTGTCGGGCGTCCTCCTCATGGATGCGGATCTCGCATTTGGTCCGGAATCACACATCCGGATCGGCATCCTGGGACTGCTGGCTTTCGGCAGCACCTTTCTGCGGCGGAGTGCGCACGGCCGGCATGTCGCCACAGCAGGAATCGTGGAGTTCTTCGCGCTCGGCATCCTTCTCCTGTTCCTGCCGATGACCGGCTGGAGGGGAGGCGGGTACTGGCTCAGCCTGATTGTCAGCCTGCTGTTCGCGGCAGGTATCACTTACTTTTACGTTAAAGCGGTCCGGGAGCCGATTGCTGCGAAGGGCCGGCTGGAATCCCCGGCAGTTGCGTTCCTGCTTCAGGTCTTCTATTTCTTCCTGATGACCAAGTTGTACTTTTCGGGTGTCAGGGAGTTTGGCTGGGAAGACGAGACAGTGCTTTTCGTCCATACCTTCCTCCTCTTCCTGTTCGCATTCGTTTCGATTTCAGCGGGCCGGAAGATGGATTGGAAAGCGGTGCGGATCGCAGGGTTCGCACTGCTTGCCTTCAGCTTCCTGAAACTGTTCATCGTCGATCTGGCTTCCGTGTCGGTCGTCATCCGTGCGGTCCTCTTCACCGCAGTCGGGGCAGCCGGACTGATCTACTCGAGAACCCTGCAGAAAGACGATGGAGAATAAAAGATATGACCAGCTTCCGGGGAGACCTCCGGAAGCTTTTTTGATTTGCGTCATTCCATTGAATCATTTTGTCATTGGGGAGACCGGCCCGGGTGAATGACGTAACGATCGTCACGAATGCTGAAATCGGCAGAAGGAACGACGGAATTAATGCCATGAATGGCGAAACCGCCCCGGCACACATGTCCCGCTGGAATCTGTCTAAGCACAGTGTCCGAGGGTATAGGATGAAGGAAAAGGAGGCGTCAGGATGGAAAATTTAAGAGGGAAGACAGCGATCGTGACAGGTGCAAGCAGCGGAATCGGAAAGGCGATTGCCAGGCGGCTCGCCAATGAGGGGATGAACGTCGTCCTGGCGGCAAGGAGCGCCGAAAAGCTGTCGGATGTGGAAGAGGAGATCAACAGCAGCGGCAGCGGCGAGGCTGTCTCAGTGCCGACCGACATGGCCGACAAAGCGAGTGTCGGAGAGCTTGTCCGCCAAGCCCAAGAGGCGTACGGCTCCGTCGATGTTCTTGTCAACAACGCCGGACAGATGCTGGCCGGGACGGTACGGTCTGGGAAGACGGATGAATGGGACAGCATGATCGACGTCAACATCAAAGGGGTGCTTTACGGCGCGGATGCCGTCCTGCCGAAGATGATCGAGCGCTGTTCCGGACATATCCTGAACATCGACTCTGTCTCGGGACATGAAGTGACGAAGACGAGCACCGTATACAGTGCGACGAAGTTTGCCGTCCGGGCCATCTCGATGGGGCTTGAGAAGGAACTGGCCCGCACCGGGGTCCGGGTCACCAATATCTCTCCGGGCATGGTCGATACCCCGCTCATGGGTTCCAGGAGCGTCGACCGGAAAATCCTTGATCCGGAAAACATTGCGGACGCCATCGTCTATGCGCTCACACAGCCGGCCCATGTCAATGTGAATGAAATCACCATCCGGCCGGTATAGCCCGGAATACTGATGTCCGATGGAGGCATTTTTCCGGCGGCAAGGTTCTGAATTATTGAACTCTTCCGGGCGATTCCGTAAGATGGAAGTTGGGACAACGCGGAGGGAGGCGGCCGGAATGTCAGACCCGACGATTTTTGAAAACCTCAAGGTCGCTTTTGAAAATCATTTATATAACCTGGACAACCTGGAGGGCAGGATCCTGATCACCGGCCGGTCGGATGTCATGGACCTTGCCGACCTGTCAAGGTCACTCATCATCCGGTTCGTCCGGACCGACAAGCCGGAAGTTCCGGTTGAAGTCGAGCTGTCCGCATCCGCAAAAGATCTTGCCGGCGAGATTCTCGAGGATCCTCAGGCTGAGCCCGGTGTGACGCTCCGTGTCCGATTCGAAAAGCCGGTTGCCGATGCCGCGAAACAGTGCGAGCAAATCGGCGCGATGCTTTCGGAGTTGTGGGAGCGCGACATCCGGCTCACGCAGACACTGAGCTTCGAGTATCCCCAGGGGGACAGGGGATGGACGAATCGGATCGAAGCGGTGTTCAACACCCGCCTCGATGAGGATCATATGAAGGCCATCGGCGGATTTGCCGAATCGGTAATCGAGGCGGCGGGAAGGATGGCGGATATATAGTGAAAGGGGAAGGAAGTGGGGGCATGGCAGAAGCCATCAGGCAACAGACATATACCATTTATCCGATCGTTCAGCCCGGCATTTATCCGACACTCAGGACGATCAACTTTTACCTGATCAAACGGCCGGAAGGGATGGTTCTGATCGACGCGGGTATAGATACGTACGACTGCATGGAACGGCTTCAAGACACACTCAAGCAGGCCGGAGCGGAGATCGGGGACCTGGATGCCATTTTGCTGACGCACCATCATGAGGACCATGCGGGGCTCGTTCCCAGGGTGCTGGAGAAAAAAGCCGTTCCGATTTATGCCCACCGGGATGCCGTTCCGAGATTGAGGCTGGACAAGGATTTCCTTGAAATGCGGCTCGCGTTTTTCAGGCGGCTGTATCGTGAGATGGGGGGCGGCAACATGGGAGCGGAGCGTTTTGCCCGTCTTGAGCAGACGATCCGGGAAACGCCTCAGCACGCGATCATGGCTGATATCAATGAAATCGGAGAAGGGGACCGGGTCTTTGGCTTCGAAGTGGTCGAGACACCGGGCCACTCGCCGGACAGCATCACGTTCCTGGACGCGGATGGCAGGACGGCATTTACGGGAGATGTGCTGATCGAAGGATCCTCCGTCAATGCAATCATCGATCCCGCACCCAACGGGAGCCGGCTCCCGTCGGTCAGCCAGCAGCGCAGGTCACTCGAGAGGCTGGCCGGGCTGGGCGCGGATGTCCTCTACACGGGCCATCACGAACCGGTCCGCAACACGAAAGACCTTGTCCGTGAACGGATTTCCCGAATGGACCGGAAGTGCGAGAAGCTCTTAAGCCTGATTCGCAGCGGTGTCACAGTCCCTGCGCAAATTACAGAAGTGTATTATCGGGACCTGTACAGGACACAGTTTCCGCTCGTCATGTCGGAAATCATCGGCCATCTCGATTACCTCGAGGAACAGGGGAAAGTCACCAAGTCGATGGCAGAGGAAGTATGGCATTACCATCCCGCTTGACAAATATGGAAATATCACTCTCATTTAGGTGAATGTATTCTCAATCTGACGCGTTTACATACGAGAAGGGCAGAGACTTTGCGCATTAGATGAAGAAAATGCATAAAAGCATTCAGAACGGGTAAATTAATCAATTGTCCGGCTCAAATCGTTTGCAAGTTTTTCGGAGGTTGATTATACTTGGTTTGAAGTTGTTTAGAATAATTCTAGACAGAAACTTATTCTAAACAAACAGGCCCTTACTGCTTTAAAAACATTCTGAAAACAGGTAGTATAAGGGTATCGATGATCACAAGGAGGTTTTCATGTTGGCGGAAGACAAAAAGATGAATGGTTCAAATGAGGAACGCGAGGCGCTGACGACTCGCCAGGGACATCCCGTAATCGACAACCAGAACATCAAAACGCTCGGCAACCGCGGTCCTGCAATGATGGAGAACTATCACTTCATCGAGAAGATGTCGCACTTTGACCGGGAAGAGGTGCCGGAGCGCGTCGTTCACGCACGCGGCACAGGCGCATTCGGTTATTTTGAGACATACGGAAAAGTCGGTGACGAGCCGGTCGAAAAATACACCCGCGCGAAAGTATTCCAGGGAGCAGGCAAGAAGACGCCTGTACTCGTCCGTTTCTCCACGGTTGCGGGCTCGAAGGATGCGCCTGAAACCGACCGTGACCCACGCGGCTTCGCGGTGAAGTTCTATACCGAAGACGGCAACTGGGACCTCGTCGGGAACAACCTGAAAATCTTCTTCATCCGTGACGCGATGAAGTTCCCTGACATGATCCACGCCTTCAAGGCAGACCCGGCGTCGAACGTTCCGGACCCGCGCCGCATGTTCGACTTCGTATCCCGCTCGCCTGAAGCGACACATATGATCACATTCCTGTTCTCTCCTTGGGGCCGTCCCGCGACGTACCGCCACATGCAGGGATCGGGCGTCAACACATACAAGTGGGTCAATGACAAAGGTGAAGCGGTCCTCGTCAAGTACCACTGGGAGCCGAAACAGGGCATCCGCAACCTGACGACGAAAGAGGCAATGGAGATCCAGGGCAAGAGCGTCGGACACATGACCCAGGACCTCTACGAGGCGATCGAGCGCGGAGAATACCCTGAGTGGGAGCTCTACGTGCAGATCATGGAAGACGGGTACCATCCGGAACTCGACTTCGACCCGCTGGATGACACGAAACTCTGGCCGGAGGACAAGTTCCCTTGGCTGCCGGTCGGCAAGATGGTCCTGAACGAAAACCCTACCGACTTCCACGCACAGATCGAGCAGGCCGCATTCGGTACCGGCGTCCTCGTTGACGGTATGGACTTCTCCGATGACAAGATGCTCCAGGGACGCACGTTCTCGTACTCCGATACGCAGCGTTACCGTGTGGGCGCCAACTACCTGCAGCTTCCGGTCAACGCGCCGAAAGCAAAGGTCCGCACGAACCAGCACCGCGGCCAGATGAGCATGCGGACGCCGGAAGAAGCGGGCGGCAACCCGCACATCAACTACGAGCCGTCGATGGTCGGCGGACTGGAGGAAGCGGACAAGTCCGAGCGCACGCCTCACAACCCTGAATACAGCGGCAAGGTCATGAGCGAGCCGATCGACCGTCCGAACAACTACGGCCAGGCCGGCGAGACCTACCGCGCATTCGAAGAGTGGGAGCGCGAAGAACTCATCGCCAACCTTTCCGATGTGCTCTCAATCTGTGATGAGCGCATCCAGGAAGCGATGATCCACCACTTCACACAGGCGGACGAAGACTACGGCCGCCGTGTGAAGGAAGGCATCGAAGCGAAGATGAAAGAGCTCGAAGAAAAAGGCGATGACAACCGTATCCCTGGCCAGGAAGCCGGCATCAAGTCGAAATACGGCGAAGGCGGCACAAACGCCCAGAATGAAGCGGTTGATGAAGCAATAGAAAAGGGCCGGGAAACAGACGGCTATTAATCAATAAAATCCGGTCATCATAGGCTGTCCAACTTCTGATGACTCATAAAACGGGACGATGCATGCCACCAGGCATGCATCGTCCTTTTTTACCATTTTAAATATTCCCCGTTGACTGATTTATTTAATATCTATAACATGGGGTTAACCTTACTAACCGAATAAAGTGTTACCTTATCGAGAGTCGGGGGAGGAATCTGGTCCCAAGATCCCGCAGCAACCGTTACGGATGTAACAAGGTGCTCATTCCAGCAGGCGCATGCTTGAAAGATGAGGGTGGAATAGATATTGCCTCTTCCCCCCGGGAAGGGGTTTTTGCTTGTCCAAGAGGTGCTTCGGGGCAGCATGTGACAGGCATGATCCCGATTTATCTTATTCGGAAGGTTGGTAAGAGTGATTCTGAAAGGGGAATCCATTGATGGGGAAGAAAAAACAGATTCATTTAAACGGCTTTGTTCAAAACTCGCCATCTCCGCATTCGACCGGTCTGTGGAAGCATGAAAAAGACGAGGGGACGAAGCATAATCGGCTGAGTTACTGGACGGAAACAGCCCAAGTGTTGGAACGGGGGCTGTTTGATGCGGTATTCATCGCGGATGTTCTTGGAACGTATTCGAAATACGGAAACAGCCATGAGGCAGCCGTCCGCCATGCTGTGCAGCTGCCTGCCCATGACCCGCTACTGATCATTTCAGCAATGGCACAGGTGACCGAGCATATCGGCTTTGCACCGACGGTTTCAACGACCTATGCGCAGCCTTACGCACTGGCGCGCCAGCTCTCAACGCTGGATCACCTGACGGAAGGCCGGCTTGGATGGAACGTCGTCACATCCTACCTGGAAAGCGAAGCAGTCAACCTGGGGCTGTCCGGACGTCTGCCGAAAAGCCAGCGCTACGACCGTGCGGATGAATTTTTGGAAGTGGTGTATAAACTCTGGGAGCATAGCTGGGAAGACGGTGCAGTGGTCTATGACAGAGAAGGGGACACATTTGCCGATCCTTCCAAGGTTCACGCGATCCGGCATCACGGGGAATTCTTTGACGTCCCGGGAATCCATCTGACGGAGCCATCCCCTCAGCGGACGCCGGTCCTGTTCCAGGCAGGGGCCTCGCCGCGCGGACGGGATTTTGCCGCCAAGCATGCGGAAGCGGTATTCACGAAGGGCCATTCCCTGCAGGCGCTCAAGGACTACTCCGCGGATCTTCGCAGACGCACTGCCGCTTTTGGCAGGAATCCGGATGATATCCGCATTTTCCCGATGGTCCTTCCGATTGTGGGGTCCACGGAGGAAGAGGCCTATCAGAAACACGAAGATCTGAAAAACCATGTGAGCTATGAAGGCACGGCAGCGCTTCTTTCCGGCCATACGGGAATCGACTTTTCCCAATATGATCCCGACCAGTACATCGAGGACATCGAAACGGATGCCGTGCAGGGGAATCTGGATATGTACACGAAAGACCCGAACAAGAAATGGACGCTGCGGGAGGCGGTGCTGAACCATGGCCTCGGCAACGGAACCGCCAAATTTATCGGGACTCCCGAACAGATTGCGGACCGCATCGAGGAGTGGGCAACAGTGGGGGATGCAGACGGCTTCAATATCGCACAAAGCTATTCGCTGGAGACCTTCCGTGAGTTCGTGGACCATGTCGTTCCGGAATTGCAGAAGCGGGGAATCTACCGGACAGAATATGAAGGGAAGACATTGCGGGAAAATCTCTTCGGCACAGGTTCCTCTTACCTTCCTGACAGCCACCCCGCAAGGCAGATTTCAACATTGGTGAAGTAGTAACGGAAAAGAAGGGATTCTATGAATACTGTCACACTTTTTACATGGATCGGGTTTATTGCATTTTTGGCAATCATGCTCTTTCTCGGTTACATCGGAACGAAGAAAACGAAGAATATCAGGGATTTCGCGATTGGAGGAGGGAGTCTCGGGCCCGTCGTGCTGGGACTGTCCTTTGCTGCGACTTATCTGAGTGCGGCCACTTTTCTCGGCTATCCCGGCTGGTCACATGAGTGGGGGCTCACGAACCTCTGGCTGGCGCTGGCAATGATCGGAGGAGGGGCGCTTGGTGTTCTGATGGTCGCCAAAAAGATCCGATCGCTGAACGAAGAGCAGAAATCCCTCTCGTTGCCGGATTGGCTGGGGGATTATTACAATAGCGACCTGCTTCGTGTAGGAACCGGCCTGATCCTGCTCTTCAACATCTTTTATATTGCAGCCCAGTTTGTGGCGGGAGCCAGGATATTTGAATATTTATTGGGGATGGAATACCGCACCGGGCTGATTCTGATCACCGCCATTGTCGTGCTGTATGTTTTCGGCGGCGGTGCGTTCGCGGACATCTATACGGACGCCGTTCAGGTGATCCTGATGGCGATTGCAGGGATTGTCATCTTCATATCGGGGATCGTCATCTTCTGGAAGGACGGCATCACAGCCACGTTTGCCGGAATCGCCGACAATCTGGCAGCGCAGGATGGGAACCTGGTGGCCGTCTTTAATCCGGATTCCGCACACTTCTATTCGATCGGCGCGGTGATTGGCGCGATCTGTATCCAGTGGGCCTTTGCTTCGGCGCCTCATCTCTTTAATAAAGTTCTGGGCATCAAAAGCGAAAAAGATTTGGGGAAAATGATCCTGACTTATGTAATAACGGCTTCGCTCAGCGTGTTGGTGCTCTTCGGAGGATTGTACAGCAGGGTGGCATTGGGCTCCGCTGAGGTCGTGGCTGACCTGGCTCTGATGGAATATGTGGCGTGGGCATTTCCCGCTGTGATTGTCGCACTGTTCGGTGTCGTGATCCTGGCTGCGGCCATGTCAACGACCGATGGGCTGTTCGTTTCGATTTCCACTGTTTTTGCAAACGATATTTTCCTGAAATTCCTTGTCAGGCGGGGGTATGTCCGCGTCGATGAGGAAAAGGCGGAGAAGATTGCCCTGCAGATCAGCAGGCTGACTGTCCCTCTTGTGGGAATCATCGCCCTCCTCATCGTCATGAAACCGCCCGTGTATATGGGCGATGTCATGTGGATCGGCATTTCCGGCGTTGCCGCCGGAACATTGGGCCCGATTTTATATGCGGTGTACGGGAAACGGAAAGCTTCTGCAAGGGCAGCGGAAGGATCGATGATCATCGGACTTTCGGCCTATCTGATTCTGTACTTTGGCGGCCTGATTCCGAGTACGATGACAGCCGGCGCGGTGGCGACAGGAATCGGCATTGCCAGCATGGTTGTGCTGGCCAATGTCCTGGCGGCGGATAAGAAAGCGACCCGGCTGGCCAGCGCCGAACAGAGGCAATGAGGAGGAGTAGGCATGTTTGTGAATGAAATGCTGTCCGTCTGGCTTTACGGTTTTGTCATCATTTATGTCATCATCGGCTTTGCGTTGTGGAAATGGTATTTCAGCTAACCATATGACATTGCCCCAAGAGTCGATTGAAAATTTCACGTTGACAGACTAATCGGGGTTCGATATGCTTAGGATAATCTTACTAATTGAATAGACTTTAACCTTATCAAGAGCCGGGGGAGGAAACTGGTCCGCAGATCCCGCAGCAACCGTTACGTGGTAACAAGGTGCTCACTCCAGCAAGCGCATGCTTGAAAGATGAGGAAGGCCGATTACATACAGCCTCTTCCTCATCGGAAGGGGCTTTTTCATTGCCGGTCCATGCTGCGGATGCGGATCCGTCTTCTTGCCCGCCGGGGTCAATCAGTAAGAAACGAGGAAAAGGGGAGATTTGGAATGACATCTACTACTAAAACAGACAGCCTGTACAAAAAAGAATACTTCGGAAGAATTTTTGAACTGAAACAATACGCTCCGGAAGCGTTTGAAACCTTCTTCAAGTTCAATGACCAGGCACTGGCAGAAGGAAAACTATCCGTCAAACTGAAAGAACTGATCGCGGTTGCGGTCGCTCATATTACTGGCTGCCCGTACTGCATCGACCTGCATGTCGGCAATGCCAAGAAAAACGACTCCTCCAAAGAAGAAGTGGCAGAAGCGATCTTTGTCGCAACCGCGCTCAAGGCGGGCTCTGCGCTTGCCCACGGAGTGAACGGACTGAATGCCTACGACGGCAACGGTGACGGGGAGTTCTACAAAGCGTCTTACTTTAACCGCCTGCCGGAATTCGCAGAGCTGGACGAAGAGTCCTTCAAAACGTTTGTTAAGTTCGACGGCGCTGCGCTCAAAGCCGGCAAACTGAGCGTAAAAGAAAAGGAACTCATCGCAGTCGCTTCGGCACATACCACTGGCTGCGCCTACTGCATCGACCTCCACACGAAAAACGCGAAGAAAGCGGGAGCGACTCTTGAAGAGCTTTCCGAGGCGATCTTCGTCGCGGTTGCGCTCAAAGCCGGTTCGGCAATCGCGCATAGCGTGAACGCGCTGAACGCTTACGACAACTGATTCCATGGATCTGAAAAGACGGTTCCGTACCTTTTAAAGGTATGGAACCGTCTCTTTTTATTTCCGCGCCTAGTAAATATTAGCGGATTTACTTTTTGGAATAGTACGGATTCTGCGTTTTCTATTGCAAAAAATTAGCGTGACTGATTATACTTTAAAACAGTGCATCGCTAAAGAAGCGTTCATTTAACAATTACGAAAGCGATTCCATGAATTTCCGCTGGTTTTGTTTTCGCGATGGGTTGAGTCAGCAAGCAAGGGGTAAAGCACCAATAGATAAAATCGCGTTCAGCTATATTTGAAAACGCTATTTCGAACGGTTTTCCGGACCGTGCAGGGCCTGTTGGGGGGATCCGACACTGATCGGATGCGGGCCGGGTCCGGAAACCGTATAAATTTTTTGCGAAAGGTGACAAAGTTATGATTGAGATCAACCAGATTTCTACACTGTTCTTGGCAGTGGCCCTCTACCTGCTGGGAATGGCCCTCGTCAACCGGATCGGCATTCTTGACCGGTTCCTGATTCCGGCACCTGTTGTCGGCGGCCTGATTTTCGCCATCCTCGCCTTTATTCTCCAAACGACGGGCGTCGTTGAAATTGCATTGGATACTTCCCTGCAGTCCCTCTTCATGGTCGCATTCTTTACGACGGTGGGGCTTGGAGCCAGCATGAAGCTCATTAAACTGGGCGGGAAGCTCCTGATCATTTACCTGATCTTCTGTGGAATCCTCATCTTCATGCAGAACGTCATCGGTGTCTCGCTTGCCAAAGTATTCGGTATCGATCCGCTCCTCGGAGTCATGAGCGGTGCCGTCACGATGAGCGGCGGACACGGTGGTGCAGCCGCTTACGGGCAGACGATTTCAGAGCTCGGCATTGATTCAGCAGTGACGATCGGGATGGCGGCAGCCACGCTGGGCCTGATCTCCGGAAGCCTTTCCGGTGGCCCGGTCGCCAGGTTCCTCATCAGAAAGCATGACCTGAAACCGGCTGAAGGAAAAGTGGAAGAGTACGTTGAAGAGGCGGAAAAACCGGTCACTGAGCGCTCGTTCATGATTCAGATTGCACTGATCACCCTTTCGATGGCAGGCGGAACGTACATCGGGGAAATTTTCTCTGAGGCAACCGGCTTTGTCTTGCCGGCCTATATCGGAGCGATGTTCGTCGCAGTTATCGTCCGGAACCTTGTGGACCGTGCGCTCCCTGGCACTGTCAACATGAAAGAGATCAACCTGATCGGGGAAATCTCCTTGGCAATCTTCCTGTCGATGGCACTGATGAGCATCAAGATCTGGGAAGTTGTCGGACTGGCGCTTCCGCTGATCGGCATTGTGCTCGTACAGGTGGCCTTCATCATTTTGTTTGCGGTCTTCGTTGTCTTCCGCTTCCTCGGCAAGGACTACGATGCAGCCGTCATGATTTCCGGCATGCTCGGCCACGGGCTCGGTGCTACGCCGAACGCGATGGCGAACATGGGCGCGACAGTCAACAAGTTCGGCCCGTCCCGCACGGCGTTCCTCGTCGTGCCGATCGTCGGCGGTTTCCTGCAGGATGTCCTGTTCGGTGCGCCGATTATCATCACAACGATCAATATGTTCGCGCCGTGATAAGAACTCTATAGACAAAGCGAAAGCCTTCCGTTCGTACAGACGAACCGGAAGGCTATTTTAATTGTTGTCTGCTTTTGTGTACTTTTTTACTGCCGGCATGATCTCCGTTGCGATCAGCTCGATGTTCTTCGCAATTTTGTCAAACGGCACCCCGCCAAAATCAATTTGCGCAATAAAGCGCTGATGGCCGAAAAGTTCGTACTGATAAAGGATCTTTTCGATGATCTGCTGCGGGCTTCCGATCATCAGGGCATCGCGGTGGTCAACAGCCTGTTCAAACTGCTGTTTCGGATATCCGCCGCCGCGGATCGCCATGAAACCATAGTGCAGATGAGGGTAGTACTCGCGGAGTGCGTCCTGGGTGGTTTCAGCCGTGTAGAAAAGGCTTGTCGTTCCGATCGGGAGACGGTTTGGATCATGCCCGCTCCGCTGGGCAGCTTCCCGGTAAGCGTCAACAGACACCGTGAAGTTCATTGCCGGCCCGCCGAGTGTCGCCAGCATCATGGGGACGCCCGCATAGCCGGCTTTGATCGCGCTTTGCGGAGGCCCTCCGACTGCACGCCAGATCGGAAGCTGTCCGTCCTTTGGCTGCGGGTAGATCTCCGCGCTCCGGAGTGGAGGGCGAAAATCGCCTTCCCAGCTGATGGGGCCATCCGCCTCGTTCAATTTCAGGAGAAGATCGAGCTTTTCCTCGAACAGCGCTTCGTAGTCGTTCAGATCATAGCCGAGCAGGTCGAACGCGCCGGTCCTGGATCCGCGGCCCGCAACGATTTCAGCCCGTCCGCCGGAGATCAGGTCGATCGTCGCGAAATCTTCGTAGGCGCGTACCGGCTCCCAGACGCTCAGTACAGTCGAAGAACTCGCGATCTTGATCCGTTTGGTCGCCTGTGCAATCGCACCAAGGACGACACTGTGGGCCTGGGTGGTAAAGTGGCGCTGGTGGCTTTCGCCGACAGAGAACACGTCCAGGCCGGCTTCATCCGCCAGCTTTGCGGCGTCAATGATTTCCCGGATGCGCTGTTCTGCGCTGATCTTCTCGCCGTTATGGGGGTTCATCATATGGTCGCCAAGTGAATAGAGGCCGACCTCCATTCCTTTCGACCGGTCAATTTTAAATCGTTCCATAAGGATGGCTCCTTTCCCGTTCCTGCTACTGCCAGTCTACTTCCGGAATCAGAGCCGGGCAAACGGATTGACTCGTTTTGTTTATTAAAGGCAAAACCGGCAATGACAAGACTAGACTGAATTGATGGGAGGACGAATCATGACACGGAACCAAAAGCAGACGTATGCAAAGAACGTGCCGGGGAAGGACAGGCTGAAATTGGCCGCAACTGCAATGGCGGCGAACGTGAAGCTCCATACCACGAAAAAAAGCGAGCCGCTTGCCGCAGATGAGCGGGTGGACGAAAAGCTGGTAAAGGAAATTATCTCTCTCTGGCCGGCGACACCAAAAGCTTCTGCGGAGACGATGGTGAAATTCTATGGTCAGCCGAATGAAGCGACAGTCAATCGGCTGACCTGGTACAACAACGGGCCGTGGAAGCGGACAGTCGTATTCAAAGAAGAAATTCCGCATGACTTCCCGGAACCGCACGTCGACTGCCTGGAGCAGACGATCGATTATCATGTGCCGGCGGATAAAGTCGGCCTGATCGGGGAGCTGGAGGGCAGCCTGGTGGTCGACCGGACAAAGGGTGAGGTGTCGGTCCACTGCGACAATGAAGGGGCCAATACCCTGTCACTGAACATGATGCATGAGGTGGTCACGGGCAAGCGCACGCCGCAGGAAGCCCGCGATTTCATCAAAAACGAAATCGTGGAGTACATGATGGACCGGCCTGCTCCGTACTGTGAGGCTTTCCAGTTTGGGCTTCCGCAGGGCAGCCAGTGGGATCCCGACAAGGCAGTCGTCCAGGACAAGTTGTTGGAAGAAGCCGTCGGCAAAGTGAAAAAGACTCTGGGATTAGACAAGTAAGGGGATCACAAAAGCCGTCCGGCAGAAGAGTCTGCCGGACGGCTTTTTTTCGGTTGGTGAAAATCAGAGTCGCCATGATGATGTAGCTTTTGTGCACTCGAGGGGGTTATTGAAGCACTCGCCTTCAAAAAAAGTGCACCCGCTTCACCAAAAGGGGCACCCGTCCCCGGTACAGAATACGGAAGGTGTTCACAACAGGTGCATCGCTGCCTCTGCTTCATGCCAGGGAACGGAATAGCCCTTGCCCTTGGCGCAGAAGATCGAAGAAGAGGAATAGTCGGGATCGGCATCTTTGTCATAGCCGGTCCGTTCCGCCACTTCTTCAGTGTTGTGACATTCTTCATAGCCGCCGGGACGCAGTGTAATGGCACCCTTGCCGTTGGTAAAGGAAGCGAATTCAGCCGGATAGTTCATGAATGTGGCGACAGGGACGCGCGCAGTGATGCGGACGGTGTCTGCTTCGGTCTCCGGATCACCGAACTGTCCGTGCGCTTTCCGGATATCGTTCAGCACCCGGCCCATCAGTCCGGTTGACACTTTGATCCTCACGTCGTAAACCGGCTCAAGCAAAATATTGTCCGCCTTTTCAAGGCCTTGCCGGAGGGCACGGAGGGACGCTTCCCTGAAGTCTCCGCCGGATGTGTGTTCGTTGTGCGCCCTGCCTGTGATCAGAGTGATGTTCAAATCCGTGAGCGGTGATCCCGTAAGCAGGCCGCGGTGCGGCTTTTCGGTGAGCGCCTGGCCGACGAGGTTCTGGTAGCCGGGGGCCAGTTCATTCGGATGGCAGTCGCTCCTGAAAGCGATGCCCGTCCCGCGCTCTGCCGGGGAAATGCCCAGATGGACTTCCGCGTAATGCCGGAGCGGCTCAAAATGGCCGTAGCCCCTGACGGAAGAGCGGACCGTTTCCTTGTAGAGGATGGATGGCTCTCCGAAGGTGATATCCGCTCCGAACCGATCGAGGACCACTTCCTTGAGCACGTCCAGCTGAATCAGCCCCATGACATGCACGCGGATTTCCCTGGCAGGCTCATCCCAGGTGACGGAGAGGGAAGGGTCCTCGGCATCCAGCTGCATGAAATGGGCGAGCATGTCCTTCGGATGAATGGAGTCGGCAAAACGGACTGCGGCCGACAGGGAAGGGGTCAGGGAAAAGGGGGCCCGTCCTGTTTCTGCCCCCAGGGGATCGCCGGCCTCAAGCCCGGTCAGCCCCATGACTGCAACCAGTTCTCCGGAAACGGCCGTGTCCTGGACGGTATATTTGTGGCCGCTGTACTTCCGGATTTGCGTTACTTTTTGCGGTTCTCCTGCAATCAGGACTTCATCGCGCACCGCCAGCCTGCCGCCGGTCAATTTCAGGAAGGTAATGCGCTGTCCGCCTTCTTCATGGCGGATTTTATAGACCCTTGCGGCTAACGGCCCGGCCGCATCATTGGGTGTTCCGCCGGACAGCCGGTCCAGCCGGGAGAAAAATCCGGTGATGCCGACATCCTTAAGCGCGGAGCCGCTTCCTGCAGGGAAAATCCGTCCTGAACCCGTCATGCGGCGCATGGCCCGGATCCAAACTTCCTCATCGAAGCCTTCCTCAAGGTAATGCTCAAGAAGCGCTTCATCCCGCTCCGCCAGCCACTCGATGACATCAGGGGTCAGTCCGTCATCCAGGAGGACCGCATCTTCTGATAGAGACTTCCGGATCTCGGTCAGGGCTGTTTCCCGGTCCGCGCCTTCCCGGTCGGTTTTGTTGATGAAGATGAATGTCGGGACACCGTGCTTGCGCAGCAGGTCCCAGACCGTCTCGGTGTGGCCTTCCACGCCGTCGGCTGCGCTGACGACCAGAATCGCCGCATCCATCACCCGGATCGCCCGCTCCATCTCGGGTGAGAAGTCGACGTGCCCGGGCGTGTCGATCAGCGTGTACTTGGTCCCGTTATAGCGGAACACGGCCTGGTCGGCGAATACGGTGATGCCCCGGTTTTTCTCGATGTCATGGCTGTCGAGGAACGCATCCTGGTGGTCGACCCGTCCCCTGGTCCGGATCGCTTCCATATGATAGAGCAGCTGCTCGGAAAATGTTGTCTTGCCTGCATCCACGTGAGCGAGGATTCCGATTGTCTTGAACATATCCATTCCTTCTTCCTGGCGGATTCTGCTCAATAGTATAGCAGAATCGGCCTATGCTTGAGGGCGCTCCTCCATCCGGATCCGGAACGCGGAACCTCCCCGGATATGAGGCAGGATCGGCAGGTCATCTTCAATGATCCGTCCGACGACATTCACTTTTTCATCCGATGGCAGATCCCGTTTTGTGATCTGGAGCTCTCCCTGATACCGTCCGTACCTGGAATTGTCGATCGTGACCGCTCCGACAGGCCGCGCCGCTGTATTTGCGGGTTCGACCGGCCGGTCTCCGGCATTGCCGTACAGCCGGGACTCTGCGGATCGGATGACATCACGGGCGGCATCCAGCCGGTTTGTATGGCCGGTTCCGGGCAGGGCGGCCTGTGCATCCGGGAAAGCCGGAGCAGCCCTGAGCAGGAAGATGCCTTCCGCGTGGCAGTTGAACTGTTCAAGCGAGTGTCCGCTCATTGAGGGATCACCGATATAGATGTGGTCCACGCAACCGCTGTTCAGGAGGTCGAGATAAGCGGAGAAAGAAGTGCGGTCCCTGTGGGCTTCAAGTGTCGGAAGCCCCTTGTACAGAGGCCCGCGCCGTTCGCCGTCCCCGGGAACGAATTCCATGACTTTCAGGCCTTCGCTCCGGAGCCACCGGTTCCGCTCGGTGAAATCTTCCCATCCGAGCCCGGTTTCAGGCCGCGGGTAGAAATTGTGCCATGCTTCAGCGGCAGAAAGCCGGAGGCCGCATTCCTTCAGCCTGCGGATGCTTTCTCCGGTGAGCGTGCTGGCGTTCAGGGCAACCGTCATCCGATGGGACAGGGCGGCCGTCTCTTCTTCGCTGATCCCATAATCTACGCGCAGTCCCGTGACTCCCCAGTCAAGCAGACGGTCCGCCGTCTTGAACGTCAGGCCGAGATGGCCGAGGGAAGCAGGGGAGATGTCAGCGGTCAGTTCCATTTTATTGGATGCAGCGAGCTGGCCGAGCGCTCTGAGACGGTCGGCATATTGGCCAGGGTCATCCTCGGGAATATGGAGAGAAGTGAAGATGCCGCGGAACCCGGCAGACCGCATCTTCCGGATATGGGCTTCCTGGTTTTCAGCAGGCGGTTCATTCAGGTAGACAGAGATTCCAAGCATAAACAGCTTCCTTTCTTTATGGGGCGCAAATTGACAAAAGCAGGGGGAGCGGTCCGCCATTCAGCCAGCGGTCCACATCCTCCTGCCTCCTTTGATGCAGTGTCTTGAATCAGAAGTTTTCGTCCATCTCTTTATTGAAGCCGAAGAAATACGTGAAGATGAATCCGGCCGTGTAGGTGATGACGAGCCCGATGAAATACATCAGGTATTTGTTGTCCGCGATCAGCGGGATCAGGGAGATCCCCGACACCCCGATACCGCCGGCCGCTGTGTGCATGATCGCCTGGTAGGCACCGCCGACAGCCCCGCCCAGGCAGGCGGTGATAAACGGCCGGCCTAGCGGGAGTGTGACCCCGTACAGAAGCGGTTCCCCGATTCCGAGGAAGCCTACCGGGAGGCCGCCCTTAATGACGTTCTTCAGGCGCTGGTTCCGGGATTTCACATAGATCGCAATCGATGCGCCGACCTGTCCGGCCCCGGCCATCGCCAGGATCGGGAGGAGGGACGTCGCGCCAACGGAGTTGATCAGTTCCATATGGATCGGGGTCAGCCCGTGGTGAAGGCCCACCATGACGAGCGGCAGGAAGAATCCGGCCAGGATGCCGCCTGCAACTGCACCGCCGACGTCAAGGACGGCATGGATGCCGGTAGTGATGCCGTCGGAGAGGACGCCCGCCGCCGGCATGACCGCAACGATCGTCAGCAAACCGACCGTCAGTACAGTGAACAGCGGCGTGATGATGATGTCCACGGCATTCGGAACGAATCTTCTGTAGAAGCGTTCAAAGACGACCATCAGCCAGGCGGCGAACATGGCACCGAACAGGCCGCCCCGCCCGGGCAACAGGTTTTCGCCGAACAGGACGATGTCCGCAAGGCCGGGGTGGATGGTGATGATCCCCGCGATGGCACCGAGGACCGGCGTTCCGCCGAATTCCTTTGCCGTGTTCCAGCCGACAACAATCGCCAGGTAAGCAAAGATGCTGCTGCCGAGAAGGGTGAAGATCTGGATCCATGTAAGTGTCGGATCCACTCCGGCGTTTTTGGCGAATCCTGCGACCCCGTTTAGGATCCCGGATGCGACCAGACCAGGAATAAGCGGAATGAAGATGCTCCCGATTTTCCTGAGCAGGTTTTTGACGGGCGTGTTGTTTTTCTTTTTCAGCTCCGCCTTTTTAAGGCTGACGGCATCATCTTCATTGGCATCCACGGTTTCCCCCATCCGCTTGCCTGTCATCTTGGTGATCTGGTCGGACACTTTGTTCACGGTGCCCGGGCCGACGACGACCTGCAGGGTCTCGTCCTCGATGACCCCCATGACCCCGTCGATGTTTTTCAGTGCCTGGATATCGGCTTTGCCCTCATCTTTCAGATCCAGCCGGACGCGGGTCATGCAGTGGGTGAAGGAACGGATGTTGTCCCCGCCGCCGATATGGTCCAGGATCCCCCTTGCGAGCTTTTCTTCTTTTTTCATCATTTCCCCTCCAGATTATCTCTGAGTTTCCCTGATAAACCCCTTCGCCTCTTTTAACCGTTCATTTGCCTCCTCGAGCGAGCAGCCGAGAAGCAGCATGACGATGGCCGGCTTGACCTGTTCTCCTGCTTTTTCGTAAGCCTCTTCCGCCGTCTCAAAGTCAACATCTGCGGCCTCCATGATGATGTGCTTGGCGCGTTTGACCAGTTTCTCATTTGTCGGCTGAACATCGACCATCAGGTTGCCGTACACTTTTCCGATTCCTGTCATGGCGATGGTGGAAATCATGTTCAGCACCAGCTTCTGGGCAGTTCCGGCTTTCAGGCGTGTCGAGCCGGTGATGACTTCGGGCCCGGTCACGACCTCGATGGCAACATCGGCGATGCGGCCGATGTCGGATCCCTTGTTGTTGCTGAGGGCAACGGTCTTCGCGCCCAATTCCCTGGCGCGGTTCAGTACGCCGATGACATATGGCGTCCGTCCGCTTGCGGCAATCCCGACAACAACATCATCCGGACCAACAGACAGGGAAGCGATGTCTTCGGCACCCTGTCCTGCATCGTCTTCGGCCCCTTCGATCGCAGTCGTAATCGCCTGTTCGCCGCCCGCGATCAGACCGCGGACCATGCCCGGGTCCACTCCGAAAGTCGGCGGGCACTCGGACGCATCAAGTATGCCGAGCCGGCCGCTCGTCCCTGCGCCGGCATAAATCAGGCGGCCACCCTGTTGGAACGCATTAATCACAAGGCTGACAGCGTTTTCAATCGGATCGATCTGTTGCCGGATCGCTTCAGGGATCCCGGCATCCTCTTCGACCATGAGCAGCAGGCGCTCCCTGACCGGAAGCGTATCGATGTTCATGCTCTTCGGGTTTCTTGACTCTGTCGTGAGTTTTTCCAGCATGTCTTCACCTACTGTTATGAAATTATGTTTCATGGATTCATTCTATTAAAAAGAAATTAAATGTCAATATGGAGAATATTAATTCTTTATGTGTCGAAAAAATCCCCGGAAGGAATGGGCGGTTAGCCAATTCCTTAGCCGGGGATTATCTGCGGAGGCGGATGACTTCATTCCGGGCCTCATGGTACTGATCGATGACGGATTCGCCTTTTGCGTGGAAAACACTGAGGTAGAGTGCATCGATGATTGTCAGCTGTGTCATTCTGGACGGGATGCTGCCGATCCGGTGGTCCTGTTCCACGACCGGCGTGCAGAGCCGGATATCCGCTTCCTTATAGAGCGGGGACTTGTCCAGATTGGTGATGGCAATGACTGTCGCACCTTTGGATTTTGCGAAGCGCGCAAGCTCCAGGATGTCTTTGGTCTTTCCAGAGTTGCTGATTGCGAAAAACACGGAGCGTTCGTCCAGGTAGGGAATCGCCGACAGCATGAAGTGGAAGTCATGGTGGCTCTGGCACGGATATCCGAGTTTCGTGAATTTATAATAGGCATCCATGGCAGCCGTTGCGGACCCGCCCACGCCGTAGAACAGGAGCCGTCCCGCGTCCTTCAGTACGCCGACTGCCTTTTCGAATTCTTTGCGGTCGAGCGAGGACGGGATGGCCTCGATGGCCGACTTGTTGACGTGGGCGACTTTCCGGAACAGGTCGTACGGCTCGTCCTGCTGGTGGAGAATCTCGAAATCGGTCAGGTTCATGCCGGTAAGTGTCAGGTCCTTGACGAGTTCCAGCTTAAAGGACTTGAAGCTGCCGATGCCGATCGATTTGCAGAATCGGACAACACTGGATTCGCTGACGCCGCTGTTTTTGGACAGGTCCCGGGTCGTCATGTTCGGAATCAGTTCGGGGTGCTTCAGGATGTATTCTCCGATGGCGCGTTCGGCGCCGGACAGGTTCGTGAGGCTCTGTTCGATTCGGTGAAGTAGTGAGCTCATGGTCGGTACCTTCCTTGATCTGAGGTGGTCCGCCGGATGGCGGCAACTCCGTCCAGTATAACAGACAGCAGGCAACCCGCCTCTGCTAAAATGGATACGGGAGTGCCGCGGTTTGTGTGGGCTCGGCACTCAGTAAACGGGGCCGGGGGGATGGGTATGCCTGTGTCCATCAAGCGCATTTATGAAGGTGCATCAGAAGACGATGGAATCCGGATTCTCGTCGACCGGGTCTGGCCGCGGGGCGTTTCCCGGGAAGAGGCGAAACTTGATCATTGGATGAAAGAAGTCGCACCTTCCGCCGATCTCCGCAAATGGTTCGGGCACGATCAGGACCGGTTCGGTGAATTCAGGGAACGGTATCTGGACGAGCTAGCTGGCGGCATACAGAAAAGCGGGCTGGAGAGACTGAAAAAGATCGTTGCCGAAAACAGGGGAAACGCAACGCTGCTCTACGGGGCGAAGGATGAAACGCACAATCAGGCAGTGGTGCTGATGGAAGTGCTGGAGGACTCCTGATTCCTCCATATTGAATGATAAGGAGAATGACGATGAATATCCCGATACTTTTTGAAGACAATCATCTGTTGGTCGTGGAAAAACCCGTAAATATGCCTGTCCAGGAAGACCGGACAGGAGATCAAGACCTTCTGACGGCACTAAAGGAGATGATCAAGGAACGGGACAATAAGCCGGGCAATGTGTATCTCGGCCTTGTCCACCGGCTGGACCGGCCGGTCGGCGGTGCCATCGTGTTCGCAAAGACATCCAAGGCGGCTTCCCGCCTGTCCGACGCGCTCCGCCGCCGCGACATGGACCGGGAATACATCGCGGTGATCCGCGGCACTCCGCCAAAGGACAAGGGACGTCTCGAGCATCATCTCCTCAAGGATAAAAAAGAGAACAAGGTGTCTGTCGTGAAGCCGGGGGTGAAGGATGCGAAAAAGGCGGTGCTGGATTATGAAGTGCTCGGGAGGAAAGGGGATCTGACACTTGTCTCCGTCCGCCTGGAGACCGGGCGTCCCCACCAGATCCGTGTCCAGCTGTCATCGGTCGGCTGCCCGCTCTACGGAGACCAGAAATACGGTGCTTCCGTCAACCGCCCGGGCCAGCAGATCGCGCTCTGGTCAAGGTCTCTTGCCCTTACCCATCCGGTAAAAAAGGAGCCCGTGTCCGTCACAAGCCTGCCGCCAAGAGCGGAGCCCTGGAGCCATTGGGCGCTTTCCTGAGTCCCGCCGGCGGGTAAACATGCGGACAATCCGCCAATCATCCCACTCAGGGGATGAACCTAAACGATCAGGCGTCTAAACTTAACTTTCGTGCCGATCATCATCACTCTCTGGGCATGAAACAGAACTCTCGCAAACACCGACCCCCAAAGTGGCGAAAAACGCCCGTGTCCGGATATGATAGAAAGAACCGGAATCAAAGGGGAAAACTTCATGAAGAAAAACATCATGCTCACGACGGTTCTCATCAACCTGTTCATCGCCTTTATGGGCATCGGGCTGGTCATCCCGGTGCTGCCCGCCCTCATCAACGAGCTGGGGCTGAGCGGTTCGGCCGCTGCCAATCTTGTCGCGGCATTTGCACTGACCCAACTGATCGTGTCACCGATAGCCGGGAAATGGACTGACAAGTACGGCCGCAAGCGGATGATCGTGGTCGGCCTGATTTTGTTCAGCTTATCCGAGCTGCTGTTTGGCCTTGCGCAGTCCATCTCGCTGCTGTTTGTCTCGCGTCTCCTCGGCGGGATCAGTGCGGCATTCATCATGCCGGCCGTCACGGCATTTATCGCGGATATCACGACAATCGACGAACGGCCGAAGGCGCTCGGTTATATGTCTGCCGCCATCTCGACCGGCTTCATCGTCGGTCCCGGATTCGGCGGATTCCTGGCCGAAATCGGCACGCGCGTCCCTTTCTTTGCCGCATTCGGCCTAGCATTCATCGCCGCGCTGTTTTCCATGGCCGCTCTTCGCGAGCCGAAGCGTCAGAAGGCGGAAGCGGAAGAAATGGTGCCGGGGACGACAGGCATCCGCAAAATCTTCGCACCCGTGTTTTTCATCGCGTTCGTCATCATTTTCATCCTTTCGTTCGGGCTGGCGGCATTCGAATCGCTGTTTGCGCTTTATACCGATCATAAATACGGCTTCACGCCGAAGGATATCGCGATCATGGTCACGGGCGGGGGCGTTGTCGGAGCGGTCGCGCAGGTGTTTCTGTTCGACCGGCTCAACAAATGGCTCGGTGAGATCCGCCTGGTCCGCTGGTGTCTGATTGTCTCTGCGGTGCTTGTATACTGCGTCACGCTGGTCAGTTCCTACTTCATGATCCTGCTCGTGACAATGACCGTGTTTGTCGGCTTCGACCTCGTGCGTCCGGCGGTCACCACATACCTCTCGAAAGTGGCTGGGAATGAGCAGGGCTTCGCCGGCGGGATGAACTCGATGTTCACCAGCCTCGGCAACGTGTTCGGCCCGGTCATCGGAGGCATTTTGTTCGATATGCAGCTGGACTATCCGTTTTACTTTGCGACCGCCACACTGGCTGCGGGTGTGATCTTGTCTTATTTCTGGAAAAAGCCGAAAGCGCTGGCCGCAGGTCCGTCATAAAACGGACCTGCTTTTTTATGTTTCAATCCGCATAGATTGACAATATCAGAATTTAAAGATAATATTAAAGAAAGCGCTTTCATTATTGTGGTGATTGCTGAATAAAGTAGAACAAGGAGGGATCAATATGAAACTGGCGCGGAACATTATTATTGCCCTGATTGCCGGTGTCATCGTCGGTCTTGCACTCAACCTGTTCGCTCCGAATGTATTTGGTCCGGTTGACACGTACCTGTTCGGCCCGCTGGGTACGATCTTCCTGAATCTGATGAAGATGCTGGTCGTTCCGGTCGTGTTCGTCGCAATCGCGCTCGGCACGGCGGGGATCGGGGATCCGAAGAAACTGGGCCGGATCGGCGGGAAGACACTTGGATTTTTCCTCATCACTACTGCAGTTGCAATTGTTATCGCATTGACTCTGGCACTTGTCCTGAAGCCTGGAGCTGCGGGTGACTTCGATACGGCCGGCATCAGCTACGAGGCCCAGGAAGCACCGCCGGTCATGGATACGCTTCTCGGTATCATCCCGACAAACCCGATTGCAGCGATGGCTGATGGAAATATGCTCCAGCTCATCTTCTTCTCTGCACTGGTCGGTTTTGGCATCGCCATGCTCGGCAAAAAGGTGGAACGGGTCAAGGAAGTCCTGGAACAGGCCAATGACCTGATCATGTATCTGATCACCTTTATCATGAAGTTTGCGCCGTACGGAGCATTCGGCCTGATTGCGTCCGCGGTCGGAAGCCAGGGCTTTGATGCGATCAGCGCGATGGGCATGTACATGGGGGTTGTTCTCGGGGCACTCCTGATTCATACCCTGGTCATCTATGGCGGCGCGGTTTCCCTGCTCGGCAAGCGGAATCCGATCTGGTTCTTCAAGAACTTTTTCCCGGCGCAGGTCGTGGCATTCAGTACGGCAAGTTCCGCCGCCACGCTGCCGGTTTCCATGAAGATGGCACAGGAGCGCCTAAAGGTGCCGGAGTCGATCAGCTCCTTTACCCAGTCGCTTGGTGCCACGATCAACATGGACGGTACGGCAATCATGCAGGGGGCGGCCGTCGTCTTCATCGCCCAGGCCTACGGCATCGACCTGTCGATGGGCGCGCTCCTGACAGTTGTTCTGACCGCGGTATTGGCGAGCATCGGAACGGCAGCTGTTCCAGGGGCCGGACTCATCATGCTGGCCATGGTGCTGACGTCTGTCGGCCTGCCGGTTGAAGGAATCGCACTTGTCCTCGGTGTCGACCGCCTCCTCGATATGGTGCGGACAGCGGTCAACATCACGGGAGATGCCGCCGCCGCGGTTGTCGTCTCGCAGTCGGAAGGGGTACTTGGCGAGCCGGACGGGGATGGTGTGCCGGCGGAAACAGAAACTGCCTGATGATGAAAAAAAGCGCAGCAGCCTGACTGTCAGGCTGCTGCGCTTTTTTCATGGGTTTTCCTGGCGTTGCCGATGCAGTTCATCAACCGGAACAAACAGACCGACGGTGCCTTCCTCTTCATGGTTGAGCGTTGCAAAGACAATGCCGACAACCTGTCCGTCCGAATCAAGGACAGGGCTGCCGCTGTTCCCACGGTATACAGGAGCCTCCATCATGATGACCGGTTCATCAAGACCGCTCACCCGGATCGGGCCGATCACATGGCCTTTGTTCGCCACTCCGCGGAAGCTGAGCGGGTTGCCGATGAAGGTGACCGGTTCCCCTTCCTGCAAGGTAAAGGAGTCTGCCAGCTCCAGGGAAGGGAGGCCGGATTCATCTTCGGCCTCCAGCACAGCCATGTCGGATTCCGGATAGGACTCCTTCACGTCCGCCATGAAGCGCCGGTCATCCGAGAGGACGACCGATACCCGGTCGTACCCTTCGATCACGTGATGGTTCGTCAGGATCGTTCCGTCTTCGGAAATGATGAAGCCCGTTCCGGAACCGTCCGGGGTGACGACGGAGACGACCGATTCCTTCTGTGCCTGTACGGTCTCCTGCTGGGATAGCTGGGAGGACGTGCGCAGGAAGTCGACCGCCGACAGCGGGAACAGCTCCAGGACGAACGCAAATGTGCTGACGACCATCATCAGCGAGATGATCCAGATCATCGCCTTCGTACCGAATGATGGACCCCGGCGTGGCACTTCCTCAGTCCGCTCCTTCAGTAAGGCTTCCCGCTGGGCCTCGAGCACGAGCCTTCTGATATCCTCATCTTCCGGGTCTTCCGGTTCTTCAGAGGTTGGCTGGCGGTCAGCCGGCTCATCGTAGTCGTAAAAGTCGTCTTCGACGGACTCCTCCTCATCGAGGACATCGCCTTCTGCGATGGCGTCCCAGACAACCCACTCGTCGGGCTCCCAGACGTCATCTTCCTCTATGTAATCATCATCCGCATACTCATTTTCCTGAATGAGATCCCGTTCTTCACGAGGAAGTTTGCGGTCCTCTTCCCGGTCCGGGTGCTTGTCCCGCCGAATATTGCGATCATCCATACATCCACACCCTCGAAAGTTGCTTGGCTCCATTATACATGACGTATGAGTAGAGGAATAAATGAAAAACGGCTGCCCCCGGGGGGACAGCCGCCTTCATCGGTCAATATTTACCGAACTTAAACAGTTTGGCCAGCGCCTTGAAGATGATCGCCAGTGCAAACAGGACGATCAGGATCACCACGATGATCACCAACAGGGTGAAAAGTGTGCCTAATCCCCCGAGGACAGCCGGAACGATCAGGAACAGCCCGAGAAGGGCATAGCCCGCCAGGATCGCGGCAAGGAACAGGTTGACACACTCTTTGTACTGAGTCATGATTTTCACCTCCTATCAACCACAGTCTATTCCGGCTTTAAGCCGGCACCGGGGCGATTGAAGGGGAAGCTGAGCGCGTTGGCGAATGAATTTGTGAGAATGGAATCTGTTAAGGGGAGAGGGTATGAGAGATGGAACCTGATAGAGAAACAGAGAGAGTCATCCGCAGCTTCAGAGCGTATTCCGACTGGCTGGAAGAGATCAGGGCCGTCGAGCCGCACGTGTTGAAGGAACCGATTGCGGAAGGGAAATGGTCGTCAATTGAAATCATCGCCCATATCCTGAAGTGGGATGAGCACCTGATGGGCCGGGTGATCCCGGCCGTGCTGGATGGAGAGGAGATGGAGTTTCCGGAGTTCGGTCCATTTAATGAACGGGCAGCGTCCTATGCCGATACGGTCACCGCCGGCAGGCTGATTGCGCAAGCACAGGATCAGCGGCATCAGCTGGTTTCCCGCCTCTTGGAACTCCCGGCAGAAGTGCTCGAAAGACCAGCGGCATCAAACGGGGAAACCCACTCTCCGCATAGCGGCTTGCCTTATACGCTGATTTCCGTCGTCAGAGACTTTATCGATCACGACCGCCATCACCGGAATCAGATTGACGGCTTCCTGGCAGATGCACAAAAACACCCCGTCCGCTAAATCTGAACCGAACCCTATAAAGCGGACAGTTTAATAAAAGACCCTGCTTATGCGGCGATGAGATGACTCCGGTATTGTGCCGGAGTCATCTTTTTTAGATTCCATTGATACCGGTGGTTGTTGTACTCGAAAATATACTCATCCACCAGTTGTTTGAGCTCATCGAAGGTTTGGCATTGCCTGTAGTCAATTTCATCTTTCATATGACCGAAGAAGGATTCCATCGGCGCATTGTCCCAACAATTTCCCTTTCGGGACATTGATTGTTTGATGTTGAGATCTTTGAGGCGTTTCTGATACTCGGGATGGGTGTAGTGGAATCCTTGGTCTGAATGAAGGACGATTTCCGGATGTAGATTATCTCCAAGAGCTTCTTCAAGCTTGTCCAGCGTCCGGTACACGATTGGCATGGAAAGGCTGGTCGTCAGTTCATAAGCGAGGATTTCCTTGGTCGCCACGTCCTTCACAACCGATAGGTAGGCAGGTTGGCCTTTGCCGTGATACAGATAAGTAATATCAGTCAGGAGGACCTTACCCGGCTCATCCTGCTGGAACTCACGATTCAGGTGATTAGACACCGTACGGTGTTCCTGTGTCGCCTTC
>NZ_AOFT01000017.1 GCF_000348905.1 Bhargavaea cecembensis DSE10
AAAGGCGACACAGGAACACCGTACGGTGTCTAATCACCTGAATCGTGAGTTCCAGCAGGATGAGCCGGGTAAGGTCCTCCTGACTGATATTACTTATCTGTATCACGGCAAAGGCCAACCTTCCTACCTATCGGTTGTGAAGGACGTGGCGACCAAGGAAATCCTCGCTTATGAACTGACGACCAGCCTTTCCATGCCAATCGTGTACCGGACGCTGGACAAGCTTGAAGAAGCTCTTGGAGAGAATCTACATCCGGAAATCGTCCTTCATTCAGACCAAGGGTTCCACTACACCCATCCCGAGTATCAGAAACGCCTCAAGGATCTCAACATCAAACAATCAATGTCCCGAAAGGGAAATTGTTGGGACAATGCGCCGATGGAATCCTTCTTCGGTCATATGAAAGATGAAATTGACTACAGGCAATGCCAAACCTTCGATGAGCTCAAACAACTGGTGGATGAGTATATTTTCGAGTACAACAACCACCGATATCAATGGAATCTAAAAAAGATGACTCCGGCACAATACCGGAGTCATCTCATCGCCGCATAAGCAGGGTCTTTTATTAAACTGTCCGCTTTATAGGGTTCAGTTCATGATTGCGGTGGTCTTTTTTTGTTGATATGCATGGGTTTAGCCCGTTTTGACATGCTTTTAAAATGCTAATTAGCATGGGCTTTGACAAACGCACAAAAATTATTGTACGATCGAAAATTCGTGCAAAAACGACTGCTAAAACGTTGCTAAATTCCTGTTGAAATTGTTGCTAATTTTGTTACTAAAACGACCGCTAATTACTGCTGAAAGGAATACGGATACGACATCATATACAAACGATAGTATTTCGCAAAAAAGCACCCAATAACGGGTGCTTTTTGTAGGGACTACTGGACTTAACCTCTGTTATTTATTGTTAAGCACTGCTTTAACCGTGAGCCGAACTTAGATGTCGCTAGGTACTTATTTATAATCGAGGTGTTCGGCCAAATCTCGCAAGGTATCATAACTAGCATCTGCGAATGTGTACACGTTTTCATTTGTAATAACATACAGAGCGTTTGCCCCCAAGTCAGAATGTCTTACAACTGCAGCATGACCATTAATTGTGGTTTCTTCCACTACTGATGTTTCATCACCTACGAACCATTCATTCATGATAATCGATTGATACTCTTCTGCATTCCCTAACTGATTAGGTGACTGCGAAGTAAAAATTTCTTCCTGAGTGGCTTTATTGTAATATTCAGCGTCAACCGCAGGAACATTACTGGAATGATCAATCAAAACGGAGTCCTCTTTTTCTTCTATATAGCTTAAATTGACTTTTTTGATTTCTTGCAATAGGTGAGTTTCATTCTCCATGGACTCATAGGTTTCGGATTCAACTATATCTGCTTTGTCTGCCTTTGTTTCAGTTTCTGCAACCGTGTTGGACTGTTTGTTAATCAGTGATTCATTTGAATTGTCGCTTGCAAATGCAAATGAACCGCCTATCAACGTCAATACAGCCATCCCAACTACTAGATACTTTAGTTTCCTCATTGTTTAACCACCTTCCAATTTGTTGCACCAATGAATTTTTTAGTCCGAACTCACCATAAGACCTTGTTTCAATACACCAACATTTGTTCATACCAAGTAAGTAGTGCTTTATTTCCTTACAACATTCTAGTTGGGTATCCCAAATACCTTCTATCAAATGAACTTTTTTGTTGAATTTTCATTAGATGAAGTTTCTTTATGGTTATTCTTCAAAATTAGTAGGCGGTAGAGTATTATATGGGCCAAAATGTCCCTATAAGCAAATTATTTTCTCTCTCCTATCCGACCACTATTTACTGTGTTAAAAAGCGTTTCTAATGGTCAAAAAAACACCCGACTGGGTGCTGAAAACGATGTTAATGTCTTGCTAAAACCTCTGCTAATTGCTTTGCTAATTCGCCTGTTTGCACCACTCAACTGAACGGGTTACATGCGATGCGCTGCCTCTTTTATATCGGGAAACCACTTCATCATGATCATGAGCTACAGGCTTTCCAAAAGTTGAATGCCCAAATAGATAGCGATCGCCCAGATGATCAGCGCCGAAACCTGGTTAAACCGCCTGAGGATCTGCCCATTGGCATCCAGCCTGCCGACCATCCGGCCGGCCACTGCCAGGCCGGAAAACCAGATAAAGGACACTCCGATGCACGCCGCCGTGAACCCAACGAGCTGGTCCCCTTCGTAGGCCAGAGAACTCGGCCCGATCACGCCGATCAGGTCCAGGATGGCGTGGGGATTAAGCAGCGAGACCGAAGCGGCAAAGAGGATCTGCTGTTTTGGGGAAAGCGCCTCCCGCTTTCCCTCTCCGGTTCCGGGAGCACTCCTGAAAATCGACCAGCCCATATACACCATGAAAACGAAGCCGACGAGGAAAATCAGGTTCTTGAGCCAGGCGAAGCTGAAGACGATCAGGGACACGCCCATCACCGCGAGCAGGATCAGCAGCATGTCACAGATTCCGGCGGTCACAACGGCAGGCAAAGCCCTCGAAAACCTGCGGTGTGTTGCCCCCTGGTTAAAGATAAATACATTCTGTACGCCGAGCGGCAGGATCAGCCCGAACGCCAGGACAATCCCATGAATTAAAGCGGCAAGCATTCTATTTTTTCCCCTATCTATTTTATTACTATCTTATCAGATTGTTGTTTGCGCCTCCGGCTGCAGTGAACTTTTCCCTGCAGATCGTGTTCCGACAGACCGTTAAAGGTATCCGCAAAAACAGGCAGCGCAACGTTGCACTGCCTGTTTGCTTTCAGCTCATATTCACATAAATATTTTCAAGCGGGATGTCTGTATCGCTCGCTATTTTCTCCCGAATCTTGGCCAAGGCGTTTTCTTCCCGGGATGGAGAGGTCACATCGACTAACGTGTATATTTCGGATTCGTTAATACACCAGATTTTTATCGTATTCAGGTGTATAGGTTGTCCGGAACTTTTAACAATTTTTCCTATTTCATCTACTGAATAGCCCTTAGGGGTTCCTTCCATCAAAATATTGAATGCTTCCTTCGTGATTTTGTATCCTCCGGCAATAATGATGATGGATGTGAGGATGCTTCCGATGGGATCCAGCCACGTGAACCCGAAATATTTGATGCCTAATGCAGCAATGACGACGCTCACACTGGTAATTAAGTCAGCCAAAACGTGAAGCAGGGCACTTTTTACGTTCAGATTGGAACTCGCCTTAGTTAATATATACCCGACAATTCCATTGATCACCAAGCCGATTGTACCTACGACCAGCATTTGATTCGGTATGATTTCTATCGGGCTGATTATCCTGCTGATGGCTTCGGCAATGATAAATACCGGGATCATCACTAACGATAATCCGTTAATAAATGCGGCGATTGGCTCAAATCTCTTGTAGCCAAATGTCTTGTTTTTTGTCGCGGCCTTTGTCGCCATAATGGTTGCGATGAGTGAGAGGATCAGTGAGATGGCGTCCGAACTCATGTGCACCCCGTCACCCATCATCATCAGGGATCCGGAAATAAATCCGTAGATGATCTCAACTGCTGCAAAAAACAAGGTTAAAGAGGCTACCCAAATAAATAGCATCTTATTTTTTTGGTACATCGAAATATCCTCTGTCATCTCACCCCTCCTTATTTATAATCATTATAAATAATAATAGAACTTTCGAGTGCCATTGTCAAACTAGTTGAGAATAAATAAATTTAATTGAGAATGATTTTCATACCCAATTCAAAATCCCGGATGCTATCCTCGTCTCCCTGAAAATACAAAGCAAACAGAAACAGGCAGCGCCTGAATGCGCTGCCTGTCCCCTTTATTCTATCCGCAGTTTTTCCCACTCTTCCCGCAGCATCCCCATCCGGATCGAGTCGTAGTACGTCCCGTTCCAGTAGCGGACTTTGCGGATGCGGGCTTCCATCTTGAAGCCGAGCTTTTCGCCGGCCCGGATCATTCGCTCGTTGCCCGACCAGGTGGTGTATCCGGTCCGGACAAGCGGCATCGTGTTGAACAGATGATCCCGCCACATCTTGAAGGCGGCCGTTCCGATGCCGCCGTTCCAATAGGCCGGGTCATAGATGGCGATGCCCATCTCGAGCCACATGGACGGCTTATGCTCCCAGTAATAGCCGACCATGCCGACGATTGTGCCTTCATGCTCGATCAGCCAGTAGTCGTCCTGGTCAACGAGCTTGTCTTTCTTCTCATAGAACGCTTCCCACTCCATCGTCTCGTGGGGATAATAAGGCGCGTCCCACTTTTTCCATTCCGGGTCTTTATCCCGGAAGCTGAGTTCCCACATGCGGCGCAGATCCGCCTCTTTGACCGGGCGGATCGTCGTGCCGTTTTCGGTGTAGGTCAACTGATTCGTCCCTTTCTTACAGGTACTTCTCGAACCATCCAGTGATCTGATCCAGGCGCTCGATGCGCAGGTTCGGCTTGCCGGTGCGCGACAGGTTATGGTCGGCTTCAGGGAATCTGACGAAGACCGTCTCCTTGCCCATGTGCTTCAGGGTGATGAACAGCTGTTCCGCCTGCTCGATCGGGCAGCGGAAGTCCTTCTCGCTGTGGAGGATGAGGAGCGGCGTGTTGACGTTGGCCGCGTACTTGAGCGGCGAAATGTCCCATAGCCCTTCCACATCATCCATGACTGCGCCGTGCTGCCATTCGCTGAAGTAGTAACCGATGTCAGAGACACCGAAGAAACTGATCCAGTTCGAGATCGACCGCTGGGTGACGGCTGCCTTGAACCGGTCGGTGTGGCCGACAATCCAGTTTGTCATGAATCCGCCATAGCTGCCGCCCGTGACGCCGAGACGCTCGGTGTCGATCCAGTCGTTGTTTTCGATCGCGTAGTCGACACCCGCCATGATGTCCTGGTAGTCGCCATTGCCGTAGTCACGGCGCACCGCGTCGACGAATTCCTGGCTGTAGCCGTGGCTGCCGCGCGGATTGACGAACAGAACACCGTATCCTTTGGAGGCGAGCACCTGGAATTCATGGAAGAACGTGTTCGCATACATCGTGTGCGGCCCGCCGTGGATCTCCGTGATGAGCGGGTATTTCTTCCCTTCCTCGAATCCGGCCGGCTTCATGATCCAGCCGTGGACGTCCCAATCTTTAGGGCCCTTGAAAACGATCGGCTCCGGCTTGGCGATTTCATGTTCTTCGATGAACTTTGCGTTAAATGAAGTGAGTGCCTTGCGTTCGCCTGTCGAGATTTCCTGGGCATACAGCTCGCCCGGGTGGACCGGATTGCTCGCGGTGATCAGCGCGGTCTTGCCGTCTTTTGTAACGTCATAGCCATAGACGTGCTCGTTTTCAGGAGTTGCCGGATAAAGCTCCCCTTCAAGTGTCGCGTAGTACAGGCGGACATCACCCATCACGGACACCTGGAAATAGAGCGCATCGTTCCCCGCCCAGACGGCGGCAGGCGTTTCGGTCCCCTGCTGGAAATCGGCCGCGACGAGGTCACCGACCGGCGCGTCAAGTGATTCCGTGAGAACGGTTAGCGAACCGGATGCCACGTCATAGACGTAGACATCTGCATGAGTCGCATTTTCAAGCCTGCGATCCGCACCGATAAAGGCAATCTTTTTGCCGTCCGGCGAGAACATCGCACCACCGTAATAGCCGTCCTGGTCGATGATTGCCTTCTCTTCTTTCGACTCTGCATCCGCTAGGTAAAGCCCACCGCGGAACTCGAAGTCCTGGTTTTCAGCACGGTTGACGCTGAAGACAATCTTCTTGCCGTCAGGAGACACTGTATTCAGTCCGTATTGATGGTCGCCTTCCGTAAATTGAGTTACCTCTTCAGATTCAAGGTCCACGATACCAATTTGACGGAATAGGTCCTGAGGAAGGAGCCCGAGCCCGTCGGCCTTGTACTTCATCTTCTCGATGACGACCGGCTCCGGATTCTTGTCCTTTTTCTCCTCTTCCTTGTCCGTGAACGACTTGTCTTTCTTAACCGCTCCGTTCACCCACACCTTCTTGCCGCACGGCGACCAGGCAAACGCCGATACCCCGTTCGCGAAGTCAGTCACCCGCTCCGCCTCTCCGCCGGCAGCGCTGAGCACGTAAAGCTGATTCTTGCCGTCACGGTCGGACAGGAAAGCGATCTTGCTGCCGTCAGCGGACCACGCCGGGCTGCTCACCCGGTTCTTGCCGTACGTCCACTGAGTCACCTGTCCGGATGCCAGATCCGCATGGAACAGATTCGAAACGTACTTGTTTTCTTCCTTGTCCATATGCGTCCGCACGAACACCGCCCGGTCGCCAGCTGGCGACAGATTCGGATTCGCGACGGAATAAAGGTCAAACAGCGATTCAGCCGTAATGTTCTTCTTGCTCATCAGTAACTCCCCCTTTAACAAAACCTACTGATAAGTCTAAACTATTTCGACTTGCGGAACAATATGGTTCTCTCATTCAGGGTTCGTAGAAACGTTGCGATATTTCACTGAGACGTTGCCATATTGGCTCGGGTTGCCTTGAACGGCTTTACTGCCCGCCCTCTCCCGTTTCCGCTTAACAACAATCATCAGAATTGCCGTGCAGATTATGGCAAACGGGATGGCCCATAATGCCAGCTGCAGCAGCCGGGAACCGGCCGGATAAAAGAAATAGATCAGCATCCAGGCGGCGGATACGATCAAGATCGTTTCTTCAAGATACTTCAAGGCAGCCCCCTATCAGATAAGTAAACCCAGGAATCATTCATTCATCACTTTTGCAGCCCGATTCGTCACTTTCATCCCCGCACAAACAAAAGGCCCGCAAAAAGGCGGGCCTGACCAACGATCACTTACTGTTCACCGCCATGTCCTTCAGCGAACGCCGGAGGATTTTGCCGGTGGTGTTTTTCGGCAGTTCATCGAGGAATTCGATGGATGCCGGGATTTTATATTTCGCGAGTTTTTCCGCGCTGAAGGCTTTCAGGTCGTGTTCCGTCAGGGCAGATCCTTCCTTCTTCACAACATAGGCTTGGATGGCCTCGCCATAGTTGGAGTCCGGAACGCCGACGACCGCGGCTTCGACCACGTCCGGATGCGCGTAGAGCACTTCCTCGACTTCGCGCGGGTAGACGTTGTAGCCGCCGACGATGACGAGGTCTTTTTTGCGGTCGACGATGTAGAAGTAGCCGTTTTCGTCACGGCGGGCAAGGTCGCCCGTGTAGAGCCAGCCGTCACGGAGCGCGACTGCCGTCTCTTCCGGCATCTTGTAGTAGCCTTTCATGACGTTCGGTCCGCGGACGATGAGTTCCCCCACTTCTCCGTCCGGCACTTCTTCGCCGAACTCATTGACGACCTTGTTTTCTACGTTGACGATGTTCGTGCCGATCGAGCCCGGGACGCGCTCGCGGTCAAGCGGGTTGAAGCAGGTGACCGGGGACGCTTCGCTCAGGCCGTACCCTTCCGAGATGCTGACATTGAACTTGTCCTCGAAGTTATGGAGCAGTGCGACCGGAAGGGACGAGCCGCCGGAGATCGCGCGCTTGATCGACTTGAAGTCTTCAGGGTTGCTCTCCGGATACTGATACAGGAAGTTGTACATCGTCGGAACGCCGGCGAAAATCGTCGCTTCCTTTTCGCGGATGATCCGGAAGACGTCCGCAGGGCTGAACTTCGGCACAAGCAGAATCTGTGCGCCGCGCAGGAGCGGCGCGTTCACGACAACCGTGAGGGCGAACACATGGAACACCGGAAGTGTAGCAACGACCCGGTCATCCGGGTTGAATTGGAGATAGTCCGCGACGTCACGCGCATTGGAATACAGGTTCTTGTGCGTCAGCATGGCACCCTTGGGATTCCCGGTCGTGCCCGAAGTGTACAAGATGACTGCTGTATCATCGTCATCCACTTCGACCGCTTCAGCCGGAACCCCGCCGGATGCCACCACATGTGTAAACGGTTTCACTTTTCCGCGGACATCTTCCGGCAGAGAAGCGATCTCTTCTTCCGTCCCCGGCTCGGTTTCGCAGATTACATAGCTTTCCACTGCCGGGAACGCGGCCGAGGCCTGCCTGATCAGCGGCAGCAGCTTGTCCAGTGCGATGACCGCCTTGGCGTCGCTGTTTCGGACGATGAACGAGATCTCCTCCGGCGAGTAGATCGGGTTGACCGGCACCGCCGTCGCCCCAATGCGCATCGTGGCATACAGCGAGACCAGGAAGTGCGGCGTGTTGCCGAGCAGGAAGACGACATGGTCCCCTTTGCCGATGCCGATTTTCTGCAAACCGGCCGCCAGCAGCCCGACCGTCTGGTCAAACTCTGCGTAAGTCGTGTCTTTCCCCATGAAATGATAGGCAATCTTCTGTGGTTCCTCGAGCGCTGTATGATGGACGCGCTTCACGAGATTCATAGCCATCCCCCTTGTTCGAATTGAATGAATAGTCATTCACTATCCCCATTAACTATTATAGAGCAATAATATAGACCGGACAACCGGAAGAACAGAAATTTAATACAGCCGGCTGAATGCACAGACAAGATGCATGAAAGACCAAATATACGCACTGAAAGACCAAGCGGGCTTGCCGGGAGGCCAATCAGCCGCCACTTGAATCCACATAAAAAGGACCGCTCAGGCCGGTCCTTTTACATGCGCCAGATATCGCCAGCGGATCAGATAGAAATACAGCAGCTGAATCACCGTGAAGCCCACAAGGACGAGGGCCATCTCGTTCAGGATCGAAATGTCGGCGAACTCCTTCCAGATGGCCTGAAGGGAGATGAAGGCGAATGTGCTGTGAAGCATCGCGATCCCCCAAGGCAGGAAAAACTGCGGGATCAGCTGGCGGTTGACGATCTTGATGAACTCGCGCTCCGTCATGCCGAGCCGCTTCAGAACGGCCGCCTGGCGACGGTCACGGTCGAGCATCGTGTAGAGCTTGAAGTAGATAAAACTGCCCGCGGCGAGCAGGAAGACCATGGCAACCAGCAGGCCGGTCAGGAGCAGCAAGTGGAACGTCGACCGGATGATCGAATAGTCGAGCCCCGGATTCTTGAAGTAATACGGCAGTGCCTCTCCTTGCTGGATTTCAGACATGACCATCGCCTGCTCGATCGACAGTCCGATGCCGACAGTCTCTTCCCAATCCGGCACGTCGAATGCATGGATGTGGAGCAGGCTGTCAGTCTGGGCGGAGGCGACTTTCACAAAGTCGGTCTCGCTGACAACGACTGAATTTGTCCCGAGGCTGTATGCGGGCAGCAGCAGGCCGCCGACTACGCCCTTCACATGGACTTCGACTCCGCTTTCCTCAAGTTCCGTTTGTATGTCCGCATCCTGCAGTCTCGGGGCGGCTTCCGTCGAATAGGGAAGGAAGACAGCTTCGCCCGGCCTTAACTGCACCGGGCCCGCGCCCAGCGTTTCCGCGAGCAGGTTCACCTCACCCTCACGAAGGATATTGATGGGCTGCCCCGAGAAGGACGACTCCTCCCTGGCGACGGTGAGCGGCACGTGGGTGTACTCGAGACCCGCGTTTTCCAGCTCCTTCATCAGCCCGGTCACATGCTCATATTCATGCGGGTTGCCCGGGTAGCTTTCGTAAACGAGGCCGAGCGGATTCAGCGCCCGGTACTGGGCGGTGTAGGTGGCCAGGCTCGCAAGCGTCCCCACTGAAAGGAATGCGACCGTCGAGACGATTGCGACGATAAAGAACATGTTCGCATTGTCTCGGAGCTTCGCCGCTGTCTCGGCGAGCGACACCAGCCTTGTGCGCTTCCAATATAGGCTTTTCTGGTCCCTGAACAGGTCGAGCAGATACAAAATCGAGTGCGAGAAGAAATAATACGTCCCGAGTGTGGCCGCCGGCGGAAGCAGCACCGACAGGTACAGGACGTTTACCCGACCGGCGAGCAGCGCCGCTCCGTAGGACGACAGCAGCAGGAGGATGCCGGCCGCCGCCCTTCCCGGTGAGTAGCCGAACGGATCCGCTTCGCCGCCAATCCCTTTCCTGAATTCTGAGATGTCCCGGTTGGAGACGATATAGGCGGACAGCAGTCCGATCAGGAGGAACAGGCTAAAGAACGCGCCCGCGGTCATGAGGAACGGTTCCCAAGACACATAGAGCGGCAGGGTCGGCAGCTGGAGCAGTTCCCGGACGATCATGAAAAAGTACTTTGAAAACGCGAAGCCGAGCACGATGCCGCTCGCGGTAGACGCTGCACCAAGCAGCAGCATCTCAAGAAGCAGCAGTTTTCCGAGCTGCCGCCGCTCCATGCCGATCTGGAGGAGCAGCGCGAATTCACCCGAACGCGCCTGCATAAACGCCCGCATCGAATAAAACAGGAAAAACAGCATGAACACATACAGGACGACATCCGCCGCAGTCATCCCGATCAGCGTGATGCCGGTGATGAACCGTTCCCCGATGCCCGGATGGAACATGAGCATCGAGTACAGGAAAAACACCATGACGGAAAAGACACTAGCCAGGAAGAAAGCCGCGTAGATCCGGCGGTTGCGGACGACGTTACGGTAGGCGAACTGACGAAAGGTCATCGACGTTGCCCCCCAGAAGCGACAGCATGTTCAGGATGCGCTGGAAGAATGTCCTGCGCCGGTCGTCCTTGTGGATTTCATTGTAGTAGGCGCCGTCCTTGATAAAGAGCACCCGGTCACAGTAACTGGCGGCAATCGGGTCATGGGTCACCATGATGAATGTCGTGCGATTTTCCCGGTTGATCGTCCCGAGCAGGTCCAGTACTTCGCGTGCCGCGTTTGAGTCGAGATTTCCCGTCGGCTCGTCGGCCAGCACGATCGAGGGCCGGTGGACGAGGGCGCGCGCGATCGCGACGCGCTGTTCCTGGCCGCCCGAGATTTCATCCGGACGCTTGTGAAGGATGCCTTCAAGTCCGAGCCGTGCCGTGATCGCCTTGACCCGAGCGTCCATTTCCGCGACGGGGAGCCGGTCGAGTGTCAGCGGCAGAACGATGTTTTCCTCGACGGTCAGCATACGGAGCAGGTTAAAGTCCTGGAAGACGAAACCGAGCTCGCGGCGGCGGAAACGGGCCAGGTCATCCGGCCGGAGCGCCGACGGATCGGTGCCTTTGATGAGCACTTTTCCCGATGTCGGCATGTCGATGCCGGAGATCAGGTTCAGAAGCGTCGTCTTGCCGCTTCCGGAAGGTCCCATGACAGCAAGGAACTCCCCCTCCTCCACGTCGAAGCTGAGCCGGTCAAGCGCCCGGTGGGTCACTTTCCCCTCATAGATCTTGATGACGTCTTCAATGCTGACGATCGGCATGCGCCTCTTCCTTTCCTTCTTCCTTCTTCTCCCTGAAGAGGACGGACACCGCCGTCCCCTCACCGGGTTCCGATTCAATCTCCAGGCCGTGCCCGAGCTGGTCACACACTTCCTTCGCGATAAAGAGCCCCATCCCGGTGGACTCGCCCGTCAGCCTTCCGTTTTCCCCGGTAAAGAATGCGTGGGTCACGCGCTTCAGGTCAGATGCCGGGATGCCGATTCCTTCGTCCCGGACGGTGAGCCGGATGCCGTCTTCTGTCCGGTCCGCGCTGAAGTAGACGTGCTTGCCTTCACCGCGCGTGTATTTCACGGCATTTGTGATGAACTGGGCGATGATCGTTTTCATCCACTTCGGATCGGTCGTGACGATGAGTCCCTCTTCGATCGAGGAGGATGGGTAGACCCGGTTTGTGATGAACAGCTTCTTGTGCTCCGAGATCACTTCACGCACAAGTGATGCCAAATCCGCACGGGCAATCTGCATGTCCCGCTCGAATGTGCCGAGCCGTGCATTCAATAGGACGGTCTCAAGGCCCCTGCGGATCCGGTCAGCCTCTTCACCGATCGCTTCCCGGTCCACTTCCTCTTCCTGCAGGAGCAGTGAGATGACCGACAAAGGGGTTTTCATCTGGTGCACCCACTGGTTCATGAACGTCTCATGGCGCTCGTTTTCCGAGCGCAGCGCCTGCACTTCCTTCTGATAGATGCCGTATACCTCATGGCCGAAGCGCTCGGCTTCGGATGTTTCCGGAGATTTCGAAGTTCGCATGAGCAGGTCCTCCATCTTGGCAGGCTGCTTCAGGATCCGGTTGTAGTACGCCCTCCGGCCGATAAATCGGGCCGCCAGGAAAAGCGTAGTCAGGATGAGGACCATCACAACTGAATAAACTGCCGTATCCACGTTCCGAAAACCGTCCAGCCAATACAGCGACAGGACAAAGACGGTCAGTAGTATATGGAACACGAGATAGGCGGAGTGCTCCCGGATAAATAAACGAAGCGCCTTCATGCTTCCTCCGGAGCGGCGATAAACCGGTAGCCCGCCCCGCGCACCGTTTCAATCTGGGATTGGATGCCGTAGTCGGCGAGCTTTTTGCGCACGCGGGTCATATTGACGTTCAGCGTGTTTTCGTCGACAAACGCCTGGTCATCCCACAGTTCCTCGAGGAACCGTTCCCGCGACACGACCTTCGGCGACTCAGATAGGAGCAATTCTAGGATGACACACTCTTTTTTCTGGAGCGGGATCTCCTGTCCGTGAGCATGCAGTTCCATCCGCTCCGGGTACAGCTCCAGACGGCCGAGACGGATTGTCCGCTCCTCCATTTTCGGCGCGTATTCGCCGAACGACCGCCGTAAATGGCTCCTGATCTTTGCCAGGACGATCTCATAGTTGAACGGCTTCGTGATAAAGTCGTCCCCTCCATTCTCGAGCGCAAACACCTGGTCCATCTCGCCGGAGCGTGCCGAGATAAACAGGATCGGAACGGTCGTCCGCTGGCGCAGCTGGCGGCACCAGTAATAGCCGTCATAGGACGGCAGGTTGATATCAAGCAGGATGAGGTGCGGAGAGAACTCGGCCTCCGCCTCCAAAATCCGGTCGAAGTCATCTGCCGCCCGAACATTGTAATGGTATTTCCGGAGCGTCTCGGCAAGCAGCGAGGCGATCTTCCGGTCGTCTTCGATGATGAGGATCCGGTGTTGTTCCACGTTCAGTCCCTCTTTTCCAATTCCGGTTTCGGCCGATAAAACCGGCCAAAATCCATGATTTTCACTGCTTTTATGATAGCAGAAAAGGGACCCGGCGTCTGTCGGGTCCCCTTTGTATGGGCATCGGCTGATCAGTAGATCAGATCGATGAATTCTTCTTTCGTGATGCCGCCGAGCAGCTTCTCGATGTCGATGCCCTCAATCGCCTTCTCGATGCCCTCTGTGCTGTACTGCGCGCCTTTCAGTGCTTCTTCGATCTCGGCCACCTCGCCGACGCCGAAGAAGTCGCCGAAGATTGCCGCGTCTTCAATCTGGCCTTTGTTTACATCCAGCTTCACATCGATGCCGCCGACCGGGAAGCGTTTGGAATGGGACATGTTGAACTTCGGCGACTTGCCGTAGTTCCAGTCCCAATTGCCGTAGCGCTTCTCGGACAGTTTCTTGATGTTTTCCCAGTCGTCTTCCGTGAGCTCGATATACTCGATCTTGTCCTTGCCGCCGAAGATCTGCTCGAGGATGTATTGCCGGAACTCTTCGATCGTCATCGGCTCCTCAAGGAATTCGGAGATGTTCGCGACACGGGAACGGATGGACTTGATGCCCTTGGATTCGATCTTGTCTTTCTTGACCTTCAGGGCGTTTACGACTTCGCCGATGTCCGTATCGAACATGAGCGTGCCGTGGCTGTACATGCGGCCCTGTGTGGAGAACTGGGCGTTCCCCGAGATCTTGCGCCCTTCGACGAGCAGGTCGTTGCGCCCTTGGAGCTCGGCCTTTACACCGAGATTGTTGAGCGCGTCGACGACCGGCTGCGTGAACTTCCTGAAGTTGCGGAAGCTTTCGCCGTCATCCTTCGTGATGAAGCTGTAGTTCAGGTTGCCGAGATCATGGTACACCGCGCCGCCGCCGGACAGCCTGCGGACGACCTTGATGCCGTTTTTATCGACGTAGCCCGCGTCGATCTCCTCGATGGTGTTCTGGTTGCGGCCGACGATGATGGACGGGCCGTTAATGTAGAACAGCAGATAAGAATCCTTGTCCGTATCGAATGTGTTCAGGATGTATTCCTCGATCGCGAGGTTGATGTACGGGTCATGATTGCCCTTGTTGTCGATGAATTTCATTGGATCGGCCTCCTGTCTTTTTCCTTCATTCAGTTTATCACACACCCCCGAAACGCTCCCGAGATTAGACTGCCCGAAAGGGACCGGAAGCAATCTGAAAAAATATTTATAAAATTAGGTGAAAACCATTGACACCCTCCACACTGTTATAATACACTGTGTACAACAACAGAAGTTAACCAACAAAACTTCCTCGAGAGGAGAATGCGGAAAGATGGAAAGTGTCGTTGAGTTCTTCAAGAACCTGCCTCCGAAAATGTGTGCTGAATGCGGTGAAAAAATCGAGGAACAACACGAGTGCTACAGCAATAAGTGCGACAAATGCAACTGCGAATAACTAAAAGCCACTGACCTTAACGGCGCCCCGGATCTTCTGTCCGGGGCGTTTTTCTGTTTCAACACAGAGATGAAAGCGCTTTTATAGTACAGATAGAATCCTTTTGTATCAGTACAGTTTGTCCTGCTAATTTTCGATGAAACAGGATATTCCGCGACGAGACAGTAAAATCTCCTGATAGAACGGATTGATAGATTTAGTCCTTTCCCTGTATCCGTTTCACTGTGTGAAACCAATCATCCTGTTTTTACGTATTCCATACATACAAGAACCGAATTGGAGGAATCACCGTGAAACCGATCACCAAAAAACGATTCAAGGCCTACCTGATTGACTTGGCCGTATCAACCGCCGCAACTGCAGGTGTCGAATATGTCCTAAGGAAGAAAATCAAAAGCGAGGCCTTCCACGCGCTCGTCACTCCGACTGCCGTCATGTGGGCGCTGGAATATGCACAGTTGCGCAACAGCGGACGGACCATCGGCTACAAGACAATGGGACTGGCCCTCGAAAACGCGGACGGCACCGAACCGACGCCCGGCCAGATCGTTAAGCGAATGGCCTACCGGGACACCATCAGCACATTCCAGTACCTGAAAGACCGTGAAGCTTTCGAAGCACAGGACGGAGCGCTCTTCCCCCACGACCGGATTTCAGGAACGGTTGTGAAGGAACAATAAACACAAAAACAACCTCAAGAGGACGCCCCATGACTAATCATGGGCAGCTACCTTTGAGGTTGTTACACTTTGATAAACCTCGGTTCGTACTCGGACAAGACTTCAAAGACCTGATCACCGTTCATATACAGATGATGTTCCAGCTTCGGGTGCGTCTTTCTGTTAATGAGCGGATTGTGATCGAACCACTTCAGATACTCCGAGTTCAGGACTTTATAGAAATACAGCGAACTCTCGTCTTTTACGGTGGATAGATCCATTTCCTTGCTGAGCAAATCAAACCTGCCATATTCGGTTGAAAACCGATTAGACCAAACGTAATACTCGACAGGCGGCACGGGCTGGTCGTAAATGACTTCGACTTTCGTGTCTGCCAAGTCACTGAACGAGAGTTTCAGGTAATCAAAATGGGTGAGTACTTCAAAAAAGCCCAAGTCCCCCAGACTTCTTCCTTTCAAATAAGTGACGGGCTGCCAGGCTTGTAGGCTCTCCATAAGAAACCCTCCTTTAGTTAAAGTGTTTCATAATAGCATTCTGGTCCCATATAGACTTTCCCTTTATGTTGGAATCAAAAGGAGCCGTCATCCAGGATGACGGCTCCTCTTTATTTTAATTACTGCTCCGATTTCCCGACGCAGCGTTCGCATTCGTGATGGAGGGACTCGACTTTCTCAACGATTTCACAACCGCACTCGACACAGATCTTCCGGGACTTTTCGATCTTCTGCTGGTTTTTCATCATTTAGATCTCCTCCTTATGGGTTTGGGGTTATGCCAGCCGGCCGTAGCCCGGCACGGTTAGGAATTCTTCAAAGTCGTCGTTTTCCGTGAGTTCCTTGAACAGGTCTGCGGCTTCCTGGAAACGGCCTTCTGTGAACCGTTCCGCGCCTTCCGATTTCCGGATTTTCCACAGTTCTTCCTGAAGCAGCTGCCGGAACAGGCTTTCCGTGATTTCTCGGCCGTCATCCAGGCGGGCTTCCGGGTGGCGGATCCACTGCCAGATCTGCGATCGGGAAATCTCTGCCGTCGCGGCGTCCTCCATCAGGTTGTTGATTGGGACCGCTCCACTGCCGCACAGCCAGGCTGCAATGTAGCGGATGCCGACGTTGATGTTCGTCCGGATGCCGCCTTCAGTGATCGTGCCCTCCGGCACTTGAAGCAGATCCCGGCCGGTCACCTGGACGTCTTCGCGCTTGCGGTCCACCTGGTTCTGCCCCTCTCCGATGACGGCATCGAATTCGTTCATCGCGACCGGGACGAGGCCGGGATGCGCGACCCAAGTGCCGTCATGGCCGTCGGTCGCCTCGCGCCGCTTGTCTTCGGCGACTTTGCTGAAAGCATCGGCGTTTGCCTCTTCATCCCCCTTGACCGGAATCTGTGCGGCCATGCCGCCGATCGCCATGGCGCCCCGCCGGTGGCATGTCTTGATGCAGAGCTGCGTGTAGGCCCTCATGAACGGCGCCGTCATCGTGACCTGTCCGCGGTCAGGAAGCAGCACATCGTCCTGGTTCCGGAACCGCTTCAGGAAGCTGAAGATGTAGTCCCATCGTCCGCAGTTCAGTCCTGCCGCGTGGTCGCGAAGTTCATAAAGGATCTCATCCATCTCGAACGCGGCAAGGATCGTCTCGATCAGGACCGTCGCCCGGATCGTGCCGTGCGGGATGCCGAGCCGCTCCTGCGCATAGGTGAAGACGTCGTTCCATAGGCGCGCCTCCAGGTGGCTTTCCACCTTCGGGAGGTAGAAATACGGCCCCGTCCCGCGTGCAATCTGTTCTTTCGCGTTGTGATAGAAGAACAGCCCGAAGTCGAACAGGCTGCCGGATACCGGCTCCCCGCCGACCGTCACGTGGCGCTCTTCCAGATGCCACCCGCGGGGTCGGACGATCAGGACCGCAGTCTCCTCGTTCAATCGATATTCCTTGCCGTCGGACGGACGGGTGTAGGAAATCGTCCGCCGCACGGCATCATGCATATTCTTCTGGCCCTCGATCATGTTTTCCCATGTTGGGGAGGTGGCGTCCTCGAAGCAAGCCATGAAGGTCTTCGCGCCGGAGTTCAGCGCGTTAATGACCATTTTCCTTTCGACCGGCCCGGTGATTTCCACCCGGCGGTCCTTCAGGTCGTCAGGGATCGGGGCGACTTCCCAATCGCCCTCCCTGATCTGTTCCGTCTCCGGAAGAAAGTCCGGCTGCTCCCCCGCATCGAACCTCGCCTGCCGCTCCATCCGCTTTTCAAGCAATTCAAGCCGCCGGTTGTTGAACCGTTCATGCAGTTCGCCGATGAATCGGAGTGCGTCTTCGGTCAGGATCACGTCCGATGACGGCGTCCGGCTGCCGGTGACGTTGACCTGCCGCTCCCTTGCCGTTTCGTTTGTCGTCATGTGCACACTCTCCTTTCCTTATGCGAACTGCGCGGTTTCCGTGGATCCGGCCATCGCGGTTGTGGACGACTGGCCGCCTGAGATGACTTGCGCGACTTCGTCGAAGTAGCCGGTGCCGACTTCGCGCTGGTGGCGTGTCGCCGTGTAGCCTTTTTCTTCGGAGGCGAACTCGGCCTGCTGGAGGCGGGAGTAGGCCGCCATGCCTTCGTCCCTGTAGGCATTTGCCAGTTCGAACATGCTGTGGTTCAGCGAGTGGAAGCCTGCGAGCGTGACAAACTGGAACTTGTAGCCCATCTTCGCGATTTCGCGCTGGTACTCGGCAATCGTTTCCTTGTCGAGGTTCGCTTCCCAGTTGAATGAAGGTGAGCAGTTGTACGCGAGCATCTTGCCCGGGAACTTCTCGTGAATCGCATCGGCGAACTTTTTCGCTTCTTCAAGCGACGGTTTGGACGTCTCGCACCAGATCAGGTCGGCATATGGTGCGTAGGCAAGGCCGCGTGCAATCGCCTGGTCGATGCCGGCGCGTGTGCGGTAGAAGCCTTCCGGCGTGCGCTCTCCGGTGATGAATTCGTGGTCTGCCGGGTCGATGTCGCTTGTGATGAGGTCCGCCGCATCCGCATCGGTGCGGGCGATGATGATCGTCGGGACGCCCATGACATCTGCCGCAAGACGGGCGGAGATCAGGTTCTTCACCGCGTTCTGCGTCGGGAGGAGAACCTTGCCGCCGAGGTGGCCGCATTTCTTCTCGGATGCAAGCTGGTCTTCGAAGTGGACGCCCGCTGCTCCCGCCTCGATCATGCCCTTCATCAGTTCAAAGACGTTCAGCGGGCCGCCGAATCCGGCTTCCGCATCCGCGACAATCGGCGCGAACCAGTCGAATCCTTCACGGCCTTCCGCGCGGTCGATCTGATCGGCGCGCTGGAGCGCCTGGTTGATGCGCTTGACCACGTGCGGCACGCTGTTTGCCGGGTACAGGCTCTGGTCCGGGTACATCTGGCCCGCGATGTTCGCATCCGCCGCGACTTGCCAGCCGCTCAGGTAGATGGCCTGCAGCCCTGCCTTGACCTGCTGCATCGCCTGGTTTCCGGTCAGGGCGCCCAGTGCGTTGATGAACGGTTCCTCCTGGAGGGATTTCCAGAGCCGTGCCGCTCCGCGCTTTGCGAGTGTATGTTCAATCTGGACGGAGCCGCGGAGGCGGTACACATCTTCCGCCGTGTAGGGCCGTGTGATTCCGTTCCAGCGCTCATCCTGCCATCCCATTTCAATCTGTTCGATTTCCGCCTGTTTTGTTGTCATCCGATACACACCTTTCAGAGGGTTTTATAAGCGCTGTTATAAAATAGTTCTTTCTGACTGTTTCATAACAGCTGTTGTTGTTGTAAATTACTATATAACAGAATTGTCTTTTTTGTCTGGGTTTTCGGACTAAAAGGGGAAATTCTTTGATGAACATGGGCGATTCGCCGATGAATGGAGGAGATCAGATGAACAACGGTGTGTTAGAACAGTTGGCGCAGTTTGCTTGTGAATGGATTCCGGAAAAAGCGGCATTTGCCGTGGCGGCAGACGGGCAGTATATTCACCTCGACCAGCGGGGCCTGGACATTCCGCTCGCCGCTGGCCATCCCGTCATCCCCGGGGATATCGCCCATCAAGTGATGAAGACAGGCCGGCGAGCGGAAGACCGGCTGTCCTTCCCTGATCAGAACACTTCCTATTATGGAATCGGCTACCCGGTCGAGATCGGCACGCTTCCCGGCGCCGTCATCGTCCTTCTTCCCGAAGAACGGAAAAAGGCCGCCCCCATCCGCTATCTGACCGGCCGCAATGACGATGACTGGGTCCCGGTCTCCGTCAGCCGCATCACCCACATCGAAAGCGCCGACAAGAAAACCTGGTTCTACGCCGACGGGGAGGAATTCGCCTCCACCCGGACACTCAAGCAGCTGGAGGCGGAACTGCCGGCTTCCTTCCTCCGGGTACACCGCTCCTATCTGATCAACACAGATTTCATCAGCCGCATCCGCAAAGACGACTTCACCTCTGGACTCCTCATCACGACATCGGACGGCTCGGAAATTCCCGTCAGCCAGACCCACGCCCCCACGCTCAGGAAAGTTCTCGGATTCTGAATTGAAAAAATGCCGTTCCGTGGCAGACGGAACGGCGTTCATCATGTTATTTAGTTTTCTGGGCAGACCGCATGTTGCGTTTATTTGAGAGGTATATCCATATTGCCGTGAAAACCTGAATGAGCGGGAGATAGACCGCCCACGGAAAGGCCGGAGTCGCCCCGAGATACCAGGCATCGGGATAAATCAGGACCGCACTAGCCAGCATCCATAAACACGAGCGCAAAATCAGTCCCAGGACAAATGCGATTGCCGACATGACGATCAATGGAAAGAATAGTTGCAGGGTACCCAACAAAAATCCCATCACCTGCTCCATCCACCAGCCTCCTTATGGGTGGGTTATATCTTGCTACAGGCGGGTTCATCCAGTCTCCGCAATGGATTATACCGCCGGTTCCCGCATTCATCGGTTAGGTTTCGTCATTCGACCGTATGATTTCGCCATTCATCCCATTAATCTCGTCATTCGATAAGTCCGGCCGGGCGAATGACGAAATTGAGGCCACGAATGACGAGACTGCGACCGTGAATGACGAAACCGCAGCCCGCTAAAGTAAAAATCGCTAAAACTCCTTCTCACCTTCCAGCCCTACTATGAAACTTTCGTTGGAGCTCCCTGACCTGCTCCGCCAGTTCCGGAACCGGCCCGTCCACCTCGGCATCACGGATCACTTCCTGTATGGAAAGGTTCCGGACGCGTGACGGGGCAACGCCCAGTTCACCGAGCCATTCGGCCAGCTGTTCCGATGAAGAAGCATAGACAATCCGGCCCAACCCGACCCAGCCGTGGGCCGCAGCACACATCGGGCAGTGTTCACCTGAGGTGTAGACGGTCGCCCCGCTTCTTTCATCCGGAGTCAGGTTTTCAGCCGCCCAACGAGCCAGCGCGAATTCCGGGTGCTGGGTGTGGTCCCCCCCTGCCACGTGATTATGGTCTTCGGCAAGCACTTCCCCGTCTGAAGAGACAAGGACCGAACCGAACGGCTCGTCCCCTTTTTCCAGCGCGGTTTCCGCCAACTCCACACAGCGCTTTAAATGCTTCAGATCCACCTCAGTAATCATCGCCATCTCCTCCTATCTCTGTCATGACCATCTTAATAGAGAAAAAGTTTCTGGACCAATAAAAAATCGGGAACAGCCCTAAGCCGTCCCACCCGCAGCTTACCATACTTCCCTGTCTTAGAAAGCACTGGAGAGACAAACAGACGCACTCAGACTTCTTTTCGAGGCGCTCGAAGGTGCATACAGAGCATTCGGATTGTTTTCGAAGCACCCGGCTGACCCTTCACGCTCCCCCAACAAAAAATCGGGAACGGCACAAAGCCGTTCCCGATCCATTCCTATTCTTATTTCAATACGTCCATGACCGCATCCGCCATCGCATCCACGAACAGCGGGTGCGTCTTCGGCATTTCCGGACGGTAGTAGGAAGCGCCGACTTCATCGCAGACGACTTTGCACTCGTAGTCGTTGTCGTAAAGCACTTCAAGGTGCTCCGCAACGAATCCGAGCGGCGTGTAGACGAATGCCTTGTAGCCGTGTTCCTTATGAAGGTCGCGGGTCAGGTCCTGGACGTCCGGGCCGAGCCAAGGGTCGGGCGTGTTGCCCTCGGACTGCCAGCCGACCGCGTAGGTCTTCACGTCTGCCGCTTCCGCGACGAGCTTTGCCGTTTCGTCCAGCTGGTCCGGATACGGGTCGCCGTGCTCCTTGATCTTCTCAGGGAGCGAGTGAGCGGAGACGACGAGGCACGCGTTTTCGCGCTCTTCATCAGTCATCGAACCGTACGCTTCGCGGATCTTCTCTTCCCAGTACTGGATGAACTTCGGCTGGCGGTAGAAGTCCTTGACCGAATGGATCTGCATGTTGCCGAGCTCCGCTGCCTTTTCCTTCGCGCGCTTGTTGTACGACTCAACGGAGAACGTCGAGTAGTGCGGCGCGAGAACGATCGTGACCGCTTCGGTGATGCCGTCCCGGTGCATCTTCTCCACCGTGTCCTCGATGAACGGGTGAATATGCTTCAGGCCGACATATACTTTGAACTCGATGTCGTCCTGCACTTCGTTGAGCCGCTTGCCGAGGGCTTCCGCCTGTTCGTCGGTCGTCTTGGCCAGCGGGGAGATTCCGCCGATCGCCTCGTAGCGGTCCTTCAGGTCCTGCAGCTGTTCCGGCGCAGGCGGTCGGCCGTGGCGGATATGCGTGTAGTACGGTTCGATGTCTTCTTCTTTATAAGGGGTTCCATAGGCCATGACGAGCAGGCCCATCGTCTTTTTCGCCATTTGTTTCACCTTCCGATTAAGGAGTTTGGGTTACTTACGCAGTTGTGCAGAGTACGTATGGACGAACTCCGTCAGCTTTTTCAGTGTCGCCGGCTGGACGTCCGGGAAGACGCCGTGGCCGAGGTTGAAGATGTGCGCACCGTGCTCGACGCCCTGCTCGACTATGTCTTTTGCCCGTTCCTCGATGACGTTCCAGTCCGCGATGAGAAGCGTCGGGTCGAGGTTGCCCTGGACCGGCTTCGTGATGCCGCGCTCTTCCGCTTCGCGGATTTGCATGCGCCAGTCGAGTCCGACGACATCAACAGGAAGGTCATGCCATTCGTTGACGAGGTGGCTTGCCCCGACACCGAATGTGATGACCGGCACGCCCGTCTTTTTCACTTCGGAAACGATGCGGGTCATGGTCGGCTTGATGAACGCCCGGTAGTCCGCGACATGGAGTGCGCCGACCCACGAGTCGAAGATCTGGACGATTTTCGCGCCTGCCGCGATCTGCGCCTTCAGATAAGCGATCGTCATGTCACCGAGCTTGTCCATGAGCGCCTGCCAGGCTTGCGGCTCCGACACCATGAACGATTTTGTCAGGTTGTAGCTGCGGGACGGGCCGCCTTCGATCATATAGCTGGCCAGTGTGAACGGCGCACCCGCGAAGCCGATCAGCGGCACATCCAGCTGTTCCTCTGTCAGGATTTTGATGGTTTCAAGCACGTACGGCACCTGTTCTTCGGCATGGAACTCGCCGAGGCGGTCGATGTCCGCACGCGAGCGGATCGGGTTGGAGATCACCGGGCCCACGCCGGATTTGATCTTTACATCCACCCCGATCCCTGCGAGCGGTGTGACGATATCCTTATAAAGGATCGCCCCATCGACGTTGTACTGGTCGACCGGAAGCTTCGTCACATAGGCACAAAGCTCCGGCTGGTGTGTGATTTCCTCCAGCGAGTACTTTTCCTTCAGCTTCCGGTACTCCGGCTGGGAACGTCCCGCCTGGCGCATAAACCAGACCGGTGTGTGTTCCGTTTTCTCCCCGCGAGCTGCGCGAAGCAGCGTGTCGTTAAACTTGGTCATGTGATGATTCCTACTTTCTCCGTAATCATTCCGTTTTAACTATAGGCTGTCCAATATTTATTGTATAGATTGGGCAGGCAAATGTCATAGGATTTAACCTTTCCCGACACGTTTCGGACACACTTCCTGTCAAGGATTGGTCACACTTGTTTTAATGGGCCCGGCTGTGGGAAAATTAAGGCAAGGACAGGCAGATACGGGAGGTATGTCAAATGAACTTGTACACCACATCCGGCACGCCGGAATTCATGGAGAAAATCAAGGAAAAACACAGCGGGGAAAACATGGTGCTGCTCCACGGAGCGGGCAACTCGCTTCTTCTGCACGAAACGGAGGGCAAGACCGTTTTCCAGACGCCAAAACGCTATGAAGTGATCGGCGCAAGCGGGCAGCTCGCCAAGCACGGCTATTACATCGTAAACAACATCCCGGTCACCGACGAAGGCCGGCCGATCTTTGAGCACCGCTTCCAGAACCGGGCAAACATGGTTGACGGCCAGCCGGGCTTCCTCACCTTCCGGCTTCTCCGTCCGGTCAAGGATGACACATACCGCGTCGTGACGGCCTGGGAGTCGAAGGATCACTACGAACTGTGGAAAGGCTCGCAGGCATTCAAGGGCGCGCATGAACGGAAAGAACAGACGCCGCCTGCGGAGAAGGTGCAGAACATTTTCAGCGCGGCCTCCTACATCACTGAATATGAAACGGAAAAGCCGGAAGACGAAAAGCTCTGAGCCGGCTGACAGAACGGCGCCCCGGCGCCGTTTTTTTGTTGGAGGAGGATGTGGGCGGGTGTGAAGGTTTTAAGTACGCGAGCTTCCGGGGGGTGAGGCATTTTTCGTACGCAAACTTCTCCCATTCGTACGCGAACCCCGGGGCGTGGAGTTTTTCGCACGTGAACTTCTTGGATTCGCACGCAAACTCCAGGTGCCACGGATTTTTCGCACGCAAACTTCCCAGATTCGCACGCGAACCCCGGGGCGAGGGATTTTTCGTTCGCATCCCCCCGAAGCACTCCTGTTTTCGCGCGTCCCCTTGGGTGTGACACTTTTTGTCTGGTCACGTGCTATTGCTCTTCTTCCGGATGAGGTCTATAATAAATAACATTCTAATTATTTCGCTTTCCGGAGGGATTCCAATGACCGAACAGACAGTAAGCACCGAGAATTTGCAGGAACGGCTTTTCTCCAAGCTGGAAGCTTCCAATGAGGACATGATCAAGATCCGCCGCTACCTGCATATGCATCCGGAGCTTTCATTCAAGGAATACAAGACCGCACAATATATTCAGGATTTCTATAAGGAACTCGGCGTTGAGTTTCGGGCGAATGTCGGCGGCAACGGCGTCGTCGCACGCATCAAGGGTGCCAAGCCGGGCAAGACGGTCGCACTCCGCGCCGACTTCGATGCCCTGCCGATCCAGGACCAGAAAGATGTCGAATACAAGTCGACCGTTGACGGCGTCATGCACGCATGCGGACATGACGGCCATACAGCCACGCTCCTGACACTTGCCAAAGCGCTCCATGAACTGCGCGATGAGCTGGCCGGCGAGTATGTCATGATCCACCAGCACGCGGAGGAATTTGCCCCGGGCGGCGCCATCTCGATGATCGAGGACGGCTGCCTGGACGGCGTCGATGCCATCTTCGGCACGCACCTCTGGTCCCAGACGCCTTACGGCACAGTGGAATACCGCACCGGCCCGATCATGGCGGCAGCCGACCGGTTCGAGATCAAAGTACAGGGCCGCGGCGGACACGGCGCGAACCCGCACCAGACAAAAGACGCTGTCGTCATCGGCTCCCAGCTGGTGCAGAACCTCCAGCAGCTCGTTTCCCGCCGTGTCGACCCGATCGAATCGGCCGTGCTTTCAGTCGGTTCGTTCGTAGCCGAGAACGCGTTTAATGTCATCGCTGACTCCGCTGAGCTCAAAGGCACAGTCCGTACGTTCCAGCCGGAAATCCGTGACCTCATGGAGACCGAGATTGCCCGTGTCGTCGAAGGAACCGCCATCTCGACGGACAGCGAAATCGACTGCAAATACTTCCGCGGTTACCCGGCAGTCGTCAACCATGCGGCTGAGACGGACTTCCTCGTGAAGACGATTGAAGGACTCGAAGGTGTAGAGGCTGTCGAGGGCGCGCCTCAGATGGGCGGCGAAGACTTCGCCTACTACCTCGAGAACGTGCCTGGCACGTTCTTCTTCACCGGCGCCGCTCCGGAAGAGCCGTATCCGCACCACCACCCGCGCTTCGACTTTGACGAGCGGGCGATGCTACAGGCAGCCAAGATCCTCGGTGCCGCCGCAACCGGCTACCAGGGCGAATAAGGACAGCACCATCCGGACCTCTTCCTGAAAGGGGTCCGGATTTTTCTATGGCGGTTGAATTCTTGACCCCTGATGCATGCTGTTCCAAGATGGACAAAGACGACTGTTGTAAAGGATGAATCAGATGAGAGAAATCTACAGCGACGTGATTCAGTTCCGCGGCTCGCACTATGACTTTGGTTTTCTGCAGGGCGAGCGCCTTCGCGATTCCCTGACGCTCCATAACCGCAGGACAAAATGGCGGACGATGAAACCCCGCTTCAAAATCGATATCCGGGAAGCAAAAGACATCTTCTGCCGGTTTGCCCCGCAATTGTGGGATGAGCTGAACGGCATGCGGGACGCGCTCGACCTGCCGATGGAGGAGATACTCCGGGATTTCGGCGGCTACCGGACCGAAACCGTCCGCGCAGGCTGCTCGGTCCTGACCGGCAGCGACTTTATCGTCCGGAACTATGATTTCCACCCGAATACGTACGAAGGGCTTTATACCGTCTTCCAGCCAGACGACGGAGGCAACGCCATCATCGGCCCCGCACAGCGGATTACCGGACGGATGGACGGCCTGAACGAGAAGGGCCTGGCGATGGGCTACAACTTTACGAACCGGAAGCGGCCCGGCGACGGATTCGTGTGCTGGATGGTCGGACGCCTGATCCTTGAGACATGCGCAGATGTGGAGGAAGCCGTCCGATTTCTGCAGGACCTCCCCCACCGCGGGTCGTTCAGCTACAACCTGCTCGACAAAACCGGCAAGCGGGCACTTGTCGAAGCGGGACCGCGCGGCGTCATTGTGCGTGAGTCCCCGTACTGCACGAACCACTTTGAGCAGCAGACCGAAGAAAACCGCCGCTACCTGAAAGACTCCATCGAGCGGATGGACGCCATGAAAGAGCTGCCGGAAGCCCTGTCGGACGCACATCGGGCATGGCGCCTCCTGAACGACACCGACAAAGGCGTCTTCGCCGACAACTACAGGAGCTGGGCGGGCACGATCCACACTTCCGCCTACTTCCCGGAGACGCTCACCGCTTGGTTCGCTCTCGGAGGCGATACCGATCCGGTCGAATTCAACTTCGGGCGCTGGCTCCGGGGTGAAGACACGGAGCGGCGGACGATCACGGGACACGTCGACACGGACATCGGATTTGCGTACATGGATAAGCTTCGGAACTAAGCGGGTTCTGTACTAAACGTTGATGATCTTAAGTGAAACGTTGATGAACTTCATTGAGACGTTGACGATCTTTGGTGAAACGTTGATTAACTTCACTGAGACGTTGACGAACCGCTTTTATCCACATAAAAAACTGGCTTCGCGCACTGCGAAGCCAGTTTTTCTTATTCACTTCTTCCCCGACATCCGGAGCGTCACTTCCGAGATGACCAACACGGCAATGGCAAGCAGCAGCATCCCTGCCCCCATCCCGTACTGAAACCATGCCGCAATGAGGACAAGCACAGCCTGGACCGCCTGCGCGCTGCGGACCGTACGGCGCACCGCGGATGCGCGCACCGCCTCCGTCACCGGATACAGCCGGTCCATCCGGAACTCGTGCTGGCTGGCGAGGGCATCACGCAGCTGATAGGTCGTCGCGAAGGCGAGCGCGCCGCTGAAGACGGCGGCAACCGCCGGCATCGGGATAAAGAGCGCACCGACCATCGAGATCGCCGTCAGGCGGACCCACAAAAGGAACAAGTCATCCGACCGGATAAATGTCCGCATCGCCAGGTAGCGCGGTGCAGCATGCGATTCGAACGCAGCGTTTCCGTACACCCAGTCGAGCCACGCCCTCCTGTGGACGGCACCGCGCAGATGCGGGACGTCCGTGAACTGGTTGGCGAACCGGTAGAACCGGCTCATGCGGCCGCGCTCCAGCTCGATAAAGTGGAGGAACGGGAACGGCTTGCCTTCGCTCGTCCGCTGCTTCAGCACGCCGTACACCACGATCGGGATCAGAAGCGCTGCGCCGAGCCACCACTTGCCGTACATGGCAACAATGAGGGGAATCGCCGTCAGGACAAAGCGGATGGCGCGGTCGCCCCACGCCCCTTCTCCCTGCTCCGCCCAGCGGTGGGCAAACTCGGTGCGCACATTCAATATATGGAGTGCGGCAATGCCGAGCACCAGGGCGAGCAGCCCGATCCCTTTGAGTCCGTACACCGCATTCAGGAGCGGGATCGAGACGATAAAGGCGATGACCGGCAGCAGGATCCCCGAGACGGACGTCCACTTAAGCGCGCTCTGCATGTAGCCGCCGAGCTTTTCTTCCATCGGCAGGAAAAAGACGGCGTCCGCTTCTTTCAGCAGTGTGACAGGCGGTGCATAAGCCAGGATCGCGGCAAGGATGATGCCTGCCAGCGGTGCGGCCGGAAAGTCCCCGGCAACGGTCTTGAGCCAGCCGCTGTACGCATAGCCTCCTGCTCCGATCAGAAACACGAGGACGATGGCGAGATGCCCGGTAAAGATGAACTTTGTGTAGCGCTGCAGCTCCTCCGTGTAATGGGTGAAGCGGCTGCGCCACACGTCACGCAGGCTGCCCATCGTCCGGCTCCCCTGCCATCTCGATATAGAGATCATCAAGCGTCGCGCCCGGCATGCCGAACTGTTCGCGGAGTTCGTCCATCGTTCCCGCAGCGCGCATCCTGCCCTCATGCAGGAGCAGGATCCGGTCACAGTACTTCTCGGCAGTCGCAAGGATATGCGTCGACATGAGGACGGACGCCCCGTCCGCCTTTTTCTCGCTCATCTGCTCGAGCAGGGAGCGGATGCCGAGCGGGTCGAGCCCGACAAACGGCTCGTCGATGATGTAGAGCGACGGGTTCACGAGGAACGCGCACATGATCATGACCTTCTGCCGCATGCCCTTTGAAAAATGCGACGGGAACCAGCGCAGCCGTTTTTCCATCCGGAACTCCCTGAGGAGCGCGGCGGATCTCGCCTCGAACACATCTTTCGGGATGCCGTAGGCCATCGCCGTCAGCTCAAGATGCTCGCGGAGCGTCAGCTCGTCATAGAGGACCGGTGTTTCCGGGATATAGGAAAACGAGCTCCTGTATTTCTCGGGATCGTCGCGGAAAGCCGTTCCGCCGATCCGGATCTCTCCTTCCGACGGCTCCATGAGCCCGATGATGTGCTTGATCGTCGTACTTTTCCCGGCGCCGTTCAGCCCGATCAGCCCGACCAGTTCGCCGGGGCCGACTTCAAATGACAGATCGTGAAGCACCGGCTTGCGCGTATAGCCGCCGGTGATCTTTTCCACTTCCAATACGTTCATGATTCCACCCCATTCATGCCTCCATTTTAGCAAATCCGGACCGCTTATGCCTCGAATGCCTGTCCTCTATTTTCTGAATATATGATATCCTGTTGTCAGGATATGAAAAGGAGATGTTGACCGATGACCGAATGCATTTTCTGCAAGATGGTGGAAGGGGAAATCCCCGCAGCCAAAGTTTATGAGGATGAGCATGTCCTCGCTTTCATGGACATCATGCCGACGACAAAAGGCCATGTCCTGCTGATCCCGAAAGTGCACCGCGAAAACATCTATGAGTTCAGCGAAGACGAAGCGGCACAGCTGTTCTCCGCCGCGCCGAAAATTGCGCGCGCACTCAAAGCCGAGTTCGAGCCGGCCGGCATGAACCTCCTGAACAACACCGGAGCGGCCGCCAGCCAGAGCGTCTACCATTTCCACCTCCACTTCATCCCGCGCTATGACCGCCAGACGGACGGCTTCGGGCTGCATTGGGAAACGAAAGAAGACGAGTTCCCGAAAGAAAAGCTGCAGGAAATCGCAGCTGCAATCGGCGCGCAGATCAAAAACTGATGGATTGAAAGTTTCATCCAAAAACGGTACAATCGGACTACGCAACCCGCCGTCGGCCATGAGGGCACGCCGGGGGTAGCAAAATTTAGCTTAGCTGAGGAGAGATGAGCAATGAAAACGAAAAATCTGGTTCTGATGGCTTTACTGATCGGTATTGGCACGGCGCTGTACCTGGTGATTCCGGGGATCAACGGGGGCATGAAGCCCGACTTTATGCTGACGATGATGTTCATCGGCATCCTGCTGTTCCGCGACATCAAGAGCGTACTCGTCATGTCGGTATCCACCGGCATCCTGTCCGGCCTGTTCACGACGTTTCCGGGCGGATTCATCCCGAACGTCATTGACAAGACCGTGACGGGAATCGTCTTCTTCGGCGTCGTGCTCCTTCTCGGGAAGCTCGCCGACAAGCTGGCCGTGGCAACCGTGCTGGCTGCTCTCGGAACGGTGCTGTCGGGTTCGATCTTCCTGTCCGTCGCGATTTTCGTGCTCGGCGGAGATTTCCCGTTCATGGCCCTGTTCCTGACAGTCGTCCTGCCGGCAATTGCCATGAATGCCATCGCCTTCTTTATCATCTATCCGATCGTTCTCCGGCTCGCCCAGCGCTCGAACTACGCGCCGGCGCCTTCCATCTGATCGGACACAGGCAAACACCCCGGCCGGGACATGGCCGGGGTGTTCGTCTGTTGTCTCTCCCTCTCTCCGCATGTTTTAATAAAGGAGCGGAAAGGAATATTGAACTATATAGAGAAGGGAGAGTGCCCTCATGAAAGCATCATCATTTTTCCTGGGACTCGTTGTCGGAGCCGCGGGAAGCGCAGCTGCAGTCCTGCTGAGCGCCCCACAAACCGGCAAAGAACTGCGCTATTCTGTCAAAAGCTCCTCCGACAACATGAAGCCGAAGATCGAAGATGTGAAAGCGAAAACGAATGACCTGAAGGCTTCGGTCAAACACCTGGTCAACGAAGCGAAAGCCCGATTCCCGGAAGTGGCAGATGAACTGAAAACGTCAGTCGACGTCTGGAACCGCGATACGGAACTGAACCGTGAACGAATCCAAAAGCGCGTCCAGCAGATTCAGACTTCCATCGCAGAACTTGAACAGGCGGTCGGCTCCATTAAAAAATAAGACAGCGCCGGGAATAATATTCCGGCATGGGGAGACGGGATCCTTAAGTCGGATCGTCTCCTGAAAATGGACATTTAACCGGTGACTGATCCGGGGCAAAGGGACTCCAAAAGCCGTTAAGTACGGCCGGGGAGTCCTTCTCTATTGCCGCCGCATCTTATGTTCCTTCCCGTTAAACCGACCTGTTTTTCCTCTTTCGGACTTAAAATGTGACGATTGTTACAGAACCCCTTCTTTCCTACCTGTTTTATTGATATACTATTCTCAAACTATCCGAACATTAAGAAAGAAGGTGAAGAATTGGCGGAACAATCTTATACGATGCCCGAAGCCATGCTGTACAGCCAGAGGATGGCCCAGCTTTCAAAAGCGCTGTGGAAAGCCGTCGAAAAAGACTGGCAGCAATGGATCAAGCCATTCGGCCTGAACATCAACGAACATCATATCCTCTGGATCGCGGCACACCTGAAAGGCGCAACGATTTCCGAGGTGGCGAAGTTCGGGGTCATGCACGTTTCAACCGCATTTAACTTCTCCAAGAAGTTGGAGGAACGCGGATATCTGTCTTTCTCCAAGCGCGAAGACGACAAGCGCAGTACATATGTTGAAGTAACCGAGCAGGGCCACTCCCTTCTGCTCGAGATCAACAATCATTATTTCGACACGGAGCACTCTGTTCTGGAGGGGACTCTTCCAGTACGACAGCTTTACGGGCGCTTCCCCGAATTCATAGAACTCATGGCGGTGATCCGCAACATCTACGGTGACGACTTCATGGATATTTTCGAACAGGGATTCAGGAACATGGAGCAGCTGTACGGGCAAGAAGCACAGGCAGAACATACCGGTGATGCCGGTGAAGCAAGCGTGCAGTCCGTAAAGGAAAAGGACGAAGTATCCTAAACTTGAATTTTTCTTTTAAAACGGTTGATTTTTATCGCAAATCGCAGTACGGTATGTATCGTCCAATTTGGGAATCCACTAAAGGAGATGCAGCTGATGCGATGCTGGAAGACCATCAACGTGAAAAAGCACTACGGGCTCAGCCGCCTGTTCCTGCTTTCTTCCATCCTGATGATTGCTGTCTTCATCATTTCTTATATCAGTTTTGAACTGACACGGGAATCCGGGCAATCCGATTCTTATTTCGCCCTGTTCCTGTCCGCGGTCGTTCTGCTGTATCCTGTCCACAAAGCAATCCATTTCATGGTGCTGTGGAAATACCGCAGGCGGATCACACTTGTCGTCAACCGCGACTGGGCGTTTTTCCCGCTCTTCCTGCTGCGCATCTGCGAGCCGATTCCGAAAACGCGGTTTGCCGTCTCGCTCATGGCACCGTTCTTTATCCTCAACCCGCTGTTTGTCATGGGCGGGGTCCTGTTGCCGGTGTTCTCGCATTACTTTACGGCAATGCTCGCGTTTCATTGCGGCATCTGCCTGATCGACTTTGTTTACGTGAAGAACCTCTCCCGTTCGCCGAAATCCTCCTACATCGAGGAAAATGACGACGGCTACGAAATTCTGGTTCCGCTGCCAGATTGAGCGGTTTTCTTTTAACCGTTCTTCTGGTATGCTAGTCAATAGTCGTGTAGAAAGGGGGAAATGGAATGATCATTCTTGTCACGGTGCTGTTTTCGATCTTCTACCTGTTCCAGATCAACAAGATGACCTATGCCCTCTGTGAAGTCAGGGAAATCCCCGAGGAAAAGCAGCCGAAGATTTATCAGACGGTCAACATCCTCATCACCATTTTAATCATCTCGTTCTTTGTCGAGATTATGACTGCCATATCCTGAACGTAAAAATAATAAACGTCCATCCGCCCGGTTTCCGGGAGGATGGACGTTTTTGATTCGACGGTAGGACGGTATTTCGTGCCGGCATCTTCACACCGGACAATCTGCCGGCCATACCGGTCCTTCCCTTCGCTGCTGTTATTCAGGCGGCGCGGCCGAAGGGGGATCATGCCGGCCGGCCCTCATTCATCAGTAGACGTACGCTGCCCCGACGATGATCAGCAGGATGAAAAGGACGACGATCAAGGCGAAGCCGCCGCCGTAGTTGAAACCTCCGCTCATGTGATCACCTCCCTTCTCTCCCGTATCGTATGCGCGGGTGGAAGGGGTCTGTGGGCTTTTGCCGGGAACCTTTTTGTAGCCAGGTCGTTTTTATGATATATTTACTTTTGTTTACACAACCAGAAGGGGAGTTTAGAATGAAGAAATCTGTAATCGCGGCAACTGTCGCCGCATCGGTGCTTGCCCTCTCCGCCTGCAGCAACAACGCAGGAGAAGACGTTATCGTCTCGTCCAAGGTGGGCGACATCACGCAGCAGGACCTGTATGAGGAAATGAAGACTACAGTCGGCGAGCAGGCGCTCCAGCTGATGGTCATCGAAAAAGTTCTCGACGACAAATACGATGTCGACCAGGAAGAGGTCGACAAGCAATATAACGATATGAAAGAACAGGCCGGTGAAGGGTTTGACTCCTTCCTCGCCCAGCAAGGGTACACGGAAGAAAGCTACAAAGACATGATTAAACTTAACCTTCTCCAGGAAAAGGCCCTGACTGAAGGCGTTGAAGTGACTGACGAAGAAGTCGACCAGTACATCGACCGCATGGGCACCGAACTGAACGCCCGCCACATCCTCGTCGACGACGAAGCGACTGCAAAAGAAGTCAAGACCAAGCTTGATGAAGGCGGAGATTTTGCAGAGCTTGCGAAGGAATACTCCACTGAGCCGGCTGCACAGGAATCCGGCGGCGAGCTGGGCTGGTTCGGCCCTGACAAGATGGTCGCCGACTTCACAGACGCGGCTTATGGCCTCGAAGTGAACCAGATCAGCGAACCGGTCAAAACGGACTTCGGCTACCACATCATCCAGGTGACCGATACCCGCGAAGCGGAAGGCGCTGAGAAGAAGGAAGACATCACCGATGAGCGCCGCGCGGAAATCAAGGATGAGCTGATCCAGAAAAAGGCCGATCCGAACGCCCTGATGGACAAGCTGTCGAAGATGCTTGAAGACGCGGACATCGACATCAAAGATGAAGATCTGAAAGACGCGCTCGACCAGTTCAAAGCTTCTTCGGACTCCGAAGAAGAAAAATAATGCGAAAACAAACGGCATCCGATATGGGTGCCGTTTGTTGTATATGGCGGTAACCGCTAAGGTGTAATGAAGTTGAAAGTGATGATTGGTGCCATGAAAGTGATGAATCGTGTTCTGTAAGTGATGTATCAGGCACCGAACATGACGAATCGCCCCAGGAATCGTGTTGTGGCGAAAACGCACCTGTATTCAGCCCCGGTTATGCTATGATTTGTTCAAGCGCACCACACACATTCGGGGAGGGACGGCCATGATCCGCAAGATGGAAGAAAGGGATATCCCTGCGGTCCGGCAGGTCGCAGCAGAAAGCTGGCACGATACATATGAAGGCATCATCCCACGGGGGATCCGGGAACGGTTCCTCTCGGCTGCCTATAGCCCCGCGTCTTTAAAGAGGCGGCTCGAGCAGTCCATCCTCTACGTAGCCGAACATCACGATACTGTTGTCGGCTTTGCCAACTTCTCCCGCCTTCCGGATACCGGAGATGCAGAGCTCTCGGCGATCTATCTTCTCCCCGCCTATCAGGGCCGGGGACTCGGGACCGCCCTGCTGGAAAGCGGGATCGGCGAACTGTCGGGTGCTGAACGGCTGTACATCACCGTCGAGCGTGAGAACAGGAACGGCATCAGATTCTATCAGGCCAGTGGCTTCAGTACTGTCGATGAATTCGAAGAAGACTTTGGCGGCCATACACTGAACAGCATCCGGATGATGCGTTCTTTGCGGTAAGCCCCCGCCCTAACCTAAAAAGCCGACCGGATGCGTTATGCATCCTGTCGGCTTTTTTGCTTACTCGAATGTCGGCTTATAGAACTGCCGGTTATCCAGCGGGAAAAGACGCTCTGTGAACTCTCCCGGCTCTGCCTTCGACAGGGCGCGGTTAAGCATATTCATCTTGGCGTCGATGTTGTCGATGTAGTGGAGGATCTCCGCTTCTTTCAGCATCGGGCGCTTCGGGCTGCCCCATTCTTCCTTGCCGTGATGAGACAGGACCATATGCTGCAGGAGGACGACTTCCTCCCCTTCGATGCCAAGCTCTTTTGCCGCCATGGCGATTTCGTTGACCATGATCGTGATGTGGCCGAGGAGATTGCCCGCCGGCGTGTAGACGGTGCCGACCGGACCGGACAGCTCCACCACCTTGCCGACATCGTGGAGGATGATTCCGGCATACAGAAGGTCCTTGTTGAGCGAAGGATACAGCTCGGCGATGGCCTTGCCGAGGCGCAGCATCGAGACGACATGGTCGAGCAGGCCCGACACGTAGTCATGGTGATTCTTGGTCGCCGCAGGATAGACGAGGAACGCCTCCCGGTGCTGCTTCAGCAAGTATCTTGTGATGCGCTGGATGTTCGGATTGGTGATCTCAAAGATATAAGGCGACAGCTCCTCATAAAGCTCCTCTTTTGACTTCTCGGCGCTCGGCACAAGGTCGGAAATCTGGATCGGCTCATCCGGCTTGGCCGGGCGGATGCTCTTGATGCGGAGCTGGTTTCTGCCCCTGTAATCATGGACATCCCCGCCGACCCGCACAATCGATGCCGGCTGGAACATCTTTTCATGCTCCTCTTTGGCATCCCAGAGCTTCGCTTCGATATCGCCCGTCTTGTCCTGCAGGATGAGCGTCATGAACGGGCTTCCTGTGGTCGTGATTCCCTTTGTCGCCTGCTTGATGAGCATGAACAGATCGACCCGCTCGCCTGTTTTATACGTTCCGATCCCTTTCATCTCTGTTCCGATTCCTTTCATCTCAGCACTCCCCTTCCGCTCCCGGTTCCGGCCACGCTGATGACGGCTGCCCCGCTGAAGGCGCCGGCCATCTCCTTGTGGCAGGTGAAATACAGGAACTGGTGATGAATCTTCAATTCTTCCAATAAGTTTATCATATTGCCCAGCCGGGCCCGGTCGAAGTGGACGAACGGATCATCCATGATGACCGGGAACGGGGCCGAATCCAGAAGAGAAGCCGCAAGCGACAGCCTCATGGAGATATATGCCTGCTCCTTCGTCGCCTGGCTCAGCTCATGCAGACCGAAGCGCATACCGTCGGCCCCTTCCGCCTCAATCCGGCCGGCGGCAGCCAGCACAAGCCCCGAGTGGGCGCCTCCGGTGAGATCACGGAACCAGCCGGAAGCCCGTTCGATGACGTCCGGGAGCTTCTGTTCCTTGAGTCTGCCTGTGGCTCCGTCGATTGCCGTGACGGCCGCTTTCCTGGCAGCCCATGCCAAGGCAAGCTCCCTGAAAACTGCCTTCTTCTCCTCAAATTCCTGCAACAGGGCATCATATGCGGTATCCGTCACAAGATGACCCATTCCGGCTTCCAGTTCAGCCTGTTCTTTGAGCAGGCGGTTCCGTTCTTCCGAAAGTGCCTGCAGGGCTTCGCGGTTCTGTCCGATCCTCCGGCTGATTTCCTCAATGTCCGGGATGCCTGAGGTACTCGGTGCACCGATCTGCTTAAGCTGTTCGCCGATGCGGCCGAGTGATTCCCCTAGTTCCGCCTTTCTTGCAGAACGCCCGGCCGCCTCGTAAAACTCCTGTTCTCCTCCTGCTTCCGCAGCATCAAACAGCGTCCCGATTTCGGATTCGAGTGCCTCCTTGAGGCTCTTTGCTTCCGCCAGTTGCTCTTCCATCTTTTGTTGATCTTCCAGCAGGCGCTCCCTTTTCTCGGCGGCCTTCAACCATTCCCTTTCCGCTTCTTTAAGCGCTGCGAACATGAGCCCATCCGGGACAGGTTGCCCGATCAGTTCATGTGCCCGGCTCCGGATAAGACCGGCTGTCCGGATTGCCCGGTCCCGATTTTCTTGTTCCGAACGGATCCGGCGCTCCGTTTCCTGCAGTTCCCGGACCAGCCGGAACAGTTCCGGCACGATTTGTGCAGGCAGCCTGCCTGTGATTCCGTAGGATTCAATGAACCTGCCGAGCCGGCTTTCCGTATCATCCAGGTCTGCAACAGCGGTTTTCCTGGAAGTACGAAGTTCCGAGATCTCGCCCCGGAGACGTTCTTCCGCCTCGATGAGCCGGTCCAGTTCAGTGAAGTGCCGGCGGACCCGCTCGGCCCTGCGGTCCAGCTCTTCTTCCCTGCCGCAGTAGCGGCTGAGGAGCTGGCGCTCGTCATCCGTCAATCCGTCCTCACTGCCATCCTGCTTTAAGAGCAGGAACACAGCAACAGCGCCCGCCGCCACTCCCGCACCGGCAAGCAGCCAGTTCTCCGAAAAGATGGCCATCGCGATGATGATTACGGCAAGGCCTGCGAGAATCAGGATCGGCAGCCGGCTATCGCTCTGCCCTGCACTTTGTTTGGCTTCCGCGGCCGCAATTTGCTTTCTGAACGATGGCCATTTGGATGCCCACCCGATCTCTTCGTCATCCGGCCCGGATGCCTCAAGTGCAGCTCGCTCCGATGATATCCGTTGAGCATCCGCTGATTTTTCTGCAATCCGCTCATCCAGCCGTTCAAGAACGCGGGAAGCGCGGCCATGCTCTTCTGACAGACCGTGGAGCTCTTCCTCTTTCCGGATTGATGCATCCGCCCGGGCGGCCGTCTCCCCGTCCTCCAGGCCCAATCGGGCAAGCAGGCCATCCCTCATGCCGGCAAGCTCACGAATCGACTGTTCCGCACTGCTTTCCGCCGACCGCGCTTCATGCCAGGCGGCTTCTTCTGCGAGGACCGTCCGAAGGCTCGAAAGCCGTTCCGTATCCGGCTCTTCCGGCATCTCTCTTCCGACAGCGGAAATCCGTTCCTGAAGATTCCGGATTGTTGCATCCGCGGCAATCTTCCGGTCCTTCAGCGCTTCATACCGTCTGATCCCCTCCGCCGGAAACGGGGCATCACCGATTGTCCGCAATTCATCCTCCACCTGCAGACGCTCGATTTTGAGCGGGGCCGCCTGCCTCAGGACGGACAGCCGCTCCTGATCGGCTGCGAGTGCGGCTTCCTCTTCCGCCATATCCTTTAAACGCCGGGCGATTTCTGCCGCGCGCTCTTTCATGGGGGCGTAGGCGTCCGATTTTTTCCGATATTCCGCGGTCTCCTCCTCGATTTCCTTCAGCTCGTTCAGCAGGATGTTCATCTCGGGAACCCGGCCGGACTTCTTGAAAAGCCCGTCCATCTCTTTTTCCATTCGTGCCTTGAACCCCGCAAGGTCCTCCGCACCGGTCGTACCGGAAGCGATCAGCGCCTGTCCCAGTTCCTCCTCGTTCATCCTGCCGATTTCCTGGAGCTGCAGGAGAGAGAACGAGAAGACAGATTCAAACGACTGCCGGTCGTAGCCCCTCAGGAGCCGCCCGAGCGCTTCCTCCCCTTCTTCCCTGCCGTCCGGAAACCGGACGGTCACTTCGCCTGCGGACCGCCCTGCGATGCGCTCAATGACACAGGCTCCGTACTCACTGTCGGTCACATGCACCTGACCGCCGTACGCGCCGCCCGACTTCGGCTCATACCGGAGAAGGGCGCTCCCGCGCTGCGGGAAGCCGAACAGCGTGTGGAGGATAAACTGGCGGATCGTCGTCTTTCCCGCTTCATTCGGCCCGTACAGCACATTGATGCCCGGCTGAAGATTGATCGTCCTATTTCTATGTTTGCCGAATCCGTAGATGACGAGCTTCGTGATGGTCATCATTCCGCCCGTCCCCCTTTCATCAGCCCATCGGTGAGCAGCCGCTCCGCTTCTTCCCTGATCTCCCTGATGCTTTCCTCGTCCAGCCGTCCGGTGAACCGGTAGGCCTGCCGGTGGCCGTATAGGTCCGACAGTCTGCTTTTCCAGCCGTCCTTATCCCAGCCTTCGAGCTCATCCAGCACATCACGGAACAGTCCGCCCGGCACTGCCGGAACGGCAGCCCGCTCCCATGTGATCCGGTGGATGCCGACATCCGGGCAATCACGCATGGCCGCTTCACGTATGAATTCCATCCATTCCGACTCGGGTGCCTCGCCGAACAGCGCATCCGACTCTTCGTCAATTCCGGTAAGACCAAGGTCAAGCAGCCCGGGGCCGTTCGCTTCCCTGAATGCCCGGATCCGGTCCATGCACCGGTCCAGCCATTCGTCCGCATGGCGGATGCCGCGGCAGTCCACTTCTGCTTTGCCGAAGACAAGTGCCCCTGCGGGGACGAACTCCAGTGCAGCAGCGCCCTGCGCGACTGTCACGTCGTAAAACCCCTTCACGCCGCTTTCCTTCCGGTGAAGGCCCTGAAGGCTGCCCGGATAGACAATCGGCGGCTGTTCGTGAAGAACCTGGCGCTTATGGATATGGCCGAGCGCCCAGTAGTCATAACCCTTGCCCAGGAGCTCATCCTTTGAGAACGGGGCATACACGTCATGCGCCTCATCTCCCCGGATGCTCCCGTGAAGCATCCCGATTTCGACGGCTTCCCCCTCTGCCTCCGGATAGTGCCGGATGACCGGTTCAGTCACATGCCGCTCCGGATAGCTGAAGCCATGGATCTTCACGGTGGTCCCGCGGACAGTCAGTTCCGCCGTCTCCACTTCCGGACCGAACACACGGACATTTTCCGGCAGAGTAAACCGGACCCAGGAACCCGCAAGATGGTCATGGTTCCCGTGGCTGACGAAGACGGGAACGCCCGCCTCGCGGAGCGTTTCCATCCCTTGGCGGAACTGCTCCTGTGCGCGGAGGCTCCGGTCCTCGCCGTCGTAAACGTCTCCGGCAATCAGCAAAAAATCCGGACGCGTCCCGGCGGCATAATTGATCATGTTCCGGAACGCCGTGAATGTGCTTTCGCGGACAGCTTCCGCCATCTTCCCCGGCAGCCCGGCGAAGCCTTTGAACGGGCTCCCCAGATGCAGGTCGGCCGCATGGATGAATCGGATTGTCATCCGGACACCTCCTTTTAAAGCGAATGTTTGTTCCTATTCTATCATATCAGGGGAGGGCTTGGAAATGAGATTTACAGTTGAAGTTCCGGTGAAAATCACACCGTGACGCCGCCGGCAGACCGTTCGTCACTTTCAAAACGGGATTCGTCACTTTCGCAAGCTCTTTCGTCACTTTCAAGCACCCATTCGTCACTTTCGCACGCCCGATCGTCACTTTCACCGCTCAATAGAAAAAACCCCCACCGCAGCGGAGGCAAAAAACAATTATTCCTTCCCGAGCTGCAAAGCCTTTTTCAGGTCTTTCAGCGAGCGGGACGGGCCGTACATGAGGACGCCGCCTTTGTAGACGCGTGCGCCGAACCAGCCGAGCACCACGATCGTCAGCACCATGAGCCCGATGGCGAGTGCCGGCTCCCACCAAGGGAGATCAAGCAGCCCGACCCGCAGGAACATGACGAGAGGCGCGAAGAACGGCACGTAAGAAGAATAAGTCACGAATGCCGCATCAGGCGTCGAAAGCCCCATCGCCGCAATGATGAACCCTACAACGATAATCATCGTCAGCGGCGTGATGAGCGAGGCGACATCCTCTGTCCGGCTGACAAGTGACCCGAGGAGCGCTGCGAGCACTGCATAGAGGAAATAGCCGAGGACGAAGAACACAATCGCATAGATGATGGTCATTGCCGGGATATCTCCGAGGCCCATTTCCGAGAAGAAGCTTTCGGACAGCTCGGAAACGGAAGAGGACGACTTCATTGCCAGGTAGCCGGCAAGTCCGAACAGCAGCATCTGTACGAGTCCGAGTGTGCCGATGCCGAGCACTTTTGCAAACATATGCTTCACCGGTGAGACACTGGAAATCAGGATTTCCATGACCCGTGAGGACTTCTCAGTGGCCACTTCCGTCGCGATCATGTTGGAGTACATAATGACCGCAAAGTAAATGAGGAACATGAGCACGTACACGAGCATGCGGGCCTGGTTCATTTCCTCTTCCGTCTTGCCGGATGCAGAAACCGTCGTCTGTTCGAAAGCCACCGGCTCAAACAGCGCGCCCGCCTGTTCCGGTGCGAGTTCCATCTCGGCTGCCCGCATCTCGGTCTGCATCGACTGCAGGGCTTCCTGAAGCATCATCGGGAAGCCGAACATCTCCGAGCTTTCCGACACATACTCCGCTTCGATCGAATCGCCGCCCGGTACCCGGAGGATCAGGAATGAATCAATCTCGCCCTCCTCAAGCTGACCTACAAGCTCATCGCGGGAATCACCGGTCACTTCAAGTCCGGTTTCCTCGCCCATTGCCGTAAGCTGCTCGCCGAGACGGTCCACGATCGCTTCATTGTCCGCAACGACCGGGATGGCCGTGCTTTCCTCCTCACCATCGTCGAACGCCTCGATGATCGTCGTGATGTTCGCCAGGAGGAAGATGCCTGCGACGACTACCGCTGTCGTGATGAGGAAGGTTTTTGATTTCGCCTTGCTCAAGAAGGCCTGTTTGAAGATGATCCAGAAATCACGCATGTTCATTCCCCACTTTCGCGATAAAGATATCCTGCAGGGAAGGTTCCTCGATACTGAAGTGGCGGACCGGGCCGGTCTTCAGCGCCTCCTCCAGCAGCTGATGCGCCGTCTCGTCGTCCGTCACCTGGAACACCGCCCCGTTAAGCGCGTAGGACGCATTCCGTACGCCCGATACGGACTGGAGCCCTGTCAGGTCATGGTCGGAGCGAATCCGGACATTCTGCCTGCCGAATGACCGCTTGACATCGCGCAATGACCCTTCGACAATCTGCTGGCCCTTATGGACGATGCTGAGCTGTTCGCACAATTCCTCGACATGGTCCATCCGGTGGCTGGAGAACACGATGGTCGCCCCTTGGTCGCGGACATCCTTGACTGCACTTTTCAGCATCTCGACATTGACGGGATCAAGGCCGGAAAACGGTTCATCCAGGATGACGAGCTCCGGATTGTGCATGAGTGCCGCGATCACCTGGATTTTCTGCTGGTTCCCTTTGGAAAGCTCTTCGACTTTTTTGTTGAGATATTCGGGGACTTCAAATCGGTCCAGCCATTTCCGGATCGCCGCTTTTGCATCGTTCCGTTTCATGCCGCGGAGTTCGCCGAGGAAAATAAGCTGGTCCTCCACTTTCATCTTCGGATACAGGCCCCGTTCCTCCGGCAGGTAGCCAATTTCATGACTCGTCCCGTAGTTGATCGGCTTCCCCTTCCAGGTGATGCGTCCGTCCGTCGGATTGAGGAGCCCGAGGATCATGCGGAACGTCGTCGTCTTGCCCGCGCCGTTCGCCCCGAGAAAGCCGTACATCGTTCCCTCCCCGATTGCGAGCGACAGATCGTCGACCGCCGTAAACTCCCCGAACTTCTTGGTTACATGATTTAATTCGAGCGCCATGTTCTCTCCCCTTTCATTTTCTTTACGGTTTATCCGGACTGCGGGTTTCAGTTAATACCTTCTGGAGGCAATGGCCGCGCCGACAATATATGAAATCATATGCAGCATATAGACCGTCATCAGGACGAAGAAGGCGGTCCCGACCGGTTCGATGATCATCACCACCGCCCACGTTACGAGAAGCACAATGGTCGTGACCACCCAGGAAAACGACCGGGCCCAGTTGTGGATGGCGTGGAAGCGTTCATCAAACCGCCTCTCCTTCTTCCCTTTCCTCCAGCTAAAGAACAGGATGATCGCCGCGACCAGGAAACCCATCGGCAGGCCCGCCAGAAACGAACCGAGTTCAAATCCTTCGTGCATGTTCAATCCTCCTCCGGATCAAATAGATCTTCAATGCGGCAGCCGAATACGGCGGCCAGCTTGAATGCCAGTTCCAGCGACGGATTGTACCGCCCCTTTTCCAGCGAGATGATCGTCTGCCTTGAAACGCCGAGCGCCTCGGCGAGATCATCCTGCGTCATCCCGCGCTCGGACCGATTGTCCCTGATATAGTTTTTCATGGCTTCCTCCTACATCCTTTTCGTCAAGACAATCGTGATCACTGTGTGGGTCAATCCATAAAGCACAAAGACGGCAAGCACAGTCTGCAGCGCCGTCCAATCGGTCGGGTAGGTTGCCAACACGAGAAGCAGACCGGCGAGCACCAGGATGAAGATTTGGGAACTGATGTAAGACGAACGTTCGATAATCCGGCGCCATCGCTCATCCTTCATGTCCCAATGCGGGAAAACCATCAAGTTGTAGAACAGTGGGATCAACATCATAAAAGGAGTCAGTGCCGCGAACCAGCCGAACTCTCCGTGTTGGAGCTGGCTGATCACTCTGGCTAAGCCCCAAAATCCGATGATGATCATCAGGGCAATCAAGAACCACTTTAGAAACTTTTCTTCACTGGGCTTCATCATGTCCACCTCCTACATCTTCCTGGACAAGGCGACAAATGTGATAAATGCAGATGAAATGAGAAATGAAGCGATGACGGATACGGTCTGGTAACCGCTCATCTCCAATGGTGTCAGGGCAAAAACAGTCAGGAGAATCGCCAGGAACACCAGCAGGATAAAGTAGTTGTAGAACATCCCGCGTTCCCGGATCTTTCTCCAGCGCTCATCATCTGCTGCAAAATGCGGGTGCAGCGCGGACAGGCACCACAGCATGATCGCCGTGGAGGCCAGCAGCAGCTCATGCCCGACCGGAAACTCTCCCGACAGAACCGATGAAAGGATGAACAGCCCCGCCACTGCGGACTGGTAAATTGCAAGTCCGGTAAAGACGCCTTTTCCCGGTGTTTTCAGCACGGCAATACGCTGTATGCGCAAGGTAAAGCCTCCTTTACGTAAACCTAACTTTACGTAAAGCCTACTTTACTTTATTCACGGCGTCAAGCAACCTTTACAAAATTCGTTCATTTTTTCAGAATATCTTCTATAATGGGGGTAGAAGTGAAAGGGGGATGCTGAAATGAGAACGTACAAGCTGACGGCATACAAGCAGGACGGGGAACTGATCACGGAGGAGTCATTCCAGGCGGAACATGACGACGCGGCAAAGGAAAAGGGGCGTGCAATCCTCGAAGAAAAGGAATTGTCCGAGCAGACTCACCGCCTGGCCTCTCCGGACGGCAAACTGCTGCTGTTCCATTCGTGATATCAAAAAAACCGCAGCATCCGATTTTGACGGATGCTGCGGGTTTCGTTTTTATTGGCCTGTGAATGCCGGCTTTCGTTTCTCAACAAACGCCTTGATGCCTTCCTTATGGTCTGCAGTTTCCCGCATCGCCTGCTGGGCATCGGTTTCGAGCTCGAGGACGCTCCGGAGTTCCTCGAGGCGGGACGTGTGGAGAATACCCTTGGAGGCGATCATCGCGCTGATCGGTGTGGACAGCAGTTTCTGTGCCATCCCTTCCGATTCCTTATGCGCAGTGCCGTCCTTGGCGACCTCGTCGACAAGGCCCCAGCCAGCGGCCTGCTCGGCCGGCATGACGTCGCCCGCCCAGATCATCTGCTTCGCTTTCGGAACGCCGATCCGCTCCTTCAGGAAAAAGTGGCCGCCGCCGTCCGGCACAAGGCCGATTCCAATAAAGTTCATCGCCAGCTTCGCCGACTTTTCCGCGATGATCACATCGCATGCAAGGACCATGCTGAACCCGAGGCCCGCGGCGGCGCCATGCACCGAAGCGATTGTGATCTGCGGCAGCGTATAAAGCGCGATCGCCAGGCGGCTGACGTCTTTCATGACGACGCTCAGGTCCATCGGGTTTTCCGGGTCGATCATCTCTTTGATGTCTCCCCCCGCAGAAAACGCACGGCCTTCGCCTTTCAGGATGACGACCTGGACGGAGCGGTCCTCTTTGAGTTCCTCTAATACATCGGCCAGTTCCTTCATCATCTTGCTGTTCATCGCATTCATCACATCGGGACGGTTCAGCACGACACGCGCGAGCTTGCCGTCCCGTTCAAGACGGATTGTTTCGTAAGCCAAAAACGACACCTCTTCCTATAGATATGAATAGTCGTTCACCACTATAGGCTTTCGGTACCGCTCAGGCGTTTCCCTTTATTTCAGTCAGAATTGATAAGAAACTTATTCTGGCGCAAAAGAGGTCAACCACCAACAGAACTCCTGCGTTCGCTATAATGAAGTGGAATGAACGCTCTCAGGGAGGAACTCACAATGAAAATCGGAAGCATCTTTGTCCCGGTATCGGACTTGAACCACTCCGCCGAATGGTATGAATTCCATCTCGGACTCCGGCGGGTCGGCGAATGGGAAGGCGGCATCGGCTACGTGCTGCCGGATGGCTCCGCACAGCTGGCGCTCGTACGCACGAAAACCCATCAGGGCACGGAATTCTTATTGGATGAAAAAGAGCGGCATGTGTTTTTCAATCTGCTTGTGCCGGATGCCCGTGCACTGCACCTGAACCTCAGCACGCGCGCAGTCGTCACCACGCCGATCAAAGAAGAAAACGGCATGAAGTACTTTGACTTCTTCGATCTGGACGGCAATACCTTCAGCGTCGTTGAGGAAGACCCGGACTCGCCGTTCCATCCGGACCATCTGGGAGAAAACCCGAATAAATGAGAAAAGCGACCAAACCTCAAAATGGTTTGGTCGCTTTTGATTGCCGAATTACTTTGCGGGTACCGCTCCGCCGAAGAGCTCATCGAGCATCTCAAGCTTTTTGTCGATGGACTCCGAATAGCTCAGGATGTATGCGGACGGGTCTTTCGGGTTGTGGAACTGGGTAATGCGGCCGGTTTCCGGATGGACGAACTTGCTCGAGGCGCCGCAGCCTAGGCCGATGATCGTCTGTACTTCTTCCATGATGACGATGTTGTAGATGCTTTCCTCGCCCGGCTTGGAATAGCCGACGTTCTCTAGGTTGCCGAGGATGTTTTTCTGGCGGTACAGGTAATACGGGACATATCCGTTCCGCGCGGTCCAGTTTTGTGCCATATGCATCATGTCGACGACGGTATCGCGGTCCGCTACTGTGTACTTGGAGCGGTTGCGTGTCATCTCGGACGCCCGCTTGAACGACAGCGTATGGACGGTGAGCGATTCCGGCTGGAGTTTTTCCGTCTCGGCGAGCGAGTGCGCAAACTCCTCCGTCCCTTCGTTAGGCAGGCCGATGATCAGGTCCATGTTGATGTTGTTCATCCCCATCCCGCGGGACAGGTGGAACTTGTCGATCGTCTCCTGAACCGTATGGAACCGGCCGATCGCCTTGAGGGTTTCATCGGTGTAAGACTGCGGGTTGACGCTGATCCGGTCGATGTTCCACTTTTTCAGGACATCGATCTTCTCCGGCGTGATCGTGTCGGGACGACCCGCCTCGACCGTGATTTCGCGGACATTCCCGATATCGGGGAAGGACTTGTAAAGCGTTTCGTAAAGCGCGTCCATCTCATGCGCCTCGATCGACGTCGGCGTGCCGCCGCCGAAGTAGACAGATGTCACTTTGATGCCGCGCTCTTTCAGCCATGCGCCGATTTCTTCGATCTCCACGTGAAGTCCGTCCAGGAACGACTGGACACGGTTGCCGCGCCGTGGCAGCGCATAGGCCGGGAAGGTACAGTAAGCGCACTTCGTCGGGCAGAACGGGATGCCGATGTAGACACTGACTTCCTCGCCGATCCGGTCGAGATCCGGAATCATCTTCAGCTGCCGCGCGACGATGTCTTTCATGAGCTCGATCTTTTCCGGCGTGATGCGGTAATCGCTGATCAGCCGATCCGCAATTTCCTCGTGCGTGAGTCCCTCCCGGCGCATCTTATGGTACAGCTTTGTCGGACGCATGCCGGTCAGGATGCCCCATGGCTGGATCAGTCCCGTCGACTGCTCGAGGACATCGAGGAAAACGTGGGAAAGCACACGCTTCAGCTGGCGTTTTTCCGCTTTCGGATCGCCGCCGTGCGTTGCCGCTTCTGCATAATTTGCCGTGAATTCCGCTTTTCCGTCGTGAAGGACGGCCGCGCCAGAGACCACGCCGTCCTCCTCGGACCAGTCCAGCGAGATGGAGACGCCGTCTTCTGCAGCCTCTTTCACCATCTCGGTCTCCTCATAAAACAAGTTGGCGATGTTCTGGAACATGCGGACCCAGTCCTGTTCGAATGTTTGCTGTATATAAATCGGTTTCATGCTGTTCTCCTTGTTTCCGTGGATTGAAAATCTCCGTTCATTATAGCAGAATTCTGCCGGGGACTCGCCCTCAAACTAAATGCACTCCCTCACCCATTCGTCCTTAAAACAAAAACCGCCCGGCAAGCGACATGGCGCTCCGGACGGCGGTTGCTATTCAGATTTCTTCGTAAAGGGACTGCACCGGCTTCATGAGGATCCGGTTGACTTCTTCGATGATGCGGCTCAGCTGCATTTCAGCCTGCAGCATCCCGGCGATCTTCGCGTTGTTCTGTGCAAGCTGCGCCGTTTTCTGCGCATATTCCAGAACATCGCCGTCAATCTCCTCGCCTGCCATCTGCTTTTGCTGGAGGTCCATCTGGATCTTCCGGAAGTTCCTGAAGATGTTCAGTGCCTCTTCGTCCGCCTTGACGTTCTCGATCGCCCGGACAAGCGCTGCAAATTCATCCATCTTGCGGAATGTCGCTTCCAGCCGGTTGATGTCATCGTAAATATTCACTGTCACTTTCACCACTCCAATCAATTAATAAGCAACGACAGGATTCCCTGGAAGATCCCGATGAGGCCGCCGAGGACTGCCCCCAGAACGGTGATCATCTTGAACTCCCTCCTGGAAATCCCCAGCACCAGATCTTCGAGTCTGGATACAGGGAACGAGTCGACCTGCTCTTTTACCATCTGGTCAATCTTCAGGCGGCCAAGCGCCTCTTCCATCTTCGCTTCCGCCTGGCTAAAGGCGAAGTCGGTAAGGGCGGGCGTGACATTGCGCGCCACCCATGCCTCTCCATCCTGCCAATAGTCCGCAAGGGTACGGTCCAGCCGCTCGCCTGCTGCCAGCTCTTTCCTGACATACCCCAGGACGGCTTCTTTCAGGCCGGCCCAGTCAAACCCGCCGATCAGTTCCTCGACCGGACGATTTTTCAGTTTCTCATACTCGCCTTCGATCAGGCCATCCAGAAGACGTGCGGTCCCGGGTGCAGCTAGAAATTTCAGACCTTCCCTCTGGATCTTGTCGACGAGAGTCTCTGAGCTGCCGAACAGCGACTGGAGCATCCCGCCGAATGTTCCCCGGGATTCCAGAAAATCATCGAGCATTTTCCGGATCGTTTGCCGGCCTTCCGCAGAGTTCACATATTCCATGGCGCGCGACAGGATATAGCGGCGGATTTCAGGAAGCTTTTCTTCCGCTTCTTCCATCCAGCGGGCGGGTACCCGCTCCGCGACCGTGCCGGTGAGGAGCCGTACTTTGGCTTCCTCGAACTTGGCGTCTACAAGACGGAGTGCAACCGACTCGATCTTCGCGTCGGCATCCCGCATACCCGCCATGTCCAGCCAGTCAGACAATGTCTTGTCCCCGCCGAATACATGCTTGCCGATCAGGCGGCCGATGACCACCTCCGCCTTTTCCCGGACAGCCGGCGTAAACAATTTGTTGCGGAACGTATCCGGCGTCAGAAGGTAATCCACGACGATGCGTCCGAACTGCCTGGCGAGTTCATCGCGGCGTTTCGGGATGAGCCCGGGGGTGAACGGCACGCGCCAGTTTCCGATATATTTTGCCTCGTGGGGGCGGAACAGCATCTTGATCGCCAGATGGTTCGTCACGCCCCCGATGATGGCACCGATCACAGCCATCATCGCGATGATCAGTATTGCGTTCAATCGCTTCACCTTTTCCTGTTGGTGTCCGCCCTATTATAACAGACAGAGTCTTATACAGAAAAAGGAACGCCACCGATTAAATGGCGTTGTACATCATCGAGAACCGGATGGCATGCTCCATCTCGTCGTGCATCGCGATAAACAGCGGGTTGACCCCTTCCTGCAGCGGGGATTCCAGCATCATGATCTTATACTTATCGGTTGCCTCCAGCTCGTCCCGGATCGCCTGCTTGAGTGCGCCCTTCAGGTTGTCAACCGGTCCCGGCTTCCTGAGGCTTTGAACGTAGGCGCCCGTCAGCATATAATAGAGTTGCTGGAACATTTCGTAATGGCTCTTTTCGTCGTCCATCGCATGCTGGATGAAGTCGAGCCAATACCGGTCATTCGTGAGCGAAGCCATCGACTTGTAGAAGTAGTACGCCTTGTACTCGTCCTCGATCGCCTCGCGAAGCTGATCGGTAAACACGCGGTCGCATCCTTTCGTCATCTTTCCACCAAGGTATGCGTTTGGGGCGGCCATCATGAAAGGGATGAGGTACATGCTGCAGCATTTCACGTACAAGCCGATGTTCGAAGGAGGCCAGCTTCCGGGCTGGACATTTTCCTTCCATTATAAAAACAAGCGATACAGCGGCGACTACCGCCAGGACGGCTCGATCATCTGGGCCGGCGAAACCCCGCCGGATGAGGATCAGGTCAAGAAGATGATCCACGAACTCATGACGTTCCACGTGTACGAATGAGCTGTAGTCCTTGGTGATCTTTCGCGGCACCTTATTGATCTTCCGCAGACTCTTATTGATCTTTCCGGCCACCTTGCTGATCTTTCATCACAAAAGAACAGGACCGTTTGATTTGCCCCTCTGCCGGGAATACTCCAAGTATCACCGGAAGGAGGAATTCCCGATGGCAGACAGCAAATCGCAGAACAACTTCGAAGAGAAGGACCAGCTGAACGAACAGCAGCGACGCGAGCAGGAGTCCATGAAGGACAAGGCCCGCGAGCCGAACGAGCAGAACCGGATGATCAATACTGCCGACAATCAAAGAAAATAAACGCCAAAAGCCTCCACAGCCGGTTAGCCGGCTGTGGAGGCTTTCATTTATAAATAAACTTCCCAATAAAGGATGTTCCCGCTCAGTACGACAGCGGTCATGATCGTTATGACTTTTATTAATGCACTTCGTTTTTCCATCTTCGTCTTCTTCACCTGAAGAAGCAAGAAACCGCTAACCACCAATGAACCGGCCACATAGAACAAATTGGCGGTCAAGAATGGTTGAATGGATGTATAAGTAGTCATTAATCCTGTCTGATAGCCAATCCAGATGATATTTAAGGCCGCCAGGATATTTAGAACATGCTGGAACTGCAAAAATAGGTTCTTCCGTGTTCTCCTTAGTACGGAGAAAATCAAGAAACAAATTGACGCCAAAACAGCGAGGCCCCCCAGAACAATCGCTCCCCATTCCAGAAGATGTCGGTAAAGGGGAATGTTAATCAAGTCCGATTGTCCGGAAGACAACACTTTTTCATTGCCCGAATTCACTGAATAAACATCCAACGCATAGGCACTGAAATCGTCCTCGGTCAGATAAACTCCGGGTTCTGCCTGCAAATAATGCAGGCCGTTCATCGTGAGATCATGCTCACCCGCCGGTTCCGCTTTGCTTCGCAGAAGCAGTCCATACACTTTGCTGAATCCGTGTTGAGGCACGCGAGCAGGTTCGTATATTCCTTTCCACTTAGATGAGTCCTCCAAGGTATTAGGTCTTTCTTTATATTTAAATTCACCAAAAACGATACCTGGAATCCCAAGTGTATAGGTACTCTCATATCCCATATTTGTCATGACTAATACACCGGTGCGTGTCTGTCTGTCCACGTAGAATGATGAACTGAAAGCAACGGTATTTCCTCCGTGGCCAAAAACTTGGCTGCTTTGGGACGGCAAGAAAAACAGCCCGTTTGCGATTCTGGGCACATTCGTATCCGGATAATAGAGAGAAGGCTGGAACAGGGAGTCAAGTGTTTGGCGATGTTGAAACAAGGGGGCTCCATCTTCACCCAACATCGCCTGCATCAGCTTTTGAAGATCAGAAGCGACACCCATCACACTTCCGGCCGGGTACATGGGAATCACATAATTGTTCGGTTCAATCAACTCCAGATCACCTGTATAGCCTTGTACTTTTTTCCGTTGCTCTTTCACCCAATGATGGTCATCCTGTTCGGCGTCTATTGTGGTTCTCGTCATCTGAAGGGGAGCGAAAATGTGCATCTGAACATATTCACGGAAATCCATTCCGCTCAATTCTTCAACAACATAAGCAGCCAGGCCCGCCCCATAATTTGAATACGCAACGACCTGACCCGGAGTATACACCTGCCGGACATCCGCGGCTTCCAGCGCATCTCTTAGTGACGTTTTTCCGGCCGGGTTTAGGATCACTAAATCCGTATAACTGTCATCGAAGCCCGCCGTATGATTCATCAGATGCTGCAATGTAATGGTACGGTCGTACAACGGGAAATCCTGCGGAAGATATGTTGCGATGTCCTCATTCAAATCAAGCAACCCGGCCTCTTCCAACTGCAAAATACTGATCCAGATGAGAATCTTGGAAACAGAGCCCCATTCAAAGACAGTTTCTTCCTCGACCGGGATCTGCCGCTCGATATCGGCATACCCATCCATCAAATACGAAAGTTTATCTTCATTGACGACAATCACGGCTACGCCAACTGCCGTTTCCCGATGTTCCTTTAGATAATCTGATAATGTACGTTCCAACTCTTTCTGCTCTGATGCGGCCAAAACTGGTCTGAGATTAAGTGTAAAGAACATCAGAATGAGAGAGGCATAGATGATTAGTCGAACCGGTTGAGGGCCTTGAATGTACACAGCTTATCAAACCACACTCTCTGATCTCTGCTTTCAACTCAGATAGCCCTGAGCCTTATGACACCATATACAAGAACTTGATATTTTCAGTCTATTCTAACACATAGTTGCACATGCTCCCCCGTCAAGTTAGGGTCGTCGCCGACAAAGACAACTCACAGCCCCGTCAGCCAATACAATGGCTGCCGGGGCTGTAACATGTCATTTCAGATTTTTGCATATAAGTAAATATGACAAATCACATCTTGCACAAATTAGGGGTATTAATAGAAACGTTCATGACCCTATCGCCATTCATCATCATGTATCTGTTTTTTCTCGGAACGATCTGGTTGGTTGTTGCCGTCATTAAAAATGCCTGGAAGTAGCATGGTTTCTCGTAGTGCTTATTCCCCCGCCAGCTTCCTCCTGCCAAACACCATGTAATAATAGATGGATGAAATCATATACAAAATACCGGTAACCGTAAATGCCCACGCGTATCCCCAGTAGGATCCGTATGCGACGACCAGTCCTGCAGATACCGGGCCCATTGCCGCCCAGCCCATCTGGAACACGGTCTGGTTGACGGAGTTGGCGAGGCCCTTGTATTTATCGTGGACGATTTCCATTGAGATGGCGCTCTGGATCGGGTTGCCGGCGTTCATGAGCGCCTGGCGCATGAGGAATCCGAGCGACGCCAGCCCGAGAGACATCGTATACGCCGTCAGGAACAGGAACGGGATCGATGCGAGCTGGAAGAAGATGAGTGCCTTTACTTTGCCGACCCGCTTGACGAGCGCCGGGCCGATCATCATCGCAACGGCCGTCATCGCGGATCCAAGAGACAGGATCAGTCCGATATAAGCGTTTGATGCATCGAACCGGTTCGCAAAGTACAGGTTCAGGTACGGGATGACCAGCCCTGAACCGAAGCCAATCAGCAGATTCGCCAGCCCGAGATGGAAAATGAGCCGGACGTTCCGGCTGAGCGCCGCCTCATCCGGTTCCCCTGGCACGGGCGGTTCGGGGATCCGGTCGGCAGTCACCTCCGCCTGATCTGATTTCTTCCCGCCGGACAGGAAAAACAGCGGCAGGATTCCGGCCGCAAAAATTGCGGCACCCGCCAGCAGCGACCAGCGGATCGCCTCCACTTCGAACAGGCCGAATGATTTCTCCAGTACGTCTGCAATCACTCCCCCGCCAAGGCTCCCGATCACCCCGGCCACGGTGACGAGCGAGAAATAAAGGCTGAACAGGTGGACCCGCTCCGAAGCGGTCGAGTTTTCCGCCAGGAACGGCACGCCGGATACCTGGACAAACGCCATTGTCAGGCCGGTCACGAACGCGGCCGCCACGAGCGCGCTTTCCGACGTCTCCACCGATCGGTAGAACAGGGTCAGCATCGTAAGCGCCGACCCGCCGATCAGCAGCCACTTCCGGCCGAACCGGTCACTGAGCAGCCCGGCGGGTATGAGGATGATCGCCGTCGCGAGGGCCGTCATCGAGATGATGCTTCCATTGACGGTTTCCGGCATGCCAAGCGCCTTGATATACAGATTGTACATAACGGCAAATACCCCCATCCCGATCTGGATGAGGATATTGGCCAGTATAAACAGCCGGACGTTCCGGCTAAATCCCGAGACCTTCTTTTTCCATTCGTTCAGCCAGTTGATCATGGACAGGCCCTTCTCTTTCCGTTTTACTTCGACATTCGAATTATACGAAAACGGAAAGGAAAAGGCAATAGTTGGTCAATCTGATTCATGCACTTGGCTTAAGAAAGCCGGGAACACTTACGAATGGGTTTCCGGTCCCGCCAAGGCAACCGTGGTTTGCGTTTTATCTGCGCCGATCAGCCGTTCGATGACTCTGCGGGCCAGCGCCGGAACCACTTCAAATGAATAGGTCATTTCAGCCCGCTCCATCTTGCTGTGGGCATCCATTCCGTATGGCCCGATATTGATCACCGGGATCTGAAGTTCGCGAACTGCTCCGTAATCGACGAAATGCTTGGTCCCCCAGGCAGGATTGTTGTCCCTGACCGCCCCGATCCCCTCCTCATCATCACTGATCGATACGAAGCTCATGTCGGAAATATGGGGGAAGAAGTTTCTGACCCTGATCGGATGGGGATACATCGGCTGCACTTCCTCAATCGCCAGGTCCAATGCCCGGTTCAGCGCTGCTTCCTCCGAAGTTTCCCCGGTGATCTGCACCCTTGGCGAGTAGAGGGATGAGTAGAACAGGACAATCGCCGGCGACCGGTCAGCCATCCACTTCCAGGCCTCTTCCACCACCCTCACAGAAAACATCCTGACGTCCAGACTGGTATCTTCCAGAAGTTCCGTTTTGAATCGTTCCTTATGATCGGTGAACGCTTTGCCGTGCTCAGCGATCAGGAGCGTTTCCATCTCCTCATAGGTAATCACTCTTGGCGCCCAGGGAATCCGGCGGACCGGCTCTCCGGTGGCGCTGCAGTATTGGCGATATCTCTCTTCGTAAATCAATAAGGCATTCTCAAATGCCGTGAGGGCCTGCGCTCTCAACTTCTCCAAAACGTCTTTCGGTGTCCATGAATGGACGAAGAAATTGTAATAAACAAACGCGGACAAGGCGGTCTGGACCGTGTAGCTCTCCTTGAGATCAGTCTGTTTCAAAGAGACCGGCGGGACGGTCACTTCCCCGTCCGCCTCATCACAAAGCTCCGGATTATAGCTGATCTGCCTCGTCAGTTCTGCCGCGATCAGGTTGGGATCCAGCCCCTCAAAACAAGAGCCTACATGCGCTTCGGCTCCGGTGATGAAGAACGATGGAAGAAGTTTTCCGACGGTTCCGCGATAGACATAGCGATTCTGATCTTCTGTGTGACGGGGGGACACGAAGTCTGCATTGATGGCTCCCACATAGCTGAAGCCGTGTTCCTCTTTCCATTGCCTGAGGATGCTTAGAGCCGACAGGATTCCGTGGGAACTGTCTTCTTCATCGCACTCCGCAAGATATACAAGGTTCCCGTCCAGCTTTTCAGGGTGCTCGGAATAATACTTCAACAGGTACGTATTGCTCGCGAGCCCGCTTTTCATATCCAGTACGCCCCTCCCGAAAAGCCAGTCGCCGGAATCCAGGTGTTCCCTTACAGAATCGGGAAGTTCCTCATGATGGAGCTTATCCATCAGCCGGTCAGGATGGCAGGCATCTTCCTGGAGATGAACAAAGTCATCGGTCCCGACCGTATCCAGATGCCCCATCAGAAGCACGGTGCGTCCGCTATTCCCTTTCGTCCCCCGTACATACGCCATGACATTGTACCGTTCCCGCTCATCATCCGCTGTCCGGGCCAGAATCAACTGGCCGGGATGGTCTCTGAAATACGGGAAACCGGCAATCATTGCGTGAAGTGACCGGGCAAGTGCAGCTTCCCCGTCTGTATTCACGATGCTCTCCTGCTGAACGAGTTTTTTTGTTATGGACATTACTTCTTCCCGGATTGGCCTCATTGTCCTTGTCTCCCCTTAGTGACTTTATATTTATTCAGATTATTATTGAATTCATTGCAGGAGTCAATCTCACTCCTTCGCGGGAAATCGCCGGTAC
>NZ_AOFT01000018.1 GCF_000348905.1 Bhargavaea cecembensis DSE10
TGTCTTATTTCACTTCACTTTTGCCTGCGTTGTTCGGAACCAGGAACAGGATCGACAACAAGGCGAGCACTCCGAAAATGACGTTGGTAATAATCCCGGCGGTTGCCGCCACATCCAGCCCAATGTTGGCTGCGATCGACGCATAGACAGTTCCGGAAATCGCAACCCCGAAAGCAGCCCCGAGGGAACTCGCCATTTTATAAATCCCCGATGCAGCCCCGATTTTTTCATCCGGGGCATTTGAAACTGCGGTGTCCGTAGATGGCGTCGCATAAATCCCCAATCCCAAACCGAATAAGGCGAATCCGATAATCACGGCGATGGTGTATCCGAGATCCGGCAGGAAGGTCAGCCCCATCAGCCCAACCCCGATCACCGTCAGAATGTTGCCCCAGAGCATCGGTTTCTTTGCACCAATTCTTTGAAGAATCTTTTCCCCGACACGGATCATAGAAAGGACGGCAATCAGATATCCGATGGAAAGCAGCCCCGATTGAAACGAAGTATACCCTCTGCCTTCCTGCACATAAGTGTTCGCCACAACAAGTGTTCCGGCAATGGCATTGAGCAGGAAGTTGGAAATGGTGGCCCCCGTGTATGGTCCGTTCTTGAATAGCTTGAAATCAATGAGCGCATTGGGCTTGCCGTTCTCAATTTTAATAAAGACAATCGTGCCGATTAAAGCGACGATGATCAGCGCAATCGTCAGCCAGTTGCTCCATCCCATTTCAGCACCCTGTGTGATGAAAATATTCAATGCAAGCATGGCGATGATAAAAACGACAAGGCCGCCAACATCGAATTTCAGATGACCGGTCTGCTTTGCCTTGCTCTCAGGCGTATCTTTGATCAGCCACAAAGCCAGAACGGCAAAAATGATGGATAAGATGAAAATCCACTTCCATCCCATATAGGTTGCAACCGCTCCGCCAAACAGCGAACAAAGTCCGGAACCGCCCCAAGAACCGATGGACCAGTAGCTGAGTGCCCGCTGCCGGTCTGCCCCTTCAAAGTAGTCTTTGATCAGGGCAATCGTTGACGGCATGATGCAGGCCGCCGATACGCCCTGGATCACCCGGCCGATAATGAGTAAGATAGATCCGTTTGCCAACACTAAGCAGAGAGAACCGACGATGCTCAAAATCAGGCCGACATTCGTTATTTTCTTGCGGCCGATTTTATCGGCAAGACCGCCCGCAGCCACAATGAAGATGCCCGAGAAAAGGGCAGTCAGGCTGATTGCGATGTTTACCGTTCCTGCTGATACGCCCAGGTCCTCCTGGATTGCCGGAACGATGTTGACCATGGCCTGGGCAAAAAGCCAGAATGTCAGGACTCCGAATACAATCCCGATGATTAACCTGTTCGTCCCTCGATATGCGGTTTCCATCATTCCCACTTCCTTTGTTTGTCCTCCATTCAGTCTTTGCCGAACAGGCTGACCTATACGCGTACACCCTGTCAGGCATGCTGCCGAAAAAAGTTCTTATTGAGTAAAGGGCTGCCGGCTGTTTTGTCGAACAGTAAATAAAGGACTGAGCATAGATGGGGGAATACTGATGAAAACCGCACCAAGAAAAGAAGAGACGATGGAATACCGGCTCGATCAAGCTGCGGAAGAAGGGGGTTTTTCCGGAGCTGCCGGAGCGGATACGGGAGACGGTAAAGTCCAAACATTTGCATGGGGTCTGGCCGACAGGTCCGGGGAGCGGAAGAACCGGCCGGATACAAAGTTCGGCATTGCATCCGGCTGCAAGGTGTTCACGGCGGTGGCCATCCTCCGGCTCGTGGAGGAAGGAAAGCTTTCTCTGGAATCGGTACTTGCGGAATGCCTGGACGAAACGTTCCCGAATTTTGACCGGAACATCACTGTCCATCAGCTCCTGACGCATACGTCCGGCGTGCCGGATTACTTTGATGAAGCGATCATGGACGATTTCGAGGAACTGTGGAAGGAACTTCCGATGTACACGATCCGAAGCCCGGCAGATTTTCTGCCGCTTTTCCGGGATTCCGGGATGATGTTCGGACCGGGCGAGCGGTTCCACTACAACAATGCGGGCTACATCCTGCTCGGTCTGATTGTCGAGCAGGCGTCCGGCATGCGCTTCACCGACTATGTGGAGAAGCACGTCTTCCGTCCTGCCGGCATGAAGGATTCCGGCTACTGGCCGCTCGACCGCCTGCCGAGCAACACGGCCACCGGCTATATTGATGAAGAAGACGGAACATGGAGGACGAATGTCTACTCGCTTCCGGTGCAGGGCGGTTCCGACGGAGGGGCATTCACGACTGTCCCGGATATGCACAAGTTCTGGGATGCGCTTCTCGGAAGACGCCTGCTCAGGGAAGAACTTACCGCGAAACTGCTTACCCGGCACGCGGCGGACGAGGGCGGTGACGGATATGGATACGGGGTCTGGGTCGACATGGAAGACGGACGCGCCGAACGGATCCATGTCATGGGCTACGACCCGGGTGTCAGCTTCCATTCCGCCATTTATCCGGCGTCAGGAGCGGTGTTCACCGCTGCCTCGAACAAGTCGGAAGGCGCGTACCCGATGATGGAAGCATTTGAGGGATATCTTCAATCAACGGAGGGGAACCAATGAACCGCATCAATCTGCTGACGCTCGGCGTCGATGATATGGCTGCCTCACTCCGCTTCTACAGGGATGGGCTGGGTTTTGAAACCTCGGCCGCGGAAGACAATCCCGGCATTGTCTTTTTCAAAAACGGCGGCACCCGCCTGGCGCTTTATCCGCTGGACGAACTGGCCAAGGACATCGATGCAACGGACCCTCCGCAGAAAAGCGGATTCTCCGGCATCACGATCGCCTTTAATGCCAAATCGGAAGAGGAAGTGGACGCCGTCATGGATCAGGCCCGTAAGGCCGGAGGAACCGTGCTGAAAGAGCCGGAAAAGGTCTTCTGGGGCGGCTATTCCGGCTATTTCGCGGATCCGGACGGCTATGTATGGGAAGTCGCTTACGGACCCAACTGGCAGTTTGACGGGCAGGACATGCTCGTCATCGATTGAGGGGGAACGCAATGAGCATCGGTAAAGCATACCTGACGGCTGTCCGCGGCAGGTTCAATCAGCTAAAAGATCTCGGGGACAGGGCAGTTGCCCAGCTTGACGGGCAGGACATCCACTATGTACCGGGGCCGGAGTCCAACAGTATTGCGGTGATTGTCCGCCATCTTTCCGGAAATATGATTTCCAGATGGACGGACTTCCTCACGACAGACGGTGAAAAGCCCGACCGAAACCGGGACGGGGAATTCGAAACCGTATCTGTTACAAAGGCGGAGCTGCAGGAAATCTCCGAAGCGGGATGGAAGCTCCTTTTTGGAGCGCTGGATAGTCTTGAAGAAGAGGATCTGCTGAAAAAGATCCTGATCCGCGGAGAGCCTCATACTGTGATTGAAGCAATGGAGCGCCATTTGAGCCATGTCGCCTTCCATATCGGCCAGATCGTCTACATTGCCAAGATGCTGAAGGGCGAGAACTGGGAAATGCTCAGCATTCCAAAAGGCCAATCAGAGGCATACCGGACAAAGACGCCGGGGCAATAACGTGAGATATAATAAACTCACCCGAATCCGCGGGTGAGTTCTTTTATGGAGGCATTCAGATGAACGAACATGAAACAGACCGGCTGCTCGGCATCCGGACGGCGGGCGTCCAGGACTGGGGCATCCGCTCCATCCATGACAACCGGTACGAAGCGACCCCTTACGAAGGGCTGGGTGCTCTGCTGGATGAATACCGGCCCGGCAAGACAAGTTCTGTCGTGGACTTCGGATGTGGCAAGGGGCGGACGGCCTTTTACATCAACCACAGGACCGGGGCAGCGGTAACCGGAGTGGAAATGGACGGCCAGCTTTATCTGGATTCACTGGAAAACCGGGATTTGTATATGATAAAGAAAAAGAACCGGCTAAAGGGGTCGGTCACATTCATCCGCTGCAGGGCTGAAGAATACCGCGTGAAGCCTCTCGATGATGTCTTCTATTTCTTTAATCCGTTTTCGGTCAGCCTGTTTGCCAAGGTGGTCTCAAATATCCTGAAGTCGGTGGAGGAACGGCCGCGGATGGTTGATCTCATCTTGTATTATCCGACGCTCGATTACCTCAGCCACCTCGAAAACCATTCTCCGTTTCTCCATATGAAGGACGTCCCTGTGCCGGGGCTCGTGGAGAAAAATCCCAATGAACGATTTTCCCTCTGGCGGTTCGAACGTTTCACGTGAAACAGAAAAGCGTCCATGTCGAAAAATGTTGGACGGTTCTGATATAGTTGGGCTGTATGGAAGTCCTGAAAACCCTCCCAAGGAAAGAGGTGAATACATAAATGAACAACGAGAAAATTAATGATTTCAAGCAAGTGATGGGGAATTACCCGACCGGCGTGACGGTTATTACAACAACAGCACCGGATGGAACACCCGTCGGCATGACGGTCAACTCGTTCGCGTCCGTGTCGCTCGACCCGATGCTGATCCTCTGGTCGATCGACAAACGGGTCTCCACTTACAATATATTCACGAACGCCAAGCAGTTTGCGGTCCATATCCTGGCCGCGGACCAGGCGGAATTGTGCGCCCTGTTCGCGAGCCATGGCCTGGACCGGTTCAAAAACAGTGATTGGGAGATGTCGGCGGAAGGCCTGCCGATCATCAAAGGTGCAGCAGGCGTTCTTCATTGCGGCATGCATACAACGGTCGGGGGCGGCGACCACCGCATCCTCATCGGCCAAGTCAAGCACATCGATAACCATGGGAAAGAACCGCTGCTCTACCACCGGCGCAAATTCGATGCCATCCCTGAGTCGTTCTACGAATAAGATCATTGGACAGAAGCAGCTCTTTGATCGGCTCCCCGGAACGCCCAACGATGTTCGGGCCTTCCCGGGAGCCTTTTATATGTACAAAGAACCAAAATAATAATTGTTATCCATAACCACGCCGGCTGTATAGGCGCGGGTGACTGTTTTCGTTATAATGGGAACAATGAAAAACGGAGGAAGGTGACGGAGTGGAAAAATTTACAGAAAAAGAACTGCTTGATGTGCTGGGAGAACTGTTCTCCGATGAAATTTCAATCGGTGTCACCGATACCGAACAATATATCTATTACCGTCCAAGCAAACGGGTCGATCTGAAAATCCGGCCGGGCGATCCGGTAAAGGAAGGAACGATTGCCCACAAGGCACTTTCCTCCGGACAGAAGGAATCCGAATTCATCGACCGCCAAGTGTTCGGCGTCCCGTACCATGGCATGGCCGTGCCATTCCATCAGGGCGGAGAACTGCAGGGAACGGTACTCGCTGTTTATCCGACCTACACCGAAGGCAAGTCGGTCGTGACCATCAAAACGGAAGACGGCTGGAAGCCGGTGCCGTTCGGAGACGTCAAATACTTTGAAGTAAAGGACCGCAAGACGCAGGTCGTCACAAAAAGCCTGACGGGCACCCATAAAAATACGCTCCAGGAATTCGAGTATGTTCTTCCGAGGGATATGTTCGTCCGCTGCCACCGTTCATTTATCGTGAACGTCCATCACATCAGGGAAATCTATCCGGACTCGCACTCGACGTTCCTGCTGGAGATGGACAACGGAGACCGCGTTCCGGTGAGTCAATCCTATTCCAGTTATTTCAGGAAAATTCTAGGATACTGAAATTGTGCGGTTTTAGTCACATTTTTCTGTGGGTAAAACATGAAACCGGCTTTTCTGACCAAAAACCTCTTCCATGAAAGCGTTTTAGGGAATAATGAGAATAAGATAATTTATACTTGCTCCTAATTCCAACTAAAACTTTCAGAAGAGGTTGATTATACGATGACTAACATTCAACTTGATCGCATTGAAAACGAAGCATTGCGCAATCGTGTTGTGACCCCTGAGGAGGCAGCTTCCTGGATCGGGGACGGCATGACGCTCGGCCTCAGCGGCTTTACCCGTGCAGGTGACGTGAAAGCGGTTCCGTTCGCACTGGTTGACCGTGCCAAAGAGAATGGCTTCAAAGTGAACGTCTTTACCGGGGCTTCCCTCGGTTCGGACGTCGACACGCTGTTCGCCGAGGCGGGCATCGTCAACAAGCGCCTTCCGTTCCAGGCGGATCCGACGATGCGCAAAAGCATCAATGCCGGCGATATGTTCTTCGTTGACCAGCATCTTTCCCATACGGCTGAGCTTGTGCGCTCGGGCGTCATGGGGCCGATCGACTTTGCAATTGTCGAAGCGGTAGCGGTCAAGGAAGACGGCACGATCATTCCGACGACATCCGTCGGCAACTCGTCCCTCTTTGCCACTCATGCGAAAAACATCATTGTAGAAATCAATATGGCCCAGACCCCGCTTCTGGAAGGCATCCATGATATTTATGAGCCGGGCAAGCAGGGTGCACGCGGACCGATTCCGCTCGAAAAAGCGGATGACCGCATCGGCGTGCCGGGCATCAAAGTGGATCCTGAGCTGATCCGCGGAATTGTCTTTACTGAGCAGGCGGATTCCCCGTCCACAATCGTCCAGCCGGATGAGGAAACAAAGATCATGGCAGACCACCTGCTGGACTTCCTCCGCAAGGAAATCGAGCTCGGCCGCCTCGACGAAACGCTCGCCCCGCTCCAGTCGGGAATCGGCAGCGTGGCCAATGCCGTCCTTCACGGCATGATCGACTCCGAGTTCAAGAATCTTGAAGTTTATTCGGAAGTGCTTCAGGATGCGGTATTCGACCTGATCGATGCCGGCAAGGTCGACTTTGCTTCGTGCTGCTCAATCACGCTTTCCGACGAGAAGATGAAGCAGGTCTTCGGCAACTTTGAACAGTATCGCGACAAGCTGATCATGCGCCCTCAGGAAATGTCAAACCACCCTGAAGTGATCCGCCGACTCGGCCTGATCTCGATCAACACGGCACTTGAGTTCGACATCTACGGAAACGTCAACTCCACGCACGTGTCCGGCACGAAAATGATGAACGGCATCGGCGGCTCGGGCGACTTTGCACGGAACGCGCGCCTCGCGATCTTCGTCACGAAGTCGGTTGCCAAAGGCGGCAACATCTCCAGCATCGTGCCATTCGTCTCACATACGGATCACACCGAGCATGACGTGGACGTCGTCGTCACTGAACAGGGCTACGCGGACCTCCGCGGCCTTGCACCGCGTGAGCGCGTTCCGCTCATCATCGAAAACTGCGTGCATCCGGACTACAAAAAGCAGCTCTGGGCGTACTACCAGGAAGCGCTCGAGCGCGGCGGCCAGACGCCTCATGTTCTCGAGAAAGCCTTCTCCTGGCATCAGCACCTTGCCGAGCACGGCACGATGAAGATGGAAAAGGAAGCCGCCGGAGTAAAATAAGAGCCATCCGCCCCTGCCCGTTTTGCGGCAGGGGTTTCTTGTTTGGCTGTGTCATGACAGGTCATCTGCTTCCCTGATATGATGATAGGAAATGCGGTCCATGGAAGGGGTATGGATATGAAAGCTTTGCTGAATGTAGATTACACGATCGACTTCGTCGCCGATGACGGTAAGCTGACCTGCGGCAAGCCCGGACAGGCGATCGAGGGGGAAGTCGTGCGGCTGACCCGCGAATTCCTGGAGCGGGGGGACTATGTCGTCTTCGCAATCGACCGGCATGAAGAAGGCGACACCTGCCATCCGGAAAGCAAGCTGTTCCCGCCGCACAACATCGCCGGCACCGAAGGCCGGGACCTTTACGGGGAACTCCAGGCGGTGTTCGAAGCCCATCGGCATGATGAAAATGTCCATTACATGGACAAGACCCGCTACAGCGCATTCGCGGGAACCGACCTGGAGATCAAACTGCGCGAGCGGGGCATTACGGAACTTCACATCGTCGGCGTCTGCACGGATATTTGCGTGCTCCACACCGCGGTGGATGCCTACAACAAAGGCTTTTCCATCACCATCCACAAAGATGCGGTGGCCAGCTTTAACCCGGCCGGACATGAATGGGCGCTGGAACATTTTACGAATACGCTTGGCGCAAAAGTCGTCTGAGCATCTCCATCCCCGGGACCATGAGGCGGTCCGGGGATTTTTGTTTCCCGCGATGGGCAGGCTGGAAAGGGACAGCTGAATGCAGAATTTGATATGATTCTATAATTGGTGCCCGGACGATTGGGAAGGATGGCATATTGTCCGGGCCGCCGGGTATCTTTACTATGGAATGCGGCCGGTTTCCCGACGGCGCAACCACATTTAAAGCGGCTCCGCTTATCTTCCTTAAATGGGCTGCAATACATAATTTTGGAGGAAACCATGCAACACAACTTCTTGCCGGTCATCGTGGGCACCGATATAAATGCCTACAATATGTCAATTTCGTTTCATGAAGAGTACGGCATCCACCCCGTCCTGGTCGGGAAGGAGCCGATGGGATTCACCAGCATGAGCACCATCCCGCAGGCGATCGAATACGATTCCGCGCTGTGGGACAAGGGCGCCTTCGTCTCGATCCTCGGACGTGTGGCCAAAAAGTATAAAAAAGAAGGCCGGCAGCTTCTGCTGATCGGCACGAACGACTTCTATGTCCGGCTCATCATCGAAAACCAGGAAAAGCTGAGCGAGTGGTATGTGTTCAACTACATCTCCGAAGACCTGATGAACAACCTGCTCGTGAAGAAAAACTTTTACCGGCTTTGCGACGAGCACGGCCTGGATACGCCGGACACGTACTTCTACAGCTGCCGCGAACAGGGCCGGTTCAACACGGACATCCGGTATCCGGCCATCGTCAAGCCGAGCAACGGCGTCGAGTACTATAAGAACAAGTTCGACGGCCAGCAGAAGGTGTACCGCGTCGAAACGCCCGATGAGCTCCTGGCCGTGATCGACAAAGTGAACGCATCGGGCTACAAGGATGACCTGATCATCCAGGACTTCATCCCCGGCGATGACACCTACATGTGGGATTCCGTCTTCTATGTGAACTCAAAAGGGAAGGCCGAACTGGGCACGCTCGCGCAGGTGGTGCTGCAGGAGCATACTGTCACCGCAATCGGCAACTACACGGCGCTCGTCACTCGCTATGATGAGGCGCTCATGCAGAAGCTGCAGCGCTTCCTGGAGGCGGTCGGCTACCGGGGATTCGCCAACTTCGACCTGAAATATGACGTCCGGGACGGCAAATTCAAGGTATTCGAAGTGAACATCCGCCAGGGCCGCTCCAGCTACTACACGACGGCCAACGGCCACAACATGGCCCGCTACCTGGTCGATGACGTGATCCGCGGGAAGGAAAAGGAACTGACCTATCTGAACACCGAGTTCCTGTTCACGGTCGTGCCGAAAATCGTCCTGAAGACATTCGTCGACAATCAGGAGATCAACCGGGAAGTGCGCCGTCTGCTCAGGGAAGGAAAGTGGGGCAACCCGCTGTTCTACAAAGGCGACAAACACCGGAAGCGCCCGTTCTTTATGCTGGCGCGCCAGATCAACTACTACAGGAAATACAAAAACAATCAGTGGTGACCAATTTCTTGAGCCGGATTTTCCGGCTCTTTTTTGATGCAATGAAAAACACCGGCAGGAAACGCCTGTCCGGTGTGCTGGTCACTGTGCCGCCCCGTCCGCAGGCACTTCACTCATGAGCGCCAGGTGGTTGCCTTCCGTGTCCGCGAAAAACGCCATCCACGTTTCCGTACCGCCCATTTTCGCGACGATGTGCGGCTCCCCCATGAATGGGACGCCGGCTTCCTGCAGCTCTCTGGCCCGCGCATGGATGTCGTCCGTATCCAGATAGATGACCGAGCCGTTTGACGCGAAGGCGTCGTGCTCCGGCACCGTCAGCATGAGCCGGACACCGCCGCAGTCAAAGAACGCCATGCGTTCCGTCCTGAACCAGAGCGGCAGCCCCAGCTTTTTCTCATAAAATGCAGCAGCCCTTCCGATATCCTGCGCCGGCAGGCCAATCTGGCCGATTGTCGTTTTCCCCATTTCCCCAACCCCTTCCCGTTGTTATCCCAAAGATACTTTTCAGGGTATCCTTTGTAAAGTACGATTGGGGAAGGAAGGCAGGGATCGTGATGAAGAACATCGTTTTTGAGGGAGAACTGAAAAACGGGCAGCCCATCCGGATGCGCAAGCTGTCTGCGGAACAGCTGCCGGAAATCCTCGATCTCCAGGAACAGGTCATCGGGGCCCTTGAGGTTAAGGAGCGCCTGCAGCCGCTGACAGAGGAGGAGTTCCGCTTTATCCTGGACGGCAACGGAGAGATGATTGGTGTGTACGCGGACGGGGAGATGATCGCCTGGCGCGCAATGCTCGTCCCGGACAATGACCATGAAGGGCTCGGCCGCGACGTCGGCGTGCCGGAGGAGGAAATCGGCAAGGTCATCTATCAGGAAATCTCTGCCGTCTCGCCGAAGTGGCGGGGCTTTTCGCTCCAGACACTCATGGGCCTGGTGCTCATGGACCGCGTGGACGCGGAGCGTTACCGCTACGTCTGCTCGACAGTGATGCCGGGAAACATTCCGAGCCTGAAGGACAAGTTCAGGCAGGGGCTCGAAGTCCGCGCGCTCAAGGAGAAATATGGCGGCAAGCTCCGGTACGTTTTCTTTAAAGACCTCAAGGCGCCGGAGCGGCAGCGGATGGAAACCCGGGAAATTCCGATGGATGACATCACCGGCCAGCAGGCGCTGCTAGCCGATGGCTGGGCTGGCACGGCGATGGAGGAAAACGGCAATGGGTGGTTTGTCCGTTACGAGCGATGAGGATGCGCGAGTGTTTCTGAACGGGAACTGGGTGCTATGCCCACACAACTTAAGAAGGAGTCGGATTCCTTCCATCAAAAAGCCGCTGAAGTCCCCGTAATGGGACGTCAGCGGCTTTTGCCATACTCACGTCAGGTAGTTCAAAAACATCGTCGCGATCCCGAAGTAGATCAGGAGCGAGAGAATGTCGTTCACAGTCGTGATGAGGGGGCCGCTTGCCACGGCCGGATCGAATTTGAACCGGCTGAGGACGAGCGGGATAATCGTGCCCGCGAGCGTCCCGATAATAAGCGTAATGACGAGCGATGCGCCGACCACGATGCCGAGGATGAAGCTGCCCTGCCAGACAAAGGCGATAATCGAGATCAGCACGCCGCAGATGACACCGATGAGGATACCGACCATCAGTTCACGGAGCACGACCCGGATTGCCGTTTTCATGTCCAAATCTTCCGTCGCGAGGCCGCGGACGATGAGCGAGAGCGACTGTGTGCCGGTGTTCCCGGTCATGCCGGCGATGAGCGGCATGAAAAACGCGAGGGCGACCACCTGGTTGAGCGTATCCTCGAATCCGCTGATGATGCTCCCGGACACAAGCCCGATAAAAAGCAGCAAAATCAGCCACGGCAGACGGCGCATGGCGGCGGTCACCGGTTTTGTCCGGAAGTCGATCTGTTTCCCGCTCGCCATCAGCATCTCGATGTCCTCATCCGCTTCCTGGACGATGACATCGATCACGTCATCAACGGTGATGATGCCGACGAGGACATTGTCGTCATCCGTGACAGGAACCGCGACAAAGTCATAGCGTGCAAACTGCTTGGCTACGTCCTCCTGGTCGGTCCGCGCGTTCGCCGAGATGACGCGGCGGGACATGATGTCCCGGACGGGCGTGTCCGCGTCGGTCAGGAGCAGCTGGCGATACGACAAAACGCCGATCAGCTGCTTGTCGCTGTTGATGACGTATGTATAGTTCAGGTATTCCGCGTAGTCGCTGTAGTTTTTCAGCTTTTCGACCGTCTGCCCGACCGTGTAGTCCTCGTGCACCCAGACAAAGCGGTTGGTCATGATGCGGCCGGCCGTCTCCGCAGGGTAGTCGAGGATCTTGCGGACGCTTTCCGCCTCTTCCTTGAGCATCTGCCCGGTCAGCTGGTCGATCTCTTCCGGCGAGAGATCCGTCAGCATCGCGGCAAGGTCGTCGTTCTGCATCATATCGAGGACCGGGATGGCTTTGTCGGGGCCGAGGGAGCGGATGAACTCCATCTGGTCCTCCGGCTCCAGGTACGGCAGCATCTCCGTAATAGCCGGAAGGTCGAGCCATTCCAGAATCAGCGGGTGGTGCTTTTTCGGTATTTCCATGTACTGTACGGCCTGGTCATACGGACGCAGATCCAGAAACAGCTTTAAAAAACCCTTCCGGTCGCCTTCCTTCAGCTGCCGGACGAGGGCAATCGTCAGCTGCTCGGATTGGATGTCTGCTGCCATCAAGCATCGCCTCCTCCACTGTTTTCACTATACCCATCCGGCCGGCGCTTAGTCTGCGGCCGGGACTTTTCTCCCGCTCATGCAAGAGCAAAATAAGCCAATCATAAGATAGAGAATTCAGAATTTTATTGATAAACTGGTCCAAACTCATTCCAAAGGGGGATGTCCCATGCCGGCCACGAAGAAAAAATGGCTAACCGCAATGACGCTTTCCGCACTTCTTCTCGTACCCGCAGGTGCCGCACCCGGCCTGCAGCCCGCCGTCGCGACTGATGAAAATGCCGAACTCGGCAATGCTCTGAGTGAAATTTTGGATGATCCGAGGCTGGACGGCGCCACAGTTGGGGTCAATGTAACGAATGCTTCGACAGGGAAGACCGTTTTCAATCGGACGGACCATCTGCTGCTTCATCCCGCATCGAACATGAAGATCCTGACAGGCGTTGCGGCACTTGAAGTGCTCGGGCCGGACCACCGGTTCACGACAGATGTCCTGCACACAGGCAGGCTGAATCCCGGCGGCGTCTTGAAGGGTGACCTGTATCTCCGCGGAAAGGGCGATCCGACGCTTCTCAAGGAGGACTTTGCCCAATTTGCCAAGGACCTGAAGGCGAAGGGCGTCAAGAAAGTACACGGCAACCTGGTCGCGGATGACAGCTGGTATGATGACGTGCTGCTGTCGGAGGACCTGAACTGGTCGGATGAGCACAACTACACAGGAGCCGGCGTGTCGGCGCTGACCGCTTCGCCGAACACCGACTATGATGCGGGCACCGTCATCGTGAACGTCAATCCGGCCAAGGAAGCGGGTGCCGCGGCGGAAGTCACGCTCGATCCGTTTACGGAATCCGTGACAATTGAAAACCGGGCCGAGACCGTCGGCAAAGACGGAAAGAAATCGATTTCCATCACCCGCGAGCACGGCACGAATAACATCGTGATCACGGGAACGATCCCGGTCGGCGCGACCGCTTCGCGCTCCTGGACGGCCGTCGAGGATCCGACGATGTATGCGCTTGACCTGTTCAAACAGGCACTGAAAGGGGAGGGCATCAAGGTATCCGGGAAGCTTTCCGAAGGTGAAACCCCTGAAGGCGCGGCCGCCCTCACATCGAAGCAGTCGATGCCGCTCAGCGAGCTGTATATCCCGTTCATGAAGCTCAGCAACAACGGCCACGCGGAAGTGCTCGTGAAGGAGATCGGACGCGCGGCTGCGGGTGAAGGCTCGTGGGATGCCGGAATCGGCGTGATGGAGGATGTTCTTGTCGGATACGGACTCGACACAGAAGGCATGCGCCTGCGTGACGGTTCCGGCATGTCGCACAAAAACCTTGTGACTGCGGAGCAGCTGTCCGCCCTTCTCTATGAAGTTCAGGCTGAACCATGGTTCCCGGTCTTCCTTAACTCTCTTCCTGTCGCGGGCCATCCGGACCGGATGACGGGCGGCACGCTCCGCACCCGCATGAAGGACACCGAGGCGGCGGAGAATGTGAAGGCCAAGACCGGCTCGCTCACCGGCGTCTCGACGCTTTCGGGCTACGTGACCGCGGAAAACGGTGAAAAGTACATCTTCTCGATCCTGTTCAACAACTATCTGGCGAGCTCCGTCACGCCGATCCAGGATGAGATTGCAGAGGCCATTGCGGAACTGGATTAACGGGACCGGAAGAAATTTTGAAAACAGACTTGACGGTATTTTCAAAACAATGTAAGATGAGTGTTAACTTTTTAGTCCGTGAGGGGCAGAAGGTGCCGGGAGCGGCATCGCCCTTGGATCAAAGAGCTGAGTTGAGCTGAGCATAGCAGAGAAATTGCAGAGTAAGAGGAGTAGCATGCGTCAGGCGGCCCAGAGAGCCGGCGGCAGGTGGAAGCCGGAGCGCCCCGCATGCGAATGGACTTACGAGAGCCGCCGCGGCCCCGGCCCGGCGGACGTTCTTCCCGCGTTAAGGGAACGTGCCGCAATCTGCGGCATGGCCGAGAGGGGGCGATCTGCCCCAACCGGAGGTGGCAACGCGGATTTTTTCCGTCCTCCGCAACAGGACTGCTGTGCCTGTTGCGGGGGACTTTTTTGATTTTCAAAGATAAGGGAGCTGAGCAGAGATGAGCACAGTCAGGGAACAGACAGAGTCGGGACGGGTGGCCGTCAGGAGGATTTCAGCAGATGCGCTGACGCCGGTGGCCGTCTTCGGCAGGCTGAAGGGCCGGAGGAAGTTTATGCTGGAAAGCTCGGGTGCACATGACGGGCCGGGTCGCTATTCCTACATCGGGCAGGATCCGGTGAAGACATACCGCGCAGAGGGAGATGTCCTAGAAGAGCAGGACTGCAGGACGGGCCGGGTGTTCCGGCACGAGGGCGAGCCGCTCGGGCTTCTCCAGCGGCTGCTGCCGAGGGTCGCTTCTCCGGAAGCCTTCCCGTTTGCGGGAGGCGCAGTCGGGGCAATCGGTTACGGGGCGGGAGAGCACAAGGCAGCCGGCGGTGCGGGGCCGGATGTTCTCCTGAACGTCTACAGCACGGTCATCGTCTTCGACCATCTGGAAGGCACGGTCTCGATCGTCCGCACCGATCTCGGGGACGGCCCCGCGGATGATGAGCTGGACCGGGTCGAGTCCCAGATCGTGTCCGGCGGCAATCCGGAAACGGAAGCCTTCACACTAGGCGAGTTCACATCTGACACCGAAAAAGAAGCCTTCGAGGAAGCGGTCCGGCAGGGGATCGATGCCATCACGGCAGGCGAGCTGTACCAGGTGGTTTTGTCCCGCGACCTGAGCGCGCCGTTTTCCGGCAGCCCGTTCGGCCTGTACCGACGGCTCCGCCGGCGCAATCCCTCGCCGTACATGTATATCATCGACCTGGAAGAGACGGTCATCGTCGGGACCTCCCCGGAAAGTGTCGTGAAAGCGAAGGGCGGAATCCTTTCGATGAACCCGATTGCCGGAACCCGGCGGCGCGGCAAAAACCGTGAAGAAGACCGTGCGCTGGAGACGGAGCTGCTCGCCGATCCGAAAGAGCTGGCCGAACACGACATGCTTGTCGACCTCGGACGCAACGACATCGCGAAAGCGGCGGTTCCGGGGACGGTCAAGGTGACTGCCTACCAGGAAGTTGTCCGTTATGAGCACGTCATGCATCTTGTTTCTGAAGTAGAGGGACAGCTGAAAGAGGGAGCGGATGCGTTTGATGCCATCCGGGCATGCCTGCCTGCAGGCACCGTGACCGGCGCGCCGAAGGGCAGGGCGATGGCGCTCATCGACCGCCTGGAGCCGTCACCACGCGGCCTGTACGGAGGCTCGGTCGGCTACATCGGCTTTAACGGCAACATGGATATGGCGCTCGCCATCCGGACCTTCTTCATCAAGGACGGCATCGCTTCGGTGCGCGCAGGAGCCGGGGTCGTCCATGATTCCCGCCCGGAACTGGAGTACAAGGAGACGGCGAACAAAGCCCGTTCGCTCACGGAGGTGGTCAAATGATTTTGCTGATCGATCATGAAGACTCGTTCACCCAGAACCTGTCCGGCGCCCTCGCCGTGCTCGGCGAGGACATCGGCATCCTGGACGCCAAGGCTGCGACACTGTCGAAGGTCGAGCGCTTCGACCCGTCTGCGATCATCCTGTCTTCCGGGCCGGGGAGCCCTGAGGACTGGCCGGAATCGATCGAGATCGTCCGGGAGTTCGGGGCGGAAATTCCGATTCTCGGCGTCTCGCTCGGCCAGCTGATCATCGCGGCCGCCTATGGCGAAGGAAAAAGCAGGCATACCCAGATCCGGCACGGCAAGCCGGCCATGGTGCGGCACAAGCGGGGCGGACTGTTCGCCTATCTGCCGCAGCCGCTCCGGGTGATGTGCTGCCACTCGGCTGCACTTGACGAAGGGGCGCTGCCGGAAGTCCTGCATGCGGATGCCTACTCGATGGACGACAACACAGTCATGGCCGTGCGCCACGACCGCCATCCGGTCTACGGGCTCATGTTCCATCCGGAATCGGTCGGAACGGAAAAGGGAGAGCGGCTGCTCGCCGCCTTCCTGGAAGAGGCCAAGGCCTTCAACGAACAGAAAACAGCCGGACCCCAGCGGATTCCCGGACTTTGACACGATAGAGAGCAGAGGAGAGTGGAGCAGAGATGAGAGAGTTCACACAGAAAGTACGGAACGGTAACGATCTGAGCTACGAGGAAATGACTGAAGCCGCGCTCTTCATGTTTGATGAGCGCACGCCGGAAGAAGAGGTCGGCGAATTTCTCGCGGCGCTTGCAGACAAGGGAGAGACGGCCTATGAGGTGGCGGCGCTTGCCGAGGTGACCCGCGGCATGGCGATTACACCGGAAGTCCCGGCAGCCCCTTACACCGACAACTGCGGAACGGGAGGCGACGGGTCGGACAGCTTCAACATCAGCACGACGTCGGCATTCGTCCTGGCCGCAGCAGGCGTTCCGGTCGCAAAGCACGGCAACCGGAAAATCTCCAGCCGTTCGGGCAGCTCCGATGTGCTGGAGGCACTCGGCCTCGGGCTTGAACAGGACATGGAAGAGGCGGCCAGGCAGCTGCGCGAAGAAGGCATCGCTTTTCTCTTTGCGCCTCGTCTCCATCCGAAAATGAAGCGCATCGGACAGATCCGGGCACGCCTCGGGCGGCGCACGATCTTCAACCTGACGGGTCCGCTGACGAACCCGGTCCCGCTGGCATCGCAGTTCACCGGCATCAGCCGGAAAGACTTCACGATGAACTATGCGTCGGTTCTCCGGATGCAAGGACGAAAGCGCGCGATCGTCGTCTGCGGAGCCGGCGGCATGGATGAGGCCTCTCTTGCGGGACCGAATGACTTCGTGTTGCTGGACAACGGCGACCTGATCCCGTTCACGCTCGAAGCTGAAGACGTGGGACTCGAGTCCGCACCATTGTCCGCCCTCAAGGGAGGGGACGGCCGGGAAAACGCGGAAATCCTCCGCTCGGTCCTCGGCGGCGCCCGCGGCCCGAAATTCGATGCCGTCGCATTCAATGCGGGTATCGGCCTGTTTGCCGCAGGACGCGCGGAAACAGCAAAAGAAGGCGTTGAACTTGCAAAAGACATCATTCTGTCCGGAAAAGCGATGGAAAAGCTGGAATCCGTCATCCGGTTCCACCAGCAGGCAAAGGAGGCGGTCACGCCATGACGATTTTGGACGATATTCTTGAAGAAAAACGGAAACGGCTCCCCTCCCTGAGGGAAGAAATCCCGGCAACACCGGCAATCCGGCACAGCAGGCCGCGACTGTCGGACGCATTTGATGCAAGGGACGGCCTGGGCGTCATCGCAGAGGTGAAGCGGGCCTCCCCGTCAAAGGGCGTCATCAACGCCGACGCGGACCCCGCCGAGCAGGCGCTCCGCTATGAACAGGCCGGGGCATCCTGCATCTCCGTCCTGACGGAAGAAGCATTCTTCAAGGGCTCCTACGAGGACCTGGCCGCGGTGGCTGAAGCCGTACGGATCCCGATCCTCTGCAAGGACTTCGTCATCGATGAGCTGCAGATCGACCGCGCGCTCCAGGCGGGCGCCTCCGTCGTCCTCCTGATCGTCGCGGCACTGCCCCAGGAACGGCTCCGGGAACTGCATGCCCATGCAGTGTCAGCAGGGCTCGACGTCCTCGTCGAAGTGCATGACGAGGAAGAAATGGACCGCGCGCTTGAACTGGACCCGGCATTTATCGGCATCAACAACCGCGACCTGAAGACATTCAGCGTCGACCTCGGCAACACGGCACGGCTTGCGGCACGCGCCGGCAAAAAACCCGGGCGATATCTGATATCGGAAAGCGGGATCATGTCGCCGGAGGACGCCGCACAAGTCCGGGAAAACGGCGCGGACGCCATCCTCGTCGGCGAATCGCTCATGCGGAGCGGCGACCCGGGTGCGGCGATCCGCTCCTACCGCGAAGCGGAAGGGGTGCTCCGGCCATGACGAAGGTGAAAATCTGCGGGCTCATGGAAGCCGAGCATGTCAAAGCCGCCGTTGATGCGGGGGCAGACGCCATCGGCTTCGTCTTTGCCCCAAGCCGGAGGCGCATCGACATGAAATGGGCGGCGGAGCTGGCGGCACGTGTGCCGGAGAACGTCATGAAAGTGGGCGTGTTTGTGAATCCGGACGCGGCAGAACTGAAAACCGTCTACCGGAATGTCCCGCTTGATTATGTCCAGTACCACGGCGATGAGACACCGGAGCAGATCCGGGAAATCGGCCTGCCGTCGATCAAGGCATTTTCAGTCCGGACGGCGGAGGACGTCCGCCGGGCGGCCCAATATGACGTGGACTACTATCTGTTTGACGCACCGGGCACCGACTTCCGCGGCGGAAGCGGGAACGTGTTCGACTGGTCGCTTCTTGCCGAAGCCGGCATCCCGAGCGAACGGACGATCATCGCAGGAGGACTCAACGCCGGCAACGCGGCGGAGGCGGTCAGACAGACGACCCCGTTTGCACTCGACGTATCGAGCGGCGTGGAACGGGAAAAACGGAAAGATCCGGAGCTGATCCGCGGGTTTATCCGTGCTGTGAAGGAAAGGGGAGAAGCCTGATGGCAAACACAACAGAGAAGGTCGCATACAGCGCACCCGATGAAACCGGCCGATTCGGCGAGTACGGGGGCCGCTTCGTCCCCGAGACACTCATGCCGGCACTTCTCGAACTTGAGACGGCATACCGGGAAGCAAAAAAAGACCCGGCGTTTGTGGCACAGCTGGATCACTATCTTAAAGACTATGTCGGGCGCGAAAACCCGCTGTACTTCGCGGAACGCCTGACGGAAGCCGCGGGCGGCGCGAAAATCTACCTGAAGCGAGAAGACCTGAACCATACCGGCGCGCACAAGATCAACAACGCGATCGGCCAGGCGCTTCTCGCCAAGCGGATGGGCAAGACGAAGATCATCGCGGAGACCGGAGCGGGGCAGCATGGCGTGGCCACCGCGACCGCCTGCGCGCTGCTCGACATGGAATGTCTCGTGTTCATGGGCAAGGAGGACATCCGGCGGCAGGAACTGAACGTTTTCCGGATGGAACTGCTGGGCGCGTCCGTCGTCTCGGTCGACCAGGGTTCCGGAACGCTGAAGGACGCAGTCAATGAGGCGCTCCGTTACTGGGTGGCGAACGTTTCCGATACACATTATGTCATCGGTTCTGCACTCGGACCGCATCCGTTCCCGGAAATCGTCCGGGATTTCCAGCGGGTGATCGGCGTCGAGACCCGTCGCCAGATCCTTGAGAAGGAAGGGCGCCTGCCGGATGCGGTCGTCGCCTGTGTCGGCGGCGGCAGCAACTCGATCGGCATGTTCCACCCGTTTGTGGATGACGCGGGTGTTGCCCTCCACGGCGTCGAGGCCGCGGGCAGCGGCATTGAAACCGGCAAGCATGCCGCGGCGCTCACCGGCGGCCGCCCGGGCGCGCTGCACGGCGCCTACATGTACCTTCTGCAGGATGAAGCGGGCCAGATCAATGAGGCCCATTCCATCTCCGCCGGGCTTGACTACCCGGGCGCCGGTCCCGAGCATTCGCACTTCCGCGACACGGGGCGCGTGACCTACTCATCGGTCACGGATGAACAGGCCCTCGAAGCGCTCAAGATGCTCAGCCGGAAGGAAGGCATCCTGCCTGCGCTCGAAAGCTCGCACGCCGTGCACTATGCCGTCGAGCTGGCCTCCGGCATGTCCACGGACCAGATCGTCGTCATCTGCCTGTCCGGCCGCGGCGACAAGGATGTCATCACCGTGCGCGATGCGCTGAAGGGAGGAAACGGAAATGTCTGAGATCACAAAAGCGATCCTTAAGGCACGTGAATCCGGCGGCTGCGCATTTGTCCCGTACATCATGGCGGGAGACGGCGGGCTCGGCCGCCTCAAGGAGGACCTCCTGTTCTTGCAGGAAGCGGGCGCGACGGCAGTCGAGCTTGGCATCCCGTTTTCCGACCCGGCTGCGGACGGTCCCGTCATCCAGGAAGCAGGTCTCCGCGCACTCGCGGCAGGCACGACACTGAAGGCGGTCATCGAAGAAGTGAAGGCGATCCGTGAAGACGTGCACATCCCGATCATCTTCATGACTTACCTGAACCCGGTACTCAGTTACGGCATGGCCGGATTCGCAAACGACTGCCAGGAGGCGGGCATTGCGGGCGTCATCGTGCCGGATGTGCCGTTTGAGGAAAGCGGGCCGCTCGAGGACTGCCTCCGGATGAACGGCATCGACCTGATCCGCCTCATCCCGCTGTCCGCTCCGGAAGACCGCATCCGGAAAATCGCGGAGGCGGCGGAAGGCTTTATCTACGCCGTCACCGTCGACGGTATTACCGGTGTCCGCGACAGCTTCGGCGGGACGACCGACGGCCGGCTGGAGCAGCTGAAGGAAATCGCGGACATCCCGGTCCTTGCCGGCTTCGGCATCTCGACACCCGACCATGTCCGGGACTTTGGCCGGGCTGCGGACGGCGTCATCGTCGGCAGTGCCATCGTCGACGCCCTGCACCGCGGGGACAAGGAACCGATTAAAGAACTGATCAGCTCCGCGAAAAACATCGCGGTGCCGGCGGAATAAGGTGTGAAGGGCATCCGGGGTGACCGGGGTGCCCTTTTTGCTCGGCGTGGGGCAGCGAGATGGTGTACTTTCAGGATCGATTCGTGTACTTTCGGGTCTCGGCCAATAAAAAACGAAACTCTCGCAGCACCGGTCCGTATATCAGTCATGAGGGGTGATCCGAATGGAAACAGCCATGATCAAAAACCGCTATGAGACGATTTATCCGAAGCTCGTGAACCTGTTCAGCTGGACGGTCGATAAGAGGGTGCTGCTGTCAATCGCAGGGATTTACGCGCTGGGAGAAAAGGAGTTTGATGCAAGGAGGCTCCGGGAAGTCGCCGATGCGCTGAAAAAGCGGTCGGGCCTATTTTCTCCGGTCCGTGGCCAGTTCCACCCACTGATTTCGGCATTGCTGGACGTATCGGGAGAGGGCGCGCAGGAGATGGCGGACGATCTGTTTGAGAAACAGGAGATTCTCCACGCACTTGGCTTCAGGAACACGATCCATTCCTATCTGGCGGCGACTCTGCTTTCGGATGAGGAAGGGGAGGCGCGCCGTGAGGCGATTGCGGGGAAGATGCTCTATGACGAGATGAAGCAGAGGCACCGCTTCCTGACATCTGACGATGACTACACATTTGCCGTGCTGCTCGGCAGCCAGGCAGCCAGTCCGTCAGAGCTGGCGGACGTGATGCACCGTTATTATCAGGACCTGAAGATGCGCGGTTTCCGGTTCGGTAACGAGCTGCAGTGGATGTCCCAGACAATCACCTACGGCAATGCCTCTTATGAAGAGAGCAGGTCGGCAAAGGCTTCCGAGATCCGCGACCGGCTGAAGGCGGAAGGGCTGAAGGTCAAGCCGCTTCACTACCCCGCAATCGGGCTTCTCACAGTGTTCCACGTGGAACAATCCCAGGTAGAGCGCATTGTGGAGACGGCAAAGGTCCTCTCGGAGATGAAGCTGTTCCGCTGGTACAAAGAAATGGCGCTGTCCGCGGCCATCCAGTCTGTACTTATGGAAATGACGACAGGAGAGCAGGCGGCCCACATCGGAATCGCCGCATCCGTGGAGCAGGTGCTCCGCGCCCAGCAGGCAATCATGGCATCGAGCGGTGCCGCGGCGGCCGCTGCTGCGGCTTCGGCCGGAGGCGGGGGAGACGGCGGCTCCTGATTACCTCAAGGACAAATAAGAAAACGACTCACACAGCGCCTTGGCAGGCATTGCGTGAGTCGTTTTTTCAAAGAGTTTTTTCAAGCAGCGTCCAAATAAGGCGGGCCTCTTCCGGGGAACGGGGCGTGATCGCCGCGTTTTTCGGATACGGGTCGCCGTTTGGCCGGTTACGCACATACTTCACCGTGTAAGGATTCTGCTCTTCGGCGATCCGGAATGCGCCTTCCGCAGCCGGGGAGAGCAGGTTCTTTTTCCGTTCGATTGCCCAACGGAACCAGGCAAAGAAGGCATTGTCTGCGTCGGGATCCTCATAATGGGCGATCAGGCTTTCCGCTTCGTCCATCCGACCGAGGGAAATCAGAGCCGACAGCGCTACATAGCGCGCCCCCTGGTGGTCACCGGGATTCAGCTGAAGGAGAGCATAGAGTACATCAAATGCTTCCTCCGTCCGCCCGGTTTCCCACAAGAGGATGGCGATCCGGAATCGCACGCGCAGGTACTGCCGGTTCGGCACATATCCCCACGCGATATCAATGTCAGGCTCAAACTGCTGTTCAGCAGAAGCGGAAGCGCGGTGCAGAAGGGCAAGCTGCTCTTCCGGATCTTCCGTTTCCTCTGCCCGGAACATGAGAGCATCGGCATTTTCCGGGTCAAGCCGCAGGGCTTCCCGTGCCTTTTTCCGACGCAGCTCCGGATCTTTTGCGAGATAGGCCTCATAGGCCCGGATCTGCGCTTCCTCACTGGCGGAACGCGGCAAGTATGGCTGGTCTTCATAGGCTTCCATGAGTCGCCGAAGCGCTTTTTCATCTGCAACTTCCGCGTATTTCAGGTGCATGAACATCTGCCAGTTCCTGAACTCTGCCGGCATCGGGTCGGTACCGGCTCCAAGTGCGTATTCGGGGCTCTGACCGTCATCATGGGCCGCCGCCTCGTCCATGAAATGGCCAAATTCCTGCGCGAATTGCCGGGCGGTGTCCGGATCCGCCCCGAAATGGCCGGCTGTCTCGGCCAGCGACCAGTTGAGTACGAATGCACCGGAGCGGATCGCGTGCCATACCGCCCCTGCGATGGCGCCTTCCGGGACGTCTCCCTTGCTGCCGAGGAAATGGAAAAACCCTTCAATGATACGGTCATTTTTAAGGTCTTTCTCAATCATAAAGCGCTCAAGCGCCTCCGCGGCCCCCGAGATGCTTTCCGGGAGCGCGGATTCTTCAATGACATGGCCGAACAGTCTGTAGGCGGCAAGGGGGTGCGCCCGGAAAAATGTCTGTGCATTCTGCCCCGAAGCGGCCTGCCGCAGCTTTCCGACCGTCTCCTCTTCCGCACCTTCTGCGGTGACGAGACTGTTGAGCGGAAAAAGACGCCCCTCGGCTCTCGAGTCCCTTACGAAAAATCCGATCAGCACATCGCCTGCGCGGGCACGGACGGACGGACCGGCGGCGAGATGGAAGCTGTCACCGGACAGTACATCCTCAGTACGGACAGTGCGCATGTCCGATTCCGTTACGCGGAGGGTGAGGAGCAAGGGATCCAGGAAGTTTTCCAGGACCGACCGGACTTTCCGGCGGCTTTCTTTTTCGGCAGCCGCCCGGACATAGTCGTTCCAGATATCGGCCCGTTTCTGGAAAAAATACAGATCGCCGATGATCATGCCGGCCTCTTCTTCTCCGTGGAGGGAAGCGAGCACTTCGCCTTCCTCACGCCTCATGGAGGTCAGGTCTTGCAGTTCGGATGGGGTCGGATGGGAGGAGAAGAAGCCTTCGAGGACGCGTCCGATGGCTTGGTCGATTTCCCGCTCCAGCCGTTCGCGGTCCTTTTCGGCACCGCAGCACTTTTTGTATTTCTTTCCGCTGCCGCAGGGGCACGGGTCATTGCGCCCGATGACAGCCGTCCGCTCCTGTGCTTTCATCGGTTCGGCTCATCCAGCAGCATGCGTTCTTCATCACGGCTATGGATGTCATTGACCACGATCAGCGCCTCGAACTGCTGAATGACATCCCGGGTCAGACCCTGTTCCGAGAGCATCTTCCTGATGTCCTTTGCGATGGTTCTCAGCAGGTCGTGATCGCGTGTCAGCTGGACGACGGCGCGCTCCAGTTCCGGATGCAAACCGACCATTTCCTGGTAGAAACCGTCTTCCTCGGCATCGGCATGGGCGATAATTCGGGTTTCCCAATAATCGAGAAGGTGGTCAGCCGCCATCTTCGCTACCTCATCCTCCCCGGCTTTCAGGAGACGCTTGACTTCATCGGTTTTCTGGATGGCGCCTGTTAGCGCACCCTGGTGGATTGCGTGGTGAGCGTGGAGTTGCTTTAATGCGGGTCCCGGCATGATAGTCCATCCTTTCAGATTTTTCTATCAGTATAGCACAGGGTGCAGGGAAATCCCGGAAGACGGGGAAGGTCCTGCAAGGATACAGGGAATTCCCTGAGTGGGTTTGACAAGCAGGGCGGGCTCGACTACTTTTTAAGAAAAGGGGGGACGGGCATGAAAATGATCATCGCGCTTGCCGCGGCCGCAATGCTCCTCGCCGGCTGCAGCGCATCGGGTGCGAAAGAGGAAGAGACGCTCCGCATTTCGGCTGCCGCCAGCCTGATGGATGCCATCGGGGAATTGGAGCCGGCGTTCAGGGAGTCGCATCCTGACACCGAGCTCGTCATCAACTACGGCTCCTCTACGAAACTTCGCGCGCAAATCGAACAGGGTGCACCGTTTGACCTGTTTTTGTCGGCCAGCCATGCGGACATGGAAAAGGCGGCTGAAGGGGGATACATAGATACTGATACCGTCGTCCCGTTCGCGGAGAACCGGCTCGTCCTCGTTTCGGCACACACTGTTGATGGTGAGGTCACGGACCTTCTGGGGAGTCCTGAAGGCAATATTGCCGTCGGCCAGCCGGACAGCGTGCCGCTTGGAATTTATACGAAGGAATCCCTTGCTGCAGCAGGACTGTGGGACGGCCTGGACGGGCATCTCGTCTACGGCAAGGATGCCCGGCAGGTGCTGACGTATGCGGAAAGCGGCAATGCGGATCTCGGCATTATCTATCAGTCAGATGCTGCTATTTCGGAAGACGTCGAGGTTGTGGGTGAGCTTCCGGCCAGCGGCACCCCGATCATTTATCCGGCGGGGATTGCAGAACAGGCGGAAAACCCGGCTGCCGCGGAAGCTTTCCTTGAACTGCTTACAGGGGATGAAGGGCGTCAGGTCATCCGGGACTACGGTTTTGCGTTGCCGGAGGACGGCAAGTGACGGTCCCTGACCTTTCGCCGCTCGCGCTTTCGCTCCGCGTCGCCCTGCTGTCAACAGTGCTCGCGGCGGTCACGGGAATTGCCCTCGCACGGTTCATGGGACGCAGGGAATTCCCGGGCAAGAGCGCAGCCGAAGCGCTGATTTTGCTGCCGCTCGTATTGCCTCCGACCGTCGTGGGATTCGGACTGATCATGCTGTTCGGTGTAAACGGGCCCATCGGCCGACTGCTTGAGGACTGGTTCGGCATCCGGGTCGTCTTCACCTGGGCCGGTGCGGTGATCGCTTCGTTCGTCGTGTCGCTTCCCCTCATGTACCAGAGTGTGCAGGCGGCGTTCGAGAAGGTCGACCCGAGATGGGAAAACGTCGCGCGCACGATGGGTGTCAGCGAATGGCGGATTTTCCGGAAAGTCACCTTCCCGCTTGCCTGGCCGGGTATTTTGGCAGGCCTCGTCCTGGCATTTGCCCGCGGCCTGGGGGAATTCGGCGCGACGCTTATGATCGCCGGGTTCATCCCGGGCGAGACCGTCACCGTTCCGCTTGCCATCTACTTTTCCTATGAGGCGGGACGAACCGGCGAGGCGATGTTCTGGGTCGTCCTTATCACGCTGCTCGGACTTGCCGCCATCACCTGGCTGAACGGCTGGCGCAGAAAGACATCCAGAAGACGGGGAAGGGAGTGATCGCTGTGCTGAAAGCGGAATTCACCAAACAGTTGCCCGAGTTTGATCTGCAGGCCGAGTTCAAGATGGACCGGGAAATTGTCGCAATCGTCGGCCCGTCCGGATCGGGCAAGACAACCTTCCTGAACTGCCTGGCGGGAACGGTCTCGCCGGATATGGGCCGGATCGAGCTTGGCGGCCGTGTGTTTGCGGAAGAAGGGGGGAAACCGCTCCGCATCCAGGACCGCCGCGTCGGCTATCTGTTCCAGGACTATGCGCTGTTTCCCCATATGACTGTCCGCGAGAACATCCTGTTTGGGCTGCCGGGGCAGCCTGAGCCGTCTCACGTCAGGGAACTTACGGAGCTGCTCGGCATCCGGCCGCTTATGGACAAGTACCCGCATGAAATCTCCGGCGGCGAAAAGCAGCGAACGGCACTGGCGCGTGCGCTCGCGATGAAACCGGAACTGCTGCTGCTGGATGAGCCGTTCTCCGCTCTCGACGACGAAACCCGGCTGCGCTGCCGGAACGAACTGATGCGCATCCATCGGGACTGGCAGATTCCGGTTCTCATGGTCACCCACAGCATGGACGAAGCCCGCCGCACCGCTGACCGCATCGTCCGGATCGAGAAAGGCCGGATGGCCGAACTCCCGATACGTGAAGCTTCCCTTTGATAAGGGAGGCTTTTTTGTTTCTGGAACCCGTAAATTGAGGCGGCATCCGACTTTCCCGTTTGCCGCAAGGGGTTCGGATTTGCTGCATGGGCTTGTAACTTGCTACATGGGTTGCGAACTTGCCACATGGGTTACGAAGTTGCCGCATGGACTCCGAACTTGCTACATGGGTTACGAAGTTGCCACATGGACTCCGAACTTGCTACATGGGTTACGAAGTTGCCACATGGACTCCGAACTTGCTACATGGGTTACGAAGTTGCCACATGGACTCCGAACTTGCCACATGGGTTGCGAAGTTGCCGCATGGACTGCCAACTTGCCACAAGGGCAGCCAACTTGCCACAAGACCGTCCGGTCCCCCGGTATCTTCCTGGCGAATCTGCCCCAATCCCGTTTTTCACCGTCCGATAAAGGGATTTCCCGCCGCCCGATAGGTCTTTCCCTAATGGGAAGAGTTGGCATAAACCTCCATAATGAAACTATCAGAATAGTACCACTAGCATTCTGTCCAATTGCCCTGTCCACAAAGGAGTGTCGGTTGAATGAAAAAGAGAAGATATGGCCTGAACTTCTTCAAGCCGGTAGAGAGCTACTCGGGGAACTGGTCGGTCCTTGAGGAGAAAAGCCGGGACTGGGAGAACATGTACCGTCAGCGCTGGTCCCATGACAAGGTTGTCAGGACTACGCATGGCGTCAACTGCACGGGCTCCTGCAGCTGGAAGGTGTTCGTCAAAAACGGCGTCATCACCTGGGAAAACCAGCAGATCGACTATCCGTCCTGCGGGCCGGACATGCCGGAGTTCGAGCCGCGCGGCTGTCCGCGCGGGGCCACATTTTCGTGGTATGAGTACAGCCCGCACCGGGTGAAGTACCCGTACATGCGCGGACGGCTGTGGAGGCTGTGGCGCGAAGCGCTCGCTGAAAACAACGGTCACCCGATTGATGCGTGGGCGAGCATCGTCGAGAATCCGGAAAAGGCGATGAGTTATAAGCGGGTCCGGGGCAAGGGCGGTCTCATCCGTGTCGCCTGGGATGATGCGCTGCAGCTGATTTCCGCGCAGCTCATCTACACGATCCGCAAATACGGACCGGACCGGATCGCCGGCTTTACCCCGATTCCGGCCATGTCGATGATCTCCTACGCTTCCGGCGCGCGGTTCATCTCGCTTCTCGGCGGAGAGATGCTGTCGTTCTACGACTGGTATGCTGACCTTCCGCCTTCCTCGCCGCAGATCTGGGGCGAGCAGACGGATGTGCCGGAGTCATCCGACTGGTACAACGCGGGCTACCTCATGATGTGGGGCTCGAACGTGCCGCTCACGCGTACACCGGATGCGCACTTCATGACGGAGGTGCGCTACAAGGGGACGAAGGTCGTCTCGGTCGCTCCTGACCTTGCCGCCAACGTGAAGTTCGCGGACAACTGGCTCGCGCCGCACCCGGGCACCGATGCCGCGCTCGCGCAGGCGATGACACATGTGATCCTGAGTGAGTTCTACCAGGAGCGGAAAGAAAAGATGTTCATCGACTATGCGAAGCAGTACACGGACATGCCGTTCATGATTTTGCTCGACCCGCACGAAGATGCCCTGAAAGCCGGGCGCTTCCTTCGCGCAAGCGATTTCGGGAGCGAAACGAAAAACGCGGAGTGGAAGCCGGTGATCTTCGACGAAGCGGCTGGGGAATTCGTCGTGCCGAACGGGACGATGGGCCAGCGCTGGGAAAAGGACGGAAAGTGGAATCTCATCCTCGACAAGGAGGACGGAACGCGCATCGAGCCGGCACTTACCGTAGAGGGCCACGGCGAAGAATGGAAGGAGATCGAGTTCCCGTTCTTTGATGACTCCGGTGACGGCACGTTCCGCCGTGTTATCCCGGCCCGGAAAGTCCGCCTTGCGGATGGTACGGAGCAGTACTCAGCAACCGTCTACGACCTCATGATGAGCCAATATGGCGTGAGCCGGACGGACAATCCGTATGACGCGAAAGGCTATGATGACGCGGAGTCGCACTATACGCCGGCCTGGCAGGAGCGCATCACCGGCGTCAAGGCCTCGGTCGTGACGCAGATCGCCCGCGAGTTCGCGCAAAACGCTCTGGACACGGGCGGCCGCTCGATGATCATCATGGGAGCCGGCATCAACCACTGGTTCAACTCCGACACAATCTACCGCTCGATCCTGAACCTCGTGATCCTCACCGCTTCCCAAGGCGTGAACGGCGGAGGCTGGGCGCACTACGTCGGACAGGAAAAATGCCGGCCGATCGAGGGCTGGTCGACGCTCGCCTTCGCAAAGGACTGGCAGGGGCCGGCCCGGCTCCAGAACGGGACGTCATTCTTCTACTTCGGCACCGAGCAGTGGCGCTACGAGGAAGGCGACACCGAATCGCTGAAATCGCCGCTTGCCGACAAGCTGGACTACCGCCACCCGGCCGACTACAACGTCATGGCGGCGCGGCTCGGATGGCTGCCGAGCTATCCTCAGTTCAATAAGAACAGCCTGCTGTTCGCCGAAGAGGCGGCCCACGAAGGCAAGACGACAAATGAGGAAATCATCGAACGGGCGGCGGATCAGATCAAGAGCCGCGAAGTCAAGTTCGCGATCGAGGATCCGGCGGCGCCGGAAAACTTCCCGCGCACGATGTTCGTCTGGCGCTCGAACCTGATCTCAAGCTCCGCCAAGGGCCAGGAATACTTCATGAAGCACCTGCTCGGCACGGCTGATGCGCTAATGGCGCGGCCGAACGAGGACGTGAAGCCGGAAGAAATCATCTGGCGCGACGAAGTGGAAGGCAAGCTCGACCTGCTTGTCTCGCTCGACTTCCGGATGACGACGACACCGCTTCACTCGGACATCGTGCTGCCGGCGGCGACCTGGTACGAAAAGACCGACCTGTCTTCGACCGACATGCATCCGTTCGTCCACCCGTTCAACCCGGCGGTTAATCCGCTCTGGGAATCCCGTACCGACTGGGACATTTTCCGCGGGCTGGCAAAGGTGTTCTCAGGGATGGCGGAGACCCATCTGCCGGGCGTCTACAAGGACCTTGTCAGCACGCCGCTGAACCATGACTCGGAAAGCGAGATTTCCCAGCCGCTTGGCCTTGTCCGCGACTGGGCAAAGGGAGAAGTGGAGGCGGTCGTCGGCAAGACGATGCCGAACCTGAGCATCATCGAGCGTGACTACACGAAGATTTACGACAAGTACATCACGCTGGGTCCGAACCTGCAGGTCGGCAAGACCGGCGCGCACGGCGTCAGCTTCTCTGCAGCCGAAGAATACGAAGAGCTGAAGCGCATCAGCGGTGTCTACCACGACGAGCCGATCAAGAGCGGCCTGCCGAAGCTCGAGACAGCGCGCCAGGCTGCCGACGCGGTGCTTCATCTGTCGTCCGCGACAAACGGGCGCCTGTCGCAGAAAGCCTACAAGGAAGCGGAAAAGCTTTCCGGCGTGGAGCTGGCCGACATCTCGGCGGAACGCGCGGCGGAGCGGATCACATTCCAGAGCATTACCGCACAGCCGCGGGAAGTCATCCCGACTCCGGTATTCAGCGGATCCAACAAGTCCGGGCGCAGATACTCGCCGTTCACGACGAATATCGAGCGGCTCGTGCCATTCCGGACGCTTACCGGCCGCCAGCACTTCTATATCGACCATGAGATCTTCCTCCAGTACGGTGAGGCGCTCCCGGTCTACAAGCCGACGCTTCCGCCGATGGTGTTCGGACCGAGGGACAAGGAAGTGCGGGGCGGCAAGGATTCTCTCGTCCTCAGGTATCTAACCCCACACGGCAAGTGGAACTTCCACTCCATGTACCAGGATAACCTGCACATGCTGACGCTGTTCCGCGGGGGGCCGGTCGCCTGGATGAACAACGAGGAAGCGGCGGAGCACGGCATCTCGGACAATGACTGGATAGAAGTGTATAACCGGAACGGCGCGCTCACTTGCCGGGCGGTCACGAGCCACCGGATCCCGCGCGGCACATTGCTCGCCTACCACGCACAGGACCGGCATATCCAGACGCCGGGGTCGGAAATTACGGACACGCGGGGCGGCAGCCATAATGCGCCGACGCGCATTCACATGAAGCCGACGCAGATGGTCGGCGGCTATGCCCAGCTCAGCTACGGATTCAACTACTACGGGCCGATCGGAAACCAGCGTGACGAATACGCCATGATCAGGAAGAAAAGGGAGGTCAACTGGCTTGAAGATTAAAGCTCAGATTGCAATGGTGATGAACCTGGACAAGTGCATCGGCTGCCACACGTGCAGCGTTACTTGCAAGACGACCTGGACGAACCGGAAAGGCGCGGAGTACATGTGGTTCAATAACGTGGAGACGAAGCCGGGCATCGGCTACCCGAAGCGCTGGGAGGACCAGGAAGTGTACAAGGGCGGCTGGCAGCTCCGGAACGGCAACCTGGAGCTGAAGTCGGGGAACCGCCTGTCCAAGGTGGCGCTCGGGAAGATTTTCTACAACCCGGACATGCCGGAGATGCGCGACTTCTACGAGCCATGGACGTACAACTATGACCACCTTGTCACCGCGGGGGAAGGCGAGCACCCGCCGGTCGCACGCGCCTACTCCGCCGTGACGGGCGAGAAGATGGACTTGGAATGGGGGTCCAACTGGGAGGACGACCTCGCAGGCGCCGACGTGACCGGCCCGCAGGACCCGAACATTCAGAAGATCGAGGAAGAGATCAAGTTCAACTTCGAGAAGTCATTCATGATCTACCTGCCGCGGCTCTGCGAACACTGCCTGAATCCGAGCTGCGTGGCGTCCTGCCCTGCGGGCGCGATCTACAAGCGCGACGAGGACGGCATCGTGCTCGTCGACCAGGAAGCCTGCCGAAGCTGGCGCTACTGCACGACCGGCTGCCCGTACAAGAAGGTCTACTTTAACTGGCAGACGAACAAGGCCGAAAAGTGTACGTTCTGTTTCCCGAGGATCGAAGAAGGTCTGCCGACGGTCTGCTCGGAGACATGCACCGGCCGGATCCGTTATCTGGGTGTCCTGCTGTACGATGCGGACCGGGTGCTGGAAGCCGCATCGACGCCGGACGAGAAGGACCTGTATCGCGCGCAGTGCGCCCTGTTCATGGATCCGCACGACCCGGAAGTGATCGAGCAGGCGCGCCGCGACGGCATCACAGAGGACTGGATCGAAGCCGCGCAGAACTCGCCGGTCTACAAGCTCGCGATCGAGCACCAGCTCGCGTTCCCGCTCCATCCGGAATACCGCACGCTCCCGATGGTCTGGTACGTGCCGCCGCTTTCGCCGATCATGAACTACTTCGAGGGCAAGGACTCGATCAAGAACCCGGACATGATCTTCCCGGCGATCGAGGAAATGCGCACGCCGATCCAGTACCTCGCAAACATGCTGACGGCGGGAGACACGGAGACGGTCAAGGGATCGCTGCAGCGTATGGCGATGATGCGCCAGTACATGCGGGCGCTGTCGTCGGGCAAGGAATTCGACGAGTCGCGGCTTGAGCGGGTCGGGCTCACCGCGCTCCAAACGGAAGAAATGTACCGCCTGCTCGCAATCGCGAAGTACGACGACCGGTTTGTCATCCCGACTTCCCACAAGGAGAACCGGATGAACACGTACGACATGCAGGGCTCTGCGGGCTTCGGCGGTGACACGATGGGCCTCGGCGCGATGGGCACCGGCGGCGCGGGATGCGACGGCTGCGGTCCGGCAAGCCCGGGTGCCGGCACGGCGACAAAGACCGGCAAGGAGATTTACGAAGAGAACTTCTACGGGGGAATCTGGCGTGATTGATAACCGGAAGCTGTATACGTTCAAAGATTCTTTCGGATTCTTCGCCAACCAGCTGACGTGGCCGGACAGGGGGGATTACCATCCGGACCACGTTACGGAGGCATTCGGCCCGGATCATCCGGCACGGGCCCACGTGCTCCGCTATTGGGAAGAGATCCGGCAGTTCAGCCTGGATGAGCTCAGGGAACTGTATACCTCGACATTCGACTTCGAGGAGGACTGCGCGCTGTACATGACCTGGTTCAAGTTCGAGGATGCCCGCGAGCGCGGACAGATGCTCGCGAAGCTGAAAGTGCTCTACGAGATGTATGGCCTCGAGATGCCGGACGAGGAGCTGTCCGACTACTTGCCGCTCATGTGCGAGTTCCTCTATGCAGCCGAATGGCTGGATGACCCGCGCACGCCAGACAGTTTCCGGATCCTGATGGGGGTCCTTGAAGACGGCACCTACCACCTGATGAAAGCACTTGAAAAGGAGGAAAGTCCGTACTACCACCTCATCAAGGGGCTGCGGGAAACATTCAAAGCTTGTTTAGAGGAGGCGCCGGCTCATGGTTGACCAATTTCTGTGGGTAATTTTCCCTTATATCTGCATCGCGGTCTTTGTGGTGGGACACATCCTTCGCTACAGGACGGACAAATTCCACTGGACCGCGAAATCCAGTGAATTCATCGAGAAAAAGCAGCTGATGGTCGGGAGCCTCCTATTTCACCTTGGGATCATCCCGGTCATCCTGGGCCATATCTCGGGGCTCGGTATCCCGAAGGAGTGGATGCGGGCTCTCGGCGTCAACGACCATATGTATCACCTCGGCGCCATCTGGATCGGCGGTTTCTTCGGATTCGTCACGCTTCTCGGGATGTTCATTCTGACGTTCCGCCGGTTTTCGATCAAGGCCGTCCGGAAGCTTAGCTCGGCAAGCGACATGGTCGTCAACACGCTCTTGCTGATCATCGTGTTCATGGGGATGTACGCGACGATTGTGACGAACGCCGTGAATCCCGCATTCGACTACCGGGATACAATTTCCGTCTGGTTCCGTGACCTGTTCCTTCTGCGGCCAGACCCGTCGTACATGATGGGTGTTCCGGTGTCGTTCCAGATTCATATCCTGGCCGCATTCCTCATTTTCGCGCTTTGGCCGTTCACGCGCCTCGTGCATGTCTGGAGCGTCCCGCTGTCGTATGTCGGCAGAAGTTACATCCTGTACAGGAGGCACAAGGTGAATTAAGCTGAAAGGAAGAATGAACGCCGATCCGGCGGGAAACGGGAGAGGTCCGCGATGAATGAACCGACAATCTACCAGAATGTGATCGACACGCTCCGGGAAAGGCTCGGTTTCGATTTTATGGCACTGGCAATGGAAGACGCCCCGAGCGGCTTTTCGGTCCGCTGGCGGGTGGCTTCAGGGAACCTGAACAACCGATACCGCCGGATCGTCCTCCGGTCCGGCAGGGGCATTGCCGGCACCGTTTTCAAGACGGGAAAGCCGCTGCTCGTGCCGCATGTCGATCCCGGCAGGCATGTGCCCATCGTGCTTGACTATCCGATCGTGAATACCGAAGGGCTGACGAGCATCGCCGCGGTGCCGCTTTACGACAGCGGCCGCGTAAAAGGCGTCCTGCTGGGCGGCTACCGGGGCGGCCGCGCGGAAATGACGGAAACGCATTGCCTGGAGATGGCAGCGGCATCCGCCTCCGTCCCCGGATTTGATGGGAAGGAGCTGGTGAGCCGGTGAGCGTAAAGCAGGATCTGCTGAATGAGCTGATGCTGAAGATGTTCGACAAGAGCAGCGAAGCCATCCTGTTTTTTGACGGCGAAGGCAGGGCGCTTGCCGCCAACCCGGCGGCGGAAAAGATCCTCGACCGGGACGTGCTGGAGGCGCTTCTCGACGGCACCGAGGGCGCTCTCTGCCGGGCCTGCGCCGGGTATGTGGATGAAACCGGGCAGAAGACGTGCGACAACTGCTACTTCCATCATCCGGAGCGCAGCGACTTCTCGTCCTTCCAGCTGTACCTGAACACAAAGGGACAGGGACTTGTGCCCTATGCCTCCTCGTTCCATACCGTCGACCCTGAAAACGACATTAGGGTGTTCCTGCTGCGCGACATGACGCGCCAGCACCGGATGCAGGAAAAGGCCTATCAGAATAAGATGATGAAGCATATCATCGACGCACAGGAAAATGAGCGCCGGAGGATTTCCCGGGAGCTTCATGACGGTGTTGCGCAGGAGCTCATGAGTGCGGTCGTGGATCTCCGGGTCCTGAAGTACATGACGGGGGACGCGGAGGTGCTGGCCAAGGTGAAGGAGACCGAGGCCTCGCTGTCCCGGCTGCTTGAGGACATCCGGAACCTGTCGGTCGAACTGCGCCCGGCTGCCCTCGACGACCTCGGCCTTGACGCAGCCTTCCGCTCGCATTTCAAGCGGCTTGAGGAAACGTACGGTCTCACCGTCAACTACTCGTCCGACCTGCCGGTGAAGCGGTATGAAAACGAAATCGAAACGGTCATCTACCGGGTGTGCCAGGAGGCGATCCTCAACGCGCTCAAGTATGCGGATGTCGACGCGGTGTCGGTCACGCTCAAAGGCGAGCGAAGCCGGCTTCTTCTCACAGTCCGTGATGCCGGCTCGGGATTCCGTCCGGGCGACAAGCCGGAGGGGACGGGCCTCGGCCTGTACGGCATGAAGGAGCGTGCGGAGCTGGTCGGAGGCACGCTAGACGTGGACTCTGCGCCGGGTGCCGGCACGACGATCCGTCTGAGCGTCCCCGCGTTACGCGGAAAGGGGGATCGCTGATGAGCAAAATTTCGATTGTCATCGCGGATGACCATGCCGTCGTCCGCAGCGGCTTCTCGATGATCCTCAATTTCCAGGAGGACATGGAAGTCGTCGCGACGGCGGCCGATGGTCTGGAGGCTTACAAGATGATCGCAACGCACCAGCCGGATCTCCTGATCATGGATCTCAGCATGCCGCCAGGCGAAAACGGACTGATTGCGACAGGCAAGATCAAAGAAGATTTTCCGGATACGAAGATCCTGATCCTGACGATGCACGACGATGAGGAGTATCTGTTCAATGTCCTGAAAAGCGGCGCTTCCGGATACATGCTGAAAAACGCGCCCGATGAGGAGCTGCTGCACGCCATCCGTACGATCCGGCGGGGCGGCACATACATCCATCCGAAGATGGCGACTTCGCTGGTGCGTGAATTCGTCAAAGCTGATCATACGGTGGCCCCTGACGATCCGTATGAGCTTCTTTCCAAACGTGAGCTCGAGATTCTCCCGCTCGTCGCCAAAGGCTACGGCAACAAGGAAATTGCCGAGATGCTTTACATTTCCGTCAAAACCGTCGAAGCCCACAAAGCCAAGATCATGGAGAAGCTGGGCCTGAAGAGCCGCCCGGAACTCGTCGAATTCGCCCTCAAGAAAAAACTGCTGAACTTCTGACGGTCCGCAAGCGTGCGCCGGAACGGAAAGCCACCACAATTCGACTCAACAGACAGGAGGCATCGCAGATGGCAAACGGACAGCTGCAGTTTACGGAGCCGGCGGTGAGGCTCCTGGAAAACGAGCACCGCTACCTCATGCATCTCGCGGAGGAATGGCACGCCATCGTCCTCCGGTTCGAGCGTGAAGAAGACATGGACCGGGACACGGCCCTCGCCCTTCTTAATGAACTGAAGACGAACCTCATCGGCTTCCTCGACCCGCTCAAGAACCATACCGACAAGGAAGAGGAGCATTTCTTCCCTGTTCTCGGCAGCTACATTGGCTTCGAGCAGGGGCCCATTGTCGGCATCCAGGAAGAACACGGGGAAATCGATGCCTATATCGGACACTTTTTCCACCACACCCGCGGCGATCTCTCAGGGCTTACCCTGGATGAGATCCGGAAAATCGTCGGCGATGCCGGTGAGGCGTTTGAGGTGATCACGGTCCATTTCGTGAAGGAAGAGACGGTCCTTTTCCCGATGGCGGAGCGGCTGCTCCGGGCGGACGACCTGGACACGCTTGCCGAAAAACTGAACACGCTCATCGTCTGATGGGCACAGGCCGCTGTCACACCTCCGTGGGCGGCTTTTTTCTCATACAGGGTTTCCCCCGACGGGGACAGGGAACCCCCTAATTAACCGCGTCGGAGCAGGCAATTACAATAGAATCATAGAGAAGGTTTCACGATTTCATTTGCAGCACCTGTAGTCAAAACTCTAACCGAGTAGGTGAAACAGATGGTCAAGAAGATTCAGTTGCCGCTCCAGACGGCAAACCTCGTGGTCGGTTTCATGGTATGGGTCATTTTGTCCTCGCTGATTTCGTTTATCACGCAGGACATCAATGTCCCGCCGGAGCGCCTGGCAATCGTCACTGCGGTGCCGGTCGTGCTCGGCTCAATCCTCCGCATGCCGTTCGGCTATTATGCCAATTTTGTCGGTGCGCGCACCCTGTTCATGTGGAGCTTTATCCTCCTCCTGTTCCCGGTCTGGTACATCAGCGAGGCGGACACGTTTGCGGATCTCATCATCGGCGGCCTGATCCTCGGTGTCGGCGGTGCGGTATTCTCGGTCGGGGTCACCTCGCTTCCGAAATACTATCCGAAAGAAAAGCATGGCCTCGTCAACGGGATTTACGGGGCTGGGAACATCGGGACGGCGATCACGACATTTGCCGCGCCGATCATCGCCGGCCAGATCGGCTGGCAGCCGACGGTCAAGCTGTTCCTCATCTTGCTTGCCGCCTTCGCTCTCCTGAACTTCTTTTTTGGTGACCGAAAGGAGCCGAAGCCGGACGTCAGGCTGTCGATGTTCGAGCAGGTCAAGGGGGTTTCGGACAATCCGAAACTCTGGCTGTTCTCGCTGTTTTACTTCATCACATTCGGCTCGTTTGTCGCCTTCACGGTGTACCTGCCGAACTTTCTCGTCGCGAACTTCGGCCTCGACAGCGTCGATGCCGGCATCCGGACGGCGATCTTCATCGCGGTCGCGACGTTCCTGCGGCCGGTTGGCGGCTGGCTTGCCGACAAGTTCCAGCCGATGTTCCTGCTGATTGCGACATTCGCGGTATACACAGTCGCGGCGATTATCCTGGCATTCTCGCCGTCGATCGGGCTATACACGGTCGGCAGCATCGCCATCGCAATCAGCGCCGGCATCGGCAACGGGGTCATCTTCAAGCTCGTGCCGTTCTATTTCGCCAAACAGGCGGGGATCGCCAACGGCTTCGTCTCAATGATGGGCGGCCTCGGCGGATTCTTCCCGCCGATCCTCCTCTCAATCATCTATTCGATGACAGGCGACTACTCAATCGGCTTCATGCTGCTGTCGCAGGTGGCGCTCGCGAGCCTCATTCTCGTCGTTTGGCTGTATTACTCTGACCGGCTTTCGCTGCAGGCGGACGTATTCCGCTCGACCGGCCAGGGCGTGCTTGTGACGGATGCAGCCGGAAAGATCAAAGCGGTCAACCCGATGTTCACCAAACTGACGGGCTATACGGAAGAAGAGGCAGTCGGCAACAACCCGAACATGCTGTCTTCCGGCCGCCAGCCGAAGGAATTCTATCGGAACATGTGGAAGCAGATTAAGGAAGAAGGCATGTGGCAGGGCGAAATCTGGAACCAGAAAAAGAATGGGGAAGAGTACCTGCAGTGGCTGAACATCGCAGCCGTCAGCGACGAGACGGGCGAGCATGTCCGCTATGTGGGAACCTTCAGCGACATCACGAAAGAACACGGACAGAACGCCCGGCGCTGACCGGGCCCTATCCGCAACCGGGGGGCAACTGACGTGGACGGACGGTATTCGAGACAGACATTATTCGGGCCTATAGGAGAAGGCGGGCAAGCCCGGCTCGCGGCGGCAAAGGTGGCGGTCATCGGCTGCGGCGCGCTCGGCACCGCCATCGCCGAGACGCTCGTGCGGGCCGGCATCGGGGAAATCATTGTGGTCGACCGCGACTATGTCGAGCTCTCGAACCTCCAGCGGCAGACGCTGTTCACCGAGGCGGACGCTGCGGACATGCTGCCAAAAGTGGTCGCCGCGGAAAAGCATCTGAGAGAGATTCGGAGTGACGCCGCCATCCGGACGCATCTCGGCAACGCCGACGGACCGCTCATGGAGTCGCTCGCGTCGGAAAGCGATCTAATCATGGATGCGACGGACAATTTTGAGACGCGCCTCCTGATCAACGACGCTGCAAACAAACATGGCATCCCGTGGATACACGGGGCATGTGTCCGGGGCTCGGGAACGGTCTATCCGTTTATCCCGGGCCGCGGCGCGTGCTACCGTTGCCTTTTGCCGATGCTGCCCGCCACGGGCGCGACATGCGACACCGCCGGCATCATCCCGCCGGCGGTGTCCGTGACCGCCGCGATCCAGTGCGCGGAAGCGATGAAGTGGCTGACCGGAAACGTGGCCGCCATGAGGACGAAAGTACATCATTTCGACCTGTGGGAAGGCACCCATCTGGACATCGGCGTATCGCGCATCCGCGACCCGGAGTGCGCCACTTGCGGCGATTCTCCGTCATACCCGGAGCTCAGGCCCCGGCGGGCGGGCGATGCGGCTGTTCTGTGCGGGCGCGATGCCGTCCAGATTCTGCCCGACCCGGCCCGTGCCGTGACGCTGGATGCCGGGGAGCAAATCGGCCGCCGGATTGACCCGAACGCCCGCCGGACACCGTATTTCATTGAATTCCGGGCGTTCGGCCACCGCTTTGTCCTGTTTGGAGACGGGCGGCTGCTCATCCACGGCGCCCGGACTGCAGAAGAGGGAAAAACCTTGTATCATCGCCTGTTCGGCTAATGGAAAGGGGGGGAGTCTGTTGGCACACGGAAAAGAACCGAATGAAATCAGAATTGCAATCCTTACGGTGAGCGACACGAGAACAGAAGACAACGATACCGCAGGCGCCCTCATCGAACACTTTGCGGAGCTTGCCGGACTGGCCGTTGCCGGGCGCGGATGGGTAGCGGATGACACCGGAAAGATCCGGAACGTAGTCACCGCGCTGCTCGCCGATCCGGAAATCGATGCCGTCATCACGACAGGCGGCACCGGCATCGCCGCGCGGGACGTCACGATCGAGGCGATCCGCCCGCTTTTATCAAAGGAACTCGACGGCTTCGGCGAATTGTTCCGCTATCTGAGCTTTGCCGAAGACGTCGGCACGAAAGCGATGCTCAGCCGGGCAGCGGCCGGCACCGCCCAGGGCAAGGTTGTCTTTATTCTCCCGGGCTCGCGCGGCGCCGTCCGCCTCGCCATGGAAAGCCTCATCATCCCGGAAATCCGACATATCGTGGCGGAGCTGAGGAAGTAGGGGCGGACTAAAGCGGCCCCATTCGGATTTAGAGCCGGCAGTTGGATTTGGGGCTCCGTAATCGGACTGTCGCTAACCTTTTCGAGCTCAGGAAACATAAATCATGCTCATCAAAAAAACCGCCCAATCAGGCGGTTTCCATCAAATTCGACTTAATCTCTTTTGTAATCCCCCGACTTGCCGCCGGTTTTCTCGAGCAGCATCGTCGGGCCGATGATCATTTCTTTGCCGGCGGCCTTGCACATGTCGTAGATGGTGAGGGCGGAGGCGGATACGGCGGTGAGGGCTTCCATTTCAACGCCGGTCTGGCCTTTCGTCTTGACGCTTGCCTCCAGCAGCACTTCGTAGTGGCCGGCTGCCTCATCGACGTTCCATTTAAACGAAATATCGATGCCCTTCAGCGGGAGCGGGTGGCACATCGGGATGATCTGTGGCGTGTTCTTGGCCGCCATGATGCCGGCGACCTGTGCGACGGCAAATACGTCCCCTTTCTTGTTCGTCCCTTCACTGATCTGGCGGTGGATGGTTTCATTTACCAGTACGGATGAGCGGGCAACGGCGGTGCGGACAGTCTCGTCCTTATCAGAGACATCGACCATGCGGGCGCGGCCCTGGTCGTTAAAGTGAGTGAGTTCGGACATGCGAATTCTCCTTCCGGCGGATAGGTTAGAATCAATGTAAACCGAGTATAGCAGATGCAAACAGGAGGCGGTCATGATGGTGGAAATTCGGAAACCGATACCGGTCGGGGAGGCGGTGGAGCGGGTGCTCGCACACGCGGTGCCGGCAGGGACGGAGACCGTCCCGCTCGAGGAAAGCGCGGGCAGGATCCTCGCCGAGCCGGTGACCGCCTCCCATCCGGTGCCGCCGTTTAACCGGTCGCCATATGACGGGTTCGCTGTTCGCTCCAAGGACACCGAGGGCGCTTCCGGCAGCAACCGGATCCCATTCTCCGTCATCGATGAAATTCAAGCTGGCAGTGTCTCGAATCAAACACTTGGCGAAAGGCAGGCCGCCCGCATCATGACCGGCGCGCCGCTTCCGGACGGGGCGGATGCCATCGTCATGTTCGAGCAGACGGTGGAGGACGGGGACACCTTCACGATTCGCAAGCCATTTGAACCGCTTGAGAACGTCTCGCTGAAGGGGGAGGACCTGGCGGAAGGCGAGGAAGTTGTCCCCGCCGGAAGCTACATCCATGCAGGGACGGTCGCGGTGCTCGCGACATTCGGCTACGCGCACGTCAAGATCGCCCGGCGCCCGGTTGTAGGGATTCTTGCCACCGGGACTGAACTGGTCGGTGTCGGCGAGCCGCTTGCGCCGGGCAAGATCCGCAACAGCAACGGCCCGATGATCGCGGCACAGCTCCGCCGGATGGGCATCGAATGCCGGACGTACGGTGCACAGGCGGACGATCTGGACGCCGTCATCGGGACGGTCGAACGGGCGCTTACCGAGACGGATGCCCTCATTACGACCGGCGGGGTATCGGTCGGCGACTTCGACTATCTGCCGGCCGTCTACGAGAAGATCGGCGCAGAAGTGCTGTTCAACAAAGTCGCGATGCGGCCCGGCAGCGTGACAACGGTCGCTGCGGGCGGCGGCAAGCTGCTGTTTGGCCTGTCAGGCAACCCGTCATCCTGCTTTACCGGCTTCGAGCTGTTCACGCGCCCGGCCCTCCTCAAGATGATGGGTGCGGACAAGCTATTTTTGCCTCATACAAAAGCGGTGCTCGGCGAGGACTTCACGAAGCCGAACCCGTTCACCCGTTTCGTCCGGGCAGTTTATGATGGCAACACGGCATCGCCCGCCGGCTTTAATAAGTCCAACGCGGTATCCTCGATCGCCCGCGGCAATGCGATGATCGTCTTGCCGGGCGGGACGCGGGGATTCAAAAAGGGAGATGAGGTCGACGTCCTTCTGCTCGGCGTTGAGGAAGGCAGCACACAATGGAAACTGTGAGGGTGCTCCAGGTCGCCGGGTTCAAGAACAGCGGAAAGACGACACTGATCCGGACCCTGATCGCGGAAGCCTCGTCCCGAGGACTCCGGACGGCGACGGTCAAGCACCATGGCCACGGCGGCCCGCCGGCACTGCCCGATTCGGAAACCGACAGCATGAAATTCTTCCGGGAAGGGGCGGCGGTTTCCGCCGTATCGGGAGACGGGGTGATCCAGCTTCATATAAGAGAAGCGGAAACCGGTCCTCTTCAGATGATCCGCCTGGCGGCCGCGGTGCGGCCGGACCTTGTCCTTGTCGAGGGATTTAAACAGGCGCCGTTCGAAAAAATCGTCCTCGTGCGGAGCGCGGAGGACTGGGAACAGCTGAAAAGCCTTCCGGACATCCGGCTCGCCATCACGGCAGGCACTGAGGCACCCGGCGCGCCGGAAATCATTGCAAGAGAAGACACAGAAGCCATCCGCGGCTGGTTCGGCCGCTGGCTAAAAGGGGGTACAGGCCATGTCCATCTATGAAATCACCGACAAGCCGATCGACCCGCAGCGCTATGCGGACCACGTTCTCCGTCCCGAGGCAGGGGCCGTCGTCACGTTCACCGGCCATGTCCGCGAGTGGACAAAGGGCATCCGGACGCTTTATCTGAGCTATGAGGCGTACGTGCCGATGGCGGAAAAGAAGATGGCCCAGATCGGCGGGGAGATTGAGGAAAAGTGGGAAGGGACCCGCGTCGCGATCGCCCACCGGATCGGCGAACTGGACGTGGGCGAAGTCGCCGTTGTCATCGCCGTTTCCTCACCCCACCGGAAAGCCGCTTATGAAGCCAATGAATATGCGATCGAGCGGATCAAGCAGGACGTGCCGATCTGGAAAAAGGAAATATGGGAAACGGGCGAGCAATGGATCGGCGATCAGAACAAAAAACCGGAGGTGCGGAACACATGATCAACCTTCTATATTTCGCGGGCATCCGGGACCTGACGGGTGTCCCGGAAGAAAAGGCCCCGCTTGCCGGCAGGACTGTAGGGGAGCTGCTGGAATGGGCCGAAGAAAAATATCCGGGCATCCGCGGGGGCGGCGCGCGCGTTGCGGTCAATGAGGAGTATGCCCTGGACGGGGACGTCCTCGCTGAAGGCGACACCGCGGCATTTATCCCGCCGGTAAGCGGCGGCTAATGACGACGGGAATCGTTCTGGCAGGTGGCCAGTCCAGGCGGTTCGGATCTCCGAAGGCCTTTGCCGATTACGAAGGCTGGCTGTTCTGGGAGCGGGCGCATGAAGCGCTCCTTGAAGGCGGCTGCAGTGAAGTCATCGTTTCCGCCCGGCCGGAACACGTGGAGCGTTTCGGCGGGGCGGATGTCATCACGGATCTTTCGGAGATTGCCGGAACTGGTCCGCTTGCCGGTATCTTTTCTGCAATGAAACTGCGGCCCGCAGACGGGTTCGCCGTGATACCGTGCGACATGCCCGGCATCGGCCCGATGGAAGTGAGGAAGCTCATCACGCTGGCTGACCCGGATGCGGATGTGACCGCCGTCCGCACGAAAGACCATCCGATCCCGCTGTTCAGTGTCTGGAGCGGGGTACTTTCCGGCCGAATCGGAGAAGCACTCGCACGTGGCGAACGCGGCGTCATGCCGTTTCTCGATTCTTTGGAGACAGAATGGATCGACGCGCGGGAACTGAATCCGGACCTGTCCGTATTCCGGAACGTGAATACGCCGAACGAGCAATGAGAAGGAGGAAGCGAACATGACCCGACAGCCTTTGACTGACCGGTTCGGGCGGCCGATCCGTGATCTTCGGATCTCCGTCACCGACCGGTGCAACTTCAGATGTTCCTACTGCATGCCGAAAGAGGTATTCGGGGATGATTACGCCTTCCTCCCGAAGTCGGAACTGCTCACATTCGAGGAAATCCACCGGCTCACCCGCCTGTTTGCGGACGCCGGCGTGAAGAAGATCCGCCTGACCGGCGGTGAGCCGCTGATGCGCCGGGGGCTTCCGGAACTGGTGGAGCGGATCCTCTCCGTCGGCGGTATCGAAGACATCGGCCTCACGACGAATGGGCTGCTCCTCGGCGCGCATGCCCAGCCGCTTTATGATGCGGGCCTGCGCCGGCTGAACATCAGCCTCGATGCCCTGGACCCAGTCATCTCCGGTGAACTGAACGGCCGGGGCGTCGACCCATCGCGTATCCTGAAGCAGATCGACTACGCCAAGGACGTCGGTTTCGAGATCAAGGTGAACATGGTCGTGAAAAAAGGAGTCAACGATTCCGAGATTTTGCCGATGACCGCCTATTTCAAAAAACGGGGCATCACGCTCCGGTTTATTGAATTCATGGACGTCGGCAATGACAACGGCTGGAGCTTCAAGGACGTTGTCACGAAAAAAGAAATCTTCGACAGGCTCAGCGATGTGTACGACCTCGAGCCGGTCGGGCAGGACTATTACGGGGAAGTCGCCAAGCGTTACCGACACAAGGACCACGGCGCGGAAATAGGCTTTATTACCTCGGTGTCGGAATCGTTCTGCTCGACATGCACCCGTGCCCGCCTTTCATCCGACGGCAAGCTGATCACCTGCCTGTTCGCGGAAGGCGGATTCGACCTGCGCGGCTTGATCAGGGACGGAGCTACCGATAAAGAACTCATGGCGGCCATCGCGGGCGTCTGGGAAAATCGGGCTGACCGCTATTCCGACGAACGCACCGAACAGACCGCGCGCAACCGGAAGAAAATCGGCATGTCGTATATCGGCGGCTGAAACAGGAGAACAGGGCTGACACACGGAGCGGAATGATCCGCCTCTTGTGTCAGCCCTGTTTTGATGAGCGCTTATGTTAACGTCTCAGTCGAGTATGTCAACGTTTCAATTGACTATGTTAACGTCTCACTCCAGTATGTCAACGTTCCCTGACAGCAGCATCCGCCCAATACAAAAAAGCCGCAACGATGCGTCCATTCGTCAGCTGTTGATGGAGCCTGTCTGCTTGTCATCCTTTGCGGCCTCGTAGTTGCCAGATCCCACACGGCGCTTAATTTCTTCTTCGGACAGGGGCTCAAGCACGGTCTCATCAGTCGGAAGATCAATCGCCCCAGCTTCCATCTCCATATTTTCCAGCCGCGCAAAGCCCGCATTCGTCCGCCGCCCCAGCTCTTCGCGGAGCTTCCGGTCCTCGTACGTCTCTTCCATGAACGGTTCCTTTTTCGCCATATCCATCCCCCACTTCATTCGATTTCCCACAATATACCCGGAGTATAGTGGGATTAAAACGCCATTTCTTTCGAATAGTTCTCTTTGTATTCAGCGTATTGATGTTTCCGATTTTTGTTTGAGTTCGAGTGCTTTTATACGACGCTCTCTTAATTGTCTAATAGTAGTATTGTTTTGGTCACTTGCACGTTCTATAGCTTCGTCAATAATTGCGACTTCATTGTCATAATCCTTCAGTTTTCTATATGCCATTGCGTACGATCTGTATAACGCTGGGGCATCATATCCGTTGTACCTTGCTTTATCAAATAAAGCAATTGCACGTTGAAGGTTACCCTCTTTACGTTCTTTTTCTCCTTCTTCCCAAAAGGGTTGTCCTTCATCGTATCCCTTTTCCCAGTTTTGGAGGTTCTTTATATCAGTAAGGGGAACACGATTGTGGGATGGGTTTACTAGCACTTCAGTTGATATTTCTCCAGTATCACCATAGACACTTCTTAAATATTTCCAAACATCAATTAAATGGTATGTTGGTATATTGCGGCCAAGTTTCTCCAATGCCTGCTCTTGGTCTCTCTCAAAATTACTTAAGTAATCATCACCAATATATACCCAAGCAGAGACTGACTTTGCAAATTTACTTTTAAGTATGATACTGCCGTTTTTCGATAGTAATGCTCTTGTTTGAGCTAAATAATCGTCTAGCTTGCCGTTATAAACAATATTGACCTCGTCTCTTATACTTTTAGAGATTAAAACAATTCTTTTTAAGTTTTCCGGATCTACTCTGTCGAAGGATCGTGGTGTTATTCCAAAGTAATGTTCTTCTATCTCGCTTGCATATAAAAAAGGAGCTGTTTCAAATTTTAGTTCAGGCGTTTTAGGGCTAGGATTGTAACCGTTATCTCTTTTTGTAAGGTAAGGCACAATGCGGTTAGTCAATCTATCATTTGTTTCGTTTAGTATTCGAGAAATTTCTTTGCTCTCTAACTCTACTGCTTGTTCTTCACTTAAGTTAGTGCCAACAAAACGATATGATGTATCAAAATTTCTTCGAATTTTTTCAGCTTCATATGCTCGATTGTGGAAAGCTTTGTATCGATCGCCACGGCCTTTTCCAACATAGAATACTTCGCCGGTATCTTTAATAAACCATTCATATACATAAAAATCATCTGCTGTACTACCGGTAATTTCTCCAATAGGTGTTGATGAGATTGAGGTTCCATTGTCATTAGAAGATAAGGCTATCTTTATACCTACATTTGAGCTACTGATAGATTGTTTTTTCTCGATGTTCTCTTGCGGATCTTCTCTTTGCTTCTTATTTCTTTTTCCAAAGAAACTGTTCAAAAACTTCATTACACCACCCCTTCCTTGGTTTAAGGCAATGGATGTGCTCCTTAACTAATACTTCGGGAGTTATATTTATTTCCCTCTTTTTTCTACCATTGATACTTTTTTCTTTTCCCGCCACAGCGCAATCCACTCCACCCCGAAGTCGACCAGCAGGTCCATGTCAATCACGCGGGCATCCGCTTGGCCGATCTTGCAGCGGGTAACGGCTTCCGGATGCTCGCGCTCGAACGCCAAGCCGAGCGGCGGGAAGTCGTCGGATTCCAGATCGGCCATGTCGTATTCGACCCATTTCCGCTCGCCGCCTACCAGCATGGCCGCGCCGTCCCGGTATGTCTGGAGGCCCGGTGCCCGGTATTCCGACAGGTGCAGCGCCGTACAGGAATCATACCCGGTCCCGACGAGCAGGATCTTTACGCCGGAGCCGTACATCTTCCCGAGCGGGGAACCCTCCCCGAAGGAGTCCTCAAGCGGATGGTCCCGCATCCATTCCGCCGAGTCGCGCCCCCAAGCAATGAATGAGTGGGCAGGATGTGGACTTCGGACCGTTTCGGGATGGCGGTGGAGACACTCGGGGACCTTGCCCATCCCGCGCAGATGCGTCAGATGGGGATCATAGGCCGGTAGCGTGCGGCGGATCGGCTCGTGCCATTCTTCCGGAACGGGGGGCATCATCCAGTGCCTCGGGTCCGAGTTGTCCGAGGACTGGGACGGCATGACGACCGTTCCGTCTGCCGTTACGGTTTCGAGCAGCGCCTCGACAAAGGCCTGTTCACCGCCGGATACCCAGCCGACCTTTTTCAGCGAAGTGTGAACAATGATCCGGTCACCTTTCCCGATACCCGCATGAACCAGATGCGCTTTAACCGTTTCTTTTGAAATGAATTCCCCTGTCCGGAGCACAACATCCAGTTCGTTCATCGTTCTTTCCTCCTGAAATCGTTTTAATAAGAGTACCTGATTTGGTCGGCGGGCGGAACGGGTATAGAATAATTTTAGGGAGGTGCTGGGAAATGGAAACTTGGAAACTGTGGATCAATGGGCAATGGAAGGACGCGGCGCGCACGTATGAGCTGAAGTCGCCGTATTCCCAGGAAGTGATTGCAACCGTTGCAAAAGCGGATGAAGAAGATGTAAAACAGGCAATTGAAGGCGCCCATGAGGCGTATCTTGAATTCAGGAAATGGCCGGCCTATGAGCGGGCTGAACTGCTTTACCGGGCCGTCGATCTGATCGAGGCACGGAAGGAAGAATTGGCGCAGCTTCTCGTGAAGGAAGCCGGAAAGCCGATCAAGACGGCGCGAGGAGAGATCGACCGGACCATTGCGACGTACCAGTTCTCGGCGGAAGCGGCCAAATCGCTTTCGGGCGAGACCGTGCCGATGGACGCGGCGCCTGGCGTGACGGACCGCATCGGCTGGACAAAGCGGGAGGCGCTCGGCGTCGTCGCGGCAATCACGCCGTTCAACTTCCCGTCGAACCTGGTTGCACACAAGCTCGGCCCGGCATTCGCAGTGGGCAACACGGTTGTCCTGAAGCCGGCCACACAGACGCCGCTATCTTCTCTGGCGCTTGCCGAGATTTTCAAGGAGGCGGGACTGCCGGACGGCGCCCTCCAGATCGTGACGGGGAGCGGAAGCGAGCTGAGCGATCCGCTCATTACGAATGACCTCGTGAAGAAAGTGACGTTCACCGGAAGCGTGCCGGTCGGACTCGACATCAAGTCGAAGGTCGGCCTGAAAAAGCTGACGCTCGAGCTCGGCTCGAACTCCGCGCTCATCGTCGAACCGGACGTACCGCTCGAGAAAATCATGCCGCGTGCCGTCACCGGCGCATTCGGCTTTGCCGGCCAGGTGTGCATCTCTCTCCAGCGCGTGTACGTACACGACAGCATCTACGATGAATTCGTGGACCAATTCGTCGCGGAGACCGGGAAACTTCAGATCGGCGACCCGGCGGACGAAGCGACTGACGTGGGCTCCATGATCCACCCGGGAGAGGCGGGCCGCGCCATGGAATGGATCGAGGAGGCCAAAAAAGCCGGCGCAACCGTCCGCACAGGAGGCGGGCGCGTCCAGAACGGCATCGCACCGACCGTCATGACTGACGTCACACCGGACATGAACGTCGTCTGCAAGGAAGTGTTCGCACCGATCGTCACGATCATGAAGTACTCGGACCTGGACGAGGCAATCGACCTCGTCAACGACTCGGAGTACGGCCTGAACGCCGGCATCTACACGCGCGACATCGAATCCGCGATGAAAGCTGCCGACGAAATCGAAGCCGGCGCCGTCATCATCAACGACATCCCGACATTCCGCGTCGACAACATGCCGTACGGCGGCGTCAAGATGAGCGGCTACGGCCGCGAAGGCGTCAAATACGCCATCGACGGCATGACCGAGCTGAAGTTCATTACGGTCAAGACGAAGTTTTGAGTGATCTCGTTAAAGGTTGTGTGAAATGATGAGATTGGATAAGCTTGACTGGTTTTTATTGCTGTTGGTCATCATCGTTTCAGCAGTAGTTTATAGTGCCTATAGCGGAGAACTGCCAACCGGCTATCTGGTTTTGATCATCCTGTTTGTCGGTTTGATGATAGGTGTTTTGAAAAGAGTGCTGTTCGGGTTGAAACAATGAGTGTTTTATTCGACGGGTAATCACTCGAATAGCCAGGGTAAACACTCAGTCATTTAAGGTAATCATTCTAGGCTTAAAGGTACTCCCCGTAATGCAGAAGCCGGAAGAGGACATCCCTCTTCCGGTTTTTTGGTGCTTTCCGCCTAATGTGCCCGGGTCTTTCCTCCTCTTTTCTTCCAATTCAAGAAACTTCGCTCCCGCTCAGCCGTATCCCGATAGAATAGAAGATAACTATGGGATAAAAGGAAGGGATGGGAATGGGGACCCAACTGGCTGTTTCTTTGGCTCATATTGGCTTTACCTTGGCCAATCGGCCGGATAAAGTGTTGGATGTTCGATTGCTGGAAGAGGGACTGGACAGAAACGGGGAGATGCTCACCAGGCTGAAGGGGGAACTGGAGCCGCTCCTGGCACAGACAGAGAAGCTGATCTCAATGGGAGAGGCATTCAAAGGAGAGGGCGGTTCGGCGATCCGGGGGTTTTATGAAGCCTGCCACATTCCTTTTTTGAAATATGCCATCATGTTCTGTGATGAGGCGACGTCTGCCATGGCCCATATCTCTTCGGCACTGTCTGCACTTGAGCCATCACCTGACGGCTACATCGATGAGCCGTTTCTTGAGGCGGAAGTGGAGCAGGGCCTTATCGAAATCGGCCGTCTGACGGATAGACTGACCAACGAGACCAATGCCATCATGGACAGTGTATCGGACATCGTTGCCCTGCCGCATCTGGACGACAGTGTCGTACAGGAAGGTGTTCGTGACAGCCGGAAAAAGAAAGATGATACCGTCGAGCACTTAAATCAGTTTGATGCAGATACAGCCGGTTCATTGAGGGGGCTGTTTGACGCAGTCAATCAAATGACGGACTGGGTTGTCCGATTGGCGGGCCTGTTTGAGGAAGGGTCCCTGCTTACTGAGTTCGAACAATCCCAGTGGAAGGTCCTCACTTATAACAATGAAGTGCGGTCCGCGATCGAGGACGCGGAAGCCGAAGCCATCAAAGCCTGCGCATTGGGGGACGATCAGCTGTTGGTGGGCACCGAGGTTGCTGCGTCGATCTACCAGGCGCTTGAAGCCGGGAAAAAAGAAACCATCGAGCGGTCGGCATACGGCAACTACGCCAGCCTCCGCTTTCATGTGTACGACAACGGGCTCATCATCAGGGAATACACCAACTTCTCGGGCGAAGTGAAATACGAAGTTGCATCAGAAGTGGAAGAAGAATTCGTAGACGGTGGCGTACGTGAGCTGGACAACATGTTTGATGAGACACCACTGGCCTTTATCCACTACGTAGACCCAAAGAGCCTTCTCAGGAAAATCGGCAAAAAAGGCATTCTCTCTCTGACAACGAATCATAAGCCTGTCAAAGTCAAAGACACGCCGTCCAAGAAGGTTACAGATGCATCAAAGGTAACCGTCGTACCTGTCGAATACGGAAAACAGTATACACGGCAAAACCGGAAGAAGGTGCTGAGTGCGAATGTTGAATATATAAGTTCTCATGGATATAAGTATCGAACGGACAGTTTAGGGAGAATTCAAAGTGCTAGTGGAAAGCTGACAAAGGGCCAGGCCAAGCGTAATCAGTATGCTCAAAGTAATGTTGGAGGAGTAGACCGAAAAGGAGATGACCATGGTGGTCATTTGATTGCCAGTATTTTCAATGGTTCTGGGGATATTGATAACCTTGTTCCTATGAATGGAAAATTGAATCAAGGTGCATACAAATCAATTGAAAACCAGTGGAAGAAGGCTCTTGATGCTTCTCCCCCAAAGAAAGTTGAGGTGAATATTCGACCTGTTTATGAAGGTAATTCGAATAGGCCCGTTGAGTTTGAAATTGAATACAAAATTGACAATGAAAAATTTGATGCCGTACTTCCTAACTATTAAGGAGTGACTATAATGACTACAGAACAAATAGATAAGTGCTATGAAGAAATTGCGCAACAAATCATCGAAATGATTCCTGAGGAATGGAGCACTGTGAAGCTTTATGCTGAAAGTTGGCCAGGCTACTCTACCGTTTACTTCTACTACGACCCGGTAAGTAACACTCAGCCGATTCTAAACTTAGATATCCCGGACCTTTTTTCTGTGGATCCAGATGATTTTATTCTGCAGAAACGTCAGCTGAGAAGGACGGTTCTGAATCTTCAACAGATGTTCAGCGAACAGGAAATGGAAACATGGACGAACTTCACGTTTATCTTAAATCATGACGGCACGTTCAAGGCTGAATACGGATATGAGGATTTAACAGAATTAGACCCGGGTGAAAAACGAGAGGCTTGGAAAGCCAAATACCGGATTGAATAGAACGATGACTAAAAAACCGGAAGTGGGTATGTTTTCTGCCGGTTTTTGGCGCTATCCGCCCATTGGACCGGGGCTTTCCTCATCTTTTCTTCTAAATTAGGAATCCTCGTGCATATCCGTAACTATGTTGAATAGAAGATAATGATGGGATACATAGAAAGGGATTGGAATGAGGATGCAACTGGCTGCTTCTCTAAGGAGGAGAAAATGAAAGAAATCTACCAAGAAATCGCAGAGTTAATTGATGAAACGATACCGGAAGAGTGGAAGAACGTAAAACTCTATGTAGAAGGCTGGGAAGGGTACTCCTCAGCCTATTTTTACTATTACCCTGAAAGCAGTGAAAAACCGATATTGAGTTATACCATTCCAGAGCGCTTTGCTATTGATAAAATGGAATACCATCAGCGGGAACGCAAGATTAGACGTACCGCCTTGTCACTACAGAAAGCGTTCGAGCCGAATGGACAGGAGCCTTGGACAAATCTCACTTTCATTCTCAACCGTGATGGAACATTCCATGTCGATTACGGATATGAAGATTTGACGGAAGCAGACCCCGGGGAGCAGCGCGAAGCGTGGAAAGCCAAGTACGGGATTGAGGCGGGAACATGAACACATCACAGCTGGTAGAGTTGTATCAGAAAATTGCCGATGCAGTCATCGGCATGATTCCGGAAGAATGGAACTGGGTCAAACTCTACACCGAATATTGGGGTGGGTACTATGTCTCCTTCTTCTTCTATGTGCCCTCCCATGGCGGAGAACCGGTTTACAGCTTGGATATCCCTGACAGGTTCGAAGTCGACGAAGAGCATTTTAATCAGTTGAAAGAAAGCCTCTACAATCAGCAAAAATCGCTATGGATGCAGTTCGCGGATCAGGAAAAGGAACCTTGGACGAACCTCACATTCTCATTGGCAAGCGGCGGAGACATGAAGATGGAGTACGGGTATGAGGACTTGTCTAACCTTGATCCGATTGAAAAACAGGATCGCTGGGAAACAAAGCATGTTTTCGGCGAGTAACGGGGAGTGAAGCATTTGGCTCGGAAAGCGGAAGAGATTTATCAAGCACTCGCCAATCAGTTGAATGACCTGATCCCTGAGCAATGGGAAAAGGTTCTTCTTTACGTGGAAGATTGGGATGATTCATCAACCGCCTATTTCTTTTATTACCCTGCAGAGGGCACAGGTCCGGTGCTCAGCCACGACATTCCGGAGCGGTTTGATATGGACTCGGATGACTTCGAGATGAAGGAGTATGAGCTTGGCGAAACAGGGCTTACCCTTCAGCGGGTTTTCAGGGAAGACGGGCAGACACCGTGGACAAGCTTTACCTTCATCCTGGAGAAAAGCGGCCGGTTCAAGGTGGACTACGGCTATGAAGATTTAAGCGAAGTCGATCCCGGAGAGCAGCGAGAGGCGTGGAAGGCCAAGTACGGGAAGTAAAGTTGGATTTCATCATAAATGTTCACCAGGAGAGAGACGGACTAAGATGAAAAAGCAGATGGAGGTCGTTAATAAAAGGTTCCAACATTCCGGACGGCTTCCTGAGCCGCCAGCATCCAGATTGTTGATCGATGAGTTTAAAAAATGGGCTGGGGAAAAGACGTCGAATCAAGCTTTTATCAGCGATTATATGAGTTTGATGAAGACCTCTAACGGATTGCGATTCAACGGTTTGGTCATCTACAACATTTATCAAGAGGACCAAAACAACAGCCTTTACGCTGCCAACAGAATCTGGTGGGAACAAGAATGGAACCGCAGATACATCTTCTTGGCCGACTCCAATATCTCCTGGTATTGACCTGACAGACAATAAGTTTTACGAACTGGATAAACCCAGCGGAGATCAAATCCAGGAGTTCGGTTGTCTTGAGGAGCTCGTCACCAACTCGATCAATGATGTCTTATAGAAGGCGGGATGAAGTTGATGCCAGATCAAAAGGAAATCTTCCAAGAGGTCGCTCATGCTTTAAATGACCTCATACCAGAAGCGTGGAACAAAATATTCCTGTACGTCGAAGGCTGAGAAGACTTCTCTACCGAATACTTCTATTATTATCCGGCTGACAAAAGAACGCCCGTTTTGAGCCATCACATCCCCAATCACTTTGATCTGGACGAAGGAGAATTTGAGGACCGCGAAGGTGATTTGGCCGATCGGGTCCTTGACCTGCAAAATGCTTTTAAGGAGCAGGGACTGGAGCCATGGACAAGCCTCACCTTCATCCTTGAAAGCAGCGGCCAATTTCATGTGGAGTATGGCTGCGAAGATCTTAGAAAGCAGGATATGGTGGAGCAGCGCGAAGCATGGAAGGCCAAGTACGGGACGCGTA
>NZ_AOFT01000019.1 GCF_000348905.1 Bhargavaea cecembensis DSE10
TGATTTCATTATAAGTCCATTTTTCTTCGCCATAGGGTGGCGCCCAGGACAGGCATGCACTCGACGCGCCGCTGAAGCAGGCGTTTTTTCAGCTCGCGCTCTGCCGTCCGAATGTTCACCTTGTAGATGGCGGCGATTTCCCCGGTTGTCAGAGAGTCATATCTCCTGAACAATTCATCGAGGGACGGGGGGACGGACTTCTCCATCTGCTCCCCGAGCAGTTCTTCCAGGACTTTTACATAGATTTCATAGTCGTGGATGCCTTCCACCATGAGCCCTTCATCTTCAAAGTTGTTGTTGAAGAAGACGAAGCTCGGTGCCTGTTGGACTTCCATCTCCCTGGAGATATAAAGGTCGCACTGGAACGATTTGGCGGCATTGACCGAGCGGAAATCCTGTGTGAACTCGGCTGTGTCGATTCCGACCAGTTCGGCAATCTCCAGAAGGATTTCCGGTGTCGTGACATCGCGCCCTTTCAGGAACCTGTAGTCGAGCAGTCGGGACAGGTACTTGAAACCGGCCCGCTTTCCCTGGAACTCAGCCGCCTTTACGGCCACTGCCGGAAGGGCAGGATGCGGAACCCGTGTATCATGCGGATTCTGGCAGAGGGTCTTCTGTGGTGAGAGGCAGGTCTTCATGATGATGCGGTAGGTGAAGTACTGCTCATACTCCACCTGCAGGCGGCGGAGGATCGGGACCAGTCCATAGCAGTCCGCATCAGTCGGATCGATGAAGACGTACAGTTCAAGCGGTTTGGCCGAGTTCTCCGTTTCCGGCATCTCCGAAGTATTCGGCAGGAAGCTCAAGCGGACCCCTCCTCATCCGGCCCGGTCCTGTTGACCATGTGGTTTGCGGTCAGGATCAGCCGGTTATAGAAGTCTTCACGGACTTTTCCTTCCAGGCCGACCTCGTCCATCGCTTCGGCCATGCACTCGAGCCAGGCCTGTGCGCGGTCATAGGTGATCGGGAACGGCATGTGCCGCGCCCGCAGCATCGGGTGTCCGTGTTCTTCGGTATATAGATTGGGACCACCCAGAAACTGGGTGAGAAACTGTTTTTGCTTTCTGGCGGTTTCAGTCAGGTCATCTGGGAAAATGGGATAGAGCATCGGATGCCGGGCGACTTTCCCGTAGAATGTGTCGACGAGATCGGACAGCAGCTCCGGGCCGATCTCTTCAAAAGGAATGATGGGTTTCCGGGTCATGGTGCATGCTCCTTTGCTAACTCCATTGCCTGTGATTGTAGACTCATTCTATCAACCGGATTCCGGTTCTACAAATAAATCGATTTCTGTCCGGACGGCGGGGACTTTTGTACCCGATAGGAACTGCGTGCGGATTCAGGCTGTGATAGACTGAAGAAAGATGATTTGTATGCAGAGAAAGGACGAAGAAATCGTGACCAATCAGCCAATCGTGCAGAGCGCCGGAATTTCCGGCGATGTTACCGAATTTATCCTGCGGGAAGGGAAGGAGCTTTCCGGATTGCAGCCTGCGGGAAGAATGATTACGGATACCGACTCCGGAACGTTCGTCTATTTGCTGGACGACGGAGAGCGGTTTGTCCATGTTCATTTTCCTGAAGAAATCTGGCCGCAGATGGCCATCGCACTGCAGAACGGACAGACTCCTGTCCTCTCCGCCGGGGAACACCGGATCGAACTCGTAAACTTTGCGGACGAGCTGGAAATGCTGGTCTTCAATATCGAGGGCAACGACAACTACGGCTCGGCTTTCTCGACAGCGGTCGAGGAGGCATTCAGTCAGATCCTGGGCGCCTGAACCGCGCCCGGCCGAACGGGGGATTGACCAATGGGACAATGGGAACGGTTTCTCGAACCGTACAAGCAGGCGGTCGATGAACTGAAGATAAAACTAAAGGGCATGCGTGCGCAGTTTGCAACCGAGATCGAGCACGCGCCGATCGAGTTTGTCACGGGACGGGTCAAGCCGCTCGCCAGCATTTACGACAAAGCGCTTGAAAAAGGGATACCGTTTGAACCCTCAGAGCTGCTGGCGGAAGAGATTCCGGATATTGCGGGCATGCGCATCATGTGCCAGTTTGTGGATGACATCGGAGCGGTCGTCGAAAGCATCCGCCGGCGCAAGGACATGGCCGTAGCGGAAGAGCGCGACTACATCTCCAAGAATAAGCCGAGCGGCTACAGGTCCTATCATATGATTGTCGAGTATCCGGTCCAGACGATCCACGGCGAGATTGTGATTCCCGTCGAAATCCAGATCCGGACGCTCGCGATGAACTTCTGGGCGACAATCGAGCATTCGCTTAACTATAAGTACAAGGGAGATTTCCCCGAGGAGATCAAAGTGCGGCTGCAAAGCGCGGCGGAGGCGGCATTTTCTCTTGATGAAGAGATGTCTAAAATCCGGGATGAAATCCAGGAAGCCCAGCGCTATTTCAGCACTTACAAAGGTGATTCGAGGGATGATCTCGGAAAGTCCGGCAAAGGAGGCGGCGAGCGATGAGGTATTCGATCCAGTCGAGGGGCGATGATCTGTCCAATGATCTTGCAGCCCGCGCAAAACAATACCTGAACGACTTCGGTCTTGTGTACGACGAAAAGGAACCGGACATCGTCCTGACAATCGGAGGAGACGGGACGCTTCTCCATGCTTTCCACAGATACCGGGACCGGCTTGCAGACACGGCATTTGTCGGCGTGCATACCGGTCATCTCGGCTTTTACGCCGATTGGCAGCCTCCTGAAATCGAAAAGCTGGTCATCTCGATCGCGAAGCACGACTATGATGTGATCGAGTACCCGCTCCTGGAAGTGGCCATCCAGTATCGGAATGATATGAACGATGCCGTTTATCTGGCGATGAACGAGTCGACAGTCAAATCTCCTGACGTGACCCTCGTCATGGACGTTGAGCTGAATGGGATGCCGTTCGAGCGCTTCCGTGGTGACGGGCTATGCGTCTCGACGCCATCCGGCAGCACAGCCTACAACAAATCACTGGGCGGGGCGATCATCCACCCTGCGCTGCCGGCCATGCAGCTGACGGAAATGGCATCGATCAACAACCGGGTGTTCCGGACAGTCGGTTCGCCGCTTGTATTGCCGGCCCATCACACTTGTGTGCTGAAGCCGGTGAAGGGGCCGGACTTCATGGTGACGGTCGACCACCTGCATCTCCTCCACAAGGACGTCAAAACGATCAGCTACCGGGTTGCGGACGAACGGGTACGCTTTGCGCGCTTCCGCCCGTTCCCGTTCTGGAAGCGGGTCCATGACTCCTTCATCGACAGCGATGTCCGCTGACAACAGATTCCGTCTTTCGTTCACCGCGGAAGCGGATGGTGTCGGATTAAGGGACTTTCTGGCGGAGAGCGGCATTTCACGCAGGACCCTCACCGCCGTCAAATACAAGGGCGGCGAGATTCTGGTGAATGGCGAGGAAAAGACAGTGAGGCATGACCTGCGCGCCGGGGATGTGGTCACCATCATTTTCCCGCCGGAAAAACCTGCGGAGGGGCTGTTTCCCGAGGAGGGAGAGCTCTCGGTGCTCTATGAGGATGAGGCGCTGCTGATCCTGGACAAGCCTGCCGGACAGGCGACCATCCCTTCAAGGGATGCGCCGTCGGGCACGCTTGCCAACCATGTCGCCGGAAAGTTCCGGACCGAAGGGACGCCGGCGACCGTACATATCGTCACCCGGCTTGACCGTGAAACGTCCGGGATTGTCTGCATTGCAAAAAACCGCCACATCCATCATCTCATGTCGGAGAAGATGAAAGAGGGCGGTGTACACAAACGGTATGAAGCAATTGTCCGCGGCAGCTTCAGCAGACAACACGTTTTCATCGATGAACCGATCGGACGGAAGGAAGGCAGCATCATCGAACGGATGGTGCGCCCTGACGGCCAGCGGGCCCTTACGGAAGTCAGGGTGCTGGAAACAGCCGGAACTCCCGGGGAAGAGGTTTCCAGGCTCTCGGTGATCCTGCATACGGGAAGGACCCATCAGATCCGTGTTCACCTTGCCCATATCGGCCATCCGCTTGAAGGGGATACGTTATACGGCGGCACCACGGAGCGGATCGGCCGCCAGGCGCTCCATTGCGTGGGGCTTACATTCAATCATCCGCTCACAGATGCGCCAATTGAGGTCAAGAGCCCGGTTCCTGATGACATGCTTGCCGTTGCCGGCTTCCGAAGGTGAATGGGAGGGTCAGTTGAATTCACTGAACTTTTCCGGCTGGAACGGCTGCCGGGAAGGGACGCTCACCACCGTTTTTTCGGGGTAGCGGAGAACGCTCAGTTTGCCGCCGAACACACACCCCGTATCGATGTTGACAGTGCTGTTGATGAACCTGCATTCGGAGACGGGCGTGTGTCCGTAGACAATAAAGGGTTTCCCCTTGTATTGTTTTGCCCAGTCCCGCCTGACGGGACGTCCGTCCGGCAGGGTTTCTCCGGTGATGTCCCCGTACAGGACGAATGTACGGAGGCGGCTGCCTTCTTTCCTGCCGATCAGGTCTTCGCGGATTCCGGCATGGGCGATGATCAGTTTTCCATCATCCAGCATCTGATAGAGCGGGAGCGATTCGTAAAAGCGGATATAACGCTTGCGGATATGCTCCCGCTCCTTTCCTGAGAGGGCCCCCAGTTCTGCGACGGTCGTCTCAAGCCCGTGCTTTTGCTGGACATTGTTGCCAAGCATATAACGGTATAGTTTGTTGCAATGATTTCCCGGGGAATAAATCAGCTGCCCGGCATCCTGCAGCTGAAAGAGGAATTTCAGCATTTCGACCGACTTCGGCCCGCGGTCCGTCGCATCCCCGACGAAAGCGGGCAGCCGGCCTTCCGGATGGACGCAGCGGCCGTTTTCCATACGGTAGCCGAGTTTTCCGAACAGTTCTGTAAACTCATCGTAGCAACCGTGAAGGTCGCCGAATATATCCAATTTCAACAAGAAAACACCCCATTCCGCACTGATTTTCAAAAGTCGCTTTAACTTGAGTCTACCCCGCACAGCCATTCTCCAACACGGCTGCGTGAGATTTGGGAATGGATTGACCGAAAGGAGGGCCCGGCATGCCGGAAGCATTGAATGAGCAGGAAGAGACCTATATAGATGAGGATCTGGTCACCCGATTATTGGAGGAGGGGGACCCCGAGGCATTCAGGGAAGAATTCCTCGCAGGCCATCCGTACGACCAGGCGAAATACTATGAAAAAGCCGGGCCCGAACTTCGCCGGAAAATGTATGAATTTCTGTCGCCGAAGGAACTGGCGGAGATATTCGAAGTGTCCGAGATTGCGGATGACGAGTTTGATGTGTACCTGAACGAAATGGATACCCGGTACGCCGCGGATATGTTCGCCGGCATGTATGCGGACAACGCAGTTGACGTGCTGAATGAGCTCGATAAATCCAAGGTCCTGACTTATCTGACCCTGATGGACGACGAGGACGCGGGCGAGATCAAAGACCTTCTGCATTATGAAGAGTATACGGCCGGCGCGATCATGACGACGGAATATGTCACGATTCCTGAAAATTCGACGGTCCGGTCTGCCATGACCATCCTCCGGAACGCAGCGCCGGAAGCGGAGACCATCTATTATATTTTCGTGACGGATGATGAAAACCGCCTGGCGGGTGTCGTGTCGCTGAGGGATATGATCATCGCGGATGAAAACGCGATTGTATCGGATATTATGAATGAACGCGTCGTCAGCGTTTTGGTCAGCGACGACCAGGAAGAAGTGGCACGGACCATGAAGGACTATGATTTCCTGGCGATGCCGGTGGTCGACTTCCGGCAGCATCTTCTCGGGATCATCACGGTCGATGATATCATCGACGTCCTTGAAGAAGAGGCTTCCGATGACTATTCCAAGCTTGCGGGTGTGTCGGATATGGACACGCTTGACCGAAATCCCATCACAGCGGCCAAAAAGCGCCTGCCCTGGCTGATTCTGCTGACTTTCCTCGGAATGGTGACGGCCAACCTGATGGGCCGGTTTGAACAGACCCTTGACCAGGTAGCCCTCCTCGCGGTCTTTATCCCGCTTATTGCGGGGATGGCAGGTAACAGCGGGACACAGGCCCTGGCTGTCGCTGTCAGGGGGATTGCGACAGGTGACATCGAGGAAGAAAGCAAGATGAAACTGCTCGTGAGGGAAGCGGGGACCGGTCTCATCACCGGAACGGTCTGCGGGATCTTCGTTGTCGGGCTGATTTATTTCTGGAAACATGAGCTGGTCCTCGGACTCCTGGTGGGCGTGGCAATCGTCGGGTCGATCTTTGTGGCCACACTTGCCGGTTCCTTTATCCCGCTTTTGATGCACCGCCTGAAAATCGACCCTGCGGTTGCATCGGGCCCGTTTATCACGACGCTGAACGATATTATCAGCATCGTAATTTATCTGGGGCTTGCCACGGTCTTCCTTTCCCAGTTGTGACCAATGTGCACCACCGGGCATACGATGGGGAAAAAGGATGTGAGCCCATGGCAGAACGGGACGGAGGGCCATTGCTGTTCGTGAACGCACCGCCTGCTTATTTTGTAACGGAACCGGTCTACAGCCGGGAGGCGGTTGAGGGTGAAGTTCAGGAAGCGGCGGACGGGGATGAAGAAAGCACATCGGTCTATGAGCTGCCGAAGCGGCCGGAAGAAACGGCCAGACTGCTCACGCAGCTGCGCTTTTTGTCGCGCCCCTTCCAGCGGGAAGTGTACCGCCCGATTCAGTTCCGGCTCAAGAACGGAACCGAGGTGACCGGTGAAATTGAGCAGCTGGAAGACGGCAGGCTCTTCATCAGGGAACAGATCGAGGATGAACAGCATCGGGAGCTGTCCGTTGACGAGTTGGAGGCCATCTGGTGGAAAGGCAAGCCGTTTCCGTATGAATCATGAAAAACCGAACAACCTGAAAGCTGACGGTCATTGAATCCGTCGGCTTTTTTATCTTGTCCATAATTTTTTACACAAATAAAAACACCGCCCGGACAGTTCCGGACGGCGGGACACTCCATGCGGCGGCGATCAGTCGTACGGACACAAGTCAACAAATGCATCGGCGACGCAGATGATGCCGGCGAAGGAGCGGATATCGACAGTGACGCAAAGTCCAGTCGATTTCCAGGTATAACCGTCTTTAAAGACCGCACGAAGCATCACACAGCAGTCACCAATGATTTTCTCAACCCGGAAGCAGGTGAAGTATGGTGGGTCGTACGATGGAGAATCCGTCTTTTCACACATCGGCTTATGGACCTTAAATGCATCTCCGGTCTTCGTCAGCAGGTTGATGACCCGGGTATTGAAAGCGGTAGGGCTGCCGAGACCACCGAGCGGCTTTGTGAAGCAGCTGGTCGGGCAGTCGTCGCAGTAATCATCCGTACCGGCGTCCTGGATGTGCTTTACGGCTTTGACTACGTCGCACAGGCAGTGATCGAAGGAAGAGGAATCAAAATCTTTCTTTCCGCAACAGCTCATTTCTGAACACCTCCTCCCTGTTGGTCTCTGTCTACCATATGCGCCACCCGGGCAGGTGACCGGGCGAACGCACAGATTGCATAGGCATCTGCAGTGGCGGACATACTGAGTAATAAATGGGAGGTGGCGCCTTGAAACGGATGATTGCAATAGCGGGGGCCAGCCTGCTGCTTGCGGGCTGCGGTGCCGGTACCGGAGAGATCCGTGTTTCGGGCGGAGAGCCCGAGGAAAACCAAAAGGTCGAGGAAGTGCTCAAAGAAGAGGACGGCAGAATCGTCTCGGCCGTCGCGGTTTTCGTGGAGGAAGATCTTTTGGTCGGTGTACAGGTTAAACCGCTTAGCCGGTTCTCCAAGACCAAGATTGAAGAAGAGCTCACCAAAGAAATGGAAAAAGCGTTCCCGGAAGAGACTGTCACCTTGTCGGCTGATCTGAAGATTTTTTGGGAAACAGATAAGCTGGACGAGCTCGAGGAGGAAGAAAAGTTGCATAAAAAAGTGGAAACGATCAAATCTCTCTCGAAGGAAGAAACCTGATGGACCGCCAGGCATACTCGCAGCTGGAACAGCAGATCACGCCCAAACCTCCTTTGGCCGTGAATCTGGTGAAGGCATTCGTGACAGGCGGAATCATCTGTGCCATCGGACAGGGAATCATGTACTTCTATATGTATTTCTTTGACTTCACGGAGCGCACTGCAGGCAATCCGACAGTAGCCACGATGATTTTCATCGCCATGCTGCTGACCGGTTTTGGAAAATACAAGCGGATCGCACAGTTTGGCGGAGCCGGGTCCGCCGTGCCGGTGACCGGATTCGGCAATGCCATGATTTCGGCAGCAATCGAGCACCGGACGGAGGGCTACGTGCTCGGGGTCGGCGGCAATATGTTCAAGCTGGCCGGTTCGGTCATCGTGTTCGGTGTCTTTTCCGCCTTTATCGTGGCCCTCATCAAGACGATTCTCGTAAAATTCGGGGTGGTCGGATGGTAGCAAGGGGCGTGATCCGTTTCGGAAGCAGACCGACCATCCGTGCCGCTGCTGTGGCAGCAGGTCCGGCGGAAAAGAAAAACAGTCCGTTCAGCTCTCAGTTTGACCGCCTGTACGATTCGGAGCTGTGCGGCCAGAAGACCAATGAACAGGCCCACCGGCAACTGATCGAAGATGCCTGCGACCTGGCACTGAACAAGGCAGAAAAAACGATCAGTGATGCGGATTATCTCGTTTGCGGAGATCTGGTAAATGAGATGACGCCATCGAATTTCGCGGCCGCTTCAACCGGCCTGCCTTACGTGGGCCTGTTTTCGGCATGTGCAACCTCCACATCGGCGCTCGCCTATGCTGCGCTGCTGACGGAAGCGGGTGCCGCTTCACTGGTGTTGGCAGGAGCGGCTAGCCAGCACAGCGCCATTGAACGGCAGTTCCGGTATCCGATCGAATACGGGTTCAAGAAACCGGAGAATGCGCAGTGGACGGTGACGGCTGCCGGTATTGCCGCCGTCACTCCCCACGAGCAGGGCTATCCGTCGATCAGTCAGGCCACTGTCGGCAGGGTTGTCGACTATGGCCTGACCGACCCGCTGAATATGGGGGCTGCCATGGCACCGGCGGCATTCGACACATTCAGAAGGCATCTGGAAGCGGCCGGAACGGAGCCGGAGGATTATGATGTCATCATCACCGGCGACCTCGGGGCCATCGGGACCGAGCTGTTCAGGAAGATGGCAACAGAAGCCGGGTATTCAGTAGAAGAGGATCGCTGGAGGGATGCCGGAAAAGAGTTTTATGGAGGGGATCCGGCTTTCTTCGCCGGTGCTAGCGGAGCGGGCTGTTCCGCAGCCGTTTATTTTTCAGACGTGTACAACCGGATGATGGAAGGGGAGTACAGGCGTGCGCTTCTGATGGCGACAGGTGCCCTTCTTTCTCCGCTCACCTTCCAGCAGGGGGAAAGCATCCCCTGCACTTGCCATGCTGTCGAGCTGGTAATGGGAGAGGGGGAAAACAGATGACGGCCTCTTTTTTGATTGCATTTGTCGTCGGCGGACTGATCTGCGTCATCGGTCAGCTGCTGTTTGATGTCGCCAAGCTTTCCCCCGGCCATACGCTTTGCCTGCTTGTCGTCTCCGGAGCGGTCCTGGACGGATTCGGGCTTTATGAGCCGCTGATCGACTTCGCGGGGGCCGGCGCGACCATCCCGATCACATCTTTCGGGAATTCACTGACCCATGGGGCCCTCCAGGAGGCGGAAAAGCATGGACTGGTCGGTGTCATCACCGGCATGTTCGAAGTGACGAGCTCCGGCATCAGTGCAGCCATCCTGTTCGGCTTCATCGCTTCGCTCCTGTTCCGCTCCAAAGGCCGTCCTTAATAAATCACCCGCTGCGAGCGTAAACGCAGCGGGTTTTTTTATGGATTCATAAACGGCCGGGCAATCGCCCTCTCACCAATCGGGTTTCCGCCATACCCTACAAGGAACAGGAAAGGGGGGAGTGCAATGTTCGGTTACGGTTACGGCGGCGGCCACGGCGGCGGCTACGGCGGTGGCTGGGGCTGCGGCTTTGGTGGCGGTGGCTACGGCGGCAAGGGCAATGGCGGCTCGATGTTCGTGCTGATTGTCATTCTGTTCATCCTGCTTATCATTGTCGGCAAAAGCTACAACTACTAAGGAGGAAACGGGATGAACGAGTCGCTTTTCAAGAAAATCGAGAACAAGACCGGCGTCTCGATGGATGAGTTGTTTGCGCTGGCCAATGCCATCCAGCATGCCAATTTTCAGGATGAGCGCCAAGTCAGGAAGATCATCCGGAAGGTCGGGAAGCTGGCGAAAAAAGATGTATCCAAGCAGCTGGAGGACCAGATCGCAGAATCCATCTTGAAAAACGGCAACTCCCTTAATGTTGGGGATATCCAACGGATGATCGATAAAAACAGCTAAGCTGCAAGATAAAAATCCGCGTCAGACAAAGTTGTCTGCGCGGATTTTTGCATTAGATCGGTTTTTCCATTACGCGGTGAGGGATGCCGGCGTCCATAAATTCCGGAGAGGTCACGGTGTAGCCGATCTTCTCGTAGAACGGAACGGCATGGTTCTGCGCGTTGAGCCGGATTTTGCTGAGGCCGGCTTTCCGTGCATGTTCTTCCAGCATAACCATCATCTGCTGTCCGAGATGACGGCCCCGATATTCCGGGAGCACACAGACCCGCTCGACTTTGCCGACGCCGTCTCCGATATCCCGGATCCTGCCGGCAGCAATCGGCCGTTCTCCGTCATAGGCGATAAAGTGGACGGCTTCCTGATCCAGATCATCCAGCTCGATATGGATCGGCACGCCCTGCTCCTCCACAAAGACCGCTTTGCGGACGGTAAAGGCATCCTCGCGCTCTGTTTCGGTCGAAGCGAGCTTCAGGCTGACCATCGGTCACTCATCTCCCGACAAAGTAAAGGTTTCGTAGACCGTCCAAGGACCATCCTCGAGCTGGTAGAGAAGATGGACACGATCAATGGTCTCCGTATGCCCGAAATTATCCATCTTGACCTGCCCGATGATGTCGTCGTGTTCACCGTCTGACATCTTTTGGGCAATCGTGATGTGGGGCACGTACTGATGATTTTCAATGTTCTTGATGAAATCGAGACTGAGGGCCTCGCGGAGTCCCAGGATTTCATCGTTCGGCTCGATCTTGAGGTAGATCGCGTTCGTGATCGGGGCAAACGTGCTGGCTCTCATCACTTTCAGCTCGAACGGTTTTTGTTTGGCTGCGACTTCCAGCAATTCGGCGGCCGCTTCCTTCATCTCCTTCCCCTCTAGCGTGAAAGGCCCCAGGATAGTCATATGGGGCGGGATCAGGGCGTAGTGTGCATCATAGCGCTTGCGGTATGTGTTCGCCCTGTCCTGCAATTCTTTGGAAGGGAATGCAACGATTCCGTATTTCATGCGAAGACCTCCTTTATATATTCTCCCATAAGGATATCAGAAAGTTCGCCGATTGGTTAATCTACTTTCCGAAAGCAAACCGGATGGCGCGTTCGAGATCGCGCTGCCAGAACTTCCAGGTGTGCTTGCCATCAAATTCTTCATAGAATGACGAAAACCCTTTTTTCTCGATCAAGTTCCTTAACTTTCGGTTCGGATTCAGAAAATCATCAATCTCACCGTTGGTCGTCGGGACTTCCGTCTCACCGGTTCCGATGACCTGATAGATGTCGAAAGCCGCGGGATCGGAAACCGATTCGACAGCTGCCATGACCTGCCCGTCCACATAGGGGGAGTGGCAGACGACCTTGCCGAAGCTGTGCGGATACTTGCAGGCGGTCATCAGCGAAACCGTGGCTGCAAGGGAGTCTCCGATCAGCCCGCGTCCGGCGGCCATCTGGTAGGTCGGGAACTCGGTATCGATGAACGGCACGAGTTCGTGGGCGATAAACCGGATGTAATCACTGTTGCGGTCACCATCCGGGTGGTACATCCTTCTGCGCTCGCTGACGCTTTTGTAGGGGACACCGACGACGATGAGCCGCTCGATTGCCTCCTCTTCGTAAAGCTTTTCAAGCAGCCTTGTCATCCGGCCGTATTGGAAATAGTCCTTCCCGTCCGATGCGATCAGCACCGAATGTTTATAAAGGTCGGAATAGTTCTCGGGAAGATAGACAAGCAGTTCCATTTCCTCGCCGAGCGCCTGGCTTTGTAATGATAGTTCATTGATGCGTCCTTTTTTCAAACCGTGACCTCCTCATGGAACGTATAAATAAAATTGTAGCATACTGAATATTGCAGGTATAATGTGTGCATGCGTCCAGAAAAGAAAGGGGAAATTGACATGTTTGACCACAGCAGGAAAGTCCCGTCCGCAACCGTTACAAAAGCTGCGAAAGATGCTCTCACGCGTCGTGGAGTCAGCATTGAGGCCATTGCCAAAATCGTCTATGAGATGCAGGCGCCCTACAATGATGGCTTGAAGCTTGCCCACTGCATCGAATCCGTTGAAAGCGTACTCGAGAAGCGGGAAGTGCAGCATGCGCTTCTGGTCGGCATCGAGCTTGATGTGCTGGCGGAGAAAAAAATGTTGTCAGAACCTCTCCAGTCGATCGTCGATTCGGACGAAGGCCTGTTCGGAGTCGATGAAACCATCGCACTCGGCGCGGTCTATACGTACGGCAGCATCGCCGTGACCACATTCGGCCATCTGGACAAAAACAAGATCGGGGTCATCAACCACCTGGATACGAAAAAGGGCATCGGTGTCCATACGTTCCTGGATGACCTTGTCGCGAGCGTTGCCGCATGCGCCTCTTCCCGGATTGCGCACCGCACACGGGATCTTGAGGAGAAAGGGGAAACATTCAAGCAGCTCCCGCCGGAGGATACGGCGCCTGAAAGCAATGTCGATGGCGCACAGTAAACGGGGAAACGTTTCCAAGAAAGCGTTGACATGCGAAAATAGTCTCAGTAGAATGAAAATTAGCATGACCAACTAAATAGAGAAGGGGAGGATCATCCATGAAAAAGAAATTCCGATTCTTGGCGTTCATCGGAATCATCTCGCTATTCATGCTGGCAGCTTGCGGGGGCGGCGACAATGCCGAAGGCGGCGAAGGCGGAGAAAGCGGGGGAGATGAAGGTGCAAGCGACGTGAAGTTCCTCAGCATCCTGACCGGCGGAACGCAAGGGACATACTACCCGCTTGGCGGATCTTTTGCAGAATTCATCTCTGAAGAAACTGGCATTAAGACAACGGCTGAAAGCTCCCAGGCTTCTGCGGCCAACATGACCGCACTTGCTGACGACACGGCTGAAATTGCCTTTGTCCAGACCGATATCGCTTACTATGCGAACAAAGGTGAGCTGATGTTCGACGGACAGGCGATCGACAATGTTTCTGCGCTTGGTTCCCTTTACCCGGAAACGATCCAGCTTGTCACAACAGAAAAGTCCGGCATCAAGTCCTATGATGACCTGAAAGGCAAGAAAATCTCTGTCGGAGCACCGGGTTCCGGTACGTATGCGAACGCAGAGCAGCTTCTTGAAATCCATGGCCTCACAATGGACGACATCGATGCGCAGAACCTCGACTTCGGCGAATCGACGGAAAGCCTCCAATCCGGCCAGATCGATGCGGCATTCATCACTTCGGGCACGCCGACCGGCGCTGTTGAAGGCCTGAACGCAACGACGCAAGTCTACATCGTTCCGGTTGAGGATGCCAAAGCGGATGAGCTGATCGAGAAGTATCCGTACTATGCGAAAGACACGATTCCATCGGGCACATACGGCCTGACAGAAGACGTTCCGACAGTATCCGTAGGCGCAATGCTCGTTATCCAGAACGACATTCCGGAAGATGTCGTCTATGACATCACAAAGGCCATCTACGAAAACACGGACAAGATCACGCATGCCAAGGGCCAGCTGATCAAAGCCGAAAAGGGCCTTGAAGGCATCGGTATTCCTGTACACGAAGGTGCGCAAAAATACTTTGATGAAGTGAACGGCAACTGATTTCGCCGTCTACATGCTGTGAAGCGATGAAGCCGTGCTTCATCGCTTCACTTTGTTCTTTTTGCCGGCGGGTGCCAGGAAGGGGGGCGTGATGCGGAAAGTATTCATCGCTGCCATGCTCATCACGGCGGTTGCAGGCGCTATGACCGTGCCGATATCGGATGCCTTCGTATTCACGGAGACCCGTTCAGAAAATCCGGCCATTCATTACATACGGCAGACGGAAAATGATCGGTTCTTGATCCGGTATACCCATTCGATCCATCTGTCTGACGTGGTAGAAACCTACGAAGTCACCGGTGACCGCCAAATCCGCCTTGTCAGGATGGAATATGAAGATCTGGCAATCGGCATGCCCGGCCATGCGGAGGAGGGGGAGACCTTCACTGCCGAGGACGGCCGTTATACACTCGAATATGAAAATCGTGTGCTCGACTCGTTTGTCCTTTTCGTGGCGGATATCGATTCGGATCTGGAATTCCTGTATGGCGGCCGCGGCTATGACCTGAAGAAACTTCTCGAACGGGGATCTTCCTACCGTTTCGAGTTTCGAAAATTGTCCCTATTGGAGTTGTTGAAAGGAGTGAATATGAATGGCGGATGAAAAGACGAAGAAGGATGAACAGAACCTTCAGCTGTCAGAAGAGGAGCAACAGGAGCTGCTGAAAAAATATGATCCGGAATCCAACACGCGTGACGTGCGGGGGATCATGAAGAAAATCGTGTTCTTTGGACTTTTGGCGTTTTCTGTTTTCCAGCTGTACACTGCGATTTTCGGGCAGTATACCGCGTACATCCAGCGTTCTGTCCACCTGGGCTTCGCCCTGTCACTGATTTTCCTGCTGTTTCCATTCCGCCGGAAATCGGCGAAAAAGGATCGTGTTCCGTTCTACGATATCATTTTGGCGCTGCTCTCCGTCGGCGTGGGCCTGTATTGGCCGCTTCAGTACAATGAATTGGTCTTGCGAGTCGGACGGGTGACCGACCTGGATATGACGGTCGCGATCCTGGCTGTCTTGCTTACACTGGAGGCGTCCCGGCGCGCGGTCGGCCTGCCGATTACGATTATCGCCTCGGCATTCCTGATCTACGCATTCACCGGGCCGTACTGGCCGGGATTCCTCGCACACCGCGGGCAAGACCTGTCGGCACTTGCCCAGCTGATGTTCTATACGACTGACGGAGTGCTCGGCACCCCGATCGGCGTGTCGGCCACGTTCATTTTCGTCTTCCTCCTGTTCGGGGCCTTCCTTGTAAAGACGGGGGTGGGGCAGTATTTCAATGATCTGGCTGTGGCATTGGCCGGGAAGCTTACAGGTGGCCCGGCGAAGGTGGCCATTTTCTCGAGTGCTCTCCAGGGGACCATCTCAGGCAGCTCTGTCGCGAACGTGGTGACTTCCGGTTCGTATACGATTCCGATGATGAAAAAGCTCGGTTACCGCAAGGAATTCGCGGGTGCCGTTGAGGCCTCTGCTTCCACCGGCGGCCAGCTGATGCCACCGATCATGGGGGCGGCAGCTTTCCTGATGGTCGAGTTTATCGGCGGCATCACTTACTGGGAAATCGCAAAGGCTGCTGCCATTCCGGCGCTGCTTTACTTCTCGGGGATCTGGATCATGACTCACTTTGAGGCAAAGCGGGTCGGTCTGTCCGGGCTTTCGGATGACCAGCTTCCGAACCGGAAGGAAGTGCTGAAGAAGATTTACCTTCTGACCCCGATACTCGGCATCATCATCTTCCTGCTGATCGGCATCCCGACGATGCAGGCTGCACTGTGGGGGATCGTCCTGACGATCGTCGTCAGTGCGTTTGACAAAAAGACCCGCCTGAACTTTAAGGACATGATCAATGCGCTTGTCGACGGGGCGCGGACCGCGCTTGCTGTCGCGGCTGCAACGGCCTGTGCCGGCATCATTGTCGGGGTCGTCGTCAAGACCGGGCTAGGGCTGAGCTTGGCCAACGGGCTGATTTCCGCCTCAGGCGGACACCTCTTCCTGACGCTGTTCTTCACTATGCTCGCGGCCATCGTGCTCGGGATGGGCTCGCCGACAACCGCGAACTACGTCATCACCTCGACCATTGCGGCTCCGGCGGTCATTGCACTGCTGATGATCGACGAGCCGGCAGGCGCCGCTGTTCCGGTTGTCGTGGCGCTGTCTGCGCACCTGTTCGTGTTTTACTTCGGTATTATTGCGGACATCACACCGCCGGTCGCTCTCGCAGCGTTTGCTGCATCCGGTATTTCCGGAGGAGATCCGATCCGGACCGGTGTCAATGCGGCAAAGCTTGCAATTGCAGCGTTTATCATTCCGTATATGTTCGTCTACAACCCTGCGATGCTGATGATCGATGCCAGCGTCATTGAAATCATCTGGGTGACCGCAACCGCGTTCGCAGGCATGCTTGCAGTCGGTGCCGGCTTCGTCGGCTTCTGGTACCGGAAACTAAACTGGCTGGAGCGGATCCTTGCTCTTGCGGCAGGCGGAATGCTCATTTTCCCGGAAGGCATGACAGACGTGTTCGGACTCGTCCTGTTTGTCATCCTTCTTGCTATCCAGTTCATGACACGTAATAAGCGCGACAGAGAAACAGTCGCCGCCTAATGCCAAGAACCCCTGCAGGAAAATCTGCAGGGGTTCTTTTTCATCTGTTCAGTTTGCTCCGGTCATTTCCAGGCCACGCTGTTTCATCAGATGCTGAAGCGCGGAGCGGAATGTCGAAAAGGATTTCAGCTTATTCACGAGCGGCAGCCCGGACATGGTCACTTCCCGCGCAAAGTGGGGAGTGAACCCGACCGTGATCACCTCGATGCCCATGAGACTAAGTGAAGCAGACAGTTCTTCGATGGCCTTACCGAAAACCGAGAGGCTGTCCGGGTTTTCAATGGAAAGGGCGGTGAAGTCGAGAATCGCGGTTTGCGTGTTGGTCGCGGCAACATGATTCAGTACTTTTGATACGACATTCCGGGAAAATTCAGGCGTCAGTTCACCGGCAAACGGGATCAGGATCGTATCCGGCAGGATGGAAGGAATAATCGGCACCATGATCTGGCTGACCAGACTCTCCAGTTCTGCTACTTGTTCTCTGAGCTGGTCAATGGTTTGCTGCATTTCTTCCCGGGTCATTTGCTCATTCATTTTTGATTCCTCACTGGTCTATTTTTATTTGCTTGATATCTATGACTATTATACGGAAAATCCGCTGGTTCGCCATCTTTTGCATAGGAGAGGGGAAGGTGTCACCAATAGAGGACCCTCTGAAGAAACCGGGTAGGATATCAAATCTAATGGAGGGATAATGGATTTTGATGTCGAATTGAATCGACAGTATAAAATGGCAAGGGGATATGGATGGTGGAAAATGAAATGACGAACCTGGGGACAGTCACCTATCTGGGGGATAGCCGGGCTAGCATACGCAGGAAAGTGGAACTGCTTCTCGACGAATTACCGGCAGGAATCGAAATGGCGCAGTCGGGGGATGCAGAGGCTGCTGCTGTTTACCTGTCTGCAATGTATAAGGTACTGTCAGCTGCGTTGGAAGAAGAAGCGATCGCCTATGAGAAGTATCTGAAAGGGCAGGTCTGATGTTGTGCGAAAACCGTTTTTCCTGTAATGAAGGAAATCACACGGACAATAAAAAACGTCCGATCCCATTAAGAGATCGGACGTTTTTGTGATGATTCCGACTGGGCTCGAACCAGCGACCTCTACCCTGTCAAGGTAGCGCTCTCCCAGCTGAGCTACGGAATCAAATCTGGGATGTTTGCTTGTTGTTCTCTCAAGCACATTTACAATAATACAAGGGGAGGGGGAGAAAGTCAACGGCATCTTTAAAGTAAAACTTTTCAGACTTTTACAGGTCCGGACTTTATAGATGGATAAGGACCGTCCCCCGTGACTAGTCTGCACGCTGGACGGTCCTTATGTATACTCTGCACGTTTACCGGCTGACGGCAAATATCGCATCGTCACTAAGTTATTGCTCCTGCGGGACGACTTCTTCTTCTTCCGAGAAGTAAAGGAAGTTTTCTTCTTCCAGCTCGGTGATCCGCTCCCGGTTCAGTCCCATCTCAAGATTTCCCGTAAACATATGATCCCACCATTGTTCTTGTTTCATCATGTCATTTCCTCCTTGATCTTTTCGTTGTTTGACCTTCTATACCCCGCGTAATCGGAATCCGAAACAGAGTGAGGAACAAAACAAGCCGGAAGACCTATTTTTCTATCTAGCCGGGAAAGAGGAGCGTATGAAATTGAAAGGTGCGATACTTGCCGCCTGGTGGCCGGGATGCATGGCGGGCCGGCAATGTTTTGCCTGCCCGTACCCAAAGGTTGCCCGAGTCTGCAGCCGATTATGAGCTTCAAAAAAATTTAACAATCCGGCAGGGTCATCAGGAAGGAAACAGTATCCCCCAGTTTAAGTTTTGATATCCGTGCCTGCCGGCGATAAGATGAAGAAAGAATGAAGGGAGTGGTTGAAACATGGCATTTACGGAGACGCAGGCAGGCGGCATCGTCGCCCGTCAGAGGAATTTCTACTGGACAGGCAAGACGAAAACAGCCCGGTTCAGAAAAGACCGGCTGATGGATCTGCACGGTGCAATCCGGGATCGGGAAAAAGATATTTCAGATGCACTCTCGAAGGACCTGGGCAAAAGTGAATTTGAATCCTACATGACAGAAATCGGTTTTGTCTTATCCAGTATCCGGGAAATGGCGTCCAATATCGAGGAATGGATGAAGCCGGAACCGAAAAAGACACCGGTTCATTTCCAGCCGGGAAAAAGCTTCGTCATCCGGGAGCCATGGGGAACGGTGCTGATCATCGGTCCGTTCAACTATCCGTTCCAGCTCGTCATCGAACCGCTTGCCGCAGCGATTGCCGGCGGCAATACTGCTGTCCTGAAACCTTCCGAAACGACACCGAATGTATCTGCCGTCATCCGCAAAATGATCGCGGAGACGTTTCCGCCCGAATATGTGACGGTCGTCGAGGGGGGCAAAGAAGAGACGTCTGCGCTGATACACGCGCCGTTTGACTTCATGTTCTTCACGGGGAGTGCAAAAGTCGGGTCGATTGTCATGAAGGCTGCCGCCGAGCGGCTTGTCCCCGTCGTCCTTGAACTCGGCGGCAAAAGTCCGGCCATCGTAGACCAGACTGCGGACCTCCGGACAGCGGCGGAGCGGATTGCCTGGGCGAAATTTACGAATGCCGGGCAAACATGCGTCGCGCCGGATTATTGCCTCGTTCATCACACAGTGAAGGATGCGTTTCTCGAGGAATTAATAGAGGCGATCAGGGGCTTCTATGGGGCGGATCCCGCGAAGTCCCCCGATTATGCCAGGATTGTGGATGAGCGGCAGTTCGACAGGCTGCGGAAAATGATTGATGAAGAGCGCGGCCGGATTCTTTCAGGCGGCCAGATGAACCGGGATACCCGGTTTATTGAGCCGACCGTTGTTGACAGTCCGCCTGCAGGCAGCCGGGTGATGGAGGAAGAGATTTTCGGCCCGATCCTGCCGGTCTACAGCTACTCGAGCCTGACGGCGGTGATCCGGTCGATCCGGGAGCGTCCGAAACCGCTTGCCGCTTACCTGTTTTCGGAGAACCGGGGCGCGATGGATCACTTTCTCTCCGAGCTGCCATTCGGCGGAGGCTGCATCAACGATGCCCTCTCCCATGTCGGCAATACCGCACTGCCATTCGGCGGTGCAGGCCCGTCCGGCATCGGCAGCTATCACGGCAAGTACGGGTTCGATGCATTCACACACGAGAAGGGCATTCTGAAGCGGGGAACGTCCTTCCCGGTCAGAATTGCATTCCCGCCTTACGGAAATCGCCTCAAGCTGATCAGGCGATTTCTGAAATGATGCAGGCGAATCGTGACGGACACCCCATGTAGGCGTATAATGAAAGCTGGACTTTTCAGTCGGGGGGAACACATTCTCATGAACCTATCTTTTGACCTTGAACACTCACTCAAGATTCTGGAAGACCTTGTAGAAACTCCGAGCCCGTCCGGCTATACGAGGGATGTCATGAAGCTGGCCGAAACCTATCTGGCCGAAAGCGGGGCGGAGCTGACACGGACGAATAAGGGTGCGGTCATCGCAACATTCCGCGGTGAAGATGACAGCAAAAGCCGGCTGATCACGGCACATGTCGATACGCTCGGGGCGATCGTCAAGGAAGTCAAACCTTCCGGGCGTCTGAAGCTGGATAAGATCGGCGGTTTTAACTGGAATGCCGCGGAAGGGGAATACTGCACCGTCCACGCGGCGGATGGCAGGAAGATCCGAGGGACGATTCTGATGCACCAGACGACTGTCCATGTGTACCGGGATTCCGGGAAGGCAGAGCGGAGCAGCGACAACATTGAGGTCCGGCTGGATGAGCGGACCGGCAGTGCGGATGACACGAGGGCGCTCGGAATCGAAGTGGGGGATTTTGTATCGTTCGATCCCCGTTTCGAGAAAAGCGGCGGCTACATCAAATCCCGCCATCTCGATGACAAGGCGAGCACGGCCCTTCTTCTGGAGCTGGCGGCCAGGCTGAAGGAGAGCGGAACGAAGCTTCCCCATACTCTTCACCTCTACATTTCCAACAATGAAGAGATCGGATTCGGCGGCAACGCCTCGGTGCCGGAGAATGCGGTTGAGTACATTGCATTCGACATGGGTGCGATCGGTGACGGACAGTCTTCCGATGAGTATACCGTTTCAATCTGTGTAAAGGATTCGAGCGGTCCGTATCATTACGGACTGACCCGGCACCTTGCGGATCTCTGCAAAAAGGAAGGCATTCCGCACAAGCTTGATATCTACCCTTATTATGGCTCGGACGCCTCAGCGGCAATACGCGCGGGGTTTGATGTCCGGCATGCGCTTTTTGGTCCGGGAATCGAATCGTCCCATGCACTTGAAAGGACGCATACGGATTCTCTTGAGGCGGCGGCGCGTCTGCTGAGGGCTTACATTCTTTCGCCGCTTGCGGAAGATTGAGGAGGAAACAACATGGAAACAACAGAATTGCTGGCACATCTCCCGTTCAGTGAAGTGATCGGGACCCCTCCGGTTGAGGTGACAGATATTACAACCGACTCCAGGGCGGTCCAGCCGGGCGGCGCATTTATCTGCATCAACGGATATACCGTCGACGGACACGACTATGTGCCCCAGGCACTTGCTGCCGGTGCCAGGCTCATCATTGCGGACCGTCCGGTCGAGGCGGACCCGGATAAAGCGGCGGTGGTCATCACGGATGACACGGCACGCGCGGAAGGTCTGGTTGCATCCGCCTTTTTCGGGCATCCGTCAAAATCAGTCCGGATGATTGGCGTCACCGGCACCAATGGCAAGACGAGCGTTGCCAACATCATCGACGGCATTCTCCGGAACAGCGGCCGGAAGTCGGCCTCTTCCGGCACGATCGGCTTTAACCTGAACGGCGTGCTTTATGAATCGGCCAATACGACGACAGATGCACTCACCACACAGCGCATGATCCGGCAGGCTTCAGCGGAAGGGTGCGAGGCGATGACGATGGAAGTCTCCTCCCATGGCCTGGTAGAAGGGCGCCTGTCCGGAACGGAATTCGATATAGCGGTTTTCACGAATCTGACCCACGACCATCTGGACTACCATGGAACGATGGAGCATTACGGGTATGCGAAAGGGCTGCTGTTCGCGCAGCTCGGCCAGGATACAAGCAAGCCGAAGTTCGCTGTCCTGAATGCGGATGATCCGTGGTCGGACCGGTACCGGCAGATGACGGCGCACCCCGTGCTCACGTACGCTGTGGACTCGGAGGCGATGTTCCGTGCACGTGATATCCGGCTGGAGGCCGGGCGCACCGTCTTTCTGATGGAGACGCCGGAAGGGGAGCGGCAGGTTGTGATGAACCTGATCGGCGGGTTTAACGTATACAACGCGCTGGCATCCGCAGCTGCGCTGTATGCATATGGACTTGGGCTGGATGAAATCATTGCCGGCCTCGGCGCACTGCCTGCCGTGAAGGGACGCATGGAACGCGTGGAGACGGACCTTCCGCTCACAATTTATATCGACTATGCGCATACACCCGATGCCATCGAAAAAGCGATCGCTTCGGTCCTACCCTATAAGAAGAACAAACTCATCTTCCTTGTCGGCACAGGCGGCAACCGCGACCGGTCAAAGCGGCCGATCATGGCGGAAAAGGCATCGGTTGCGGATTACGTCATCCTCACGACGGATGACCCGCGCCATGAGGATTATGAATCGATTACGTCCGAGCTTGCTGCAGGCATGACACATGAGAATTATGCCTGCATCGGTGACCGGGAACAGGCGGTCCGCCATGCAGTGGAAGTGGCCGGCGAAGGCGATATCCTCCTGTTCGCAGGCAAGGGCCATGAAGACTTCCAGATTATCGGGAACACCAAATATCCGCACAGCGATGCCGAAATCGCACTGGATGAGGCGGAAAAGAAGTTCGGGCGGAAAGCAGGCGCCCGGGACTGACCCGGAAGCAGATGATCGAACGTGGGAACTCCGGCCGGAAAGGTTCGCCTTTCCGGCCGTTTCCGTTAATATTGCTTGAAATTCTCTTTTCCGGTCCCTATGATGGGGAAAGCTGAAACAGATGAGGAGAAATGACAATGGAAGACCAATTAAAACAAGAGATTGCATCGCGCAGGACATTCGCCATCATCTCCCACCCGGATGCCGGGAAGACGACGATGACCGAGAAACTGCTGTTCTTTGGCGGCGCGATCAGGGACGCGGGTACCGTAAAGGGGAAAAAGTCCGGCAAGTTCGCCACATCCGACTGGATGGAAATCGAGAAGCAGCGGGGAATTTCCGTCACTTCCTCGGTGCTCCAGTTCGACTTTGACGGCAAGCGGGTCAACATCCTGGATACCCCGGGCCACGAAGACTTCAGCGAAGACACCTACCGCACGCTCATGGCGGTCGACTCTGCCGTCATGATGATCGACTCGGCAAAAGGCATCGAGCCGCAGACCATCAAGCTGTTCAAGGTCTGCCGGATGAGGGGGATTCCGATCTTCACATTCATCAACAAACTTGACCGCCAGGGCCGTGAGCCGCTCGAGCTCATGGAAGAGCTTGAGGAAGTGCTCGGCATCGAGTCTTATGCGATGAACTGGCCGATCGGCATGGGCAAGGAGTTCATGGGAATTTATGACCGCCACAACCGCCGGGTGGAGCTGGCGCGGACCGAAGGGGACGGACGGTATCTGGAAGTCGGGAAAGACGGCGATTTGGCCCAATCCCATTCGATCCAGGAAACTTCCTACTACCAACAGGCACTTGAAGATGTCATGCTCCTCGATGAGGCAGGAAACGACTTTGATGAAGAGCGTGTCCGCCGGGGCGAGCTGACTCCAGTCTTTTTCGGTTCCGCACTGACGAACTTTGGTGTGCAAACATTCCTGGAGACCTATCTTCAGTTTGCGCCGGCACCGCAGCCCCGGAACACGGCTGACGGCGGCAGTGTCAACCCGTACGACGATGAGTTCACCGGCTTCATCTTCAAGATCCAGGCGAACATGAACCCTGCCCACCGCGACCGGATCGCATTTGTCCGGATTGTTTCGGGAGAATTCGACCGCGGGATGCAGGTGACTGTTCCCCGGATTCCGAAAACCTTCAAGGTCAGCCAGTCCACACAATTCCTTGCAGATGACCGGGAGACGGTCAACATGGCGGTGGCAGGTGACATTATCGGGCTCTATGACACCGGTAACTATCAGATCGGCGACACGATCACGGGCGGCAAGGCGAATTTCGCGTTTGAACCGCTTCCGCAGTTCACTCCGGAACTTTTCGTCAAAGTGTCCCCGAAGAACGTCATGAAGTCCAAGCACTTCCATAAAGGAATCCTGCAGCTGGTCCAGGAAGGCGCCATCCAGTACTATAAGACGCTCCATACCGAGGAAGTCATCCTCGGAGCGGTCGGCCAGCTGCAATTTGAAGTGTTCGAACACCGCATGAAGAACGAATACAATTCCGAAGTGGTCATCCAGCACATCGGCCAAAAAGTCGCCAGGTGGATCGAAAATGAGGGGGATGTAAAAGAATCCATGACAGGCCCGCGTGCCATGCTCGTCAAGGACCGCTACGAGAACCTTGTTTTCCTTTTCGAAAACGACTTTGCCCTGCGCTGGTTCCAGGATAAACACCCTGATATCAGGCTATACAGCCTGCTCTGATCCATTCCGATGCATGACATCCGGATTTTAAAGACGGCAGCTGACCGGTATCCCCGAGAGGGAGGCCGGATCGGCAGCCGTCTGTTTTTGTCTTCGTGCGCAGGGCGGCAATGCCGAACATTGAAGTAGAACCATACGTTCCGGTATGATGGACATAGCTTTTTGAAAAGGGGAAAAAAGGATGAAGATAAGCGGTTTTTCCATCAGGCGCCCGGTCTTCACGACTGTGACGATGCTCCTCGTGCTCATTCTGGGGGTCGTTTCGTTCATGAAGATTCCGCTGACGCTCATACCCGAACTCAATCCTCCGGTAGCGGTCGTTGTGACAAGCTATCCCGGAGCGGGCCCTGAAGAAGTAAGCGAGAAAATCACCAAACCGCTGGAGAACAGCCTATCCACGCTGCCCGGTCTGAAATCGGTCCAGTCGACATCACAGGAAGGCGCGAACCTCATTTTCCTCGAATTTGACTGGTCGACGGAGATTGATGATGTCCAGATGGATGTTCTGCAGCGGATCGACCAGACCCCTGTTCCGGACGATTCCGGAAAACCGCAGTTCATGAAGTTTGATCCGTCACAATTCCCTGTGATTCAGCTGTCCCTCCGCGCGGACAGCGAGTCCGGAGACATCCGGAAAATCGCTGAGTCGCTCGAGACCGAGCTGAGAAGGACGGAAGGGGTTGCAAGCGTCACCGTTTCCTCTTCTCTTGTAGAGGATGTTCAGATTGTCCTTGATCCGGTGAAGATGGAGGAATCCGGGCTTGCCCAGCAGGATGTCGTTCAGTCCATCCAGGCGAACAATGTCTCCATGCCCGGTGAACCGGTTGAGACGGAGGACGGCAAGCGGCTGACGACACGCATCATCAGTACGCTTGGCTCAGCGGAGGAAATCGGGGACCTCGTCCTGACGGTCAATCCGATGGACGGCACGGAGATCAGGGTTTCCGATATCGGCGAAGTCAGTCTGGCCGCCGATGACGGAGGTATGGAGACAAGAACCAATGATGAGCCGTCTGTTATCATGTCGGTCCTTCAGGAATCCGGTGCAAACACCGCTGATGTCTCTGCGTCCTTCAAAGAGTCCCTGGACTCACTTCTCGGAAAGCCGGAATTCGAAGGGGTCACCGCCGATATCCTCTTTGATCAGGGGGATTATATCCAGCTGGCCATCGGCAATATCGGGCAATCCCTGATCCTCGGCGGAATTTTTGCCATGCTGGTCCTGTTCCTGTTTCTGAAATCGGTGCGGAGTCCGATTATCATTGGCGTGGCCATTCCATATTCCGTCATCGTTACATTTGTGCTGATGTACTTTTCGGATTTTGCACTGAATATCCTAACGCTCGGTGCTTTGGCACTCGGAATCGGGATGCTCGTGGATAACTCCATAGTTGTGATCGAGAACATCGAGCGGCATCTGGCGATGGGCAAGAAACGCGGACAGGCAGCGCTCGACGGCACAAAAGAAGTGGGCGGGGCCATTACAGCATCCACACTCACGACAATCGCTGTTTTCCTGCCGGTCATTTTTATCTCCGGTCTGATCGGCCGGATCTTTACAGAATTTGCAATGACGATTTCATTCAGCCTGCTGGCATCCCTGTTTGTGGCGCTGACCGTCATCCCGATGATGGCTTCCCGCATGCTCAAAAAGCCAAAACGGGATCTGGAGACGAGGCGCAGACGTTCAAAATCCTACAGGAATTTTGAACGCTCGGTAATCTGGTCCCTGCGGCACCGGAAAACGGTCTTGGGACTGACGACGGTTCTTCTGGCGGTCAGTGCCCTGGGGCTGTACAAGGTAGGAACCGAATTTCTGCCCGCGACTGATGAAGGATTCGTCAGCATAGCGGTGAATCTGCCGGACGGTGCGTCCGCAGAAGCAACCGGAGAAGTGATCCGGAAGATTGAAGAAAGGCTGAAGCAGGAAGAGGACGTGGAAGTCTATGTCAGTCTCACCGGCGGGACCCAGCAGGGGCTCGCACAAGGGTCCGGGGAGGCAGACAAAGGAGAACTTTACGTCAAGCTGAAGCCGCTGGACGACCGCGACCGTTCGGTATTCGAATTTGTCGATGACGTACAGCCGGACATCCAGGAGTACGGGGATGAAGATACGGAAATCACCTTCAACCTGCAGACGGCAGCCGGCTCCTCACCGAACACGCTGACCTTCACGATGACGGACACGGATAAATCGCGCCTGGAGTCAGCAGCGGAACGGACAGTTGACCGCCTGTCGGATGTCGAGGGCGTGACGGACGTGACCAATGACCTGACCGAAGGTGTGGATGAGATCCTGATTAAGGTCGACCGCGAGTCGGCATCTGCGAACGGGTTTGCCCCTGCCCAGATCGCCTCCACCGTGAATGACCTGACCCGTGGAGTAACGGCAACACAGATTGTCGGTGAGGATGGCGATGTACAAGCCGTTCAGATCCGGACAGGCGGGAATCTTGACAGTGTAGAAGCAGTAGGGCAGCTGAAGCTCCGTGCTCCGTCGGGCACCTTTGTCACGCTTGAGAGCCTTGCGGATATTGAAATTGCAGAAGGCCCGGCCGCAATCCGGCGGGTTGACCAGGCAAACGCGGTGCGCTTCACCGTCCACTATGCATCTTCCTGTACACTCGGTGAAGTAACTGCGGATGTTGAGGACACACTGGAAAATGCCGATCTGCCGGAGGAAACCGACATTTCCTACAGCGGGGACCGCGAACTGTTCGAAGATGCGATTGACGACATGATCATGGCCGTCATCCTGGCGGTGGTCCTCGTTTACATCGTCATGGCGGCACAGTTTGAATCGTTCAAGTATCCGCTGGTCATCATGTTCACAGTACCGCTCATGATCATCGGGGTGTCGCTCGGCCTGTTCCTGGCAAATATGCCGATCAGTGTTTCGTCGGTTATCGGAATTCTGATACTGGTCGGGATTGTCGTGAACAACGGGATTGTTCTCGTCGACTATATCAACCAGCGGAAAAATGAAGGCATGCCGTCTTTTGATGCAATTGTCGTCTCTGTCAAAGACCGGGTGAGGCCGATTCTGATGACAGCACTGACCACCATCCTTGGACTCGTACCTCTTTCGCTTGGCATCGGGGAAGGGACCGAAATCAACCAGCCAATGGGCATTGCGGTGATCGGCGGGCTGATCACATCCACCGCACTTACCCTATATATCGTTCCGGTTGTATACAGCCTCTTCGACCGGGAGACAAGAAAGATGAGAAAATCGGAGACATCCGCGCGAACAATGTGATACAATAACTTCTGGGAAAACTGAATGATCTTTGACTTAGTGTCAAAGGGGAGTAGCTATAGGGAAACCTATTTCATAATCGTCATTACATGGTACTGCCATCGGTTATGATAGCCTGAATCCGGGAATTACTGGAGGAGGGCTTAGCAAGACCTTTGCCCTTTTTTCGGGGTAAAGGTTTTTTTGTTTTCCATAAAAAGGGAGGGAACTGAATTTGGAAGCCATTTTACTGGAATACGCATGGGTGCTAGTCGTTCTCGTCGTCCTCGAGGGCCTGCTTGCAGCGGATAACGCGGTCGTCATGGCGGTCATGGTTAAGCATCTGCCTCTGAAACAGAGGAAAAAAGCCCTGTTCTATGGACTATTGGGAGCTTTCGTCTTCCGCTTCGCAGCACTCTTCATGATCACCATCCTCGTCGATGTATGGCAGATCCAGGCGCTCGGTGCAGCCTATCTGCTATTTATTTCCTTCAAGAATCTCTATGATATGAGGAAGAAGCACGGTGAAGATGAGGACAATCTGAAAGAGCCGAAAAAACAATCCGGCTTCTGGATGACCGTCCTGAAAGTCGAACTTGCGGATATTGCGTTTGCCATCGACTCGATGCTGGCTGCCGTAGCCATTGCGATTACGCTGCCTGAACTGGGTGACTTCGACATCGGCGGCATCAATGGCGGCCAGTTCGCGGTCATGTTCTTCGGGGGGCTGATCGGACTGATCATCATGCGATTTGCCGCGACATGGTTCGTCAAGCTGCTGGACCGCTATCCGGCGCTCGAGGGAGCGGCCTTCGCCATTGTCGGCTGGGTAGGGGTCAAGCTTCTCGTACTGACACTCGGCCACCCCGAGCTCCAGATCATCGATCCGCATTTCCCGCATTCGACGATTTGGAAAACGATCTTCTGGTCGGTGCTGTTGCTGATAGCAGTGGTCGGCGTCCTCATCGGACTGAAAAACGACCGCAAAAAACAAGCTTGATCAAAAGAGACTGCCGCATCAGGCAGTCTCTTTTCCTATTGGCTGCGACATTCTCCTACCCCCCTAAATCGGCAGGAATGGCCGAATAATATGAACAGGCGCGAGTTGACCGCTTTCCTATTTACGGGAATGCCGATACAATCAATTTATCGAAATCATGGCGGGAGAGGTCAAATCGTGCTGATAACGACGTTTAACGGTTTCATGAACCGGAAAAACCGCGATGCTGCCGGTGTGGAGGAGCGTGTCCTGCTCGCCCAGAACGGTTCGGAAGAGGAACTGGATGGACTGCTGCGGGCCTACTCGCCGTTCATGAAAAAGGCTGCCTACCTGGCATGCAACCGGTATATCGACGAACATGATGATGAATACAGTATCGCCCTCGGCGGTTTCCATGAAGCAGTCATGAAGTTTGACCGCTCCCGGGATGCGTCTTTTATGACATTTGCCCATCTCGTGATCAGGCGCAAGCTGATCGACCATCTGCGGAAAGAATCGAGGAGCGGCCTGGCCGGACACCTTGCCAAAGGGGAGGAAGATGCGGCTGCCGCTGCCGATGCAGTTTCCTACACCTATTTTTCCGAACAGCAGGAGGCGGACGCACGGCGCGAGGAGATCCAGATTTATTCTGAGCTGCTTGCCGGCTTCGGACTGTCGTTCAGCGAGCTGGCAGAAGTCTCTCCGAAGCATGCGGATGCCAGAAAAACAGCAATGGACATTGCCATGATCGTCTGCAGTTCTGAGGAGATGGAAATCGAGACCTTGCGCAAGAAACGGCTTCCGATCAGGAAAATCGAGAAGCTGGTGGGCGTCTCGAGAAAAACGATTGAGCGTCACCGAAAATATATTCTCGCGATGGTGGTCCTTCATCACAGTGACCTGCCGATGCTCCAGGAGTATTTAAAAGGATGGATGCCCGAATGAACAAGATCAAGGGGATCGTTGTCGAACAAAATAAAGGAAGTGTGGTCATTCTTACTCCTGACGGCCGGTTTATCAAAGGTGAATCGGAAAACCGGGAAATCGGATCAGAAAGTCTGGTTGTCCCATCGGAACCAGAGGGCCGCCTGCAGACTTTCACACGGAAACCGGCGGCTGCTGCACTGCTTGCCGCAGCCGTGCTGATCCTTCTGTCGGCACTTTTCCTGCCATTCAGGGAGCCGGCGCTTGCCTTTATCCAACTGGAAGTGAACCCCGCCGTCGAGTTCGGGATCGACAGTGAGGGGAAAGTCCGGGAACTGACACCGCTCAATGATGACGGATCGGCACTGATCCGGACATTCGGAGACTGGGACGGCAAAAATGTAACCGTGCTGCTCGGGCGCATATTCGCCGAGTACGGTGAAGCCGACAGGGAACTGACAGTCACATCGGTGGAGTCAGAGGATGGAAAGCTTGCCGCCATAGTGAACCGGACCGTTCACTTTATCCGGGACACAGCGGAAGAAGAAGGGATGCTGCTCCAGTTTTCGGAGGCTGACCGGGGTATGAGGGACCGGGCGATGAGTGAAGGCGTACCGATCAGCCGCCTGCTCAATCAGAACGATCCGGCAGTCGGGCCTTCACCGGCCAAGCACGACCAAAAGAAGACGGGTGAGACGGAAAAGCCATCACCTGCAGGAAACAACGGGCCGCCAAAGGAAGACAGCCGTAAGCCGGATGCTGTTGACGGACCGGCTCAGGACACTCGGCCAAAGGCTGCAGAAACAGAGAAAATACAGCCGCCCGGAAATTCGGGCCAGGCGCCGGGCATCAGAAAAAAGGAGACCCCTCCTCCGGCTTCCAAAACACAGGGGATACCGGAAGAAAAGAAGAAACCGTCTGTTCAGCCTAAAGGGGAAGGACAGAAAAAACCTGCCGGCCCGCCTCCGGAAAAAGAGGTGCCAAATGGTAAGCCGGAAAAATCCGCAAAACCGGAAAAAGCAAGCCCTCAACAGGGACCCGCAATCCGGAACAATGTCGGTAACCCGCCTGCGCATGCCGGGCCAGACAGGAAAAGCACTCCTCCAGGCCATGCCGGACAGGATAAACAGACCGGACCGCCTGCGCATGCCGGCCCGAAGCAACAAGAAAAGCCAGACGGACAACCGGGTGCCGATCGGGAATCTCCGTCCAAGAAACAAGAAGCCCCGGAACAGGACCATTCGTCAAATACAGGTCAGAAGAATAAGAACAGCGGAAACGGGAAAGGTGGAAATGGGAACGGCACCGGCTTATAAGCCGGCGCTGTTTGCCATCCGCCTTTCTTTTTTCGGGGGAATTCTATAAAATGAGACATCATGTGCGGCGCGACGGAAAGGACACGGGATTCCTATGCCATTAAATGAGCTGACACGGAGGCAGAAGCTGCTGGCCAGGATAAGGAACCAAAAGCTGACGCCTGCCCGTGTTCTTGTCATCTATTATTTCTTTGCAATTACAATCTCGGCCATTCTTCTTAATCTGCCCGGCGTACACCGGCCCGGAGTGGACATCAATTTCATCGACGGCCTGTTCACCGCAGTAAGCGCAGTGAGTGTGACCGGCCTGTCCGTCATTGATCTGAGCGCCACCTACACAACATTCGGTATCATCATGTTCATGGTGGTCCTCCACTTCGGAGGAATCGGCGTCATGTCGATCGGAACCTTTTTCTGGCTGCTGATCAGAAGAAGGATCGGCCTTCGGGAAAGACAGCTGATTATGGTTGACCATAACCAATACAGCATGGCCGGAGCCGTTAAGCTGATCCGTGAAATCATGAAAATCATGATCCTCATCGAACTGGTCGGCGGAAGCATATTGACTCTTTATTTCACGAAATACTATGAGTCATTCCGGGATGCCCTCCTGAATGGTATGTTCCATTCAGTAACAGCCACAACAAACGCCGGCTTCATGATCAGCAGCGAATCCATGTCCCCTTATTTTAATGATTACTTCGTCCAGCTTGTGACGATGGCGCTGATCGTGCTGGGGGCGATCGGCTTTCCGGTGCTGATCGAAGTCAAGCGGTTTCTGTCAAACAAGGAAGCGTCATTCCGGTTTTCTTTGTTTGCCAAAATCACCACGGCCACATTCGGTATTCTCCTGGCAGCGGGAACCCTGGTCATCCTTCTGATTGAATCTTTCCATTCGTTCAGGGGCATGCAGTGGCATGAGGCGCTTTTCGCGGCGATGTTCCATTCCGTCTCTGCCCGGTCGGGCGGGCTGACCACGATGGACATCACACAGTTCTCTGAGGCTACGGATGTATTCATCAGTTTCCTCATGTTCATCGGCGCTTCCCCGAGCTCGGTGGGCGGAGGGATCCGGACGACCACGTTCGCCATTGCAGTCCTGTTTCTCATCAACTTTGCAAGGGGCAAGGACATCATTCAGATTTTCGGAAGGGAAATAAAACTGGTCGATGTGTACCGGTCCTACGCGGTGATCCTTATCGCCGGCTTTCTCGTGCTCGTCTCGGTGATGGTCATGTCGATCACGGAAGATAACATTCCGCTTACCGCCCTGGTTTTTGAGGTTACATCCGCATTCGGAACCTGCGGCATGTCGCTCGGGATCACGGAGGATCTGAGCGTTGTCGGCAAGACAATCCTCATGTTCCTCATGTTTGTGGGCAGGGTAGGGCTGATCTCATTCCTGTTCACATTGGGCGGCAAACCTCAAAAATTGAATTACCGATATCCGAAAGAGCGAGTCATCATCGGCTGAATCCTTCCGGCAGGGCATTTGTCCTGCCGGATATTTATGCGACACAATGAATATATTTATTGGGACCTTGACCTCCGTCTCCTAATATGAGTAAATAGTCTTATATTAGGAGCGGTAAAAATATGGAATAATCAGAATTAAAACACAGAGATCATGCTTGCCGAAATCATGATCCTTAATTTTCTTTCATATGCTAGTCCAAAACGGAGAAAGGCCGGTGTGGGACGTGCCAACGAAATCAATAATGGAAACACTCGACTTCCTGTTTGATGAAACAGATGACGCAATTGTCATGGTCAACCGGAATAACGAATGTCTGCGTTCTAATCCAAAGGCTGTCAAAACACTCGGTCTCTTCCCTGGAAGCATGATGGACAAGGTGCTCCAGAATGGGCAGGAAGCCGGCTGGTCGACATTCATCAGCCAGGTGAATCCCGGCCGGAGGGTGACCTCGCGATTCGGTTTGGAGAATCCCGCCGGGAAGGCTTTTCCGGACATCGAAGTGATCGGGACGGTCTTCAGGCATTCCAATGATGTCATCCTGCGTTTTAAGCTTGGGGAACCGGCAGGCGGAGATCACGGGGGAACACAAGCCTACCAGAGCATCTTCCGCCATGAGGTGAACTGCTATCTGGTATTCGGGAAAGACGGAACCATCCGTGATGTCAATGATCGGATTCGGCACTTCTATGGCCTTCAACCGGATGAGCTGATCGGGCGCCCTCATACAGAATTGCTTCATATTGGCCTGAGCGATGAAGAGTTCCAGCTTGTGAAGCAGGGTCTCGAGAAAAACGGACAAGCTGAATTCAAGCACCATTTTGTAACCAATGACGGGGAAGAGCGGTTCTACCACGTTTTTGTCTACTTTGAACAGCATGAAGAGTTCATCGTCGCGACGGTCCGTGACGATACGGAAAAAGTCTTTCTGAAGCGCCAGATGGAACATAGCGGATCCCTTTCTGCAATCGGACAGCTGGCAGCAAGCATCGCCCATGAGCTGAAAAATGCCATGACCTCCGTCAGGGGATTTACAGAGCTGCTGAAACTGTCCGCCGAAGGGGACTCGGTCCGGTATGTAAATGTGATTGACAGTGAAATGGACAGAATGGAATCGCTAATGGCTGAGTTCCTGACTCTTTCAAAACCGACGGATCAGGAGGATGAGGTGTTCGACCTTGATAAATCCCTGAGTGACGTGGTGACGGTGATGGATCCGCAGGCGACCATGAGGAATATTGCCATCTTCCTGGACAACCAGGTAGGGGGACCTGTCCTTGTAAAAGGAAAAAAACACCGCATGAAACAAGCCTTTATCAACTTGATCAAGAATGCGCTTGAGGCCTCCGGAGAAGGGACGACACTGATTGTCTCCCTTGAGCATTATGACGACGGGCATATTGTCGTCGCGTTCGGCGATGAGGGCAGCGGGATGACCGATCTTCAGATCAAACAGGTCTTTCTTCCGTTCTTCACGACCAAGCGGGAAGGGACAGGCCTGGGGTTGCCGTTCGTCCTCGAGACGGCGGAGTCGATGGGCGGCCATCTGTTCGTCAAATCGGAGCTTGGCAAGGGGACGCGGATCGAGCTGCTTCTTCCTGTCCATGATAGGCCTAACGTCCAGACCGATGCCGATGGGGCCATCCTCATTTCCTAGGCGCCGGCTGACCCGGTTTTGACACATTTCGGAATGGCATCCTATAATGAATTGATCAGTAACATCGGCAGGGGATGAAAGTATGCAGGAAAACGGCAGTGAACAATCATTGAAATTATTTGTGGTTCTTTCGAGGGCACATAAAGTGATCTCTGAAAAAGCCAACAGGCTTTTTGCGGAATACGGGCTGAATCCGACAGAGTTTGCGGTGCTCGAGCTCCTTTACCATAGGGGCAGACAGCCGATCCAGAAAATAGGCAGCAAAATATTGCTTGCGAGCGGATCGATGACTTATGTCATCGACAAATTGCAGAAGAGGGGCTACCTCGAACGGACCATCTGCGAAACCGACCGGCGGGTCACATTCGTCGACATCACAGCGGAAGGCAGGGGACTATTGGATAAGATTTTCCCTGTCCATGAGGAGAGTCTCCACGAATTGATGGGGGCGCTCAGCCCGGAAGAAAAAGAGACGGCAATCGAACTGTTAAAAAAACTCGGACTCTCGATCAAGGATCTTTCCAAGTGAACACAAGTAAAAGAAAAAAGACCGGTTGCCCGGTCTTTTTTCATTCGCCAATTTATTTTTGTCCGATTGTCGATCCCATGGTGAGAAGGGCATCGGTCTGGTCGGCTTCCGGCTTGTCGAAGACGGTCAGGCGCACGGTCATGCCGTCCTTTACAAAGACCGCTCCGGTCGTGAGGCCCTCCTCGGTTTCAAGCTGCCTGATGACCAGATCATCAATACCGGACGATCCCGCAAGGCTGTACTCTCCGGAAACGTCAGCCGCCTCTCCGCCGTCATACTCCAGTGAGCCGATCATCTGCTCGGTGAGCATCGTGTAGTCTGCGTCGGCACCGAACGTTTCGATCCTCATGAAGACCTGCTCGTCCTCGTTCCAGTAAAGAACATCCTTGTTCGGCTCTTCCGAAGTGAGCTGATAGCCGTCCAGCACGTAGATGGAATAGTCCATCTCGTCACTTTCCGTCAGCATCGCCTGGCCGGCCTGTTCGCTGCCGCCGGACTGATAGGTCAGTTCCCGCTCAGGGCCGCGTTCTTCCTGCTGACCGGCGACTTCCTGCTGACCGGCGACTTCCTGCTGGTCTTCTGCGGCTTCATCATCAGGAGCCTGGCCTGCAGTTTCTTCTTCGCCGGTTCCGGTACCTTCATCGGAACTTTCATTAGTTTCGGAAGTGTCGGCCTCCTGGTTCTGATCTGCCGCTTCCTCCTGTTCCATCTCGGTATCACCATTGTTGCCAGCCTCATCTTCGGCTGTGCCGCATGCGGCCAGCATAAGAACGGCGGCCGCCGAGAGGGATGCATGTTTCCATTTGCGTTGCATGATTGCAGATGCCTCCTTGTCTGTTCTCTGTAAACCGGGCTGTCCGTAAAATCTGTCCGAATGATCGGTCGGTATGTATCGGATCAGTCGTTGGTGCCGTACAATATTTTATAGCGTTTATGGTTGACCACGGTTTTTTCTTCCACGTCGAGCTGCTTAAAGTTTTCCATGAACGTCAGGTCGACGATGACCGAGTTTTCATTGACCTTCTCCACTATACCCTGGAGTCCGTCTTTAAACTCGATGATGTTTCCCACTTCGGCAATTTTCATCCATATCGCCCCTTCCGGTTGATTACCTAACAGTTTGCCTTATATTCTCTTTTGAGTAAAGAATTTTTAGCAGTTTTTGTGACGATACTGTCCTGGTAAGGGAGGCTTCTATGAAACAGTCCAGAGATGAGCAGATTGAGATGTTGAGGGAGAGGATGGCCCTCAGTGCAAAGGAGAAGGGGCGGGGACATCCGGAAACAATAGGGCTGAGCCGGCAGCTGGATGAACTGCTGAACCGCTATGCCTCCGAGCGGGCAGGAATGTCCGGGCCGGAAAAAAGGAATCTTTCGGAGAAAATGAAAAAAATGATTTTCTGATGTTTAGACTGACCAAAATCAGGATATATTACTTTTGAACACAGCAACATTCTCATTTCCCCCTTTACTTGGACGGACCGCGATGCGGACCGTCCCTTTTTTGCGTTCGCTCAGTGAATCCGTTTGCTACAATAGAGGAAACGAATGGGGGGATGAATGGTGGAAATGAAAAAAATCGCATTTATCGGATCCGGGGTGATGGGGGGGCCGATGGCAGGCCATCTGATGGAAGCCGGTCACAGCCTGACCGTGTATACGAGAACGCGGGAGAAAGCTGAGGCCCTCGTCGGAAAGGGCGCAAAGTGGGCCTCCAGTCCGTCGGAAGCGGCTGATGGAGCGGATGTCATCATGACAATGGTCGGCTATCCACATGACGTGGAGGAGGTTTATTTCGGGGAGCAGGGAATTTTCCGTACGGTGCGGAGCGGGGCCATTCTCATCGATTTCACGACTTCATCGCCGAAGCTCGCAGTACGCATTGCAGAGGAAGCCGGATCAAAAGGATGCATGGCCATCGATGCACCGGTTTCGGGAGGCGATGTCGGTGCACGGAATGCGACGCTGTCCATCATGTGCGGAGGGCCGGAGGAAGCGTTCCGCGAGATTCTGCCTCTTCTGGAAGCGGTCGGACAAAACATTGTTCATCACGGGCCGGCCGGTTCCGGGCAGCATGTGAAAATGTCCAATCAGGTCGTCATCGCCACAAGCATGATCGGTGTCTGTGAGTCGCTCGCCTATGCTGTAAAAGCAGGGCTTGATCCCGAGCGTGTGCTTAAGTCGATTTCAGCCGGCGCGGCGGGCTCCTGGACGCTCAGCAATCTGGCGCCGCGTATGCTGAAGGGAAACTTTGAACCGGGATTCTATATTAAGCATTTCCTTAAGGATCTCCGCATCGCCCTGGACGAATCAAATGCGATGGGGCTCGAGCTGCCGGGTGTCGCACTCGCAGAGCGGATGTACTCGGCACTTGCCGAAACAGGATCTGAAGATGAGGGGACACAGGCCCTGTACAAGCTTTATCAGTAAAGCACGGCTCACTGATCAAACCAGGACCGGTGCCGCGAAGGCGCCGGTTTCTGATTTCGCCGGTTTCCGGCAGACGGAGATTTTTTCTGTTCATGCTTTCCGGGAATGTTTCGTGGCGGCGCATTGCGTGACAGGCCTTCAGGAAATGGCCGCCCGGAATCCCCGGGTTTGAGCCCGGTATAGTCCTGGAGAATTTGCTTGGCTGCTTTTAGCCCAAGACGGACCTTCGGGTTCCGGTAGTCCGGATCCGGTTCACCGAGATGGGGGAGCGCCTTCATTTCTTCCCGTGTCGGGGGCAGGTGGAAATGAAATTCCCCGCAGGTGATGAGGACCGCCGACTGTCTCCTGCTGAACTTCGGGTTCGGGACGGACTGGAGCCCGACTTTTTCTGCAAGGCCGTTTTCCATCATCTTATCAAGTGCCGCCTTTTTCAGTTTATATAGAAATTCATTGTCGGGTGCCGTCTTGGCATGCTTGTTGATGATATAAATGGCGCCGGCCAGCTGCTCCCGGTTATTCGGACTGTGGTCCATCCCGTTCTCCTCCGTTCTTTTGCTTGATTTGCATCCATCCTACCATGTCCGCACCGGATTTCACAGAAGCGGAATGAATCAGCAGAAAATCGGACAGGTTAACGGAAAACGGGAAGGAGGAAACGGGATGGATATCTGGTTGTGGCCGACGATTGCGGTCTCGCTGCTGATTCTTGCCATCGGACTCGCTTCATTCAGGAGGTTGGACCGGACCGTGGCGGAAACGGAAAATGGCGAAGACAGGATTGCGGAAGAGGTCATGGACCATCCGTTTACGCTAAATCCGATCCTGATCGTCATCGCCGTGGCGGCAGTATTTATCGGGATGGTCATTGCTTATTATGCAGTGACATACTGAACCTTCATACAGGATGTCCGGGAGCGGTTGAGTCCCGGGCATCCTGTTTTTGTAAGCTCGTCAGCCGGATGCGGGTTATGATATGATGGAGACGGGGAAACCAAAAATTGAAGGTTGACAAAGGGGTCGGATCCTAATGATTTCCGTTAACAACACAGAGTTTCTTCATGAGCCCATCCGCGACCATGTCATCTCATCCGAAAAAGTAGCCCATGTCCAGGTCGGCAACAATGCCGAGCATGCGCTCCTTGTGCTGACGAAGACGGGCTATTCGGCAATTCCGGTACTGGATCATGAATACCGGCTGAGAGGCCTGCTCAGCATGGGGATGATCACCGAATCGATCCTCGGTCTGGAGCGGATTGAATACGAGCGGCTGTCCGATATGAAAGTCGATGAATTGATGCAGACGGATCTTCCGATTGTGGGGATCGACACAGAATTCAGAAGGGTGTTCGATCTGTTGATCAACCATCCATTCCTGTGCGTGGAAGACGAAGAAGGCATGTTTGCCGGAATCATGACACGCCGTGTTCTGATGAAGAAACTGAAAAAAGCGGTCTATACGATGCCGCGCTGATCAGTCGGTTCCGGATCTGTCCGGAGCCGTTTTTTTATGTTCCGGATTTTCCCGATGCCAAACAAAAGAAGTTCATCATTCGTCAGGCGGACGGAGGTGCCCGGATGGAAAAGGGGAATAGAAGAGTATCCCGGAATTTGTCCGGTTTACAGGAAGGATTGAAGACCGATGAACGTGAATGAATTCAATATTATCAAGACGCTCGCCGAGGAAGGCAATATGCGCAAAGCGTCGGACCGGCTGTTTATTTCACAGCCCGCACTGTCCCAGCGGCTCCGCTCCATCGAAAAAGAATGGGGCGCACCGCTGTTCATCCGGTCATCCAAAGGACTGATCCCGACACCTGCAGGAGAGCACGTCATACAGTTTGCAAGGGAAACGCTTGCCCGCTATGAAGAAGTCACAGAAACCCTTCAGGCAATGGTCCATAAGGTGCATGGGACACTTAAGATCGCCTGTGCATCGATTGTCGGGCAGACCTGGCTGCCGGCTGTGCTGAAGGACTTTGTCACCGAGTATCCGGACGCGAAGATTTCCCTTATGACCGGTTGGAGCTCTGAAATCGTCAGGGCCCTTCATGAGGGGGAAGCCCATGTCGGCATCGTCCGCGGCCATTCCGACTGGAAGGGGGCCAAGGTCCATCTGTTCAGGGACCATCTTTATCTGGTGGACACGGTGATCCGCTCCGTCGATGAGATACCGGGAACGGAAAGGCCGTTTGTCCAGTTCAAGAGTGATTCGGATTATTACGAAGAAATCAGAGAATGGTGGCAGAGGCATTTCCAGTCGAGTCCGGGCCGCCAGATTATCGTCGATCAGATTGAAACGTGCCGCCAGCTTGCCTTAAACGGCATTGGCTATGCCGTGCTTCCCTCCATCACATTACGTGCAGACGACCCGGTCAATAAAATCCCTCTCACTGACGGGGATGACCGGTTCGAGCTGACGAGGGACACCTGGCTGATCGGCTATGAACAGGCACTCACCCTGCCGCAAGTCGAGGCATTCAAGGAAACGGCGCTCAGGCACGCGGAACGCGTCAGGTGAACCGGAACCGGAAAGGGCGCAAAAACGTCTCAGAGTACAGCTGAGTCAAAAGGGGATGGGGCAGTTGAGAGCAGTGAAAAGGGGAACGGCTTTATTCATAGTTGCGGTGGCCATGCTGCTGGGGGCGGGTCCTGCTGCGGCAGCGCCTGAGCTGACCGTCAAGGCTACTGGCGGCATAGACGGAAAGGCCAAGGAAGAAAGGGCCATGCCGGTCGTCGTGGAGATCCGGAATGACGGGGACCCGTTCGAGGGGGATCTGATCGTTGATTTCAGCAACAGCTATGAATCCGGCACAGCCATGGCGGTCGGCCTGAAGATCGGAACGGGTGAGACGGAGACGGTGAGGGTGACGGTCGATTCGCCAAATTCCTACTCCTTCTCTGAACAGCAATTCCGTTTTTTTGACGGAGGCTGGAAAAACGGCAGGGAGATCCGCTATAAAGGCGACCGCCGTCCGAATGTGAACTTTTATTATATGGAAACTTCATTTGCAGTCGCTCTTGCCGAAAGTGCGGACCGTCTATCGGGGCTTCAGGACCTGAGCTTCGGCACTACGCCGGAGTCCGAAGTCATTGGGCCGCTGGGCAGGGATGCCACCCTTCCTGCGGATGCGGCCGGATGGGAGGCGGCGGACCTGATCATCGCGGATGACGGGTTTCTGGCCGGGCTTTCAAAAGACGACCAGGAGGCCATCGCCGGCCGTATCCGGGCGGGTGCGACGCTCCTGATCGGAATGACTGATGATCCGGCCGATGCGGGGCTGTTCAAGGGAGCATTGCCGCTTGAACAGCAGGGACGGTCTGAGCTTCCGCCCGAGGCGCTTCGGGAATCGGGTACGGAAACAGCGGTCCCGGCATTCGAGGTGACATTAAAAGAGGGTGCGCAATCCCTTGGAGAGTGGGAAGGGCGTGTCCTTGCGGCCTTTTCTGAATACGGGGCGGGCCATATTGTCCAGACGGCATTTTCATTCGGGGATGAGCCGCTGGCTACCGCGCCCGAAACCGCCGGATTCATCGGGGTGATCCTTTCGGGAATTCCGGGGAGCACTGCCGCTTATACCGGCATGTACGGCAACCCCGCAAATGATTTTGTCCATCTGGGCCAAAGTGCAACGGAGCGTTTCGAGACCTTCAGGATTCCGGTTGCGGCCGTTATTCTCATCGTGATGTTCTACATTGTCCTGGTCGGGCCGGTCCTTTACTTGGTCCTCAAAAAAAGGGACCGGCGGGAGCAGGCATGGTGGATCATCCCGGCGGCCGCGTTCCTGATCTCTGCAGGGATATTTGCTTACGGTGCAAAGGACCGCCTGTTCCATCCCCAGTTCAGGCAGGCTGCCCTGTTCCTTTCTGACGGCAGCGGAACGCTGACCGGCATGTACACGGGATCCGTACTGACCAATCGGGGAGGGGACCTGGAGGTTGCCGCTTCGTCTCCGATGACCCTCTCGGCTGCAGGGGGAAGTGCCCCATTCTCCGGCGGTTCGGGAAGCTTCGGGCATGCAGTTGCGGAACAAGCACCCGGGGGAACATTGCTGACACTGAGGGATATGCCGTTCTGGTCGGTCCGCACGGTCCATGGGGAAACCCGTATTGCGGATGCAGGCAGTCTCGAGGCAGACCTTACAGTTTCCGGAGGCAGCCTGACAGGCACGCTCACCAATGGCTTTTCATTCCGCCTTCGGGATGTCTCTGTCTGGAGCGGAACGAGTTTAATCCCGCTCGGTGATCTTGAGGCAGGGGAGACTTTGGAGATTGATGCGAAAGTTCCCGGCAGCGTGCTGTTTCCGGCGGCTTCAATGGCAGGTCCAACCGGTGGCCGATACGGAAATCCGGATGATGGGAGGGCTGGAAATATGGTGCAGGCAGCCGGTTATGCCCTGGATGGAAGGCGTCCTGCGCTCGTCGGGCATACCGCCTCTCCGCTGGCCAAAGTGGGTCTGGAAGGGAAGCCGGAATACAGTTCGGTTTCGGTCATCGTGCAGCCGTTCGACCCGGAAATCCGGCTGTCCGGCCCCTTCCGCATCCCGTCATCCGCGATCAGCGGGCCGGTTTCCCCTGAGCATCCGGACGGGTATGTGGAGCAGTATCCGGACGGCGAGCTGTTCCTGTCGCCCGGGACGTTCCTTTATGAGCCGTCCGTCCCGGCCGTCTATGCACAGCCCGGAATCGGCTGGAACTCGTTTAAAGTCAGCGTTTCCGATGGGGCCGGTGTCTCCATCCTGAACCGGTCGTCCGGCGAATTTGAGGAGCTCTCGGCCGGTACGAATGAGCTTGCTCCTGTTGCGGACTTTATCGGGCAGGATGGTGCTTTCCATTTCCGTATCGAGAGCTCGCACGACGGCGGACATTCAAGGCTGCCCGAAATCGAATTGGAAGGAGTGGCATCGCCATGATCGAAACAAGGAACCTGACCAAGTCATACGGCTCTTTCCGTGCCCTGCATGAACTGAACCTGGAAGTCGGGGAGGGGAACGTATTCGGTTTTGTCGGCGCAAACGGTGCTGGCAAGTCGACGACATTTTCGATTCTGGCGACCCTGCTGCCTCCGACTTCGGGAGATGCCTTTGTCGGAGGTCACAGCGTGCGTACGTCCCCTGCGGAAGTGCGCAGGCTGATCGGCTATATGCCGGATTTTTTCGGTGTGTATGACCAGCTGAAAACAGAGGAGTATCTGGACTTTTATGCGGCCAGCTACGGCATTCCGGCCGGAGGGCGAAAAGTTCTGATCGGCCAGCTGCTGGACCTGGTGAATCTCTCGGAAAAGAGGGACGCCTATGTCGACTCCCTGTCACGGGGGATGAAGCAGCGGCTGTGCCTGGCCCGAAGCCTGATCCATGACCCGAAAGTGCTGATCCTTGATGAGCCGGCATCCGGGCTTGACCCGAGGGCGAGGGTCGAAATGCGGGAGATCATGAAACGGCTGAAGGATATGGACAAAACGATCCTTATCTCATCCCATATCCTCCCTGAGCTGGCGGAGATGTGTGACGAGATCGGCGTCATTGACCGGGGGCGGCTGCTGGCCAGGCAATCCGTACGGGAGATCCATTCCATGATGAAAGGGGACCGGATCATCACCGTGAAGCTGAACGGCCCTGCCGCTGCTGCGGCAGAATTCTTCGAAGAAAGGCCGTTTGTCTCGGCAATCAGCAGGGATGATGAGGCGGGCGAGGTCACATTCTCGTTCAGCGGTTCCCGGGCGGAGCAGGAGGAACTGCTTGCTGCGGCCGCTGCCAGTCCGCTCGGCATCCGTTCCTTTTCCGAAGAGGAGACCGACCTCGAAGACGTGTTCCTGTCACTGACGAAGGGAGGCGGGGCGCAATGAAGGCCGACCTGTCCAATCCGGTGCTGATGAAGGAGATCAAGCTCCGGTTCCGCTCGCCGAAAAGCTTTGTGGGTATTCTTTTTTACCTTGCTGCGATGAGTCTGTTTGTCATCGGCTTCATGTACATCATGACGCAGGACGGATCATCCGGAGGATATCTGGACCCCGCACAAAGCTATATGCTGTTCACGATGCTGACTTTTATCCAGCTTGTTCTGGTCCTCTTCATCACACCGGGACTGACCGCGGGAGCCATCAGCTCAGAGCGGGAAAAGCAGACGCTCAACATGCTGCTGACCACATCGCAGTCGTCATTCCAGATCATTATCGGCAAACTTCTGTCATCGATCGCTTTTCTGGTTCTGATGCTGGCATCCAGCCTCCCTTTGTACAGCATCGTCTTCCTGTACGGCGGTGTATCGCCGAAACAGCTCCTTCTGCTCATGTTCTACTTCCTGCTGACCACGGTTGCAATCGGAAGTCTGGGAGTGATGTTCTCCACACTGATCAGGAAAACGATCGTCTCGATGATCGCGACTTACGGTTCGGTTCTTGCCCTGCTCGCGGTCACCGGTTTTCTCAGTGTTTTCTTCGCCTCACTGAGCCAGGGGGGCACATCTCCCGGTGCTCATCTGTTTGCGGCGATCAATCCGGCTGTTCTGACCGCCTCTCTCCTCGCACCGGATTCCGGAGATTTCCTGCACGGGATGACCGGTCTGAGGTGGCCGATCTGGCTGATTTATCTTTTGGTTTATCTGATTGTGACAGCAGTTGCTGTTTTCGTATCGGTGAAATCACTGCGTGTCAATATGGCAAGCGGAAAGTAAAGGAGGGGTGGGATGGACAGCAGGCGAAAGCTGGACGTTGCCGTCGCGCAAGTGCGGCGCAGGCTCATGGCGGAATGGTTCGTGAGGACGGCTGTCCGGGGGCTGGCTGCGGGCGCGGTCATGGCCGCGGCAGTGTTTGCTGCCTCCCGTCTGTTTGTCTGGCCGGGTTACGCGGGCTATGCGGGCATTGCAGCAGCGCTTGCTGCGGTCGCGGCATTTGCATATGAATGGCGGAGGTCGCCGTCGCGGCAGGAGGCTGTGAGGCAGTTGGATTCGTTTAGCCGGGACAATGTCATCCTGGCCGCAGAGACGGACGGAACCCGTGAAAACCCTCTTTCTTCGGCCCTTGCGGATGCGGCCGCGGATGCTGCCGGCGGAGCACTGGGCCGGTTCCGGAAAAGGAGGGGGCGGTGGACGGAGCGCACGCCGCTCCTGGTCGCGGGCATCTCCGCCGCTGCCCTGGCAGGACTTGCCCTGTTTCCTTCCTCCGCACAGCTGGAAGCGCAAGAAGCCGAAAAAGAGCGGGAGATCATCGAGGATCTCGCAGACGATGTAGGCGATCTCTCGGAAAGGGCAGAGGATCCGGGAATGGAAAAACGGCTTGCTGATCTGGCCGATGACATCAGGTCCGCCGAATCTCCGGAAGAAGCGGTCCGCGAGGCGGTCAAGCTTCAGCGTGAATTGTCCCTCCGGGAACGCCTCAGGGAACGTCCGGGAGACAGCCCGGGCCCGGCAGCCGGAGAACGCAGCCTGACACCCGGCGAGGCTGCAGCGGCACTGGCCGAATTGTCAGGGGATGCCGAAGAACAGCTGGCCGGCATGGGGCGGACGTCAGGGGCAGGAGCACATGCTTCTTCCGGAAACGAAGGGGCCGGTACTTCCGAAGATTCGGGGGGAAAGGAAGGCCGGCCGTCGGAAGGAAGCGGAAGTGCAAATACGGGAGCGGATGGTGAAGGGGATTCATCCGGCGGAAATGGCGCCGGTGAATCAGAAGGCAATGGAGGCGGAGCGCAGGACGGGGGTGGGAACAAAACGGAAAGCGGCAATGGAAGCGGGGCAGCGAATGGAACTGGGTCCGGGTCAGGAGAAGATGGCGGAGAAAGTCCGGGTTCCGGCAGCGGGGGCTCCGGCCAGGGCCCGGGTGACTGGGATCGGAATCTCGTCAGTACGCCCCAGTCTCCGCCCGAACCCGGGGACACGGTGCTGGACGCAGGCCCTCAGACAGAAGGGAAGTCTGCTGCAGAAAGCCTTGTTCCCGCAGAAAAAGGGGAAGTCCGGCCCTATGCGGAGGTGCAAAGCGAATACCGGGATGCCTATGTGGAACATGCAGGCCGTCTTGGCCTTCCGGAAGACCTCCAGCAAGTCCTGTCCGATTACTTTTCGTCGATCGACACGAGGGAGTGAGAAAAATGGCGTTTACGAAAGAGGATTACAACGAAATGAGCCTGAAAATCGTCCAGGTAAAGGAAGAGGTGGGAAAGTTCATCGTCGGGCAGGAGGAGTCGGTGGACTTTATCCTTTATTCCATTCTTGCCGGCGGCCACACCCTTCTTGAGGGATTGCCGGGACTTGGGAAAACGATGCTGATCCGGACGTTTTCCGAAGTGCTGGACCTGGGCTTTTCCCGAATCCAGTTCACGCCGGACCTGATGCCCTCGGACATTACCGGGACGACGGTGATTGAAGAGGCACCGGACGGACGCAAGAACTTTGTCTTCCGCGAAGGCCCTTTGTTCAGTGAGATGGTGCTTGCTGACGAAATCAACCGTGCAACTCCGAAAACTCAAAGTGCGCTGCTCGAAGCGATGGGAGAGCGGACGGTGACCACGCTCGGAATCACGCGTCCGATGAAGGACCCGTTTTTTGTGCTTGCCACACAGAATCCGATTGAACTCGAAGGAACCTACCCGCTTCCAGAAGCGCAGCTGGACCGATTTCTCTGCAAGGTAATCGTTCCGCTTCCGGGTAAGGAAGAACTGAAGGAAATCATCCGCCGTACGACGGGAAGCCCGGCAGGAAATCTCCGGAAACTGCTGGGACCGGAAGATATCCGGCGTGCCCGTGAAATGGTTCGGGAAGTGATTTTGCCCGAGGAAATGCTGGACGTGGCAGCCCGGATCGTCACCGGCACGCATCCGTCCGATTCACCGTTGGATGAGGTGCGCCGATGGATCCGTTTCGGCAGCGGTCCCCGCGGACTGCAGAGCCTGGTGCTTGCGGCGAAAGCACGGGCGCTGGCTGAAGGACGTTTCCATGTGTCAATCGGCGACCTGAAAAACTGTGCGGTTCCGGTACTGCGGCACCGGCTGCTGTTTAACTATGAGGGTGAAGCGGCGGGCATGCCCGCGGATGAACTGATCACCCGGCTGGCCGAACTGTCCGCCGGTGGCCCGTCATGACGGAAGCATTTTTTTCGTCTTCCGATACGATTGCCGCCGGCCGGCTCAGGCACCTGGCCCGCACCGCTCCAAAAGGGATGCATCACGGGCGGAACGCATCGGGAAGTAGCGGGGCATCGCAGGATTTCTCGGATTTCCAGCCCTATGCACCCGGTGATGATATCCGCAATGTCGACTGGAACGTCTACGCAAGGACGGACCAACTGTTCATCAAGCGTTTCATGGATGAGCGCGAGCTCCGTGTGTCGGTGATTTTGGATGCCAGCCGGTCAATGGGCGGCGGCCGGTGGCTGTTTGCAAGGAGGCTGTGCGGGATGCTCGGCCTGATGGCGCTGGCGGCCGATGACCACCTGCACTTCATCACCGCAGGAGAACCTGCGCCATCCGTCTTTACGGCAAAGGGCGCGCGGAACAGGTACCGGTTCCTGGGTCACCTGGAACAGCTGCAGTCCCCCGGAGGGAGCGGCTTTGCGGGTGCGGCAGCATCAGAAAATCTTTTGGGCGCATCAGTCCGGTATATCGTGACGGACGGCCTGGAGCCGCCTGCATCGTTCCGTCCGCTGTTCCGCAAACTCAGGAAAAGCGCGGGCGAGGTCAGGATGGTTTTGGTGTCGGATGACCGCCCGGACATGCCAGCCGGGACCCGTGATGTCCGTTTTGTCGATTCTGAGACCGGCAAGGCAGTGGATGTCACCCTTACGGCAAGCGCAATGCACAGGCAACAGCAGCTGAGGGAGCGGCATTTTTCAGAGCTTGCTGCCCTCTGCCGGGAGTACGGCATTGCCTTGCTGGAGGCGGTGGAACAGGAAGGTGCAACGGATTTTGTGTCAAGAAAGATGAGACGGGCGGGCTGGGCCCGCTGAACAGGGAGGAGATCGAGTGGGTTTCGGTTCAATCGGCATGATCTGGACGCTGGTTATTCCCGCCATCGTCCTCCTTTATTATTTCTTCAGGAAGAAGTATGTGGAGCGCACGGTGCCGTCCGTGCTTTTCTGGGAAGAGTCAAGGAAGCATACAGAAAGCTCCCCTTTTGTCAGTCATCTGTCCCGGAACGCCCTGTTCTATCTGCAGATGGCAGCCCTTCTGCTGTTCGTGCTGCTGCTCATGAAACCCGGCATCACAAGTTCCGGCGATTCTTCCGGACACCTGATCGTCGTCGCGGACACCTCCGCCACGATGCTGGCCGAAGAAAACGGTGAGCCGCTGATCAAACGGCACAAGGCCCGGATGGAATCACTGATCCGGGATCATGAGGGAGCGCGGTTCACCGTCATCCGTGCGGGCGGCACCCCAGAAGTGTTGCTGCAGGCTTCGGAAAAAATGGATGAAGCACTCCGCACTGTCCGGAGCCTCAGTCCCACCTACGCCCATCAAGATCTGGCCGCGGCTCTTTCCCTTGCCGGAACCGCTGCCGGCGGGGAACACGCGAATGTGCATGTCTTCACCGACGCGGCAGCCCCGGAAGATCTTCCGGCCGCCGTGCCGGGTGTGGTCTACAGCGTTCATGCCGCCTCGGACCTTCCGGATAATGTATCGGTCGGCCAGTTCGGCATTGCACAGGGGAAGGACGGGCAATCCGCCATTGCCGTCGTGACAAATGGCTCTAAGGCAGACTACGAGGTGGCGCTGTCCCTGGAAGATGAGCAGGGCAATCCGGCCGTAGAATCCCGTGTACTGACCGTAGGGAGCGGAGAGTCCGAACGGGTCGTGTTTGACGGGCTGCCGCCTGTCCGGGGCCTGAAGCTCACGGCGGAGTCAGGTGACGGCTATCCGGCGGACAATATCGCCCATGCCGTCTCCGGCGGAGGGGAATTGCCGGTCTTTGTGGAGGCCGGGCTGCATGAGCTGGTACATAAGGCCCTGCAGGCGACCGGTGCCGATGTGACCGCTTACGGAAGGGAAGAGGCGGAACAGCTTCCGGAAGAGGCGATTGTCGTGACCGGTTCAGAAGAGACGTTCCTTGCCCGCCGGGGGCGTACCGTCCTGTTCGGGCGTGAGGGGAATCCGGAAGAAAACCCGGTGTTCATTCCGGCGTCCGACGATCCGCTTTTCGCTTTTTCTCCGGGAGAGGAGATTTATGCAGCGGGACTTTACCCGCCTTTTGAAGACATGGAGTCCGTCGCCGGACCGGAAAGCAATCCCCTGGTACAGAGGGCAGCTGACGGAAGGATTGCCGTGCTGGCCGACCCGTCCATGACGGACTGGCCGCTCCGTCCCTCCTTCCCGCTGTTTCTGTGGAGCGTCATTGACAGCTATTCCCGCGAGCAGTCCGGAGCCGGCACCTTCCTTCCCGGTGAAAGCCGTCCGGTCACGCCTTCTCTCGAAGGGGGCTGGCAGCTGTTCACCGCAGGGGGGGAGTACATGGCCGAATTCGGCGCCGCCGGGGCGGTGACCGCGCCGGATCAGCCCGGGCTGTATGTTCTCCGGTCCGGAACCGAAGAGCGTTACCTGGCCGTCGTACTTCCGGATGAAGAACGCACGGTTCAGGCGGGCCCTTCGTTTACCGCCGGTGAAAGAGGAGAGGGCGGCAAAGCGGGACCCGCCGAAAAGCGTGAGCCCGTCCTGTTGTTCGTCCTTCTGATCCTGTTTCTGATTCTCGCGGAATGGGAGGTGCAGCGCCGCCATGGACTTTCGTATTGAAGATCCGGTTTATCTGCTGCTCCTCCTCCCGGTGCTCGGGTATCTGTTCTGGTCATGGAACCGGGAGCGGATCAGGAACGGGCGCAAGGCCCTGGTGCTGCTGATTTTGCGAATACTGGCATCTGTCTTGCTCATCATCGCGGCAGCGTCCCCATATCTCCTGATGCGCGCCGGGGAGGAGCGTGTGTTCTTCCTGGTGGACCGCTCGGCCTCCATGGAAGGGTCAGAGGAGGAAACTTCGGCATTCCTTTCCGGTGCTATCGGCCGGCACCCCGACCGGGATGTCACAGTGCTTTCGTTTGCAGGGGAAGTATCCAATGATCTGCCGGAATCCGGGAGCGCCGGGGAAACGGATCTGGAAAGCGCACTCCGTTATGCGGGAGCCGCCGCAGCAGGACATCCTGCCAGAATTGTCGTTTTGTCGGACGGCAGGGAGACGAAAGGGGATGCACTCGGATATGTCCGGAGCCAGCTGCCGGCCGGGGTGACCGTCGATGCGGCCGTTGTCGCCGCACCGGCAGCTGAAGATGTCTCCGTCTCTTCATTCACTGTCCCGACTACCGGGAGGAAAGGGGAATCCCAGCAGCTTGAAGTGACCATCCGTTCGACCGCCCCGGCAGTTGCCCGACTTGTCCTGTTCCGAAATGATCAGCCGATTGCCGAGCGGGATATGGATCTGGCAGAAGGGGAAAACCGTTTCACATTCAGTGATCTCCAGGTCGAAGAGGGACTTGTAAAATATGAAGCGCAGGTCATCATGGAAGGTGACGGCATCCAGGAAAACAACCGGATGGCTGCCGTCACCGAGATCGAAGGACCGCCCCGTGTACTGATCGCAGAGACCGCCGGAGATCCGAGCCCACTCGGAGAACTGATCGGAAAAAACGGAGTCAGCACACAAACCGTCCGGGCGGACAATCTTCCCCGGGATCTCTCATCCTATCTTCAATATGATGCCGTCATCTTCGACAATGTCCCCGGACACCTGGTCGGGGAGGGGCGGATGAAAGTCATCGAGCAGGCCGTCAAGACGTTCGGCCTCGGCTTCATGATGGTCGGCGGAGAAGAAAGCTTCGGTCTCGGAGGCTATTTCCGGACTCCGATTGAGGACATGCTTCCTGTCGATCTGGATGTGACCGGCAAACAGGTCATCCCGTCACTGGGTCTCGTCATCGTCATGGACCGTTCGAGCAGCATGAGCGGGCGGAAGCTGGATCTGGCAAAGGAAGCGGCTGCGCGGTCCGCCGCACTCCTCAGGGAAGACGACATGCTCGGATTCATTGCATTTGACAATAGTCCGTGGGAGGTGATCGAGCCGTCACCGCTGGACGATCCGGATGAAGCCACGGGGAAAATCATGTCGGTCACGCCTGGCGGCGGCACCAATATTTACCCTGCAGTCGCACTGGCCTATGAACGGCTCCGCGGCCTGGACCTGGAACGCAAGCACATCATCCTTCTGACGGACGGGATGTCCGCTCCGAGCGGCAATTACGCGTCGCTTGCAGAGGCCGGCGATGCCGACGGCGTGACGATGTCGACCGTTGCAATCGGCACCGATGCGGACAGGCGGCTGCTCCAACAGCTCGCGGAACAGGCTTCGGGCCGCTATTATGAAGTAACCGATGCCGATTCGGTGCCGTCCATCCTGTCGAGGGAGACGGCGATGCTGTCGAGGACCTATATCGTCGATGAGCCGTTCACGCCCGCTGTACGGGGGGGAACCGAATGGGATGCGCTGTTCCGCAACGGACTTCCGCAGATAAACGCTTATATTGCGACGACGGCAAAGCCGGCTTCAGAGGTCATCCTTGAGAGCCCCCAAGAAGACCCCATCATCGCGGAAGGCCGGTACGGCCTGGGCAGGACACTGGCCTATACGTCCGGATCCGGGGCGTGGAGCGGAGGCTTCCCGTCCTGGGACCGCTGGGGGGAACTGTGGACCACCGCCGTGTCGCGGATCCTCCCCCAATACCGAAGCGAACCGTTCGACATCCGCAGGAATACGGACGGTTCATATACCGTAACAGGATCGGCTTCCATGCCGTTCCTTGACATTGCAGTCGCCGATGAAAAGGGCCGCGAGCTCGGGACTGCAGTTGAACCGGTACGGCCGGGCACCGCACGCGTGCGGATACAATCCGGTCCGGGGCTCTTCTTTTTCAGAATATCCGGGGACGGGGAGAACGTCTCGACAGCCGGCATCACGATTCCGTATGGGGATGAATACCGGCCGGGACCGCCGGACGCGGAGCATCTTGCCGCCATCGCCGAAGCATCCGGCGGGCGCGTTCTGGAATCGGCCGAAGAGGCCCTCCGGCCGCCGGAATCGTCCAAAAAAGACATCCTCCCTGCCTGGGACTGGTTTGCCCTGGCGGCGATGCTGGTCTTCTTTGCGGATATCACACTGCGGAGATTCGGAATGCCTCGTATCCGGAAACCGGGCCGAGCTTCAAAAAGGCTTGGAGATGCAGCGGTGAACAGGGATGAAACGAGCGTGGAAAAGCTGCTGAAAGCAAAAAAACAGGATCAATAAAATGGGACGAAGAAAAGA
>NZ_AOFT01000020.1 GCF_000348905.1 Bhargavaea cecembensis DSE10
CAATGGTCACGTTCGTCGACGGCCGGCCCGACAAAAAAGGATACCGGAAATACAAGACGAAGACGGCTTCCCGCCATGACGACTACGGGGCGATGAGGGAAGTGGTCCGCAGAAGGTACGTCCGCGTGCTGAGGGACAATCTTCCGCTTCCGGATCTCATCCTCATCGACGGGGGAAAAGGGCAGATCAGCGCAGCCAAGGAAGTGATCGAGGACGAACTCGGACTCGATATCCCGGTGGCCGGCCTCGCGAAGGATGACAAGCACCAGACTGCGCTGCTCCTGTATGGAGAACCGCCGGAAGTCGTGCCGCTCAAGCGCACCGGTGAAGCCTTCTACCTGCTGCAGCGCATCCAGGACGAAGTGCACCGTTTTGCAATCACATTCCACCGGCAGCGGAGGGGTGCCAAATCCCTCACTTCCTCACTGGACGGAATACCGGGCGTCGGGGCAAAGCGGAAAAACCAGCTGCTCCGGCATTTCGGATCGGTCAAAAAGATCCGTGCTGCAGGCGTGGATGAACTGAAGGAAGCAGGACTGCCGCAGTCCGTCGCGGAGACCGTGGAGCAATATTTCAGGGAGCAGGACAAGGCGAAAGAAGAAAAGACATCCGGTACCGGCGAATAGAGGAGGAACGGGATGAACTGGAGAATCGTCGAGGACGCCATCCTCAAAGCGCGGGAGGAAGGGAAGTTCAGCAATCTTCCGGGGGCGGGCAAGCCGCTTCCGAAAGACGAACTTGAACATGTGCCGGCCGATATCCGCATGGCGGTCAGAATCCTCAAAAACAGCGGATACGATGAAGAAGCCATGTTCGTGCAGAGGGAAATGACCGAACTGGGAAGCCGGCTCAACAACGCTCCGGATGAAGAGAAGAAGACCGAACTGGAACAGGCCTACAATCAGCAGATGCGGAAGATGAACAGTCTTCTTTCCAAAAAGGGCGTCCGGACCAACAGTTCGGCATTCAGGCAATACAGCCGTCAGGTCAATGACCGGCTAAAATGGGACTGAACCAAGACAAAGCGGCCTTGCAGCGGATTTCCGCAGCAAGGCCGCTTTGTTTGGAAGGATCATTCCCATGCAAGCGTCAGTTTCACAACGCCCTGCTTCCGATCCAATTCGGGCCGGCACTCAGAGATCCGGTTATGGATTTTCTGATACTGTCCCGCCAGGAAACCGGCTTCGACAGAAAAGCAGCGCCGGCCTTTCCTGACCTGTTCGGGATCAGGTTCAAGGACGTAGATGATCTCCCTTTTGCCGGGCGATTCCCGGCTGAGGGATCCCCAGCCCGCTTCAAGGAAAAACCCCGGGGCCTCATCCATATCAAAGAGGGGGAATTCGGATGCCAGTTCCTTTCCGGCCCAGTAGAGAATTTCTTCCTCGTGCCTGCCGAGTACAGAGGGAAGGATATGGTCACGGAAAAGGGCATAGCCAAATTCTGTCGGCTTGCCGTTATCCGTCTCGGCATGTTCCGGTTTCAACTCCATTTAGGTTCGCCTCTTCCGTTGGGAAACTTGACCGGAAGCCTTTTTAGCTGCCCGGGAACCGCATACGCGGCTTTTGTCGAAAATGTGACCGTCACCTTGATTTCCCCTTATTTCAGGAGTACAATGGTCATGTCTTAAATATTGTAAACATGATTAAATATGCAGTCAATGCACGCTTCCGCCGGCAGGCGGGGGCATCCTTGTCTGCCTGTTTGTCAGTACTAAGGGGGGTAAAAGATTTCATGAGAGATTCAGATTTTGCTTTGCGCCGTCTGCACTCGCTGCTTGGGATCATCCCGATCGGCCTGTTCCTGACGCAGCACCTCATCATCAACCACTTTGCAACACAGGGGGTTGAGGCATTCAACACAGCGTCGGACTTCATGGGCAACCTGCCTTTCGTTCTCTGGCTTGAGTGGATCGTCATCTACATCCCGCTCATGTTCCACGCTTTCTTCGGCCTTTATATCGCATTTACCGCAAAGCCGAACACGAACCGTTATGGTACATACCGCAACTGGATGTTCTCCCTGCAGCGGATTACGGGTGTATTCCTTGTGATCTTCATCGCATGGCACATCTGGCAGACGCGTATCCAGAAGGCACTTGGCGCTGATGTGGACTTCGACATGATGGCAGACATTCTTGCCAATCCGTTCATGATCGCGTTCTACGTAGTCGGCGTCATCTCTGCGACGTTCCACTTTGCGAACGGCTTCTGGTCGTTCCTCGTCACATGGGGCATCACGCAGTCTCCGCGTTCGCAACGCATCTCCACTTATGTGATGATGGGGCTGTTCCTCGCCCTATCCGTGATCGGCATCCGTGCCATCTTTGCATTCGTGTGATGAATGGCATCCCGTGTCACCTACTTTGATCTAACTGAGGAGTGAAAGATAGAATGGCGAAAAGCAAGTTGATCGTCGTCGGCGGCGGCCTTGCCGGCCTGATGGCGACGATTAAGGCTGCCGAAGCAGGCACGCCCGTCGAATTGTTTTCCCTGGTTCCTGTAAAGCGTTCCCACTCTGTCTGTGCGCAGGGCGGCATCAACGGTGCGGTCAACACGAAAGGGGAAGGCGATTCCCCGATGATCCACTTTGATGACACTGTGTACGGCGGTGACTTCCTGGCGAACCAGCCTCCTGTCAAGGCGATGGCTGAAGCCGCACCGGGAATCATCCACCTGATGGACCGGATGGGCGTCATGTTCAACCGGACGCCGGAAGGTCTGCTTGACTTCCGCCGATTCGGCGGAACGCTCCACCACCGCACGGCCTTTGCCGGTGCAACGACAGGCCAGCAGCTTCTTTACGCGCTGGACGAGCAGGTACGCCGCTTTGAAGTCGAAGGCCTCGTCAAGAAGTATGAAAACTGGGAGTTCCTCGGAGTCGTCCTCGACGATGAAGGTGTCTGCCGCGGGATTTCTGCGCAAGACCTGAAAACAATGGAAATCAAGACATTCCGCTCGGATGCCGTGATCCTGGCGACCGGCGGACCGGGAATCATCTTCGGTAAGTCGACGAACTCCGTCATCAACACAGGTTCCGCTGCGGCAATCGCTTATCAGCAGGGCGCAATCTATGCGAACGGCGAATTCATCCAGATTCACCCGACTGCAATCCCTGGTGATGACAAGCTCCGTCTCATGTCCGAGTCGGCACGCGGAGAAGGCGGCCGTGTCTGGACATACAAGGACGGCAAGCCTTGGTACTTCCTCGAAGAGAAATATCCGGCATACGGCAACCTCGTGCCGCGTGACATCGCGACGCGCGAAATCTTCGATGTGTGCGTCAACCAGAAACTCGGCGTCAACGGCGAGAACATGGTTTACCTTGACCTTTCCCATAAGGACTCCCGTGAGCTTGACATCAAGCTTGGCGGAATCATTGAAATCTATGAGAAGTTCACAGGTGACGATCCGCGCAAAGTACCGATGAAGATCTTCCCGGCGGTCCACTACTCGATGGGCGGCCTCTGGGTCGACTACGACCAGATGACGAACATCCCGGGACTCTTCGCAGCGGGCGAGGCGGATTACTCCATGCACGGCGCAAACCGCCTCGGCGCAAACTCCCTCCTGTCCGCGATCTACGGCGGCATGGTTGCAGGTCCAAATGCCGTCAAGTACATGGCCGGCCTCGACAAGCATGCCGAAGACCTTTCTTCGACACTCTACGACAACGTCGTCAAGTCGGAAGGGCAGAAGTGGGAAAACATCATGAAGATGGACGGCAAGGAAAACGCCTATGTCCTGCACAAGGAACTCGGCGAGATCATGACCGACAATGTCACGGTCGTCCGCTTCAATGATAAGCTTCAGGAGACGGACTACAAGATCCAGGAGCTCCTCGAGCGCTACGAGAACATCAACGTCCACGATACGTCCCGCTGGTCCAACCAGGGTGCGGCATTTACCCGCCAGCTGAAGAACATGCTTTACCTGGCGCGCGTCATCACAATCGGGGCACTTAACCGTGACGAAAGCCGCGGTGCGCACTACAAGCCGGACTTCCCTGAGCGGAACGACGAAGAGTTCCTGAAGACGACAATGGCTTCGTTCAATGGTGCCGCCAACGCACCGAAGTTCGAATATGCCGATGTCGATGTTTCCCTGATCAAGCCGCGTAAGCGCGACTATACATCGAAGCACTGATCTCTGCGAAAGGAGACGCATAATAATGGCTGAAACTGCTGTAAAGGAACGGAATGAGGCGACGGCCGCTAAGACCGTCCAGTTTAAGATCCAGCGTCAGGATAGCCCGGATTCGAGCCCGTACTGGGAAACGTTTAACGTCCCGTACCGCCAGAACATGAACGTCATTTCGGCACTTATGGAAATCCGCCGGAATCCGGTGAACTCGGAAGGCAAGCAGACATCCCCGATCCAGTGGGAAATGAACTGTCTCGAGGAAGTCTGCGGTGCCTGCTCGATGGTCATCAACGGCCGCCCGCGCCAGTCTTGCACGGCGCTTGTCGACCAGCTGACCCAGCCGATCACGCTTGAGCCGATGCGTACGTTCCCGGTCGTCCGCGACCTGGTCGTCGACCGTGAAGTCATGTTCGACTCGCTCAAGAAGGTCAAGGCATGGGTTCCGATCGATGGTACGTATGACCTCGGCGAAGGCCCTCGCATGCCTGAGCGCAAGCGCCAGTGGGCATACGAGCTTTCCAAGTGCATGACATGCGGTGTCTGCCTGGAAGCTTGCCCGAACGTCAACGACAAGACGAACTTCATCGGCCCTGCGCTGATTTCCCAGGTCCGCCTGTTCAACTCGCACCCGACAGGCGCGATGAACCGTGACGAGCGTCTGGATGCCCTGATGCAGGACGGCGGGCTCGCAGAATGCGGTAACTCGCAGAACTGCGTGGTCGCCTGCCCGAAAGGCATTCCGCTCACTACATCGATCGCTGCAATGAACCGCGCAGCATCCGTTTACTCCTTCAAGCGCTTCTTCGGTTCCGACCACATGGTCGACTGATGATGCACACATCCCCCCAGAACCGGCCAGTCCGGTTCTGGGGGGATTTTTTTTGGACCGGCCGTGTCATCTGAGCAAGATGGTTTATATAGTAGGAACATGCCTGCGCGTCTTCTCATCATCCGTTTCATCTGATATGATAAAAGAATGAATAGTCATTCATTTTGTGGTGGGAGGAATGGTCATGAGGGCAACCTATATTGGGGATTTCGAAGAATGGAAAAAGGGATTCAACTTTTCGGTGCCGGTCACGGTCCGGTTTTCTGAGACGGATATGTTCGGCCATCTGAACAATACGGTCAACTTCACTTATTTTGAACATGCAAGGATCGAGTACCTGAAGCATCTCGGCCTCATGGAGAATTGGCTGGATGAGGAGGAAGGGGCCATCACGGTTGTGGCCGACCTCCAGTGTGATTACCTGAAGCAGGTGTTTTTTGATGAGCAGCTGGATATCCACGTGAAGACGGCAAGGGTCGGCAGCACCTCACTGGATATCCATTACCTCGCGACCGGACGGGACGGGGAGCCGGCATTTACCGGGCGGGGGACGATTGTCCAGGTAAGCCGGAAGACCGGAAAACCGCTTCCATGGTCGGACAAAGCGCTGGATGCAATCGGTGCCGCATCGGCCTTATCGTGATAAACCTTTGAATGCCGGGCAAATGCCGTCACCGCCGGACCCGTCCCTTCATACTCTACGATGAAGAGTTGAGGGGAGGGGCGCTACGTGGCGGATGAGCTGCATCATCGTTCATTGCTTACCGGAAGGGAAAGAGAGATCTTCCAGCTGCTGGTGAAGGATCAGACAACGAAAGAAATTGCAGCCAGGCTGGGAATCAGCGAAAAGACCGTCCGGAATCATATTTCAAACACCATTCAGAAACTTGGGGTATCCGGACGCGCTCAGGCAATCGTCGAGCTTCTCCGGCTATCGGAACTCTCGCTTGACTAAATATACTTGCCATTCCGCCGGAAACCGTTCACAATATAATTATTCAAACGGTTTCGGGAGTGGTGAGTTGATGGCTGGCTTGAACGGAGAGGACCTGCAGCATAACGGGGAAAACATCGCCTTCGTTGAAAAGGAGCTGCGCCATATCGCTGCGCTGATCAAACAGAGCGGACGGGAGATCCTGGACAATTATCCGATCACCCCGCCGCAGTTCGTGGCGCTGCAGTGGCTGCTAGAACTCGGCGATATGACAATAGGCGACTTGTCAAACAAGATGTACCTGGCTTTTTCGACGACGACCGACCTTGTGGACAGGATGGAGAAGAACCGTCTTGTAAAGCGGGTCCGTGACGAACAGGACCGCAGGGTCGTCCGGATCCATTTGCTGGAGGACGGGGAACGTATCATTCAGGAAGTCATCGAGAAGCGGCAAAAGGACCTTCAGGCCGTGCTGTCCGATTTTTCCGAGGAGGAAGTTGTCCGGCTTTCCGGCATGCTGTCCAAGCTGCACAGCGGCATGAAGGAAGGCAGGAAGCGAAGGATGGAACTGAAAAACACCAAGCAATGAAGATTGGACGGCTGTTGAAGCCCGGAGCAGGAAGCGCTTCGGGTTTTTCGCTGTCCCGAAACGGTTATGATACGATGAGACGGCAAACTGACTGTCGGAAGGAGAAGGTACGGATGAACGAAGTGATCATCGCAACAAAAAATCGCGGTAAGGCGAAGGACTTTGAGGCGCTTTTGTCGCCCTACGGAATCAGGGTACTCACCCTGTTCGATGTGGCGCCTGACCTGGATATTGATGAAACAGGCACAACGTTCAGGGAGAACGCTGCACTAAAAGCGGAGACAGTCGCGGAAAAGCTCGGAAAAATGGTGATTGCCGATGACAGCGGCCTTTCCGTGGATGCACTTGACGGAAAGCCGGGCGTCTACTCCGCGCGCTACAGCGGCGAGGGGGCAACGGACGATCGCAACATTGAAAAACTGCTGGCGGATCTTTCAGGCGTGCCGGATGAGGAACGCACCGCCCGTTTTGTATGTGTGCTCGCAGTCGCCGCACCGGGTGCGGAAACACGGTTTTTCGAGGGTACATGCGAAGGGCGCATCCTGCGGACACCTGCTGGAGAAAACGGTTTTGGCTATGATCCCGTCTTCTACGTACCGAAGGAAGAACGGACGATGGCCCAGCTGACTCCCGAAGAGAAATCGGTCGTGTCCCACCGGGGCGAAGCGATCCGGAGCCTCGAGGAACAGGCCGGGGAACTGTTCGGTGAGAAGCAATGACGAACTGGCGCATCGCGGTGATGAGCGATTCGCATGGCGACACGGAGACAGTCCGTCATTTTCTGGACAGGCAGTCAGGCTCAGATCATCTTATCCATTGCGGGGACAGCGAGCTGCCGGCGGAAGATAAGCTGCTTGAAGGCATGGCCTCAGTAAAAGGCAACTGCGATCCGGATGGGCTGCCCGAGTACAGGATGCTGGAAGCCGGAGAATTACGCGTGCTCGTCACACACGGCCATCTGGACGGAGTAAAGTCCGGCATGCTGCCGCTCCGTTACAGGGCGGAGGAGGCCGGGGCCGATCTCGTTCTGTTCGGACATACCCATCTTTATGGAGCGGAAGTGCATGACGGGATCCTGTTTGTGAACCCGGGCAGCACGCACAGGCCGCCGCCGGGCCGTCCGGCCACTTACGCAGTGATCGAAGAAAAGGCGGAAGGCGTGTCTGTCCGCTTTCTGCAGCCGGACGGGACTGAAGCGGATTCGGCAGACTTTCCTGATTTTCAGAAACGCCGTTGACTTTCGGTGACGGGGAACCTATAATTATCTTTGTCTTGCGCAGCCGCATGGTTGCCCTGTCCCAGTAGCTCAGCAGGATAGAGCAACAGCCTTCTAAGCTGTCGGTCGGGGGTTCGAATCCCTCCTGGGACGTTAAAAGCATCGCCGGGTGGCGGTGCTTTTTCTTTTTCGGGAATCGGAACAGAGGCCTTTGGTCACAGATTTTGTACGGCGGAAAAGCATATGCACAGCGTCCTGCGGCTATGCTATCATGGATGGAAAGAGAGGGGATGTGTCGGATGCGCAGGAAAAGGCGACAGCTCAGAAAACACGGCAAGGTCATCGTCATGCCGGGCACTTTTGAACGGCTGATGGATGACGGGCTGCGTGCCGTCTCCGAAGAACGGTACGATGAGGCCGCGCCCCTTATCCGACAGGCCCTCTCCTATGAACCCGGCAATGCCCGCATGCTCGGCGCACTTACCGTTGCCCTTTACGAACTGCGGGAGTACGAGGAAGCCAAAGATGCGGCCATCCGGTATCTTAAAGCGGGACCCGCCAACTACATCGAGGCGATGGAGCTTTATCTGTCCATCTGTATCCAGCTCCGGGATTATGACGAGGTGGAAGATACCATCTCCGCGCTGCTCGATGAAGGGATCATCCCGCCCGACAGACGGGAAAAGTTCCTTTATCTCCAAGGGCTCAACCGGAGGCTGATGGACCGCTACGACGAGCCGCCCGAGTCACCTGAGGAACTGCCGGAACTGGATGAGTTCCTGACCCTTCCGGAGGGGGAACAGCACAGCCGGCTTTCATCCGTGCCGGACCATGAACTGCCGGCCTGGGGCGAGTTTCTGGCGTCACTGGCCGGACACGATGGTGCGTCGCCCCTTTTGAAAACCTATGCACTTGTGCTTCTGGCCGGCATCGGTTATTCTTCACCAGTGACGGTCAGAAAGTTCGGGGTGGAGGAAACCGTTGTTCCGGAACGGCTGCCCGGGCCCGAAGACCTGCAGAAGGCCGGAGAGGTGGAGGCGATCCTCAAGGGGCACTTTTCACAGGACCCCTCAAAAGAACAGATTGCCGTGCAGCTGCTGCGCACCTACCGGTTCACGGCCTACCCGTTTGAGTGGCCAGGCCTGTCTGCAGAGGAGGTCGCAGACGCGTACCATACATATATCGAAAGCCTGTTTGACGGCTCTGATGCCGGCGCACATCCGGTCATCGACCTCATCAACAAAATCGAACTGTTTCACAACGGCCGGCAGCTATGAAATTCTTGAATATGGACATATCTGTGCTATACTGAGAAAGTTGTCAAACCAGTGAACGCAAGCGCTGAAAAAGCGAATTATATCGTCTGGAGGTATGTAAACATGGCAGTAAATTGGGAAAAGCAGGAAGGTAACCAGGGGATCCTCACGTTTGAAGTCCCTGCTGAAACATTCAACAAAGGCCTTGATCAGGCATTCAAAAAGGTCGTCAAGCAAGTGAACGTACCAGGCTTCCGCAAAGGGAAAGTACCGCGCAAAATCTTCGAGCAGATGTTCGGCGTGGAGTCCCTCTACCAGGATGCCATCGATGCTGTCCTGCCTGAGGCTTACACCCATGCAATCGACGAAGCAGGCATTTCTCCGGTGGCACAGCCGGAAATCGATGTCGAGGAAATCGAAAAGGACCAGCCGGTCGTGTTCAAGGCAAACGTAACGGTCAAGCCCGAAGTCAAGCTTGGCGAATACAAAGGCCTCGAAGTCGAGCGCCAGGACACTGCTGTCACTGACGAAGAGATCGAAGAGCAGCTGAACGACCGCCGCCAGGGCAATGCGGAGTTCGTCATCAAAGAAGACGAGCCTGCAGCAGAAGGCGATACGGTTGTCATCGACTTTGAAGGCTTCACGGACGGCGAAGCATTCGAAGGCGGTAAAGCGGAAGGCTACGAGCTTGAGCTCGGATCCGGAAACTTCATCCCGGGCTTCGAAGAGCAGCTCGTCGGCGTTAAATCCGGCGATTCCAAAGACGTGGAAGTTTCCTTCCCGGAGGAATATCACGCAGCGGAACTCGCAGGCAAGCCGGCTACTTTCAAAGTGACGGTCCACGAGGTAAAATCCCGTGAGCTTCCTGAACTCAACGACGAGTTCGCAAAAGAAGTTGACAGCGAAGTCGAAAGCCTCGACGAGCTGCGCAACAAGCTGAAAGAACAGACGGCCCAGGAAAAGCAGGATGCTTCCGAAGCGGCTCTGCGTGATGAGCTTGTCGAGCAGGCTGCGAAAAACGCAGACATCGAAATCCCTGAAGTAATGGTCGAGAGCGAAGTTGACCGCATGGTCCAGGAATTCGGCCAGCGCCTCCAGCAGCAGGGCATGACGCTCGACCTGTACTACCAGTTCTCCGGCCAGGACGAAGCGGCACTCCGCGCACAGATGAAGGAAGATGCGGAAACACGCGTGCGTGTATCCCTCGTCCTTGAAGCAATCGCGGAAGCGGAAGGCGTAACTGTTTCCGAAGAAGACATCCAGGAAGAGCTCCAGACGATGTCCGGCCAGTTCAACATGGACACCGAGCAGATCAAGCAGATCCTCGGCGGCACGGAAATGCTCGAAAACGATATCCGCTTCAAGAAAACGATCGAGTTCCTCGTCGAAAACGCAAAAATCAGCGAATAATCCACTTCTGCCTTCAAGGCAAAAATGAAAGAATCAGGCGCCGGTTGACTCCAGCGCCTTCTTTCTTACATTGGAAAGTTTTTTCGCGCCAGGCGTGACCGGTACGAAATGTTTGCCAACGATTAGGCAATCTTGTAAGATTGTCACTTGAATAGGGGTGAACGACTTTGTTTAAATTCAACGATGAAAATGAAAACCTGAACTGCTCCTTCTGCGGCAAACCACAGGAACAGGTCCGCAAGCTGGTTGCAGGTCCGGGTGTCTATATCTGTGACGAATGCATCGAGCTCTGCTCTGAAATCGTCGAAGAGGAAGTCGGCACCGAAGAAGGATTCGAGCTGAAGGATGTCCCGAAACCGCGCGATATCCAGACGATCCTCGACGAATACGTGATCGGGCAGGACCGTGCGAAAAAAGCGCTGTCCGTCGCAGTATACAACCATTACAAACGCGTCAATTCCAACTCCAAGATTGACGATGTTGAATTGGCTAAATCCAATATCGTGCTGATCGGGCCTACGGGGAGCGGTAAAACCCTCCTTGCCCAGACCCTGGCACGTATCCTTGATGTGCCGTTCGCCATGGCGGATGCCACATCCCTGACCGAGGCCGGCTATGTCGGCGAAGACGTCGAAAACATTCTGCTGAAGCTGATCCAGTCCGCGGACTATGATATCGAGCGTGCGGAAAAAGGCATCATCTATATCGACGAGATTGATAAGGTTGCCCGGAAATCCGAGAACCCGTCGATCACGCGCGATGTATCCGGTGAAGGCGTCCAGCAGGCGCTTCTGAAGATTCTTGAGGGCACGGTTGCAAGTGTCCCGCCACAGGGCGGCCGCAAGCACCCGCATCAGGAATTCATCCAGATCGATACGACGAATGTCCTGTTCATCGTGGGCGGCGCGTTCGACGGCATCGAAGATATCATCAAGCGCCGGATCGGCAAGAAAGTCATCGGCTTCGGGTCCGAGAAGGGAAATGTGGAAGAAGAAGAGTCCCTCCTTTCCCGCCTGATTCCGGAAGATCTGCTCCGCTTCGGCCTGATCCCCGAGTTTATCGGGCGCCTGCCTGTTCTTGCGAGCCTGGAGCAGCTGGATGAAGACACACTTGTCCAGATCCTTACAGGACCGAAGAACGCGGTCGTCAAGCAGTATCAGAAGATGCTCGAACTGGACGGTGTCCGCCTGACCTTTGAAGAGGAAGCACTCCGTGCCATCGCCGCCGAGGCGATCGAGCGCAAAACAGGCGCTCGCGGACTCCGGTCAATCATCGAGAAAATCATGCTCGATGTCATGTATGACCTGCCTTCCCGTGAAGATGTGCTCGACTGCATCATCACGAAGGAAGCCGTCACCGACGGAGCGTCCCCGATTCTCCTGGATGAGAACGGCGATCCGATCGACAACGGCTCTGATAACGAAAAGACATCGGCTTGATCCAACAGGAAGAGCCGGCATCCTTCTGCCGTCTGAACGGCGCGGGCGGATGCCGGCTCTTTTCGCACCCGATGCGTTTTAACCCGTCCGGAAACGGACATGAATACATGGAGGTGACTCCGAATGCCGATAACCAAACTGAACCGCATCCCATACCTGCCTTTGCGCGGGATGCTGGTGTTTCCGAAAATGGTGCTCCACATCGATGTCGGCCGTGAACGGTCGATGGCGGCGATCGAGCAGGCCATCGTGGAGGAAAATCAGATTTTCCTCGTTTCCCAGCGGGATATTTCCGTAGAACAGCCGACTCTTGAAGAACTGTACGAAGTCGGGATCCTTGCGGAAGTGAAGCAGACGGTCAAGCTCCCGAACGGGACAATGAGGGTGCTGATCGAAGGGGTGGACCGTGCAAAGCTGATCGCCCTGGATGACGGGGATGCTTTTTCCACAGCCGACATTGAATTGATCGAGCCGGATATGGAAGCGGACATCGAGCACGAGGCCCTGATGCGGACTTTGCTCGAGCAGTTCAAGAAATATTCAAAGCTCTCCAAGAAAGTCACCGATGAGACATATGAATCGGTAGCGGATATTTCCGAGCCCGGACGCCTTGCCGATATGGTGGCGGCAAATCTGCCGCTGAAAGTGGCAGGCAAGCAGGAAGTGCTTGAGCTGTTCAACGTCAAGGAACGGATCGAATGGCTGATCAGCCGTCTTCTCAATGAGCAGGAAGTGCTCAGCCTGGAGAAGAAAATCAACAAGCGCGTCAAGGAAGCAATGGAAAAGACGCAGAAAGAGTTTTATCTGCGCGAACAGATGAAGGCAATCCAGACGGAACTCGGCGATGCGGACGGCAAGGGCGGGGAAGCGGCCGAACTGCGTGAGCGGATTCTGGAGTCGGGCATGCCGAAACATGCCCTGACAGCAGCACTGCGCGAGCTGGACCGCTATGAGCGACTTCCTGCCGCAGCCGCGGAAAGCGGCGTGATCCGCAGCTATATCGACTGGCTTCTCGCTCTCCCGTGGACCGAGGAAACAGAGGACCGCCTTGACCTGAACCGCGCCGAGCGGATCCTGAACCGGGACCATGACGGCCTAGAGCAGGTCAAGGAGCGGATCCTCGAATACCTGGCCGTCCAGCAGATGACCGGTTCGCTCCGCGGGCCGATCCTTTGCCTGTCCGGACCTCCCGGCGTCGGGAAAACGTCACTGGCACGTTCCATCGCTGAATCTCTCGGACGGAAGTTCGTCAGGATCGCGCTTGGCGGCGTGAGGGACGAATCGGAAATACGCGGCCACCGCCGGACTTATGTCGGCGCGATGCCGGGCCGGATCATCCAGGGGATGCGCAAAGCGGGCACGATCAATCCGGTCTTCCTGCTGGATGAAATCGACAAGATGTCGAACGACTTCCGCGGAGACCCGTCTTCCGCAATGCTTGAAGTGCTCGATCCGGAACAGAACCACAACTTCAGTGACCACTATATTGAAGAAACCTATGATCTTTCTAAAGTGATGTTCGTCGCGACGGCGAACGACCTCAGCATGATCCCGGGACCGCTTCGCGACCGCATGGAAATCATTACGATTCCGGGTTATACCGAGCTGGAAAAACAGCTGATCGCGAAAAATCACCTGTATCCGAGACAGCTGGAGCGCCACGGTCTCACGAAGGCCCAACTCCGCATTTCTGATGAAGCATTCCGATATCTGATCCGCTACTACACGCGCGAAGCCGGTGTGCGTTCATTGGAGCGGCAGATTGCCGCCATCGCGCGCAAAGCGGTGAAGAGGATCGTATCCGGCAAAAACAAGCGTGTACAGGTATCGCCGAAAGTCGTCACGGACATGCTCGGGAAGCCGAAATTCCGCTATGGCATGGCCGAACAGGAAAATCAGGTCGGCGCCGCGACGGGCCTGGCGTACACGACTGTGGGCGGGGACACGCTCCAGATCGAAGTGTCCCTTTCGGCGGGCAAGGGCCAGCTGATCCTGACAGGCAAGCTCGGTGATGTCATGAAGGAGTCTGCCCAGACGGCTCTTTCCTATGTCCGCTCCCATGCAGAGGAGCTCGGCATCGATCCCGCTTTCCATGAAGGCACCGATATCCATATCCACGTACCGGAAGGGGCCGTTCCGAAAGACGGGCCTTCCGCCGGCATCACGATCGCGACTGCGCTCGTCTCGGCACTGACCAGGCGCCCCGTGCGTCGGGAAGTCGGCATGACGGGCGAAATCACGCTCCGCGGAAGGGTCCTGCCGATCGGCGGCCTGAAAGAAAAGACACTAAGCGCGCACCGCGCAGGACTGACGACCATCATCATCCCGGCGGACAATGAACGGGATATCGAAGACATCCCTGATACGGTCCGTGAAGAGCTGACGTTCCATCCGGTCAATAACGTGACGGAAGTGCTGCAGATCGCGCTGGAGGAGGAACGCAAATGAAAGTCAATCACGCCGAAATCACCATCAGCGCGGTCAAGCCGGAACAGTATCCCGACGAGGGCTATCCTGAATTCGCACTGGCCGGACGCTCGAATGTCGGGAAGTCATCATTCATCAACAAGATGATCGGCCGCAAAAGCCTCGCCCGTACGTCGTCCAAGCCGGGGAAGACACAGACGCTGAATTTCTACAAGATTGAGGAAACCTTCTATTTTGTTGACGTCCCGGGCTACGGCTACGCAAAAGTATCCAAATCGGAGCGGGAGGCCTGGGGCAAGATGATCGAGCGGTACATCACGGGCCGCGAGCAGCTCAAGTCCGTCATCCAGCTGATCGACCTCCGCCACCCGCCCACAGAGGACGATATCCTCATGTACGATTTCCTGAAACACTACAACCTTCCGACGATCGTCGTTGCCACAAAGGCCGACAAGATCCCGAGAAGCAAACTGCAGAAGCACCGGAAAATCATCAAGGAAGCCCTCGATCTCGAAGAAGGCGACCCGCTGATCCTGTTCTCTTCCGAAACCGGACAGGGCAAGGAAGAAGCATGGGCCATCCTTGAAGAACGCATGAAGTGAGCAAGAGAAAACCGGCGCCGGTCCCGATGGGGAAAGGCGCTGTTTTTTTTATTGCCGGAAACGAATGAGGAGATCGGTTGCGGGAATGATGAGACTGCAAGGACGAACGATGAAATTACACCCTGATTCATGCTGATGATTAGCCTGGCCCATGTAATCATGGCGGACTGCAGCGGAGGGCCGACTGCGAAATACCGGTCGTTTCATAAAGGACTGCTGCTGTCGAATTCACGAATGGGCTGAAGCATACATTGGTACATTAACACGCACGCTATGGAACAATACGGAGCCAATATGGTTTAATCCTGCGGCCGGATGTATATAGACAACCATATCCTTTATTTGCATCAGGCATGACCTTTGATTCATCGGGTGCCTTTTGCTATACTTACATTGTAATCATTATAAAGTAGCTTTCATGGCTTGTTCACAATTGTGCCGGTCCGCTTCCGCGGGGACGTGGTATAATGGGAGCCGTGAAATGAAAGAACGTGAGAGGTGTGACACCTTTATGTATTCCATTGTCGTCGGTGTAAACTACCGGACGGCGCCTGTCGAGCTCAGGGAGCGGCTCAGTTTCCTTGAGTCCGACCTTCCCGCGGCCATGCAGGCGCTGCAGAATGAAAAGAGCATCCTGGAGAATGTCATTGTCTCGACTTGCAACCGCACCGAGATTTATGCCGTCGGGGATCAGCTCCACACCGTACGTTATTATGTCAAACGGTTCCTCGCGAAGTGGTTCGGGATGGAGCTGGAAGAGATCGAACCGTACCTCACCATCGAAGTGCAGGACGAAGCGGTACGTCATCTGTACAAGGTCGCTGCAGGCATCGACTCGATGGTGCTCGGCGAAACCCAGATTCTCGGCCAGGTCCGTTCAAGCTTTCTTATCGGCCAGGAGCACGGCACGACCGGTACGGTCTTTAACGAGCTGTTCAAGCGGGCGATCACCAATGCGAAGCGTGCGCATTCCGAAACGGAGATTGGTGAAAATGCCGTATCCGTCTCCTATGCGGCAGTCGAACTGGCCAAAAAGATCTTCGGTTCGCTCAACCGCAAGCATGTCGTGATTGTCGGAGCGGGCAAGATGGGCGAGCTGGCCATCAAGAACCTATACGGAAGCGGAGTCGGCAAGGTGACCGTCATCAACCGTACGCTAAGCAAGGCGGAGGCGATGGCCGAGAAGTTCAACGGTACGGCCAAGCCGATGAATGAACTCCAGTGCTCTTTGCTTGAGGCTGATATCGTGATCAGTTCAACAGGCGCGCAGGATTTCGTCATCGATTACGATATGATGGAAAATGTCGAAAAGCTCCGGAAGGGCAAGCCGCTCTTCATGGTCGACATCGCGGTTCCCCGTGACCTCGACCCGAAAATCGGCGACCTGCCGAACGTCTTCCTGTATGACATCGATGACCTGCACGGAATTGTCGAAGCGAACCTTGCCGAGCGCCGTCGCGCCGCCGATCAGATCATGGATATGATCGAAACGGAGATTGTCTCCTTCGACGAATGGCTGACGACGCTCGGCGTCGTTCCGGTCATCTCCGCACTCCGCAAGAAGGCACTTTCCATCCAGGAAGAAACGATGGAAAGCATCCTCAACAAGATGCCGGACCTGACGGAGCGCGAGAAGAAAGTCCTCAGCAAGCATACAAAGTCAATCATCAACCAGATGCTGAAGGAACCGATCCTGCAGGCCAAGGAAATCGCGGGATCACCGGATGCCGCCCGGCAACTGGAGCTGTTCCAGCGGATCTTCGGAATCGAAGAAGCCGTCGCGGAAGAGTATGCCGAAACTGCGGTACGTGCAAAGGAAAAACGGGCCAAGGAAGCCAGCCTTGCCGCCATGAAACCGTCACCGGCTCACTGATTGTTTTTAAAGGGCGTTTCCGCATCTATGTGATACACTATAGACGCGGAAACGCCCTTTTTTATAAGAAAGCAGAGGGTTTCAATGACCGAAATCGGACTGATGAGGCTGCATGAGCTCATGGTCGTCCTCTATGCGGCCAGCCTCGTGTTTTATTTTATCGACTTTCTGAACAGCCAGCCGAAGGCGAGGAAGGCGGCATTTTACACGCTCTCCGCTGTCTGGATCATGCAGACGCTGTTTCTCGTCGGAAACATCGTGGAAGAGCAGCGTTTTCCGGTGCTCAGCCTTTCGGAAGGAATCAATTTTTACGCATGGCTGCTGATTACGATGTCGCTCGTCGTTCACTTTTTCAGGAAAGCGGATTTCGCGGTATTCTTCCTGAATGTGATCGGCTTCGCGGCAGTCGTCATCACGGCCTTCGGGGAAGCGGGGACGTCCGACAGCGCGGTCGGGGAGGCACTAATCTCGGAGCTGCTGTTTATCCATATCACCTCTGCGATGATCTCCTACACGGCCTTTTCACTGTCGTTCGTTTTTGCGATCCTTTATCTGCTACTGTACCGTTCGCTAAAACAGAAAAAATGGGACGGGCAGTGGGGCAGGCTGCCTTCACTGGACCAGGCAAGGCGGGCGATGACGATCTCTGTTGTCATTGGAGTGCCTGTCCTGTTGGTCAGCCTGATCCTCGGGCTGCAGTGGGCCTTTATCGCAGCAGGGCCGTTCCCTGTATGGGACCCGAAAATCGTCGGGTCGTTCCTGCTGCTCATCATTTACTGTGTTCTGCTTGTCCTGCAGAACCGCGGCAAGCTGAACGGTCCTGATATCGCATGGGGCCATATCCTGTCATTCCTTGCGGTAATCGTGAACTTCCTGCTGATCAGCAGGTTATCCGTGTTTCATTTCTGGTACTGATATTTGAAAGGGTGGGTTCTTTTTGAGAAAGATCATTGTCGGTTCAAGACGTTCCAATCTGGCGCTTACGCAGACCAACTGGTTCATCGATCAGATGAAGGCGGCGGGTGCGCCATTTGATTTTGAAGTAAAGGAAATCGTGACAAAAGGCGACAAGATCCTGGATGTCATGCTGTCGAAAGTCGGCGGCAAGGGACTGTTCGTCAAGGAGATTGAGCAGGCGCTCATCAACAAGGAGATCGACTTTGCCGTGCACTCCATGAAGGACATGCCTGCCGTGCTCCAGGAAGGCCTGACAATCGGCTGTGTGCCGGAGCGGGAAGATGTGCGTGACGCCTATATCGCAAACAAGCATGTACGCCTGGAAGACCTGCCTGAAGGTGCGGTCGTCGGGACGTCCAGTCTCCGCCGAAGCTCCCAGCTGCTTTTGATGCGCCCGGACCTTGAGATCAAGTGGATCCGCGGGAATATCGAAACACGGCTCAGAAAGCTCCGCGACGGGGAATACGATGCGATTATCCTGGCCACGGCAGGCCTGAACCGGATGGGCTGGGATGAAGACCTCGTCACCCAATACCTGGAGCCGGATCAGTGCATCCCGGCTGTGGGCCAGGGCGCGCTCGGCATCGAATGCCGATCTGACGATGAGGAGCTTCTCCGTGAGCTTGCGAAACTCACCGAACCGACGACGCAACAGGCGGTCACGGCAGAGCGGACGTTCCTCTCCGAGATGGACGGAAGCTGCCAGGTTCCGATCGGCGGCCACGCGGTCGTCGACGGCGGACAGATCCGCCTGACGGGCTTTGTGGCCTCTCCTGACGCGGATGATGTATTCCGCGCGACCGTCATGGACGCCGACCCGGTCAATGCCGGAAAGGAGGCGGCACGCATGCTGAAAGAGCAGGGTGCCGACGAAGTCCTCCGGAAAGTGAAGGCGGACCTCGATGAGTGACAAGCACCCCCTTTCCGGGATGACGGTGATTTTCACCGGCACCCCGAAAGCAAAGGAAGCGGTGGCTTCCGTCCAGCTGCAGGGCGGCAATCCCGTCATCCTGCCGCTCATCAAGACCGTCGAGAAGGTCGTTGCGACCGATCCCCTGAGGATGCAGACCTGCGCTTCGTATGAATGGCTGATCTTCACAAGTGCCAATGCGGTCCATTTCTTCGGCCGCAAGATGGAGCAGGTCGGCCTGACACCGGAAGACATCCCCGTGAAGATCGCCGCTGTCGGAAGCGAGACGGCCAAGGCGCTTGAGGACATCGGGTTCCGGGCGGATTTCATCCCGACCACATTCAGCGCGGAACACTTCGTGGATGAATTCCCGGCCGTCTCCGATGAAGAGGAGCGCTGCCTGTTCCTGAAAGGCGATCTCGCGAAGGATACGATCAAGGAAGGGCTTCCGAATGAGGTCGATGAATGGACCGTCTATGAGACGGTCGACGATGAGGAAGGAATACACGGTGTGACCGACCTGCTCCAAAAGGGCGGGCGGATCGCCGTGCTGTTTGCGAGCCCGTCGGCCGTCCGGGTGTTCGGAGAGCAGATTGCCCCGTTAACCGGCTGGTCCGGATTCACGATCGGCGCGATCGGACACGTGACCGAGCAGGCATTGTCTGAAGCGGGTGCCGCAGTCCACGTCAAACCCGAACGGTACACGCTGCTCGACCTCGTCCGGGAACTAGGCAACCGAAAGGAAGGAATGTCATGAACAAACTTCAGTTTGCACGTCATCGCCGCCTCCGCAACTCCGCAGCGATGCGTTCGATGGTACGTGAAACCGTCCTGAACAAGGAAGATCTGATCTACCCGATTTTCGTGGCGGAAGGCAAAGACATCCGCACGGAAGTCAGCTCGATGCCGGGAGTCTACAACCTGTCCCTTGACCGCCTCGGTGAGGAAGTGGATGAAGTCGTTTCACTCGGCATCCCGGCCGTTCTCCTGTTCGGCGTTCCCGAACACAAGGACGCGGAAGGCACGGAAGCATACCATGACCACGGCATCGTGCAGGAGGCCACACGCTTCATCAAGGAGCGTCATCCGGAACTGCTCGTCGTGGCGGACACCTGCCTTTGCGAGTATACCGACCACGGCCACTGCGGCCTGATCGAGGAAGGCCGGATCCTGAACGATCCGTCACTCGACCTGCTTGCCCGCACAGCCGTCAGCCAGGCAAAAGCAGGAGCAGACATTATCGCACCGTCGAACATGATGGACGGATTCGTTACGGTGATCCGTCAAGCACTGGATGAAGCCGGTTTCGAAGATGTGCCGATCATGTCCTATGCGGTGAAGTACGCGTCCGCCTACTATGGCCCGTTCCGTGAGGCGGCAGGAAGCACGCCTCAGTTCGGTGACCGGAAAACGTACCAGATGGACCCTGCCAACCGCCTGGAAGCGATCCGCGAGGCGCAGTCGGATATCGAGGAAGGCGCGGACATGCTGATCGTGAAGCCGTCGCTGTCCTATATGGACGTCATGCGCGAAGTCAAGGACTTCTCCGGCATGCCGGTCGTCGCCTACAACGTGAGCGGGGAGTACTCGATGATTAAGGCCGCCGCACAGAACGGCTGGGTCGACGAGGAAAAGATCGTCATGGAGACGCTGACATCGATGAAGCGCGCAGGCGCCGACATGATCATCACGTACTTTGCGAAAGACGCAGTACGATACATGGAGGGGAACTGATTTGGCCCGATCGTATGAGAACTCGAAAAAAGCTTTTTCCGAAGCTGTCAGCCTGATGCCGGGCGGCGTCAACTCGCCGGTCCGCGCGTTCAAGGCGGTCGATATGGATCCGATCTTCATGGAAAGCGGCAAGGGCGCCGTCATTACGGATATCGACGGCAATGACTATATCGACTATGTCCTGTCCTGGGGCCCGCTCATCCACGGCCATGCCGATGACGATGTGGTCTCGGCGATCCGTGAACAGGCTGAAAAAGGATCCAGCTTCGGCGCGTCCACTCTCGCCGAAAACGAACTTGCTAACATCGTCATCGACCGCGTGCCGTCGATCGAGATGGTCCGGATGGTGTCTTCCGGCACGGAAGCAACGATGAGTGCGCTCCGCGTGGCACGCGGCGTGACCGGCCGTGACAAGATCCTGAAGTTCGAAGGCTGCTACCACGGGCATGGTGATTCGCTCCTGATCAAGGCAGGCTCCGGCGTGGCGACACTCGGGCTGCCTGACAGCCCGGGTGTACCGGCTTCAATCGCGGGCAACACCATCACCGTTGCCTACAATGACCTGGAAGCCGTCCGTCAGGCATTTGAAAACTTCGGCGACGACATCGCCGCGGTGATCGTCGAGCCGGTTGCTGGCAACATGGGCGTCGTGCCTCCGAATGAAGGCTTCCTGGAAGGCCTTCGCGAAGTGACCGAACAGCACGGCTCGCTTCTGATCTTCGACGAAGTCATGACCGGCTTCCGTGTCGGCTACAACAGCGGCCAGGGACTGTTCGGCGTGACACCTGACCTGACCTGCCTCGGCAAGGTCATCGGCGGCGGCCTGCCGGTCGGCGCATTCGGCGGCAAGCGCGAGATCATGGAGCAGGTCGCTCCGGCCGGCCCGATCTACCAGGCCGGCACGCTATCGGGCAACCCGCTCGCCATGGCGGCCGGAATCGCGACGCTCAAAAAGTTGACCCCGGAATCGTACGACCACTTCAAGGCGCTCGGCGACCGCCTGGAGGCCGGCTTCCGCGAAGCGGCAGAGGCGAACAACATCCCTCACACCGTCAACCGCGCCGGCTCGATGATCGGCTATTTCCTCACAAACGAGGACGTAACCGACTTCGCAAGCGCCAAGACGTCGGATACGGAACTGTTCGGCAAGTACTACGCACTGATGGCGGAAGAAGGCATCTACCTGCCGCCGTCCCAGTTCGAAGGCGTCTTCATCTCCACCGCCCACACCGAAGCACACATCGACCGCACGGTGGAAGCCTTCCACAAGGTGTTCGGACAGCTGAAGCGATAATGAATTATGTGACCGTCCCGGAATGGGGCGGTTTTTTGTTGAGGCAGGGGCGTTATCAGGCTGGCGGGGATGTCGCTCCTTATTGCAGGTTGACACCCCTTATTTCAACTTGAGGATCCATGTTTCAAGTCCAGCGGCCATATTTCAAGTTGCGTTTCCCTATTTCAACTTCGGCGGCCAAATTGCAGGTTGCGGCTTCTTATTTCAACTCAGCTAGCCATGCTGCAAGTGATCGTCCCTTCGTTCAATTCCTTCGACCAAAAATACATCGCCCGTCCCCGCCATAATGGAGCGTCCGGATGCATATATTGTTTTATGCGCGAACATACAGAGGAGGAGAGGCAGATGGCGATGTCGGCATGGACGATGGAGCAGACGTTCCGCTTTCCGCAGGGCTGCGGGGAGCCGGTGCGCGCGGAATCGGTGAATGTGACGCCCCAGTACACGGACGAGCATACGGAAAATGCGTACCGGCTGACCGGTATTTATCACCTGACGTGCATGGCGGTGTTTGACGGTGAGGGGGGGACCCCGGAGCCTGAGGGCGCGACGATGATCGAGGAGATTGACATGGACGGGGAGACGGGCTACTTCGAATATGCGGTCCCGCTCTATGTCGATCTTCCATCAGAAACGGGCGAGGGAGCATCAATCAAGGCGCAGGACGTCCGGGCTCATGTGAACGAAGACGGGGCATTGTGTGTCACCTGGAAAGTCGATTGCCTGTACGGTGACAACATGGACGACGAGTCGGATGACTCGGGTTCCGAGAGGGCAGAAGTTCTTGAGACTCAGCCTGAATCTTCATCCAGGCCCGATCTGGTCATGCGGGAAGAAACCGAATCTTCATCGGTGCGTGCAGCTGCCGAGCCTGAGCAAAGACAGCCGGTTGCCGCCGCCGTTACTGCAGAAAAGCCCCGGGCTGCCGTGGAAGCTTCCGAGACATCACAAAATAGCCCGGATGAGGTCAGGGCATTCATCGCGGGCCTGGAGGATACGTATACGGTCTTTTCGTACCCATCATATAAAATCCTTGTAAAACGCGACGCAGAGACCGATTAACACCGCGAGCAGGAGGAAGTCGCCCGTTGTCGGGACGAACAGCGTGCGGATCAGCTGGAACACGGTGATCGGGATGATGATCATCTTGCAGTAAAAGCGGATTTTCCGGAGGCAGGGCGGCAGAAGCCACGGGTTGTAGTTCTTTCTCAAGGCGGAACACCTCCTTTCGTATTGACGGGCGGATGCCGGTTTTGTACAATGAACGAAATGGATAACGATGCAGTGAGCGGGAAGAGTAGGAACGGTAGTTGTCCGGAGAGAGGGAGCGGCTGGTGAGAGCTCCCGTCAGCGCCGTCCGAAGTCGCCCGTGAGCAGCCTCCGCGAACCAAGTAGCGGAGTGCCGGTCAGACGACCGTTATCGTTTCGAGCGCCGGCCGCTCTTGTTTGCGTGCCGGAACTAAAGGTGGTACCGCGAAGTCAGCCCTTCGTCCTTTATTGGACGGAGGGTTTTTGATTTCCCGGAAACAAAGGAGGATGTTGAGATGGAACAGAACGGACAGCAGGAAACGTCCCTGCCGACAAAGTACGATCCGCAGTCGATCGAGAGCGGCAGGTATGAATGGTGGGTCAACGGCAAGTTTTTCGAAGCGCAGCCGGAAAGCGGCAAGGAGCCGTATACGATCGTCATCCCGCCGCCGAACGTCACGGGCAAACTCCACCTCGGCCACGCCTGGGACACGACGCTCCAGGACATCCTGATCCGCATGAAGCGCATGCAGGGCTATGATGCACTCTGGCTTCCGGGAATGGACCATGCCGGCATCGCGACACAGGCGAAGGTCGAAGGCAAGCTCAAGGAAGAAGGCAAGAGCCGCTATGACCTCGGCCGCGAGAAGTTCCTTGAAGAATCGTGGAAATGGAAAGAGGAGTATGCCGGGCATATCCGGCAACAGTGGGCAAAGCTCGGCCTCGGCCTCGACTATTCCCGCGAGCGTTTCACGCTGGATCAGGGCCTGTCGGAAGCGGTCCGCACCGTCTTCGTCAAGCTGTATGAAAAAGGCCTGATCTACCGTGGCGAGTACATCATCAACTGGGACCCGCAGACGAAGACGGCCCTTTCTGACATCGAGGTGATTTACAAAGACGTACAGGGTGCCTTCTATCATATGCGCTACCCGCTCGCAGATGGCACGGGATCGATCGAAATCGCGACGACACGTCCCGAGACGATGCTCGGCGATACGGCTGTCGCCGTCCATCCGGAAGATGAGCGCTACAAGCACCTGATCGGCAAGACGGTCAAGCTGCCGATCGTCGGCCGCGAAATCCCGATCGTTGCCGACGACTATGTCGAGATGGACTTCGGAAGCGGCGCGGTGAAAATCACACCGGCGCACGACCCGAATGACTTTGAAGTGGGCAACCGTCACGGTCTCGAGCGCGTTCTGGTCATGAACGAAGACGGCTCGATGAACGAGCGCGCGGGCAAGTATCAGGGCATGGACCGCTTCGAGTGCCGCAAACAGATCGTCAAGGACCTTCAGGAAATGGGCGTCCTCTTCGAAATCGAAGAGCATATGCACTCGGTCGGACACTCCGAGCGGAGCGGGGCAGTCGTCGAACCGTATTTGTCCACGCAGTGGTTCGTCAAGATGGCACCGCTCGCGGAGGCTGCGGTCGAGCTCCAGAAGGGCGAGGACAAAGTCAACTTTGTTCCGGAGCGCTTCGAAAAGACGTACCTGAACTGGATGGAAAATATCCGCGACTGGTGCATCTCCCGCCAGCTCTGGTGGGGCCACCAGATCCCGGCCTGGTACCACAAGGAAACCGGAGAGGTGTACGTCGGCATGGAAGCGCCGGCAGACGCGGAAAACTGGAAGCAGGACGAAGACGTCCTCGACACATGGTTCTCGTCTGCCCTCTGGCCGTTCTCGACATTGAACTGGCCGGATGAGGAAAACGAACTGTTCAAGCGCTACTACCCGACGGATGCACTTGTGACGGGCTATGACATCATCTTCTTCTGGGTTTCCCGGATGATTTTCCAGGGACTTGAATTCACCGGCGAGCGTCCGTTCGACGACGTGCTGATCCACGGACTTGTCCGCGCGGAAGACGGCCGCAAGATGTCGAAGTCGCTCGGCAACGGCGTCGACCCGATGGACGTCATCGACCAGTACGGCGCAGACTCTCTGCGCTACTTCCTCGCGACGGGCTCGTCCCCGGGGCAGGATCTTCGCTTCTCCAATGAGAAAGTCGAGTCTGTCTGGAACTTCGCGAACAAGATCTGGAACGCGTCGCGGTTTGCACTGATGAACATGGATGGCCTGAAGTACGAGGAAATCGACCTTACCGGCGAGAAGTCCGCAGCGGATGCGTGGATCCTTACCCGCCTGAACGAAACGATCGAGACCGTGACGAAGCTCGCAGACAAATACGAGTTCGGTGAAGTCGGCCGCGCACTGTATAACTTCATCTGGGACGACTTCTGCGACTGGTACATCGAGATGGCGAAGCTGCCGCTGTACGGCGAAGACGAAGCGGCGAAGAAGACGACCCGCTCGATCCTCGCTTACGTCCTCGACAACACGATGCGCCTGCTCCACCCGTTCATGCCGTTCATCACGGAAGAAATCTGGCAGAGCCTGCCGCACGAAGGCGAGTCGATCGTCGCAGCCAAATGGCCGGTTGCCGACCCGTCGCTGTCCGACGAACAGCGCGCAGGCGACATGAAGACGCTCATGGACGTCATTAAGGCGGTCCGCAACATCCGCGCCGAAGTGAACACGCCGATGAGCAAAAAAGTCGCGCTCGCAATCCGGACGCATGACGACTCTACACAGGCCGCGCTGGAAAACAACCGCGGGTACATCGAGCGCTTCTGCAATCCGGAAACACTCAATATCAGCCGCGATCTGGCAGCGCCGGACAAATCCATGTCCGCCGTCGTCACCGGCGCCGAACTCTTTATGCCGCTCGAGGGCCTCATCAATATCGAGGAAGAACTCGCACGGCTTGAAAAAGAGCTCGGCAAATGGCAGAGCGAGCTGAAGCGCGTGGAAGGCAAGCTCTCGAACGAACGCTTCGTCTCCAAAGCTCCGGCCGCCGTCGTCGAAGAAGAACGCGCCAAGCAGAAGGACTACCAGGAAAAATACGACTCCGTCCAAAAACGTATTGCGGAGCTGAAAGAGATTTGAATAGATGAAGTGACCCCCGCCGGAGACGGCGGGGGTTTCGCTGTTGGTGCGGGGCGCGGCCGACGGTTATGATCTTTCACGACCGCTTGTTGATATTTCCCGGGAGTTTATTGATATTTCCTGAATTGGTGATGATCTTTCACGAGTGCTTGTTGATCATTCAACCCATAAGCCTTCAAAATTCAATTTTGGGGCCATCGAAGCGTCCAAAATTCAAAGATGGAACAGTCCATTCCAAGTTGCCCGAAAACGTGTTAACCTCTTGGAAAATAAGAAAGCGGGTGTTGGATGTTATTACACAGGGCGCCGCATTATTGATGGAATTCGCTTATGGGCAAGCGGTTGAACGTCTTCCTCCCTATACATCGGAACGTTCCGATACAGAACGATCACTAAGAAATTTACGCGCCGGAGCGGCTGGAGAACAGAAGGTAATTGAGGCGGTGCGATCCGTTGCGCTGCCGGAGCATACTGAACTTGTCCAAAACGTTACTCTTTCACTCTTGGGCGGGGTCCGTTTTCAGATGGATCTGGCCCTCCTGTCTAAAAGCGGAATCCTGTTAATCGAGTGCAAGCAAATTGGTGGCAGATTGAAGTTTCATACCGGACCGGCTGAACTGAGGAAAGTAGATGAAGATGGGCGGATTTTATCCGTTTATGACTGCCCGGTCGCCCAGTTGAGTGATCAGCAAGAGAATCTTCTTCAGTGGCTGAGGATAGCTGGATTCAGGACGCCGGTGTACGGGGCTGTGGTGTTTGCCAACAATCCAATCATCGAAGAGATTGGGGAGGGCATGCCGGTGTTTAAACTGCGGGAGACTCGAAATCTGGTTCGTCGCCATGTTGAACGAAAACCTGTTGTACATGAGAATGAAGTCAACCGAATTGCCGCTGCAATGATTGAGAGTTCCATTCCTTATCTGCCATTCCCACTCCAGATTGCAGAACCTTCGCAATTTGTGACTAATCCTATTTGCTCCATCTGCAACAATGTGTTGAGCAAACGTTCGGAGAGAAAATGGGAGTGCGCCAAATGCAATCGAATTGAGCACAAGCCATACCTGCTCACGCTGCTTGCGTGGTTCCTGTTAATCCGCAATACCATTTCATCTGCGGAAATCATGCAGCTATTCGGTCTGAAGACACATAAAGCAGCGCGCAGTATCGCAGAAAGACTGCCTTTGGAAAAAATCGGATCCAGAAAGTCTTCGGCTTATAAAGCTGATTATGAGGCGTTGGCAGGATCTTCAATGGTGTTGGATGCTATCCAGACATGGCTCAAGCAGGACAGAGCGGCGAAAGATCAATATGGGACCCGGAAAGATCACCAACTGGCAGCGAAAGATCAATAAGCGTAGGCGAAAGATCATTAAAGACCCCTGAAAGATCACCACCATCAGACGACCCACCACACCCAAAAATCCCCCGGCCTTCACCCGCCGGGGGATTATTCGTTCAGCTTCATTCTGATATGCTGCATGAGGACGTCGGCGATGTCTACATCACTCGTTTCATAGAGTGATCTGGCGCCGACGGGGTCCTCGATTTCGTTGAGGAGGAAGCCTCCGTCGGGGAGGAGGAGGAAGTCGACGCCGATGTAGTCGCTTTTCAGGGCGCGGGCGATGCGCTGGGCGGCGCGTACCATGTCGGCTGACGGCATATGCGGGTCGACGCGGCCGCCGAGTGTGTAGTTGGATTTGAATCCGGAGCTGCCGGTGCGCTTGACGGCGCCGGCGAGTTCGTTGCCGACCATGAACAGGCGGACGTCGGCGGCGCCGGATTCGATAAAGGGCTGGCCGATGATGCGGCGGTCCATGAAGCGGGTGAAGAACCAGCCGGCTTCCATTTCGTCGAGGACGCGGGCGACTTCGACGCCGCCGTGGCCGTCGACGGTTTTCAGCACCGCAGGATAGCTGTCCAGCTCGTCCGGGCTTTCGACAAGGCGGCTCGGGACCGCGGGGACCCCCATGAATGTCGCCAGCTGGAAGGTTGCGAACTTATCGTTGGCGATCTGGTTGATCTTTGCGCGGTTAAACAGCCGGTGGCCGGCATGTTCAAGTTCGCGTGCGAGTTTCGGGTTCCGCTCACGGAAGATGACGAAGTCCGCATCCGGAGACAGGTCTTCCGGGTACATCGACAGGGTCAGCAGCATGCCCGCCCGCTCGGCAGCCAGCTTCAGTAGCTTGATGAAGGCGACGTTGCGGGCTGCCTCATCCGGACGGTAATAAACGATTCCATGCTTCATTGGAGTTTCTCCAGTATGTATTCGATCATCGCGTCGGCCACGTTGATGCCGGTCACGTTATAGATGTTTCTGATATGTGCGGCGGCATTGACTTCGCAGACGAGCGGCCTGCCGCCCGGTCCGAACAGGAGGTCGACACCCGCAAACTCCGCTCCGACCGCCCGGGCAGCATCCAGCGCAACCTCCCGCTGCTCATCACTCAGCTCCACGGGCTCCGCGACACCGCCGTTTGTGATATTCGCCCGGAAGTCGGTCTCTGAGTGCCGGTACATCGCCGCGACGATCCGGTTGCCGACCGTGTTCACCCGGATGTCGCGGCCCCGGCTAGAAGCGATGAATTCCTGAAAGACGAAGTCGACGCCGCGAAGGGATTCCACTTTCTCGAAAAACGCCTCCTCCGTCTCGATCAGGTACACCTTCGCACCGAACGAGCCGTGGCCTTCCTTGATGATCATCGGCAGCCCGAAATCGGCAAGCACCCGCTCGAAATACCCGGTCCCCGAGATCGAGAAGTTCGGATAGACCTTCGGGGCAATCACTGTCCGCGGCATCGGGATCCCCGACTGGGCGAGCCTGATGTACTGCTTCGCTTTATTGTCACACGTCTCGATCACTTCCGGATCGTTGAATACCGGTATGCCGGATGCCTTTAGCCAGGTGGCCAGCAGGATATCTTTGTCCAGGAACACGACGAATGAAGGCGGCGCGCCGATGCCGCGCTGCAGATCCATCATCACCTCATAGTTTTTCCGGATTTCTGCCCGGACCCCTGCGCGTTCCGCCGCCTCGGCGACAAGACGTGCCTGGTCCGCAAACTTATCCGATATGAGGCTGCCATTATAAATGACCCAACAACTCTTCATCGCTCTTCCTCCACTTAAACCGCGCTCTACGCTAAAATGAATTCATCACATAGTTTACCACACGGAGGAGACGGCTTTGATTCCAAAACTGGATTTGTATCAAAAGAAGCACGAACTGATGAGCGCGGATGAGATCCGCCCGGGGCTGGAGGCGATGGAAGAAGCGCTCACAAAGCTTGGCCACCCGGAGCGCGGACCGCGGTTTATCCATGTCTCCGGGACGAACGGCAAGGGCTCGACAGTGGCGTTCATGGAATCGATTGCACGCGCACACGGTCTCCGGACGGGATCATTCACGTCTCCTGCCATGATCGACCTCCACGACCAGATCCGGCTTGACGGCAGGCCGATCACGGAAAAAGAAGCCGACTCGGCCTTTGCCGAAATGAAGAAAGCCGGGATCTCGGGTCTGCTCACGGATTTCGAGCTGCTGACAGCCGCGGCATTCATTATATTCAACAACCACAGGCCGGATCTCGTTTTCCTTGAGGCCGGCATGGGCGGGCGATTCGACAGCACGAATGTCGTCGAGCCCGAAGCATCCGTGATCACATCGATCGGCCTGGACCACACCGGCTTCCTCGGCGACACCATAAAAGAGATTGCCTGGCACAAAGCCGGGATTTTGAAGCCCGGCAAACCGGGGATCATCGGGCCGCTCCAACCTGAAGCGCTGTATGAAGTCACTCGGGCCGCAAATGAAGCCGGCGCACCGGTCTTCATCTATGGCAGCGACTTTACCGCAATCCCCGGTATCCGTCCGGGTCTATCCGGTCCCCACCAGGAAGTGAACCTGGCGCTCGCCGCTGAAGCACTAAAGGCGGCGGGGGTTCCCATCGAACCGGAAAAACTGAAGACAGGGGCGGAATCCGCTTTTCTCCCAGGAAGGTTCGAGGAAATCCGGCCGAACGTTTTCCTGGACGGTGCCCATAACCCGGCTGCGTCAGAAGCGCTCGTCCATACCGTCAAAGATAGATTCGGCCAGGAGGCGAAGGTCCGTTTCATGGTCGGCATGCTCGAAAGAAAGGATTACCGGAGCGTGATTCGGATACTCGAACCGGTCGCGCATTCGTTTATCTTCCTTGACTTCGACCATCAGGACGCGGCACCCGCACAACTTCTTGCAGCCTGCACAGATATCCCGTCTAAGCAGATAAAAGCGGCGCAGATTCCGCAGGGCAGATGGGCCCATGAGGATCTGCCGCTGGTCGTGACCGGCTCACTATACCTTCTGTCGGAACTCCGTCCGCATTTCCTATAATTTTTTGAAAATTACGGGGACATTGATTCAAAGATTTGGTAAAGTATTTAATAGTGACTATTAATTGGACAGCGGGAGGGGGAACGGGATGGTTCGGTTCGGAAAGCACATACGGCTGGCGGTCCCGGTTGCCTGGCTGCTCACGGTTCCGGCGGGATTCGCATGGCTTTGGCAAATCAGGGAACCGCTTGACCCCGGACACATCCCGATTTTTGCCGTGGCCACACTGCTCGCGATGTTGGCTGTGTATTTTCCTGTCAGCCGGAACGGAATGCCATTGACTCTTGTCGGCTGGCTGACCCTGCCGGCATTTTTTCTCGGCGGGATCTTTGTTGAGGCGGTCATGATGCAGCTGGCACTGCTGGCTGCCGTTCCCGGAAACAGAAAAAGTCCGGATCCGCTGCAGCGGTTTTTCTTTAATTCGCTTATGTTCTTCGTACTGTCTGTCGCATCAGGCGCCGCTTTTTATGCAACGGGCGGCATCACAAAGGGGATGGGCTTTTCGGATCTCGCACTTCCTGCTGCCGTCTACCTGGCCGTCCATACATCAGGAAATATCGGCTTTGTCCGGCTTTATCAGAAGCTGATCGGGAACCCGTATCCGTTCCGGTTCAGACTGATCAGGCAGGATCTGGTATCGGCGCTGGTTGTGCTTCCCTATGCGCTGTCCGGTTATTATCTGTACCTTGCCATCGGCCCGGTGAGCCTGCCGGTCCTGGCCGTTCCGTTTTTCAGCATCATCTTCCTGCTGCGCCTGTACGACACGACCGAGCGGGTCAATGACATGCTGGCCAAAGCGGCAGAACTCGGGCACGGGATGTCCGGCAAACTGACCCAGACGGAGGTGCTGGACCTGTTCGTCAGGAAAGTGCCGGAGCTGCTGCCTGTGGATTTTCTCTATATCTATGACGTCAGGAACGGACGTATTGAACCACTGAAGCTAGTGGAGAACGGGGAAGTGCTTTCCGGCGCTTGGCAGCGCAGGGACGCCGACACGGGAATCGGCTCCATGGTCTACCATTCACCGAAGGGCCGGTTGTACGGAAGCCGGGATGGATGGGAGGTTTTTGTAAACGGTTCCATCCATCCGGAGGCGGAAAGTCTGATCGGTGTCCACATTATCCGCAACAAAACGGTGGAAGGTGTGATCACGGTCATGTCCAAGCGACCGTATGCCTATGAAGAGTCCCAGCTACGTGTGCTGGAGCTGCTCGGATCCTATCTGGCGGTGGCCCTGGAAAAAGCACGGCATGTGCAGAAAACGGTGCAGGAAAGCGAGCGGTGCGCACTCACAGGGCTGTATAACTACCGTTACATGGAGACGACGCTCCACAGGGAAATGGAAAAGGTGAACAGCGGCAGGGCCGACGGGCTTTCCTGTGTCATGCTCGATATTGACCATTTCAAGAAAATCAATGACATCCACGGGCATCATGGCGGAAACAGGGTACTGGCCGAATTTGCCCTGCTGCTTCAGGAACGTTCGGACCCGTCCTGGACGGTCAGCCGCTACGGCGGAGAGGAGTTTGTCGTCCTCTTGCCCGGAGTGATGAAGGATGAGGCCATCGCCTTTGCAGAAGCATTCCGCAGTGAAGTGGAGCATCATGCCTTCACGGTGGAATCAAACGGAGAAGCTGCCCCTGCGATGATTCCGGTCACTGTCAGCATCGGTGTGGCAACAGCGCCTGCAGACGGTGACAGCGCCCTGGGGCTGATCCGGAATGCCGACCGGGCACTTTACACGGGAGCCAAGCAGGTCGGCCGGAACAAAGTGGCCGCCTATACGGGATAAAGACGGGGGAGTGAATCTGATGAGAATCGGGAAGGGGGAGCGGGTTTCACTGCCGCTGGTCTGGCTGCTGCTCGTGCCGGGCGGCATGGCCATGCTCTGGCAGCTTGGCCGTGGCGTCGATGACTGGATCGCCTATACGATCATGGCGGCTGCCGCCGTTGTCACCGGGCTTTTTCCGCTGGAGTTCAGAAACATTACCGTCTCATTCCAGCAGTGGCTGCTGATTGCGATCTTCCTCAGGTTCGGGGCAGGCGCCGAAGCGCTGGCTTCACAGCTGGTCGTGCTCGCATCTGTCCTTTTCACTAAGTCGGCGCTGCCTCCGGTCCATCGCTTTGTGATCAATTCACTGATTTTCTTTTTCTCGTCCGTTTTTGCGGCGGGTGTGTTCTTTCTTGCGGGCGGGGTGACCGGCAGTATGTCCGTTCCCCATATAATCGGCTTTGGGCTGCTTTATATGATGGCGCACCTTGCGGCCAACCATCTCTGCATGCTGGCCGACTCCAAACTGTTCGGAAGGCCGTACCATTTCCGGTCCAGGGAAACGGTGTGGGATGCGGCATCGCTTCTCGTCATTTTCCCATTCGGAATCGCGGCTTACTTCCTGGAACGTTCATACGGACCCGGAGGCCTTTTTCCGATCCTGATCCCGTTTTTTATCGCGCTGCTGTTCGCGGCCCGATACAACACGAGCGAAGGGGTAAACCGGAGGCTCAGATCGGCCTCGAAAACGGGTTATGAACTCGCTGGCCGGCTCAACAGCGAGGAACTGATCCGGCTATTCATCCATAGGATCCGCCAGTCGCAGGGTGCGGACATCGTCTATCTGGTCGATTCAGCGGAGGGACGGTTGCTTGCCACAAGTGCATGGGAGGAAGATGCGCTTACGGAGAACCCGCGTCATCTTTTGATCACGGAGAGTGCCGGGAGTTACCTTGACAGGGTAGAGGCATCGGTTTTCGGCACTGCAAGGGAATGGCAGCGCGAATTGCCGTTCGGCTTACCGGAGGGAATCGAGAGTGTGATGGTCGCCCCTCTCCTGAACGAAGACCAGCTGACCGGTTATGTGGTGGCGGGGGCATACAGGCGCCACCTGTTTGCCAGGGAGGACGTCCAGATTTTCGACCTGCTGTGCACCCACTTCACCGTGTCGCTGGAAAAGGCGAGGTATGTCGAGACCGCCGCTTCGCACAGCGAACGCTGTCCATTGACCGGGATGCACAATTACAGATGGCTGGAGAGCGAACTCGAGCGCCGGGTAAGCAATGTGAACGGCGGTGTGCTCAGCCGGCTGTCGCTCATCATTTTGGATATCGACCACTTTAAGCGGCTGAACGACACATACGGCCATCAGAGCGGGAACGATATCCTTGTCAGTCTGGCGGCCATCCTCGAGAAGGAAACGGAGGGAAAGGGCCACGCCGCCCGGTTCGGCGGTGAAGAATTTGTCATCCTGCTGCCGGGATGGTGGAAGGAAGAGGCCGTCGGTTTTGCAGAACGGCTGCGGAAGTACATTGAACACTCAGTGTTCGAAATCCGGCCGGACCTCGGGGATGAGCGGACAAAGGAGTTCGTCAGCATCACCGCAAGCTTCGGCGTCGCAAGCGTTCCCGAAGATACGGACGAGCCGATGGATCTGCTCAGAAATGCCGACCGTGCGCTTTATGTCGGAGGAAAACAGTCGGGGAGAAATAAGGTTGGCGTATACCAAGTGTGACCGGACCGGGCAACCGGTCTTTTTGTGTGTCGAAACATCGACACTGGGGAAAAGGAAAATGACAACAACTGTCGAATGCAGGATAATAAGAGAATCATAGAGTCGGGGAGGGCGGAGGATGAACATACGGGCTTTCAAGAGGAATGAACAGGGCCTGACACTTGTGGAAATCCTCGCCACACTCGTGATCATCGGCATCGTCTTTATCGGCATCATGGCCATCTTCCCGCAGATGACGTTCTTTAATGAACGGACGGAAGTGAAATTGGATGCGATGAGCATTGCAAGGGCTGAAATCGAATTGGTCAAACAGGTGCAGGTGCAATCTTTTGATACGAACATCGGCACGGAACTTGAGGAAATTCATCCGGATGTGGAAGTAGTCAATTCGACGGCCGGTTCATCGGGAGAAATCATCCTTTCCTATCAGTTGCCAAATGGATACTATGTGGAAGCTTTTATCTATCCTGCTGAGGAAGACGAACAGTTTCATCCCGTTTATCTTCATCAGGTGCATCTCGTTGTCATGGAAGGTGGCACATCAAGGAAAATGTCAGAAACATATGCCTATCTTGAAATAGAGTACCCACCGGATGTGGCAGAGGAAAGTATATGATGAAGAAAATTCAAGAACAAAAAGGAATGACTTTAGTAGAACTGATTGCTGCACTGGCATTGGCGGGGATGGTAGTGGTCATTATTATGACGATTTTCTCCATCGGTACGAGGTATCAGTCTCTTGAAACGAACAATCTCGCCATGCAGCAGGAAATGAATCTGACGATATCACGGATCACACAAATCCATCGCTCAGGCGCATGCTATGCAATTGCACAAAAAGACAATGGCATTGAAATCATAACCTTTTCCCGGGAGTTGGACGACAACCGTAATGAGCTGAGGGATGGTCAATGCACAACATCGACAAAGAGCAGCTCCACTTACAGCAGCGAGGATTACGGTCTGGGCATTTGCAGAGTGAGTCTGCAAGACACAAAAACCGTCTGTGAAAATATGAATTCCGATACAATCATCGACCCACAAAGGGAAAACCTGAGGGCTCGAATCACGTTGAAAGACGGAAATTATAAAGAATTGGTTCAGGAAACAACGTTTTCCCGGTTCAAGGAGGAGGGCAGCAATGAAGAGGACAGCACAGAATCCACTCCGTGATGAAAATGGCTACACACTCATTATCGTATTGCTGGTGATCACTTTATTGCTTGCCTTTGCCGCCACCTTTATGGCTACTTCAATGAACCATTCTTTTCAGGAACGCACTGTCGAATCAGGGAATCAGTCAGTTGCAGCAGCGGAAATGGGCATTCAATATGAAACGGCCCATTTCGAAGAAGATTTCAATCAGTTGCTTGATGACATCAATCTGGAAACGCAAATCAGGATCAACAAGCTCAGAGAATGCATCCAGCCTCCGATAGGTGAAGATTGTGATAGTGAACAAGACCGGCAAGCTTATGAAAGCCGCATCGAATCAGATATGCGGGCATTGTTTTTCGAAAAAGTATACGCCCTAATCAATGCTTACAAGGATGATACAAGTACGATCAACCTGAAAAAAGAGTTTGCCGGCCAGGCGGGCTTTTACATTGAGAACGTGACTTCCAATCTAAGTTCAGATCTGCCGGTAGCCAATCTTAAAGAAATCGAGATGAACATGACGGTCAAAGGGGAAGCGGATGAACGGACAAGCACATTGATGGCGACCGTCATTTTCCCGGTTCCCGAACGATTTCTGAATCCTGATGAAGCCGAAAAGGTGCAGACGACCTTCGTTGAAGTAAATGAGGATATGAGTTACGAAGACATTTTTAATCCACAGGCTCCCACAATTTCCTGCAGTACACTGATAGATAACGTCAAGTCTGGAACTGCGACCGCCCCCTATAAATGTAAAGCCGATGATTCGTTGAATGATATCGTTGATAAGATCGATTCATCAGGGCAGGATCCAAGAGATTTCACAGTCTTCACCAGCAATTTCGTGCAAGATGTATGTGAGTCAAAATGTAACAATCTTAATAACATGAATTTCTCCGGTGTGAATGTCGTTGTAGATTCAAGAGAAGTTGAGGCATTTAACAATATGAACAACCTGGTTAATGCCAATCTGATCATTAATGGGACATTATCAGTCGGTAACAACTTAAATAATCTCGGGAAAAACGGCGTTAAACAAACGCTTATTGTAAAAGGGTTAAATGTTGACAACAACATTCAGAACATGTCTTATACAAACTTGCTAGTGCTTGGCAATCCGGACGGCAGTCAGGCCGATTTGAAATGGGGAAATCATTTCGATGTCGATATCTATTCCCGGCTATGTATTGACATTGATCGGATTAAAAGTGAAGACCTCATCCGACTGTCAAAAGACGCTAACTTCACTGATAGCGGATCCCTGATTTACTACTCGAGAGACCCCAATAAAACATTCCGATTGCAGCAAAACAACGATTACTATGTAGTTCGAGCACCCAGCTATGCCTCATTCCTTGAGAAATGTGGAGTAACGCAGAAGAAAACAGTGACCAGGCCAGTAGATATGTCCGTTCCCAGTGTGCTCGATCCCAACTACGATATCCAAGTAGACTATTAAACTTTGAAAGGAGGCCCGACATGCTGGATTACATATTTCTCCTGATTGCCGCCATCATCGTTTTTCCTGTCCTCTACTACCTGATGACAAAAGGAAAAGCGGGGCAGGCAATGGTCATCATGGCAGCCGCGGGGTTCGTGATCGCGCTGGCCGGCATTTATATTCAGAACCATTTCGCGTTCTATTATTCGGCACTTGCGATGATCGGTCTGTCGTTTGCGGCGGCGGTGCTGATCGCCAACCGGCTGCCGGGTGAGACGGTCACCGAAGGCGTGCCGGATGAACTGTCCGAGCCGATCCGGCTGGAGGATGACCGGCCTGCCAGCGCAGACGACGAGATCGCCGTGGCCCCGGAAGACATCCGGGCCGGCATTCTGGCAGAGGACTCCGATACGATCGAGCCGGAGGGCTACCGGGAAATTGTCCTTCCGGGCATGGCCGCTATTGAGCAGCCGCCTGGAGACCTTCATGTGGATGAATCCTTTGCTTCCAGTATTGAAGATGGTGAACTGGAGATCCTGACCGACCTGGATACACCGGAGATTGACCTTGTCCCGGAAACGGCTGAGGAGGCGGTGTCGCCGGAACCGGTAGGGGATGGTGATTATTTGGAGCCAATTGATGTGGCAGCCGAGCCGCAGGTGGAGAAACCGGATCAGCCGAAGGAGTCCTCTTACGTTGATGAAGAAGATTATTTGGATGACGGAGATCTGGAGTCCTGGCTGGAAGCCCGGCCGGTACCCGAGACGCATGATGAGAAGATTGAAAAGCCGGAAGTGATTCGGGATGATGATCCGTTCGGACTTCTGACAGAAGAAGATTGGATTGTGGAAGAGGAGGAAAAAGACGATGGAAAATAAGAAGGTCCTGAACGTCCTGTTGGGCGTTCTCCTCTCCACATTCTTTTTTTATCTGTTTGCGTCGGGCGGATCTCTCCTGGCCGGCAATCTGCTCTTCCCATCAAAGGACTTCGGGGATAATACATATATCGGTCCGTACGATGTGTCGGACTTTAAGGAAGCGGAGACGGCCAAGGTCCTGAATGAAGGCGTCAGCGATCTGCAAAGCCGCTTCGAGGTGGAGGTCCGTTACCTGGATGGCTCGTTCCAACTGCCTCAGGAAGCGGTTGAATTTGATGTGCAAGGCACCATCAGCGATGCGGACAGCGGGCAGGAAAACCCATTGGTTGTACGTGTAAAAGAGGGCGCGGTACAGACACTGCTCGAGCAGAACTTCGGCGAGTTGGACCTGACCGATGAAGAGATCAGCGCCATCGCTTCCGGCATCGAACGCAGGCTCCAGAACGGGACCATGCCGGCGAATATCCAAATCAGTGACTTCCTCGATGCAGGGCGCAAGGCAGGAGAAACTGTTTCCGCTTCTGCTTCATTTGAAGCACAGCCCGTAACGGAAGGGCTCCTCAACGGACTTGATGCGCTTAACGGCGTGGAAGTCGCCGGGGGAGCGACCGTGTCTTTCCTGCAGCTGATGGAATCATTGGAAACCGGATCGCTTACGAAGGATGAGATGACGAGAATCGCATCCCTACTTTATGCGGCTGTATTAAATACGAATTTCGTCATCGACGAGCGGTCCATCAGCAACCGCCTGCCGGACGGAATCCCCCTCGGATTTGAGGCGGCGGTCGACCCGGCAACCGGAACCGACCTGATGTTCACAAATCCGAACGGCGCAACCTTTACCATTACAACCGAAATGTCCGGTGACACGGCGACCCTGTCGCTTCATGGCCTGCCGTTCCTTTATGAATACTCGGCAACCGTCACAGGCACGGAAACTTTCGAGCCAAGGCTCGTCAAACAGTTCAGCGAGAACGTGACAACTGTTGCGCCAAGAATCGAAGAAGCAGGGGAAGACGGCATCCGGGCGACTGTGATCAAGACGGTCTTTGATGAGGCCATCGAACTGTCGATGGAGGAAGTATCGACCGACTTTTATCCGCCTGTCCATCGCATTGAAGTCCACCGCTTGAAGCCTGAAGAGCAGCCTGCAGAAAACACGGAAGGCGGTACGGACGGTTCCGGAGATGGAAACGGTAGCGGCAAGGGGTCTGGCGGCACTACAGGAAATGGGGCCGGCAGTAGTGGCAATGGAGATTCCGGGAACGGCGGAAGCACCGGCAACGACGGAAACTCCGGCAATGGCAACGGCTCAGGTTCCGATTCCGATTCCGGCCAAGGAAACGGCAATGGCTCAGGTTCGGACAACGACTCCGGAAGCGGTTCCGGCAATGGAAAAGACGACATCCAATATGACAAGGGCGGCAACCCGATCACACCATGAGCCGCCCGGGGAAGGTGATGCACATGGTCCAGGCACGAAAACGGCTTGGGGATATTCTGGTTGAAACGGGGCTCATTACAGAAGAACAGCTTCAGGAAACCCTAAAGGAAAAACCGAAAGACCAGCGGCTTGGTGATGCGCTCTTGCAGAGGGGGCTGATCACGGAATTGCAGCTGGTCGAGACGCTCGAGATTCAGCTTGGAATCCCGCATGTGAACCTGTTCCGGTATCCGTTCGAGCCGCAAATTTTCAGCCTCGTTCCGAAAGAGTTCGCCAAACGTAATCTGCTCGTTCCTTTAAAAACCGAAGAGGACAGGCTATATGTGGCGATGGTCGACCCGATGGACTATATCGCAATTGAGGACCTCAGGCTGTCCACCGGTTTCCAGATCGAGCCGGTGATCGCTTCCAAGGATGACATCGTGAGGACAATCGCGAAATTCTACGAAGAGTCCTTCGACGAATTGTTTATCGAGCAGGAGCGGCTTCAGCAGGAGGACGAGGATAACCTGACTGACCTGGACTCTCCGGTCGTCCGCCTCGTCAACCAGATCCTCACCGCCGCAGTGATCCAGAAGGCGTCGGACATCCATATCGATCCGAGGGAGCATCAGCTGCTGATCCGGTTCCGGATCGACGGGATGCTCCATGACGAGCGGATGCTGCCGAAGCATATGCAGCCAATGATCAATGCCAGGATCAAGATCATGGCGAACCTCGACATCACGGAACACCGCGTGCCGCAGGACGGCCGGATCAAGACGAATGTCGACTTCCGCCCGATCGACCTGCGTGTATCGACGCTGCCGACCGTCTACGGTGAAAAGATCGTCATGCGGATCCTCGACCTGAGCAACTCGCTTGCTGACCTGACGCATCTCGGATTTAACCGGATTAACCTGGAGCGGTTCATGAAGGAGATCACGAAGCCGAGCGGCATCGTATTGATTTCTGGTCCGACCGGTTCAGGGAAATCCTCGACGCTTTATGCGGCGCTCAACAAGCTGAACCGTGAAGAAGTGAATATCGTGACGGTCGAGGATCCGGTCGAGTACCAGCTGAACGGCATCAACCAGGTACAGGTGAACTCAAATGTCGGGATGACGTTCGCAGCAGGACTCCGGTCCATCCTCCGGCAGGACCCGGACATCGTCATGGTCGGGGAAATCCGTGACGTGGAGACGGCTGAAATTGCGGTCCGGGCATCTTTAACGGGGCACGTCGTCCTCAGCACGATTCACACCAATGACTCCATCGCGACGATTACCCGATTGCTCGACATGGGCGTGGAGCCGTTCCTTGTCACGGCTTCACTGAACGCGGTTGTTGCCCAGCGTCTCTTGCGTAGGGTGTGCCGGGACTGCAAGACGGAGGAGCCGGCGACCGAGAGGGAAAAGGAAATAGCGGCCAAGCGGGGCATCAAGATCGAGCAGGTCATGCGCGGCAAGGGCTGCCCGTCCTGCAACATGACCGGCTACCGCGGACGGATTGCAATCCATGAGGTTCTTGTCCTGGATGACGAAATGAGGAATGCGATCAACCGTGGCGATACCGTCACGAAGCTCCGCGAGATTGCCATCCGTAATAAAACGATCTTCCTTCTGGATGACGGGTTGCTGAAAGTCAAACAGGGAATCACGACGACGGAAGAAGTGTTCCGCGTCGCAATGCTGGATTAAGGCGGTGGAATGATGAAACAGACAATCGACGGGCTTTTAACTGCAGCATTCAAACTCAAGGCATCGGACATCCATCTGACGGTCGGCGTCCCGCCCGTTTTCCGTGTCCACGGGGACCTAAAACGATACGGCAAAGAAGTGAACACGCCGGAGTTTACCGAAGGGATTGCAAAAACCGTCATCCCGGAAAAACTGTATGACCAGTTCCTTGAGAAGGGCGAGCTGGACTTTTCCTATTCTGTCCCGGGTGTATCGCGTTTCCGAGTGAACGCATACCGCCAGCGCGGTTCAATCTCCCTCGCATTCCGGACCATCCCGACGAAGATCTTGACTGTCGAGGAACTTGGCATGCCGGACACTTTAAAGCGGCTGGCGGAAACACCACAGGGGATGATCCTCGTCACCGGCCCGACCGGATCGGGTAAGTCGACGACCCTCGCGGCAATGATCCGGCATATCAACGAAACCACCCGGAAACATATCATCACACTCGAGGACCCGATCGAGTTCGTCCATAACCACGGCGCGTCGATCATCGACCAGCGGGAAGTCGGGTTCGATACCGATTCATTCGCAAACGGCCTTCGTGCTGCACTCCGGCAGGACCCGGATGTCATTCTCGTCGGGGAGATGCGGGATTTGGAGACGATTTCGATCGCCATCACTGCGGCGGAGACGGGACACCTCGTCTTCGGCACGCTCCACACATGGAGTGCCGCATCCACCATCGACCGGATTATTGACGTATTTCCTCCGTCCCAGCAGACACAGATTCGTGTTCAGCTTGCGGGTGTTTTGACCGGTGTCATCTCTCAGCGCCTGTTCAAGACGGCAGACGGGCAGGGCCGCCGCGCCGCAACGGAGATCATGATCAACACACCGGCGATCGGCAACCTGATCCGGACCGAGAAGATTCACCAGATCCCGAGTGTGATCCAGACAAACCGCGCGATCGGCATGCACACGATGGAATCCTCAATCCAGAAACTTGTCGACACCGGTGCAATTTCCTACGAAACGGCCAAACCGTATCTTGAAGGAGATGACCACTGATGCCGCGGTTTCAGTATGAAGGGCGCGACACAAAGCGCGTCCGCAAAGGCACCATCCAGGCGGATACCAAACGCGAAGCGGTCATGAAACTTCGCGAGCAGGGGATCCGCGTACTGAACTTGAACGAACTGCCGGAAACGACGCTGACGAAAGAGATCACAATCGGGAAACCTGTCAAACGGCCTCAGCTCATCATGTTTCTCCAGCAATTTTCGACGCTTCTCCGGGCCGGGGTGACGATTGTTGATGCGATTCACATCCTGTCCCAGCAAGTCGAATCCAAGCCGTTCCGGAAGATCCTGTCGGAAATCGCTGACGACCTGCGCGGAGGCGGCTCGCTAAGTGACGCGATGACGAAGCATCCGAAAGCATTCGAGCCGCTCACACTCAATATGATTGCAGCGGGAGAAGCTTCCGGTAACATTGACGATTCACTGGACAGGCTCGCCATGCACTACGAGAAGTCGTATGCGACCCGTCAGAAAGTCGTTTCTGCAATGGTCTATCCGGTGGTCGTCCTTGTACTAGCATTCGGAGTCGTCATCTTCCTGCTGGTTTCAATTGTTCCAATGTTCGTTGACATGTTCGACAGTCTCGGAGCGGAACTGCCTGCAATCACGCTCTTTGTCCTCGGAGCAAGTCAGTTCATGCAGCGATTCTGGTATCTGATAGTCGGATTTGTTTTGTTGCTTGTTCTAGCAATCTACTTCATGCATCGCAGCAAGGAAGGAAAGTATATCCTAGATACTATCCTTCTTCGAATGCCATTGATCGGCGACTTGATGAAAAAGTCTGCCTTGGCCTCAATGACCCGGACACTCAGCTCCCTATTTACAAGTTCCGTACCGATTCTCCAGGCGATGGCAATGGTCGAACGGGTTGTCGACAACGAAGTCATCAAGCGTGTAGTGAGGGAATCGCGTGACGCCCTGCAAAAAGGGAATTCCATCGCCGGCCCGATGACCGGCCACTGGGCATTCCCACCTCTCATTCCTCACATGATTGCTATAGGTGAGCAGACAGGGGCACTAGACCAGATGCTTGGCAAGGTAGCGGAATTCTATGAAAAGGAAGTAGACACGGCAACAGAGCGGCTAAAATCCTTGATTGAGCCGCTCATGATGATTTTTCTCGCTGTCATCGTCGGGACTATCGTCATGGCGATCATGGTTCCGATGTTCAGCATGTATGAGCAAGTTGGCTAGTCATTTGTTAAATATTTGTTAACACGAAGGACTATCTGACTGATTTTTTACATTGTGAATCTATTTTATGGTAATGGGTATTGCTATAATAGAATCGTAGAAAACCTACACCATACGACAGAGGAGGAATGAATCATCATGTTGAAATTCATTCAAAAAAAATTAAAAGAGGAAAAGGGCCTTACGCTTATTGAGCTCTTGGCGGTTATTGTTATTCTTGGTATTATTGCTGCGATTGCAATTCCGGCAATAGGTAATATCATGGACAATAGTCGAACTGGTGCAATAAAGTCTGACGCAATTAATATCATGTCTGCTGCAGATCTTTATTTTGCAGAGGTAACTAATGATAGTACCCCAAATACTGCAACTACCCAGGAACTTCAGACAAGTGGATATCTTGATGATCCCGGTTCATTTCCAGTAGATGCCAATACACTGGTTACACAGGTGAATAATGGACAAAATACTTTCACCGGCACTGGAACAGCGGGTAGTATCACACTGACTTTTAATGCTGCTACTAGAGACCATATTAACAGCCTTCAAAATAACCAAAGTAACATAGGTACTATAACTACAATCTCTGCACAGTAAAGGAGTAGTAGCCATGCCCTGGAATTTCATCCGCTCCAAACAACGCATTATCTCAATCACAATCGAAGAAGACGCCCTCCGCTACAGCGAGCTCCGCTCCACCAACCCGCTCACAATCGAGCGAGCAGAAGAGCGGCCGCTCCCGGAAGGCATCATCTCCGAAGGAAAGGTGATCGACCCAAAAGCGTTGGAAGAGGCGGTGGAGGGGGCAGTGAAGGATTGGGGGCTGCGGCGCAAGCGCGTCCGGTTCCTCGCTCCTGATCAGTTTGTCATCATCCGAAAAGTGGATACCCCGGCCGATGTCCCTGAAGATGAGCTGAAAGGCTACTTCTTCATTGAGATCGGCTCTTCTTTGTATTTGCCGTTTGATGACCCGTTGTTTGATGTGGTTCCGTTCGATAGTGAGGGTGACGGGAAGGAATCGATCATCATCGCGTCGAAAGAAGAGATTGTGCGTCAGTATGAGCGGGCTCTTGACGAAGCGAAGCTGAAACCTGTCGAATGTGACATCGCGCCGCTTGCGCTTTATCGACTTGCTTACCAACAGCATGACCTGGACACGCACCGCAATGTGCTGATCGCTGATTTCCGCGGAAATGACCTGACGGTGTCGACTTTCCACCGGCATCAGCCGCTGTTTATGCGGTCGGTTGACATGGATGAGGATGGCTGGACGGCGGAGGTTGCCTTCCGGGAGATTTCCAAGCTCATCAATTTCTATACATACAACATGATGGACGGCAATGAGACAGTCGATTGCCTTCTCATCTCGGGCGACTGCCGCATGACCGAAGAGCTGTCCAGGATGTTCCGGGACCAGATGCGCCTGGAAGCCGGATGTATCCGGAAAGAACGGATTGAAGACGCGGCCGGCCGTGAAGTCCCGGACCGGTTTGACCGGGTGATCGGACTGGCATTGAAAGAGGTGTAGCGTTTGCTCGTTGATATTAACTTACTTCCCGAACGGGACAGGGAACGATCAAAGGCCGTCATCCTCTCGCTCGTCATCCTGCTTTCGGCGATGCTGTTCTGGCTGACGTTCTTCATCATGGCGAACCGGAATGCGGACGAAGCGGAGCGGCTGGATGCCCGGACGCAAGAGATGCGCCTGGCGGGTGCGGAGATCCGTTCCCGCATGCAGGGGACGGAGACGATGGCGGACCGCGAGCAGTTGGAGCTGACCATCGGCTGGGCGGAAAGCTACCAGTTCCCGACGGCTCCGCTTCTCCGGCATCTCGTTTCGTTGCTGCCCGTCCGAGGATTTATCATGGACTATACATATACCGACCCGCATACGGCCGACCTGTCCGTCCAATTCGACCGCTATGAGCAGGCCGCCTACTACCTAGCCCGTCTGAAGGCTGCGACTCCAGTTGAGAGTGCAATTATGAATGATGTCAGCGCATCGCCTCTTGATGAAGAAACCGACGAGGAAGGGAATCCCGTAGATACTGACGACATCGTCGTGCCCCGCTATATCGCGACTTACACCATTGAGTTTGTCAATCCGAGGGTCCCGGCAGAAGGGACGGCCGAGGAACCTGCAGAAGATGGGGAAGGTGCAGCGGCGGAGGACGGCTCTGACACCGAGGTCAACGTCGACAACGATGTTAATGTGAATGTGGAGCAGGAGAATCCGGAGCCGGAGACTGGAACTGATACCGGTGAGGGAACGGGT
>NZ_AOFT01000021.1 GCF_000348905.1 Bhargavaea cecembensis DSE10
CCCTTGCCATCATCGGCAAGGGTTTTTTGTGTTTCACTGAGAGTGCTGAACTTCAATATTTGACAGGATCATGCTCCTCAACATGAATCACTTCAACTTCAGACGACCTGGATATGCGGGTCTTATAGATGACGGCCAGCATGATAAACCACAACGGCGTCACCATCAATGAAATGCGCGTATCTTCCGCAATCGCAAGCACGACCAGAACAAAGGCCAGGAAAGCCAGAATCAGATAATTGGCAAACGGATACAGCGGCATTTTGAACTTGTTCACCTTGGCCAATTCAGGCCTTGTCCTGCGATATTTCAGATGGCTGAGAACAGTGATTCCCCAAACAAAGATAAAGCAGACGGTAGAAATGCTGGTGATCAGGGTAAATACGCCTTCAGGCATCACATAATTCAAAACAACGGAGATGAGTATGACAGCCGTCGAAAAAAACAATGCCTTGGATGGAACTTTTCGCCGGTCCAGTTTCGCGAACTTTTCCGGTGCATCTTTTTCTTTGGCCAGGGAATAAAGCATCCGGCTTGTACTGAATATGGCACTGTTGCAGGCTGAGGCCGCGGAAGTGAGCACGACAAAATTGACGATTCCTGCAGCTGCGGCAATGCCGACAGCTACGAATACCTGGACGAAGGGGCTTTTTGCCGGGTCAATCGAGTTCCAGGGGTAAACGCTCATAATGACAAAAAGAGCACCGATATAGAAGATCAATATCCTGATCGGAATGCTATTGATCGCCTTAGGGATGACTTTTTCCGGATTTTCAGTTTCTCCGGCTGTGAGCCCGACAAGCTCAATACCGACAAAAGCGAAGACGACCATCTGAAACGATAGGATGAAACCGTTGATGCCATTCGGGAACAGTCCGCCATGACTCCATATATTCGCGAAAGAGGCTGCGCCTGAATCCGTGGAAAAGCCTTTGATGATCATCAATATCCCGACCACGATCAGTCCGATGATCGCGATGATTTTAATCAGGGCAAACCAGAATTCGATTTCCCCGAAAAGCTTCACGGTGGCCAGGTTCATGAAAAGCAGGACAATGAGTGCGATGAGGCCAGGCATCCATTGGGGGACACCGGGAATCCAGTATTGCGTATAGATCCCGATAGCCGTCAGATCGGCCATGGCGATGCAGATCCAGCAGAACCAATAGGTCCACCCTGTGATAAACGCCGCCATTTCACCGAAGTAGTCTTTGACAAAATCCACGAATGAGTGATAGTCCAGATTGCTCATCAATAGCTCTCCGAGTGAGCGCATGATCAAAAATAAAATGATGCCTGTGATCAGATAAGACAATAAAATCGAAGGTCCTGCAAGGTGAATCGACTTTCCCGCACCAAGGAACAACCCAGTGCCAATGGCACCGCCGATGGCGATCAGTTGTACGTGCCTATTTTTTAATCCGCGCTCCAGTGTCTGTTCCTGCATCTTCTTCCCCTCCGTTACCTCCCGCAAAAAGAAAAAAGGACAGAAGAACGTGATTCCCGTCTTTGTCCTATTTAATGTTCAGTTGCAATCATAATAGCGTTTGTCCGGCATGACAGCTCCACGCTACACCAGATCCTGAACGAGAGAATATGAGTAAAATCATTAACAATGTTGAAATTATTTATATTCGAATGATAATTTGTCGAATGATGTTTGTCAATCAGCTTTTTGGGGACCAGCCTCACAACTTCTTTGCCGTTTGCTTAGCCACAGGCTGCTTGTGGTATGGGATAGGGGACGAAAGGAGAGAGACAAAATGGATATTCCTGAACTCAAGCTGAGAGACGGCCATTCCCTGCCTGTAATAGGCTATGGCACGGTGTTCTTAAAAGGGGGAGATGCCGTCCAATCCTTTAAACATGCGATCGACAACGGTTATCGGCTGTTGGACACAGCCTATAATTATGAAAATGAAGGAACACTTGGAAAGGCGATCAGGCAGGCTTCTGCCGGCCGTGAGGAACTTACTGTCACTTCCAAGCTGCCCGGTCGTTATCATGAATACAGCGAGGCACTGAAAGCCATCGAAGAATCGCTTTACCGCGCGCAGCTTGATCATTTTGACCTGTATCTGATCCACTGGCCGAACCCTAAGGAAGGCAAGTATGTGGAAGCCTGGCAGGCATTGATCGAGGCGAAAAAGCGCGGTCTGGTCCGGTCAATCGGCGTCAGCAACTTCCTGCCGGAACATATTGAGCAACTGGATAAAGAAACAGGTGAGCTGCCGGTGATCAACCAGATCGAGATGCACCCATTCTTCAACCAGGCGGACCAGCGGAAGTGGCATGAAGAGCGGAAAATCGTCACGGAGTCATGGAGTCCGCTTTTCCGGGGGCGGGGTGTCTTGAGTGAGCCGGCTATTATGACACTTGCAGAAAGCTATGGGAAGACGCCGGCACAGATCGTCCTGCGCTGGCATTATCAGCATGGAGTGGTCTCCATACCACGCTCCGCCCATCCGGACAGGCAGCGTGAAAACCTGGCGATCTTCGACTTTGAACTGTCTGAAGAAGACATGGAGAAGATCGATTCCCTCAGCCGCCCGGATGGACGCATCGACGACCAGGATCCGGCTGTATATCAGGAATTCTGACGGGGTCACGCCATGACTGGCGGCATGAATGATAAGCTGTTTTGCGGAAATCAGGCAAAGGGGACGGTGATTGATCACTGTCTCCTTTTTGGTATGCCTTTTCGTTCCTCTGCCGGCTTTCCGCGTCTCCGATGCGGGTATTGTGATAAGATAAATCATATGAAAATAGGATGAAGGGAGAGGGAGGCCCATGATCAGGGTTGGCCTGACCGGATGGGGCGACCACCCGGATGTTTACAGCCCCGCTTCCAAGAAAACAGATAAGCTGAAGGACTACGGCGGCCATTTTAAGATCGTTGAGCTGGACTCGACCTTTTACGCCATCCAGCCGGAGCGGAATATCCGGAAATGGATTGGCGAGACGCCCGACGATTTCGGTTTTATCGTCAAGGCGTACCAGGGCATGACCGGCCACCACCGGGGTCGGCTCCCCTATGAATCGGAAGAAGAGATGTTCCGGCTTTTCCGGCTGTCGGTCGGACCGATGCTGGAGGCAGGAAAGCTGCCGATGATCCTCGCCCAGTACCCGCCCTGGTTCGACTGCACAAAAGAGAACGTCGGGGTACTGAGGAAGATGAGGGAGTACCTCGATGACCTCGATGTGGCCGTCGAGTTCCGGCATCAGTCCTGGTACTCGGAGAAATACCGTAAAGGCACTCTCGACTTTCTGAGAGAGCAGCGGTTTATCCATTCGGTATGCGATGAACCGCAGGCGGGCGACGGCAGCGTCCCCTTCGTCCCGGAAGCAACACGCGAGGACAAGACACTTGTCCGGCTTCACGGGCGCAACACGGCCGGGTGGAAGGCCAATGGGCGTGATGATAAGAAGTGGCGGGAAGTCCGCTACCTGTATGACTATAATGACAACGAACTAAAAGGGCTGGCCGGGGAGATTTCCGGCATCTCCTCTGAGGATGTATTTGTCGTCTTTAATAACAACTCGGGCGGACATGCTGCGGAAAATGCCAAGCGGTTCATGGGCATCGCAGGAATTGAAACGGCCCGGCCCGGCGCTCAGCAGCTGGATCTGTTTGGCGGGGAGGACCTCTGATGGAGTTTGTTATCCTGGCCGTGACGGGGCTGTTTGCCGGCATCGTGGGCGCTTTGGTCGGCCTCGGGGGCGGTGTGGTCCTCGTGCCGGCCGCCCTTTACTTCGGCATCACACTAGGCTGGGTACCGGGCCTGACCCCTCAGAAAATTGTCGGCCTGTCTGTCATCATGATGATCTTCATCGGGCTGTCTTCGACGCTCTCCTATATGAAATCGAAGACGGTTGATTACCGGAGCGGGCTGATCTTTTTCGCGGGCAGCATCCCCGGAACGGTTCTCGGGGCTTACGTAAACAAAGGGCTGGACCTGCCGTCGTTTAATCTGTATTTCGGCATCCTGCTCATTTTCCTGTCCGTGCTTCTGCTGGTCAGGAAACATCTGAAACCGGTCCGGTGGTTTGTCGAGCATGGCAGGCCGCGAACGTTCCGGGAACCGGAAGGGACCATCCACGAATACGGATATCCCGTCTGGTTTGCGGTCATGCTGACATTTGTCGTCGGATTTGCTTCGGGACTCTTTGGGATTGGCGGAGGCTCAATTCTTGTTCCCGCGATGATTCTGCTGTTCCTGTTCCCGCCGCATGTGGCCGTGGGCACGTCGATGTTCATGGTCTTCCTGTCCGCCATTGTCAATGCCGCAAGCCATATCTCACTCGGCAATGTTCCGTGGCTCTATACGCTTCCGGTCGTGCCGGCAGCTTACATAGGGGCAAAAATCGGAGCAGCCCTGAACAAACGCCTGAACTCGGAAGCACTTGTGACCGCTCTCCGGATCATCCTCCTGATCACGGGGATCCGGTCCATTTATGAAGGAATCTGGGGCTGATTGCACGTTGAAGGAAACCATTCACATTTATCATACGAACGATCTTCATAGCCATTTTGAAAGGTGGCCGCGAATACGGGATTTCCTCCTGAAGAGAAAGTCATTCCACAAAGAACAGGGAGAGGCATGCTACCTGTTCGATATCGGTGACCATATCGACCGCTCCCATCCCTATACCGATGCCACGAGAGGAAAGGGAAACGTACTGATGCTGAATGAGATCGGCTATGATGCGGTTACGATCGGAAATAATGAAGGAATCACTCTTTCTCCGGGTGAACTGGCTGATCTTTATGAGGAAGCAAAGTTTCCGGTCGTGCTGGACAACCTGTTCAATGAAGAGGGAAAGCGGCCCGCATGGACGGTCCCTGAGGCCTATCTGACCACCCGATCCGGCATCCGCATCGGCCTGATCGCCGCGACTGCCGATTTCAGCACGTCCTATGAACGTCTGGGATGGCAGGTGACCGGACCGCGTTCCGCGCTTGAGGCGGCAGCGCCGCGCGTAAGCGGACAGTCCGATATCCTTGTCTGCCTGTCGCATATGGGCTCATCGGAAGACGAACGGCTTGCGCAGTACACTGGCGGCAAAATAGACGTCATTCTCGGCGGACATACGCATCATCTGTATCCGGACGGCAGGGAAGTCGGCGGCACGCTGATTGCCGCAGCGGGCAAATGGGGACAGTATGTCGGGGAAGTGACACTGACATTCGACCACACCGAAGGGCGGATTGTAGAAGCAACGGCTGAGGTCCACGACACGGAGACGCTTCCCATACCCGGCGACGACACGGACTATGACCGGCAGTTGAGGAAGAGGGCGGCGGAGCTGCTGTCGTCAACCGTGTTCCTGAACCCCTCGGAACTATGGGGCAGCTGGGACGGACCAACGCCGCTTTCCGATCTGTTCGCTGAAGCACTCATTGCCCACACCGGTGCCGACTGTGCCATGTTCAACTCGGGAATCTTTCTCGGAGGACTTCCGGAAGGCCCCGTTTCAGGGATGGATCTGCACCGCCTCCTGCCGCATCCGATCAATCCGTGTGTGATCACGCTGACAGGCGCAGAACTTGAAGAGGCGTACGAGCTGAGCCTGAATCCGGAATGGCCTGATGTCCGGCTTAAAGGACTCGGATTCCGCGGAGAGCAGGTAGGGGCGATGATCCATCAGGAAATGGTCCGCGGAAAAGACGGAAAACTGATCGTGGCAGGCAGTGCCGTGGAACCCGGCAGGATGTACCGGCTCGCGACATTGGATCTGTTTACTTACGGATTCTTCTTTCCGGCATTCAAGCAGGCCAGGAAAGAATACTTTATGCCGGAATTGATCAGGGACGTGCTTGCCGGTTATGCCATCCGGAAGTACGGAACCCCGTCCTCATAAATCCATCCCTCTCCCCGTAAGATGGGGCAGGGGGATTATTTATTGAAGTTTCCTTATGCGCGCAGGAGGAGGCTGCGACCCGGAGCGGGAAAAAGGCGGCTCCTGCCGCTTCTCCTCCCGATCGGCCTGGTCCTGATGGGACTCATGTTTTATTTTGTGAATGCCCGGCTCACGCCGGCGCTCACCGAATATGCGGAAGTGCAGACGTCAAAAATCGCCTCTCAGGTGATTGCCAAAGCGATTGACGCAAGAACAGCCAATGTCCTTGATGTGAATGACATCATCGAATATGTGCCGGCTGAGCAGTCTGAGGTCGTGACGGCCAAGCTGAATACTGAGATTATCAACCGCTTCATTGCGGAAACACACGGATTGGTCGAGGACCACCTTGAAATGGCGGAAGCCGGTGACCTGAGTGCACTGCCGAAAATCGAAAACATTGAGTATGACGTGGAGACGATGAAGGACCGGGACGGCATTGTCTTCTTCGTGCCGCTCGGGCAGGCGATCGGGATGCCGATGCTCGGGAATCTCGGACCAAAAGTGCCGATCCGTTTTCATGTGATCGGCAATGTCCACGCCAACGCCAAGACCGAAATCCGTGAGTTCGGCATCAACAACGCACTGGTCGAAGTGAACGCCATCATCCAGGTGAATGTCCAGATCATCGTGCCGTTCGCCTCCAAGCAGGCGGCCGTCCAGCAGCAGATTCCGATTGCCATCGGTCTCGTACAGGGACAGGTGCCGCATATCTTCAACAAAGGAGAGAATGTGGACCCGCCGTCGATCGAGGTGCCGATCCCGCTTCCTGAGGAATAAGTTGGTATTGCAATCAGCAGGTCCATCTGTTATGATCGGTGACATAGTATGAATAGACTCGATTGGGTAGAGGCCGCAATCGCTTATGAGTAGCACACGTGAGTTGACAACGATGACCGTGCGTAAAAGGAAGCATTGCCGAAGTGGACCGGAGCAGTCAGCGAAGGTCCGCTGGGGCCATTCCGAACAGGGATGGCACTGTCATGCGGAAAAAACCGCATGGAGAGCTACAGATCGTACGTTGTAATGATGCATTTCAACTGACGAACGTAGTGACGGCCGGCTTCCCTTTGCGCAACAGCGCAGGGTGCCGGCCGTTTTTGCTTTTGCGGAAAGGCTTTTACCCCTTCAGAAAATGGAGGAATTAGATTATGTCAGGTACTATACTCTCGATCCTGCCGCCGATTATTGCCATCGTCATGGTACTGATCACAAAGCGTGTTCTTCTCTCGCTCGGCACGGGGATCATTGCGGGCGCGCTGATTGTTGCCTCGTTCAGCCCGCTGGAATCACTCCAAGCGTTCTGGACGGCGCTGACGATCACTTTCTGGGACGGCGGCCTGAACACGTATAACATATTCATCACGCTGTTTGTCATCCTCCTCGGTGTTCTGACGGCATTTGTCAGCCTGTCGGGCGGAAGCCGGGCATTTGCCGAATGGGCGACAAAGCGCATCCGGACCCGCCGGGGGGCAAGGCTTCTTCCGGTATTTCTGGGAATCCTGATTTTCGTGGATGATTACTTTAATGCGCTGGCCGTCGGGCAGATTGCACGTCCTGTCACGGACAGCCACAAGATCTCCCGGGCCAAGCTGGCATACTTCATCGACTCGACGTCTGCACCGATCTGTGCGATCGCCCCGATCTCCAGCTGGGGTGCCTATCTGATCGGAGTCATCGGGACCATCCTCGCGGGTGCTTCTGTCGTCTCCTACTCGGCGCTCGAGGCTTTCCTGCTCATGATCCCGATGAACTTCTATGTATTTGCTACCCTGGTCTTCGTGTTTTTTGCGGCCATCACCAACTTTGATTTCGGCGAGATGCGCAAGCATGAACGCCGGGCGATCGAAAAAGGGGAACTGTTTGATCCGAACAAGGCAGTGCCGGGTGAGCTAAAGGAAGAGTTCCCTGTCCACAACAACGGACGTGTCATGGATCTCGTGCTTCCGATCATCACACTCGTCGCTGTCACATTCGGCGCAATGATGCTGACAGGCTACAGGGGAAGCATGGCTGAATATGGCAGTGCGGATATCTGGACCATCTTTGAGATGACCGATGTGCCGCTGTCGCTTCTTTCCGGCGGCATAGCCGGTGTTGCGGTTGCACTGATTCTCTTCATGACCCAGCCGGGGAAAGAAGACTTCCGGAAAACAGACTTTATCGTCCCCGCATTCATCAGCGGTGTCAGGGCGATGATGCCTGCAGTGTCCATCCTCATTCTTGCATGGGCTCTGACGTATCTGATCGGCGAACTCGAGACAGGTGCCTATCTGTCCGGTGTTGTCGAACGTGCCAACATTCCTGCGGAACTTCTTCCGGCGATCATGTTCGTTCTTGCCGGCGTCATGGCTTTCTCCACGGGAACGTCCTGGGGATCGTTCGGCATCCTGCTTCCGATTGCGGGTGAAGTCATGCTGAACGCAGCACCCGAGATGCTGATCGCATCGCTGGCCGCGGTACTCGGAGGAGCGGTATTCGGTGACCACTGCTCGCCGATCTCCGACTCGACCATCATGTCGTCGACCGGAGCGGGCTCCAACCATATCGACCATGTCGCCACCCAGCTGCCTTATGCACTGTCCAGCGCCGCCATCGCAACAATCGGCTATGTGGTCATGGGGCTGACAGATTCTCTTGCAATGGGGCTTACGACCGTAGCGGTCCTGCTCGCGGCTGTGATTGTATTCTGGATGATGAAGGGGCGAACAGCCACTCCAGCCATGCATGAACATACAGGTAATTGAGTCAAAAGACAGGGAAACCCCCTGTCTTTTGTTATGGGCAAATATCCTGTCGAAAAATGAAAAAGACTTTGACTTCATATTTCAGGGTCGTTATACTTATAATAGCTTTAAAGATGTCAGAATAAAATAAATCTTCCCGTTTATTAAAAATCAGGGGGATGGGCGGGGAGAACCATCAAGGGGGATCAATATGGGACAGCGTTCACAATGGGGGACGAGGGCCGGCTTTATTCTGGCTGCAGTAGGGTCTGCGGTCGGCCTGGGGAACATCTGGCGTTTTCCTTATGTCGCCTATGAAAATGGCGGCGGGGCATTTTTCATTCCTTATCTATTCGCGCTTCTGACAGCCGGAATCCCAATTCTGATCATGGAGTTCACGATCGGACAGAAGTACCGGGGCTCAGCACCGCTCTCCTTCTTCCGCATGGAAGGGAAAAAGGCCGAATGGCTCGGCTGGTGGGGTGTCTTTGTCGCTTTTGTCATTTCCACCTATTATTCAGTGATCATCGCATGGGCGATGAAATACACGGTCTATTCGTTTAACCTTCAGTGGGGAGACGACACGACGGGCTTCCTGTTTGGCGATGTGCTGAACCTGGCAGATACACCGGGGCAGGTCGGCGGATTCGTGCCGGGCGTCCTGATCCCGCATATTCTTGTGTGGATCATCGTGTTCGGCATCCTGTTTGCGGGGGTCAAGAAGGGAATTGAGTTTGCAAACCGGATTTTCATCCCGGCACTCGTCATCGTCTTCCTGCTGATTGTCATCCGGGCGGTCACGCTGCCTGGCGCTCTGACCGGGCTTGAGGCATTCTTCAAGCCGGATCTCAGCCAGCTTGCGAACGGCACCGTCTGGGTAGCGGCCTACGGCCATATCTTCTTCAGTCTCTCGATCGCATTCGCAATCATGATCACGTACTCGAGCTATCTGCCGAAAAAATCGGATATCACGAACAATGCCTTCATCACCGGCTTTGCGAATTCCGGGTTCGAGCTTCTTGCGGGAATCGGCGTCTTTGCAGCACTCGGGTTCATGGCTGTCCAGAATAACGTGCCTGTTGACGAAGTGGCTACGGCCGGCGTCGGGCTGGCCTTTGCGGTATTCCCGCAGATCATCAATGAGTTCCCGGGCATGAACGCCCTGTTCGGCGTCCTGTTCTTCCTGTCTCTCGTATTGGCGGGACTCACATCGCTCATATCGATCTGTGAGACGTATGTGGCAGGCCTTTCAGAGAAGCTGGGGATTTCGCGGAATAAGGCGGTCCTCTTTGGGGCAGGTCTGGCCTCGCTGATCTCGCTGCTGTTCTCGACACGCGGCGGACTCTACTTCCTGGATGCGGCCGACTATTTCATCAACCAATTCGGCGTCGCCTTTATCGGGCTGATCGAAGTCATCGCGGTTGCCTGGATCTTCCGCAAGCTTGACGTATTCAAGGAACATGCAAATCCGATGTCCGATATCCAGATCGGGGGATGGTGGAAGTTCTCCCTGACCGTGATCACGCCTCTGGTGCTTGGCTATATGATGTTCGATCTGTTCCGGACGAATCTCGGCAAGCGCTTTGACACAGAAACCGGCAACTATGAAGGGTATTCGGATGCCTTCATCCTTGGCGCCGGATGGTCGGTAGCCATCGCAGCACTTGTCCTCGGTATTCTGTTCACCCTGTTCAAATGGAACAGACATGCACTTGAGCCATATGACAGAGACCAATCATAAGGGGGAAGTTCCATGAGCGGATCGGCGATTTTCATGATGATCCTCGGCATTCTGATCATCTGGGGCGGCCTTGCGGCAAGCATTGCAAACGCAGTCACCAAAGCCAAAAAACGTTAAAACGGAAGCGTCCCTTTATGGGGCGCTTTTTTCACGCCTGGCGCTTCCGGCACCCTTCACTGGCTGTTGTCCCGGCTTGTCCATTGTGTTACATTGACAACAGTGAGCATTTTCAAAACAGAGAGAATGGAGCCGATGGCGATGACATCATGCAAGCCTGGAAACGAGCACATCCGAAAGCCGGATTGGCTAAAAATCAAGCTGAACACCAATGAGAACTATGTCGACCTGAAAAAGATGATGCGCGAGAAAGGTCTGCATACCGTCTGTGAAGAGGCACGCTGCCCGAACATCCACGAGTGCTGGGGCGAGCGCAGAACGGCCACATTCATGATTCTGGGTGCCGTCTGCACGAGGGCCTGCCGCTTCTGTGCGGTCAAGACAGGACTGCCGAACGAACTTGACCTGGCCGAGCCGGAACGCGTAGCGGATTCAGTCGCCCTGATGAACCTCAAGCACGCCGTGATCACGATGGTGGCACGCGATGACCAGCGCGACGGGGGAGCAGGCGTGATGGCAGAAACCATCCGGGCCATCCGCCGCAAAAACCCGTTCACCACGGTTGAGGTGCTGCCGTCCGACCTTGCAGGTGATTACGACAGCCTGAAAACACTCATGGACGCCAAGCCGGATATCCTGAACCACAACATCGAGACCGTCCGCCGCATGACTAAACGGGTTCGTGCACGGGCTACCTATGACCGTTCCCTTGAGTTCCTGCGCCGGGCGAAAGAGATGCAGCCTGACATTCCGACGAAGTCCTCGCTTATGGTCGGCCTCGGCGAAACTTGGGAAGAAATCATTGAGACGATGGATGATCTCCGAGCAAACAATGTGGACATCATGACGATCGGACAGTACCTCCAGCCGACGAAAAAGCATATTGCCGTGCAGAAATACTATACGCCGCAGGAATTTGGCGAGCTCCGCAAGATCGCCATGACGAAAGGCTTCTCCCATTGCGAAGCAGGCCCTCTGGTGCGCAGCAGCTACCACGCGGATGAGCAGGTCAACGCGGCCGCCCGAGAGCGTCAGCGCCGCGGCGAAAGTGAACTTGCCGTCCAATCCTGAAAGAAGGAACGTATATGATCAAGATCGAAAACACCGAGTATGAAGTGGTCAGGGATTACCGGGATGCCCTTCAGGAAGATGCGCTTGAGTCCCGCTACAGCGAAATCCTCACCAAGTATGACTACATCGTCGGTGACTGGGGCTATGGCCAGCTCCGGCTTCGCGGATTCTTCGACGATAAAAATCCGAAGGCGACCATTGCGACGAAAATCAGCACACTCGAGGATTATCTGTACGAGCACTGTAACTTTGGCTGTGCCTATTTTGTACTGAAGAAAATCCCGAAGCCAAAGGGGAGTCCGAAAAAACAGGACGACCGGCCAGAAAAGGAACAGGATGACCCGCAAAACGGCGAATAACCCGTTGCGGGTTTTCGTCTTGTACCGACAGGAGGAATCATCATGTATTTTATCGACCGAAACAAAGTGGAAAAGACCGCATCCCATATGGAGCATCTATTTAATGTGTTCGACAACCGCTCCGATTGGTCGGACAGCCCGGCCGGAATGCTGGCACAGGAACGCATCGCCCATAACCTGATTGAAGCGGTGATCGACATCGGCAATACGCTGATCGACGGTTTCATCATGCGGGATCCCGGCAGTTACGAAGACATCATTGATATTCTTCTGGATGAGAAAGTGATTGAAGCGGATATGGAGTCGCCGCTAAAAGAGCTGATCGGGCTGAGAAAGATGATTGTCCGTGAATTCATGGATGTCGACTCCGCCGAAGTGGAGCGTGTGCTGGACAAGACGCTTCCGGCCCTCCGGCGTTTCCCGGACTCTACCCGACGCTATCTTGCCGAGGAGCTCGGTCCGGTCTCCGCATTTCTTCCGGAGGACAATGAATGAGGGAATATCAGGCCTGGTGCTTTGACCTGGACGGCACGGTCTATCGCGGAAAAGAACCGATACCGGAAACAGTCCGCTTTATCCGCGGTCTGAGGGAGAAGGGGGCCGGCGTGTTCTTCGTGACCAACAACTCCGCGCTGACACCAGAACAGCAGTCCGAGAAGCTGGAGGGGATGGGCATCACAGCCGCTCCTGAAGAAATCATGACCTCATCGGTTGCGACGGCGGAACATCTGCTGAAAAATCACGGCGCTCTCCCGGTCAGCATGATCGGAGAAGAGGGTCTCCGAACGGCATTGGAGTCGGCAGGCCACCGGATTGTACGGGAATCTCCGGATGCCGTTGTTGTCGGCATAGACCGGGAAATCACATACGGGAAACTCGCCGACGCTTCGCTTGCGGTGTCTGCCGGCGCCCTATTCGTCGCCACGAACAGTGACAAAGCCTATCCGACGGAACGTGGCCTTGTGCCCGGAAACGGGGCGTTTGCCGGCCTGATCGAGCTTGCGACCGGTGTCAGCCCGTTTTATATCGGCAAGCCGTCTGTTCCGATGCTGGAGACACTGGCCGACCGGCATGGACTGAAAAAGGAAGAGATGATCATGGTCGGGGACAACTACGAAACCGATATTATGGCCGGAATCCGCTTCGGAATTGAAACCGTGCATGTGGATACAGGCGTCACGCGGACAGAGGACCTGGCGAAATTCGGGGAACAGCCGACATACGCCCTGAGGACGCTGGACGGATGGACAGAAAACTGAAAAGCGCAATGCCGGATCGGCATTGCGCTTTTATCTATATGGAATTGCATCAGAACAGCGGATTCTCTTCGATAAAACGGTAGATGTTTTCCTTTAGTTCATCCGGCGTCTCGCCTTCGACGATCTCGCCGTTGACGACCGCGTAAAGCGATTCGGCACATTGAGAGCAGAAGCTGAGGCAGCCGTATTCAAGGACATCGAGATTCGGGTCCTGCTCGAGTTCCTCGAATGTTTTCTGTGAACCGCAGGCCATGTTGCTCATGCAGAATTCTACGATCGGATTCACAAACATTCACCTCTCCTACCCGGAAATCGTACTCCTTTTTATGTCCTCAGTCAATTAAACGGCTTATTGTGAAACCTCTCACATTCCGATATAATGGCGATGGAACGCAAGAATTATGAACGAATATTGAACTTCATCAAAGGAGATTATCATGAAGAAACTAGTCCTGTTAGGCGGCGGCTACGGTAATATGAGGGTTCTGCTCCGCCTCCTGCCCAATCAACTTCCTGAGGACCGTGAAATCATCCTGATCGACCGGACGCCGTTTCACAGTCTGAAAACCGAGTTCTATGCGCTTGCAGCGGGGACGGTGCCGGATGCGGAAGTGCGGGTCGACTTTCCTGAGCACGAACGCCTCCGGACGGTCACTGCAGAAGTCGTCGACATCAATATGGATGAAAAATGCGTGTATCTCGACAATGGCGACAGTATCCTTTATGACGACCTCGTCATCGGTCTCGGCTGCGACGATAACTATCATGATGTGCCGGGTGCAGCGGAATATACGCACAGCATCCAGACCATCCGCAAGTCGCGTGATACATATCGTGAAGTTCTGGGTCTGTCCGGAGGCGCTACGGTCGCCATCGTCGGTGCCGGCCTGAGCGGCATCGAAATCGCAAGTGAACTGCGCGAGAGCCGCCCGGACCTGAACATCAAGCTCTTCGACCGGGGCCCGCGTATTCTCCGCGACTTCCCGGAGCGTCTCAGTAATTATGTGCAGAGCTGGTTTGATGAAAACAACGTAGAAGTCATCAGCAACTCGAACATCACAAAAGTCGAACCCCATCTGCTGTACAACCACGAAAATTCAATACCGGCAGATGCGGTCGTATGGACTGCAGGCATCCGGCCGGTCGAAATCGTGCGCAATCTGGAGGTCGAAAAGGCGGGAGGCGGCCGCGTCGTCCTCACTCCGCACCACAACATTCCCGAATACGAAAACGTCTATGTGGTCGGTGACTGCGCCGCGCTTCCTCACGCACCGAGTGCTTACCTGGCTGAGGAGCAGGGCGAGCAGATCGTCAAGGTGCTGAAAATGCGCTGGAACGGCGAAACCCTGCCGGAAAAAATGCCGGAAATCAAACTCCAGGGCATCGTCGGATCCCTCGGCAAGAAAAAAGGCTTCGCCTTCCTCGCCGACCGCACCGTCACCGGCCGCATCGCACGCCTGCTGAAGTCAGGTATCCTCTGGATGTACAAATGGCATAACGGTTAAATTTTTCCGGAATCGCACAAATGCGGTTCCGGATTTGTGATATGTAAAAAATTATCGATGTGGCATGGTTCCGGCTAAGGCAACGCCCGCGAACTAGCGGGCGGAAGAAAAAACTGTAGACAAGGGCATTATGCATGCATTGTCTACAGTCCAACACTCTTTATACTGGATTGGAAAAATCAAGCCTCCGCCGTAAACCCATGCTTCTCTAGTTCCCTGAATACCGGCTTCAGCTGGATATAGCCTTCGCCGACAACTTCTCCGCCGATCATGACAAGCGGATAGAAGAACTCATCATCCCGCACGCGTTCTGCGATGTCGGCCCGAACCGGATCCTCGATCGGCTTCTCTATATCGATATAATCGATCTGGAACGGCTGTCCCGGATACTTCCTGGTAATGGCGGCCTGGAGCCATTCATATGTATCTTTCGAAGAGGGTGCATTCACACAGCTTGCGCAGATGACATCGGCACCGTATACTTCGATATTGATCCCTTTTTCATTCAATTAGAATCCCCCCGGTTTCAGTTATGGATTTTCTGGCTTGAACACATTATAATGAAATCAGTGAAAGGAGTCGAATCGAAGTGACAGAAACAGCGATGATGGATGGTGTACAAGAAGTCCTGGATAAACTGCGTCCGTTCCTTCTCCGCGATGGCGGCGACTGCGAACTCGTTGATGTCGAGGACGGCATCGTGAAACTCCGCCTGCTTGGCGCTTGCGGAACCTGCCCAAGTTCGACAATCACGCTCAAAGCCGGCATCGAGCGTGCGCTCATCGAAGAAGTGCCGGGCGTTGTCGAAGTCGAACAAGTCTTTTGATCTTACGGATCCGCCACGGCGGATCCTTTTCAATAATCGGACCGCCCATTTGAACCGGCGGGCAACAAAGGGTAAGATGGAAGAAAAGGAGTGAGGAAAAATGACACAAGTGGTGGAACTGACGGAAGCTGCGGCCTATCAGGTGAAGGAAATGATGGTCAACAACGAAGAGGAAGGTTCTTTCCTTCGTGTCGGGGTCAACGGCGGCGGATGCAGCGGACTGACCTACGGCCTCAACTTCACGAGAGAGCGCAATGAGGAAGATGAATACCTCGAGCTGCACGGTATCCCGATTGTTGTTGCCAAAGAGGATGCAGGCATCCTGAACGGCACAAAGATCGATTACAAGCAGTCCCTCATGGGCGGCGGCTTCACGATCACCAACCCGAATGCCATTGCATCATGCGGTTGCGGTACATCTTTCAGGACGGCCAAAAAAGAGGGCACACCAGAGAAATGCTGAGTAAAAGACCGGATTTCCGGTCTTTTTTATTTGCCAACCTCCTCTTGAATTACGACATATAAAGGACTAAACTAAGTGTTGAGGGATTTTGTCATTTACGGCACAATGCCGTGACAATCAAGGCATTGGGCCTTCCTACTTATAGACATATTTCATCAAAGGTGGTTGGGATTGAAGTGAAGAGACCTACAGTTCTGGTGCTCGGAGGCGGATACGGCGGACTTTCAACCGTTGTTAACCTCCAGAAGAAAATCGGCACCGACGACATGGACATCGTCCTCGTGAACAAAAATGATTACCACTACGAATCGACCTGGCTTCACGAAGCCGCGGCCGGTACGCTTAAGCCCGAAGATGTTCGCTACGACATCAAACGTGTCATCAACGAAAACAAGGTGAAGTTCGTGAAGGCAACGGTCGAGTCGATCGATGTCGACAACAAGAAAGTCGGTACAGATGCAGGCGAACTTACTTACGACTACCTTGTGATCGGACTTGGCTTCGAAGGCGAAACTTTCGGAATTGAAGGGCTGGACAAGTATGCACTCAGCATCGCAGACGTGAATGCTGCGCGCCAGATCCGCGAACATATCGAGTACCAATTTGCGACTTGGTCGCTTGAACAGGAAAAAGATGATTCCCGCCTGACGATCGTCGTCGGCGGTGCGGGCTTCACGGGTATCGAGTTCCTCGGCGAACTTGGAAACCGCGTGCCGGAGCTTTGCGAGGAGTTTGATGTGCCGCGTGAAAAGGTCCGCGTCATCTGCGTGGAAGCCGCGCCAATGGTCCTGCCGGGCTTTGATCCGAAGCTTGTCGACTATGCGACATCCTATCTGAAATCCAAGGGAATCGAATTCTCCATCGGCACGCCTGTCGTGGAAGCGACTCCTGAAGGCGTCAAGATCAAGACCGGTGAAGAGAAGTTCGAATTCATCAAAGCCGGCACAGTTGTCTGGGCTGCCGGTGTCCGGGGCAACCGCCTGATCGAAGAAACATCGATCGAAAGCAAACGTGCCCGCGTGGCCGTGCGGGAAGACATGCGCGCGCCGGGTTACGACGATGTCTTCATCGTCGGAGACTGCGCCTTCCTAATGAATGAGGAAGCAGGCCGTCCTTACCCGCCGACAGCACAGATCGCCATGCAGCAGGGTGTTCAAGTTGCAGAGAACATCATCAGCCTTGCCAAAGGCGGAAGTACGAAGAAATTCGTTCCGGACCTGAAAGGCACCGTCTGCTCGCTAGGTGATGACGATGCAATCGGTAATGTATTTGACGGCAAGCTGGTCACAGGCAAAAAAGCGAGCTTCCTGAAGAAGATGATCGACAACCGTGCGCTCTATATGATCGGCGGACCGTCGCTCGTCATCAAAAAAGGCAAATTCGACGTTCTTTAATGGATGTCCGGGCGGTGCAGTCCTTTCCATGGGCAGGCCGCCCGATTTGTTGTGTAAAGGAAACCTCCCCGATTCGGCTCCGGCATGTTCACGGAACCGGTTCGGGGAGATTTTTTTAAACTGACCATCCCAGTACGCGGCCGGGATGACGGGAGGAGAAGGTATGGGGAAAGAACGGGGGAAAGTGTGGCTTGGTGCAGCAGGCATCGTCATGAATGGAAACGGAGAATGGCTGGTCGTGAAAAAGACGTACGGCGGCCTAAAAGGCAAATGGTCGTTTCCGGCAGGGTTCGTGGAGCCGGGAGAACGGGCGGATGAAGCGGCAATCCGCGAGGTGGCCGAAGAAACCGGTATCCGGACCGAGCTTTCCGGAATGGCAGGATTCAGGACTGGCGTGCTGAAAGGGGAAATCAGCGATAACATGGCCCTGTTTCTTCTCCGGCCGCTTTCGGATTCACAGCCGGTGATTCCACAGGAGCGGGAAATCGCCGAAGCCAGATGGATGACGCCGCATGAACTTTCGGACTCCCCGGATTCATCGCTTCTGATCCATGAGATAGCAGGCGAAGCCGTTGACGGTGGCCTTCCGGAAGTACGCGGAGCCTGGCCGGGAGACATATTCGGATACACCAGCTACAAGTTCTTTTTCCGCAAAGGCGGCGCCGGCCCTGATTTCTGACAGATTGGTGAACGGGGACCGGCTTGTTGAAAGCGGGTCCCCGTTCCGGTAAACTGATGAAAGGAAATCGGAGGTTAGCGAATTGGACGGTTCATTATCCATTGTAGAAGTTTTGCTGTCGTTCCTGTTGTTCATGGTCATGTTCTTCGGGATCGGCTTCCTTCTGAATATGCTGCTGCGCATGACATGGCTCATGGCGATCGTCTACCCGATTGTGGTCATCCTGATTGTGGATGAAGTGCGGGTGATGGATTATATCACCAGCCCGGGCATGGCTTTCAGCAGCCTCGGAGACAAACTCGTCTCCCTTCATGCAGCAGATATCGTCATCCTGATCGGCGGCTTTGTCGGCGCCATTATCGCAGGCATCGTCATGATCATTCTCCGGAGAATGGGCTACAGGATGTTCTGAGAACCTATAAAAAGCGTTCCGCCTTCATGCGGGACGCTTTTTGTTATATCGGACGGTCAAAGAAGGAAGGCATACAGAATGACGGACAGGACAATGCCTGTCAAGGCGCCGGCATACACTTCACTCGGTTTGTGGCCGAGGAGGGTTTTCAGCTCCTCGATCTTCTGCTGCTCGTCCTTCTGAGGCCATTCCCTGGTCGTCTGGATGAAATTCCGGAAATCTGTGCGCATCTGGTTGATGACGACTGCCTGCTGCCCGGCCTGAAAGCGGACGCCCGATGCATCGAACATGACGATGATCGCAAAAACTGCGGATACCGCAAAGATGGTTGAATCAAGTCCGTGCTCGAAACCGATGGCGGTCGTCAGAGAGGAGACCGCTGCAGAATGGGAGCTTGGCATGCCGCCTGTGGAAGTGAACAGCCTCCAATCCACTTTCCGGGTAGCCAGGTAATGGATCGGAATCTTGACGAACTGGGCAAAGAAAATGCTGAACACCGCCACCCATAGTGGAGCGTTTTGAAATAGGGCCAATGGTGGCACAACCTTTCAGGCAGAAGATATAAAAAATTATAACATACCGCGGGGGGCTGGCTGACCCGAAGTCGGACATTCCGGTATAATGAGGACGAAAGCTGGATGGAGGGATAAAGATGGAAGTCAACGTACAGAAAAACAGCCTGGAGGGCATCACCACGGATGTCCTGATTGTAGGCGTTCCGAAACACCCTGAGCATGTGGAAGGCTGGGACCGGCTGGACGCCCTGTTCGGAGAAGCGCTTACCGGATGGGTGCGCTCAGGCGATGTCGCATCCGGCCGCTTTGAATACACCCGTGTGCCGGCTATGCCGAATGCGGGATTCAGCCGAGTCCTGTTCACAGGACTCGGTAATGACAAGACCCTCGATGCGGATGACCTGAGGAAAGTATTTGCCGGCGCCGGCAAAGAGCTACGCAAGATGAAAGCTGAATCTGCATCCGTCTGGACGGCATCGTTCACCTCCGGGGACTTTGAGGATGCGGATATTGCTTTTGCAGCGGCTGAGGGTCTAGGGCTTGGCACTTATGCGTTCGAAGATTATAAAACCGGCTCCAATGAAAAGCAGGTGGAACTGCGCGAGGTCACGCTTCTTTCGGATGCGGGGGCAGACGTGATCAGGCCTGCATTTGGCGTGGGACGGGTTTATGCAGATGCCGTCAACGAGGCCAGGGATCTCGTAAACACGCCGGGCAACATTCTGACGGCGACCGCAATGGCCGATTATGCAGCACGCCTGGCAGAGCAGTATGGGTTCGTTATCGAAGTACTCGGCCGAGCAGAGATGGAAGAGCTCGGCATGGGTGCCATCCTCGCGGTCAACCAGGGCTCGGCAGAGGAACCGCGCCTGATCGTTCTCAAGTATGAAGGAACCGATAAGTGGGAAGACGTGGTAGGCCTTGTCGGCAAGGGGATTACATTTGATACAGGCGGCTACTCACTCAAGACAAAGACAGGCATCGTCGGCATGAAAGGCGATATGGGAGGTGCTGCGGCAGTGCTCGGCGCCATGCGGATCATCGGTGAACTTCGTCCGAAAAAGAATGTGGTCGCCGTCATCGCTTCGACGGACAATATGATTTCGGGCACCGCATTCAAGCCGGATGACGTCATCACCTCCCTCAGCGGCAAAACGATCGAAGTGCTGAACACGGATGCCGAGGGACGCCTTGTCCTGGCCGATGCAGTCACGTATGCCAAGCAGTCGGGGGCAGATTACCTTGTGGATGTCGCGACGCTCACAGGAGGCGTCATCACCGCTCTCGGCTACGACAAAACAGGCGCCCTCACCAATAACGAGGGATTCTTTGAAACATTCCTGGAAGCCGCTTCCGAAACCGGGGAGTTCGTCTGGAGGCTCCCGCTTACGGAGAGTGACAGAAAACGGATCCGCAAGAGCGATGTGGCGGATCTCAACAATTCGCCGGGAAGCGACGGCCATATGATTTTCGGGGGCGGATTTGTCGGCGAATTCGCAGAGGACACCCCGTGGATCCACTTGGATATCGCGGGAACATCCGGTGCTTCGTCCGCACACGACCTCGGGCCAAAAGGCGGCACGGGCGTCATGGTGCGTACCCTTGCCGCACTTGTCGATCTGATGGCGGAAGAAGCAGGGGAATAACGCCCAGGACCGGCCGGGCTTCCGGCATAGGATAGCGGAGAAAGGGGGGAGGGCAAATGTCTCGCTACCGACGCAATCCCTACCGGAGAGGAGGAAACGATTTGTTCTTCGGTCCGTTCCTTGGCGGGTTTGCTGGAAGTCTTCTTGGAGATGTCCTATTCTATGGAGGGCGCCGCTATCCGTACTATCCTTATCCATATCCGTATTATTATCCGTACGGATACCCGTACCGGCCATATTACTGGTAAACAGACAGAAAAAAGCTTCTGCGGAACAAAGTCCGCAGAAGCTTTTTATTTTCCTTCGAAACGCCGGAGGTCCTCTCCGAGCTCGTCCTTTACGGTCAGCTCACTTGGCTTGACGCCTGAGAAATAGGCTGCCCGGCCCATCATATGTGCCCCTACAGGAGCGGTGATGAACAGGAAGAGGATCCCAAGCAAAATCCGTGGATTAAAGTGATCCTCGATCAGCCAGAAATGGAGGAAGACAGAAAGCAGGATGCCGAGCACCCCGACTGTTGAGCTCTTCGAAGCGGCATGCGCGCGTGTATAAGGGTCGGGAAAACGGTTGAGACCGATTGCCGTCACCAGTGTAAAAACGACTCCGACCACCAAGGGTACGGCTATCAGAATATTAATCAGAATCTCCACGGTCGAAAACCTCCCCTTTCTCTATAAACTTGGAGAAGGCGACAGTGCCGAGAAACGACAGGATGGCGAGAAGCAGGATGACTTCCAGATAGAAGTTCGTCCCGACCAGGATCGACAGCAGGCCGACTACAGAGATGAGTGTGACCCCCATGGCATCCAGCGCGATGACCCGGTCCGGAGCAGTGGGGCCTTTGATCAGCCGATACAAGAACATCGCCATGGAAATAACGATCAGCACAAGAGACGCCCAGAATAGAATCATCAAGGTCTGCTCACCTCCATAATGGCTTTTTCAAACGAATTCCGGATATCTGTGACGGCTTCCTCGACATCATCAATGTGAATGGCGTGCACATAAAGCATCTTCTTATCTTCGGATACATTCATGACCACCGTTCCCGGGGTAAGCGTGATCAGTGCAGAGAGCAGTGTGATCTCCCAATCACTGGTCAGCTTGGTGGGAAATCTGAAAATGGCAGGCTGGATATCCAGCTTCGGCCTGATGACGAGCATGAACACCTGGATGTTCGCGAGCCAGAGTTCTTTAAGGAACAGCAGGGCCAGTTTGGTAATCGCCCAGATCCTCCGTATATAGAGAGGTCCCGTAAAGAACCTCCGCATCATCACAATCAGCAGGAGACCGAGCAGCCAGCCGATGATGAAGGTGGATGCTTCGAATGAGTTAAGGATGAACATCCATGTAAACGCCAGGATGAAATTCAGTAAAATTTGAAAGGCCATGATCCATCTACTCCTTTAACACCGCATCGATATAGATCGATGGCTGGTGGAGGATTTCCGCGGCATCGAACATGACCGGGCGCAGCCATTCCGTTCCGACACCATAGAAGACGGTCAGAGCAGTGATCAGCGCGGCAGGGACGAACAGTCCGCGGTAGATTTGTTTGCTCGTTCCTTTGACCGGCTTCGGTTCGCCCCAGAATGCATGGATGAAGATCCGGATGACAGACAGCAGGACAATCAGGCTTGAGGCGAGGATGATGATTCCGCCCCAGAGGTTGTCCGCCTCAAATGCGCCCTGAACGATCAGGAGCTTTCCGAAGAAGCCGCTGAGCGGAGGAATCCCTGCCAGACCGAAGGCGGCGATCAGCCAAGTCCAGGCCAGTGCGGGATAGGTTTTCATCAGTCCGCCCATTTCCCTGAGATTGGATGTTCCGGTGATGGCGATGATCACGCCGATCAGCATGAACAGCCCGGCTTTGATGAACATGTCGTGGATGAGATAGAAGACTGCGCCTTCCAGCCCTGCCATGTTCATTTGGGCAACACCGAACAGGATGACACCGACAGCGATGATAATGTTGTAGATGACAATCTGTTTCAGGTCAAAGTACGCAAGTGCACCGATACAGCCTGCCACAACCGTGAGGATGGCCAGGATCATGAGCATCTCATGGGTGAAGCCAGGGTCATGCGGGAACAGAAGAGTCACAGTCCGCATGATGGCATAGACACCGACTTTGGTCAGGAGCGCACCAAAAAGGGCGAGCACCGGTACCGGCGGGGCTGCATAGGAACTTGGCAGCCAGAAGTACAGCGGGAAAATCGCGCCTTTCAGTCCGAAGACGAGGATCAGCATGACGGCGATGACCGTCAGGATGCCCGATTGTCCGATTTCGGTGATTTTTGCGGCGATGTCCGCCATGTTGAGTGTTCCGGTGACGGAGTACAACATCGCAACTGTCGTTACGAAGAAAGCAGATGAGACGATGTTGACGAGTATGTATTTGATCGATTCCCGGAGCTGGCGCTTCTCGCCGCCCAGAACGATCAGGACATAGGACGCCATGAGCAGGACTTCGAAAAATACGAACAGGTTGAAGATATCGCCCGTCGTGAAAGCCCCGTTCACACCGGTGAGCATGAACATCATCGCCGGGTAGTAGAAATGTTTTTCCCGTCCTTCCCCGATGGACCTGAAACTATAAAATACGATCGCCAAAGTGATCAGATTCGAAGTCAGGACTAGACCGGCAGATAGTGGATCCGACACCATCGTGATACCAAATGGGGCTGGCCAGCTGCCGAGCGTCACGGCCTGGACGCCGTCCCGCATGACGGTATAAAGGAGGATGGCCGATGAGATCACTGACGCCATCATCCCGACCACTGTCACTGTCCGCTGGGCAGACACCCGTTTGGGGAAGAACATGAGGATCATTGCCGTCAGGAACGGGATCAGGACCGGAAATAACAGGAGGTTAATCATGTTCGTCATTTCCTTTCAGTAAAGTCATATTGTCCGTCTCGAGTTCCTGATAGGCACGATAGGCCATAACCAGAAACACGGCCGTCACCCCGAAGCTGATGACGATCGCTGTGAGGATCAGTGCCTGCGGCAGCGGGTCGACAAAATCTGTCACCCCGTCTGCCAGCACGGGAGGAGCAGACCCGGAGAAACCGCCCATCGTCAGAATAAGAAGGTGGGCGCCGTGGCTCAGCAGACCGGTCCCGATGATGACCCTGATCAAGCTTCGGGAGAGAATCAGATAGACGGCTGCCATAAACAGAAATCCGATGATGACCGACATGAGAATTTCCATTAGTCATCACTTCCAATCGAAAGAATGATGTTCATCGTCGCGCCGACTACGACAAGATAGACACCCAGGTCAAACAGCATCGCCGAATGCAGGGAAGTCTCGCCGAAAAGCGGCAGGTTAAAGTAATCATAGGCGTGTGTGAAGAATGGGACATTAAAAAGAATTGATGCAGCAGCTGTTCCGAGTGCGAGCAGCAGTCCGATCGCGATAATCACCGTATAGTTGAACGGCAATGCCTTCCTGACAGTCCGGATATCGAAAGCCAGCAGCAGAAGGACGATGGCAGAAGCGGTCAGCAGTCCGCCGACGAATCCTCCGCCGGGCGTATAGTGTCCGGCAAAGAAAATGTGGATTGCGAAAAGGAAGATGATGAAAAACACGACTTTAGTGGTTGTCTGTATGATGACATCACTGCTTTTCATGCTGATCCCCCTTTCTGCTGAGACGGAGTTTGATCATGCCGAGAATTCCGATTGCGGCAATGGACAGCACGGCGATTTCAAACAGGGTATCAAAGCCCCGGTAATCGACGAGAATCACGTTGACGATATTGCCGCCGCCCGCTTCCGAATAGACAGTGTCTTTATAGAACTGGGAAATGGAAGGCAGGGCTTTTTGAGAAGACGCCGACATGGCAAGCAAAGCCATCATGAGACCGACTCCGGCCGCGATGATCGCATTGCCGACACGGAATTTCCGTTTTTCATCATGACGGCTCAATTTCGGCAGGTGGTAGAACGCCAGCAGGTAAAGTGCGACCGATACCGTCTCGATAACCAATTGCGTCAAGGCAAGATCGGGCGCCTTGAAGATGACAAACAGGAGTGCGACCACATAGCCTGCCGCTCCCAGTGCCAAGATCGCCGTCAGCCTCTTCCTGGCAATGAGCGTGGTCACCACGGAAGCGACCAGCACAGCGAGCAGTCCGATTTCGATAGGGCCGATTGGCGCTGTTCCTTCGAATGATACGGCAAAGGCGTCCTTGACGACCATCGATCCGAGAACGATGATCACAATTCCGGCGAACATATAAATCAGGTAGCTCCTGATGAGCCCGTTCATATAGGACCTGGACAGCCGGTTCATGCCGGTTTCTGCGAAGATCATCGTAGAATCGTACAGCCTATTGAGCGTCAGGTATTCAGGGAAGATACGGTAAGCGCCTTGCCACTTAGGAAGAAGCCAGTAAAGGACCAGGCCGGCGATGACGATGCCGATCGTCATCATCAGTTCCGGCGTGATGTGGCCGTGCCAGGCGGCGACATGGACATCAACATCTGCCGGAGAGCCGTACATGAATGGCTGCACGGCAGCAACTGCAGGCTTGACGATCCAGTCCCCGACGAAGTTCGGCACAAAGAAAATCGCCACGACAATCAGTCCGAGCAATGCAGGGGAGATGAGCATCCCTGCAGGTGCCTCATGCGCTGATTTCGGCAGAAGGTCCGGTTTGTGCTTTCCTGTGAATGTACGGAACACAAAATAGAAGCTGTAGATGAACGTGAACACACTGGCAATCCATGCGACAACCAGAAGAACCGTTCCCCATGAAGCAGGTGCGAACAGGTCCAGTTCTCCCAAGCTCAGCATTCCTGTCAGGAACAGTTCCTTACTGAGGAAGCCGCCGAATGGAGGAAGTCCTGCCATGGACAGGGAACCGATGAGCGCGATAGTAAATGTGACCGGCATCAGTGCCATGAGACCGCCCAGCTTGCGGATGTCACGCGTGCCGGTTTCGTGATCGACAATTCCGGCGACCATGAACAGGCTGCCCTTGAATGCCGCATGGTTCACAAGGTGGAAGATTGCGGCGAAGCCGGCGTACTTGAACATCGTTTCGGCAGCGCCTTCCACATGGAACGCTGCGGCGGACGCTCCAAGAAGGGACATGATCAGCCCGAGCTGGCTGACAGTTGAGAAGGCCAGGATCCCTTTCAGGTCCGTTTGCTTGACAGCAAAGAATGACCCCCAGAACAGGGTGAGCACCCCGACCGAAGTGACCAGCCACACCCAGATTTCGGATGCAGCGAAAATCGGTGTGAAGCGTGCAACCAGATAAAGCCCGGCTTTGACCATTGTCGCGGAGTGGAGATACGCACTGACCGGAGTAGGCGCTTCCATCGCATCCGGCAGCCAGATGTAGAACGGGAACTGGGCGGATTTGGTGAATGCCCCCAGCAGGACAAGTACCAGAGCCCATGTGAAAAGAGAATGTTCTGCCAATTCGGGAGCCATAGATACAAGTTCGCGAACCGAGAACGTTCCTCCCATCAGGTAAAGAAGAACGAAGCCCCCGAGCATCATGAGGCCTCCGAATACGGTAATCATCATCGACTTGAGTGCACCGAACCGGGAGCGGTCTCTGGTGTACCAGTAACCGATGAGCAGGAACGACGAAATCGACGTCAGCTCCCAGAATCCGTAGAGGGCAATCATGTTGTCTGACTGGACGACACCGAGCATCGCTGTCATGAACATGAGCAGGTAGACATAGAAGTTGCCGAGCCGCTCTTTTGCCTTATCCAGGTAGAAGATTGAATAGAGGACGACCAGGGCTCCGATTCCTGTAATGAGGAGGGAGAACATAAGGCTGAGGCCGTCTATGTAGGAAGTAAGTGAAATACCATAGGACGGAATCCAGGACAGTTCCCCGATGTGGACACCGCCGTCTTTCACTTGGGGCAGAAAGCCCATGTAATAGATGAACAGCAGTACCGGCACAGCAAGCACGAACCAGCCGGTATGAATTCCCCGCAGCCGGCTTGCCAGGAACGGCACAAAAAGAGCAGCCGCGACCGGTGCGAATAACAGCAGCACGGATATCAAGAATGATCCTCCTTTCAAGAGTATGTTTAGGATAGATGGGTAACAGGACTAATTATAACTCAATCGTAAAGCGGTTGCATTGAAGAAACTGGCACCCTCAGTCGTTTTTGCTGTGGAATTAGGGAGATCTTCCTATTTAAAAATAACAGCGGAAAATCCATGATGAAAACTTTTTGAACATCACTAAAAAAGAAGTGCCCGGCAACCGCCGGGCACTTCTCTGGATTGAATCGTATCTGTTCGCTAAAGCGTGAGTGGATCAGTGGGGGTGAAGCATTTCCTGCCGCTCGAGCACGTCCTCGAAGTCCTCTGACGGTTTTTTGCGCGTGAAGTAGAGAGAGACAACAGCAATCAGGAAGAGCGAGGCCGTAACATAGAAGACGGAGGATATCCCGATAAATCCGCTCACGATCCCCCCGAACATCGGACCGATGATGTTCCCGAAAAAGCGGAAGCTTGTATTGTAGCCGAGTACCTCGCCTTGGATATCCACGGGTGCTTCCCTCCGGATCAGGGCGGTGGTGATCGGAATGAGGCCGCCGATTGAAATACCGAACAGGAGACGCAGGATGATCAGCTGCCAAAGGTCCGTGACGAGAGCCTGAGGAATCATAAATACAAAAGTGAGGAGCAGCAGTACTGTGAGAACCCGTTCATACCCATAGTTATCCCCGAGCTGTCCCCACATCCTTGCGAAGAGAAGGTTGCCGACCCCGGCGGCACTGAACGTGAGACCTGCCAGGAAAGCTACCTGATCGGCCTGCGTCAGCTCGGCCACATAAAGCGAAAGAAGCGGCTGGATGCTGAAGTTTCCGATCTGGATCAATGCAGTGATGATCATGACATTCAGCATCAGCCGGTGATTGAGGATGGAACGGACGATGGTGTTCCTGGAATAGACGTGATCGCGGTTCTTTTTTTCTTTTTTCTGTTCCTTGATCCCGAATGTCACGAGCAGGGCAGCGATGAAGATGGCTGCGGACGAGATGATGAAGGCCAGTTCAAATCCGAACGAATCCGCGAGCAGGCCTCCGAGTGCGGGGCCGAAAAGGGTGCCGGATACACTTCCCATCTGCAATGTGCCGAGTGTTTTGCCGGCCTGGCCTTTTTCGGTCTGTGCGCTGATGAATGCCAGGGAAGTCGGGATGAAGCCGGTCACAATCCCCATTACAAGACGGAGAATGAAGAACGTGTACACATCATCTACAAACCCCATCATGAACATGAACACGGAAATGCCGAAGGCGTTGATCATGAGAATCGGTTTGAAGCCGTATTTATCGCCGATCCGTCCCCAGATCGGAGACATGATAAATGCCGAGACGAAGGTTGCGCCAAAGATGAGGCCGGCCCACTTCTGCACAAAGGCATCCGAGTGATCGCCGAATGTCTCGATGTAAAGTGACAGGAACGGCATAATCATGGTCATCGTGCCGGCGACGAGAAAGTTGGTCACCAGAATGATGATAAAGTTGCGCTTTTGTATAGACATCTATCGAACGTCCTTTTTACCGTAATATGCCCATTATAAAGCATTTCGTAACCCGAAAAAAGTGTCATGACTTATTCATCGTTTTCAGACCGGGCGATATGTTACACTTATACAGATACTGATACTCCGTGCCGCCGGCGCTTGGAGAAAAGGAGAGATACGATGTTTCCTCAACTGGTGAACGAAGCTGCAGAAAATGAAGCACTTGCAATCATTCATACAAACCATGGCCCGATCAAGGTGAAGCTGTTTCCTGAACAGGCACCAAAGACGGTCGAGAACTTCCTCACACATGCCGAGAACGGCTATTACGACGGCATCATTTTCCACCGCATCATTCCGGACTTCATGATCCAGGGGGGCGACCCGACAGGAACAGGCATGGGCGGAGAAAGCATCTATGGCTCCACGTTCGAGGATGAATTTTCGCCTGAGCTGTTCAACCTCCGCGGTGCGCTCTCGATGGCCAATGCAGGACCGGGTACGAACGGCAGCCAGTTCTTCATTGTCCAGGCAAATCGGGTCCCGTCCCAGATGCTCGGCCAGCTTGAGGGAGCAGGTTTCCCGAAAGAGATTATCGAGGCTTATGCGGAAAAAGGCGGCACACCTTGGCTTGACCAGCGCCACACCGTTTTCGGCCAAGTGGTTGAAGGCCTGGATGTTGTAGATGAGATCGCAGGCGTCGAGACAGGCGCGCAGGACAAGCCTGTTGAGGATGTCGTCATCCAATCGATCGAGATACTTAAAAAGTAACCCCGACCCCGGAATCCACATCAAGGAAGTGAATCATCATGGAAGCGGTTCTTCTTATGCCGTTCCTCTATTTTCCGGAAGATAAGACCCTTTATATCCCGGCAGTCGCGTCATTGCTCGTCTGCATGTTCCTTTGCTACCTCGCTTTCCGCTGGATCAAAAAGAAATCCGCCGAGCAGGAAAAAGCGACGCATGAACTCGAGCAGCGCATTCTGGCCGAACGGAACGCAAAACAGCCGCCCTCTCATTGAGGCCGGCTGTTTTTATGATTGGATTTTCGGATGGAAATCATCCACCGGCGGCTTTGCCAAAGTTCAGCCAGGAATTTCTGCCTTTCTTTTTTTTTGGCTGTGCTATTATAGCTAATAATGATTTTAAAGAACTGAAAAATAGGTGAGTACAGTGGATACCATCGAAATCAATCATTTTGCGGCGGATCTTCTCGAACGCTGGGACCCATTCGATCAGGGGCCGGGTGCATACGAGACTGAGATTGCCGACGTCATCGCGGCTCTTCATGAAGCGGCCCATCCGTCCGAACTTGCGGAGCGGATCCGCCTGATCTATGAGCATTCTTATGAATTTTGGATCCCGCATGAGGTCTGCATGGATATCTCATATAAGCTGATCGCCCTCAAATATGGGGCGGGAAGTCCGCTATAAATGAAAAAACCGCCATTGGGCGGTTTTTTCATTGTATTCAATCAGCCCCAGATGGTGGAGATGAAAATCAGTATGATGGCAAGCGGGCATACATAGCGGACGAGGAGTCGCCAGGCGGAGGCCTGGAATCCGGAGCCGCCCAGTTCTTCTTCAGTAATCTGGCGGGACAGATAGTAACCCGCGAACAGGGAGATGAAGAATGCGCCGATCGGCATGCCGAACTTGGAGACAATTGTGTCTGCCAGATCGAAGAAAGACAGGCCGAACACCTTCACATCCGATAGGACTCCGAATGACAGAGCGCTTGGAATGCCGACCAGGAAGACGATCAGCCCATAAAGAAACGCTGCGCCTCTGCGCCGTTCATATTTGTTCCGGATGCCGATCGATACGGTAATCTCGAGCATCGCAATGCTGGAAGTCAATGTCGCGAATAGCATCAGGATAAAGAACAGCAGCATGAACAGGAAGCCCAGCGGCATCGATTCGAAAATGGCCGGCAGGACGACAAAGACAAGTCCCGGCCCTTCAGCAGGAGATCCGCCGAAAGCGAAGACAGCAGGAAAGATGACAAGGCCCGCGAGAATGGAGATGACGATGTTCAGGACCGCCACACTCCATCCGGATTTCATGAGGTTCTCATCTTTCGGCAAATAGGAAGCATATGTAATCATGCTGCCGATTCCTACACTTAGCGAGAAGAAGGCCATTCCAAGTGCCAGAAGGGCTGTTTCTCCGTTTAAGTAAGAGAAGTCCGGCACGAACATGAATCGGATTCCTTCCATCGCTCCATCAAGCGTGAGGGAGCGGATGGCCAGGATGATGAAGAAAATGAACAGCATCGGCATCATCCATTTGCTTGCCCGCTCAATGCCTCCCTTGATCCCCCGTGACACAATCCAGATTGTCAGGAACATAAAGACGGCCTGGGTAAGGAGTGCCTCACCCGGTCTGGCGATGATCGAGTCAAATAGAGATCCGAAGTCCTGAGGATTTCCGCCTCCGAACAGGTAAGAGACTGAGCGTACCAGGTACGACAGGATCCACCCGCCGACTACGCTATAGAAGGACAGAACGATAATGGACAGTGCGAAACCGACAAAACCGAAAATTGGCCATGCCGTTCCGGGGGCCAGCCGGCGGAAGGCTGAGACAACGTCTGCCTGTCCCCGCCGGCCGATCAGAAACTCCGCAATCAGGATCGGGAGACCGATTATAAAGGTACTTAGGATAAACAGCAAAATGAAGATACTGCCGCCGTTCGTACCGGCCATATATGGGAACTTCCAGATGGCGCCGAGCCCGACGGCACTGCCGGCTGCCGCCAAGATGAATCCGATCTTAGAAGTCCAATTTTCTCGATTTGACATAAATAGTTGATCCCTCCGAAAACTGATTCCCTCATTGTACAACATGTTGCCCAAAAAGAAAGTGCGACCATATAACCAATCAGAAATGCAAAATTCAAAATACGGTTGATTTGGTATAATAATGGAAGAGTAAAGAAAAGGGTGTGTGAAATGGGGGAAGAGGAAAAAGACTACGGGAAGCATGAATGGGAGACATCACTCAAGGAAAATGTCCGGCGCTTCCTTCATCAGGCAGGGGTGCCATATACGAAGGTAGGAGAGATCGCAGATCGGGCAATCCGGGAGGCAATGGAAGAACAAACCGAAGGAGCGGATCCGCGGATCATCTTATTCAGGACTGCCGCAGGAATGATTGAAGGTACTCCTGCCGGGAAAGAACCCGATGATCTGTTCCGGTTTGAAGAAGACGAACAGCTTCATTGGGATATACGCGATCTGCCTGCCGGGATCAGACTGCCGTTTATCCTAATGAAACTTCATGATTTCAACCCGGCAGAATCAGGTTCTGTATGCCGGATGACAGCCGATGAAGCACGGGCGGCAGCGGAGACGGGGGACCGGTTGCTCACAGAAGCTGATCCGGACCGGGATCTCGACCGGCAGCTCAGCCTGCTGCGGCGAGCATATGGCCGGATCCGCTATCCGGAACCGGCAGACGATCAGTCGGCGACGCCGGTGTTAAGCGAGCAGGACGCGGAAGGGCCTAAAGGAAAACGGTGGTGGGCGCCAGGGGCCGGCCTTCTCGCCGCAGTCGGACTCCTGATCGCTGCGGCATTCATACTCCCCGCTTGGGCGGGACCGGTAGATGCCGCTTACGTCAAGAAGCTGGAATCCCGGTTTGATGAAGAGAAGGAGCGATTCCAGGAAAAGATCGGTGCGGCCGACATGGAGATGAGACACGACTTCATTACAATTCAGCAAGCGGAGCCGGAATTCAGGATGTTCATCTCAAGACTTGATCGTGCAGTACAAAAGGGTGAGGCACCGACAAAGAAGGAAGTGACAAAGGAATTTTCCGAAATCCTGGATGTGTTCGACTTGCCTTCAGAAATGGCCCGGCAGCTCAGTGAACAGCCGATACAAGATGATCAATACAAGAGCCGGGAATTCGTGCGGTTATTCGAGGCTCGTAAGAATGAGCTGGAGATGCTCTTATCAAACCGTCTAATGGAAAATAAGAAATTTATAGAGGCTTCTATTGATAATGGTAAGTTTGATAAAGAAGGTTTCTTCGCTAAATCTGAGGACTACCCCGAACCTCTCCGGCATGCCCTGCAGCTAATGGAGCAGGAAGGGTATGAGCTGTCGGAAAAGGTCATGTACATGGGTGATCAGGTCTATGTAATTCCCGACAAACTGCCGACACTGGGTGAACATGCGGATGGGCTGGAAGAGTCAGTGGCCAGGGTGGTCAATCTGGCCGATAGGATGCCGCCAATGATTGAAGGATTAACGGGTCATCCGACAGAAGACCTGGTGAAAACGTTAAACGAATTAGAGGAACTGGCCGTTAACCGGGAAGCGGATGATCACTGGAACGTGCCGAATGAAATGGCCACCACTTACTTCAGAGAATTTGTATTCGGGGGCGAGAGCGGCAGGGTGTTCGGAGAGGATGGAAAAGTTTTGCCGGAACGGAGAGAGCTCTGGAAGCAGCTGGCCGACCGCCCGGAGTCGCCTTCCGGGAAGATATTGTTGCCGATCGTCGATGAGATGGAAAAGACAGGATGGAAGCGGTCGAAGTCTTATAACCTTCTGAGAATCGGGAACTATCAATTTGCCCTGAGAAGCACTAATGACAAGCATGCTGGAAGCTCGGAAGCGGAGGAATATTTCTTCGAGGATGGTTCTTTTGCAAACCCTGATTTCCGGGTAAGAATTGAAACTTTATATCGGGAATTGTCGGATGCTGAAGATCGGTTACTGCTGTCGGACAGCACGCCGGTTATGGTGGCTGCTCTCTCATTAATGGCGGCCGACAGGAAAGATGTCACCATGATGGAAATGCTTTCTGCAGATGAAAACCCGGCTCATATTACAAGCATATCTGAAAGAGGACTGACAGAAGCGCTTGATGAGGTGAATCTCGCATTCGATGAACGCACGATTCATCCCCATGAGACAGGTTTAAGGGCACCGGTGAGTGTCTATCCATTCTCCGGTTTTGAACAGCCACAGATATGGATGACTTACACCCCCGAAGGCCTCTGGCTCATAGACCGCCAGGACGCCCCGTAACCCCGGCCGCTTTTTGCCGTAAGCCCAGCCGTATGGTATAATTTACAATGGCCAAATGGCAGATTCGTAAATCAAAGCGATTGGGAGCGGTATTTATGGCAAATTATCAAACGGGAGATGTCGTGACCGGGAAGGTCGCCGGCATCCAGCCATACGGGGCATTTATCGCCCTGGACAAGGATACGCAAGGCCTCGTCCACATTTCAGAAATCACCTATGGTTTCGTTAAGGACGTCAATGATTATCTGACAGTCGGAGAAGAAGTAAAGGTGAAAGTGCTTGATGTTGATGAGGAAGCAGGAAAGATCAGCCTCTCGCTCCGCGCACTTCAGGAACGCCCGCAGACACGCCGGGAAGACCGCCCAAGAAAATCCCTCCAGGACCGTATCGATGAACGTGAGCCGGACGGATTCAACACGCTCCGTGATAAACTCCAGGACTGGATCCGCCAGTCCGGACAATGATGATCAAAAAAAGCAAGGAAGCCCGGCCGGCAGCAGCCGGACGCTTCCTTGCTTTTTTATTTCGGTCAACTTTCATTGGCCGTTCCGGATTTTCTTCAGGTGATACTGGAGATTCTGGCGGCTCATGCCAAGTGCCTGGGCCGCTTTTGTGACATTTCCTTCAAATACATTCATCACTTTGGTCAGATAATAATCTTCCGCTTCGCGAAGATAAGTATCGAGGGGAAGAAACTCTTGCCCTTCGCTCATGACAAAGTCCTGTGGCCGCTTGGCCGGAGAGAATTCCTCCTGCACTTTCAGCTTGAAATGGTGGGGCAGAAGGTCCTGGTTGATCTCTGTCTCCGTCGTAAGCAGTGAAGTGATCTCTTCCAGAAGCAGTTCAACTTCCTTCAGATTGCCCGGCCACGTATAGGAATCGAATGTTTCCCGGACTTCGGGGGAAAGCCCCCGTACTGCCGAGCCGAATCGCCGGCGGTGGCGCTCCAGGTAATCGTCGATGAACGGCCACAGGTCGGCCATCCTCTTTCTGAGCGGCGGGATATAGATCGTGATGGATGAAAAGAAATAGTAGAGCCCTTTCAATAGAGACCCGTTTGCAATCAGGTCGAAAGCATCCCCGCCGATGCTGGCGATGTACTGCCTTGAATCATCACCGAGGGATTCGAGTTCCCTGAGCAGCTCTTCCTGCAGCTTGATCGGCATCAGGTCAATCCGGTCGCAGAAAACTGTGCAGGTCTCTTCTTTGCTGATCGCTTTCATCGTCCGGTGGATGTCAGCGGAGTCCAGTCCCGGGCAAAAGAGGGTGTAGTACGGGCTCCCTGCATTAGCCGAATCGTTGTGCATCGCGCCGGCAAGAAGATCTTTTCCGGTACCGGTTTCCCCGGTCAGCAAAACAGGAAGGTCCGCATCAGCCGCTTTTTTTGCCGTGGCAATGACGGATTTCATCGCTTCGCTTTCAGCTGTGATGGAAGTAAACGATATGGTCTCATCATAGGTCCGGAGCGGCTGGTAGACGAACTTTTCCAGCGTGGTTACGTCCCGGGCAAGTTCCACCGCTCCGATCATCCCTTCCGGACCGATGACCGGATAGGTGTCATTGACGGTGGTGATCTCCTGTCCGTTCCGGTTCCAGTAGGTCTGCTTGACATTCCGAACCGGTTCTCCGCTTTTGATGACTTTCATGAGCGTGCTTTCCTCCTGGCCAAACCGGAACATGTCCAGAACACTGCGGTCTGCAAGGTCATCCAGGTCGAGCCCTTCAATCTGCTTCATTTTTTCATTGTAGATGACGGTCCTTCCATTCATATCAACGGCGTGGATGCCGAGCGCGGCATGTTCCACGGCGAATTCGTAGAAGGGCCATAGCGAGTCTTTTTCGATAGCCATGGTCCACCTCAAAATAGTTTTTTGCGTTTTTCAAATGATTTAGACTTGAAATTCGCAATGATCTTTTGCATTATTATAAGTGTGAAACGAAAAGAGCGCAAATTTTTTTAGCGTCTCGAACATAATTAGGAGGAGGAGTTCAATTGATTCCTTACAAACACGAGCCACTTACGGACTTTACGAATGAAGAGAACCGCCGTGCATACGAGCAGGGGTTCGAGGTAGTTAAAGAGTACCTCGGACAGGAAGTCCCGCTGATCATCGGCGGAGAGCGCATCTACACCGATGAGAAAATGGAAAACTTCAACCCTTCCAACCGTGAAGAGATCATCGGATATGTATCAAAGGCAACTCAGGAACACGCAGAAAAGGCGATGCAGGTCGCGCAAGAGACATTCAAGACCTGGCGCAAGGTGAAGCCTGAAGTCCGCGCGGATGTTCTTTTCCGTGCAGCGGCAATTGCACGCCGCCGCAAGTTCGAACTTTCGGCACTCCTGTCCAAGGAAGCCGGCAAGCCTTGGCCGGAAGCGGATGCTGATGTGGCAGAAGGAATCGACTTCCTCGAATACTACGGCCGTCAGATGGTCGCCATGAAAGACGGTGTTCCGATCGCACAGCGCCCGGGCGAAGATAACCGCTTCAACTATATCCCGCTTGGAGTCGGCGTCGTCATCTCGCCTTGGAACTTCGCGTTTGCCATCATGGCGGGAACAGCGGTTGCTGCTGCGGTAACGGGCAATACGGTTCTTCTGAAGCCGGCTTCCAATACATCAGTGATCGCCTATAAGTTTGTCGAGCTCATGGAACAGGCAGGCCTCCCTGCGGGCGTCATCAACTTTGTGCCCGGCTCCAGCCGCGATATCGGCGACTACCTTGTCGATCATCCGAAGACCCGCTTCGTCAGCTTTACTGGTTCCCGTAACGTGGGCGTGCGCATCTTTGAGCGTGCAGCAAAAGTCCAGGAAGGCCAGATCTGGCTCAAGCGTGTCATCGCGGAAATGGGCGGCAAGGACACGATTGTCGTCGACAACGATGCTGACCTTGAACTTGCAGCACAGTCGATCGTCAAGTCCGCATTCGGATTCAGCGGCCAGAAGTGCTCGGCATGCTCGCGCGCAGTGATCGTGGGAGATGTCTACGACCAAGTGCTTGACCGCGTGACGGAGCTGACAAAAGAACTCACAGTCGGCGACCCGGAAGACTACAACAACTTCATGGGGCCTGTTATCGACAAAGCGTCCTATGACAAGATCCTTGAATATGTAGAAATCGGGAAAAAAGAAGGCCGTCTGGTACTCGGCGGGACAGGCGATGACTCGAAAGGCTACTTCGTCAACCCGACCATTTTTGCGGATGTTGACCCGGAAGCCCGCATCATGCAGGAAGAGATCTTCGGGCCAGTCGTTGCCTTCACAAAGGCGAAAGACTTCGACGAAGCGATTGATATTGCCAACAACACGGACTATGGCCTGACGGGCGCGGTCATCTCCAACAACCGCTTCCATCTCGAAAAAGCGCGTGAGGACTTCCATGTCGGAAACCTCTACTTCAACCGGGGCTGCACGGCAGCAGTAGTCGGCTATCAGCCATTCGGCGGATTCAATATGTCCGGAACCGACTCGAAAGCGGGCGGCCCTGACTATCTTGCACTTCACATGCAGGCAAAGACCGTTTCCGAGATGCACTGATTGCCAGAAAAGGTCTATACTATTAGCTAACTGAAGGCGGACTGCTCTTTGTGAGTCCGCCTTTTATATGAGGGAGGATGAGAAGGATGACAAAGACACAACAGATCATTGAACAGACGGATAAGTACGGCGCGAGAAACTACAATCCGCTGCCGATCGTCATTTCTGAGGCAGAAGGGGTATGGGTAAAGGATCCTGAAGGAAATGAGTATATGGATATGCTTTCCGCTTATTCCGCGGTGAACCAGGGCCACCGCCACCCGAAAATCATCCAGGCACTGAAGGACCAGGCAGACCGGGTGACACTCACGTCCCGTGCGTTCCACAATGACCAGCTGGCCCCGTGGTATGAAAAAGTCTCAAGCCTGACCGGCAAGGGCATGGTCCTGCCGATGAACACCGGTGCAGAAGCAGTCGAGACTGCTTTCAAGGCGGCACGCCGCTGGGCTTACGATGTAAAAGGTGTCGAAGAGGGCAAGGCGGAAATCATCGTCTGCAACGGCAACTTCCACGGCCGTACGATGACTGCTGTTTCTATGTCATCCGATCCCGAATATCAGCGCGGTTTCGGCCCGATGCTTCCGGGAATCGTCCACATCGATTACGGCGATCTCGAAGCACTAAAAGGCGCTGTCAATGAAAATACCGCTGCAATCATCCTCGAACCAATCCAGGGCGAGGCGGGCATCATCATTCCCCGGGAAGGCTTCCTGAAAGAAGCGCGGGAGTTCTGCCGTGAGAACAATGTGCTCTTCATCGCAGACGAAATCCAGGCCGGGCTTGCACGCACGGGCAAAATGTTCGCATGCGAGTGGGAGGGTGTCGACCCGGATATGTATATTCTCGGCAAGGCCCTTGGGGGCGGCGTGTTCCCGATTTCCTGCGTCGCTGCAGACAAGGATGTCCTCGGTGTATTTAATCCGGGTTCCCACGGCTCGACATTCGGCGGAAACCCAATGGCATGCGCAGTGTCAATCGCTTCCCTCGAGGTGCTTGAAGAAGAGAATCTGGCGGAAAAAGCCCTCGAACTCGGTGAATACTTCATGGCCGAACTGAGCAAAATCGACAACACGGACATCAAGGAAGTCCGCGGCCGCGGGCTCTTCATCGGCGTCGAGCTTCATACTGAAGCACGTCCATACTGCGAGAAACTAAAAGAACTCGGCCTGCTCTGCAAGGAAACACATGATACGGTGATCCGTTTTGCTCCACCACTCATCATCTCGAAACAAGAGATTGACTGGGCACTCGGCAAAATCCGCGAGGTATTTACGGCATAATCAGTGTGTATGAATTGTGAACTTGAGTCCACATTGAACCGTTGAACTATGTTACAATATTGCCGAGCATCCTATTATGATTTAAAGAGGCGAATCAATACCATGAGCGAGAACACAAATCTTGTTACCTCCACACAAAAAGTAATCCATGAAGCACTGGATAAATTGGGCTACGATGAAGGCATGTACGAACTGCTGAAAGCGCCCATCCGCATGACGGAAGTCCGGATTCCGATCCGTATGGACGACGGAAAAGTCAAGGTATTCACAGGTTACCGCGCGCAGCACAACGATGCCGTCGGTCCGACAAAGGGCGGAGTGCGTTTCCACCCGGGCGTTTCGGCTGATGAAGTCCGTGCGCTGTCGATGTGGATGACGATGAAAGCCGGAATCGTTGACCTGCCTTATGGCGGGGGCAAGGGCGGCATCATCTGTGATCCCCGTGAAATGTCCATGGGAGAACTCGAGCGCCTGAGCCGCGGGTATGTACGTGCGCTCAGCCAGGTGATGGGGCCTGCAAAGGATATTCCTGCGCCTGACGTTATGACCAACGCACAGATCATGGCTTGGATGATGGATGAATACAGCCGGATCGACGAGTTCAACTCCCCGGGCTTCATTACAGGCAAGCCGATCGTCCTCGGCGGTTCGCAGGGACGTGACCGTGCGACTGCTGAAGGCGTCATCATCTCGATCCGTGAAGCGGCAAAGCGCATCGGTATCGAAGTCGAAGGCGCGCGTGTCATCATCCAGGGCTTCGGAAACGCCGGAAGCTACCTCTCCAAGTTCCTCCACGACGCCGGGGCGAAAGTCATCGCGATCTCGGATGCATACGGAGCGCTTCATAATCCGGATGGCCTGGATATCGACTATCTCCTTGACCGTCGCGACAGCTTCGGGACGGTGACCACTCTGTTCGAAGACACCATCACAAACGACGAGATGTTCAAGCTTGACTGCGACATCCTCGTTCCTGCAGCGCTGGAGAACCAGCTCCATGAAGGCAATGCTCACGACATCAAAGCGAAAATCGTCGTTGAAGCGGCCAACGGGGCTTCCACTTCGGAAGCGACGAAGATCATGACTGAGCGCGGAATCTTCCTCGTTCCGGATGTGCTTGCAAGTGCAGGCGGCGTCACGGTTTCTTACTTCGAATGGGTCCAGAACAACCAAGGTTACTACTGGACCGAGGAAGAAGTCCATGAGAAGCTGTACCAGAAGATGACCGAGGCATTTGAAAATGTCTATAATACAGCCAAATCCCGCAACATCGATATGCGTCTCGCTGCATACATGGTCGGCATCCGCAGAACCGCTGAAGCTGCCCGTTTCCGCGGCTGGGCGTGAGGTAACAAGTCAGGACCGTCCCCGGATCGGGGACGGTCCCTTTTGTCATTTCTCTTCCATCATTCCTGCCGGCGGACGTGTCTGCCATTCGTACTCGTCCTGTTCAACCCGCTGGTGCCGTTCCGGTTCATCCTTGAACAGATAGCTGAGGCTTACCAGACCGGCAAGTGCGATAATCCCATAGATGATCCGTGCGATCAGGGTATCCCTGCCACCGGCCAGATCAGCGACGACATCAAATCCCATCAGTGCTTCCAGCCCCCAGTTGAGGGCGCCGATGATGGTGAGTGCAAGAGCGATTTTGCGGAAAGCTTCCATTATGAGGCACCTCCTCATCCCATAGGATTGACGCAGGAGCACGAGTTTATGCGCCGGAAAGATGACGGACAATGGAAAACATCGGTTTTTCGTGCGAAAATATACTTGAGGAGGGGAAGTAATGAACTCATTCACATTTCAAAACCCGACAAAACTGATTTTCGGTGAAGGCCAGATTGAAGCACTGAAAAACGAATTGCCGGTATACGGCAAGAAGGTCCTGCTTGTATACGGCGGTGGCAGCATCAAGCGCAATGGCGTTTACGATGATGTCATGCGCGTGCTGGAGGAGATTGGAGCCGAGGTCCACGAATTGCCCGGCGTTGAACCGAATCCCCGCGTGACAACTGCCGAGAAGGGGGCTGCCATCTGCAAGGAGCAGGGGATTGATATCGTCCTTGCGGTAGGCGGGGGATCTGTCATCGACTGCTCCAAGCTGATTGCGAGTGCCGCGAAATACGACGGGGACGCATGGGACCTCGTTACGAGGAAAGCCATCCCGGAAGAAGCACTGCCGATCGGCACGGTCCTCACCATCGCTGCGACAGGTTCTGAGATGAACGCCGGATCGGTCATTACAAATGAAGAAACACAGGAAAAGTACGGCTGGGGCGGCCCGCAGAACTTCCCGAAGTTCTCTATCCTGGACCCGGCCTACACGAAAAGTGTTCCGAAAGACCAGACCGTCTATGGCATCGTGGATATGATGTCCCACATCTTCGAACAGTACTTCAACAATGCGGTCAACACGCCCGTACAGGATGAAATGTGCGAAGGGGTGCTGAGAGCGATCATCCGCACGGCACCGGAACTGATGGAAGATCCGGAGAACACCGAACTCCGCGGCACCATCATGTTCGCAGGTACAATCGCGCTCAACAAGTTCCTGGAAATGGGCTACAGGGGGGACTGGGGAACGCATAATATCGAGCACGCCGTCTCTGCAATCTATGATATCCCTCACGCGGGCGGGCTCGCGATCCTTTTCCCGGAGTGGATGAAGTACAATATCCGCAAAGGTACCCGGCCTGAGCGTTTTGCACAGCTGGCAGTCAATGTGTTCGGCGTCGATCCTGAAGGAAAAACAACCGAGGAAACCGCACTTGAAGGAGTCGGCCGGCTCCGCAGCTTCTGGTCGTCAATCGGTGCGCCTGAGCGGCTTGCCGACTACGGAATCGACGACAAAAACATTAGCCTGATGGCAGAAAAGTCCTCACCGGGTGCTCCGCTTGGCCAGTTTGCAGGCCTTGAAAAGGATGAAATTGAAGCTGTTCTGCAAAATAGCCTCTAACGAAAAATAAGGTTGCCCGGTCTGCAGACCGGGCAACCTTTTGATTTTAATGAAGCTTTTTCATGTCAGCCGGAGTCGGGCTGATGCCAAGGCCTTGGCGTTTCCAGGTTTTGATGCCATCGTCCTCGTCAAACGAGATGGTGACATCCGCAACATTCCGCTGGCTGGCGATGAGATCAAGCAGCCGATCGCGGATATCATCGACTTTATCGAAAGAGAGGGTCTTGTCGATTTCAGCAACGACTTCGACGTGAAGTGCCTCGCCTTCCTTGATGACCTCCACTTTCTGAAGGTCGCGGACATCTTTGTCTTCCGCGAGAAGATAGGCGATATGGTTAAGCATCTCTTCGTCTGTTTCTCCGATTGCACCACGGGCGTTTTCAAGAAAGATGATACCGACGACGTAGAACATCATGGCGCCGATCATGACGGAGGCCACTCCCTCGGTCCAGTCAAGTCCGAAGAGTTGAGCCAGCACAACCGCGATAAGGGCAAGCAGGCCGCCCGCAGTAGCAACGGTATCTTCCATAAAGACGAGTTTTGTCGCGGGGCGGGCATGCTTCAGATTGACGAAACTGGACGTGACCGGGGCGAGGGGACCGCCTTTAATGCCGGCATCATGGAGGATTTCCTTGCCGGCTTTATATAGAACGAAAAATTCAAGAAGTGTAGCGATCAAAAGAATGGAGAAGCTGATCCAGAAGCCGCTGGATTCGGACGGGTGGAAGATATGGTGCCAACCTTCCTTAATGGTCTCGTAAGCCATGATGCCGACAATGACGACTGCAAACAAGCAGACAAGGTTGACAATCCTGCCGAAACCATTCGGAAAGCGCGGAGTCGGTGCCTTCTTCGAGAGGGCGGAACCGACATAGACGAAGTATTGGTTGGCGGCATCGCCGAATGAGTGCATCGTTTCAGCAAAGAGCGCCACATTACCCGTGAACAGGAAGCCTGCGCCTTTCATGAGTGCGATAAAGGTATTGACGACAGCTGCCAGAAGGGAAGGCTTGTTCCCCTGCTTCAGAAGTTTCCAGAATTCTTTCATTTGTGCACCTCCGGTTATTGTGTTGCATTCAGTTCCGCGGTTTGGATGTAGTTCAGTTCATGGAGCCAGCCATAGATTTCGGATGAATTCACTTTCGGCTGTACGGACAATCGCAGCTCCACTTCGTGGGAGTTTGGCGGGAAATCTTCATTACTAAGCATCTTCAACCGGACATTTTCCGGATCCGCGCTGTGTTCGCTCAGACAACGGATCAGTTCATCAATATTATCCCTCCCGATTACAACTGTGGTGAGTGTGTACTCTTTTACTCGAAGCCGTTTCGGACCCACGATGTTCATGAGGGGAGGGAGAAACTCCACACCGATCATAACGATCGCGACCGCTATTGCCGCTTCGATGTAGAAACCTGCACCCACAGCAATCCCGATTCCTGCAGCCCCCCAGATCATGGCCGCGGTTGTCAGGCCGGTAATGTTGTCGTTATCCCGCTTAAGGATGACGCCTGCACCAAGAAATCCGATGCCGCTCACAATCTGTGCCGCCAGACGGAGCGGGTCCATCGTAATATTGATGTCGTCGCGTGCAGGAGTGGAGTAGGCGGTCTCGATCGAGATGATGGTCAGAAGGCAGCTGAACGTAGCAATCACCACGCTTGTTTTCAGTCCGACAGGCTTTCGCTTAAGCTCACGCTCAATTCCGATGACCAGACTGAGCAACCCCGAAAAGCCCAGCTTGAAAAGGACACCGGTCTCAAGCAACCGTGTATCGAACAAGTAATCCATAGGCTTCCCCCTTTTCCGTCAACTATGGGCAGACGGAGCCAATTCTGTTAGGCTATAATCTATATTCACTTCCCGGGCTACCGTGAAACTCAGGGAAAGACTTTTATATAAGAAAGAAGATGCACAAAGTGGATAAACCGCCAATTCATCCGTATATACCCATCATGGTCGGCGTCATCACGCTCGCTTTCTCTGCTATTTTCGTTAAGCTGGTGTCTGCGGATGCAGGAGTGACTGCGTTTTACCGGATGCTGTTTTCAGTTCTTGTCATGGCACCGGCCTTTTTGCTTAAGTACAGGCATGAAGTGAAGCTGATTTCCAAGAAAGACTGGCTTTTTTCAGTAATTGCAGGTGTGTTTCTGGCGTTTCATTTTATTCTATGGTTCGAATCACTGAATTACACATCAGTGGCAAGCTCCACTGTCCTTGTGACGCTCCAGCCGATCTTTGCATTTGCCGGCACCTATCTTTTCTTTAAGGAGAGGCTATCGGTGAAAACCATCCTTTCCGGACTCATTGCCATTGGCGGGAGTGTCCTCATCAGCTGGGGTGACTTCCAACTGGGCGGGGAAGCGTTCTTCGGAGATATGCTGGCGCTGGCCGCCTGCGCACTCATTACTGGCTATCTTTTGTTCGGCCAGGATGTAAGGCAGAGGATTTCACTCATTACCTATACCTTTATCGTTTACAGCGTGAGCACGATTGCAATTTTCTTCTATGTAATTGCAGTGGGCGAATCGTTCGGGCCTTATCCGGCGATGGACTGGTTCTGGTTCGCGATGCTTGCGATACTGCCGAACCTGTTTGGGCACACCCTGTTCAACTGGTCTCTCCGCTATGTGAGCACGAATGTCATCTCAATCGCCATCCTGTTCGAGCCAGTAGGCGCAGCTGTGCTTGCCTACTACATCTTTAACGAGACATTGATCCCGACGCAGATTGTGGGTGGCCTCGTTGTCCTGGCAGGGATTACATTGTTTGTATTGGACGGGCGGAAAATCAGAAAACTCTGTCTTGGGAAAAGGGCTTGATTTCCGTCGGCCCTATGCTGTATAGTAGTTCTTGTCCTTAAGGGACAGGCCAAACGGCCGATAATAAAAGTTCTTGACACTCACAAGAGAGGGTGTTAAGATAGTAAAGTCGCTAACAGCCGAAAGGCAAGGCGCGACTGGAAG
>NZ_AOFT01000022.1 GCF_000348905.1 Bhargavaea cecembensis DSE10
CCGAGACTGCCTCTGCCCCGAAGGTATGCGAGTTGTCAAACGCTTCGATGCGGAGCGGCACCGCGATGCCCATTGCTTCGCCGAGCTCTTCACAGGCACCGACCGTCCTCTGCTCCCTGCGCTCAATCAGCTGGAACTTCTCGGAAAGTGCGATCTGTGCATTTTTCTCGGCAAGCTTCACCATATCCTTTTTCTGGCCGCGCTGCGGCACGGTAACCTTTGCATCAAGCAGCTGGCTGACGATTTCCAGGTCCGTCCCCTCAGGGAAGAAAATCTCTTTTGGCTGAAAATGCTCCGGCTTGTCATAGAATGACCCGATGTACGTCAGGAATTCCTCGTCCGGATCGCGGTAAATCGGAAATAGCGAGACGTCCCGCTCAATCAGCTTGCCCTGTCTGATGAAGAATACCTGGACGCACATCCACCCTTTGTCGACTGCATAGCCGAACACGTCCCGGTCGGTCATGTCCGTCGTCGTCATCTTCTGCTTTTCCATAACGGCTTCAATATTCGTGATCTGGTCACGGTATTCCTTCGCCCGTTCAAACTCCAGTTTCTCCGCCGCTTCCTGCATCTTGCGGGACAGGTCATCCTTGACTTCCTTGTACCCGCCATTCAGGAACCTGGTGATGCCGGCCGTCATCTCCCGGTATGTCTCCGGAGTGACCTCATTGACACACGGCGCCAGGCACTGCCCGAGGTGATAATAGAGGCATACCCGGTCCGGCAGCGTGTTGCATTTCCGGAGCGGGTAAATCCGGTCCAGCAGTTTTTTCGTTTCCTGTGCCGCATAGGCATTCGGATAAGGCCCGAAGTACTTCCCCTTATCCTTCTTTACTTTCCGGGTGACGATCAGGCGCGGATGCCGCTCGGCGGTCAGCTTGATATAAGGGTAGGTTTTGTCATCCTTGAGCATGATATTGTACTTCGGGTCATGCTTTTTGATCAGATTCAGCTCAAGGATGAGCGCCTCGATGTCGGAGGACGTGACAAAGTATTCAAAGTCCTCGATTTCGCTCACGAGCCGCTGCGTCTTGGCATCGTGTGAGCCGGTGAAATAGGAGCGGACACGGTTCTTGAGCACTTTTGCCTTGCCGACATAAATGATGGTGCCCTGCCGGTCCTTCATGAGGTAGCATCCCGGCTGGTCGGGCAGGATCGCCAGTTTCTGGCGGATCGTTTCATTCATATGGATTCACCTGCCAAAAAAACCGGGCACCTCAGAGGGACCCGGTCAGCGTTCTTTTTGTTACGCGTGCTGCTCGATAAACTGGACAAGCTTTTCTTTCGGATTGAAGCCGACGACCTTGTCGACGATCTCGCCGTCTTTGAAAAGGACGAGTGTCGGAATCGACATGATGCCGTACTTGCCTGCTGTCTGCTGGTTTTCGTCGACGTCGACTTTGACGATCTGAACTTTGTCGCCGATTTCCGCATCGACTTCTTCAAGTACAGGCGCAATCATCTTGCACGGGCCGCACCATGTTGCCCAGAAGTCGACGAGGACGAGCCCGTCGGATACTTTTGTTTGGAAATCTTGATCGGTTGCATGTTGAATAGCCATTTGATTACCTCCTCATGATTAACCACTCTTGGGTCATTATAGCACCTGCCAGAATGGCCGGCGAATCTTCTGCCTGCACGATTAACCGCTTACTCCGGTGCGGTTCCTTAACTGTTTACCCGCCCTGCGGAAAACTATTCTGCCGGGACCTGCAACAGAAACGGGGCCGTCCATTGAACCGGACAGCCCCGCCATGATCAGGCGTTGACCTTGAGCTGCTTGATCTCTTCGATCAGCAGCGGGATGACCTCGAAAAGGTCTCCGACGATGCCGTAGTCCGCCACCTTGAAGATATTGGCTTCAGGGTCTTTGTTGATCGCTACGATCACTTTGGAGTTGGACATGCCGGCGAGGTGCTGGATGGCGCCGGAAATGCCTGCCGCGATGTAAAGATCCGGCGTGACGACCTTGCCTGTCTGGCCGATCTGGAGCGAGTAGTCGCAGTAGTCGGCGTCGCAGGCACCGCGGGATGCGCCGATCGCGCCCCCGAGCAGGTCCGCAAGTTCTTTGAGCGGCTCGAAGCCTTCAGGGCCTTTGACACCGCGCCCGCCTGCCACGATGACTTTGGCTTCGGACATGTCGACGCCGTCAGTCGCCTTCGTTACAACATCCTTCACGACGGAACGCAGATTTTGGATGTCTGCGCTTACCGTTGAGACATCGCCTGAGCGGCCGGCATCCTGTTCAAGCGGCTCGATGTTGTTCGGGCGGACCGTAACAAACACCTGGCCTTCATTGATCTTGACCTTTTCAAAAGCTTTTCCGGAGTAGATCGGGCGAATAAAGACAGCATCATCGCCTTCACCCTCGATTTCCGTCACATCGGAGACTAGCCCGCTCTGGAGCTTGGCTGCGATTTTCGGCGACAGGTCCTTGCCGAGTGCCGTGTGGCCGAAGACAATCGCTTCAGGCTCTTCCTGTTCGTGCACGGCCATGTAAGCCTGGCCGAACCCGTCGGATGTATAGTGCTTCAGATGAGGATGCTCAACCGCAACGACGCGGTCGGCTCCGTACTGGATCAGTTCCTGGCCAAGGCCCTGCACGGAATCCCCGATCAGGACTCCGACAACCTCGCCGCCGCCGGAAATTCTCTTCGCCGCTGCAATCGCTTCAAACGAGACGTTGCGCAGTGCGCCGTCACGTACTTCCCCTAGAACAATCACTTTTTTGGACATAGTTTACCCCTCCTGTATCGAATGTGCCGGTCGGCTCAGATGACTTTCGCTTCGGTGCGGAGCAGCTGGACAAGCTCCTTGACCTGGTCCTGGAGGTCTCCCTCGAGAACGCGGCCGGCCTGCTTCTCAGGCGGAAGGAAGACATCCACTCGCTCGACCTTCACTTCGACATCGTCTTCATCGAGATCGATGTCATCGAGTTCAAGCTCTTCCAGCGGCTTCTTTTTCGCTTTCATGATCCCCGGAAGGGACGGATAGCGAGGGTCGTTGAGACCCTGCTGGGCCGTAACGAGCAGCGGCAGCTGGGCTTCGATCGTTTCGGAGTCGCCTTCGACATCGCGGACGACGGTCGCCTTGTCCCCATCGATTTTCAGCTCCGTGATCGTCGTAACATAGTTGATGCCGATGAGTTCCGCAACGCGCGGGCCGACCTGGCCGGAACCGCCGTCGATTGCCACGTTGCCGGCGAGAATGAGATCCGCTTCTTTGTCCTTCAGGTATTCAGCGATGATTGTCGCTGCACCGAACTCATCCAGCTCATCAAGGTCGTCCTCGGTGTTGATGAGAACCGCTTTGTCTGCGCCCATGGCAAGTGCGGTGCGAAGTTGTTTTTCCGCTTCTTCGGAGCCGATTGTAAGGACGGTTACTTCTCCTCCGTGCTCATCGCGGACTCGGATTGCTTCCTCCACTGCATATTCATCGTATGGGTTGATGATGAATTCGGCGCCGTCCTCCGCGATCTGGCCGTTTTGGACGGAAATCTTCTCTTCTGTATCGAATGTGCGTTTCACCAGTGCGTAAATGTTCATCTTGCCATCCTCCCCTTCGTGTCTTACTTTCCTTGAAATACAGGTTTCCGCTTTTCGAGGAACGCAGAGATTCCTTCTTTGGCGTCCTGCGATGCAAATACTTCGCCGAACGAAGCCGCTTCAGCTTTTACGCCCTCGTGGAATCCGGCATGCTTGCCGTATTGGAGCATTCGGAGCGCAGCCCGGACCGATACCGGGCTCTTGTCCGCGATTCTGCGGGCGATGGCGAGCGTTCCTTCCAGCAGCTCTTCTTCACCAAATGCCCTGTTGGCCAGTCCGGCGGAAACCGCTTCTTCTCCGGTGATCGGATCTGCAGTCAGCATCATCTCGGCTGCTTTGGCCGGGCCGACATATCGCGGCAGGCGCTGAGTGCCGGCAAACCCGGGAATCAGCCCCAGCTGAAGCTCCGGCAGGCCCAGCTTGGCGCCGGCAGTGACAAATCGCATGTGGCACGCCATGGCCAGTTCGAGTCCTCCGCCAAGGGCAGCCCCGTGGATTGCGGCAATGACCGGCTTAGGGAAGTTCTCGAGGCGCTCGAACACTTCCTGGCCATTGCCCGCAAGCTTGCTGAAACCGGCCGCATCCGGCACTTCCGTGAATTCCTTGATGTCGGCCCCCGCCGAGAAGAACCGGCCTTCACCGTGGAGGACGACTACACGGACTTCATCGTCATGCTCGACGCTGTCCAGGAGTTCGTTGATTTCTTTGACCAAACCTTGTGAAAGCGCATTCGCCGGCGGCCGGTTTATGGCTGCGAGCGCAATGCCGTCTTCCTTTTTCACCTTCAAGAATTCCAATGTCCACCCATCCCCCTTACTTGGCTTTCATGCCTTTCATGAGCAGCCTATGTACATCCGGCGCAAGTTTAATTAAATCATATTTCTGATCATTCATCACCCATGAGGTGGAAATCTCATCAACGGTTCCGAATACCATCTGCCTCGCAAGCCGGATGTCCATATCTTCTTCGAATTCACCGCGCTCAATTCCTTCTTGAAGAATGCGGTCCAGCATGGACAGATAGTCTTTCAGCACTCCGTTGATTTTTAGCCTCAGTTCCTTATTGGACTGGCGCAGCTCCAGTTGGGTGACGATGGCCAGGTGACGGTCCGAGTAAAGAACATTAAAATGGTTTTCGATCATCCTGAACAACTTGTCCTCGGATGACATCTGTCCATCTTCAAGAACCGGCCTGAGGTTGTCCATGAACAGCGCCATTTTCTCGCGGAATACCGATACGAGAATGTCCTCTTTGTTTTTGAAATACAGATAGATGGTCCCGTCGGCCACCCCCGCCTGTTTGGCGATTTTCGATACCTGGGCCTGGTGGTACCCGTTCTCCGCGATGGCAATCACGGCTGCATCCACAATCTGTCCGTACTTCGGCTTATTCCGATTCAAAGGGCTCACCACCAAATAAAAAAGAAATATGAATGACTATTCATTCATATTTCTATATTATTCTCTGTTTCATTGGATGTCAAGTCCTGTTCAGGAGATGACTTTTTCCTCTTCCATCTTCTTTTTTTCTTCGTCGATCAGTGAACGCCTCAGGATTTTGCCGACTGCAGTTTTCGGAAGTTCATCCCGGAACTCATATCGTTTGGGTACCTTATAGGCGGCAAGGCTCTTCCTGCAATGCTCGTTCAGCGCTTCTTCCGTGAGGTCAGCACCTTCCTTCCGGACAATGTACGCCTTGACCGTTTCCCCCCTGTACGGATCCGGAATCCCGGCTACGACGCATTCCGCGACTCCCGGGTGTTCGTAAAGCACTTCCTCGATTTCTCTCGGATATACATTGTAGCCGCTGGCAATGATCATATCTTTCTTGCGGTCGACCACATAGAAGTAGCCGTCATCATCCATGTACCCGAGATCTCCGGTCAGCAGCCAGCCGTCTTTTATTGTGGCCGCCGTTTCTTCCGGACGGTTCCAGTAACCCTTCATTACTTGAGGGCCCCTGACTGCAATTTCTCCCACTTCACCAGAGTCCACCGGATCCGTCGTGCCGGTCTTGAAGATTGCGGCTTCCGTATCTGGCCAGGGAAGGCCGATCGATCCTTTTTTCCTCTCGCCGTCCCAGATCAGGTTGGCGTGTGTCACCGGCGATGATTCGGACAGGCCATACCCTTCGACCAGTTTGCCTTTCGTGATCTTCTCGAACTGTGCCTGGATATCCACCGGAAGAGGAGCGGAACCGCTCAGGCACGCCTTGATGGAAGACAGGTCATAATTGCCGATGTCCGGATGGTTCAGCAGGCCGATGTAAATGGTCGGCGCCCCCGGGAAAAGGGTCGGCGACTGCTTATCGATCAGTTTCAGGACCGTCTCGGGGTCGAATTTCGGCACGAGCACCATCTTGTTCCCCTGGCTGACAGAAAGCACCAGCACGGTCGTCATTCCGTAGACATGGAAGAACGGAAGGATTCCGAGAACCACTTCTTCGCCCGGTTCGCAGCGGTACATCCAGGCGGCACACATCTCCGTATTCGCAATCAGGTTGCGGTGGGTGAGCATGACGCCCTTTGGCGAACCGGTGGTGCCGCCTGTATACTGGAGCAGCGCAAGGTCATCCTGGTCGATATCCGGTGCCTCTATCGGCTCCCCGGACGTACGCTTCATGATTTCGGTAAAGAGGTGATTCCTGCCGCGATGCTCTACCTTCACCGTCATGCCATACTCTTTTTTCTGCACAAACGGATAAAGAACGTTTTTCGGGAATGGAAGGTAGTCTTTGATTCCGGTGACGATGACGTTCTCCAGGTCGGTTTCGCCAATGACTTTGGATACCCTCGGGAACAGGATGTCCAGCGTGAGAATCGCCCTGGCGCCGGAATCTTTCATCTGGTAAGCGAGTTCCTTCTCGGTGTACAGAGGATTTGTCTGTACAACAACCCCGCCGGCGTATAGGATGCCGTAGAACGCAATGACATTCTGGGGACAGTTCGGAAGCATGATCGCCACCCGGTCTCCTTTTCCGATCCCGAGGCTTTTCAGGTAGTTCCCGAATTTCAGGGCAGATGCGTACAGTTCCTCATAGCTGACTTGTCTGCCGAGAAAATGGACGGCCGTCTTTTCAGGATACTTGGCCGCCGAACGGGTCAGTCCGTCCTGCAGCGGTTCATCAGGGTAGTCAAGCGTCGGCGGAATTCCTTCGGGATAGTTCTTGAGCCATGGTTTTTCCGTCATGATCAGACCCCTTCCTTCGAATCGTTAGAAAATTCCTATTACTATCTTACCTTATGATGTATGCGCTTTCAACAGACAATGTAAAAAGACGCAGGTTTCCCTGCGCCTTCGGAAAACTTCAGAAAAACAGCCACCAGATGCCGACGATGATGAAGCCGGCGCACAAAACCAGCAGCAGCTTGGCCAGTTTGATCATGTCCATACACAGTTACCGCCTTTCGGGACGGATCCGGAAATCAGGTGATGCTTGCCGCGATGACATAGCTCAGTCCCACAGAGATCATGAGGGAAATAAGACCCACTGCCCGGTTGCCGTTTCCGATCTCTTCGTCAACATTGAATCGGGGAGTCAAAAATTCAAAAAGCCAGTAGGCCATGATCAGGAGGAAAAATCCGAACCCTCCCCATGCAAGCATCTCCGGCAGCGATGAATGCTGCTCGATGGAATGGCGGAAAATGTTCGCCACTCCGAAAATCTTGCCGCCTGTTGCAAGCGCGACCGCCACATTTCCATTTTTGATCTCTTCCCAGTTGTTATATTTCGTCACGAGTTCAAAGATCACCATTGATACGATCAGGCAGAGGACCGTGACGCTGAAATAGCCGGCCGTCTCCACAAGCGGATGCGACCAGAAACTCGATAGCAGCATAAGTTTGCTCCTTTGCTGTTTTCATACCTATACGGATGGCAGACCAGGAAGTTTCATTTCTGCCCGGATCGGGGGCAGGAAGATGCCGCCTTTAATGAGAATCAGTGCCGTCCTATTTCAGCTCGACCACAGTGACCCCATAGCCGCCTTCGCCCGCTTCGCCGAACCGGAAGCTTTTTACCCGCGGGTGGCGGCGCAGGAACTTCTGGATACCCTCACGGAGTGCGCCAGTGCCTTTACCGTGGATGATCGACACACGCGGATAGTTGGCAAGCAGCGCATCGTCAATGTATTTCTCGGTCCGCTGGATGGCATCCTCGTAGCGTTCGCCTCGGAGGTCGAGTTCCAGCTTCACTCCGGAGCCTGACCGGCCCCGGACCGCATTGACATTGACCGTATCCTTCTCTTTTTCCGGTTTGACGTACTCCAGATCGGATTCGTCGATCTTCATCTTCAGGATGCCGAGCTGGACCATCCATTCGCCGTCCGACATCTTCTCAACGAGCGAACCCTTCTGTCCGTAACTGAGCACCTTGACTTCGTCGCCGGAGCGGAATTCCCTCTTGGCGGGTTTCGCCTTCTGCTTCGGCTTCTTCGCGAGTGCCTCTTCAGGAACTGCGCCTTCCAGGCGTTTTTTCGCATCGATCAGCTCATGCTCTTTGACCGATGCGCCGGCATTCAGCCTGAGTGCGCGGAGTTCCGAGATGACCGATTCCGCTTCCCTGCGCGCATCCTCGACGATTTTCTTCGCCTTTTCACGCGCTTTCTGTTCGAGCGTTTCCTTTTTCGATTCGTATTCCGAGAGGCGCGTTTCCAGCTGTTCACGGAGCGTTTCGGATTCCTCCAGGACCCTTGCCGTTTCCTCGGCGTCTTTTTCCGCCTGAACCCGGCTCGCCTCCAGCGAGGTGATCATCGTCTCGACCTCATTCCGGTCTTCACCGGTAAAGGTTTCGGCATGGCGGATAATCCTGTCCGGCAGCCCGAGGCGGCTGGAAATCTCGAACGCGTTGCTCCGCCCCGGCACGCCGATCAAAAGCCGGTATGTCGGGCTGAGGGTCTCGACATCGAATTCCACGCTGGCATTGACTACCCCCGGTCGGTTGTATCCGTAGGCTTTCAGCTCCGGATAGTGCGTCGTCGCCATGACCCGGGCTCCCCGGCCGTGGACCTCGTCCAGGATGGCGATGGCCAGTGCCGCCCCCTCCTGGGGATCCGTTCCGGAACCAAGCTCGTCAAACAGGACAAGTGATTCCGAATCGAACTTATTCAGGATGTCGACAATATTGACCATATGGGAGGAAAACGTACTCAGGCTCTGTTCAATGGATTGCTCATCGCCGATATCAGCGAAAACATCCTTGAATACGGCCATTTCCGAACCATCAAGCGCGGGAATCGGAATTCCGGCCTGTGTCATGAGCGTGCAGAGGCCGACCGTCTTCAGTGTGACGGTTTTCCCGCCCGTGTTCGGGCCCGTGATCACGATTGCCGTCGTGTCCCTTCCGAACTCGATCGTGTTCGGAACGGCCTCTTCTCTCGGCAACAGCGGATGGCGCCCCCGCACCAGACGGATGTAACCCTCGTCATTGACTTTCGGCACGGTTGCCTTCTGGGTCATCCCGTATTTCGCCTTTGCGAGCACCGCATCCATATCCCCCAAAATGCGGACCATGACAAACAGCTCATGGGCATGCTCCTGCACATGGCCGCTCAATTCGCGGAGGATGCGCTCGATTTCTTCCTTTTCCCTCGCCTTCAGCTGGCGGATTTCATTGTTTGCATGGACGACCGCATCCGGCTCGATGAACAGCGTCTGCCCCGAAGAGGATTGGTCGTGGACAATACCGCCAAAATGCGTCCGGTATTCCTGCTTGACCGGAATGACATACCGGTCGTTCCGGATGGTGACAATCGAATCGGAAAGCATCTTCGAGTTGTTCCGTGTGTACTGCTCCAGCTTTTCCCGGACCCTTCCCTCCTGGGTCCGCAGCTGCTGACGGATGGACCGGAGCGCCGTCGAAGCGCTGTCCAGCACTTTGCCGTTTTCGTCGATGCAGGCATTGATTTCATGCTCAAGCGCCGTGAGGATCGGCATCTCTTCTTTTTTCTCAAGAAAAAGCGGGATGTCGATCTCCCCTTCTTCCCCGATCACCTCCAGGAACTGCCGGAGGATCCGGCTGGCACGGATCGTGCTCGCCGTTTCCATCAGCTCGCCTGCGCCGAGTGTTCCGCCGGCCTGGGCACGCTTGGCGTACATGCGGATATCGAACAGGCCGCCCATCGGGACGTTTCCGCGAATCCGGTAGATGGCCAATGCCTCGTCCGTCTCTTCGAGGAGCGAGCGGACCCTTTCAATGTCACTGGATGGGACAAGCTCCCCGATCCGCGCCCGTCCGAGTGCAGACGTGCAGTGTCCGGTCACTTCGGAACGGATTTTATCAAATTCAAGTGTTTTTAGGACCCGGGCCTCCATGTGCCCCACTTCCTTTCAGGTCTGGGTGTCTATTCGTTCAGCGTTCCCTGCCGAGGTGTGACAGGAAACGGTCGAGTGTCCATGTATTGACGACCAAATCCCGGTTCAGCCATGCTCGCTGTGCATAGCGGACACCGGTTTCCATATAGTCCAGCTGGCCGACACTATGGGCGTCGGTATTGATCGCGATCGGCACGCCCTTTTCGGCTGCCAGCGCCAGCCATTCTTCGGCCAGGTCCAGCCGGTACGGATTGGCATTCAGCTCCAGGATCTTGCCATACTCCGCCGCCCAGTCGATCAGCTGCGCCACATCCGGCGAGTAGCCTTCGCGGCGGCCGATGATCCGGCCTGTCGGGTGAGCGATCATATCCACATGCGGGTTGGAGATCGCCGCATGCAGGCGCTCCATGATTTTTTCCTGCGGCTGGCTGAAGTTGGAATGGATCGAGGCGATGACGAAGTCCAGTTCCGACAGAAGCTCATCATCAAAATCCAGCGTGGCGTCCGGCAGAATGTCCATTTCGGTCCCGCAGAGAATCGTGATGCCGTCCATTTCCGCATCCGCTTCGCGGACTTCACGGATCTGGTCGCGGAGGCGTTCAGGCGTGAGCCCGTTTGCCACGCGAAGATAACGCGAGTGGTCGGTGATGACCATATGGCTGTACCCGAGCCCCCGGCAGGCATCCGCCATCTCACGGATGGATTCAGCCCCGTCCGACCAGACCGTGTGCATATGGAGGTCCGAACGGATGTCTTCCTGGCGGATCAGGGTTTCGAGTTCATCCCCCCGCTCCAGCTCCGTGCCGTCTTTCCGGACGGTTGGCGGGAAGAACGGCAGATCAAAATGTGCATAGAAGCTTTTCTCGGAATCAAACGTAAGGATCCTGCCGTCCTCCTGCTCCACTCCGTATTCGCTGATCTTCTCGCCGCGCTCTTTCGCGATCTGCCGCATCCTGACATTATGGTCCTTGGACCCTGTGAAGTGGTGGACGGCACTCGCAAACTGTTCTTTCGTCACAAACCGGAAATCCACGTCCACCGGCTCGTCCGAATCGACGGTGACGGACAGCTTGGCTTCACCGGATGCATCGGTGCCGATCACGGGGAGCGCAGCTGCCAGTGCTTCGTTGACCCGCTGCGGTTCCCTGGTGACGACGATGAAGTCCAGGTCACTGCTCAACTCCGCTGTGCGACGGTAGCTTCCCGTCACCTTATGGCGGTCCACTTCAGGAATCGCATCCAGCACGTTTCCGATCATCCGGACGACCGGTTCCAGCTGCCAGTGAGGAAGCTTGTCCGGGCGCTGGCCGAACGTCTCCAGTTCCGCCAGGATTTTCTCTTCCGTCTTTTTCCCGAATCCGGCCAGTTTGCTTACCTCGCCGGCCTCACAGGCGGCACGGAGCGAGTCTGCAGAATCGACGCCGAGCTCGCTGTGCAGCTTGGCGATCTTTTTCCCGCCGAGGCCCGGAATCTTGAGAAGCGGGATCAGGCCATCCGGCACTTGTTCGCGCAGCTCTTTAAGGAGCTCGGACTCCCCTTTTTCCAGCAGGTCGGTGATCACCGCGCCGGTGCCCTTCCCGATTCCTTTCAGGGATAGGATATCATCCATTTCGGCCAGGCTGCGCGGATCCTGCTCGAGCACGCCGGCCGCCTTCCTGAATGCCCCGACCTTGAACGGGTTCTCTCCGAGAAGCTCCATGTGGAGGGCAATTTCTTCAAGCGTCTTGATGATGATTTTCTTATTCACCGTCACCATTCCCCTTTCGGATAAAAAGCTTCCCTCATCGGAAGGGAAGCTCTCATTTTGCATAGATGAACCACCAGTTCTTCACCATTTCGGAGATCACCGGCGTATGTTTCAGGATCACTCCTGAAAGGAGCGATGAATCGATCATGTTCTGGATTGCTGCGATCGGCACCATCGCCACGATGTAGAGGATGAAAAACAGGATCAGATAAAACTCCACAAAACCGAGTGCCGCCCCCGCAAATGAATTGACCGACCCGAGCACAGGCAGATACTTCAGGAAGTCCAGCGCGGACGCGACCAGATGCAGGACCAGCTTCACGGCCAGGAAAAGGAAGACAAAGGCCAGCAGCCGGTAAAAAGTTTCGTCGAAATCGATGCTTCCGAACGAAATTTTGAGCGAGTTCCCCGCTTCGACCGCGGGATACGGAACCCAGAGCACGAACTTCTCGGCAAGCGGTTTATAATACTTCCACGCGACAATCAGCGCAATGATGATGCCGGTCATATGTAGGAGCTGGACAATGAGGCCCCGTTTGTAGCCCGCTACGAGGCCGCCCAAGAGAACAATCAGTATGATTAAGTCAAGCATGCATGTGTCAGCCCTTCAATTGGTTCAGTTCATTTTCAAGTTCTTCTATCCGCTCTTTTAGCTTGAGCGAGTCATTTACAGTATTGAGCGCGGTCAGGACCGCAATTTTCGTAGTATCCAGCGAGCGGTTTTTCGATGAGATCTCGCGCATCATGTCATCCACAAGCGAAGCGACGAGCCGCATATGTCCGATTGTCTCTTTACCCATCATCTGGTATGTCTGACCGTAGATGTCGACGGACACACGGTTTTTTTCCGGTTCAGCCACTCCCGCCACCTCCTTGAAAAATCCCATACACCATATTACCATGAAAAGACTTGCCGTGTGTAGGTTCGAAACGGCGGAAGGATGAGAATCATGTCGAATGCAGTAATCCAGCTGGCCCCGGACAAAATCCGGGAACTTATGGCCCACTATGCGGGCTCCAAAATCGAACGGAACGCTCCCGGCGTCGTATTTGCCGCCAAGGCAGGAGGCGTTTCCGTCACCGCCTACAAATCCGGAAAAGTATTGTTCCAGGGAGGAAGTGCCGAGGCGGAAGCTTCCCGGTGGGGCGGCACCTCTTCCGCCGGCACCAAAAAAGCCGCCTCTCCCAAAGGTGAAACACTGCCGCCCGGTCTTGCGCGGATGTCGGTGCTCGGGTCGGATGAAACCGGAACCGGCGACTTTTTCGGTCCTGTCACCGTTGCCGCATGCTTTGTTCCCGCGGATAAAATTGCCCTGGCCGAGGAACTGGGCGTCAAGGACTCCAAAATGCTGACAGATGTTTACATGCAGAAAATCGGGCCGGAAATCAAGGCATCATTCATGAACAGCGTGCTTGTCCTGCCCAACGAAAAATACAATGCCGTGCAGGCGAAGGGCTGGTCACAGGGGAAGATCAAGGCACTCCTCCACAACCAGGCGCTCAGGCATGTGCTCCGGAAAATGGGCGGAACGAAGCCCGACCATATTCTGATCGACCAGTTTGCAGAACGCGGCATCTACTATCGCCATATTGCGTCCGAACCGGACATCATCCGGGAAAACGTCCTGTTTTCCACAAAGGCGGAAAATCTCCACGTATCCGTTGCCTGCGCATCCATCCTCGCCAGGGTCGCTTTCCTTGAGGAGATGGACCGTCTAAGCGGCATTGCGGGAGTCCGGCTCCCAAAAGGGGCCGGAAAACCGGTCGATGAGGCCGCCGCCAAAATCCTTCTGAAAAAAGGCGATGACTTCCTGGCAACGATCACGAAGCGCCATTTCGCCAATACCCGGAAAGCCTCTGTCCTTGCATCCAAGCGCTCCGGGAGGTCATGAAGCGAATCACACGGCTGTCCGGCCGAAGCCGGGCGGTCTTTTTTTGTGTCCATGCGGCGCAGGGACGAGCGGTGCTTTTCGTGTGCAAACGTTACAGATCCGTACGCGAACTTCCCGGAACCGTACCAACCCCGAGGACTTGAGTCCATGCATTCACGACCCATCCGCCTCACTCACCCATTTCAGCTTTAATTGTTCAAATCCTTCCTCTCTCCTGGAATTCCCCTGAGAAATTCATCAGAAAGCCCCCGCCGGCAACCCGGCAGGGGCTTCATTGATCATCAGTTTCGGATCTGTGCGCCTTCGGATTCAAGGGCAGCCACGATCCGGTTGTGCATTTCGGAGACTTCCTCGTCCGTGAGCGTGCGTTCTGGATCAAGGTAAGTCAGCGAGAATGCAATCGACTTCATGCCTTCTTCCATCCGGTCGCCTTCATACACATCAAATACATGAACGTCCTTCAGGATGCTTCCGGCATTGGTCCGGATGGTGCTTTCCAGTGCCGCTGCCTGAACGGCCTTCGGCACGACAAGCGCGATATCCCGGCTGATCGAAGGGAACTTCGGCACCGGCGTGTAAAGGAGCGGTTCCGTCTCTTCCCTCAGCAGGCGCTGCAGGTTCAGTTCAAAGACGACGGTATCCTTCAGGTCGCGCGCTTTCTGTTCGGACGGATGCAGCTGGGCGATGATGCCGACCCGCTCGCCGTCCAGCAGGACATCGGCAGTACGGCCCGGGTGAAGACCGTCCATTTCGCCTTTGCGGAAGGACAATTTGTCCGAAAGGCCGAGTTCCGTGGCAAGTCCCTCGACAATGCCTTTTACCGCAAAGAAGTCCACCCTCTTTTGTCCGCCCTGCCAGCCGGCTGCGGACCATTCACCCGTAACGGCGCCGGCAGCGTGCTCGACTTCGGTCGGCAGGCCATCTTCGCCTTCCCCGAGGAAGACGGAGCCGACTTCATAGAGCGCAACCGAACTCGTCTGGCGCGCGGTGTTGTAGGTGACCGCATCCAGAAGGTGCGGCAGCAGGCTCTGGCGGAGCGTGCTCCGCTCTTCGCTCATCGGCATGAGCAGCCGGGTGACCGGTGCAGTCTCAAGCGCAAACTTCTGCGATTCGGATTCCGATGTCAGGGAGTAGGTGATTGCCTGATAAAGTCCCGCCCCCTCCAGATAGCGGCGGACCGTGCGGCGCTTATCCTGATATGGGGTGAGTCCGCCCGGCAGCGACTCCGTCACCGGCAGTGTCGCCGGAATTTCGTCATAACCGTACAGGCGCGCGATTTCTTCCACAATGTCCTCAGGGATGGAGATGTCCACACGGCGTGTCGGGGCGTCGATGACGAACTGCCCGTTCACCGCTTCGTACGGGAACTGAAGCCGGCGCAGGATCTCTTCCATTTCTTCAAACGGAATCTTCATCCCGAGACGCTCGTTGATGAAGTCTGGGGAAACGGTGACCCGCTTCGGCTCTTTGTCCAGTTCATCGAACAGGACCGTGCCGGAAAGCACTTCGCCTCCCGCCAGATCGGCCATGAGGGCTGCGGCACGTTCTCCGGCCTCGATGACACGGTTCGGGTCGACTCCTTTTTCAAAGCGGGTGCTGGCGTCGCTTCTGAGGCCCAGTTCGCGTGAGGTTTTCCGGACGGATGCCGGGCTGAAGTAAGCTGCTTCGATCACAACTGTCGTGGTGCCATCATGGACTTCGGAGTTCGCTCCGCCCATGACCCCGGCGATGGCGACCGGTTCGCGGCCATTCGTAATGAGCAGGTGATGCGGTTCGAGCTTCCGCTCCGTACCGTCAAGCGTCTCGATGACTTCACCCTCTGCCGCATGCCGGACGACAATCTCGCCTGTGCCGAGCCGGTCATAGTCGAATGCGTGAAGCGGCTGGCCGTACTCCATCAGGACATAGTTCGTGATGTCGACAATGTTGTTGAGCGGACGGACGCCGGCAGCCATGAGACGCGCCTTCAGCCATTCCGGGGATTCCCCGACTTTGACATTCCGGACCACCTTGGCCGCGTATAGCGGGTTGGCTTCCGCCGCATCGACACGGAGATTCAGGAGACCGGACGCCGGCTCTGCCGATTCCTCATGTGCCGTTTCGGGAAGATTCACGTCTTTGGAGAGAATTGCAGCGGCTTCATAGGCTGCGCCGAGCATGCTGAGCGCATCGGAGCGGTTCGGAGTCAGATCGAGTTCGAGCACCGTGTCATCCAATCCGAGCAGGCCGAGTGCATCCTCCCCGGGACGTGCATCTTCAGGGAGCACATAGATGCCGGATGCATAGGCTTTCGGGACGACCTTTCCGTCAAATCCGAGTTCCTGCAGCGAGCAGATCATGCCGTGGGATTCCTCGCCGCGCAGTTTCGCCTTCTTGATCTTTACGCCGCCCGGAAGGCGTGCGCCAGGCCGCGCAACGACAACTTTCTGGCCGGCGGCAACGTTCGGTGCACCGCAGATGATCTGGCTCGGCTCTTCCTCACCGACATCGACACGGCAGATGTTCAGCTTGTCCGCCTGCGGATGCTGACTGCACTCGAGCACATGGCCGACAACGATGTTTTTCAGCCCTTCCGAGCGGTTATCTACGGCATCCACTTCGATGCCTGACCTCGTGATCTTCTCTGCCAGCTCAGCCGGCTCCACGCCTTCAATATCAACATAATCGCTTAACCAGTTCAGTGAAATTTTCATGTGTCGCCCTCCTCAGCCTTCCGTCCTGCGGAATTGTCCGATAAACCGGAGATCATCCGTATAGAAATGGCGGATGTCCTCGATTCCGTATTTCAGCATTGCGATCCGCTCCGGTCCCATGCCGAATGCGAATCCGGAATGCACATCCGGATCATAGCCGCCCATGCGCAGCACGTTCGGGTGGACCATGCCGGCTCCCAAAATCTCGATCCAGCCAGTTTTTTTGCAGACATTGCAGCCAGAACCGCCGCACTTGAAGCAGGAAATGTCCATCTCGACAGACGGCTCCGTGAACGGGAAGTAGCTCGGACGGAGACGGATCTCCCGATCTTCCCCGAACATCTTTTTCGCAAAGCGGTCAAGCGTCCCTTTCAGGTCACTCATCCGGATATTCTCGCCGACGACGAGCCCCTCGATCTGTGTGAACTGATGGGAGTGTGTCGCGTCGTCGTTATCACGGCGGTATACTTTGCCCGGGCAGATGATTTTGAACGGCTTGCCCTGTTTGGCTTCCATTGTGCGTGCCTGAACCGGAGAGGTATGGGTTCTGAGGAGAATGTCCTCGGTGATGTAGAACGAATCCTGCATGTCACGTGCCGGGTGGCCCTTCGGCAGGTTCAGTGCTTCGAAGTTATAGTAGTCCTTCTCCACTTCCGGCCCTTCCGCGACTTCATAGCCCATCGAGATGAAAAAGTCTTCGATCTCCTCGATGATGCGTGTGAGCGGATGATGGTTTCCGGTCCTGACCGGTGTGCCCGGAAGCGTCACGTCGATCGACTCCGCATCCAATTTCTTCGCGACCGCCTCTTCCTCAAGCACTGCCATCCGGCTTTCCAGCTCTGCGGTCACTTCGCCGCGCACTTCATTGACAAGCGCACCCATTTTCGGGCGCTCTTCAGCGGGAAGCTTGCCCATCCCTTTAAGCAGGTCCGTGATCGGCCCTTTCTTGCCCAGATACTTGACCCGGACATCATTCAGTGACTTCACGTCGGCCGCTGATGCAATGGCCTGTAGCGCTTCATCTTTCAACTGCTGCAGTTGCTGCTCCATTCGGATTCTCCTTTCGTTAACCAGACTGCCGCCTGTCCTTGCGTTTGCGGGCATACAAAAAGCCCCGTCCCCATAAAAGGGACGAGGCTGAACTCGCGGTACCACCCTGATTACCGCACACGGGTGCGGTCACTCTGGACAGGATAACGGCTGTGTGCCGGCTCGCCTTTACAGCTGATGCTGGTCCCGGCGGCAACTTGCGGGGTGAACTTCGGCGCCTTCCGATCACCGGCGCTTCCAGTCCCTGGCGCCGGCTCCCTGTCATCCGATGGGCAGCCTACTCTTCCCGCTCAATGTCTTTGGTCATTTACTTTTCCAGTATATCGGAATGTTCTGCCCGTGGTCAAGCCGGTTCAGTCACGCAGTGCATAGAGAAGGATCCCCGTCGCGACCGCCACATTCAGTGATTCGGCAAGTCCCCGGAGAGGGATCATGAGTTTCTTGTCGGTTTCGGCAAGCAGTTCCGGATCGACTCCGCTCCCCTCATTGCCGACAATCAGCGCAAACATGTCGCTTTTTCCCGGCTCATCATAGGCGACCGCACCTTCAAGTGCCGTGCCGTAAACCGGGATTCCCCTGCTTTTCAGCCCGGGAACCGTTTCCCGGAGATCTCCCCGGATTACAGGCAGATGGAAATGCGAGCCTTGAGCGGAGCGGACCGTTTTCGGCGCATACGGATCGGCGCTTCCTTTCCCGAGGATCACCGCATCGATGCCTGCTGCGTCGGCTGTGCGGATCATCGTGCCGATATTGCCGGGGTCCTGTACGGCATCGACAAGAAGCAGGGATTTCCAACCCTCCTGCTCGGCCTCCGTCACTTCCGGGATCCGGCACTGTGCGTAGATTCCCTGGGGATGTTCGGTATCCGTGATTTCCCGTTCGACCTGCGAAGTAATCTCAATCAGCTGGACCTCGTCAATCTCCCAATAGTCAGGTATTGTGACGCCTTCCCTGACAATCAGCGCCAGTACCGTACCTTCTTTTTTAAGCGCCTCTTCCGCCAGGTGTTCCCCTTCCACAAGGAATTCTCCCGTTTTGTCCCGTTCTTTTCGGGTGTTGACCAGTTTTTTCAAATGTTTCACAAGCGAGTTCTGTGTGGATTCAATCCGCTTCAATCTATGACACCTTCCGTCATCCGTTATTTGCTTTAGTGTAGCAAAACGGAGGTATAAGCTGCGAGCAAAACGGAAAACCTTTCCGCAGGAGGGTGATGAACATGAACTTCCAGATCCGTGATGCCATCACGGCCAACATGCAGGGGAACTCGGCAGAAGACATCCGGGGCGTCATCGACGACGCCATTTCCCGGGGCGAGGAACATCTCCTGCCCGGTCTCGGCGTGATCTTCGAAAAGTTCTGGCAGCATGCCGATCCGGCCGAAAAGCAGAACGTCCTGGCCGACCTGGAAAGCGCATTCGGCAAAAAGGTCCAATAAGGCAATTGGAAAAGCCGCCGGCTCCGGCGGCTTTTTTCGTGTTCAATTAAAGAATTGATGCAAGAACCGCTTTTTGTGCATGGAGGCGGTTTTCAGCCTGCTGGAAGATGTAAGAATTCGGACCGTCAATGACGGATGCCGATACCTCTTCGCCGCGGTGGGCCGGCAGGCAGTGAAGGAACATGTAGTCCTCCTTCGCATGTTTGACCAGCGCATCATCAACCATGAAGCCCTTGAACGCTTGCAGCCTTGCAGCCGTTTCCTCTTCCTGCCCCATGCTGGTCCAGGTATCGGTGTAGACGGCGTCCGCCCCGCTGACCGCCTTGACCGGATCGGAGGTCCAGCTGACCTGCCCTCCGGTCTTGCCGGCAATGGCGACGGCTGTTTCCATCACATCAGGCGACGGCTCATAGCCTTCCGGCGTCGCAACTGCAATTTCCATTCCTGTATGGGCTGCGGCGATGATAAGAGAGTGGGCCACATTGTTCCCGTCACCGACATAGGCGATCTTTCGGCCTTCCAGTGCGCCCTTTACTTCACGCACCGTCAGGAGATCGGCAAGTGCCTGGCAAGGGTGGTAGATATCCGTCAGGCCATTGATGACCGGAATGCTCGCTTCGTCCGCCAGTTCCTGCACCATCGTATGCTTGTTGGCGCGGATCATGATTGCATCCAGGTAGCCGGACAGCACATGCGCCGTGTCGTAGACCGATTCACCGCGGCCGATCTGCATGTCTCGCGAATTCAGGTACATCGCATGCCCACCGAGTTGGATCATGCCGGACTCGAATGAAATCCGGGTGCGCGTCGAATGTTTCTCGAAGATCATTCCAAGGATCTTCCCGGCGAGCAGCTTCGGATAACGGCCCTCCGAACCGAGCTTTTTCAGTACAACACCCAGTTCCACCAGGCCTTTTACTTCATCGCCCGAAAGCTGGTCCAGTGCCAGCAGATCTTTTCCCTTCAGGCTTTCAACCAATACCATCTCCTGCATCCCCGTCATGAACATTCAACTCACCCTTCCGTTTATTCATCTTGTTGCATCATTATACAATTGTATAAATATTAAATCAAGCGGTTCTTTATGACCATTTTCTATTTTTTTCTTGAAAATCCACTCACAAAAAATCTCCCCGCCAACCGATTAGGGATGGCGGGGAGTTTCCTGCTTATTCGAATGTCAGGCGGTCGACGGTTTCGCGGTCCAGTTTCTTGATGACTTCTACGATCAGCTGTACAGCGTGCTCGTAATCCTGTTTGTGCAGCATCGCCGCATGGCTGTGGATGTAGCGTGTCGGGATGCAGATCGCGAGGGACGGCACGCCTTCGTTGGCCAGATGGATGGAGCCTGCATCCGTTCCGCCACCCGGGATCGTTTCAAACTGATAAGGGATGCCCTGTTCTTCTGCCGTATCCACGACCAGGTCGCGAAGTCCTTTATGGGAGACCATCGATGCGTCAAACAGGACAATCTGAGGCCCTTTGCCCATCTTGCCGGATGCCTCTTTGGACGAAACGCCCGGCGTATCTCCAGCGATGCCGACATCAACGGCAAAGCCGATATCCGGCTTAACCTTGGCAGCGACTGTCCGCGCACCGCGCAGGCCGATCTCTTCCTGGACGGCCCCTGCGGAAAAGACGGTGTTCGGGTGCTTCTCGTCTTTCAGTTTTCGCAGGACGTCAATGGCGATGGCGCAGCCGATCCGGTTGTCCCAGGCTTTGGCAAGCAGATAATCCGGATTGTTCATGACCGTGAATTCAAAGTAAGGGGCGACCATATCTCCCGGGCGCACGCCCCATTCCATCGCCTCTTCCTTTGATGAGGCGCCGATGTCGATGAACATCTCCTTGATGTCGACCGGCTTCTTGCGGGCATCGGCAGACAGGATATGCGGCGGCTTGGAGCCGATGACTCCGGTGATCTCGCGGCCGTCACGCGTCACGATCGTCACGCGCTGAGCAAGCATGACCTGCGACCACCAGCCTCCGACTGTCTGGAAACTGAGGAATCCCTTATCGTCAATTTTCGAAATCATGAAGCCGACTTCGTCGAGGTGGCCCGCCACCAGCACGCGCGGTCCTTCCGGGTCACCTTTCTTTTCCGCGATCAGCGAGCCGAGGCCGTCATAGCCGATTGAATCGGCAAACGGTTCGATATAGCGCTTCATCACTTCCCGGGGTTCCCGTTCATTGCCCGGAATCCCTTTTGCATCTGTCAGGTCTTTTAACATCTGTAGCTGTTCGTCAAGCTGGACCATTACTTCGACCTCCTAAACATGTGTCAATCAAATTATAGTGGATGGAGCATGCGTTTTCAAAACATTTCGGGAAAAGACAATCAAAGACGATCGGCGATCAGTCACAATCCAGCTCGTTTTTCAGCCGCCTGATGAACCTGTCCTTTTCATCCGTCCTGACTGCAACAGCCGTATACGGTCTTCGGATCCCCATCAATAATGTCGCATATACCGGCTCCTTCAGCTTGAGGAGGACACGCGGGCGGGCCTCTTCAAAGTCTCTGGCGATGAACTCTGCGGTGTCCTTCGACAATTTACCGGACAGTGCTTCCTCCTCTGTGACCACTTCTGCAATGTCGGAATAGCGGATTTCCATCCGTTTGGACATGCCGAGGGACAGGTAAAGCCGGTCACGGCCGAAAACCGCAGGAGTCAGCCGGACCGCCTGCATGTCCCCGATCAGGTAAATGACCGAATAAACGTTCAGGATAAGAAGGATGATCGATAGGACAAGCGATTTTTCATGAAGCCACCAGTGGATGCCGATCGTTTCAATGATAATGGCATGGATGAGCATCAGCTGCATGGCCATATGGCTTGTGTTCCGGTGGAGGGTGAATGCATCTTCAGCAGGCAGCGGCTTCTTTTTCCAAGCTCCGAATGCATAATAGAACATCAGCATTTCTGAGCAGAATGCGTGTACGATCGGGTGGCTCCGGATATGGCTGTCGACGGCAGCAGGGAATGCGAAGAGGAGCGGCTTTTGATCCTCCCTGGTTGTCCGGATGATTTTTGGCAGGTAGACAAACAGGGAGACGACGAGCACCAGTTCAAGCAGGATCAGTGCGCCTTCTGCGGCAAATCCGATATAGGTGATCGGCGTATAGCTGCCCAGCCATTCGGCAGGAATAAGAAACCGGGCAACAATTAGGCCGGAAGCCGACCCGAACAGAAAGCCCTTCAGTGTAATCGCTCTTCTCCAGGCAAGGAACAGAAGCGGTGCCACGATCGCCAGGTCGATCAGGGAGCCGATCACAACCGCCTCCGAAGCCCCGGAAAGCACGGTGCCGCCGAACTCAGTCCGGTAAAGGACCAGATTGGAACCGAGGACAAGCAGCAGCAGGATCAGCCAGACAGGATTTGCGGATTTGCGGACGACAGCATTCATCGGATCACCCTCCACCTTCTTTTACTTCTATTATACGTCGGCTCTGCCTCCCTCTCCTTCCAACACATGAATAAACCGCCCCCGAAACGGAGGCGGTTCACACAATGTTCGGATTCAGCCGCTGGAACCCTGCTTGACCCATTTGGCGACTTCAATCGTGCGCCGGGCCTGGTGCTGGACGGCCGCTTTGATTTGCTCTTCCCCTTCGACCATATTGCCGTCCTGGTCGACCGACACACTCGTGCCGTACGGGTTGCCGCCGGCCGCGAAAATGGAAGGATCCGTATAACCGGGAGCAGCGATGATGGCGCCCCAGTGGAACAGCGACGTATAAAGGGAGAGGATCGTCGCTTCCTGGCCCCCGTGCGGATTCTGGGCGGAGGACATGGCGCTGCAAACTTTGTTGACGAGCTTGCCCTGTGCCCAGAGACCGCCGGTCAGGTCAAAGAACTGCTGCATCTGCACCGACTTGCTTCCAAAGCGCGTTGGGGTACTGAAGATAATGGCATCCGCCCATTCCAGGTCCTCCGGCTTGGCTTCAGGTTCATCCTTGACCGAGTCGTAATGCTGTTTCCAGGCGGGATTGGATGAAATCGCCGCCTCGGGAGCCGTTTCGGCTACCTTCAGCACCTTGACTTCCGCACCTGCTTCCTGTGCCGCTTCACCTGCCCAATGTGCCAATTTGTGATTGGTTCCGGTCGAGCTGTAGTGAATGACCGCCAATTTAATCGAATCCATCCGAACCACTCCTTTGAATATGATAGATCGGGCAAACATTACTACTATTGCCTCCGGCCGGAATGGCTAAACAACCGGCTTTCAAATGGATGACGTCCGGCAGCCCTCATGATAAAGTAAATTTACCATGATCCGGAAAGAGGCCAGGCCATGCGTGTCTTCATTTACTTCATCATTTTCTTCTCATTTTTTGACCTGTTCAGCCAGCTGCCGGTGATGAGCCCTCATGCCGTTCTTCTCGGCGCCACTCCCTTTGTCACCGGTCTGGTCGTCGGAATCTATTCATTCGCTAATACGATCGGCAATGTCCTCTCCGGGTTTGCGACTGACCGGCTCGGGCCGTTTCCGATCCTCGTCGCCGGGCTGCTGTTATCTTCGGCCGCCCTGTTCCTCTACACGCCCGCGGACACGCCGAATGCCCTTCTGGCGGTCCGGGTTGTCCATGGCTTCATGGAAGGCCTGATTGTTCCGGCTGCATTCACGTTCATCGCGAACCGGTCGGAAGGATCCAAACGCGGCAGGAACTCCGCACTGTCCGGGGCTTTTGTCGGACTTGCCGCGATTGCCGGGCCTGCCCTGAGCGGCATCGTCGCTTCCAGAACCGGCGCACCGTTCATCATGATGATGAACGGCGCTTTTCTCCTGACACTTGCCGTTCTTGCCGTCTTCATCCTCCGCGGCGGCAGAAAACAAAAAGAAAAGCAGGAAAATTTCTCTTCCGGGCATTTCCCGGTAAAGGCCCTGTTCCGGCACCCCGGTGTAATCCGGGCATTTGCCGGCGCCTTTTTCCTGATGTTCTCCCAGGGTGCGCTCGCACTTGTCCTGCCGCTCCGTGTCGAAGCGCTTGGATACGATACAAAAACGAGCGGCCTTTTGCTCAGCGTATTCGGCGTTGTCGCCATCCTGATTTTTGTTCTCCCGACCAACCGGCTGTTCGATCAGGTCAGGCCTGAGGCAACGCTCTCATTCGGCATCGCCCTCATGGGAGCCAGCATGCTCTTTTTGTCCGCGGCCGTACAGCTCCCGCTGCTTTATGCGGCGATGTCCCTATACGGCGTCGGGTTTGCGTTCCTGTTTCCTTCCGTCAACTCCCTGCTGATCGATTCAACAGATCCGCATTACCGCGGGAAGGCCTATGGATACTTTTACGCGTTTTTCTCGATCGGCGTGGTCGCGGGATCCGGACTGATCGGGCTCCTGGGCCTTGACGCCCGCGGCGCGTTTTTGCTGACCGGAGCGGTGCTTCTGGCGGTGTCCGCCTTTGCATTGTCCGGCATGAAACGCAGGAGTGCCGTGTGAAACCTCCTTTTCAGGACATCAAACAGCCATCCGCCCATCTGATTGTCAGATGTTGCGGATGGCTGTTTTCATTTCCCTATCAGTTGAGGATCTTCACTTGGACTGTCTTGGATCCCCACTGCAGCGCGCGGCTCTTGTTCGGGATAAAGACATCGATGCGATTGCCTTTGATGGCGCCGCCTGTGTCTCCCGCAATGGCTTCACCATAGCCTTCAACCCATACTTTCGTTCCGAGCGGAATGACTTTAGGGTCCACTGCGATGACTTTCTGGTTCGGGTTGGCTCTCAGGTTGATGCCTGTAGCCGTGACACCGGAGCAGCCGTTGCAGTATGCCGTGTAGGCAGTTGCGCGGACAGACAGTTCACGCGCCGCGGACGGTGCAGGCTTGGAAGCGGACGCTGTGTTGGACGCGCTTGCCTGTACGGCCTTGCCGGATACTTTCAGGACTTGTCCCGGATGGATGAGCGAGCTGCTGAGGCCATTCAGCCCCATAAGCGTGTTGACGCTCATTCCAAGGTTGGTCGCGATGCGATAAAGCGTATCGCCGCTTTTAACGGTATATGCGGAAGCGGATGCTACTTGTTTCGATGCAGCAGGCGCTTTCTGTTGTGTTTGGGTTGGAGCTGCTTTGCTGTCCGCAGAGGTCGTCAGGACATCTCCGGGATGGATCAGATCAGAGGAAAGGGAATTCCACTGTTTCAGCTGTGCGACTGTGACAGAATTGGCCTGAGAGATGGACCAGAGTGTATCACCTTTGGAGACCGTATGCTCCGCAGCCGAAGCGGTTCCCGCACCTGCACCCAGGGTCAGCGCTGCCGTCAGCGCAATCAAGCTTTTTTTCATAATGGTAAATGTCTCCTTTCTTCAACGACACCCACTCTACCACGCCTATGTTACAGCGGAGTAACAAATCGATGAAGAAACGAAAACATTATATTACACTCTTAAAATAGCAGATTACGATTTGGTAGATTCGCTCTCGCGCGGCAGCCGGACTCTGGCCGTCGTGCCCTTCCCTTCCTCGCTTTCAAATTCGATCGTACCTCCGTGCCGCTCCATGATCTTAAAGCTCTTCATAAGGCCCATGCCGGTGCCTTTCTCTTTATTGGAATAAAACGGTTCTCCGAGACGGGGCAGACGTTCCTCAGGAATGCCGATTCCTTCATCGCGGACTTCTATGATTGGCCCTGCCTCGCTTTCCCAGGCTGAAAGGTAAACCGTCCCGCCACCCGGCATGGCTTCATAGGAGTTTTTAACGAGATTGATGATGACATGCTTGATCTCATCCATATTGCAGATGGCCCGGAGCGGACCTTCCGGAAATTCAAATTTGATTGTGCAATTATGCATCCTGGCCTCCGCCTTGAGAAGATGACTGACTTCCGACAGCACCCTTTTCAGGTCAGTCGGCAGCAGTTCATCCTCCTGATGAGGCTCCGCCAGCATAAGCAGTTCATCCACAATCAGTTCGATCCGCTCCAACTGGTCCATGATGATGTCGGTGTAGGCACCGGAAGAATCCGTTTCATTCATCAGCTGCATGAAACCTTTGATGGATGTGAGAGGGTTCCTTATTTCATGGGCGATTCCTGCGGCCAGGTGACCGACCATGCCGAGCTTTTCCCATTTCAGATTCATCTCTTCCGTAAACTTCTGCTTGGTGATGTCCTGTGTGAATCCGATCAGCCGAATGACCCGGCCGTCACTATCCCGGATCGGGACGGATTTTGTACGGAGCCACTTCAGCTCTTTTCCGGGCACAATCAGGCGATACTCCATCTCGCCGGATGAGTCCGGATTGCAAAGGATATTGGCCATTTCTTCCTGATCTTCCGGATGGACATACTTTTGGAATGAAAGGGCATCCGCATAAATTTCATTGAGCTCCAGCTCGAACAGGTTCTTGATTGCCGGGCTCAGATAGACGAAACGATTGCGGATAAAGTCGTATTGGCCGACTCCGAGATCTGTATTCTCCATAATATCGATGATGAGCTGGTCCCGATCCTTGATGATCCGTTCCTGAAGCCTGATCAAAGACTGTGACGCTGCTGCCGATTCTTTGGAGATGACCATGGCTGTAGTGGCGACCAGGCGACCATCACTGTCAAAAACCGGATATGCACGGATGCTGACAGGCACACGGGTGCCGTCCTTTTTAAGCCTCACCGTATCCAGATTGATCTTTTTTTCTCCTGCCAACAGTTGTAGCCGGATCATCTGGAACTCTTCCAATAGATCATCCGGTACGTAGGGAAGCTTTCCGCCTACAAGGTCTTTTTCAGTCCAGCCATATTCCTTCGTGAAGGCAGAGTTGATTTTCATGACCACGCCATTTGTTTTTAAGAGGACTGCCGCTTCCTCCATGTATTCAAAAAACGGACTGCTCCAGGCTGCCGGAGTACTGGACGTTGCCAGTTCAACGGAAGCATTCCTGATCGGAATGGCTTTCAGCAGAACATGGTGCTCATCAAGCCGCTCAAGATGCTCCACATACATCGGAGACTGCGAATCATCTTTTCCCCTTATAGAGAACGGGATGAACTCACCGCCTGCATGTGATTCACGGATTCTTTCAAAGAAGATTGGCAGATCCCGAAAATGGGCCGTGTCGTGGACAGAGTGATCCAATGGTGAAGGAAGCCTGATGGATTCTTTTTCTCCGTTTGCAATCATGCAATAATGTCCGCTCTCGATATGCAATACCGTATAAAGATATCCAGTGATATTTGCTTGGAACAGCTCTGTGTTTTCCATTTTAAAACCCGCTCTCCTGTAAAAAAATCGAGCCTTAAGTCGCGCCACCCGACCCAAAGCCTTAATTTTCCGACCTATAGTTGTGAATATTATACTAGTATTCTGAAGTTTAGAGAAGAAGAATCGCTTAACTGAGCAAGAGAGGAGCAGTTTCATCCATAATGACGACAGTATCCGCCCAAATCAGCAGTATGGCACGATCAGTTCCGGGCTATTGTTCTTTGGTGAGTTCACATCAGGTGAGACTTCGTAAGCTTCCATCCTGTCCGCTTCAAATGGGACAAGCAGCCGGCTCAGTGATCCGGTGTCCCGGTTGTCCGGGTTCAGCCACTCTGCTTCATCGGACTTATCCAGAATGACGGGCATGCGGTCATGAATCTTCTCCATGAGCCGGTTCGGCCGGGTCGTTATGGCCGTGCAAGTGTGGACTTTTTCTCCCTCCTGTGAGATCCAGGTCTCCCACAGTCCTGCCATTCCGAACACCGGCTCGTCCTTAAGCCTGATCCTCATCGGCCTTCGGATCTCACCATCCCTTTGCCATTCATAGAATGAGTCGGCCGGAATGATGCAGCGGCGCCTCTCGAATGCCTGACGGAAACTCGGCTTTTCCGCCAGGGTTTCCGCCCGTGCATTAATCATTCGGCTGCCGATTTTCACATCTTTTGCCCAGCTGGGGACAAGCCCCCAGCGCAGTTTGCCCATCCGGTTTTCCCTGCCATCACTGATGACGGCGACCACCTGCTGGGTCGGTGCGATGTTGTAGCTCGGAAAATATTCCTCTTCTTCAAATGTCCGGGTGATCCCAAATCGCTCGATCAGTTCACCATACGGAATATATAGCGTAAACCTTCCGCACATCTCAAACCCCTCCCACTCACTAGCTTTTATCCGTTATACAAAAAAAGAACGGTGCGTGCAAGCGCACGTACCGTTCTTTCCCTATTCATCGTACTTCATGATTCTTCCCCGCCCTGCCGATCACTGCCGTCAAAAACAGACCGGCGAGGAATGTTAGCAGGCTCATCAGCCCGGTCAGGAAATCTCCGGGGAGCCCAGGGAAAATCACAAACACCGAACCTGCGATCAGGCCGATGATGATGGCGTACATCACGGTAGGGATTCTGCTGAGCAGATAGTGGATCACTTTGCTGCTGATGATAAAGCCGACTCCTACACCCGCACCGATCACCGCAATGATCGGCAGGTTCAGGTCAGACAATGCTGCAATCGCGGTTGAATATGCACCGAGCAACAACAGAATGAACGAACCGCTGATCCCCGGCAGAAGCATAGCCATGCTGCCGAGCCAGCCTGCAAAAAACAGGCCGGGGGCATTGGAAGCCGTCAGTTCACGAATCGGTTCAGTTTCTGCCGGACTCAGGAAAGCGGTCGCCGCAAGCGCGATTCCGACCACGATAAGGAGCAAGTAGTGAAAAGGGCGGAAGTTCCGTGACATACCCGCTTCTCTTGACAGAAAAGGCAAGACACCGAGGACAAGCCCGATAAAGAAGAATTGCGTCGGAACGATATGATACGTCAGCAAATAATCAATCAGCCGGCTGAACAGCAGCAGGGCCGCTCCAATACCCGCTCCCAACGGGACCAGGAACAGGAGGTGCTTTTTCCAGTCCTTGCTGAAGCATCCGCTGATGGATGACAGCAGACGATCGTAAATTCCGAGGATCAGGGCAATCGTCCCACCGCTGACCCCGGGAATCAGATCGCTGATGCCCATCATGAGGCCCCGATATATGTTTTTCCATTCCATAAACAGTTTCCATCCTTCCAAATTCAAATCAACTTCACCAGTATAGCACTGTAGGTCATTGCAGTTGACGATTTTCAAGTCTTTAAGAAACCGTGCGGGCAAAACAGGTTTTCTTAGGCATCAAAAAACCCGCGCCGGTGCGCGGGTTCCAGAATCATGCCTGTTGGGCTTTGAGTTCGTCGACTTTCTCCTGCCATTCCGCTTCGGTCATACCGGTTTCAAGGAAGTAGCGGTTGCGCGGATGTTCACGGCATTCGTCGGAGCAGCTGCGGCGATAAAGCAGCTCGTTTTCTTCTGACGCCAGGATCTTTTTGTTGCACTCAGGGTTAGCGCAGTTGACGTAACGCTCACATGGCGTGCCATCAAAGTGGTCACGGCCGACAACGACGTGTTCAACCTGGTTGACCGGCACTGCGATGCGGTTATCGAATACATAGCACTGGCCGTCCCAGAGCTGGCCTTTGGCGACAGGGTCTTTTCCGTAGGAGACGATGCCCCCGTGGAGATGCGCCACATCTTCGAAGCCTTCACGCTTCAGCCAGCCTGTGAACTTCTCGCAGCGGATGCCGCCGGTGCAGTAGGCCAAAATCTTCTTGCCTTCAAACTTCTCGCGGTTCTCGCGTACCCATTCCGGAAGGTCGCGGAATGTTTCCACTTCAGGACGGATCGCGCCGCGGAAGTGGCCAAGGTCATATTCATAATCATTGCGGGCGTCAAGGACGACGACGTCATCACGCTGCATCTGCTCAAGAAACTCCGCGGGTTCCAGATACTCACCGGTCAGTTCATTTGGATCCACATCTTCCTCAAGGCTGAGGTTGACGATCTCTTTGCGGTGGCGGACATGCATCTTTCTGAATGCATGGCCTTCCGCCTCATCCACTTTGAATACCATGTCGCTGAAACGTTCATCAGCATGCATCGCATCCATATATTTTTGTGTTTGTTCAATCGTGCCGGAGCACGTTCCGTTTATGCCTTCGCTGCCGATCAGAATCCGGCCTTTCAGTCCAAGTCCTTTGCAGAACTCGAGATGTTCTTCCGCAAAAATTTCCGGATCCTCAATCGGCACATATTTATAATACAAGAGGACTCTGTGTGTGAATTTTCCCATAATCCGACACCATTCCCTTTCTCCTTTAAGATTAAAAATGCCACACACCAATATAACAAAAAACGCACCGGATGTGTAGCGGGAAACAACGGAAAACAGGCCCGCCATCCGGTTGGCGGGCCTGTCTGTTCAATTCTTCAACTTGTTGTATCTGCCGATAAAACCATCCGGCGGTTCTTCCGTCCGGAATGCGAACACGCCTTCATCCGTATGGAGGTACAAAAACCAGTATCTGCCCGATGCTGTCCTTGCACTGATATCCCATACTTTCCACAGCGGAAAATCACGTTCTGAAGAAATGACGGCATCTTTCGTCAGGATCAGTTCGCATTCGACGTCTTCTGTCCGCTGCTGCAAGCGACGGATCGAACGTTCGGTCCGGATGTAACGGATCACCGCCTCTGCCTGCTCCCTTCCCGTCATTTGAATACGGATGTGCTGTGGAGCGGCTGGACACGGGACTTCGGATCCAGATAAGCCTTTGCGTTGTTGATGGCGATCGGGGCTTCCCCGAGGCCGACGGCAATCAGCTTGACTTTGCCATCGTAAGTGGTCACGTCGCCCGCAGCGTAGATCCCTTCGATATTGGTCTCCATCTTCGTATTGACGACGATCGAGTTTTTCTCCATCTCCAGGCCCCACTCTTTAAGCGGACCGAGGGAAGAGACGTTACCGTAGTTGACAATGACATGGTCGGCATGGAGTTTTGTTTCGTCGCCTTCCTTGCTGACCAGAACGACTTCATCAAGCCGGCCCTCTTCCCCCTGAAGGATTTTGACATTGTGGGATGTCTTCACTTCGACTGTCGACTCATGCAGCTTCGTGACACTCGTTTCATGTGCCGTGAAGCGTTCGCGGCGGTGGACAAGGGTCACTTTGTCCGCCACGCCTTCAAGCATCAGCGCCCAGTCCACTGCGGAGTCGCCTCCGCCGCATACGAGGACTTCAGTACCCTTAAAGCTTGACAGGTCCTTCACGCCATAATGCAGGGTTTTCCCTTCGAAGGACTCGGCTCCCTCCACGTTCAGCTTTCGCGGCTGGAATGCTCCGACGCCCGCGGTGATCAGTACCGTACGGGAATAATGGACGCCTTTATCCGTCTCGATGACGAACAGATCGCCATCCCGGTTCGCGGCCAGAACGGTTTCGCCGAGGCACACTTCCGGCTTGCCGTACTGTGCCTGCTCGGTCAGGTTTGCCACGAGGTCTTTCGCGAGAATCTTCGGAAAGCCGCCGACGTCATAAATATATTTATCCGGATAAAGCTCCGATAGCTGGCCGCCAAGCTGAGGAAGGCTGTCGAGAATCTTGACCTTCATCTCCCGCATGCCGGCATAAAAAGAAGCAAAGAGTCCGGCAGGGCCTCCTCCGATAATCGTTATATCAAATACTTCATGTCCGTTTTCCAACATAAGTTCACTCCTATTTAGATGCGGCTGAGAATTCTTTTCAGTTCACATTATAACGGTAACCTGTCCTTTGGAAAAGACATTGCTCCGACCTTATCCCGTGCATCGCCTTCTGTGTTGCTTTAAAATAGGAGGCGGATGCAGGACTATCGGAAAATAAATGACGAAAGGTTGTTATAGTGTGGGAAAGCGGGAGGACATCTACGAGTATATCATCGGCAGGAAGGAAGAGCTGGCGGAAGAGTGGCTCGAGCGGAGCGCTGGCGGCGGAGCGGAATCCGTCTTTCATGCCGGGGACAAAGGCAAGCTCCATCTTCAGCATGATAAGCTGATCGAAGCCGTCAGCCGGATCTTCGTTGAAAGCAACAATGAATTTAAAGTACATATTGATGAATGGTCGGGATCCGTTGCCGCGGACTGGGTAAAAAGCGGTGTGACCATGCATGAAACCATCTCACAGTTCCGGGTAATCCGGACCGATTACTGGAACAGCGTGAAAAACTATATACTTTCCGAAAAGCAGGAATTCTCTATTGAGGATGCTTTCTACTGGAGCAATCTTGTCAATGACGCATTCGACTTTATCATGGAGAATTTCGCGCGTCACTTTGAAGAGGCCCATAAGAATATTCTCTCATCACAGCAGCAGATGATCACCGAGTTGAGCAGCCCGGTCATTCCGGTCAAGCGCGGTATCGGTATCCTGCCTCTGGTCGGGGACATTGATACATACCGTGCCCGCATCATTCTTGAAACCGGTCTTGAGCAGGCGGCCAAGCAAAAGCTGGACATGCTTTTCATCGATCTGTCGGCCGTGCCGATCGTCGATACGATGGTTGCCCACCAGCTGTTCCAGCTGATTGACGCACTCCGGCTGATCGGTGTGGAAGCCATCCTCTCGGGCATCCGCCCGGAAATCGCGCAGACCGCCGTGCAGCTCGGCATTGAATTCCGGGGCATCAAAACACAGGCTACTCTTATGAATGCACTTGAACTCTATAGCTGAACGGCACAAGCCCCCTCCCGCATTTTCGGGAGGGGGTTTTTCGGCGAAAGATTTTCCCTCGACCCAGCGCCAAATACCATTGCAAAATTTTCCGTATTCATCAAAAATGGGGAGGAAGACATTTTCTCGAGAGGGAGTGCAATGGTGACCACATTCAAAGACTACGAATATAAGCGGCCGGATATGGAAGCGCTCAAGGCGGAGTGGAACAAACATCTCGCCAATTTCCGGAAAGCCGGTACTGCCGATGCCCAGGACCAGGAAATACAAGAACTGAACCGGCTGGCAAACGACTTTTCCACTGCCTCCAATCTGGTGTACATCCGCTCCTCCATCGACACCAATGATGCCTACTATGAGAAGCAGCGTGACTTTTTCAATGACATCGGACCTGAGTTTGACGAACTGAACACCGCCTTCTACAAGGAGCTGGTTGCTAGCCCGTTCCGGGAAGAGCTTGAAAAGCGCTGGGGCACACAACTGTTCACGATCGCTGACCAGAAAATCCGCTCTTTCTCGGCAGAAGCGATTCCGCTGCTCCAGAAGGAAAACAAGCTGGCCTCCGAATACGCCAAACTGATCGCTTCTGCACAGATTGAGTTCGACGGAAGAACTCTCACACTTGCCCAGCTCGGCCCCTATACCCAATCGACAGACCGGGCAATACGAAAAGCGGCCAATGAAGCACGATTCGGTTTTTTTGCCGAGCACCAAAAAGAGTTTGACGGGTTTTACCGGCAACTGGTCGAGGTCCGTCATCAGATTGCACAGACCCTCGGCTACAAAGACTTTGTCGAAGTCGGTTACCTGAGAATGAACCGGATCGGCTACGACCGGGAGATGGTGAAGAATTTCCGCGAACAGGTCAAGCGGCATATCGTGCCTCTTGCCACCCGCCTGTACGAGCGGCAGGCGGCACGGATCGGAGCGGACCGCCTAACCTTCCATGATGAAGGACTCAACTTTGTCACCGGCAATGCAGTACCAAAGGGAGATCCGGACTGGATCATCGAAAACGGAAAAAAGATGTACGATGAACTTTCTCCGGAGACTTCAGAGTTTTTCAGGTTCATGATGGAGCGGGACCTCATGGATCTGATCGCCAAGAAAGGAAAAGAAGGCGGGGGCTACTGCACATACATTGATAACTATGCTTCCCCGTTCATCTTTTCAAACTTCAACGGCACATCCGATGACATCGATGTCCTGACGCATGAGGCAGGCCATGCATTCCAGGTCTACTCCAGCCGGGAGATCGGGGTGCCCGAATATATTTGGCCGACCAGTGAAGCGGCCGAGATCCATTCGATGAGCATGGAGTTCTTCACCTGGCCATGGATGGAACAATTCTTCAAGGAAGACACCGAGAAATATAAATTCAGCCATCTCAGTTCGGCATTGCTGTTCCTGCCGTATGGAGTGGCTGTCGATGAATTCCAGCATATCATCTATGAAAACCCGGGAATGACGCCTGAGGAGAGAAAAGCCGCCTGGAGGAAACTCGAGACCGACTATCTTCCCCATCGAGATTATGAAGGCCTCGAATACCTTGAAGAGGGCGGATTCTGGCAGCGCCAGGCCCACATCTATGAAGTGCCGTTCTACTACATCGATTACTGCCTTGCCCAGATCTGTGCGCTGCAATTCTGGAAGCGGTCCCGGGAAGAACGTGACGCGGCATGGGCCGATTATCTGAACCTTTGCCGGCTCGGCGGCTCCCTCCCATTCACCGAACTGGTAAAGGAAGCGAACCTCCTATCGCCTTTTGAGGACGGCTGCATCGAATCGGTCATCGGCCCCATCACCGAATGGCTCGATTCAGTGGATGACCGAGCTCTGTAATCCTTTCACTATATCGGTACGAACCCAAGGACAATCCTGCATGTAAAGGCAAAGCTAACCAACAAAAATGGGACGGCCGGTCATTTTGACCGGTCCGTCCCGTTTTCGGTTTACCAGAAATCCGGCTTGACGACCATGAAGTACAACATGAGCATCAGCAGCAGAATATACGACCAAAGATTTCTGTTCAGGACCGACAAAAGCCGCTGCCGGCCGGCCCCGTCTATCTTGATCTCCCGGATGACAGGCTTGAATGCCCGTGCAAGAAAAACGATGGAGGCGAACATGACCAGAATCGTCATGGCCACCCATGAATCCGTCCATCTGTATCCGGATAAAACAATCAGAAGGACGCCCGATAGGACAAGAAGATGGCCGGCGTGCTTGACGATCCGGACCGCCGATTGGAAAACCGACAATTGGACATCCAGGGCGTCCTGACCGGCTGACCTCATCCGTCCGATCAGTGGGACAAGGACAAAGAACGGCCCGATAGAAAGAGCTGCGCTGAATACATGCACATACAAAATCAATTGATAGTAGACGCTCATTCCCCTTTACCGCCCGCAGTGCCCGTACACAATGCGGACTGCCCCTCCCCTGCACTCATGATGCAGGAATACAGCTTTCTTTTTCCCATGTTGCTCTCTCCCGGGTGTCAGATAAAGAAACCGGCTTTTTTCGCTTCAAACTCAAGTTCTTCCCGGAACTTGGGATGGGCGATGGAGATCAGCCGGCGCGCCCTTTCGGAAAACGGCTGGCCGTACAGGTCTGCAATTCCGTACTCGGTGACGATGGAACCGACCGAGTTTTTGGACGTCGTCACGACCGAGCCGGGCGCGAGGGCCACCTTGATCCGCGACAGCGTATCATTTTTTGCAGTGGAGTGCAGGCAGATGAATCCCTTGCCGTACTTTGAGAATCGGACGCCGTTTGCAAAGTCCGCCTGGCCGCCGCTCAGTGAATAGTACTTGCCCGCGACCGTTTCGGAAGCCGCCTGGCCATACAGGTCGATTTCAGTTGAGGCGTTGATCGAGACCATATGGTCCTCCAGCGCAATTTTCGCCGGATTGTTCACGATATGGACCGGCTGAAATTCCACACCGGGATTGTCGTGGAGGAAATCGTACAGTTTCTGATCACCGAGTGCGAATGTACAAACGATCTTTCCCCGGTTGGTTGCTTTCCTCGTGCCATCCACTGCTCCGGAATTGTATAGGTCAACGACACTGCTCGTCAGCATCTCCGTATGGATTCCAAGGTGGCGGTGATCTTTGAGCATCGACAGGACGGCATTCGGGATGGCGCCGATTCCGACCTGGATGGTATCCCCGTCTTCGATCCGCTCCACGACTTTTTCGGCGATGGCAATATCTTTCTCGGTCACCGGCGGGGCTTCAGCGTGATAGAGAGGCTCATCGTGGCGGATATAGCCTTTGATCTGGCTGATGTGAATCTGGTTCTGTCCGAATGTCCTCGGCATGTTTTCGTTCACTTCGAGCACAAACGGGACGTTCCCGATAAATTCCGCGACATAGTCTGCATTGGTTCCGAGTGAAAAATATCCGTGTTCATCCATCGGAGAGGCCTTGGCCATGACCAGTGATAGTTTGGTGGTCCGCCTCAGCAGATACGGAACATCGGAAAAGTTGTTCGGAACGAGTTCGATGGTGCCGTTATGGTAAGCCTTCCGGGTCGCACCGCTGAGAAAATAAGACACATGGTTCAGCTTTCCGTCAAATTCGCCTTTAATATAGCGGCGTTCACGAAGCACATGCATCTGATGGATCCTGACGCCTTCGAAATGATCCGCATGCGCTTCCAGAATATCCAGAAGGCGGAACGGTTCCCCGTTGGCAATCGGAACGACCAGGTCATCTCCCGGCCGGATCAGAGACAGGAACTCCTGCTCTGTCATTTCCTTTGTCATCGATTTGTGCCACTCCTATCCATGCTGCTGTTTTATCTATAACATCGTACCACGGCAAGGGTGTTTCTATAAATGGAGACAGACTGTTGTCATGGAACTTCGATGAACGACTCCAAGGTTGCCCGTCAGATTTTCAGCATTTCCGCAAATCCTCCTGCTGAAACATTTCCGCCCGACAGCACGGCTGCAACTTTCTTTCCGCTGATACCCGCCCTGCCGGAAAGCAGCGCAGCAACCGATACCGCACCCGACGGCTCCACCACCTGTTTGGCATACTGGAACAGGAACCTGCAGGCTTCGCTGATGTCCTCTTCCGAAACCGTGACAAGTCGGTCCAGATGATTTTGCAGGATCGGAAAAGTCATTTCACCGGGAATCGATGTCCTCAGTCCGTCTGCAATTGTCTGGGTCGGCCCGATGGCGATCCGCCTGCCGGCTTCAAGAGACTTTTTTGTATCGTCGGCTGTCTCAGGTTCGGCACCGATCACGAGAATGTCCGGTTTCAGCTGTTTGACGGCACAGACAATGCCGGCTGCAAGCCCCCCTCCTCCGACAGGGACGACGACCGCCTCACAATCGGGAACCTGCGATAAAATTTCCATGCCTGCAGTCCCCTGTCCGGCAATGATGTCCGGGTCGTCATATGGAGGAATAAACACGCCCCCTGTCTCCTCTGCGATCCTAAGTGCTTCCGGTATCCGCTCCGCTGAAGTGAGCCCGCATCTGATCACGCGGCCGCCATATGCCTCGATTGCCGCCACTTTCGCGGGGGAAGCATCTTCCGGCACGACGATCGTCGACTGCACCCCCGACTTTCCGGCGATATAGGCAACCGCCTGCCCATGGTTGCCTGAAGACGCAGCGACCACGTGTCGTGCACCTCCGCGCACCGCTTTCAGAATCTTGTTTGAAGCTCCGCGGATCTTAAATGATCCGGTCTTCTGCAGATGTTCCCCCTTCAGGAACACCTCGTTTCCTGTTTGCGCATTTAGCATCGATGAAGTCAGCACCGGTGTCCTGTGGACCACATCACTGATTTCCTCCGCAGCTTCCCGGATTTTGTCCAGCCCGATCATTTTCATCCCCCCGTTTTCTTCCTATTTATAGTTTACTTTCCCTGAACATGCCGGGGCAACCATGACACTTGTCATACGCAACTGTTTACACCTGTGCCTGTTTTCAAAATCCACTACTGGGTACGATAGTATCAACATCACTACCATCCGGGAGGAAAATCATGAGCAGAGAAAAAACGATCCAGCTCCGAAAAAGCGTGAAGCCTTTTGAAACAACCGACAAAAAGGCAAGCGTGATTCAGATCCTGAACACCATTCCGCCATTCTTCATCCTGTGGGCACTGGCCTACATGAGCCTGTCGGTCTCCGTCTGGCTCACGGTCGGACTGTCTGTCATCGCAGCCGGGTTCCTCGTCAGGACATTCATCATCTTCCACGACTGCACCCACGGTTCGTTCTTCAAGAACAAAAAGGCCAATGACACACTCGGGACCATCACAGGTATCATGACCCTCTTCCCTTATGAAAAATGGAAGCGGGAGCACTCGATCCACCATGCGACAAGCGGCAATCTGGACAAGCGCGGAACGGGTGACATCTGGGTCATGACCGTTGAAGAGTACCGTGCAGCCACTCCGCTCCAGCGGCTCGGCTACCGCCTCTACCGAAATCCGATCGTCATGTTCGGACTGGGTCCGCTTTATCTGTTTCTTGTCTCCGGCCGTTTCAACCGCAAGGATGCGAAACCGAAAGAACGCCGGAACACCTGGTTCATCAATATTGCAGTCGTGGTGATCTACACTGTAACCGCCCTTCTTGTCGGCTGGCAGGCATTCCTCCTGATCCAGGGCATCATCATGTTTGTGGGCGGCATGCTCGGGATCTGGCTGTTCTATGTCCAGCACCAGTTCGAAGATTCCTACTTCGAGGATGAGTCCGAATGGGATTATGTAAAGGCTGCCGTTGACGGAAGCTCCTACTACAAGCTCCCGCTCGTGCTCCAATGGGTGACCGGTAATATCGGTTACCATCATGTCCACCACCTGGCACCGCGCGTACCGAACTACAAGCTGGAAGAAGCCCATGAGTCTGTCGAGCCATTGCAGAAAGCGACGACCATCACTCTCAAAACCAGCCTGGAGTCCCTCCGATTCAAGCTGTTTGATGAAGCGAACAAGCGATTCATCACGTTCCGTGAACTGAAGACCTCCGCGCCGGCACGCACACGCGCCGCACTGGGCGAAGCCATGAGCCGGCCAAAGCCTGATGCGAGGAAATCCTGATGAACAGCCGCCCGGATCAATCCGGTGCGGCTGTCCGCATTTCCGGAGTCTGGTATAATGCAGAAAACAGACTGATGGGACTGAAGGCATCCGTGCAGAAATGGTATCAATTGTATCCCAAAAACCGCTGGTTCAATATTTACGCATGGGTTTTCTTTTTGATTATGCCCTTCTTCTTCATCTTCAGGACCATGTCAGCAAGAGAGATCGGCATCGGAATCATTCTGTTCGCGCTCTTCCTGGTGGCCTACAAATTTTCTTTCACCCAGAACACAGGAGTCCGCTACACCTGTCTGACCTTCGAAATCCTGATCAGCTTCACGCTGACCGTGGCATTCGGCTACATCTACTTTTTCCTGTTCCTGGCCCTGTTTATCGGGGAAATCAGGAGACGGACACCGTTTTTCCTGTTTTACTCGTTTAATATTGCGGCATCCGTCGCCGCGCTTGTCCTGGTCATCTTCACCGAACCGGAAATCTTCAGGACACAATATTCGTTCCTGATCATGTCGGTGATCGGCGTCATCCTGATCCCTTTTCATAAATACAGCCGGCACCGCCAGGAAGTTCTTGAAGAGAAACTTGAAGATGCCAACCGCCTGATCGGCGAACTTCTTGTCCACGAGGAGCGCCAGCGCATCGCAAGAGATCTTCATGACACGCTCGGGCAGAAGCTTTCGCTGATCGGGATGAAAAGTGATCTTGCCTCAAAGCTTGCCGGGAGGGACGCAGAACGTGCCGAAAAGGAAATGCTCGATGTCCGGCAGACCGCCAGGACCGCACTGAAGGAAGTGCGCGACCTGGTATCCGGCATGCGGGGCACCACACTCGAAATCGAAATGGCCAGAGCCGTGCAAATCCTCGGCGCTGCGGAAATCGACGCCACCATCAACAATGACCCAAATGAGTTCAAGCCCGGGCCGCTGATCGATAATGTTCTCGGAATGTGCCTGATGGAGGCGGTCACGAATATTGTCCGTCACAGCGGCGCTTCGTCCTGTACAATCCGGCTTTCAGAGACCAATGCGGGCATTCAATTGGAAGTATGCGATGACGGCATCGGAATCAGCGGACGGCCTTCACGGGGAAATGGGCTGAGGGGAATGAGAGAACGACTGGACTTTGTCAACGGAACCCTTCATGTGGAAGGTAACGGGCCTGCGGGCGGAACACGCCTGCTCATCGAAGTCCCGGATGTGATCCAGGAAGGGAGAAAGGAAGGGATCGGATGATCAGGATTGTGATTGCGGAAGATCAGCGTCTCCTTCTTGGCGCGCTTGCTTCCCTTCTTGACCTTGAAGAGGATATGACCGTCGTCGGACAGGCCGCTGACGGCGCGGAGGCAGTCCGGCTCGTGAGGGCACACAACCCCGATATATGCATCATGGACATTGAAATGCCGGTCATGACCGGTCTGGATGCCGCAGATGAGCTAAAAGACCATCCATGCAAAATCATCATCCTGACGACATTCGCCAGGGCCGGTTACTTTGAGCGGGCCCGCCATGCACATGTCGACGGGTACCTCCTGAAGGATAGCCCGAGTGAAGATCTCGCCGATTCGATCCGATCGATCGTAGGCGGCCGCAAAATCTACGCACCTGAACTGGTCGACATGGCATTCAGCAACCCGAACCCCCTGACCGCGAGGGAAACCGAAGTGATGGAACTGATCGCAAAAGGCAAAGAAACCAAGGAGATTGCAGAGGAACTGTTCCTGACTACAGGAACCGTTCGAAATTACATTTCCACCATCCTCGACAAACTGAATGTCGGCAATCGGATTGAAGCCGTTGCCCGGTTCCGTGAAAACGGATGGTTCCGGGGAAAATGAATGCCCCGTTCGCCCAGACAAAAATAATAGACGGGGCTGTCCAGAAAGTCAGTGAAAACTGACTTTCTAGGACGCCCCTTTTT
>NZ_AOFT01000023.1 GCF_000348905.1 Bhargavaea cecembensis DSE10
TTTCGTGTATAATCCGGCTTCAAGTTGCTCGGGTCCGTCCTGAATGGAAGGCCATGCGTTTCCAGGTACTCCATGACTTCCCTTCTTTCACTTAAAAGAAACGGCCGGATGAGAAGTCCTTTCCCGAATTTCCGGGATGCCGGGATGCCGGGTGCACCGTCCGCCGTGCCCCGGGCCAGCCGCATCAGCACGGTCTCCAGCACATCGTCGGCATGGTGTGCCGTCGCGAGCACCCCATATTCCTTATGCCCCATGACTTCGGCGAAGTACCGGTACCGCTCCGTCCGGCAGACATCCTGGACATTGCCCCCCTCCTGCCGCACAATCTCTCCGACAGGAATCGCCGTTCCATGGAAAGGCACGCCAAGCCCTGCGCACATGGCGCGGACAAAGCGTGCGTCTTCCGCCGACTCTTCACCGCGAAGCATATGATCGACATGTGCCGCCCCGACCGTGAAGCCGCCGGCTGCTCCGAGGCGTTTCATGACATGGAGGAGGGCGACGGAATCAGGGCCGCCCGAGCAGGCGACGAGCACGCGGCTGCCTTCCGGGATCCATCCATGATCCCGGATCAGATCTGCCGCCTGCCTTTCCAGTTCTTCCGTCATCTGCATCCCTCCTCCTGTTTCCTTTCATCTTACCACCGTTTCCTTCCCGGTAACCGTCGAATACGGCGTGAATATTGACCATTTCTGGACCGTATGCTCGATCTTGATGACAATCACCGTCCTGTCATCCGACGGCAGCCGGAATTTGCGGCCCATCTCCTGCATGATATAATCCGCCATCCCGTCCGTCCCGAGGTCTTCGCAGCGCGACAGCACCGCGCCCAGCATGCGCTCCTGCTGCTCAGGGGCGACAGAAGGTGAAAACATCCCGTCCGTCATCATGACGATCACATCGCCCGCCTTCAGGCCATGGCGCTTCGCGTCCACCGAGAAAGATGGCAGGAAGCCGAACGGCACCGCGGCGCTCTCAAGCTTGAACAGTTTCCCGCCCCGGCTGATGTAGGTCGACATCGAACCGGCCTTGTATGACCAGAGCCGGCCGTCCTGCAGGTCGATCAGCGCCAGGTCGACCGTCGCGTACATGTCATCCCCGCCCTTGAGCGACATGACATAATGAAGCGTGTGCATGGCCGTTTCCGGATCCATCCGCCGGTTCAGGCACTCCCTCATGAGCCGAATCACTTTCCGGCTTTCACGATATGCCTGCGCATCCGAGCCCATGCCGTCTGACAGGATCACCGCGGCAAGGCCGTCATGCAGGTGGAACACTTCGTGGGAGTCGCCGGCATGGAATGTGCCGTCCTTGGAAGATGACACGACCGAATAGTCCATCGTGAAGCGGACGGCGGAGACGAACGTCACCTGGAGATGCGGGAACGGGTCCTCCAGGAACACCGACTTCTCCACCTCGAACGGCTCGCCGTACATCTCGTTCAGGACCGGCATGATGAGCCGCTCCGCGACCATTCGCTCCGTCTCCCATTCGCTTTTGCGATCCGGCATCGAGCAGACAATCTTGCGCGCACCGCGCTCCTCCGACAGGATGTCCACCTGGAAATGCGGGATTTCCAGTTTGTGCAGACGTGCGGAGAGCTCCTCTTCTTCCGGGCGGAACGTCTTGATCTCTTCTTTCATATTCATCATCATGTCGTTCAGGTGGCGGCTCATGTCGCGGAGCTGAAGCGCAAGCATCTTCCGCCCGTGATGAAGCTGATTGTTCAGGACCGCCTGGGAATAGTCCTCCTCAAGTTCCTGCATCAGTCCCGTGGAACGCACACACTTGTACCCGATCCGCTCCTCCATCCTGATTCTCGGGCCCCGTTTCGGCGAAGCCTGGGCTTTCATCCATTCATCCAGGAGCGGTGCGATGCCGTCCTCGGGATCCGCCCAGCACTTTTCGTAGCGGAAACACGATTGGCAGATGGACGGCGGACGGCGCTGCCCCTCGTCTTCCCTGCTGCCGTTGTGATCGCTTACAAGCTGCGACATGAAGTGTGCAAACTGATGGAAATCATGCAGCTGGCTGTCCATCTTCTCTTCGAGCCAGACTCTCCGGCGCTCAGACTGAACGGTGCGGTCCGGATTCACCCGGCTGCGCACAAACGCAAGCGAGCGGCTCGGGATGCAGAGGAACAGCAGCGTGGCGAGCGCCATCGACATAAAGTGGACGTCATCAAGCGGCAAGGTCTCGTCATACATATAGAAGAACACCGATGCGAGCGGCGCGGCTGCGGCGATGCCGAGCTTGCCGGCCTTCGCCGCGATCCCCGCACAAAAGCCGGTCAGTGCATAAAGCGCGATCATGCCGCTGAACTCAAGATCGGACACGCTGACGATCGTCCCGATCACCGTCGCCGCGGCCGTCCCCGCTGCCAGCCCCCCGACCGACACCGAGAACAGCACGGCGAGGTGGATCAGCACGGCCGGAAGCGAGAACTGTCCGTAGATGATCCCGCCCATTCCCGTGATCATGATCGCGCCGACCAGGAAAGCGGCCCCCGCCCGCTCCGCCGTCCACCGCTCATGCAGGAACTTGTGCGCCTGTGTAAACACCGCAAACAGGAACACCGCCATAAATGCCGTCAGCAGGGCTTCACAGGCGATGAGGAACCATACATCGCCTGCCACCTGGCCGCCGTAGGACGCCATCTGCCAGACCGACTGGATCGCCAAAACGACAAGACCGAGCGTCACCGGCACCGACTTCCTGAAGACGCGGAAACGGATGATCGAATGGAACAGCAGGATCTGAAGGACGTGGATCGCCAGCTGCCCCGGTCCGAGCATCAGGCTTCCGAGCCCCCCGCCGATGATGACGAACGGCAGGTAGTTCCGGTATCGGATCGCCGCCAGCGCCCACACCGGCAATAGGAAAGGCACCGCAGCCTCGAACAGCACCGCCCTTGAAAGGAAAAACGAAGCTGCCAGGAAAAACAGCGAGAATCCGATCTTCACCTTGCGCCTGGACACAGCATCCGCCCAGCGCCTGAATGGCATGCCTGCATTTTGCCATGCCTCATTCCCCAATAATCTCATGATTCGATTCCCCCTCGTCTTTGAATCAAGTGTCCTGAGTATACCGGGGCGATTCACGGAAGTTTGTCTGTTCCTGGCAACCCGCCCGGAGAAACTTTCGACGGAATCAGCCTCTTTTTTGGAATCTTCCGGATAAGCGGAACATGGCGGCAAATCGGCGAATCCTGCGGCAGATTTTTTAAAGCACCGGATTAGAAAAGGATTGACACCGGCTGTAATGCTCTGTATGATATGGAAGTGTCGCAAACACGGCGGTGTAGCTCAGCTGGCTAGAGCGTACGGTTCATACCCGTAAGGTCGGGGGTTCGATCCCCTCCGCCGCCATATGTAAACCGGCCCTTCCCAAAACGGGAAGGGCCGGTTTTTTCATGTCCGGATGCGCCGCCCGCCTTGTTTCATGCGGAACATTGACGGATAGTGGCGGGCCAGGGGATTTCATCCGGGGGAATTCCGCCTTTTCACCCATGCAAGTCAGCGCCTTTCTCTAAGCTGATGGATGACGGCAATAAAAAGCGGCCTGCCGGATTGGATCCGACAGGCCGCCGAAGCGGTCCCGGGCTGTTCCCGGGCATCTATATCAGAGATTTTTTTCGATCGAAGCAGTCAGCAAGTCAGCCTCTTCTCGCACCCCGGCCGCCGCGCTTGGATTCAGTCGCGCGCTTGAGGGTGGACAAACGGTCTTCACTGTCTTTCAGGAACCGTGCCATCTTCTGCTCGAAGTTTTCTTTTCCTCCGCGTCCATGGTCGCTGCCGCCACGGTTGCCGCCGCTGCGCGGGCGGTATGGGCGCTCCGGACGCTGAGGACGCTCGGATTCCGGCTTCGCCTTCCGGATTGACAGGCCGATTTTCCCGTCATTGCCGACATTCATCACTTTAACTTCTACGGTATCTCCGACCTTGAGCAAATCATTGATGTCCTTGACGTAGTGGTCTGCAACCTCACTGATGTGGACCAGGCCAGTCTTCCCGTTAGGCAGCTCAACGAATGCCCCGAAGTTGGTGATTCCTGTTACTTTTCCCTGTACCTTGCTGCCGACTTCAATTGACATAAAAAAAATGCTCCTCCTTAAAGATTAAGCGGGCTGTTCAGACAGCCATGCATACATATTCCGGGTCTTGACAGACCAAGTCCCTTGACCTAATTATAACCAACAATCAAAGAGTGTCAATGAATCGGCCGTTTTTCTTGGACTGGGCGGAGTTTCAGAGGATCCTTTCCTCATCCGCATCCCCATTAAAAACAGCAGCGGCTCCTCCGGTCAATCCCGGGCCGCTGCTGTCCCCCATTTATAGAAGACGGTTTACTCCTCGGAGTCGCCGTCTTTTTTCTCTTTGTCTTTGTCTTTTTTCTCCTCGTCCGGGAGCGTGAAGATGATTTCGCCTTCCTCTGACAGGAGGTATTCCTTCCTGGCGAGCTTGGCGATGTATTCCGGGTCGTCAAGTTTTTCGAGCTCAAGTTCCAGGGCCGCGCCTTCTTCCTGGAGTTTCTCCAGTTCCGCCAAAGCGGCTTTTTTCTCTTCCTGCTTGGCTGCGATGGCCTGGTTCTTTTCGACGAGCGACCAGGCCATCCACCCGAACGTCAGCGCCGCGATGACGGCAAAGACGGCGAGTCTCCGGTAGAGCCGGACTTTCCGCGCTTTCTTGATCTGTTCCTTGCGTTCCCGGGCCCGGACATACTCGGTCTGGATCGGTGTGACGGGCCCATGACTGTTTGCCTGCCTGCTTTTCTGTTCCATCCTCGGTCCCCCTGCCTGCGTCGGAGCGCATGATTCATCCATTATACCTCATGCGGACCTCTTTTTTAAGGGGCGGCCGGGGAACTTGCGGCGAACTTTTCTTGACAGATTCCCCGCTTTTCTGCGGATCGCCCGTATCGGTTTTTGGAAGGGGCGCAGCAGCAGCCGGACCAGAAAGAGAATCAGGCGGACCGGAATATTGACAATGAAGGCCACCGTCCTCCAGATGAGCCCGAGCAGGAACAGGACCGGCCGGATGACCAGCGCGGCAATCAGTCTCCCCGCAAACCGGAACGGCCGGTGGAGCGCAGATTCGTAGAGAAGCACACCGACCAGCTGGGCAAGCAGGTCATAGAGCCTCCATTCACCCGAGCGCACGGCGAACAGGACAGAAAACGCGAACAACCCCAAAAGCGGCCACGCCATCAGCTCGATGGCGGTGCCGGCCCGGGTGCCGCCTCCCGCCGTCCGGATCATGTCGATGACGGCAGCGGCGAGGATGCCTGTCCCGACCATGGCCAGCAGGCTGAGCAGCTGATGGGAAACGATCATCCGAATAACTTAGTAAGGATATTCCTTGAATGACCGTCTTCATCTTCGTACTGGAGCACTTTTACGGTCCCCTCGAGGGTGAGGAGGCCCTTGTCCACATCGAGATGGACGATCCGGAGCCCGTCTCCCCGGATCTGGAGCTGCCCCTGCGAGGTCCGCACGATAAACTCTTCCTGGTCAAATCGATCGATCGCCTTTACCGACGTCAGGTCCATCCTTTTGCGGTTTCGGAGCGACACGTGGTGGTCGCCGGATGGAATCTGGTAGGCGGTGCCCGGATTGTCCGTCTGTTCGATCTGCATCTGTTCGTTCCCCCTTTTCGCTTGTCCTTGTCCGTTCAACGCATTGTATGAGCGGAAGCGGGGAAACATGACCGGGAGGAAGGCAAGAGAAAAACGACCCGGGCGCTGGGAACGCTCCGGGCCGTTTTCTGTCAGTCCTCGTCGTCGATGAATTCAGGTTCGACTTTGTCGAGTTTTTCTTCTTTCAGGATGGTGAACATATTGCCGGCTTCGTCTTTTTTGACGGAGTCCTTCAGCATGTCCACACGGGCGGTGACGAGCTTCTGGCCAAATCGGATGGCAAGCTCGTCGCCTTCTTTGACAACGCTTGATGCTTTGGCCTTTTTGCCGTTTACCGTAATGCGGCCCTGGTCCGCGACTTCCTTTGCGAGCGTGCGCCGCTTGATCAGGCGGGACACTTTCAGGAATTTATCGAGTCTCACTTACATCCTCTCCAATCGTTTCGCTTCGTCCCAGAACGCGTCGAGCTCGTCGAGCGTGTAGGCTTCAAAACGGCCCCGGCCTTCCCGGACCCGTTCTTCGACATGGGAAAAGCGCCTTCTGAACTTGCGGTTGGCGCCGGCCATCGCCTCTTCTGGCGACACCTTATAATAACGGGCGAGGTTGACGAGCGTGAAGAGCACGTCGCCGAACTCGTCGGTCCGCTCGCCTTCTCCCCCATTCTCTGCTGCACGGCAGAATTCCTCCCATTCCTCTTCGAACTTCTCCCAGGCGCCTTCCGCGTCCGGCCAGGTGAATCCGTGCCTTGCGGCTTCCTTCTGGTAGTTGTACGACGTGAGGAGCGAGGAGGCGTAGCGCTCCTGCCCGTCCAGGACCGAGCCGGACATTCCGCCCTTTTCCTGTTCCTTGATCGCCTGCCAGTTGCTCACGACGGCATCGGAGTCCGCGGCATCGGCATCGCCGAACACATGCGGGTGCCGGCGGATCATTTTTTCCGCGACCGCCTCAAGCACATCCTCCATCTGGAAGTAGCCGTCGTCCTCGCCGATCTGGGCATGGAGGAACACCTGGAGAAGCACGTCGCCCAGCTCGCCGATGATGGCGTCATCGTCCCCGTCATCGATTGCCTGGACGAGCTCATGCGCTTCCTCGATCATGTATTTCCGGAGCGACTCATGGGTCTGTTCGCGGTCCCACGGGCAGCCGTCCGGGCTTCTCAGGATGCGGATGATCTCCCGGAAGGCGTCCCATTCCTTCAGCCGCTCTTCAAGGCGGGCGGCAGGCGGGACGTAGACCGTCATGAGGTTGCTCGTCTCCACCGTACGGTCCAGCTCATAAAGCGGGACGGTGACGAGCTTTTCTTCAGACGAGCCGGCTGCCGTGACAATCGTCACCGGATGGTCGTCCGGGTACTTTTCCATGAGCGTCAGCTTCACGTCTGAGGCGCTGAACGTGTCATACACCTGCGCAATCAGGACGTGCTGGTTCATCTTCACGTCGTCACGGTGCATCTCCGTGCCGTCAAGCAGCTGGAAGCCGTCGATCGGGTCGATCCGGAGCGCATTGAATACCGGATCGAGGAAGCTCTGGCCGCCTTCGATATGAAGGCTGACCCTTTCTTCCCGCTCTGCTTCGACAAGGTGCTGGACGGTCTGTTCGGCAACGAGCGGGTGGCCGGGCACGGCGTACACGACCGGTTCGTTTTCAGCCATCGCCAGGAGCGCATCCGCGATTTCGCGGTAGACGGGAGGAAAGGTGTCATGCTTTTCGTAGACGTCATCGAACGTACGGAACCGGATGCCTTCCGCCTCCAGCTCTGCGATGACGGGATGGTCCTCGGTCCGGACATGGACGAGGCCGGCATTTTTCAGCTGCCGGTAGACGCCGAGCGGCAGCCCGTCGAGGCCCGACGCCCCGAGGCCGATCACGGTGATTTCATTCATGGGATCACTTCCTATTGGATTTGTTCATTATCAGCTGCAGGGCGGCAAGCCTGCGCCCGAACGGGATCAGGTACCATTCCCTCTCCGACAAAACGCGCGATCTCGCGATGACGGCGAGGAACACAGCCGCGCCGATCGCGACGCCGGTCAATGCGGTAAGTGTTGCGCCGATCCGTGCAGGGAACGCGTCAAACAGCCAGATGTCGGCCAGGAGCATCCACGGGATGAGGACGGCCGACATCAACAGGGACGCCGCCGCGATCATCCGGTAAAACCGGCCTCCGGCCAGACGCACCGGCCATACTTTCTTGAAGTAGACCAGAATCCCCGCACCGGCAACGGCAAATCCGGCAACCCCCGCAATCGCGGCGCCGAGGATGCCCGCCTGCGGGACGAGCAGCCAGTTGGCCCCCGCCTTCACGGCAAGGCCCAGCAGGAGCAGGAGCGCCGGCACTTTCACCCGGCCCAGCCCCTGAAGCACCGCCATGATCGGCAGGATCAGCGACAGCTCGAATATCTGGATGCAGAACACCATGATGGCGGCGGATCCGCTCCTGGTCTCGAACAGCATTTCATTGACATAGGGCAGGACGAGGATCAGTCCGAGCGCAGCTGCCCAGCCAAATAAAAAGGCGAGCCGCCAGGACAGCCGGATAAACGGATCCGCCGTCCGGCCCTTTCGTTTCGCCGTGTGGGCCGCGACAAGCGGCACGATCGACAGCGACAGCGTCGAGGCGAGTAAAATGCCCATCTGGACAAGCGGCTGGCCGCGGTCATAGACGCCCTTTGCTTCCATCGCCGTCTCCCGCTCCATCGATTCCGCCATCAGGTTAAACACCGTGAATGAGTCGACCAGCTGGAAGAAAAGCAGAATCAGCGAGCTCAGGCTCGCAGCAAGGCTGATTGCCGTCAGTTCCTTCACGACGGGCCAGGCGCGGACGGATGCCGAGCGGTCCCTGATGTCCGGGCGGCCCGTCCACTTCCTGAACAGGACGAGCAGGAGAAGAACGCCCGCCGCCTCGCCCGCGACCGCGCCCCACATCGCCATCTGCCCCGCCATGTAAAGCGAGGCGCCGGCCGCGACGACGATAAGCGTGCCCGCCAGGATGACCGTCACACGGACGGCCTGCTCGGCCACCTGGGCGCCCGCGACAGGCGCCATGCGCCCTTCCGACTGGTAGACACCCTTCAGCAGGGCAAGCAGCGGCATGAACAAAATGACAAGCGAGCCGGCGCGGAGGAGCGGGGCCAGCTGCCGGTCGCCCATCCATCCGGTGATCCTATCCGCCCCCAAAAACAGCAGGAGGAAGCTTGCGCCGGACACCACGGCCAGGCAGGCCAGCGCAATCCTCATGACGGCGCCGCTTTCCGACCGGTCCCGGTCGGCCATCACCTTCGAGACGGCGACCGCAAATCCCGCAGACGTCCACACCGTGATGATACCGATGAACGGGTATACCTGCTGGTAGATATAAAACCCCTTGTCGCCGACCAGGTTCTGGAACGGGATGCGGTAGACCGCGCTCAGGATCTTGACGATGATGCCGGCAGCGGCAAGGAGCGCCGCGCCTCTCATGAAGGTCTTCATGTTCCACTGCTGCTGCATGCTTCAGGCTTCCTTTTTTCCAAGAATATCCCCATTATAGCACGCCGGACAAACGTGCCGGAACGTGGCCGGATTGCCGGGCGCTTCACAGCTCACCGTGAGTGCCGTGAAATTCCGGGAGAGTGCTTTCAATCTGATGTTAAGTGCTTCAAAAATTGGGGGGAGTGCTTGATAACCCCGGAACAAGCCCCGGAATTCCAAGTAAAACTATGCAAAAGAGCCGCCGCCCCGCCGGATGTCTCCGGCAAGTGCGGCGGCCCTCCGGCCACTCTATACGTTCGTATCGTTGTTGGCGATTACGGCTCCATCTGCTTGGCGAGGAAGTGGGCTGCAGTTTCCGCCGCCTTCACTTCCGGATCACCGATAAAATGGACTTTCGAAAGCAGGTAGACGGCGCCGATCGGGTCGCCGCCCGAAACGATCGGGCAGATGCATGATGACTTGATCTGTTCGGTGACGCCGGGCACCCATTCCAGGGACTTTTCGTTTTTCTCCGTGACGATCGAGCGTCCGAGCATGATCTCCTCCAGCTCACCGGAGATCCGCTTGCCCAGATAATCCTTTTTCGGGAGGCCGGCTGCCGCGATCATTTCATCACGGTCGCTGATGAGCGCCGGTGTCCCCAATGTTTCGTACAGCGTTTCTGCATATTCCTGGGCAAAGCTGCCCAGCTCGCTGATCGGGGAATACTTTTTCAGGATGACTTCCCCGTCCCGGTCAGTGAAGATTTCAAGCGGATCGCCTTCCCGGATGCGCATGGTGCGCCGGATTTCTTTCGGGATGACAATACGGCCGAGGTCGTCGATCCGTCTGACGATACCTGTTGCTCTCATTCGTGATGCCTCGCTTTCGACGTTCGGATAGTTCTGCGCGCGCTTAGTATGCATCACGATTAGCCAATTTATGCAATCCCGCCCTGCCGGCAGGTCATACTTCCTGTTTTTTCGCATCCGGCAAAATTTTCATGACGCCTTCCAGCACATCAAACAGCGTCTTTTTGCCGGTTTTCGATCCGTCTACCGTGAGTAGCAGCCGTCCGTCCTCCACGTGGAAGCCGACCGCCCGGCCGTACTGGAGCGTGTCCTCCATGATCTTCGCACCGTCCGCCTGCTGCGTCCCCGCCTCGGTGAACGAGATGATCACCCGGTCTCCCTGCTGCTTGATCGACTCGACGCCGGCCTCACGCGCCCACACTTTCATCAGGGCGACCTTCAGGAGCTGCTCGGCTTCCAGGGGCAGGTCGCCGAAGCGGTCCGCCATCTCGTCGACCAGCTCCGAATAATCTTCCTCGGTCGCGACCGCCTTGACGCGCTTGTACATCTGGATTTTCTGGAAGCCGTCGGGGATGAAGCTGTCCGGGAAGTACGCATCGGTGTGGAGCGTCACTTCGACATCCGGCACTTCCTCTTCCTTGCCGTTGCCGCGCTTTTCCTCGATGGCTTCTTCGAGCATCTTCGAATACATGTCGAACCCGACCGAATCGATAAAGCCGTGCTGCTGGGCACCGAGCAGGTTCCCCGCGCCCCGGATCGACAGGTCCCGCATCGCAATCTTGAAGCCGGATCCGAGCTCGGTGAATTCCTTGATCGCCTGCAGGCGGTTTTCCGCCACATCGGTCAGGACCTTGTTGCGCTGGTAGAGAAAGTACGCATAGGCGACGCGGTTCGAACGTCCGACCCGTCCCCTCAGCTGATACAGCTGGGCGAGGCCCATCCGGTCGGCGTCATGGACGATGAGCGTGTTGACGTTCGGGATGTCGACACCCGTCTCGATGATCGTTGTCGTGACGAGGACGTCGTACTCCCCTTCCAGAAAAGCGAGGATGACGGCTTCAAGTTCCGTCTCGGACATGCGGCCGTGGGCGGTCGCGATGCGGGCCTCCGGCACGAGCATCTGGATCTCCTCCGCCTTGCGCGCCATGTCCTCGACCCTGTTATAGAGATAAAACACCTGGCCGCCGCGAGCCATTTCGCGCTCAATCGCCTCCCGGACGAGCGGGCCGCTGAATTCCATGACATAGGTCTGGACCGGGAACCGGTTTGCGGGAGGCGTTTCGAGGACGGACAGGTCGCGAACGCCGATCATCGACATGTGGAGCGTGCGCGGGATCGGGGTCGCCGTCAGCGTCAGGACGTCGACGTTCGCCTTCATCTGCTTGATGCGTTCTTTGTGCGTGACGCCGAAGCGCTGCTCCTCGTCGACGATGAGCAGGCCGAGGTCGCGGTATTCCACATCCTTCGAGAGGAGACGGTGCGTGCCGACGACGACGTCGACCGTGCCGTCCTTTAGGCCCTTGACCGTTTCCTGGTGCTCTTTTCTCGTGCCGAACCGGCTCAGCATCCGGACCTCGACCGGGTAGCCGGCAAAGCGTTCCTTCATCGTTTCGAAATGCTGCTGGGCAAGGATCGTCGTCGGGACGAGGAAGGCCACCTGCTTGCCGTCGCCGACCGCCTTGAAGGCGGCCCTGATTGCAACTTCAGTTTTGCCGTAGCCGACATCGCCGCACAGAAGCCGGTCCATCGGGCGTTCGCGCTCCATGTCGCGCTTGATCTCTTCAATCGACCGGAGCTGGTCGTCGGTCTCGTCATACGGGAACGACGCTTCGAACGAATGCATCAGGTCGTCGTCAGGCGAGAATGCAAAGCCTTTTTCCGCCTCGCGCTTGGCATACAGCTTGATCAGGTCGTCGGCGATGTCCTTGACCGCCTTGGACACCTTGCTTTTCGTTTTTTTCCATTCGGTGCCGCCGAGTTTATGGATTTTCGGTTCCCTGTCCTCGGACCCGACGTATTTCTGGATCTGGTCGATCTGGTCGATCGGCACATATAGCTTGTCGTCGCCGCGGTAGCTGATGTGCAGGTAATCCTTGTGCGTGCCGCCCACGTCAAGCGTTTCGATGCCGATGTACTTTCCGATGCCGTGCTGGATATGGACGACATAGTCACCCGGCTTGATCTCCGAGTAGCTTTTGATCCGCTCCGCGTTCGACAGCTTCTGGGGACGTGCTTTTCTGCGGGACCGCTGCTTGAAGAGTTCGCTGTCCGTCACGACGGCGATCTGGCGGAGCGGCAGTTCGAATCCGTCCGACAGGTCCCCCTCGATCACATGGATGCCGGAGCCCGGGACGGTGCCTTCTTCCGGAATGTCCGCCTCCATGCCGTAGTCGCCGAGGATGGAGCGGACTTTCTCCGCCCTCTCCCGGTCTCCCGCAAGCAGGAGCACCGTAAACCCGCCTGCCTGCCAGCGTTCAGCCTCCGACTTCAGGAGGTTCATCTGGCCGTGGAACTGCTGCATCGGCTTGCAGGAGATCTGGACGGTGTCCTTCAGGACAAGTCCCGGCAGTGAACGCGAGAACAGGGACAGGTACACTTTCTTCTGTCCGGCCATCGCGTCGATCTCCTTGAACGTGTGGCTGAGCCGCGCGTCGTGGACCAGCTTCCCGGAGGCGATCATTTCGGTATGCCATTCGCCCTCCTGCCGCTCCAGCGACTCGGCCACTTCGATGATCCGGCCGGCCTCGTTATAGAACAGGATGCCCTCTTCAGGGAAATAGTCACCCAGAAATGCCGTTTCGCCTGCCAATGAAGCATACTTCATGACGCCTTCGGGAATTTCCCCGTCCTTCATGAGGGCGATGTCCGCGCCGATGTTCTCGAGGAGCGCCTCGCGCGCCGCTTCGTCGCTCACCTTTTTGAGGCTTGCGGCAAGTGACGCTTCAAGCCGATCGGCTGTGACGGCAAGCCGTTCCGCCGGCCAGCTGAATTCATGGGCCGGAAGGATCCGCACGGTGTCCAGGCGGCCCGTGGAGCGCTGGTCATCCGCCGAGAAGGTTCGGATGGAATCGATTTCGGTATCAAACAGCTCAAACCGGACAGGCTCCTCCAGGTCGAGCGGATAAATATCAAGGATGCCGCCCCTGAGCGAGAACTCGCCCGGGGAGGTGACCATCGGCTGGCGGGAGAACCCCATGGCGACGAGGCTCGCCGCCCAGTCCGCGGGATCGATCTCATCACCCAGCTCCGCAGAAAGTGCGGCGTTTTTCCAGTCGGCCGGTGCCGGGAGCAGTTTGCGGAGCCCGGCAATCGGCGTGACAAAGATACCGGTGCCGTTCCGCATGAGGTGATCCAGCGCCTCGATGCGCTGCGCCCGGAGTTCCGGGCTCGCGACTGACAGCTCGGCCGCCGTCAGTTCGTCCGCCGGGTAAAGGCGGACCGATTCCTCTCCCGAGAGCCTGGCAAGGTCCTCGTACGTGCGCTGCGCCTGCAGCATATTCGGCTCGACGACGAGAACGGGCCGGCCCGTCTCCCTTGCGGCCAATGCAAACAGGGCGGCACGCGCGCCGCCCGCCAGGCCCGTGACCAGCTGCCGGTCGCGGCCTTCCTTCAGATCGCCGAGGAGGTCCGCAATCTCCCCTCCCCCGGCCAGTACATCGAGTAACTCTTCCATGGGTTCCATCCTTTCAAAAAAGAAGCATTCTATATCTGTCAGATTCCCTCCATGAGGGAAGATTAGTCCGATTTAACGCGCAGCATGGCGCCGGTTCCCGAACGCAGAAAAAGCCTTGGACACCCGGGGTGCCAAAGCAACGGCATCATTGCAGCCATTTCTGCAGGGAATAATAGTCGGGAAACCGGTCAAGTGACTGCTCACAATCTTTGCAGATGCACTGGACGGTCGCGTCCCCGTCTTCCCCTTCCAGGATGAATTCCTCCGCTTCCTCTTCACCGAGCCGGAGCAGCGTCCTCGCTTCGTCGGCAGAGCCGAACGGAAGCCGGCCGATTTCCGTTTCACAGTGGCGGCAACGGTACCGGATCGCCATGCTGCGCCCCCTTCCTTTCCCATCAGTATAGACAAGAGCAGAGGAGGCTATGCCTCACTTGGCGTTGAATTCATTCATGACATCGATGAACGGGTGCCGGAGGGCTGCCTCGCAGGCATCTGCCGCGCGTTCCGCGGCTTCCCTCATGTCCGGCGCCTCTTCATCTGTGAACCTTCCGAGGACCCAATCCGTCACGGCCATCGGAACATCCGGCCGGCCGATGCCGATCCGGATGCGGTCAAAGTCGCGAGTTCCGATGTGCTGGATGATCGACTTCATCCCGTTGTGGCCGCCCGGACTGCCCTTCTGGCGGAGACGCAGCTTGCCCGGAGGCAGATCGAGGTCATCATAGATGACGATCAGGTCCTCTTCCGGCACTTCGAAATAGTCCATCATCGGGCGGACACATTCCCCCGAAAGGTTCATGTACGTTAGCGGCTTGACGAGCAGCGCCTTGCCTTCAGGGCGATGCACCGTCGCATACATGCCGTTGAATTTGGTCTGGTTGAGCGGGGCGTTCCATCGGTCCGCCAGCACATCGATGGCGTGGAAACCGATATTGTGGCGGGTCTGTTCGTACTGCCTGCCCGGATTGCCGAGCCCGACGATAAGTTTCATGGACATCTTCCTCTTGGCAATGATGCTTCCCATTTTACCACGATTCAGACATGCGGGCAGGCAAAAAGGATTGCCCGCGGCCGGGCAATCCTCTTTCTGCTGTTATTCGGTTTCCTGAGGGGCTTCGTCCGGGCCATTGCCGGCTTCCGCATCCGGTGCAGCTTCCGGATCGGCCGCTCCCTCTTCCGCATCGGAATCTGCCTGTTCCGTGCGAGGCGCAGTGATCGTGACAAGCACTTTCTCGTCCTCATCGACGACATTCACGCCCCATTTCGACTTGATATCGCCCACCGTAAGGGTGTCTCCGACTGCCATTTCGGAAACGTCGACTTCGAGCGACTCCGGCATGTCGGAAGGCTTGGCCGAAACGTTGACGGTCCAGAACGGCTGGCTGAGGACGCCGCCCTCTTTGACGCCCGGCGCCACTTCATCCCCTGTGAGGGTGATGTTCACTTCCGCCTCCATCTCGGTGTTCATGTCAATGGCGAGAAAATCCGCATGCCTGAACTCGCCTTTCATTACGTCCATCTGATAATCATGGAGCACCGCATTGACTTTTTTGCCTTCAACCTCCAGCTGGAACACGGCGTTGCGGCCCTCATCGCGGAGTGTCATGAACAGTTCATTCTCGCGGACCGCAACCGGTACGCTATCCAATTCATAACCGTATACCACTGCCGGCACATATCCGCCGTTCCGGAGTTCCGTCAGTGTGGAACGTCCGGATTTTTCCCGTCTTTCTGCTTTGATTGTAGTCGCCATCTGCAGTCACCATCCATATAGTTTTGTCGTCATGCATAGTGTTTACCCGAATAGTTTGATATTAAACATCGGAGATTCAGGCCATGCATCCGGACCGAAGTTGTCCCGGAAAGGATTCCGCGGCGGCAGCATTGAAAAAGACCGCCCCGGGGGGCGGTCTTGAGAAAATCAGTTAAATAGGGTGCTGACGGATTTGTTTTCGAAGACCCGGACGATGGCGTCGGCGAGGAGCGGCGCGACGGACATCTCCTTGATCTTCTCCGATTGTTTGTCTTCCGGAAGGTTGATCGAGTTCGTGATGACCAGTTCCTTGATCTTCGAGTTGTCGATGCGCTCGATCGCAGGGCCGGACAGGACCGGATGCGTGCAGCATGCATACACTTCAGTTGCTCCGTTTTCCACGAGGGCATTTGCCGCGATTGTGATCGTGCCGGCTGTGTCGATGATGTCGTCGATCAGGATGGCCTTCTTGCCTTCGACGTTTCCGACGATGTTCATCACTTCTGCGACATTCGGGCGCGGGCGGCGCTTGTCGATGATCGCAATCGGCGCCTTCAGGCGGTCCGCCATCTTGCGGGCGCGCGTCACGCCGCCGTGGTCAGGCGATACAATGACGAGCTCTTCGCCCGGGATGTTCTTCTCCTTGAAGTAGTCGGAGAGGATCGGGACCGCGACCAGGTGGTCGATCAGGATATCGAAGAAGCCCTGAATCTGCGGCGCGTGCAGATCCAGCGCGATGACGCGGTTCGCGCCTGCCGTCTCCAGCAGGTTCGCCACCAGCTTCGCGGTGATCGGTTCGCGTGCGCGTGCCTTGCGGTCCTGGCGCGCATAGCCGTAATACGGCATGACGACGTTGATCGTGCGGGCGGATGCACGCTTTACCGCGTCGACCATGATGAGCAGTTCCATGAGATTCTCGTTGACCGGTGCCGACGTCGACTGGATGATGAAGACGTCGCAGCCGCGGATACTCTCTTCAATGTTGATCTGTACCTCGCCGTCGCTGAAGCGGTTGACCGAGCATGCGCCGAGCGGAACACCGATCTCGTCGGCGACTTCCTTGGCCAGGGGCTCGTTTGAATTCAGGGAGAAAATCTTCAGTTTATGGTCCGGATAATGGTTCGTCATTTTTTGGATTGCTCCTCCGATCGCTTTTTGTTCATTTTTTCAACATAACCTTCCTTATTCTCCTGCCTGGAGCGCGCGATTGCAAGGGCATTTTCAGGAACATTTTTTGTCACTGTGGATCCGGCGGCGACGTATGCACCTTTTCCGACAGTGACCGGTGCGACCAGATTGGAGTTGCAGCCGACGAAGGCGTCATCTTCGATGGTCGTGCGGAACTTGTTGGCCCCGTCGTAGTTGACGGTGATCGTACCGCAGCCCATGTTGACGCGCTCGCCGATGTCCGTATCCCCGATGTAGCTGAGGTGGGAGACCTTGCTGCCTTCCCCGAGATTCGACTTTTTCACTTCGACGAAGTTCCCGATCTTCACGCTGTTGCCGAGATCGGATTCCGGGCGGATATGGGCGAACGGACCGACCGCCGCGTCTTCCCCAATTTTGCTGGACATGACGACGGACTGGCGGATTGTCGCACGGTCGCCGATGACGCTGTCCTTGATCTGGCTGCCCGGTCCGATCAGGCAATCCTCGCCGATGACTGTGCGGCCTTCGATGACTGTGCCCGGCATGAGGACGGTATCACGGCCGATCTCGGCATCCGCGCTGATATAGGTGTTGGCCGGGTCCTGGATCGTGACGCCGCCCCGCATGTGCTTCTCGGCGATCCGGCGGCGCATCACCCGCTCCGCTTCCGCCAGCACAACGCGGTCGTTGACGCCGAGCGTTTCTTCAAAATCATTTGTCGCATAGGCGGCGATCGTTTCGCCTTCCGACAGGAGGATGCCGAAGACGTCCGGCAGATAGTACTCGCCCTGCGCGTTGTCGTTGCCGACTTTTTGGAGGGTTTCGAACAGGGTTTTATTGTCGAAGCAATAGGTGCCGGTATTGATCTCCCTGACCTGCTGTTCTTCGGGGCTCGCGTCTTTCTGCTCGACGCTGCGCAGGAAGTTTCCGTTCCCGTCACGGATGATCCGTCCGTAGCCCGTCGGATCGTCCGCGAATGCGGTCAGGATCGTGGCTTTTGCTTTAGTTTCATTGTGATGGTCGATCAGCGCCTTCATCGTCTCCGGCGTGATCAGCGGCGTGTCCCCGCACACGACGATCGTCGTGCCGTCAAGGCCGCCCAAATTCTGTTCTGCCTGAAGAACGGCATGGCCGGTTCCCAGCTGCTCTTCCTGCAGGACAAACTCGCTGCGTCCGCCGACTTCTTCCTCGACCTTTTCCGCGCCGAACCCGACGATCGTGACGACGCGGTCTGCGCCGACTCCCCGGACATTGTCGACAACATGGCTGACCATCGGTTTACCGCATACCGGGTGGAGCACTTTATAGAGCTTTGATTTCATGCGTGTTCCCTGGCCGGCTGCCAGGATTACGGCATATGTATTCGTCATCAGGCAGTTCCCCTAACTTTTTTACTTGGATTTCCCTCTAACGATAGACGAAAACGGCCCATTTTTCAACAATTTACAGGGCGCAGGCTTGACATCCGGGACACCGGACGTTCCTGCCCCGGAATACCAAGTCCATCATGATACGGCAAACACCAGCCGCAGAAAGTTTTGGCCATTCCCACAAAGCAGCCGCTCCCGGACGGGAGCAGCTGCATGAATGGGCTTATCGTCCGGACGCATAACGGTGGACTTCCGCTGCCATGGCCGCGACATAGTCGCTGCCGCCGTTGTCTTCAATGTTTTCCACCATCATCGCCAGGATGAATGACGGTTGTTCGGCAGGATAGGAAACGAAATAGCCATTTTCCTTGCCCCGGTCTTCTCCGGCCGCCTTCAGTTCGGCCGTGCCTGTCTTGCCCGCGATCGGGACGTCCGCGAGATTCGCAGACTGGGCGAAGCCGTCCAGCACGACGTTTCGGAGCGTGGATCGGATCATCTCGGCATGTGCCGGGTCAATCAGTCCTTCTTTCCATACTTGCCCGTCTTCCTCGTCAAACAGCAAGGTGGGCTTATGCATCGTACCGCCTGTCAAAATCGGCTGGTATATCGATGCGAGATGCAGAATGTTCGTCAGCATCTGGCCCTGGCCGAATGATGTATCTGCCAGCTGGCCTTCCGAGCCGATCGTGCCGTTATTGGAGACTTGGGAAGCCTTCAGCTCCATCGCCTCGAGGGGGATCGGCTCGCCGAAGCCGAACTGTTTCAGGCCTTCCACCAAAGTGTCCTTCCCCATTGCGAGCGCCTGCTGAGCGAAATAGATGTTGTCCGAGTAAACCATCGCCCGGTTCAGGTCAATCGGGTTCGGAGCCTCCGGATGCACGCGGGACACCCGGTACGATCCCCAGGAAGCATCTTTCTGCCAAGTCTTTCCCGTAATCGTGAGTCCTTCCGCCGGATCAAGTGTGCCTGCTTTTATTCCGATGGCCGCCGTAATCGGCTTTATGGTCGAACCCGGCGCATAACTCTGGGCAAAACGGTTGAACAGCGGCGTCTTTTCATCTTCCTCAAGCTCGCGGTATCGTGCACCGCTCATTCCGGTGATGAACTCATTCGGGTCATAGGCCGGGGAACTGACGAGTGCCAGCACTTCCCCGGTTTCCGGATCGACGGAAGCAGCTGTGCCCGGCTCTCCCTTCATCGAATCGTAGGTGACCTTCTGCAGTTCGGCATCGATGGTCAGCTTGACTGTTTCCCCGTCTTCCGGTGCGCGCTCGGCGACGGTCACCGGCTCCAGGCCTTCCTGCGCTTTCCTGATGGTGATCTTCATGCCATCCGTGCCGCGGAGCCGGTCCTCAAGCAGGCTCTCCAGGCCGCGTCTGCCGATCTGGTCGGTCTCCGAGTAGCCCTTGTCCTCCAGCTTTTCCAGCTGTTCGGCGGAAATCGAACCGATATAGCCGGTCAGATGGGCCAGTGCCGGGCCGTAGGGATACTCCCGCATGCCGATTTCCCGTGCCGCGACACCGGGGATCTCAAGCAGCTGCTCCAGCCGTGCGGGATTACCTTTGGCCGTCTTTCCGATCGGGACAAACAGATCCGGCTTGACCCATGCCGCATTCAGGCTGGTGTCGATGGCCTCCGGCGTGGTGCCGAGCAGTTGGGCGATGTCCGCTTTTCTGGTTTCATCCAGCTTTTCGGGAACAATGCCGACCTGATAGCCGGTGCCGTTTTTCGCAATTGGGATGCCGGCCCTGTCGACAATTTCTCCCCGTTTCGCTTCTGTGCGGGAAACGCCGATTTCATCACCGGGCTCCAGATCCGGGAAGATGTAGGAAGGATCCCATTCGACAAACCAGTTTTTCTCGTTTTCCCGCTCCTCATGGCGGAGCCTGATCGGCTTGTCGAACTCAACCGGACCGGCAAGCGTCTCCATCTTCACCCGGATGTTGAATTCGGCGGGCTGGTCCTTGTCCCATTTGGCGTCCTCACCGGGCTTTTCATAAGTCACCTCCAGGTTGCCGATCCCGAGGTCTTCAGAGAGGTTTTCCTGGCGCGTGACGAAGTCGTCTTCCGGAAAAGCCTTTTTCGTCTTGGCAGTCAGATAGCGGTCATACATCACGGCAAAGTCGCCTTTGTTCCAATGGCTGACATACTCCGCCAGCCGTTCTTCCGGTGTCGGCTTGTCCAGGCATCCTGCCAGGAAAACCAGCAGGAGTATGACGGTGCCGAGCAGTATCTTTTTCATGTTGACCCTCCCTCGCGTCTTTCCAGTTTAACAAGAATTTGAAAAAGGCGACAGACGGGAGGAATATGAAAAAACCGTCACCGGAAACGGGGACGGCTGGCAGGGGGCGGTTATGCGCCGGCCCCTTCGAGAGTCGGTTCTTCTTCTTTGGTCAGGTGATAGGCACCCAGCACAGCTTCCTGGATCATCTGCCGCGTATCCGAATTGATCGGATGCGCCACATCCCGGAACTCGCCATCCGGCGTCCGTTTGCTCGGCATGGCGACGAACAGGCCGTCGTTGCCGTCGATGACCCGGATATCATGGACCACGAATGCCTCATCAATTGTGATGGAAGCAATGGCCCGCATGCGGCCATCAGTCTCTACCCTACGAAGTCTCACGTCAGTTACTTCCACATTTTCACCACCTTCAGCACCTTCTTGGTTGTCTATATTCAATATAAATGGTAAATCCCCTTCTTACAATACGAAATTTTTAAACTATTCAAAGTTGGGGATGTTCATGCACCGGCTCACGGGATCCGTTGGAGATTTCCGCATAATAAAACGGCAGCTCCGCATAGGGAGCTGCCGTTGTCTTTGAATCTCTTACTTGGCAAGGGCGACCGCTTCGATTTCGACGAGGACGTCTTTCGGAAGGCGGGCGACTTCCACACAGGAGCGTGCCGGCTTGTGGTCACCGAAGTAGGATGCATAGATTTCGTTGATCGTGCCAAAATCATTCATATCCTTGATGAAGACGGTTGCCTTGATGACGCGGTCAAGCGAGGAACCGCCCGCTTCCAGTACGGCCGAGAGGTTTTTGAAAACCTGGTGCGTCTGTTCTTCGACGCCGCCTTCCACGAGGCTTCCTTCGGGAGTGAGCGGGATCTGGCCGGATGTGTAAACGATGCCGCCTGTTACAATGCCCTGCGAGTAAGGGCCGATTGCTGCAGGCGCCTTGTCTGTCTGGATCAAGTTCATATCAGTTTCCACCTTCCCTGAAATAGTTGCCTTCCACAAGTTCGATCGTGCGTTCTTTTTCATTGACCTGGCGCAGCCTCACGAGAGACACATAGTCTTCCACGAGCCGCTCCTCCTGCACGTCCTCCGACTCGACGAGCACGGCAACACCCGCCGGCTCACAGTCAAATTCGGCAAGGAGGTTCTTCATGCCGTTCATCGTCCCGCCGACTTTCATGAAATCGTCGGTGAGAAGCACGCGCTGGCCGCTCTGCATGCTGCGCTTGGAAAGGACCATCGTCTGGATGCGCCGGCTCGAACCGGAAACATAGTTGATGCTGACCGTCGATCCCTCCGTCACTTTGCTGTCCCTCCGCACGACGACGACGGGAACGTTCAGATGGCGGGCGATCGCATGTGCAATCGGGATGCCCTTGGTCGCGACGGTCATGATCGCATCAATATCCGAGTCCTTGTACCGTGCAGCGAACAGCCGGCCGATCCGGTCCATGAGCCCCGGATTGCCAAGCAGATCTGTCATGAACAGGTATCCGCCCGGAAGCAGCCGGCCGGGATCGCTGAGTGCTTCCATGAAGTCACCGATGATTTCCTGCGCCTCTTCCCTGCTGGCGTCGGGTATGTACTTCACGCCGCCTGCCGCTCCGGGCACGGTGATGAGCCGGCCGGTTCCCCGCTCCTCGAACGTTCCCTTGACGATGGCAAGATCCTCGCTGATCGAGGATTTTGCCGCATCGTACGCGGAGGAAAAGTGTGTGAGCGGGATCAGCGTATGCGGATGGGCCAGTAAATATTGGGTCATGTCGACAAGCCGTTCACTGCGCTTCCATTTCAAGATGTCCACCTCTGAGCCTATGTCTGAACCGGAACTAGCCGGCTTTTCGTAAAATCCGAATAATTTACCTTCACATTAACATAAACATCCGGATTTAATCAAGCCGGGTGCTGTTCCGTCCGCCAAGCATGCGGACAGCGTGCACTTCCGGACAAAAACCGTTCAGACCATTGACGATGCGGGCAACCCGTGCCTCCTGTGAAACCAGCCCGAAAACCGTCGGGCCGCTGCCGCTCATGAGTACGGCATCCGCGCCGAACCGCTCCATGCCGTCCTTGAGCATGGCGACTTCGCGGTGCATCTCCATCGTCACCGGCTCAAGCACATTGCCCAGGTTACGGCAGACTCCATTGTAGTCCCCGTTGCGGAGCGCAGCCTCCATCGCTGTGATATCCGGATGGCGGGCGCGGGACAGGTCGAACTTCCCGTAGACGTCCGCCGTTGATACGCCGATATCCGGCTTCGCCAGAATCACCCAGCAATTCGGCGGGGCCGGCAGGTGGCGGATCTTCTCTCCGCGCCCCGTTGCAAATGCCGTCCCGCCGTATACACAGAACGGGACATCCGATCCGATCTCCGCCCCGATTTCCGCCAGTTCGTCCAGCGACAGGCCGAGCTTCCAGAACCGGTTCAGCCCGCGGAGCGCCGCTGCGGCGTCACTGCTGCCGCCGGCAAGTCCCGCGGCGACCGGGATGCGCTTGTCCAGCGTAAAGGTCACGCCGTCCCGGATGCCCATTCGCCTGCGGAGAAGGTCCGCCGCCTGGTAGACCAGGTTGCGCCGGTCATCCGGCACATAGCGGTCGGAGGACTTGATGACAATCTTCCCGTCCCTGGCGCCTTCGATGGTCAGCCGGTCGTACAGGTCGACCGTCGTCATAATCATCTCGACCTCGTGGTAGCCGTCCGGGCGCTTGCCGAGGACGTCGAGGGTCAGGTTAATCTTCGCCGGTGCTTTTTCATGGATCATGAAGGCACCTCCCCAAAATTCAATGCCCCTATTTTACCATAGGCAGGGAGAATGGAAAAAGCAGACGGAAAAAATTCCGTCTGCCCGGTGTCAGCCGTTTTTGGATTTTGGGTTACAGAAGCGTTACTTTCGGCCTTCGCCCATGTTCCGCTCCGCCATCTCGATCGCCCGCTTCACCATGTTACCGGCGTCACGCGCCTTGATGCCTCCCCAACCTTCCTGCTGCACAACATCGTAAAATCCAAGTTCCTTCGCGATCTCTTCCTTAAGACGCTGGGACATTACTCCGCCGTTTCTAGCCATTCGGTTTTTCCTCCTCTTCGGCTGACACATGTAGTATGTCTCCAAATGAAAAAAGAACCCGGTCAAAACCTTCCAGAAAGGTTTTGACCGGGCAAAAATGGGATAAATAATTGCATTACTTCACGACAAAATCCATTTTCTCTGAGCCGTTGATGAATGTCAGTTCCACGGCCTCCGTCAAAAGATCGGTATAACTGTAGGAGACCCGCTCGAACGAATGCTCCTCCTGGTCGAGCTCAATGACAAAGACGGCATGATACGTTTCCCGAAGGACACCGGCACGCTCAATCGTCTTTTTCCGGCCGCCATTCGCCTTAAGTTGCAAACGCTGACCTAAATGAGAATCGAGCGCCTTCTTGATATCAGCTAATGTTTTTGGCATTATCGCTTACACCTCACTGTATGTAAGGATAACACATTTCAAAGTTTCTGTCAATTAAATTTAAAATTTTATCAATGCGCTGTTCGTATGTCAATGTTTTTTCTTCTGCATTTTCCACTTTTAATGGCTTTGCAATTTTTTTGTAACAATTATCCGCCAAATTTCGGATACAGCGCATCGGCAAGCCGGCCAAATTCTTCGAGCGTCAGGGTCTCTCCGCGGCGGCCCGGATCAACGCCCGCTTCTCCGAGCGCTTCCGCAATTTCCGCTTTCCGTTCCTTGCCGTCCGGAAGTGATGTCTGCAGGTTGTTCAGGATCGTTTTCCTGCGCTGGACAAATGATCCCCTCGTCACCCTGAACAGAAAGTCCTCGTCTCTGACAGCAACCGGCGGCACACTCCTGCGCTTCAGGTGGACGACCGCCGATGCGACGTTCGGCTGCGGCATAAAGACGGTCTTCGGCACTGTCATGACCGTCTGCGCCTCGGTGTAGTATTCGATCGCGATGGACAGCGAGCCGTATTCTTTCGTGCCCGGCTTTGCGCTGATCCGGTCCGCCACTTCCTTCTGCATCATGACAGTGAATGAGTCGATCGGCAGGCGGTCCTCAAGCAGCTTCATCAGGATTGGCGTCGTGACGTAATACGGGAGGTTCGCAACCACGGCGATATGTTCCATGCCGGCAAATTCGTCCCCGATTACTGCCGCGACGTCCGCCTCGAGAATGTCCTTATGGATAACCTTCACATTATCGTAAGGCGAAAGCGTGTCCTCCAGTACCGGCAGCAGGCGCTGGTCGATCTCGAACGCAACAACCTTTCCGGAATTCCTGGCGAGGTGCTCGGTGAGCGCACCGATCCCGGGACCGATCTCGATTGCGCCCGACTTCTCGGTCAGGCCCGCAAATGACACGATTTTGTGCAGGACGTTCGGATCGATCAGGAAGTTTTGGCCGAGGCTCTTTTTAAATGAAAACCCGTACTTGTCGAGGATCTCCTTCGTCCGTCCGGGTGTGGCGATGTCTCTATGCATGGATGTCTCCTTCTTCGTCAATGGCTTGGACCGCGTCCAGGAATTCCTCCCGGCTGATCCGGAACATGGCGAGCCGCTTGGCGAGCTGCTTGCCGTTGGTCTGTCCGATCTGCAGCAGGAGGCCGAGCCGCTCGCGCCTGCGCCTGGCATCCGGATGACCGACAAGCCGCAGGCTGACCAGCTCGGCATCGGTGACGGGCGGTTCCCCGCCGCCTTCCTGCACCGGCGTCCGGACGGCTGCAAGCGCCGCTCTGATGTCTTCGTCCGCGGCATGCTCAATGCCGACTTTCCGGCCGTTTTCCGAGATGGACTGTGCCTTCGGAAGGAAGGCATGCTTCACGCCCGGCACATGCTCCTCGATGATCGCGCGGATGCGCTGCCCAGGATAGTCCGGGTCAGTGAAGACGATGACGCCCCGTTTTTCCTGGGCGTGCCGGATCTTCATGAGCGTTTCCTTGGATACGGCGGAGCCGTTCGTTTCGATTGTGTCCGCTCCGGTCGCGCGCCGTACGGCAATGGTATCCGACTTGCCCTCCACGACGATGATTTCTTCAATAGTCACTGATGATCCCATTCTTTCGTTCATTTCCTCCAATTTTACCGGCAGACGGCCTGAATGTACAGAAAGCCGGTACGTTGGCGTATCCTTAGGGTCCCCATGCACCTGCTAACATAAGCACTGACAATTCCCTCTGCCCGTTTCTCAATCCCCCTGTGTCTGTCCCCCAACTTTATATCAGCCTTTGATCAGTCTTAAGTTAATCTAATGTCACCTTGAACCAGGCTTAGTTACCCGAGTTGGTGCAAACAGGAGAACGACCGGCGCAAGCAGTATTGCAATTTCCGGAGCCATATTTCAACTTACGAGGTCTTATTGTATTTCCTGCTTCCATATTTCAAATCTGCTCCTCATATTTCAGCTCCGGAAGCCATGCTGCAAATTAGCCGCCTATATTGTATTTGCCGACTCCATATTGCAACTCTGCGGACCATGCTTCATCCGTGTCCCATATTTCAGCTCACTGGCCAAGCAGATAAAAAATCCGCGGCACCTGGCCGCGGATCCGTTCATCCTCAGTTAAGGATCTTGATTTTCACTTTTTTGCGGCCGAAGCTGTAGGCCTGGTCTTTTGTCGGGACGAAGACGTCGATCTTGTTGCCTTTGATCGCGCCGCCGGTGTCACCTGCGATGGCCGTGCCGTAGCCTTCCACCCAGACTTTGGAGCCGAGCGGGATGACGCGCGGGTCAACCGCGATGACTTTTGCGCCCGGGTTGGCCTTCAGGTTGATGCCTGTTGCCGTGATGCCCGAGCAGCCGTTGCAGGATGCCGTGTAGGCGGTAGCCGTTACATAGAATTCCTTGCCGCCGGACGGTGCCTCATTGCGGGAGGCCGATGCCTGCACGACCTTGCCGGAAGATTTCGAGGCGACTGCCTTTGCAGGCACAGGGGCTTTTGTACCGACTGCGACCACTTTGTTTACCGGCTTTTTGATCACTTTTTCATTTTGGAGCTTTCGTGTGACTTCCTTGCCGTCTTCTTTGATGACTTCATACGTGCGTTCCACTTTACCTGCTTCACCGTTTTGGACGACTTTCTCCTTGCCTTTCAGCAGGCTGTTGTCTTTCTTCGTCTGTACGGTGAAGTCCGTCGATTCTTCCACTACATCGGTGACCTTTTCTACCCGGACGACCTTGACGCTGGATCCCGGCTTGACGGTTTCATCCAGGCCCTGTTCCACGCGGTCGTTCTCACCGAGCTTGATGCCCTGCTTGCTTAAAAAGTCAGCGACCGTAGTCGAAGTGGTCCAGACCTTGCTTTCCTGTCCCCCGTCGATCATGGCAACTTGATATGCTTTCTCAATATTGACGGTATCCGTTTCACCGAGCTCGCTGCCGCGTGCCGGCGTGATGGCGTCATGTTCATTGAGTTCGATGCCGGCTTCCGCCAGAAGCGCATCGACATCCTCTTTTGTCGACCAGACTTTGCTTTCTTCTCCGTCTACGCTGATCGTAAACTGTCTGGCTTTTTTCCACTCGATGGACGCACCGTCCTCGAGTTCCGTATCTTTGGCAGGCGAGAGGTCATCATGTTCGCCCACTGCGATGTCCTGCTCATTCAGCAGTTCGCCGACTGTACCCGCATGCGTGCGGAATTCCGTCTGCTCTCCGTCTTCGGATAGGGTGACGTTCTTTTTGGTCCCCTCATAGACTGCGTATGTGATGACGCCCGCGAACAGCGCGATCGTCAGGATGGACATGATGATCTTCTTGCCTGTCATAAATCTGGGATGCTTGTTTTCCGTGGAATTCATAGACACTAAAAAACTCCTCCTTATCACCCGAGTGATTATAGCGGCCGGTTTTCCGGATTGTCAACCGAACCGGATTTTTCCTGTGCCGCAGCACGGATGAAGTGTAGGCCGGTTTAGACCCTTCTATTCACGAATCTCAAAAATTTTCATAGCGTTTTCGGTAGTCTTGCGGGCTACTTCCTCAAAAGGAATTTCCTTGAGCTCGGCGATCTGCTCCGCCACGAGCCGGACGTAGGACGGCTCATTGCGCTTGCCCCGGTACGGGTGAGGCGCAAGATACGGCGCATCGGTCTCGACAAGCAGATGATCAAGCGAGATTTCCTTAGCGACTTCTTTTGGCTGCCTGGCGTTTTTGAATGTCACCGGCCCGCCGAGGGAGATCATGAAATTCATCTCCACACATTCTTTTGCCGTTTCCGGGCTGCCGCTGAAGCAGTGCATGATGCCGCCCGTCTCTGCCGCATGTTCTTCTTTGAGGATGCGGACCACATCGCCTGTTGCATCGCGGTTATGGATAATGACCGGAAGCTTCAGCTTTTTCGCAAGCGCGATTTGCCTGCGGAACAGCTCCTGCTGGACGTCCTTCGGCGATTTGTCCCAATGATAGTCGAGACCGGTCTCGCCGATGCCGACAACTTTCGGATGTTCGGCTGCTATTTCCTCAATCCATTGGAGATCTTCTTCCGTGCAGTCGACTGCGTCGACCGGATGCCAGCCGATCACCAGGTAGATGAACGGATACGTTTCTGCAAGCTCGAGCGCGCGCCGGATGGTCGGCCGGTCAAACCCGACGACGACCATTTTTTCGACGCCCGCGTCAAGCGCACGGCGGATCACCTCATCGACATCCTCCTCGTATTGGTCTGCATTCAAATGCACATGTGTGTCGATCAGCATGCGTTTCACTCTCCCAATGTATTGTTCAAGTCTATACATAAATCCTTTTTCAAATTTCACAGTTCTATTACATTTAGATTACAAATTAGATTTAGTTTAATTACAAGGCTCTATTTCGAGACTTCTCAATTTGTAAGGGAAGTCATGGTAAAAGTCAAAGAAACCGAATCCCGTCATCCAGAAAACGGAAAACCGGAGGACAAAAGTCCTCCGGTTTTCTATCGTTTCAGGTCATGATGAACGTTGCATATGCGTCCGGAATCACCGGATCTGTGTACCGTTCGGAAGTGCCGGGTCAACCGATGCAAGTTTGAGGACGCCGTCCTGCTCACCCGCAAGAATCATGCCCTGGGAAAGTTCTCCCCGCAGTTTCGCCGGTTTCAGGTTGGCAACGACGATGACTTTCTCGCCCACGAGCGATTCCGGCTCATAGAACTTCGCGATGCCGGAAACCACCTGGCGGGTCTCATAGCCGAGGTCAAGCTGAAGCTTCAGCAGTTTGTCCGCCTTCGGCACTTTCTCGCAGGCGGTCACCGTCGCCACCCGGAGGTCGACTTTTGCAAAATCATCGATCATGATTTCGGAAACGTCCGGCTTTTCCGGGGATTGCGCAGCGCTGTCTTCGCCCGCTGCGGCTTCTTCCGCCTGCGGCTGGACCGATTTCTGCATTTCGCCGCGGATATAGGCAATCTCCACTTCCGGGTCGAGACGCGGGAACACCGGTGTCCCTTTTTCGACGACTTTCGTGCCTTCCTTGATCGCACCGCCGCTCAGTGTCTCCCAGGCAAGCGTTTCTTCGCCGAGGCCGAGCTGGCTGACAATCTGCTTCGGCGCTTTCGTCATAAACGGCTGGATCAGGACGGCAATTTCGTGAAGGCTTGCCACGAGATGATGCATGACGGAGTCAAGCTCGCCCTTTCTCGCCTCGTCCTTCGCGAGCACCCAAGGCTGGGTCTCGTCGATGTATTTATTCGTACGGGAAACCAGTGCCCAGATATCGGACAGGACAACACTGAACTGCATGTTTTCCATGCCCTGCTCGTATTTCCGCACGGTTTCTTTCATCACTCCGCGAAGCGACTCGTCGAATTCCGTCGAGCTTTCCGGGTTGGACGGAACGAGCCCGCCGCAGTACTTGTTCACCATCGACACCGTACGGTTAAGCAAGTTGCCGAGGTCATTCGCCAGGTCGTAGTTCATGCGTTCGACGAATGCTTCCGGCGAGAACACACCATCCGAACCGAACGGCAGCTCACGAAGAAGGAAGTAGCGGGTCGCATCCAGGCCGTAGCGCTCGATCAGCATTTCCGGATAAACGACGTTGCCTTTTGACTTCGACATTTTTCCGTCCTTCATCATGATAAATCCGTGCGCGAATACTTTCTTCGGCAGCGGGAGGTCCAGTGCCATGAGGAAGATCGGCCAATAGATCGTGTGGAAACGGACAATGTCCTTTCCGACGACATGGACATCGGCAGGCCAGTACTTGCGGAACTGCGAGTCATCCTCCGACCCGTATCCCATCGATGTGATGTAGTTCGACAGGGCATCCACCCAGACGTAGATGACATGCTTCGGATCTCCCGGTACCCGGATGCCCCAGTCAAACGATGTGCGGGAAATCGAGAGATCCTCGAGACCCGGCTTGATAAAGTTGTTGATCATTTCGTTTTTGCGGGATTCCGGCTGGATGAACCCAGGGTTTTCTTCGTAGTACTGAAGCAGGCGGTCCGCATACTTCTTCATATTGAAGAAGTAGGACTCTTCCTTCACCTTATGGACGGGACGGCCGCAGTCCGGGCAGTTGCCGTCATCCAGCTGGGCTTCGGTAAAGTACGATTCGCACGGTGTGCAGTACCAGCCCTCGTATTCGCCCTTATAGATATCGCCGTTATCAAGGAATTGCCGGAAAATCTTTTCGACGCCTTCTTTGTGGCGTTTTTCGGTTGTCCGGATAAAGTCATCGTAAGAGATGTCCATCAGGTCCCACAGCTTCTTCGCGCCTTCGGCTATGCCGTCGACATATTCCTGCGGGTTCATGCCGGCCTCTTCGGCTTTCTGCTGGATCTTCTGTCCGTGCTCGTCCATTCCGGTCAGGAACCGGACATCGTATCCGCGGAGCCGCTTGTAGCGTGACATCGTGTCGGACGCCACCGTCGTGTACGCGGTACCGATGTGAAACTTGCCGCTCGGGTAATAAATCGGCGTCGTCAGGTAGAAAGTTTTTTGTTTACTCATGCCTAGGCCTCCATGAATATGCATTTCCCTCCATTTTACCGGATGACTCCCTTCACTTCAATGCAGGCAAGCCGGCAGGCCAATTTCCAGTTAACATTATCCCTGCATTAGTACTTTTTTGAGTGTGTTCTAACAAAACACTTTATTTATTGTCCGAAATGATATAAATTTGACTTAGGCCGGAAAAATTATTGTTTTTAATAAAACTTTTCGGCTTTGTAAATTGACGGTATTGGTATTAGTTGGTATGATAGTTTCAGTCAATTAGCTTGTCGAATCTTGACGAAAAATAAGATAGAACTCGAAAGGGGCAATACTGGATGAAATCGACGGGTATTGTACGTAAAGTCGATGAACTTGGACGAGTAGTCATTCCGATCGAACTTCGCCGCACGCTCGGCATCAAGGAAAAAGACGCATTGGAGATCTACGTGGATGACGACAGGATCATCCTTAAAAAATACATGCCAAACATGACTTGCGCCATCACAGGCGACGTATCCGATGACAACCTCCGCCTGATCGACGGGAAACTGATCCTCAGCGAAGACGGCGCGAAAAAGCTTGTCGACGAAATTACAGAACGTCTCGGCCAGAAGCAGCACGTATAAAAACCAATCTTCCCAGACCGCCCGGAACCATCCGGGCGGTTTTTTGTTATGCGCAAATTAGAGTTTCTTCATATTAAATAGGCGCTTTGCGGAGACAGCCGTTCGACAAAGAAAAACAAAAAAAACATCAGACCTTATATCATTCGGCCTGATGTTTGATTTTGGGTCCGTACCCGTCCATTATTCAAGATGGTATGCCTGATAAATATCCCGCTTCGGTTCTCCGCGTTCTTTTGCCACGATTTTGATGGCGTCCTTCGGCGGAACGCCTTCCTTCTCCATAACAGCCTCAACATGCGCCTTCTGCGTCAGTCCGGCCCACCATTCCGACTGTTCCTCGGCACGCTGGACCGCTTCCGCGTCGGCGCCTTCGACAACAATGCAGAATTCTCCCTTAAGGTCCGCAGACTCCGCATACTCGACCGCCTCCCGGGCGGTGCCCCTCAGGATTTCCTCAAACTTTTTCGTCAGTTCCCGGACAAGTGCGACCTGCCGTTCCGCTCCAAAAGCGGCCTCAAGATCTCGGAGGGACTCCTTTAGACGGTGGGGCGATTCGTAGAAAATCACCGTCTCACCGCGCACAGCCATTTTTCCGAACAGTTCCCGCCTGTCGTTTTTCTTTCTCGGCGGAAAACCATGGAACAGAAAAGGCTGTGCCGGAAGGCCTGAGGCGATCAGTGCGGACAGCGCAGCATTGGCACCAGGCACCGGGACGACGGCATAGCCTTCCCCGATTGCCCGGGCAGCAATATCCGCCCCCGGGTCAGAGATGCACGGCATGCCCGCATCACTCACAAGGGCCACATCCTCCCCATCGGCCAGCACGGACAAAATCCGGTCCCCGCCTTCTTTCAGATTATGCTCATGATAGCTCAGAAGCGGCGTATGGATGTCAAAGTGGTTCAGCAGCTTTTTCGTATTGCGCGTATCTTCTGCCGCAATCACCGCTGATTCCTTCAGGATCCGGATCGCCCGGAATGTGATATCCTCCAGGTTGCCGATCGGTGTCCCGACAAGATAAAGCTTTCCGCCAGTGTCCTGTACGCTCCGCTGGGATTTCATGGACGCCCGCCTCCATTCCGTTTGATGTAGTCGATCTTATCCGCCCGCCTGAGCTGCTTGAACGCGTACTCGGCGCGCATCGCTTCCTGTTTGGTCCCGAACGGTTCATGGAAAATGCACCGGACCGGACGGCGGGGTTTGGTATATTTCGCGCCTTTTCCTTCGTTATGCGCTTTTATCCGGCGCTCCAGGTTGTTCGTATATCCTGCATAGTATGTCCCGTCTGCGCACTCGAGCACGTAGAGCACATGCTCCCCCTCATTCGGCCGGTCCATACAGCATCTCCCGGACTTCCGGCGTATAGGTCCCGTCATCCTCATAGACATAAAGCGGCGGAAGAATCTTCAGGTCAGGCCTGCCGTCTTTCGTGCCCTCGATCAGCAGCGTATTGGCATCCCTGCCCTTTTTCGGGTAAACGAACCGGATCCGCTTCGGCTCCAGGCGGTGCTGCCTCATCGAGGTGATGATATCGAGCAGGCGGCCCGGCCGGTGGACAAATGCAGCCTTGCCTCCCTGCTTCAGGAGGGCGCTTGCGTTTTCGACGGCCTGGTCCAGTGTCAGATAAAGCTCATGGCGTGCAATGGCGATTTCCTCCCGCATATTCCGGTCACTCAGCTCATGCGCCGGGAAGTAGGGCGGATTGCACGTCACCGTATCATGCTTTTCATGCCCGAGGACGTCCGCGATCCCCTTCACATCTGCCGTTATGATGCGGATCCTCTCCTCCAGGCCGTTCAGCGCGACACTCCGTTCCGCCATGTCCGACAGCCTCGGCTGGAGCTCGACACCGGTGATTGATGCATTCGACCGCGCACTCAGGAAAAGGGGGATCGCCCCGTTGCCCGTGCACAGATCAATGATGCTGCCGGATTTTCGGATCGGAACATAGGCGAACTTCGCCAGCAGCACCGCATCCAGGGAAAATGAAAACACCTGGGGGCTCTGGATGATTTTCAGTCCCTCCGCGAGCAGATCATCCAGCCGTTCATCTTCGTTCAGTTCTATATTCATGCGGTTTGTCCTCCGTGAAACGATTTCGGGTCTGCGGGCATCCGCAGCCAAAAGAAAAGACCGCATTCCGCTGCAGCGGAACCGGTCATTATCCATTCTGCTTGTTCAGGAACGATAGGCAGAACAGGCAGTCCTCGCCCTTCCGCGAACTTCCAAAGTGGACGTTGCAGACGTGAAACCCTTCATTATAAAGGCGGGCGAGGTTGTCATGTCCTTCCCCGATCTCCGCCGATTTCGGCTGATGTTTTTTCCCGGGCTTCCGGCCTTTGTCCTCCAGCTGCTTCTCGATCTCTTCAAGGCGGTTGCGGAGATGATGGTTTTCGATCTGGAGTGCATGGTTCTCCTCCATCATCTGCGCGACCGACTCCTTCAGTTCGGCATACTGGCGGTTGGCCGATTCAAGGTGTTGCCCGAATTCCATGACCTTGTCCAAGAAGTTCCGGTCCATCAATGCTCACACCCCATATTGATTGCGTCAAACCGATTGCAAGATTTCGTCCAGCGAGTAATCGATCACTTTCTTCTCACCGGACAGTTCCACCTGCAGCATGCGCTCGAGCAGGTTGAGCCCGACGACTCTGCCGGCACCGTCCGGCGTGGTGATACGGGTGCCGACATCCGGCATGAGGCGTTTTGCTTCCTCGTATTCGTCGTTTTCGTACTTCAGGCAGCACATGAGCCGTCCGCAGAGCCCGGAAATCTTGGACGGGTTCAGCGACAGGTTCTGATCCTTTGCCATCTTGATCGATACCGGCTCGAAGTCACCGAGGAACGTCGAGCAGCAGAGCATGCGCCCGCAAGGCCCGATGCCCCCGAGCATCTTCGCCTCGTCCGGAACACCGATGCGAGATCCTTGACGAGATTCCGGAAATCGACACGGCCGTCCGCCGTAAAGTAGAAGATGATCTTGTTGCGGTCAAATGTGTATTCAACATCGACCAGCTTCATCTCCAGTCCGTGATCCCCGATCTTCCCGGCCGCGATGTCGAATGTCCGCTTTGCCTCTTCCTCGTTCTCGCGGACTGAAGCGCGGTCCTGTTCCGTCGCGGGGCGGACGATCATCTTGAGCGGCAGGACGATATCATCTCCGCTCATCTGCCGTGGCGGAATGACGACCTTGCCGTATTCGACACCGCGTGCCGTTTCGACAATGACGTATTCGCCTTTTTCCAGGCTGTATTCGCCCGGATCAAAATAATATATCTTACCCGCTTTTTTAAAGCGGACGCCTACTACATTATAGAGCATGTTGACCCTCCTGCATGTTGAGCACCAGTTGTTCCATAAGAAGCGTGCGGTTCATATTGCTTTGGAGGTTGCGCTTGGCCTTCAGGATGGCCTCGAGGATCGAAGCGAGCCGGCCGAACGTCAGCCGGAGCGCCATCTCTTCCCATCTGGACTTGTTGTCCGGATAGGCAAGCGGCGTGGAGAGTCCCGCCTTTACCGCGGAAATGTCGCGGTAGGCGAACAGGAGCAGATCCAGCCCCAATTCGGTCTCTTCCTTCTCCTTGAAGAGCGGACCCCAGTCCGTCTGGATGAACAGCAGGGCTTCCTGGATACTTTTGTCCGATGCCTCCACCAATTTTATCACTGTCTTACGGGCCTGTCCAAATTGCTCATCTTCAGATAACGCCAGCGCTTCTTCCGGATCGGCCGTGACCATCGTGACGGTCGACGCCATCGAGCGGGTCACCCCGCCTTCCGTGACCAATTGCTCCAATACGGCCTCTCTCGGCGGCGGCTGGAGGTGAATCTCCTGGCAGCGGGAACGGATCGTCGGCAGGATGGCCGACGCACGGTCCGTCAGCAGGATGGCGGTCACTTCCCCTTCCGGCTCCTCGAGGAACTTCAGGAGCGTGTTGGCGGCGGCGATGTTCATCCGGTCCGCCTGGTGGAGAATATAAATTTTGCGGCCTTCTTCAAGGCCCGTCTTGTTCAGCTTGTAGATCAGGTCGGATATCTGACCTTTTTTGATGTCCTGTCCGTCCGGGCGGATCTGCGTGACGTTCGGATGGTTGTCCTCGCGGATTCTCCGGCAGTTGCGGCATTCGCCGCACGGTTTGCCGTCCATGGGACTAAGGCAGAGAAGCAGCTGGGTGAAAAAGCGGGCAATCGCTTCTTTCCCTGCACCTTTCACGCCCTCAAACAGGTAGGCGTGTGCGACACGACCGGAAGCCGCGGATCCTCCAAGCAGCGAGACTGCTTTCGGCTGGCGTTGTATGATGCTGTTATCGGTATCCACCGGCGTCCGTCCCCCCTGTTAGAAAAATCCCGTGTCCGAAAGTCTCACGGGCACGGGTGGTCATCTTGAATCAGAAATGATGGAACTGCTCAATCGGCAGTACGAAAACTGTCGCGCCGCCGACTTCCACTTCGACGGGGTAAGGGATGTAGGAATCCGCATTTCCGCCCATCGGAGATACGGGCGCGACCATCTGGTCACGGGAGCGGCAGTTCTCGCGAATGATGCCGAGCAGTTTCGGCACCAGCGGGTCATCCGTCCCGATGAGGAAAGTCGTGTTGCCCGAGCGCAGGAAACCACCGGTACTGGCCAGCTTCGTGGCACGGAAGTCATTTTTTGTCAGAGCGGCGGATAAACGGTTGCTGTCCTGGTCCTGCACGACCGCTACAACCAATTTCATGTGGATCACTCCTCGCCAGCTTTTATATAAGTATAGCACAAACGGCCTTTACTTCATGCGACTTTTTATGGCGTTCCAGGCAACTTCGGCGGTTTCCTGGAGACTTCCGGTTGCATCAATCAAGAAGATGCGATCCGGTTCACTTTCTGCAATCCTTAAGTATTCATCACGCACTTTTCTGTGGAAATCGAGTCCTTCCGCGTCAAGGCGGTTCACTTCATGTCCCCTGCCTTCGCTGATGCGCCGGATCCCGACTTCGGCCGGCACATCCAGAAGGATGGTGAGGTCGGGCATCGTGTCTCCGATCGCAAACCGGTTGATGGAGCGGACCTCCCCGGTTCCGATGCCGCGGGCCGCCCCCTGATAGGCGATCGAACTGTCAATGAACCGGTCACAGAGGACCACTTTACCGTCTTTAAGTGCAGGGATGATCTTTTCAATAAGATGCTGGCGCCGTGCTGCCGCATAAAGCAGCGCTTCGGTACGTGCTTCCATTTCTGTGTGATCGTTATCCAGAATGATTTCACGGATTTTCTCGGAAATCCGGATACCTCCGGGCTCACGTGTGCGCAGATAGTCGGTGCCCGACTCTTCCAGTCGGCGCTCCAGAATCTCAAGGACGGACGTTTTTCCTGCCCCGTCCGGCCCTTCGAATGTGATAAACAAACCATTTTTCTTCATATATTATGCCTCCGGTGACTGTCGTGAGACCAGAATTTGTTGTGTGCCCAGCCGGTGCGTTCCCTGGAACACAGTACCGGCTGAAAGATAGTTATGCAGGATCCTGATTTTCTCTCCTGTGACGGGTTCTCCCGGAAGGAGAAGCGGGATGCCCGGCGGGTACGGGATGACAGATGCCGCGGAGAGGCGCCCTTCTGACTTGTGGTAATCGATCCACTCCGCTGACTCCCCGGGTTGGAGATCCGGCGGTCCGTCCGCTGCCGTGATGGCCGGTTGTGTGACCGGCACAGCCGGTTCCCCGGTCTCCATGCCCGATCCCAGCGACCCGACCGCTCGTCGGGTTGCGGCAAGCACCTCACGCAGGAGATCGTCCTGACTCCTTTTCAGGAGAGGCAGGACAAGCAGAGCCTGGTATGGATCCGAAAGTTCCGAGTGAACCCCTTCACGGGCAAGCGCTTCTGAGAGGGCATTCCCCGAATGACCTTCAGCACGGAGGATGAGCTTGAGGGGATCATCCGGCTGTATGACCGACAGACCGTCTATAGCGCTCATTTCTCCGACCATTGCCTCATGGAAAGAGAGGAAGACCTGCAGATCCTCTTCAGTGTAAGTAGCAATATAATGCCGGGCATCGTCAAGGGATGCCATCAGCGGATAAGAAGGGCTGCTGGACTGCAGCATTCCGAGGTAATGACTGATCCGCTCCGCCTCAAGCAGCGAGCCGTGGGCCACATGCAGAAACGAGGCCATCGTCATCGCAGGCAGCGTCTTATGCGCCGACTGGACGACCACATCAGCGCCCCGGGAAAGGGACGGTTCCGGAAACGGCGCACCAATCCCAAAATGCGCCCCGTGCGCCTCATCTACGAGCAGCGGCATGCCGGCATTCTGGCAGATGTCCGCAATTTCCCGGAGATGCGGGGACACCGTGCCGTAATAGGTCGGGTTGGTCAGGATGACAGCTTTCGCCTCAGGGTACATCCGGACAGCCTCACGGATCAGCGCCGCTTCCGCATGTCCGGGAGACTGCGTTGCCGGATCCCATACCGGATCAACATAGACGGGTCGAGTCCCTGCAAGCACCAAACCGTGAAAAACGGACTTGTGCGCATTTCGCTGAACAATGATCCGGTCACCGGGACGGCAGGAGGCAAGAATCATCGCCAGGTTACCGGCTGTCGTGCCGTTGATGAGAAAGAAACTCCGGTATGAGCCGTAAGCGTCTGCAAGAAGTTCCTGGGCTTCCCGGATCGGCCCTTCCGGCGCATGGAGATCGTCCAGCCCCGGCAGTTCTGTCACATCCCAGGACATCATGCCCCTGACGGCTTCCGGTAATCCCGTCAGTTTCCCATTTTTATGTCCGGGCACATGAAACGACACCGGGCTGCTTTCTGCAAAGTGCTCCAGCATTTGTGCCACCGGCCGCCGCGACTGACTGTTCATTGCCAAAACTCCTTTAACTGCTCGAGTGTAGAAACGTTGCTGTTGGGTTCATTATAACATGCACTGGAATCAGGGGTTTTGGGGCCAATTGCAAAAGCGTTGGTAATCATCGTATAGCACTAATATTAGCGCTAAGACAATTAGAAGCGGGTGAAGAGAACAAACAAGGATAAGAGGCTGTCCAATAAGTCATTAACGCGATAAAACAGCAAACGGCACGGACTCTGGTCGCTTACCGCGGGCCGGCGCCGAGCCCCGCGTAAAGCGGGTCTCGACAGCCCGGCTTTTCCCGCAGGTGTCTCCCGGCGTCCGTGCCGTTTGCTATACCATGTGCTAAATATGAGTTTTCGGACAGCCCCATGTCGCCGTTCTATGAGCGCTTAGCCGTGTTCTGCGAGTGCTTGACGGACTACTATGAGCACTGAGGGGAGATGAGTCCTTCGGACTGTTTTTTAGCACAAAAAAA
>NZ_AOFT01000024.1 GCF_000348905.1 Bhargavaea cecembensis DSE10
GATCGTAGTGGAGAAGTGTGAAGTTTGCCAGTTGCCGGGCGCTGGAGCTGGACGGAACAAAAGCGCAAGCGCCCGTTTGGCAACGTACAAACTGGAGCACTTCGCAATGAGATCAAGGAAACACGGTGAGGAACGAACCGATGTTGACTGATCGTAGTGGAGAAGTGTGAAGTTTGCCAGTTGCCGGGCGCTGGAGCTGGACGTGTCAGCACGAAATTCCTCATTTATCCACACAATAAAATATCATAATTGAACCAAAAGCTCCCGCCTCTTATATTGAGGCGGGAGCTTTTCTGAAGCTTAGGTCGTGGGTGCCTGGGAGCCAGAGGGCGGCGCAAGAGCTTTCAGCAAATCGAGGCGCGACTTGGTCAGCGTCACGGGAATGCCTAATGCTGTAATCCGCTCTGCGATCGTCTTGACGTCCTTTTTCTGGGCCATCCGTTCCACCTCTTCCTTCATTCAATATGACGCGGCAACCGGGGGGAAGTTGCGTAAAAATAAGATGATACCGGACGTTCTATATACACATCCTAACTATACCACCGGGGCTGTACGTCAAATCTTTCAATACTGTTACAATTGTTGCCTTGCCGTAAATGTTTTATTCTGAAAAAATCCAATACAGGAAGTTTGATTGCATACCCCACGATGGTATACTGGAGGTAGCAAAGGAGGCGGTGCCCATTGACGACAGAGCCAATGGAAAGCCCGGTTCAGGAAGAGTCCTGCCGCACAAGCCACCAGACGCCCGGGGTAAAGAAAAACCTCGCCACCCGGCTGAACCGGATCGAGGGCCAGGTGCGCGGCATCCGGGGGATGATTGAGCGGGATGTTTACTGCGACGATGTCATCACCCAGCTGGCAGCGACCCAGTCCGCCCTCAACAGTGTGGCGCGGATCCTGCTTGACGGACACCTGAAAGGGTGCGTTCGTGACCGTCTGCTTGAAGGGGACGAAGAGGTCCTTGATGAATTGACTGTCACCATCCAAAAACTGATGAGGAAATAAGGAGGAGAATGATTATGGCAACCAATCTTGTACTGCAAGTTGAAGGCATGAGCTGCAACCACTGTGTGAACGCTGTTGAAACCGCGGTCCGCGACCTGAACGGGGCGGATGCCGTGAAGGTCAACCTTGAGGCAGGCACTGTGGAAGTCGATTACAATGAAAACCTCGTAAACGACCAGGAGATTAAAGACGCGATTGAGGAACAGGGATACGACGTCAAGTAACGAACGGCTGCAGGAAGCCAGCATAGGTTGCAGCACGTGCAAGCCAAAACCGCCCTCCGGATTGGGGGGCGGTTTTTTGAGGTACGCAGGGACGTCGCTCATTGCAACTCACTCTCTCCTTCGGATACGTCCCTTTCAGCAATCCATTCGTCACTTTAAAAAGGACAATCATCACATTCGCCAACCAATGCACCATTGCCGCCTTTATTTGTCACTCCCCCACTTCGCGGAGTAGAATGGACGCAACACATGTTTTTCCTGAAAGCGGGTCTTCCTGATGAAAAAATCAATTCTACTTCTCATGTCTGTCCAGTTCTTCGTTTACCTCGGGTTCGGGATCATCATCCCGGTGCTTCCCGAGGTGGTCGTGGCACAGGGCTTCGATGAGATGCATGTCGGCGGGCTGCTGACCGTCTATGCGCTGGCTTCCTTCTTTACCGCGCCGCTCTGGGGGGCCTATTCCGACCGGACCGGCCGCAAGAAGCTGATCGCGATCGGGCTCGCGGGCTTTAGCCTGAGTTTCTTCCTATTTGCGGCATTCACCGAATCACTCGCGATGATGTACCTGTCGCGAGTGATTGGCGGGCTGTTCTCGGGCGCACTGTACACCGCGGTCACGGGCTATGTCGCCGATCTGACCGACGAGGAGAACCGGAACAAATACATGGGCCTCCTCGGCATGTCGATCGGGCTCGGCTTCATTTTCGGCCCGGCAATCGGCGGCATCCTGGGGGACATCCGACTGTCGCTTCCGTTCACCGCGTCGGGCACGCTCGTCCTGATCCTGCTCATCTACGCCATGGCTGTCCTTAAGGAGCCGCAGCGAAAGGGCGAAGCGAAAAAGCGGGCGATTGTCCCCGAAGGGGCCGGACGGCTTTGGGGTTACCGCGTCCGCTATCTGTTCCTCATGTCGTTCATGGTGACGTTCCTCCTGGCCGGCATCGAGGCGACATTCCAGCTGTTCCAGATCCACAAGATCGAGATCACCCCGAAGCAGATCGGTTACCTGTTCCTATTTAGCGGCCTGGTCGATGCGGCCATCCAGGGGGGCGTCGTCCGCCGGGTCAAGGACGGCATGGAGACGAAGGTCATCATGATCGCCCAGATCGTGACCGCAGCCGGGCTTGCGCTCATGGTGTTCACCGGCAGCCTGTTCTGGGCGGGCCTTTCCCTATGCGTCTTCACAGCCGGAAACGCCCTCGCGCGAACGGTCCTGGTGTCCCTTACGACAAAGGAGTCCGGCGGCCGCTACGGCACCGCAGCAGGCGTGAGCTATTCGATGGACAATGTCGGGCGCATCGCGGGACCGCTGCTTTTCGCATGGCTGTTCACCCGGATGCCGGACGGCGTCTACTGGATCTCCGCCGCACTCGCCGTGTTCTCGGTGGTGCTGATCATCCTATACCGGAGATCGAATAAAACATTAAGAGAACCCGCTGCCTGACATTCAAAAGCCGCTCCGGATATTTTCCGGAGCGGCTTTTTCTGACGGATTTATAGATGATTGGGCGTTGCGGCGGCTTCTTCATGTACTCTCGTTATGATTGCTTGGACTTTCGCCGGCGCCGCTTGGACTCCCGTTGCCGATACCTGGTCTTTCGTTACTTACTCAACGATCCGGTACCGGCCCGGCCCTTCCTGCTTGGCCTCGTACATGGCACGGTCCGCGAGCTTCACCAGGACATCAGTGGAAACGCGGTCCGGGCCGGCAAAGGCGATGCCGATGCTTGTGCTGACGGGGATGACATGCCCGCCGGCGACGATCGGCTCCCTGAGCGCGCCGATGATCCGGACGGCAAGCGCTTCAGCTTCCGCGCGGGTGCTGCAATCCGCGAGCAGGATGACGAACTCGTCTCCTCCGAAGCGGGCCGCGAGCACATCATCGGCGGCGTTTTCAATGCGATGGCTAAATGCCCGGATCACGTCGTCCCCGACGCTGTGGCCCCATGTATCATTGACCTCCTTAAAGCGGTCAAGGTCCATCAGTGCGACGGCAAACGGCGTCTTGTTCTTTTTGTATTCTGTGACACGGTCCTCCAGGCGGTTCAGGAACAGCCGCCGGTTCGGCAGACCGGTCAGCTGGTCATGATAAGCGTAGTGCTCGAGGCGCTCTTCCTCCGCCTTTTGCCTGCTGATGTCCCGGATCACGACGACCATATGGAGGAATCCGCCGTCCGGTCCCCGCACGGCGGAGGCGTTCAACTCGGACCAGATCCAGCGCCCATTCTTATGGAGAATGCGGAGGCGGATCCGGAAAACGGGACGGCCTTCGAGAATTTCCTCGTACCCCCTGGCCAGTTCCGGGAAGTCATCGGGATGGATCAGGTCCTCCGTAGCCTTTCCGACAACCTCTCCCGGATGGTAATCGTAATGAGTCTTTGCGGAAGGCGAGACATAGACCAGCCTCCACGTATCATCAATCGTGACGATGACATCGCTCACATTGTCGGTAATGATCTTAAATTGGTTCTGGCTTTCCATATAAAGTCCCGCCAGTTTATCCAGTTCATGCATGTCCTTCAGATTGGCATAATAGCCGATCGGCTCCCCGTCAGGTGCGACCGGCGTGAATTTGAGCAGGCATCCGACCGGAGGGCCATTACTGGGCTGAATGTCGACTCTGACGTCCTGCAAATTGCCGTTGGATGCCAGGAGAAATGCAGCTTCTGCAAGGCCACGGTCCCCTTCCGTTATCAGGCCGGAAAACGGCCTCCCCAAAAGGGTTTCAGGGGACTTCCCAAACAGCCGGAGGGCTGCAGGATTGGCACCGGTGATCTCGCCGGCAGGCCCGAGCTCCAGTACAGCATCACCATTATTTTCAAAAAGCGCCCGAAAGCGGGAAGTGCTCTCTTCAAGGCGGCGGATCATCTCTCGCCGCATCAGTTCGCCTTGCTTCCTGGCTGTGATGTCCTTGACAAGGGCGACGATATACCGGACCGCCCCTTCTTCAGAGAGAGGGGTAAGCATGACTTCTGTGTACCGCTCCTTGCCGTCCGGACCGATGAAACGATCCTCATACACAGCCTGCCCGCCGCTCCGGTAGACTTCTATGTAGCGATCGGTAAGGCTTCCCCCGGCCGGTTCGCCGAAAACCTCACTGATCGTCCTGCCGATATGCTCATCGCTGAAACCAAGCTCTTCCCTCGCCTTGCGGTTGATCCATTCATAGATAAATTCACCGCTCCGGCCAACTCTCATGATGAACAGCATTTCAGCGAGACCTTCAGACAACACCCGTTCCACCAAACTTAGCTGGATCCTCCCCACCACTGTCCCACCTTCCGCCATCACTTTGGCTTCATTATAGAGGAAAATCCTGCTAAACGAAACCGGACGGGAGATGTCCCCCCGTCCGGTCATTCGTCTTTATTCTGCAGCAGGTGCCGGATTCTCCGGCCCGTCCTGGCGCCTCTTCGTAAGTTCCGGGTGCGCTTTCCGCACAACGGACGGACGCGCCATGGTCAGGACAACCGCGATCAGCACGGCTGCGGACACCATGAGGATCCACTCGGCAGGCAGCAGGTCGTACAGGAAGCCGTACAGCACTGTGCCGAGCGGCATCAGCGCCATCGCCATCGTTTCCAGAATGGCGAACACGCGGCCTTTGTAGTCGTCGTCCACGCGCTTCTGGATCATGACCTGGATCGGTGTGTTGACGAGGATCATGACCAGCCCGAATGCAAACATGACGGACGCATAGAAGATGAACAGTCCCGTATACGGGAGGCTGACCAGAAGCGGCAGTGCAACAGACGCCATGATCAGCCCCATCGTCACGATGCCCCATTTGGAGAGGAGTAGCGGATATTTTACTTCTTTCCTTACACTGAGGCAGACGGACATGAGCAGCATCCCGACTGCGAATGCCCCTTCCGTCAGGCCGAAGTGCTCGGAAGCCATTTTCATCTTTTCGATGAGGATGTAGGAATAGCCGACCTGGAACGCACCGAACAGAAAGTTAATGAACAGCGAGATCCAGATGATCGTCATGATGATGGGCTGTGTTTTCAGATAGGCAAGGCCCGCCTTCATGCTCTGCAGAAGCGGTTCCTTCACAGGCCCTTCCCCGGCCGACTCACCCGCATCCGCCTTGCGGTTAAAGAGGCGGAAATTCATCGTCGCTTCCAGGACAAGCGCGACGGCTTCAGCCGCCATGAACAGGATGAGGAACAGGTTCATCGAAACCGTGCCGTAAAGCAATCCGCCGACGGCAGGTGCTCCGATCGCGGCGATTGAAATCGACATCTGGTTCAGCGACATCGCCTTCTGGATGCGTTCTTCATCCACCAGGCCGGTGATGGCCGCGGAGAACGACACCCCGGAAAACGATGCGGCAAGCGAAATAACGGCGGTCGTGATATAGATGGCCGGTAGTGAGAGCCCATAAACCAGGCTGACCGCAAGCAATCCGCCGACCGAGAGCACAATGGCCCCCTGGGCAGTGAGGACGATCGTCTTTTTCGCCCATCGGTCCGCAGCATAGCCGGCGAACGGTGCGGCAATTGTCCGGGGCAGAATGCTGCAGATCAGGTTCATCGCAAAGCTTGTTGCGGACCCTGTGAGCTGAAGAATGTAGAAACTGATGGCAAACGTATAGACCTGGGCACCAAATGCGGAAATCAGCTTGCTCGCCGTGAACGTCCAGATATGATAAGTGGCACGACGGCGTTTCATGGCCTGATCCATTTTCTACGCTCCTCACTAAATGAGTTACCTAAATCTTAGCACTGTGTTTTTGCAGAAACAAGAAATAGTTAAATTTAATTAAACTTTGTGGTCAAAAAAATAAGTTATAGCCAGCGTCGCGGTTTCATGACCTCTGCACCAGACCGGCCCGGCTTCTGAAACACCGGCTTTCTCCGTGGTTCTGCATGTCTGTTCTTCTGTCCCGAGGTTAAAATGAATTTGCTTGCAATTACCTTTAAAAGAAGTAAGGTTGCCTGGCGCAGACTCATGGTTTGTTCCATGCTGTTTTCCTCCTTGTTTAATTTAATTAAACAAATCATAACACGCTCCCTCTTCACAAGCAAGCATTTGTTTAATACAATTAAACTATGCACAATGATTGGAGGTGTTCCCTTTTTGGACACATTGGGTGAACGAATTCGCCGGCTGCGAAAAAACCGGAAGATGACTCTGCAGGAACTGGCCGGCGACAAAATGTCGAAGGGAATGCTTTCCCTGATTGAAAACAACAAGGCCAGGCCATCGATGGAGAGCCTGACACATATCGCTGAACAGCTGAACGTATCCGCCTCCGACCTGCTTGAACAAAGCAGCCGCGAGGAGCTGAGGGAGCTGTTGGATGAGGCAGAGGAATACAACTCAGTCAGGCTGATCGATGAGGGGGCGAAGGAAGCCAGACAGCGCCTCGTAAATCTTATCAGACCACATATCGGCAGAATGGGAGAAGGCTACGAATCCGGAAGGCTGCTCGAAATGTACGGGCGGTCCCTCCATTACCTGGAGGAGGCCGGATGGGAAGAACCGATCGACCGGGCTGCCGCCATCTATGATTCGCTGAACATCATCCCGAGACGCGCTGCAATCGGGATGTTTCGCGCCCAGGTACACTTTACGGAGCGTGACTATGATCATGCGCTCAAGGTGATGCTCAAAGAGCGGAAAGCCATCGAAGAAAAAAGACTGTTCATCGAACCGATGACCCGTCTTGACTTTGATTACCTGCAGGCCGTCCTTCTTTATGCAGTCGGCCAAACGGAAGAAGCGATGGCGGTCATGGAAAGCGCCCTTGCGTTTTCCCGGGAGAACGATCTCTACTACCATATGAGCGACTGGTACCGCCTGGCTTCGATCCATGCGCTGATGGCAGGAATGGAAGATGAATATGGGCACTTCCGAAAAAAGCTCCGCCAATACGCAGAGTTTGCAGATGACAAGGAAGCCGGCGGTTTCCTGGCGTTTCTCGATGTTCATGAACTGAACTCATTCCGAAATGACCATGCCTCCGCACACCGTCAGATCATGGATTGGCCGGAAGATAAGGTTGCCGCCCTGTCGGACCCGCTCCACTCGCCGTACCTGTCACTTGAAGTCGGGAAGGCCCTATCCGGACTGGGCCGCCACCAGGAAGCGCTCGAGGCGTTTGAACGGGCACTCGTCCCGCGGGAGTATATCCACCATCCGATCGACCTGTCGATTTTCATGGAGGGGGAAGCCTATAAAGCGGAATCCCTCTGGGCTACCGGCAAAACGGGCGAAGCGCTGGACCTGATCCGTGATGTCCATGAGCGTATCGCTTCCCTTCCCGGGACTCCATACAAAGACCGGGTGAAGCAGGTACATACAAAGTTGAACAGCCTATAAAAAAGATGCCGCCCCTTCAAAACGGGACGGCATCTTCTTAGGTTTAAGCATCAATTGGCTGTGTACGGAGATCGCCGTTGTAGACATCCCGGTCGACTTCCTTGTTCACGTTGGCAGCCGTGACGCCTGCGGTCATGGAGCCGCTGACGTTAAGGGCAGTACGCCCCATGTCGATCAGCGGTTCGACGGAGATGAGCACGCCTGCAAGCGCGACAGGAAGATTCATCGCCGACAAAACGAGGATCGCGGCAAATGTCGCACCGCCGCCCACGCCTGCCACGCCGAACGAGCTGATCGCGACCACGACAATCAGTGTCGCGATAAAGCCCGGATCAAGCGGGCTGATGCCGACGGACGGTGCAATCATGACGGCAAGCATCGCCGGATAAATTCCGGCGCAGCCGTTCTGGCCGATTGACAGTCCGAACGATCCTGCGAAGTTCGCGGTCCCATCGGGCAGGCCGAGGCGGTCCGTCTGTGTCTTGATATTGAGCGGCAGCGTACCCGCGCTGGAACGGGAAGTGAACGCGAAAAGAAGCGTTTCGGACGTTTTCTTCAGGTACGTGATCGGGTTCAGGCCGTTCAGCGTAATGATCACAAGATGGATCAGGAACATGGCAATCAGCGCCACATAAGACGCGATGACAAACTTGCCGAGGTTGGCGATCGCCCCAAAATCGGACGTCGCTACCGTGCGGGTCATGATTGCCAGGATCCCGTACGGCGTCAGGCGGAGGATCAGCTTGACGACACGCATGACGAGCGCATAGACCGCATCGATCCCCTTTTTCACCATCGCGGCGTTTTCAGGCTCTTTCCTGGCAATGCCGAGGTACGCAACCCCAAGAAATGCGGCGAAGATGACGACACCGATCGTCGAGGTCGGACGTGCGCCGGTCAGGTCAAGAAACGGGTTGGACGGGATCAGCTCGGTGATCTGCTGGGGAAGGGTCTTGTCGGCCACTTCCGTCGAGCGCTCCTCAAGATCCGCCCCGCGCTCCACCTCCGCCGTGCCCTGCACAAGTTCGGATGCGTCCAGGTTAAAGGCAAGCGCCGAACCGATGCCGATCGCTGCGGCAAGAGCCGTCGTGCCGACCAGCATTCCGAGAATCAGGCCCGCCGTCTTCCCGAAGTTTTTGCCGGTCGTCACTTTCGTGAACGCGGCAAGAATCGAGATGAAGACAAGCGGCATGACGATCATCTGCAGAAATCGGACATAGCCCGTTCCGATGATGTTGAACCAGTCAACGGAATCAGCCAGAACTTCAGATTCCGTCCCGTAAATGAGATTCAGCGCGAGGCCGAACAGGATCCCGAGGCCGAGACCCGCAAAGACGCGGTTCGAGAACGAGACATGCCGGCGCTGCATATAAAACAGGACACCGGCGAGAACGAGCAAGGCGGCGACATTGATGACAACCAGCCAGGTATTCATATTCATTCCTCCATTTATGATCATATTCCACCACAGTGGAACAGCATTTAAAAAAGCACAAGGAATAGAATATAAACTTTAACCCTATAAGTCAAGTAGGTTTAATTGGAGTCTGTCTCCCCCATTCGTGTTTTCGGCGGGCTAACGGTATACTGTCCTTAGACAGATCACACGCAACTGGAGGTTTACATGGCACAGTTCATCACGTACGCGACAATCGCGGTCTTTATCCTGAACATTTTCCTCGCGATTGCCCTGATTTTCCTTGAGCGGCGCGATGCGACATCCACCTGGGCCTGGTTGCTGGTCCTGTTCTTTATCCCCGTTTTCGGGTTCTTCATTTACCTGATGTTCGGCAGGCAACTGCGGAAAAAGCAGCTGTTCCGCTGGGAAGACAGGAACAAAATCGGGATCGAGCAGCTCGTCAATTATCAGATCGAAGCGATCGAGGACGGCACGTTCGACTTCAGGCTGGACGATACCGCCCATTACCGGGATATGGTCTACCTGCATCTCAGGAATAACCACGCCCTCCTGACACAGGACAACGATGTCGAGATTTTCAATGACGGAGGCAAGAAGTTCGAGGCACTGCTGAACGACCTTGAAAATGCCAAAGACCATATCCATATCCAATACTATATTTTCAGGCTCGATAACCTGGGACAGCGCATTCTGGACACCCTCATCCGGAAAGCCAAAAGCGGCGTCAAAGTGCGCGTGCTCTTTGACGATATCGGCTCCCGCGGGCTCAGAAAGAGGCATTTCCGCGACCTGACCGCGGTCGGCGGCGAGGTGGAGGCGTTCTTCCCTGCCATCCTTCCGCTGATCAACCCCCGGATGAACTACAGGAACCACCGCAAGATCGCCATCATCGACGGACGCATCGGCTATGTCGGGGGCTTTAATGTCGGCGATGAGTACCTCGGCCTCAACCGAAGGTTCGGCTACTGGCGCGATACCCATCTCCGGATCGAAGGCAGCGCCGTCCATCCGCTCCAGACACGCTTTATCCTGGACTGGAACCAGGCATCCGCCTCCCATGACATCGAGTATCATGAGCGATACTTCCCTGCCATCCCACGGAAGGGCACTGTCGGACTGCAGATTGTATCGAGCGGCCCGGACGAGCAGTGGGAGCAGATCAAGGACGGATACCTGAAGATGATCCACCTGGCGAAAAAGTACATCTATATCCAGACACCGTACTTTATCCCGGATGCAAGCTTTCTTGATGCCCTGCGGATCGCCTGCCTGTCGGGCATCGATGTCCGCATCATGATTCCGAACAAGCCGGATCATATGTTTGTCTACTGGGCCACGTATTCCCATGTCGGCATCCTGCTTCGGGCGGGAGCAAAGGTCTATATCTACGAAAATGGCTTTATCCACGCAAAGATGATTGTCGTCGATGATGAGGTGGCGACTGTCGGAACCGCCAACATCGACGTCCGCAGCTTCAAGCTGAATTTCGAAATCAATGCATTCCTCTATGACCGGGAAAAATCCCATGAGCTTGCGGAGCTGTTCGAACAGGATATGCGGCTTTCAACGGAATTGACGTTGGAGGCCTACCAGAACCGGACAACCAACATCCGGTTCAAGGAATCCGTCTCCCGGCTGCTGTCGCCGATTTTATGAACATACGAACAATCCCTCCTGCACGGTGTCTGCACCGCACAGGAGGGATTTTGCTGATCATGGACTTATTTATTTTCAGGCGCCGGGACCGCCTGCTTATTTCTCCGGCTTGGACGGCTCCGCGTGGCCGTCCGGCACGAGCAGGTATTCTTCCAGGGTGATGCCGCGCGACTGGATCCTTCCTGCCGCTTCCTTGCCGACGTAGCGGTAGTGCCACGACTCATGCATGTAGCCGGTGATGTCTTCCTTGCCTTCCGGATAGCGGAGGATGAACCCGAACCGGTGGGCATTGGCAAGAAGCCACTGTCCCGCCGGCGTGTCACCGAAGGATTCGCGGGCATAATGCTCCGGCTGTGTCGCCTCACCGATGTCAAATGCAAGGCCGGTCTGATGTTCCGAGTAGCCGGGACGGGCGCTGTAGCGGTCCGCGGCCTCGACGCCGTCACGCCCGACATACCGTTCGTACAGCTCCTGCTGCCGCTCAAACGTCCTGAATGTGCTGAACGCGTCCAGGTCATAGCCTTCCAGGAGCGCTTCCGCGGCCATCTCCTCGAACGCCTCACGGGCCTCGGGATTCTCGCCCGGCGCAAAGCTGGCCGGAAGCGGGTACTTTTTGTTCGCCAGAAGGATGCCGTCGATATAGGTCGGTTCTGCCGGAAGTTCCCGGCCTTCCACGTATTCCCCGATGCCTTCAAGCGGATCGGGATCCGGCGTGCCGCCGGCAGGCAGCCGCCCGTCTTCGGCATCATCCTCTTCGGCCAAATTTCCGCCGCCGGCCGGCTGTTCCTCCCCGGCCGGATCCGTTCCCTGTCCGGACGTTCCGCCGCCCAGCGCGCCTCTGATCCTTTCCGGATCCCAGCCGTTCATGCCGGCGAACACCGCCGTTCCGCCAATCAGTAATACGACTGCCGCGAGGACCGCAATCCATACGCTTTTCCGGTCGCGGTTCTGCTTCCGTGAATCCATTCTGCCCATTCTTGGTGACCCTTCTTTCATGAAATTTCCATTGGTCTATCGTACCATATCCGGTCCCGTTCCGCGCTGATCATCGTTGTGCTATGATGCTTTTGTGTCGAATCTATTACATGCGGAGGAATCCGATATGAAATCACGCTGGCTCTCCCTGAATTTCTTCGCTTTCTTTTTTACATGGGGCATCTTCCTCCCCTATTGGACTGGCTGGCTTGTCTCTGTCAAAGGCCTCACTGTCTTCGAGGCGGGGGCCGTCATGGGGGCTGGGATGTTCATCCGGGCGTTTTCGACGCTCTTCCTGTTCCCGGCTGCTGCCAGGCGCTTCCCGATCACCGGCGTGATGAAAGCGGGCATCGCTCTGTCTTTCCTCATCGCACTGATTTACATACCTGCGGGATCCTACACAGCCATCCTCATCGTCACCGCGGCATTCAACGTGGTGTATCCGAACCTATTGCCGGCGATGGAGACCAGTGCCTCCGTCCTGATCCAGAAGGACCGGATCAATTACACCCGGAGCCGTGCTTTCGGTTCGGCCGGCTATATGGCTGCCGTGCTTGTCATCGGAGCGGTCACCGCCCTGTTCGGCAACGAAGCCATCCTCTGGACGATGTTCGCCGGCCTCCTGTTCATGCTTGGCGCGCAATACACGGCCGTTCCCATTTCTCTCCACCGGGACCCGGCCGGGAATCCGGCTGAAAAGCGGTCCGGTGCATTCCGCGAACTTGTCCGGAACCGCGGCTTCCTGGCGGTCCTCACCGTCTCGATCCTGCTGCAGGGGGCACACGCATCCTACTACAACTACGGCTTTGTTTATCTGGAAGACATGGGCGTGGCGAGCTTTACGATCGGGCTTCTCCTCAATGTCGCGATCCTGTTTGAAATTTTGTTTTTCGGCGTCGCAGAGCGTCTGTTCGGGGGCATGCCGGCCTCCCGGATGTTTCTGCTGGCCGCGGCCGGCTCGACACTGCGCTGGGTGCTGATCTTCCTCGTGCCGACCATGTGGATGTTCACCCTCACGCAAGCATTGCATGCGGCATCTTTCGGCATCGCGCATGTCGCATTTATCCGCTACATATCCGAAAAACTTCCTACCCTCCTGATTGCACCGGCCCAGGCACTGTATGCAGCATTCGCCATGAGCCTGAGCACCGCCTTCCTGACACTTCTCGGCGGTGCCCTGTACGAAGTGGAGCCCGGCCTGGCGTTCCTCAGCATGATCATCTGTACAGTCCCGGCCGCACTGGTCGTCTTTGCGACGAAGAATCGCTTCTCCTACTAAAGTTCTATTTTGGCGGACTACGGACAAATGCCCAGTACTTTGTCCGTATAGTCTGGTAAATAAGGGCAAAGGAGCATATTGATGAAACCAATTTCGATCCAGGATATTCTCCAACTGATGGAAAAGCTGGATGCTTTGCTCGCGGAGCGGGAACGCCTGGTCCCGGCAAGGGGCGGCAAGACAGAAAACGCGCTCGGTCAGAAGTGACCGGCGCGTTTTTGTATGGGACGATCAGATAAAGAGCATCACTGCCAGGACAATGAACAGGATGACGAAAAATCCGGCCAGCAAGTTCATCCATTTCGCTTCCCGCATCATGCCCCGCTCCCTGAACCCCGCGGCACGCGCGGTATTCGTCAGGACAAACAGGAGCGCCATCGACAGGCCGGCTGCGTGCATCGCCTGCCGGACAATGAAGACCAGTGTCAGGATGAACACCACCGCGATCCCGATTCCGAACATCCACCGTTTTTCTTTCGACATCCCCATCATCCCCCTATTTCAGTGGTATCAAAAACAGCAAACGGCAGTGCGCCCGGCCTCGCATGAGACTCCCGGGCCACTGCCGTCTGTTCTGGTCGCCGGGATCGTTCCCCGGCTTATTGCTCCACTGCCTTTTCCGGATTTTCGTAGTAGAACTTCCGCCCGATATAGGTCTGGATCACGAGGATCGCACCGCTGACCGCCCAGTAGAGCGGAAGTGCGGACATCGCCGTGAAGGAGATGAACGTGATCATGATCGGGGACATGTAGATGAACATCTTCATCTGCTGCTGCTGCTGCTCAGGCATCGTCCAGAGCGAGACGCGTGCCTGAAGGAGATAAACGACCCCTGCGATGAGGGCCATGATCATGTCCGGAGAACCGAGGTTGAACCAGAGGAACTGGTGGGACTTGACGTCTTCGGAATACAGGATGGCAAAGTAGAGCCCCATGATGATCGGCATCTGGAGCAGGACCGGCAAACAGCCCATGTTCAGCGGGTTGACGCCGTGCTTCTGGTAGAGCCCCATCATTTCCTGCTGGAGCTTCATCTGCTCATCCTTGTCCTTTGTTTCCTTCAGGCGCTTCTGGATGTCTTCCATCTCCGGACGGAGTGCGTCCATCTTCACCTTCATCGCCTGCTGGGTTTTGTAGTTCTTCAGCATCAGCGGCATGAGGATCAGACGGATGATGACTGTGATGGCGATGATCGCCAGTCCGTAGTTACCGTTGAAGAAGGTCCCGAGAGATTCGAGGGACCAGTCCATCGGCCGGACGAATAGATTATAGAACGTGCCTTCCTTGTTCTCGACGCTGGAGCATCCGCCAAGGAGCAACGCTGCAGCTGCCAATGTCAGGATCAGCCCGATGCGCTTATTCAATCGATTCACCTACAACTTTTTTAGACTATAGAGTAGTATACACCACCCGTTGCAGGCTTTTCAATTTATGTTCCGGTCTCTTCGCCGCTTCCCGGCACGAAAGAAGTAAAGTAATCGATGTCCTTGCGCTCCCTGAACTGCTTCGGCGTCACATTTGTATACTTTTTGAACGTCCTCGTGAAGTAGCTCTGATTGCAGAAACTGAACCTGTCCGATACTTCCGCGATCTTCAAATCCGTGTTGCGGAGGAAAAACTGGGATTCCTCGATTTTCCGCATATTGATATAGTCGATGAGCGTCAGCCCGGCGTGTTCGCGGAAAATGCGCGAGAGATGGCTCGTGCTGATGCCGGCACGCTTCGCCAGCTGATCGACAGTGATCGGGTCTTCGATCGAGGCATCGATGAAATGGATAATGTCGTTGACAATCGGGTGGGGGAGCTCCGGCTTATCCCGGCCTTCCAGGACGTGGATGAAAAATTCGACGAGGTCGTTCGTCGTCTCCGTGATGTCCATCGTACCTGACTTGCGGTCCACGATCCGCATCGCGGTGATGTTGGTCGCCACTGCCCATTCCGGAGGGAATTTCGGTACCATGAGGAAACGGGCAGTCAGCGCAGCGAAAATGATGTAGTAGTTGGAGACATCTTTCACCCAGCGGTCCCCGGCAATGTCCTTGACCATCAGGACAATCCGGTTCAGCCGGTCCTTCGCCCTGGCACGGTCCCCCTGGGCCACCGCTTCCAGCAGATCCTTTTCAAGATGATAAAAGTCTTCGCTCCGTTCATATGCCTTTAATACCTCGACCCGGTCCATGAACAGGTTGGTCATGTATTGCAGACCCGGGTCCTTCATCCTGGTGCACCTCTTTTCCTCATGTTCATTCTCCTTCCGTTGGTTCCGGCGCCAATATTCTCAGGTGTCGGTGCAGGACGGTGATTCCGATCGGAGTCGTCCCTCCCTCGTCACCGTCTATGTTGCAGGTAAGCGGCTCATCCGTCTCAATCCGCGCGCGGGTTGTCCGGATCATCTCGACCTCTCCCTGCTCCTGAAGCTTTCCGAGCAAAAGTGATGCGGACATCTTTAACAGACCGGGCAGTTTCAGATTCTTGATCACTGTCAGATGGAGCAATCCGTCATCCGTCGCGGCATCGGGGTTCATCTTCTCAAAACCGCCCACGGAATTTGTCAGGGCGGCAAGCACCAGTGACGCCTGTCCGGTCCATTTGCCGCCGTCATGGGTGATGGTGAAGCGGTTCCCCTCATCCGACAGGAGCGTCTGAAGCCCATGTGCGGCATAGGCGAGCGGGCCAAACCGGGTCTTTTCTCCGACAGGCACGTCCATCACGCCTTCGGCAAGGCTGCCGACCGCCAGGATATTCATAAAATAATGTCCTCCGGCCTGGCCGATATCAGTCGGCCGCGCAACATATTCCGGGAGTCGGCGGATCGCCTCTTCAGGATCCATCGGAATCGACAGGGCCCTCGCAAAGTCGTTTACTGTGCCGAGCGGGATCAGGGCAAAATCCGGACGGTCCTCTTCGCCGGCCAGGCCATTGATCGCCTCGTTGACCGTACCGTCGCCGCCCATCGCGACGACAAGGAGGCATCCGCTCTGTGCCGCTTCCCGGGCGAAGGCGGTCGCATCGCCTTCCTTCTCCGTAGCACGGACCTCGACGGAATAGCCCATCCCCTGCAGCACACGGATGCACTGTTCACGATAGGTTTCCGCCTGTTCCTTCCCCGAAGATGGGTTCAGGATGAACACCGCCTTCTCTCTGTCCATGACACACGCCCTTCCGGTTTTCTTAAATACTAATTCTATACCCTAACCCGGTTATTTTTCACACATTTATGCAAAAAAATGCCCATCCGATTTCGGATGGGCACCCGCTAAAGCCGACTTACAGTTTATCCGTATTGATGCGGTTTTCCGTCGTGACGGAATCCGTGTCTTCATTAAGCTGCTCGGCCGTTTCGTCATTGCTTCCGAGGCTCGCTTTTTGCTGGCCTGCCGGCTCGCCGGTTTGCTTTTTGTGGTACAGCCCGTCTTCGTCAGGATTCTTTTTCTTGTTTTTCTTGTCTTCCACTTCCTGGTTGTAATAATGGACGCTTGTCTGGGCGCCTTCGGCAACCATGTCATTATCCTGGAAGTCATACGGATCGGAATGGCCCGCTTTCGTATCCTCGTAGTTGCGGTTGACCTTCTGGGATTCCACAAACGAATCCATTTTCGTCTTCAGGTTATTGAAGGCGACCATTGCCTTGTCACGGTTCTCCTTCTTGCTGAAATACGCATAGGCACCCGCTGCGAGACCTGCCAATAAGAGATTCTTATTCTTGCCTGCCATTTCCATCATCCTCCAGTTCAATTTCGGTCGTAAATGGGTTCATAGTGAAGTATACCCCCTCACTTGCCGCCGGAAACCATGAGCCGCATATCCACATGGGGGATTCCGTCTTCATCGTACGGCTCGGAAACCGCCCGGAAGCCGCAAGAAGCATAAAAATCTCTCAGATGATATTGCGCTGAAAGATGCACCGGGATTTCGCCGTACCGTTTCGCGGCAACCTCTTTTGCCCTTTCGACAAGCTCACGCGCAATCCCTTTTCCGCGATGGGATTTTCTTACGATTACGCGGCCGATTGCCGGATCTTCATGTACGGCTCCCGGCATGAGCACTCTTGCGTAGGCGGCAAGCGTGCCGCCCTCCCAGCCGGCCAGGTGCAGGGCAGCCCGGTCATGCCCGTCAATTTCCGGATACGGGCACGCCTGCTCGACGACGAACACGTCGACACGCAATCTGAGGATTTCATAGAGTTCATCAGAAGTCAGTTCCGCAAAGTTTTTGATTGTCCACTCCAACTGTCCCACTTCTTTCATTTCAATTTGATTACATTATTCCACAACATATATCGGAGGGGCGATTTATTTGTTATAGTTGATGGAAATCTATTGCCGAGGTGACCTTTTCCATGATCCGTTCGATGACACGACATGATTTCGAGACCGTCCGGCAGATCGCGGCGGTCAGCTACGATGATACGTATGAGGGCATTCTCCCGAAAGAGGTGCAGGAGTCTTTCCTCACACGCGCCTACGCTTCCCCGATGATGATGAAACGGCTGGAAAAGACGACGATGCTGATTGCGGAACATGAGGGGCGCCCGGTCGGATTCGCCAACTTCACCCGTGTTGACGAAGACGGAGATGCGGAACTGACCGATATCTACCTGTTGCCCGATTATCAGGGCATGGGATTCGGCGGCGCACTTCTTGAAGCCGGCATCTCCACCCTTGAGGACGGCCACCAGCTGTTCGTGTACGTTGACAGCCAGAATGAAGGAGCCCGCCTGTTTTACGAAAAGCAGGGGTTCGAACTTCTCGAAGAATTTGACGAGCTGTTCGAAGGCTACCCGACATCCACTGCACAATATGTCTATTATCTCAAAGCACCCGCTCTTGTATGAGCAGGTGCTTTTTTTCGGCTTTTTGCAATAGCCGTTTTGTGGATACTGCCAAAAAAAGCATTGCATGCAAAAAGCCCCGGTCATCGGACCGGAGCCTGGGGGTTTCGGACCGCACAGATCAGAGCGGCCGCATCGGGTCATTGTCGTAGGATGTCTCCGCAACAGGCGGCTTGCGCACGAAGCACATGATGCCCGCGATGTAGAGCAGGATTGACGTGAGCGACAGGATGCCCGCCAGCACGCCGGCGATGATGAACAGGATTCCGCTCAGCTTGGCGTTTTTGTTCAGCTGGATGAGCGCCACTATGATCAATATCGAACTGATGACGAGAGCTGCGATAAAGAACCAGCCAAAACTGACCATCCAGTCCATGCCCATGTACATCATGTCGACAATCGCCTGTGCGTCTGTTTCGGAGAGTGTCGGGTCATTCCAGATTTCCGCTTCGAATTCCTGCTGGAATTGCGGATCGTCTGTCATCATCTTCACCAGATTGTTCATGGCGAACGTCAGGATGATTCCGATCACGTTGAACACCAGGCCGATGATTCCGAGAATCCGTTCGCCGGTCCGCTTGAACGGGCGGTTAAAAGAATTTGATTCCATTGGGTGACACCTCTTCTTTTTCTTTTATTCTACTTTCTTCTTACGATTCAGACCACGCAGGGTTTCAACTTTTTTAAAAAGACCGGAATATGGAAGGTTTGCCCAAACATTCATCGGGGTAGATTTAAACTATCCTAACATTTAAGGGGGAGACGAACCCATGGAAAAGAAACTCATCTTCAGTCAGTCCGATGCTATGTACGCCATTGCCGGATCGTCTGTTCTCACCGCCATCCTGCTCTTCATCACATTCTGAGGGAGGACTCTATGACAACCAGCCACCGCCAAACATAAAAAGCAATCCGCCCCGAAAACGGAACGGATTGCTTTTTTGTGTGCTTATTTTGCTTTGACATCTTCATACTCATCATAGCGGCCGAATGCCGTCACCACGTATGAGCACACGGCTTCCATCTTGTAGTTGTTTTCACGGGCATAGTCGGCCGCCCTGTCGAGCAGCTTTTTCGCGACGCCGCCTCCGCGGAGGGACGGATCGACGAATGTATGGTCCATGACCATGACATCCCCCATCATCGTCCAGGTGATTTCTGCATCACGCTTGCCGTTTTCCTCGTGTACGAACGCATACGCATCACTGCCCAGTTCTTTCAGTTCGAATTCCATTTTTCAACTCCCCTTTCCCCATTGGTGTACCCGGAACGCCGGTCAGTCAAGCTCCAGAGGGCTGAGCGATGCCTCGATTTCCCGGCGGCGCGGCTCAAGGAACGGCGGAAGGGCCAATGTCTCGCCAAGCGCGTCCATCGGCTCATCCGAATCAAACCCCGGCTCATCCGTCGCCAGTTCAAACAGGATGCCGTTCGGCTCTCGGAAGTAGATCGACCGGAAATAGTACCGGTCCACCTTGCCGCTCGTCTGGAAACCTGCCCGCTCCAGATGCGCCAGCCATCTGTCGTAGTCCTCGAAAGTCGGTACGCGGAAAGCGACGTGATGGACGCTGCCCCTGCCCGGCCGCTCCGGCGGCAAGTCAGGACGCGTCTCAAGATGCACTTCCGCACCCGCTCCTCCCTCGCCGGTCTCGTAGACGATGTAGTCCGGCATGCCGGGCACATCGGAAGGATAGGTTCCTGCCTTCCTGAAGTTCAGCACTTCCGTCAGAACGGTCTCCGTCCGTTCCGGGTGACGTACCGTCAATTTTACAGGACCGAGCCCGACAATCGCAAATTCTTCTGGAATATCTGACTTTTTCCAGGGGATTCCGTAAGGGACACCGGAGCCGTCATCGGCGATGAGCATCAGCCTCGATCCTTCATGGTCGGTGAAGGCGAGTGTCTTCCGGCCATACCGCTCCCGGACTTCTTCATGTGCCACGCCAAGCTCCCCGAACCGGCCGGCCCAGAATGCAAGTGCCTCTTCGGACTTGACCCGGAAACCGGTGCTGCTGATGGAAGAAACACCGGGATAGGTCCGGCCCGCCATCGGAATTTCAAAATAGGTCATGTCCGTTCCCGGCGTGCCGACCGCATCGGCATAAAACAGGTGGTACATCGAGGTGCTGTCCTGGTTGACCGTCTTCTTGACGAGCCGCATGCCGAGTACCCTGGTGAAAAAGTCGTGGTTTTTTGCCCCGCTGGCCGTGATGGCCGAGACATGGTGGATTCCTCCGAGTTGCATCTGTTCCGCTCCCTTTTTATCTTGAATTCAAGGTGTTTTCTTCTCTTATCCTATACCCTCCAGAACCATTTTGCAATCAGCAGGGTTCCCCGATACACTGGAAAGACAATCACCCTAACCCGAAAGGAACCGGACCATGTCGCTTATTTTCTGGACACAAGCATTCCTGACCGCCCTGTTTGCCTTTTTCGCCTACCTGATCCTGAAGCGGCGTTCCTATCTGCTCATCTCGGGATTTGCCACGCGCCCCATGGAAGAGCAGGAGCAGCTGATCGAAAACGGCTATCCGCAGGGAGTCGGCCGGATGTTCCTCTTTATCGCAGCGGGACTGCTTCTCCTGATGCCGCTCGGCCTCACCGGTTTCCGCTATACATTCGAGGTGCAGATGGCCTTTATGATGCTGATGCTTTTCGGCGGAACCATCATTCTGTCCCGCCGCGAAGTCCCCCACAAGAGGAAGCGCGCACGCCTCACCTCGGTGATCATGGCAGTCGTCGTGATCGGCGGGATTGCGGTGCTGCTTGTTACCGGCGCGAGACAGCCGGATGTCACTTTCGGCGGTTCTGCAGTGGAGATTTCCGGCATGTACGGCGAAAAGATCGCCTATTCGGACATCCGCTCCGCGGAACTGCTCGACACGATGCCTGAAATCCGCTACAAGGAAAACGGCTTCGGCTTTGCCGACTACGCAAAGGGCCGCTTTTCTGTCGAAGGCCACGGCTCTTCCCTGCTGTTCGTCGATACGAAGCAGTCTCCCATTCTGCTGATTGAGACAGCTGATCGTCCGGTATTCATCACGGGCGGCAATCCGGAAGAAACCGAGTCATGGCACAGGAAGCTGGACCAACGGATTCGCTGACATCCGGACTCCGCAGCTCCGGAGAAATCTGATCACATTCATGAGGGGTTCGTCACTTTCACGGTATGATTCGTCACTTTCACGGGCGGATTCGTCACTTTCGGCGCGAATCGACATTTTTGAACCCCCAAAAGCAAAAACGGATGCACCGGCAAAACTGCCGGGCATCCGTTTTTTATCAGATTCAGCTGAACAGCGAACGGACCGAGTCGATCAGGTTATTGAAGAAGTCTTTGACTTTCTGCCAAAAGCCTTCATCGTTCACCGTCTCACGGATCTTGTCGCCGTACTTGTCATTGAATTCCTGTGCAAACTGGCCGAGCTGATCGGACCATTGGCCAAAGTCGATATCAAGCTGGCGGATGCGGTCCATCAGATCGATGAGCAGCTGGCGGTCTTCCGGGCTCAGCTCGATCTGGAGCTTGTCGAGCTGCTCGGAAACGATTCGCTCGACATCCTCCTTCGTCGCCGGGTTCTGTTCCGCGATCTGCTGCTTCAGCTCGGTGAGGAGCTCCGTCACCTTCTGCTCATCGACACCCGACTTTTCGGCGAGTTCCGTCGCCACGGACAGCTCGTCGTTTGCGACGTCAGTCCGCTCCGTGTCGAGCGTGCCGCCGCTTGCCTCATACGCTTTGTAGATGCCGGCCAGCGCGGAATGGCCTGTGACCGGCTTCGGTGCCGCAACATCAACATCGGCATCTTCGATTCCCGCTGTCAGCATCGCATTGGCATACATATCCGACGTGACCTGTGTGATGTTGTCCGGCGTGACAATCTGGATGACAAGGCCGCTTCCCGGCTCCGTCACGGTGATTTTTGCGGACGAATACATCCGGGCACGCGGATTGGAACCCTGGATATACTTGCCCAGGTCCTGACCGGAAACCGTGATTTCCTCGACTTCCGCCTCTTCTTCGACTTTCAGGCTGGACTTCACGCCCGCCTTCTGGTCGGCGGTCAGGTCCGCTCCGTATACGACGATCGGCACACCGAGCCGCTCATCAACCGCCGGTGCCGCGGAAACGGCGGGACCTGCCAATACTGAAAGGACCAAGGCTATAATTGCGGGCAATGCCCATCTTCTCTTCTGATTCATCAGGTTTTCCCCTTTCCTGGATGCAAAAGCAACTCCCCACCCATATGAACGGGCGGGGAGGGTAAAAAGTTTCATGAATTCCGCTGGGCATCCTTTAAAATTGTCCAGCCGTCTTCCTGCACGATTTTGCGTTCTTTCAGCAGCTTGCCGATCGCACGCTTGAACGATGCCTTGCTCATATCGAACATTTCACTGATTTCCTCGGGTGCCGACTTGTCGGTGAACGGCATTTTTCCTCCGGCTCCGTTCAGATAGCGGAGCACCGTTTCGGCATCGTCGCCGATCCGCTCCTCTTTCCGGGGCAGGAGGGAACCATTAAGCGAGCCGTCATCACGGATGCCGATGACCCGCACCTCGACTTCCTGCCCGAGCCTCGGCTCGAATTTCATCTCGGTATGGTGTACAAAAATCCGGTATTTCTGCGGCTCGCTCAGCATGAACGCTCCAACCGGCAACAGCCGGTACGCCCGGGCTTTGAGGTTTTTGTTGAAAAGCGCTGCCGGTGCGTCGACATACTCTTCCTTGATTCGTTCCTCTGTGATGAGCCGGCCGAACAGGTTGCCGCCCTTGTCCGTGCGGAGCGTCATGTACAGGCAGTCACCCGGCTCCGGCCAGAGTTCCTCCAGCTGAGGCATGTCCCTCGGGTTCACGATGACCTCGACAGACGATCCGATGTCCGTCCGGATGCCGTCGCGCCCGTCGGTGTCGATCACTTCCGCCCAGCCGTACGAGCCGACTTCCATGCGGGGCAGCCGGCTCGTCGCGACAAGGTTGCCGCGGCGGTCCGGGTGGAGGAACACTTTCAGCCTGTCCCCTTCATTCAGGTCTTCAGGCGCTTCTGAAGCGTTCATATTAAATTCCTGTCCGTCGCAGGACAGCACCCAGCGGGAGCCTTCCTGCCGTTCCGCGAGCGCCTCGATGATTCGCCCGGATTCCGCCTTTGCCATATTTATCTCTCCCTTTCTCCATCCGCACCGCCCGCCGCGCGATACCGCTCCAGCTGGTCCAGCATCGCCGGATGGTCTTCAAGGACGTGCACAAGTTCGGTGATGCGGTCGATTGCGTCCCAGCTCAGGTGATGCTCGATCCCCTCGACATCGTTGTAGACATGTGTTTCGTCCACGCCGATCAGCCGGAGAAAGCGTTCGAGCAGTTCATGGCGGCCGGCCAGCTTCCGGCCGAACGCTTCACCCTTTGAAGTTAATATTAACCCTTTATAGCGTTCATAAACTAAGTAGCCTTCCCGGTCAAGCTTCCTCGCCATCTTCGTCACCGATGACGGCAGGACTTCCAGCGCCTCTGCGATGTCGGAAACACGCGCCTCCCCGGTTGCGGCCGACTTCAGCCAGATCTGCTCGAGATAGTCTTCCATGCTCGGCGTCGCCATACCAGATCCGCCCCTTCCATTGCCTGTCCGTCCATTATAGCACGGAGTCAGGGGTGCCCGGCCCGGTTTATCCGCGAACGTCCAGGGGTAGGATTTGGTTAACAGACAAGACGGAAAGCGGGTGACGTCATGGGTAAACTGATCTGGTGGATCATACTGATTCTGATCGCATTCTGGCTGATCGGCTTCCTGCTTGATATTTTCGGCGGGCTGATCCACATTATTCTCATCATTGCCGGTATCATCTTCATCTTCCAGCTGATCACCGGCAGGAACAAACACTGACCATAGGGATGCCGCAGGGATTTGCGGCATCCCTGTTTTGTATTGCCGGGGCTTACTGTGGCGGTTTGCTTGACATTCGCCGTAAATCGCGTGGCCCTGCCCGCGAAAAAGCCGGCAGTCCCTATGGGGAGCCTGCCGGCAGACCGTTCAGTTTACTTTTGAATAGACGCATGTATCGCGCAGGCTTCCGTCCGCGGCGACATCGTCATTTTTCAGGATGCCTTCAAGTTCAAAGCCGAGTTTTTCCGGGATGGCCCTGCTCCTCACATTCTCCGTGTCGCACCGGATTTCGACCCTGCGGGCACCGAGCGTTTCCACGGCGAACTCCGTGATCCGTTCCACGGCTTCCGTCATGTAGCCATGGCCCGCGTAGCGGGTATCGATCCAATAGCCGATCTCGAATTTCGGGACGTCCCAATTGATGCGGTGCAGACCGGACGAGCCGATGAACGCGCCGTCTTCCTGCCGGTAAATATGCAATCGCAGATCTTTCCGGGTGATAAAATCGGCCACCGCCCCCCTCAGGCTGTCCTCCACCCCTTCGAGTGTCGGCTTATCCTTGGCGAACGGGAGCCATTCCTTCAGCTCCGGATGGGAATAGGTAAGCGCGTCATACACATCTGCCGCATCCTCCACGCGGGGCGCGCGGATCAGGAGCCGGTCCGAGTGAAACTCCTCGGGAAAGCCCGGCGGACGTCCCTGATGGTCAGTTGATGCGGCAATCTCCCGGTCGTTCCACTCCACGGGGGTGGTCTTGCCGCTCTCGAAGTCCTCACGCGTGATGCCGTACGTGACGGCATCGTAGTAGGAATCCTCTTTCGGGGAGTACCACGACCTGCGGAGATGGCCTTCTTTTACGAAGCCCGCCCGCTCAAACGTCTTCCGCATCGCGGCGTTGTCCTGACGGGTGTGGCCTTCCAGCCGGATCTTCTTGTCAGGCAGGCTGAACACATAATCGCAGATCAGGCGAAGCGCCCTCGGGCCGAATCCCCTGCCGCGTGCCCTCTCCGCAATCCGCAGATCAAACATCGGAATCTCGTCCTGCATGTCATATAGCTTGACGATGCCGACCTTTTCCCTGTCATCGGTCTCCACCCAGAACGTCTTCACCTCATCGGATTCGTAGCCGCCGTCATCGATCGCCTTCTCGATCATTTCCCGAGCGGGATGCGGAATACCATGGTACGGCCAGCTGTTCTCCGTCATGAAGTGGATGAGCTCTTCCTGTTCCTGCATCGTCCATTCCGTCAGTTTCATCCGTGTCCCCCCTGCCGTATTGCCGTGGCCCGGCCGCAATGGCTGCGATCCGGAGCGTCAGCCGCTCCGTATTCACATCAGAGCAGCGCGGCGTATCTTTTCTATTGAAATCGTGATCGCTTCTTTGATTATACACAACGTTTTCCGGCTTAGCCGCTATCCATTTCCTGCCGGCGTGCAAAAAGCCCCAAATTGTTCCGGACGCCCCCATTGTATGCCCGGACGATGAAGGAATCAAGACCGTCAAAACCCGGCAGGATTGTTTTTTCTTTTGCTTCAAAAGGTTTTCAAACGGCAGGAAGGGAATATAGTATTAGTATAGAGAACGTTTCCCCGCGTCCGGCAGGCCGGGCGCCGGCGGGCGGAATGCCTCCGCCCTTTCCGGAAACCGAAGGAGGATACCGGACGAATGTACGAAAAAATTATCGTTGCCGTGGACGGCTCCGCCCATTCCAGGCGTGCGGCAAAACATGGCGCCACCATCGCAAAAGCGACCGGTGCGTCCGTCGACCTGCTTTATGTCGTCGACCATGACCGCTCCCGCCCTCAGGAGTATGAGAATGTCACAAAAGAAGAACTGGAAGCACGCATCCGCGATCAGCTGTCCGAAGTCATCGCCATTTTCAGTGACAAGGGGATTCAGCCAGGACTGCAGATCCAGTTCGGCGAACCCGGACCCGCAATCGTCAAATTCATTAATTCGGCCGGTTATAACCTGGCCATCGTCGGCAGCCGCGGTTTAAATGCTTTTCAGGAAATGGTGCTCGGCAGCGTCAGCCACAAAGTCGCAAAGCGCGCCGAATGCCCCGTCCTGCTCGTAAAATGAGCCGTCCCCCTGGAGGGACGGTTTTTTCGTGCCACCATTTAAAGATGAACTTTGAGATAATGGAAGACAGATCAGGCACGCAAGGGGGAAAAACAGTGGAAAAAGGAAAATGGAATGCGATCACGGATGTCGAGGGGGTATCGGTCGGGCATGTCACGCTTGACCGGCCCGGTGACGGCGACGACTATTTCTGCACGGGGGTGACGGCGATCCTCCCGCACGGAGGCAACTGGTTCGAGGAAAAGCCGGCTGCCGCTTCGTTTGTCCTGAACGGTTTCGGCAAGACGGCGGGACTCGTCCAGGTCGAGGAACTCGGCGTTCTGGAATCGCCGATCATGCTGACGAACACATTCAGTGTGGGCGCGGTGCTTGAAGGCACGCTCCAATACATGCTGGACGAAAATCCGGCGATCGGGGACTCCACCAGTTCGCTTAACATCGTGGTCGGCGAGTGCAACGACAGCTACCTGAACTCGATGCGGAAAATGGCCGTACGGCCGGATGATGCGGTCCGTGCAATCCGTGAGGCTTCCGGAGGGGAATTGGCCCAGGGCGCGGTCGGTGCCGGCAAGGGCATGATCTGCTACGGGGCGAAAGGCGGAATCGGCAGTTCGTCCCGGATAGTCGAGGCCGGCAGCCGGACATTTACTGTCGGCACGCTCGTCCTCACCAACTTCGGCCGCGGCCATGAATGCCGCTTCCCCGGCTGGATTCCGCCGGAAGAGCCGGCTCCCGAAACACCGGTCGCCGAAGAGGAAAAGCGACCGGACGGCTCGGTCATCATCGTCGTCGCGACCGATGCCCCGCTGGATGCCCGCCAGTTAAAGCGCATTGCCAGGCGGGCCGCGATCGGGCTCGGCCGGACAGGCACCCACATCCACAACGGGAGCGGCGACATCATCATCGCCTTCTCGAACGGGCTGCTGACCCGGCACGGCGGCGACGAAATGACCGTCACCCGGGAGATCATCAAAGACGATCACCCGGTCATGAACGACCTGTTCGAAGCGGCCATCGCCTCGACGGAAGAAGCCATCCTGCAGTCACTCCTTAATGCGGAGACAACGACCGGCAGGAAAGGAAGGGTTGTCAGGAAAGCGGAATTCAGGTGATTTGGATGTCCGGTACAAGATGAAAAAGCAAACGGCACGGACTCTGGTCGCTTACCGCGGGCCGGCGTCCGTGCCGTTTGCTATATGGTGTTTACTTCGATGTTTCCGGGTCTGCGGCCAGCCATGTCTGAACCTCATTTTCCCCGGTATACGGACTGGTCCAACCAATCCCGAACCGGAAAGTCTGATTTTCTGTCAGGGCGTAGTCCCATATTCAAGGCCATTGTTCAAATAACGCCCGCTGCAGTCACGCCCGTATTCCGCTTCCTGGCCAAATGATGCCACCATGCCGATCGTGAGCCTGGTCGAACCGAGGTGAAATGAAATCGCCTCAAGCCTTTCCCCGCTTTCGATTTCTCCGGCCTGACTGATGGCAGACAGAGAGCATCGGATGCTCCGCAATCCGCTTCCTTTTATATTCATATACAATCAGAAATCGTCCATCTACATCCCGATACGGAAAATTTCCTGGAAGCTCGGCTGCGGTAAACTGGACTTCCTTGCCGTCAGCTTAAAGCTTGACCAGTCCCAAAGGGGTGCTCAGCATTCATTATTCCCCTCTCTCCTAAAAACCGGTCACGTTATCAAACGGCCGCTCCTCCCCGTTCACCATGACTACAATCGTGTCTTGCTTGGCGTCTGTCTTCAGCTCGTAGACGTGAGTTTCTGCAACGCCATCCTCCGTCCCGCCGGACTCGTCCAGCTTGATGATGACCCTGTTGTCTTTGATTTCATAGTCTGCCGCCACAGCATGCTCGGATTGAAAGACAATGTAGGACTGGTCTTCCGAAGAGAGCAGCTGAAGGGATAGGCCCGGATCGACTTGTTCCCATGCATAGCCCGGAATCTGATTGACTTCACTGAAGCTCGTGACTTCCGGGTCGCTGCAGCCTGACAGGAGCCCCGCGGCAATGATCGCGCTAACTATAAACCTTCTCACTTTCTTCCCCTCTCTCCGGATGACCCGTCCACTTATTTCAAGTTCGTGTGCCTTATTTCAAGTCGGGGACCCTTGTTGCAACTTCCGGCTCCTTGTTGCAAGTCTGCACTCCTTATTGCAACTCCCGGCCCCTTATTGCAAGTCGGGACTCCTTATTGCAACTCCCGGCTCCTTATTGCAAGTTGGGGCTCCATGCGGCATATCCGGACCCCTTACGGCAAATCGGCGGCCCAGGTGGTAAATCAGTGCGCCATATCGCAAATCCGCAACACCACGCCACCACGCCCCAATCACAAATCCATTCCTTCACGGAACCAACTTCAACTCGTCGCCTTCAGCGGTCCCGTCGATCCGGGTTTCGTGATAGTCGCCTTTTACCCAGTCGTCCGCCTGGTCATGGAACCAGTCGGATTTTACATGGCCGCTCTGGCCGGGGCCGACGATATGCCAGGTGCGCGAGAGGTCGGAGAGGTCGGCGACGAACCGCCAGGAGGCGCCGTGGTCGGTCGTGCCGTCGTAGTTGAATCCGGCTGCCTGGACGGTGACATGTGAGCCGGAGACCGGCGTGCGCGGCGGGTTCAGGTACCGCTCCAGGATCGGCGAGGCACCGCCGACCGGGTGCGGGAAGACGAGCTGGTGATAGTCGCCCCATTTCCAGTTGTCCGCGTCATCCCCGTAGGCATCCGCAATGGACATGACCGCCCGCTTGAACGAGTCGGTGATCCATGCATCGACTCCCCCGTATCCGCTCACCCAGGCACCGGGATTTCCTGCATAGGCCTGGCGCATCATTTCATCGGTGATGTGGTTCTTGCCCGGCATGAGGTCATAGACATCCCCAGGCATGGAGGGACGCAGCATGGTCCTCGGCAATTGCTGGATCCATCGGTGGAAGATCAGCGGCGCGCCAAGGTCCTTGTCGTCCTCGAGGTTCCAGTCTTCAAGCATCCGGACGGCAGATGCGTATTCTTCCGCCGCGCCCGTCGCCTTTAGCGAGCCGATCATGTCATCCAGAAACTCCCGGGCGTATAGGTTCTTCACATCCATCTGCAACGCCATCATGTCTTCCGGTGTCAGGTCATCCCCTTCCCGGAGCACTTCCGCGATCCGTTCATAGCGGTAAGGCTGCGCCCAGAATTCGGTGATGTGGTATGGATAGTCCTCTCCGATGACCTGGTTATTCGCAGTGGCGACAAACCCTTCTTCCGGGTTCACGGCACGCGGTAATTCGTCATATGGAATATAGCCCGCCCAGCCATACTCCGGCGAATCACCCGGCACCGGCAGCTGGCCATCCCCTTTTTTGCGGATCGGGATGTTGCCGTTCGCCTTGTAGGCGATGGTGCCGTCCTTTGCAGCGAAGACGAAGTTTTGCGCAGGCGCGTTAAAGTTTTCCAATGCTTCCTCGAACTCTTCCCAGTCGGACGCTTTATTGTACGTCAGCACGGCCTCAAGCTCCCGGGTCGGCTCAAGCGCTGTCCATTGCATCGACAGTACCGCCCCCGCCCCCGTGTCCTCGAGCATAAGGTCCGAAATGACCGGTCCGCGCCGCGTCGTCACAACCCGGAAATCCACTGTCTCCCCGTCCTTCACCCGGATCGGCTCGTCACGCACGTCCGCCTGCTCCCACTCCCCGTCATAGAGAAACTGCGTCGGGTCATCCGGGTTCGGCTGTTCGATATACAGATCCTGGACATCCGGCCCGACATTTGTCACGCCCCAGGCAATATCCTCATTGTGGCCGAGGATAATGCCCGGGATGCCGCCGAAGATGACACCGGCGACATTCTGCTCCGGCGACTCCAGGTGCATCTCATACCAGATGGACGGTGTCGTCAGACCGAGATGCGGGTCGTCTGCAAGAAGCGGCATGCCGGATGCCGTCTTGTCCCCGGAGACGACCCAGTTGTTGCTTCCGTTGAACTCCGGCGGGATCAGTGATGCATCAAATGCCCCGGCGACTTGGACCGGGTTTGCCCGGTTCGCTTCAATGATGGAAGGGGCGTCCTCCGGATAATGGATAAACAACTCCTCCATCTTTTCGCCGTCAAAGTTATTTACCGCCCAGTGACGGAATGCCAGCGCCTGCCAATGGCCCCCAAGGTCGTAGGCCATGAACTTCCCGATGGTGAGGGAATCCAGCGGCGTCCACTCCTCCGGCTCGTATCCGAGCAGGCTGAACTCGTATGGCAGCTGGCCTTCTTCTTTCGCCTCAACGATATAGGCGTTCACCCCTTCAGCGAACCAGCTGAGCACCTGTTTGGCTTCCTCTCCGTATCCCTCGTGTGACTGTTCTGCCGCATGACGGAGGCTGAACGTCCGGAACAGCTTGTCGGACGGGACGGCTGCCTCTCCGACCACTTCCGCAAGCCTGCCGGATGCCTGCCGGCGTGCCAGATCCATCTGGAACAGCCGGTCCTGGGCCTGGACAAAGCCCTGGGCCCGGTACAGGTCGGCGTCGGATTCAGCCCGGATATGCGGCACGCCCTTTCCGTCCCGGACGACCGTCACTTCCGACTGGAGCACCGGGACACGGAGCTCGCCTTCGGTGACCGGCGCGGATCTTCCTATGTAAACGTTTACGAAAATCAGTGCACCGACCCCCAGTACCACGGCCGCCCCCGCCGCATACAGGACAAAACGCAGCCACTTCGGCCACTTTCTCATTCCATCATCCCCCCTGACCTTTTGATTCTCCCCTTTCCTGAAAAATCCTTCCCGGCTGCCGGGCACCTGCAAGAAAAAGCAGATCCGAAAGGCTTTCAGCCTTCGGATCTGCTCGTTTTGTAGTCTGTTAACTCGATTATAGTAACAGGTACCGTTTGCCTCAATAAGCCTTATGGCGGATTGAAGCGGAGGGCCCGAGACACCTGCGGGAAAAGCGTTAGCCGAAGACCCCGCAGAGCGCAGCTCGAGGAGGCTAAGGCAACGCCCGCGGTAAGCGAGGGCCCGCAGCGGAAATCCGAAGGGTTTTCAGGAATAGAAAAAACTGCAGACAAAGGAGTATTCCCACTCACTTTGTCTACAGTCTGAGATCCGAAAGGCTATCAGCCTTCGGATCTGCTTTCTTTTTCCTTTTTGAGTTTTTCCCTGGCCTCAGCCAGTTCGTCCCCTTTTGAAATATCCGCCAGCCTGACGCCGGACCTGTGCGCAGCACGGATGATGACGTGTCCGGCTACAGGAGCCGTCAGGAAGACGAAGATGATTCCGAGCAGAAGGCGTACGCTGATAAATCGCTCTACAGCCCAGAAATAGAGGAAGGCACCGAGCAGCGAAAGCAGGACCGCGAGTGTGGAACTTTTCGTTCCTGCGTGCGAACGGGTGTAGACATCAGGCAGACGGATGATCCCGATCGCACTGATGACACTCATTACGCCGCCGGTGACCATAAGGATCGCCGCAATGTATTCAACGATTGTGTCTGCGTTCAACGATAATCCCCCTCTCGATGTATTTCGAGAAGGCGATTGTCCCGATAAAGCTCAGGATACCGAGGATCAGGATCACTTCCATGAATGCCTTTGTCAGGAGGATGCAGGACACGACCGCAATCGCCGCCAAAAGGTTCACGCCGATCATGTCGAGCGCGATGACGCGATCCGGCTTCGACGGTCCTTTCACGATCCGGTAAACCGAGATCAGGATCGTGAATGAAAACAGGACGAGCGAGATGAGCATGAGGATCTTCACCATTATCGCGTCACCTCCATGATCGCTTGTTCAAAATTGTTCAGCTGGGCAAGCAGTGCCTCTTTCGACGTATCAAGGTCCATCGCGTGGATGTAGAGTCCCTGCCCGTCTTCCGTCACTTCCATGACGACCGACCCCGGTGTGAGCGTGAGCAGAAGCGACAGCATCGTCACTTCCGCATCACTCTCAAGAACCGTGTCATAGCGGAAGATGCCCGGGCGAATCTTGAGGGTCGGGCTCAGTATCTGGGCGATGACGGAGATGCTGGACTTCACCAGCTCCCGGATAAAAATCAGGACCAGCTTGACGATGGCGAACAGTTTGCGCAGGTAGAACTGCGTGCCGAAAAACCGGTGCATGAAGAACACGATAAAGATCCCGACGATGAAGCCTGCGATAAACGTAGTCGCACGGAACTGGTCCTCGTCAAGAAGCAGCATCCAGAGGAACGCGATGAACAGGTTCAGGAGGAACTGGGCAGCTGTCGCCCCGAACCCTCCGTCTCCGGCAAACTTGTTCATGACTCCACCTCCCCGAAGACCGCATCGATATACAGGCCGGGATTGGCCATTACGCGGGCCGCATCGGAGACGAACGGCTCAAGCGCCTGTGCCCCGACTCCGATGCCGATCGTCAGGACGCCGAGAAGCGCAATCGGGATCAGCCGCCTCGCAGGAAAGAGGCGCTGGTCTTCACGATTGATGATCGTCTCGCCCCAGAAGCAGTTCATGAAGATCCGGAGCATCGAATACAGCACGACAAGGCTCGAGGCGAATCCGATAAAGAGAAGGAAGTAGTTCCCGCCCTCGACTGCGCCAAGGCCGACATACATCTTGCCGATAAATCCGCTGAGCGGCGGAATCCCGGCGAGGCCGAGCGTCGTCAGGAACAGCAGCCAGCCGAGGGTGGGATAGTTCCGGATAAGCCCGCTCATCTCGGTAATCTTCGTTTTGCCGGTCAGGTAGACCATCGCCCCGACGATCAGGAACAGGATCCCTTTGATGACCATGTCATGAATGAGGTAGAAAACGGAACCCTTGAAAGCTTCCTCATTAAAGACTGCCAAGCCGAGGACCATGAATCCGACCGCAATGATGACGTTGTACGAGGCAATCTGGCGGATGTCCGTATAGGCGATCGCGCCCAGGCAGCCGCCGATGATCGTCACGACCGCCATCGTTCCGATGATGGTGCCCAGGATGAACTCATCATGGTAGAAGATGAGCGTGAACGTCCGGAACATGGCGTATACGCCGACTTTCGTGAGGAGCGCCGCGAACAGGGCAGCAATCGGCCCCGGCGGCGAGCTGTATGAACCCGGCAGCCAGAAGTACAGGAAAAGTCCCGCTTTCAGCGCAAATACGATCAGGAACACGACCGCGACTGCGCTCAGGAGAGGACCCTGCCCGGCTTCCGCAACTCGGACGGAAATATGGGCCATGTTGAGCGTGCCGACCGTCCCGTACAGGAACGCAAGTGCGACGAGGAAGAACCAGGACGCCACTACGTTGATCGCAATGTACTTCATCGATTCCGCGAGACGGACCTTGCCGCCTCCGAGCGTGATCAGCACGTACGATGCAAGCAGCATGACCTCAAAACAGACAAACAGGTTGAACATATCTCCTGTCAGGAATGAGCCGTTGACCCCTGCGACGAGGAAGAACGCGAACGGATAGAAAAACATGTTTTCCATCCGGCGCTCCGTCGCAGTAAAGGCATACAGGATGATGAGTGTGGAGACGACCGATGCGGTCAGGACCATCAGTGCCGAGAACGAATCCCCGACGAACAGGATGCCGAACGGCGGCTCCCATCCGCCAAAGTCGAGCCGGATGATGCCTTCTACCCGGATTTGGAGAAGGATTCTGCCGGAGATCGCGACCAGTGACAACAGGGACAGGATACTGACAATCTTCTGCGCCTTCACGGAAGGGCGCAGGAAAAACAGCACAAATCCGGTGAGCAGCGGGAGAAGCATCGGGAGGACAAGAATATTATTCACGATCAATCCTCCTGATGGTGTTCATATTGTCAGACCCGCTTTCCTCGTAGGTCCGGTAAGCCAGCACAAGCAGGAGCGCAGTGGTCGCGAAGCTGATGACGATCGCCGTCAGGATCAGCGCCTGCGGCAGCGCATCTGCATACGGGCCGTCGGATTCCCGGAGAAGGGGCACACTGCCTTCACCCGCACCGGCCATCGTGATGATGAGCAGGTGGACGGCATGCGACAGGACCGCCGTGCCGAGGATGATGCGGACCATATTGCGGGACAGCAGCAGATAGACCGCCACGGTCACGAGGATGCCCACCAGGATGGTCATATGGAATTCCATCTGCTACACGTCCTTACTAATACTCAAGATAATGGTGACGACCGTTCCGATGACAGTAAGGGCGACGCCCGCCTCGAATATGGTCACCGTGGCGAGCTCGGTCAGCCCGAAGATCGGCAGGTCAAAGTAACCGAAGCCCTGCGTGAGGAACGGTTTGCCCAAAACAGCTGCCGCGGTCCCCGACAGAAGCGACAGCATGGCACCGAACGCCGCAATCTTGCGGAAATCGAATGGCACGCCCTGGTGGACGGTTTCGATATCGAAGACGACATACAGGAGGACAAGCGCCGAAGACAAAACCAGCCCCCCGACAAAGCCCCCGCCTGGGTTATGGTGGCCCGACAAGAACAGTTCGACGCCGAAGGTCAGGATGATAAAGACGACAACACGGGTGACCGTCCGCAGGATCACATCATTTTCCTTCAACGTCATCCCCTCCTTTCTTCGGCTTGAGGGCGATCAGCGTATAGACACCAATGCCCGCGATAAAGAGGACCACGACTTCAAGCATCGTATCAAATGCCCGGAAGTCCCCGAGGATGGCGTTGACAATGTTGCTTCCGCCGGCCAGCTTGTACGAATCCTCGAAGTAGGAAGAGATGGACGCGTACACGTCATAACCCTGTACGGTCAGCCCGAAAGCAGTGACAAGCGTCCCGGCACCGATTGCGATGAGCCCGTTGACAACCTTTGTCCTGAGCGGTGAATCCTCCGGCTTCCATTCAGGAAGGAAGTGGAAGCACAGAAGGAACAGCACCGTCGTCACCGTCTCGATGACCGTCTGGGTAAGCGCCAGGTCCGGCGCCCTGAAGAAGACGAAGAAGATGGCGACGGAATAGCCGAGGACGCCGTTCAAAAGCGTCGCCGTAATGCGGGACCGCGCAAACAGCATCGCAATGGCGGCGAACGCCATGATAATGACGAACGAGATTTCGAATATGCCTACCGGTCCCCTGCTGAAGTCCGGTTCGAAAGCGCCCGTCAGGAATAGCATTCCGCCAACCGTGACGAGGAAGAACAGGTAGATGAAAGCGAAATAGTCACGGCTTCTGCCTGTCATATACAGATCCGTCACGATGGTGGAGGCGGCTTCGCCGGTCTGAAGCACTCCGCGGTAGATGGAGTCCATCGTCCACCGGAAAGGCGCGACACGGTAGATCCTCTTCCAGTGGCGGAATGTGATGAACAGCAGCAGGCCGAGAGCGATGACGCCGAATGTCATGACAAGCGGCAGATTAACACCGTGCCATGCCTCAATCTTGGGGACAAGATTTGCCTCCTGTGAAAGTACCGGGAACATCACCTGCATGGCCGGACCGATCACATACTTGCCGACCACGTTCGGGAAGAAGAAGATCAGGATGACAAGCGCCGCAAGGATACCGGGCGCGACAAGCATTCCCTTCGGGGCCTCATGCGGAGTGCGGTCGATCTTCTCCGGCTGGACAGGCCCGAGGAACGTCCGGTAAACGATAATGGTGCAGTAGACGAATGTAAACACACTGGCGAGCCAGCCGACTACCGGGAAGAGAACTTCGGCACCGCCGGCAAACGGCTGTCCGGAAGCGATATCCACTGCCGCGCCAAAGAACATCTCCTTGCTCAGGAAGCCGTTGAACGGCGGCAGTCCCGCCATCGAGAAGCTGCCGATCACGGCGAACGTGAACGTCACCGGCATGAAGGACATCAGTCCGCCGAGGCGTCGGATGTCCCGTGTTCCGATTTCATGGTCGACAATCCCGATGACCATGAAAAGCAGTCCCTTGAACGTCGAATGGTTCAGCAGATAGAACAGCGCAGCAAAGCCTGCAGCCGCATAAACCGTCGGATTACCCGCGGCATCAGCGGACAATGCGGCAGAGCCGAAACCGAGAAGGCTCATGATCAGTCCGAGCTGGCTGATTGTGGAATACGCCAAAAGTGCCTTCAGGTCGTTCTGCTTCATGGCATTGAACGCCCCCCACAGGAGCGTCACGATCCCGGCTATGGTCAGTGACCAGAACCAGGCTTCCAGTCCGCCGAACAGCGGAGTGAACAGGGCGACCAGGTAGATGCCTGCCTTGACCATGGTCGCAGAGTGCAGATAGGCACTGACAGGGGTCGGCGCCTCCATCGCATCAGGAAGCCAGATATGGAACGGAAACTGGACGGACTTGGTGAACGCACCCAGCAGGATCAGGAACATGGCGGGGATGATCATCGATTCTCCGGCCAGCGTGTCCCGCATTCCGATGATTTCACTGATGCTGAATGTACCGGTCATGAAGTAGAGCATCAGGAAACCGGCAAGCATCGAGACCCCGCCCATGACCGTGATGAGCATCGCCTTCTGCGCCCCGTACCGGGAACCCTTCCGGTGATACCAGAACGCGATGAGCAGGAAGGACGAAATGCTTGTCAGTTCCCAGAATGTGTAAAGGAGCATCAGGTTGTCCGAAAAGACGACGCCGAGCATGGCGCCCATGAACAGGAGCAGATAGACATAGAAGTGGCCGAGCGATTCCCTCGGCGAGAGGTAATAAATAGAATAAAGGGCGACAAGCGTGCCGACCCCCGTGATGAGGAGCGCAAAAATCATGCCGAGGCCGTCGACACGGACGGCAAGGTCGATGCCCGCATCCGGTATCCAGGCATAAGAGGCGTCGATCACCTCACCGTCCGCAATTCTCGGGATCAGCCTGACCAGGGTGGCAAACAGAACAAGCGGCACCGCCATGACGTACCAGCCGATCAGACGGTCGCCGATCAGACGGTGCATGGCAGGCAGAAGCGCTGCCATGATGAATGGGAGAAAGATGACAAAAACAGCGTACATGTGAACCTCCAATCAGCGTGGTGAACCCCTTCCGGGCAAGCCGCCTTGACGGAATGACCGGCAGGGCGCATAATATGGGGCAACAGCGTCCGGAGCCCCCGCGGGGAAAACGGACAGCAGTTATGTAGAAAGGGCATGCGAAACGCAGCGACCGTGTCCAACGGCCCTGATTTCCCACTTAAAAGTATACAGGAAATACGCACCTTTCGCACTTCCTGCCACCCTTGTTTCCGGTTTTGTTGTATTTTCCGCGACAATGTCTTATAATGTGTTGGTTTTCGAATGAGGCGCCGGGCAATGTTCCCCGGAAAGCCCAGCTATTATGAACAAGAGGTGACTCACCGCCATGTTGAAAAAGCCGGGAATGGATGAGTGCATTCTCGTTTGTGTCTATTATGGCCCGAACGGCGAGCGGCTGATCCGGAGAGGCCACAAAATGGCCAGTATGCTCAATTGCCCGTTTTATATCCTGACGGTCGATCCGCTTCCGTTCGACCAATTTGATGCAGACAAGTCCGAGTATGTGGAGCGATGGCAGGAACTGGCCGAAGAACTCGGCGCGCAGGCGTTTATTCTCCGGGACAACGAGCGCCTTCCTTCCGCAAAGGCCATCAAGGAAGTGGCCTATGATAAGAATGTTACCCAGATCGTCATCGGCCAGACCGCGCAAAGCCGGTGGGAAGAGATCACGAGGGGATCATTCATCAACGTTCTGCTCAGGGAGATCCCGTTTGCGGATCTGCACGTCGTCTCCGTCGCGAGGAATATCAAATCCGTCGAAGAGGATATGTACGAGAAGGGTGTCCGTGCGTACCTGGTGAAGGATGGCGACGGCTACCGCGTCAGCTTCACCCAATCGAAAGGCTGCGAATTCGAAGGGATCTTCTTTAAAGAGATGGGGACCGACTTCAACAACGGCATCTTCAAGTTCATGCACGACCACAAGATGTGCCAGGTGCATGTGGATGATGACCGGATCGAGGAAACGGGAACTGTCGAACGCATGGCGGAGGAAAAGCACGTCCAATAATGAAAAA
>NZ_AOFT01000025.1 GCF_000348905.1 Bhargavaea cecembensis DSE10
GGGAGTGCCAAAGCGGCCTGAACAGTTGGCCGCTGAGGCCGGACCATGGCACGTGGAAAGATGGTTATACAACAATGTCTCGTTTATCCGGTTTTGAGCGAACAAATGCAAAGATGTTTGCAAAAAACGCTTGCAATTCCTACAGAATTTGATATAATAAATCTTGTCTTGTTCAAAACAAGTCTGGTGATGATGGCAAAGAGGTCACACCCGTTCCCTTCCCGAACACGGAAGTTAAGCTCTTTAGCGCCGATGGTAGTCGGGGGCTTCCCCCTGCAAGAGTAGGACGTTGCCGGGCTTGCCGCAAGCAAGATGATATTATTCCGCAGTAGCTCAGTGGTAGAGCAATCGGCTGTTAACCGATCGGTCGTAGGTTCGAGTCCTACCTGCGGAGCCATTAATGGAGAGCTGTCCGAGTGGCCGAAGGAGCACGATTGGAAATCGTGTATACGCTAACCGTGTATCAAGGGTTCGAATCCCTTGCTCTCCGCCAGTTTTATTACTTTAATATGGCCCCTTGGTCAAGCGGTTAAGACACCGCCCTTTCACGGCGGTAACACGGGTTCGAATCCCGTAGGGGTCACCACTTTATGGAGGATTAGCTCAGCTGGGAGAGCATCTGCCTTACAAGCAGAGGGTCGGCGGTTCGAACCCGTCATCCTCCACCATGAAACAAAAAGCTTTCTATATTATTATCGCGGAGTGGAGCAACGAGCAGTGCAAAGGCTGCGAGTAGCACCGACAGCGAAGCGTAAGGTGCCCAAGCACCATATGCGTTGAATCACCAATGCAACATCTATATTATTATCGCGGAGTGGAGCAGTGGCAGCTCGTCGGGCTCATAACCCGAAGGTCGCAGGTTCGAATCCTGCCTCCGCAACCAATGGTCCCGTGGTGTAGCGGTTAACATGCCTGCCTGTCACGCAGGAGATCGCGGGTTCGATTCCCGTCGGGACCGCCATTTTTACATAATTTATATATGGCTTGGTAGCTCAGTCGGTAGAGCAAAGGACTGAAAATCCTTGTGTCGGCGGTTCGATTCCGTCCCAAGCCACCATTTGCCGGCCTAGCTCAATTGGTAGAGCAACTGACTTGTAATCAGTAGGTTGGGGGTTCAAGTCCTCTGGCCGGCACCATCGTGGAGGGGTAGCGAAGTGGCTAAACGCGGCGGACTGTAAATCCGCTCCTTCGGGTTCGGCAGTTCGAATCTGCCCCCCTCCACCATATATAGGGGCATAGTTTAACGGTAAAACAGAGGTCTCCAAAACCTCCGTTGTGGGTTCGATTCCTACTGCCCCTGCCATTATTGACTGACGGCGATTGTGGCGAAGTGGTTAACGCATCGGATTGTGGTTCCGACATTCGTGGGTTCGATTCCCATCAGTCGCCCCATTTATCGTGAACCTCAAGGTCACCGGGGTCAATCAATTTTATACTGTGGCGGTTGTGGCGAAGTGGTTAACGCACCGGATTGTGGTTCCGGCATTCGTGGGTTCGATTCCCATCAGCCGCCCCATTGGGGTATAGCCAAGCGGTAAGGCAACGGACTTTGACTCCGTCATTCGTTGGTTCGAATCCAGCTACCCCAGTTTTTCGCGGAAGTAGTTCAGTGGCTAGAATACCACCTTGCCAAGGTGGGGGTCGCGGGTTCGAATCCCGTCTTCCGCTCCATTTTTATATTTGGCGGCATAGCCAAGCGGTAAGGCCAGGGACTGCAACTCCCTTACCACCGGTTCGAGTCCGGTTGCCGCCTCCATTTTTTTGTTTCTGCATGATTTTATATCATGCCGGTGTGGCGGAATTGGCAGACGCGCACGACTCAAAATCGTGTTCCTTCGGGAGTGTCGGTTCGATCCCGACCACCGGTACCAACGACTATACTTATGACGCGGTGCCCACTTCGGTAGGCACTGTTTTTCTTTTTGTTTTTAAGCTGAATGAGCTTTTTTATTCTCAGGCGTACTAAAGCAAAACCGCTTTCCCGCGTTTAAAAGGGGAAAGCGGTTTTTGTATTTCTGTACTTTAAACTACTGTGATTTGTCCGTTTTGCTATTCTTCATGAAAAATTAATCGACAGAAGATCTGAATTCCTGCTACCCAAGATAATGCGGGTGATGGGATTTGTTTTTTCATTGGGATAGGTATTTACAGGAGGAAAAGTCAAGAGCTCATGTAGGGGAGAATACCCCCATTTTAAGGGGTAGGAGCACTCATATTAGGTAATATCCAAGTGCCGTAAAATGCTGTAGTCTGATAGTAACCTCATGTTCTTCCTTAATTTGAAAAAAGCAGGGAAAGGGACGGTGTACATTGGCTAATCTTCATCCGAACGCTAAAGCATACTTGGAACTTTTTAATCAGGGACCCGCCATGCACGAAATGGAGCCGCAGGCAGTCAGGGAAATGATGGAACTTGCCCCACATTTAGAAGTGGAACTGGCGCCGCTTGCAAAAGTGGAAGATCGTCTGATAGCTGTAGGGAGTGATGAGAAGGTCAAAGTCAGAATCTACACGCCTGAAGGCCAGGGGCCATTTCCGATGTTTGTCTATTACCATGGAGGTGGCTGGGTCCTTGGTGATCTCGAAACCGCCGATGCAAGCTGCAGGATGCTGGCAAAACAAACAAACAGGATCGTTGTATCGGTTGATTACAGACTAGCCCCAGAGTATAAATTCCCAATCCCATTGGAGGACTCATACGCAGCTCTGAAATGGGTGCATGAGCATGCCGATAACATCAATGGAAATGCTTCCGACATTGTTGTGGGAGGAGACAGTGCAGGAGGTAACCTATCGGCAGCCGTGTCTTTGCTTTCCCGTGACCACCAGGGACCGCCGATTTCTGCCCAAGTCTTGATTTACCCGGTAACTGATCTGGGCTATGACACTGCGTCCTATCATGAATTTGGAAGAGGATTCGGCTTGGATAGAGAATTAATGATCTGGTTTGGCAAGCACTATATCAATGGTGAGGACGATGCCCGAAGCCAGTATGTTTCCCCGCTAAGGGCCGACAATCTCAGCAACCTTCCGCCTGCTCTGGTCATTGTAGCCGAAAATGACGTCCTGAGGGATGAAGGTCTTGCCTTTGCAGAAAAACTTGAGGCAGCCGGAGTACAGGTTGTCACTCAGACAGAGAAGGGTTTGGTGCATGGGTATTTCACGAACATGGGTGTTTTCCCTGAACAAGTGAAAGGGACCATTTCTAAAATTGACAGATACCTGAGTGAAATCAAAGTCGGAAACTGATTTGACCATGAATGCGTAATCCAGGAGTCTTCTGATATATAAAAAGGCAACTCACCTTTAGCAGGGAGTTGCCTTTAACTCATTATAGATAATCTTTTCGCAGTTCTTCTGCAGAACGCGGGGAGATGTAGCCTGGTGCCACATCATATACGGTTTTGGCGCCATACTGCTTTTCCTGGCTCAGCCGGTGCGCGGCCCGGGCATAGGCGACGAGGACGCTTGCCGTGAATTCCGGGTTGCTGTCGAGTTTCAGTGAGAACTCATAAATCTGCTTGTTGCCGTCTCCGGTGTTTCCGCCACGGATGACGAAGCCGCCGTGAGGGGCCTTGGAGTGGTCACGCTTGAGTTCTTCTTCTGTGATGAAGTTCACTTCCGTGTCATAGTCGGCGAAGTAGTTCGGCATTGTCTTGATCTCATTTTCGATTGCTGCCTGATCGGCACCTTCTTCAGGAACGATGTAGCAGACCCGTCGGTGCTTTTCTGCCGTGGACAGGTCCGGATTTTCTCCGCTGCGCACTTTCTCCATGGCTGCATCCGCAGGGATGGTGTACTGCACGCCGTTTTTGACGCCGCTCACACGGCGCACCGCATCGGAGTGACCCTGGCTGAGGCCCTTGCCCCAGAAGGTATAGTTCTCGCCGTTAGGCAGGATGGCATCGGCCATGACGCGGTTGATGGAGAAGAGGCCCGGGTCCCAGCCGACCGAGATGATGGCAGTGGTGTTGTTCTTCTCGGCCACTTCATTGACAGATTGGTAGAACTCAGGGATTTTTGCATGGGTATCAAAGCTGTCGACCGTATTGAACAGGCTGGCAAAATGCGGAGTCTGTTCAGGCAGGTCATGGGCGGAGCCGCCGCACAGCAACATGACGTCGATTTTTTCCTGATAGTCGGCTGCATCTGAAATATGGGCGACTTGAATGGACGGATCGTCCAGGTTCAGGGATTCAGGTTCTCTTCTCGTGAAGACGGCAACGAGTTCAAGGTCAGTTGTTTGCCGGATGGCTGCCACTGCGCCTTTTCCGAGATTGCCGTACCCGACGATGCCGATTCTGATTTTAGATTCCATATTCTCATCTCCCATTGTCTAAAGTTGATCATTGTTGCCGATTGCCCAAAAATTCATTGTTGGAAGCTTCTCGAAATTTCGGGTTTTTTCATTATAACACTAGTATGCTGTTGTGATAAATGGTGAGTCTCGTGGGTACGGGATGCCGAGTAAGCAGGTCGGTCCCGGTATCGATCCGGTTATTTTGGAACCACCTCTGAACGCAAGCCGGAAAGTTGGTGAAGATTGACCATTTTTGATATTATATTGTCAGAAGGATGGAACAAGACAGTCATGTTGGAACCGCCATACCAGGATTCGGGGTTTAGCCTTTGCGGGAGTGGGGTATAGACCTAGGAAGGCAGGTGGTATGAATGACACGTCAATGGGATTTTATTATCGGTAACAAGTTGATCACCGTTTTTGACCGAAATGAGGAACAGGCTGAGCGGAAAGCGATGCGGCTCTACGAAGAACTTAAGAAGACAGCCTGATTCATGACAGCCCATCCATCACTGGATGGTGTTTTTTATTTTAGGGAATTCATGTGTAAAAAATAATCTCCAAGTAAATCAGGTATGAGTATAGGGAAAGTTTCCAACATGAATGCTGTCTTACATAATCAGGGGGCATAAAATTAAACATGCCCCAATCATGAATGTGCAGGTGGAAATGATGGATGCTTTTTCAGTTGCGGTATTTGTGTTCATTGTCGGCGGAATTTGGCTATATGCATATAAAAGAAGCCGGTCCGTGGATAACAATAGCGGGGAGGGCTTCTTTTTAGGTGGCCGGAGCCTGACAGGGCTGACGATTGCAGGGACGATTATCATGACCAATCTGTCTACGGAACAGATCGTGGGCCAAAATGGGCAGAGTTTCGCCGGTGGGATGCAGGTCATGGCTTGGGAAGTGACCTCAGCCTTCGCATGTGTGATCCTGGCATTAGTGTTTCTGCCCAAGTATTTTAAGTATGGGGTGGATACGGTCTCGGATTTTGTGGAGATCCGGTATGACACGACAACGAAACGGATTGTTTCTTTACTGTTCATCATTACATATATGTCTTCGTTCCTGCCGGTTGTCCTTTATTCCGGAGCGCTCGTTTTCAATAAGATTTTTCATATCGATGCAGCATTCGGACTTGATCCGCTTGTTGCCATTGCATTGATCGCTGCATTTATCGGCATCATCGGTCTCGCTTACCTGATGCTCGGCGGCCTGTCACTCAGTGCATACAGTGATACCCTTTACGGAATCGGTTTATTTGCAGGGGGCATCGCCATTCTTGTCCTGGGCCTGTCCGCGCTAGGTCAAGGCAACCCGCTTGAAGGCATTGTGACAGTAAAGGAAGAGTCACCGGAAATGCTCAACGCCATTGGAGCGGCTGATTCCGAACTGGTTCCCTGGCCGACGCTGTTCACCGGGATGCTCTTCAATAACCTGTTCTTTTGGTGTGCGAACCAGATGATTGTCCAGAAGACACTCGCCGGAAGGAGCCTGAAGGAAGGACAGAAGGGAGCCCTTTATGTCGGATTCTTCAAGATTTTTGGGGCACTGTTCCTCGTCCTTCCGGGGATTGTGGCGTTTAATCTGTACGGCGAAAGCATCCCGAACCCGGACAATGCCTATCCGACACTGGTTTCGGACGTCTTGCCGGAATGGGCTTACGGTATTTTTGCAGCGGTCATTTTCGGTGCGATCCTCAGTTCGTTTGTCGGATCGCTGAATGCCACTGCGACACTGTTCACGCTGGACTTCTACAAGCCGATCTTCAGGCGAGATGCAACGGATCGGCAAGTGGCCAGAGCCGGAAAGCTGGTGACCGTCATTGTCGGTCTTGTGGCGGTTGTGATTGCACCGCTGATTTCCTTTGCCCCGGCCGGCCTGTACGCCGTCGTACAGGAGTTCAATGGGATCTATAGCATGCCGATGCTGGCGATCATCTTGTTCGGTTTCTATTCAAAAACAGTGACACCGTTTGCGGCCAAGGTCACATTCGGTTTCCACATTGCGGCTTACTTACTGTCCAAAGTGTTCCTCGACGTCCATTACCTTTATGTGTTTGGTGTTCTGTTCATCATGGACTGCCTGCTGTTATGGGGAATCACGAAACTAAAGCCGCTGGAGAAGCCATTCAGCTTCGAACAAAATCAAAACAAAGTGGACCTGACTCCCTGGAAGTACAGAAGAGGGGTGGCGGCACTTGTTGTCATCACGATGATCGGCATGTACCTCATCTTTTCTCCGCTCGGCATCGCCTCATAAACAATTAAATACTCCATCAAAAAGCAATCCGCCAAAACGGGGGATTGCTTTTTGATGGAGTCCCTGCCGGAAACTAAAAAAGCGATGCCTGCACGTCAATCTGGTTAGTGGTGTTCTTCTGCCTCCATCGCTTCTTCCTGTGTGCGATGGACGGTTCCGCGCGGGTGATGTGGCGGGGCATAGATGGAATAAAGCTTGATCGGAACGTGGCCTGTATTGGTGAGATTATGATAATAGCCGGCAGGAATCATGATTGCGTCGTCCTCTCCGATTTGCCGGATGTATTCCGGTTGCTCCGGTCTGCGGCCCATTTCGACAATCCCGCACCCTTGCTCGATTCTGAGGAACTGGTCGGTGTCGGGATGGATCTCCAAGCCAATCTCATCGCCCGGATTGATGCTCATCAATGTCACCTGAAGGTACTCGCCGGTCCAGATGGCCGTCCGGAAGTTCGGATTTGCGATAGCGGCTTCATGGATATCGACGACATAGGGGCGTTTCCCATGATCCCGGAAACGGGTTGGCGAGCCGGTGGGCCGATAGCCGGCGGCAGGGCTCATTCCGGTCATCCAAGGTCCTGGAGCGGGCATCGGTGCCCACATTCCGAATGCACAATGTGAAGGAAACAGCGGATGTCCCATAAACAAAACCATTCACTTCCTTTTTCTGATGTCCCGATAACCTATGCAGGGTCAGGCAGATTTGTCCTTTTGGAATGGGCAACGGAAGTTTTTTCCCTTATACTGAACCGTATCTCCATACATAAGAAATGAGGAATTGCCCATGCAGCAACCTGAGCATTCTGCGGCTCTTCCCGCATACAACGGGACGGTGATCCTGATTGTCCTGATCACGGGGGCTTTTGTGGCCCTGCTGAACCAGACGCTGCTGATCGTGGCGCTGCCGCCCGTCATGGAGGACTTCTCCATCGATGCGAACAAAGCACAGTGGGTGACGACGGCCTACCTGCTCACCAATGGGATCCTGATCCCGATTACGGCGTTCCTGATCGACCGCTTTTCAAGCAGGCGGCTGCTGATGGCGGCAAGCGGACTGTTTGCGGCAGGTACATTCGTCGCAGCTGTTGCCCCGAGCTTTTTCTTCCTGCTGGCCGGCCGTGTGATCCAGGCGGCGGGTGCGGGGATGATGATGCCGCTTATGCAGACGATTCTGCTGACTATTTTCCCGGTGAACCGGCGCGGCTCTGTCATGGGCCTGGTCGGACTGGCCATCGGATTTGCCCCGGCCATCGGACCGACGCTGGGCGGCTGGGTGCTGAGCTTCGGTTCCTGGCGGATGCTTTTTACAATCGTTTTGCCGCTGGCCGTGCTGCATCTGATTGCCGTTTTCTTCTTCATGAAGAATGTCACACAGCAGCGTCCGGTCCGAATCGATCTGCCGTCGATCGCCCTCTCGACGCTCGGATTCGGGGGTTTGCTGTATGCCTTCAGCAGTATCGGCGGGGAAGGGTGGCTGAGTCCGAATGTGCTGGTGTCCACTGCAGTAGGGGCCGTTGCGCTGTTTCTGTTTATCCGCCGGCAGCTGGCACTTGAAACGCCGATCCTGAATTTCGGCGTGTTCCGTTCCGGTGTTTATCGTCTCATCGTTCCGATGGGCATGATTACATTCGCACTCCTGATCGGCACGGAGACACTGCTCCCGCTGTATGTCCAGAATGTCCGCGGGGGGACGGCGTTCGAATCCGGGCTGCTGTTACTCCCCGGCGCCATTGCAATGGGGGCGATGTCCCCGTTTTCCGGGCGGATCTTCGACCGGTTCGGAGCGGGCTGGCTTGTCGTGACCGGATTTGCCCTGCAGGTCGTGACGACGGTGCCGTTCGTCATGATGAAGCCGGACACGCCGCTTGTTCTGCTGGGACTTGTGTTCGGTCTCCGGATGCTCGGTTTGTCCATGCTGATGATGCCGCTCAGCACGGCGGGGATCAACTCGCTTCCGAGCCGGCTGATTCCCCACGGCACGGCAATGGATAATACTTTCCGGCAAATCGGGGGATCAATCGGAACGGCACTGCTCGTGTCTGTCATGACCGGAACGGCAGTTGCCATACAGCCGTTGCCGGATCCTCCTCCGGATGCGCTCATGACCGGAGTCCGTGTCGCATTCCTTGTCGGGGGCATCCTGTCGGTGGCGGGCTTCATTCTGGCGCTCCGGCTGAAGAAGCTGCCTGCTGCTGCCACTCCGGAAGAATAATTGACCATGCATCGCGTGAAAGTACTCAATGGGACCATGAAAGTACATTAAGAACTCCCGAAAGTACACAACCGTACAGCACCAGAATAAAAACGCCTGTCCACTTGGACGGGCGTTTTTCGGATTCAGTAAGGAACAGTCATCTGAATAAATGCAATGGTCATTATTTTTATAAAACAATCTTGCGTTCTCTGTTGTAAATGATAAAATTGTGTAATACAACAGAGATCAGGGGGAAGGACAGATGATTACTTTTTTGCTTAGCATCTTGCTGTTGATCGTTGGTTATTTTACATACGGAAAATATGTCGAGAAAGTCTTCGGCCCCAAGAACGATCGGCCGACACCGGCGTATGTCAATGGGGACGGTGTGGATTATGTACCGATGTCGACTCCAAAGAACTCGCTGATCCAGCTATTGAACATCGCGGGGACAGGCCCGGTGTTCGGCCCCATTGCAGGTGCCCTCTACGGTCCTGTAGCGTTCATCTGGATTGTCGTCGGCTGTATTTTTGCTGGTGCGGTCCATGACTATCTGACGGGAATGATTTCAATCCGGAACAAAGGTGCCCATCTTCCCGAGCTGGCGTCCAAGTTCTTGGGCAATTTCATGAAGCACGTCGTCAATATCTTCGCGCTGCTTCTGCTCATCCTTGTCGGGACAGTGTTCGTCACTTCACCGGCAATGTTGCTGAACGTCATCTTTGACGGCAAAGTGGCCCTGGGCATTCTTGTCGGAATCATTTTCCTGTATTATGTTTTGGCTACATTGCTTCCAATCGATAAGATTATCGGGCGGTTTTACCCGTGGTTCGGCGCACTCCTCGTGATCTCCGCCCTGGGAGTCGGGATCGGCCTTGTGCTGACGGGTGCACCGATTCCGGAGCTGTCATTCACGAACATGCATCCGGGTGATCTCCCGATTTTCCCGCTGCTATTCTTCACAATCACTTGCGGTGCACTGTCCGGCTTCCATGCAACGCAGACGCCGATCATCTCCAGGACGACGAAGCAGGAAAACGAAGGACGCAAGATCTTCTATGGCATGATGATTGCAGAAGGCATCATCGCCATGATCTGGGCGGCTGCGGCAATGAGCCTGTTTGGCGGTTACGGCGGACTGAATGAGCTGATGGCAGCAGGCGGTCCCGCAGCGGTGGTCAGTGATGTATCCGTCATGATGCTCGGTGCTCTGGGGGGAACCCTTGCAGTCCTGGGAGTCATCGTTCTTCCGATCACTTCCGGGGACACCGCTTTCCGTGCGGCCCGCATGATCATCGCCGATTACTTTAAAATCGGACAGGCAAAGGTTCTGAGCCGTCTCTGGATTGCCATTCCGCTTTTCGTCATTTCCTTTATCCTGACGAAAATCGATTTCAACCTGCTCTGGCGCTATTTCTCATGGGCTAATGGCGTGACGGCGATGATTGCCCTTTGGGTTGGCGCAATGTACCTGTTCCTGCAGCATAAGAACCATTGGATTGCGACGGTTCCGGCGATCTTTATGACGTCCATGGTATTCGTCTATATCCTGTTCGAGCCGACGATGGGCTTTGGCATCGACTTGACCGTGTCCTATATCGGCGGCACCATTGCAACCCTATTCGTCACGGCATCGTTCTTTATCTCCGCACACAAAAAGCGGGGGACGGGAATTCTGCTGGACGAGGATGTATCCGGGTTTAAGCAGGCAACGCTTTAATCAGTAAGTGTATGGCCGATGCCGACCACCGTTGAAACGGCATCGGTCATTTTGCAAGGAGAGACCATACGAAAACGCCCCTGTTCCGCCGAAGCGGAAGGGGGCGTTTTCCATGGCCGGATACCTGAAAAATGACTAAGGCCATTGCGTTTGCCGTGGTTGGTCATGGGTGATGGGTCACAGCGTGACGGGTGACCGGTCATTGGTTTCAGTAAGTTAGATGGCATCCGGGCCATGCCCCGGAAAGGACTCTCACCTTTCCGGGGGATCAGTAGTAGGCGCTGTCATCAAAGTCGAGAATGACGGTATAGTTTTTCGCATTGACGGCATTGGACAGCTTATGGGCCCGGCGTTCGGCTTCCTCAGCCTTTTTCCGGTAGTCTTCGGGGTCAAACATGGCGACGCGGTAGATGACCGTTCCTTCCGCATAGCCGAACTGGATCTCTTCCTTCTGTGCATGCGAGAAGGACTTGTAGGAAGATGCCTGGGCGCGAAGCTGTGTCGCAAGCTCGATCGCCTCGACGACCGGCATGGTCCCGCCTTCAAATTCCACTTCATTGTCGATATTGGCCCGGTACACGAGGCGGTCCAGCGTTCGGCTGTCTTTTCTCACCCGGTCCAGCTCCCGCTCGATCTCCGCCATCGATCTCCGCCCGGTCTCGGGCTGCTTGCCCTTTTCAACGAGCACAAACGCACTGCGCTGGAGTTCATCATTCAGCTCCAGAATGCGGCGGCCGAGGACGCTTTTCAGTTTGATGCCCTCTGCCAGATTGATTTTGCCCATTCGGATTCCCCCTTAGAGTTCAGCTGACCGGTTTCCGGCGTGCAAAATCCCGCCTGTGAAACTTCCGCCGGCTACGGAAGTGAAGAAGCTGCCTGTTTCCTCCAGCAGCACTTCGGCTTCTTCGGCCGTCATGGATGGCTGGAGGTAGAGGACATGGAGCGCCTCCGTTGTTTGTTCTGTGACGGCGGTCCTTCCCGAATCCACGAACGGGCTGCCGAATGGCCCCTGTTCATCGGAAGTGAGAAGCAGGTTCTCGAGATTGTTGTTCCTGCCGTTCAGGCCTTCGTATTCGTCTTCCGCAGAACCTTTGCGGATCGACACATCACCGGCAACAGCCTCAAGATCGTACAGGCCGCACGGGATGCCTTCGCGGACGGAGAAGAAGTTGTTCAGGTCCACGCCGAGATTGATCTCGCCCGGCATCTGGCCTTTTTTCACGCGCCGGATCAGCGCCTCTGCGGAAGGCCGGTAACGTCCCGGGTCCTTTCCGAATGCCTTCCAGACATTGCGCCATTCGGCGACGCCCGGGATATCGGTCACGTTTTTGTTTTCCAGATCAATCTCCATCTCCCGGTAAAAGTACCCGATCCGTCCCTTCAGCATCCCGGGAGCTTCAGAGGTGCTGATTCTGTTATAATGGAGAATGCCGAATTTCAGATCCGGCACCGTCTCAAACAACATCTGATCTGCTGTAATCTTCATGACATCACCTGTATTTTGTGACTTTTCATATATCGTACCACAACAGAAAGGGGCAGACCCTATGGATACCGTCACACTGCAGCGGGAGCTGCGTGCGTTCGCGCGGGAGGCGGGCATCGACAAAATCGGCTTCACGACCGCCGATCCGTTCCGGGAGATGAAGAACCGGCTTAGACGCCAGCAGGAGTCGGGCTATCAGTCGGGCTTCGAGAAAGGCTCACTGGATGAACGGACCGATCCCGCGCTGCTTCTGGAGCAGCCGGAGAGCATCATCGCGATCGCGGTCGCCTATCCGTCAAAGCTGGATGATGCGCCGAAAGGGAAGAAAGGTGCCAGGCGGGGGATGTTCTGCCGGGCCTCGTGGGGACAGGACTACCACGATGTCCTCCGGGAAAAGCTGGCGCTGCTCGAAGCCTTTATCCTGGAGCGGGTTCCCGGCGCGCGCCTCCGGTCCATGGTCGATACGGGAGAACTCGTCGACCGGGCGGTGGCGGAGCGGGCCGGCATCGGATGGTCGGGGAAGAACTGCTCGATCATCACGCCTGAATTCGGTTCGTATGTCTATCTCGGGGAGATGATCACGAACATTCCCTTCGAGCCGGATGAGCCGATCGAAGACGGCTGCGGCGACTGCACGCTCTGCCTCGATATTTGCCCGACAGGCGCCCTGATCGAAGGGGGCAGGCTGAACGCGCAGCGCTGCATCGCTTTCCTCACCCAGACAAAGGGCAGCCTCCCGGAAGAGTTCAGGACCGAGATCGGCAACCGGGTGTACGGCTGTGACACCTGCCAGACGATCTGCCCGAAAAACAAGGGCATGCATAACCGGATCCACGAGGCGTTCCGTCCCGATCCGGAATTGGCGAAGCCGCTGCTCGAGCCGCTCCTGAACATGACGAACCGCGAGTTCAAGGAAACGTTCGGGCATATGTCGGGCTCCTGGCGCGGGAAGAACCCGATCCAGCGCAACGCAATCTACGCACTTGGCCACTTCCGGGAACAGTCGGCACTGCCCGAACTGTCCCGCATCCTCCGCGAGGATGTCCGGCCTTACATGCGTGGCGCCTCTGCCTACGCGCTCGGAAAAATCGGCACGGAACAAGCGGAGACCGCTCTGCGCCATGCCGAATCGCGTGAAAAGGAAGAAGAGGTCCTGATCGAGATCCGGGCCGCGCTCCGCCGAATCGCAGACCAGAAGAAGGAAGTGCACGAATGATTCACGTCGTTTTACATGAACCGCTCATCCCGGCAAACACCGGGAACATCTCCCGCACCTGTGCGGGCACAGGGACCCGGCTCCATCTGGTCCGGCCGCTCGGGTTTTCGACCGATGACCGGATGCTGAAGCGGGCCGGCCTCGATTACTGGGAACATGTCGACCTGGAGTACCATGACCGGATCGAGGATGTGTTCTCCGCCTATCCTGAAGGAGAATTCTACTATCTGACGAAGTTCGGTGAAGGGAACTATGCCGACCGGGACTTTTCGGATCCGGAACGGGACATCTTCTTCGTGTTCGGAAAAGAGACATCCGGACTGCCGAAGGGCCTTCTTGCCGCCCATCCGGAGCGCTGCCTGCGCATCCCGATGAATGACCATATCCGCTCGCTCAACCTGTCGAACACGGCTGCAGTCCTCGTTTTCGAGGCACTTCGCCAGCAGGGCTTCCCGGGCCTCCGCTAAGGAAAGCGGGCATACAAAAAGGGACTGCCCGGTAGGCAGCCCCTTTTTCTCAGCTTTGGCTTGCTTTGTTATCTTTCGCAGTGCCCGGCTTGTCCTCGTAACCGCCTGTGAAGATCGCGGAAAGGAAAGCGAAGCACACACCTAGGATCAAGAGAGTGTTCATGTCGTTACCTCCTGGTTCGAAGTTCGATCTCCATTCAGTATAACGCATCCCGGATAAAAAGAAAATGGGACCCGGCCGGGGAACGTCACAGCCCGCCCGGTTCCGCCAAAAAATCGTCACGAAATCACTGGATAAAATGAAACTTTCGGCCTGCACAGCCGTATAACAACTAAGACTAAACGAAAGCAGGGATCACTCATGAGAGCATCCACCATCATGCGCTGGGTTACGGGTCTGGGAGAGGCCTTTCTCGCCATCCCGTTCCTGGGCGGCCTTTATGTCATGGGATCGGGATATACGTTTCTCGGCGTCATGTTTGTCCTACATGCCATCACGCTCATCCTCGCCATCCGGGACTTCTCCGCAAAGTCCGGTTCCATTGTCGGCCTGGTGACAAGCGCCATCGCCTGGATCCCGTTTCTTGGCTGGTTCATGCACGCCGTATCCGCGGTATTGCTCATCATCCAGGCCGTCACATCGCGCCCGAAGCAGCACTATTGATCGCTGACCATCATGTAGGGAGACCCGTACACATATGAACTCGATGATTACTGTGATGCTCCTCGGACTGGCGCTCATCTCGGGCGCCATCTTCGGGGCCATCTTCATAACGCTCTATCAGAGAAACAGGAAAGCCGGCCTGGCCATGCTCGCCACCGCATTGCTCGCCGCGCTTGTACAGCTTTATCTGCTCTTTACCCTTTCCCCATGGCTGACCGCAGCCGTCTTCGTCATCTACGCCATCATCGCGGCGGTTGTGGCGTGGCTATTAAAGAAAAAGCAGCAGGGAGCACCCTATAGAAAATAAACAAACAAAACGGCAACGGTCCAGACCTCCAAGGAGGCGCTGGCCGTTGCCGTTTTTTTGTATCCTTCAATATTTCCCTTAGTGCGGCAGGAACAGCAGCTGGTAGGCGAACATGATTGCAAACAGGTAGAGAAGCGGGTGGACGTCGCGCCATCTGCCTTTGACGATCTTGATGATCGGATAAGAAATAAAGCCCAGTGCAATCCCGGTCGCGATGCTCGAAGTGAGCGGCATCGTGAGAATGATCAGGAACGCAGGGAAGGACTCATCGAACGACTCCCATTCAATCTCCTTGACGATGCCGATCATCAGGCTGCCGACGATGATCAGCGCAGGAGCGGTAATTGCCGCGACCCCGGACAGCGAGCCGACAAGAGGTCCGAAAAACGAGGCGATGATAAAGAGCACGCCCACAGTTACAGTCGTGAGCCCTGTCCGTCCGCCGACAGCCACACCGGAGGAAGATTCCACGTAGGCCGATGTCGGGCTTGTCCCGAACATCGCGCCGGCTGTCGCAGCAACGGAATCTGCCAGCAGGGCGGGCCGGACCCTCGGCATCTTGCCGTCTTTGATCAGCCCGGCCTGGCGGGCCACCCCGAGCATCGTGCCCGTCGTATCAAAGAGCGTCACCATGAGAAAGGCGAATACGACACCGTAAAGACCGTGGGAGATGACGTCTCCGAATGCATCGACCGGATTCCAGACAATGAGCCCCTCCGGCAGATGCGGCATCTTCACGAATCCTTCCGCAAAGCGGAGCTGGCCGGTCACGTAGGCGATGACGCCGGTGACCGCCATGCCGATAAAGATCGCACCGTAGACATTGCGTGCCATGAGGACTACCGTAATAATCAGTCCAAACAGGGAAAGCAGGACGGGCGGGGAAGTCAGGTCGCCAAGCTTCACCAGATTCGTTTCATGATGGGCGACGATCCCGGACAGCCTGAGCCCGATAAAGGCGATAAAGAGCCCGATGCCCGCGGTAATGCCGTGCTTCAGATTTTCCGGAATCGCATCGATCAGTTTTTCACGGATTGGCGTGAGCGACAGGATAACGAAAATGATCCCCGCAACGAAAACTGCAGAAAACGCTGCCGTATAATCAAGCGCACCATCTGATGCGATAATGACGGAAGTAAAATAGGCGTTCAGCCCCATGCCCGGGGCGATGGCGATCGGGTAGTTGGCGAATAGCGCCATCCAGAGTGTCCCGATGACCGACGCAATGATCGTTGCCATGAACACCTGGTCGAATGGAACACCGGCATCAGCCAGGATGATCGGGTTGACGATGATGATGTAGGCCATTGTCAGGAACGTTGTCATGCCGGCCAGAACTTCAGTTTTTACAGATGTATCATGCTGTTTCAGTTGAAACACGGAATTTCCTCCTTTGGAGAACACGAACGATTATCAAGACCATCCAACATATTATTCGTTTTATCCCCAAATTTCAACCAAAACATAAAAAAACAGATGATTCGATTTCATTCCCATGCTCCGATAAAATAAAAGTGAATCAGAAGGAGGGAATGGCATGGAACTGAATCTGCAATCGAAGAAAACGCTTGCCAACGGCGTGGAAATGCCGCGTCTCGGGCTTGGGGTATACAAAATGACCGAGCCGTCCGAGTCGGTCGAAGCCATGACGGCGGCACTTAAGGCGGGCTATCTTGCCATCGACACGGCTTCCCTGTACGGCAACGAGGTACAGGTCGGCGAGGCGGTCCGGGCATCCGGCGTGAAACGGGAAGATATCTTCATCACATCGAAGGTATGGAACACGGACCAAGGATACGATGAGACCCTTCGCGCGTTCGAGAAGTCGCTGGAGAACCTGAAAATGGACTATCTTGACCTGTATCTCACGCACTGGCCGGTGGAAGGGAAGTTCACGGATACATACCGGGCGATCGAACGCCTTTATGAAGAAAAGCTGATCCGTGTGCCGGGCGTCTCGAACCACCATCGCCATCACCTGGAGGCCGTATTCGCGAAAGCCAATGTGAAGCCGATGGTCAACCAGATTGAGCTTCATCCGTACCTGAGCCAGGAGCCGCTCCGCGAGTTCTGTCAGGAAGAGAACATCGCCGTGACGGCCTGGTCGCCGCTGGCACGCGGGAAGCTGATGGAGGAACCGGTCGTCATGCGCATCGCGGAAGCACACGGCAAGGCGCCGGCTCAGGTCATCGTCCGATGGCACCTTCAGCACGATATCATCGTCATCCCGAAATCTGTCCGCCCGGAGCGGGTCCGCTCGAATGCGGACGTGTTCGACTTCACGCTGTCGGACGAAGAGATGCAGCAGCTGGATGCGCTTAACCGCAACGAACGAACAGGAAAAGACCCGGACAATATGGATTTCTGAACAGAAAAAAAGCGCAAGCGCCCGTTTGGCAACGTACAAACTGGAACCTTTCGCAATGAGATAAAGGAAACACGGCGAGGAACGAGACGATGTTGACTGATCGTAGTGGAGAAGGGTGAAGCTTGCCAGTTGCTGGGTGCTGGAGCTGGCCGGGGACGCCACGTGAATAGCCGTTATCCACAGAGATGATTTGTAATTTCCTAAGCAACAAAAAAGACAGGGCGCGGAGATGAATCCGGCCCTGTCTTTTATGATTCCAGCCATTCCGGCCGCACCGGATCCACAATGTCCAGTGCCTTGCCGTTAAACGGATGGGTGAAAGAAAGCTTTGCTGCGTGGAGCCTGTATGAACCGCCCCCGGAAGGACGTCCCCCGTATAGCACATCTCCAATAATCGGATGGCCGAGATGCGCCAGATGGACCCTGATCTGATGGGTGCGGCCGGTGTCGAGGTCAAGTTCCACAATGTTGGTGCTGCCTTTTTCTGCAATCACCTGATAATGGGTGACCGCATGCTGTCCGGAAGGGGAGACCCGCCTTCGGGTGGCATGATGGCGGTCTCTTCCGATTGGAGCGGAGACGGTGCCGCTCCGTTTTTTGAACGGTCCTTCTGTCTCGGCAACATAGGTGCGCCGGATTGTTTTTTCCTCGAGCATCCGGTCGAACACGGCCTTTGCAACCAGATGCCTCGCAATCAGTACCAATCCTGATGTTCCCTTATCGAGCCGGTGCACATGCTCCGCGTAAGGGCCGAACCGGGCAACGACCCGGTTCATCAGTGTGCCGGTTCCTTCTGACTCATTTGGATGGACGGCCAGCGCCGCGGGCTTATGGACAATGAGGCAGTGGGGGTCTTCGTGGATGATGTCCAGCTCACTGCTTTCCGGAACGTAATCCGACTTTGCATCGGGCAGGCGGATGGAAAGAGCCGTGCCGGCTGGCAGCGGTTCATTCCACCGGACCTGTCTGCCGCCCTTAAGCATCACCGCGTCCGCCATGCGCAACTCGTGGACGGTCTTACGGCCCAGGCGCCACCGGTCCCTGAGAAGCTGCTCGACAGTCAGGCCTTCTTCGGTTGAATAAGTGAATTCCATGGTTTCACCTCTTTAAAAAAGCCGCGCTTGCCGCGCGGCTTTTGATTATTTTGCGTATTCGTTAAAGAAAGCCTCGATGTTCTCATCCGGCTGGGCACCGACCATGCGGCCGACTTCCACGCCGTCCTCGAAGTGGATCAGTGTCGGGGTGGCTTCAATCTGATACTGGATAAATCCGTCCTCATACTCGAGAAGGTTGAACTGGTCAATCTGGACATCCATATCTTCCGCAATCGGCATGAGACGAGGCGTCATCTCCTGGCAGTATTGGCAGGTCGGGCTGAAGAAATAAGCAGTGACCGGCTCGCCGGATTCGATTTTCTCTTCAAGTTCGTCAGGGAGGATGATGTTCTGGTAGTTCTCGTCATCCAGCTGGTCGATTGTCGCCTGCTGGAGGTCCTTGTCCCCGTAAGGGCTGTTTTCCAGCTTGGACTTGTTGGCCTGGTTCGTGAGGAAGATGATCATTGCGAAAACGACGATGACCGCTCCTCCGATGATTAGCAGTTTTTTCATGGGAAATTAGTTCGTCTCCTTCTGCCGCTTCAGCATGAGAAAACTGATGACGGCGATGATGATGAATGCGATCAGGGCCAGAAACGGAATCGTCACAAACCCGAACCAGTTGATGTAGGCACCCGTGCAGCTGACCTGGCCGCAGGACGGTGCGGAGTCCTGAAGGGCAGGGAGCTTCTGGATCCCGTAGTGATAGAGCGAGATCATGCCGCCAATGACCGACAGAGCCAGGGTATAGGCGGCTGCCCGGAAGTCTTTCCGGAAGTAGGCGACAGCACCGATCACCACAATCGGATACATCAGGATCCTCTGGTACCAGCACATCTCACACGGGATGTATCCGCGGACCTCCGAGAAATAAAGAGATCCGGCCGTCGCGACAAGCGATACCGTCCAGACGGCCAGCAACATATTTTCAAGGCGTTTTTCCATAGAAGGCGCTCCTGACATTTGATTTCATTCTGATTATAGGGGGAGTGTTCCGGGCTTGACAACGATTTTGTCCCGGAGCCGCATTGAGCGGTGACAACTTGGTGGCGCATTCTGCGTAGCGGATACGTTTAGTTTCTCTCGTCCGGGGAAAAGAAATAGAGTTTTCCAGAGCGGCCCGGACGGCGTATAATGGGCTCAATGTATGGAAAGGGGGCTCTGTCATGTCGGAGCAATTTGATCTGTCATCATTTGAGAAGAGTATGGTCATCCGGGAGATGACCCATGACGATATTGAATCGATCCTGCGGATGCAGGACGAATGTTTCCCGGGAATGGATCCCTGGGAAAGGGCACACCTCGAAAGCCATCTGAACATCTTCCCTGAAGGCCAGTTCGTGGCGGAGCTCGACGGAGAAATTATCGGCTCCTGCTCAAGCCTCATCATCAACTTCGATGAATACGACGACCGTCATACATGGGACGATGTGACCGACGAGGGCTACATCACCAATCACAATCCGGACGGCTACAATCTGTACGGGATCGAAGTGATGGTGCATCCGGATTACCGGAGGATGCGCGTCGGCCAGCGGCTGTATGAAGCCCGCAAGGATCTTGCCCGCGCACTCAACCTGAAGTCGATCGTCATCGGCGGACGGATCCCGAACTACTATAAATACGAAAAGGAAATGACACCTCGGGAGTATGTGGATGCCGTATCCCGCCACAAAATCTATGATCCGGTGCTGTCATTCCAGCTGATGAACGACTTTACGCTCATGCGCGTCAACCCGGATTATCTGCCGGATGACAAGGCGTCGCGCAAGTACGCGACGCTCATGGAATGGAACAATATCGACTACAAGCCGCAATCCAAGCGCCACTTTAAGACCAGCTATCCGGTACGGATCTGCGTGGTCCAGTACCAGATGCGACAGATTACCAGCTTCGAGGACCTGGCCGGCCAGGTGGAGTATTTCGTGGATGTGGCGTCGGATGCTTATTCCGACTTTGTCGTATTTCCGGAAATCTTTACGACCCAGCTGATGTCGTTCCTGGACGAGCCGGTCCCGAGCATCGCCGTCCGCAAGATGACCGACTACACCGAGGCGTACATCGAGCTCTTCACGGATCTTGCCGTGCGCTACAACGTCAACATCATCGGCGGATCCCACTTCGTGAAAGAAGAGGACGAGGAGATCTACAACATCGCTTACCTGTTCCGACGGGACGGCTCGATCGAGAAGCAGTACAAGATCCACATCACGCCGAACGAGCGGAAATGGTGGGGGATTTCTGCAGGCGATGCGGTCCGCGTCTTCGATACCGACTGCGGCAAAATCGCCATCCAGATCTGTTACGATATTGAATTCCCTGAACTGGCGCGCATCGCGACCGACATGGGCGCGAACATCATCTTCACGCCGTTCAACACGGAGGACCGGCAAGGATATCTGCGCGTCAGGTACTGTGCACAGGCCCGGGCTGTCGAAAACCAGGTGTACACGGTCATCTCGGGGACGGTCGGCAACCTGCCGCAGACCGAGAATATGGACATCCAGTATGCCCAGTCGGCGATTTTCGCGCCATCCGACTTTGAGTTCGCACGTGACGGCATCGTCGGCGAGACCAACGCCAATGTTGAGATGGTGCTGATCGGGGACGTCGACCTCGAAATCCTCCGGCGACAGCGCCAGGACGGCACCGTCAAGCAACTGAAAGACCGCCGGCATGATGTGTACCGGGTGGAATATAAAAAAAGCTGAGCCAGCAAAGAGCCCCGTAACGGAGGCTCTTTTTGCCAATGGCCGTGTCCTCTTTGTGAAAAAGATGGTTAGCCAATCCCTATTCGGGTAATGATGGATAGGCACAGCACAGTTCACAAGGAGGAATTCATCATGGAAACCAGCAAGTGGCTGAAACTCGGTGCAGCGGCATTTCTTTCTGCAGGCATGCTCGCTGCATGTGGCGGCGGGGATAACGAAGATGACAATCTGGACGAAGAGGATCCGGTTGAAGAGCAGGCACCTGCCGGAGACGGCGGTACAGGCGAAGGCAATACCGGCGACGACGGAACCGATGGTGGCGAAGATACTGATGTAAACGTTGATACGGATTCTGAAACCGATACCGAAACGGATACCGAATCGAATGATGGCGATGCAAATGACGCCAATACGGATGACACTTCAGATGAAGAAGATATGCTGAATGAAACCGATGAGGAAAACGACAACTCCTGATATCATCAATGGAACAGCCCGGGGCTAATCGCCCCGGGCTGTTGATGTTTCTGGGAATGTCAGCCCCCGTTTCGGATATGTTCGCCGCCGCTTGCCGTAACGGCGTTGACGATCGGCTGGTACCGCTGGAGCATGCGCCCGCGGTCAAACTGATAGGTCCTGCCGTCTTTCATCTTAAATTCCAGGGATTCGACGAAGAGGGTACCGCCTTCCTTGGCCAGATTCTCCGTGACCATTTCGAAATCCGTCCACTCATAGACCTGACTCGTAAGGGTGAAGGGCCCGTTGATCACAAAGTGTTCAGGTGTGTAGTAATAGTAGTCCTTTAGGGTAAGCAGAATACCCAGGGCTCCGACCGCGAACAGGGCAAGAGAGATGGTCCATTTCTTCTTTTTATCCTCCATCACGGCAAACAGGACAAACACGGAGGCGAGCGCAAGAAAGCCGATTCCTCCCGTGATGAGTGACCACCCGCTTGTGCCGATCATTTCCGCTTCCGGTGTGATGAAACCTGTTTTCAGCGGGAGAAGAATGGCCGCGGGACCCAGGAAAGCAAGGATCGACAGGATGATCGCAATGGTGAAGGAAATGACTCTTCGCTGATCCACGACATCATACAAAATAAAAAACCCCCTTATCTTTCTGTAATCATGCCCTGGTGCCTGGTTAGAGGCACTTTCCATGCGTACTTGGGAAATGGGCTGTTCAGAATGTTTCCAACCTTATTACGACTATGCTCATGAAAGGTTTCAAATAACTTGCAAAATAGCCGCCTGTCTTCATTTCACAAACATTAATTGGGGATTGGCGTGCATAGGATAGAAGACGAAAAGGGGGAGATCGTCTTGTCAAAAGGGAGGTATTGGCTGTACGGAATCGTGGTATTGGCCGGTTTGGCGATTGGGGTGGCCGTGACGTATCTCATGGCTTCGTAAAGCAGACGATTATAATAAAATGATTCCCGAGTACCTATGATTGCTTTGCCCTGATTTAATCGTCAGGTACAACATCAAATGAAGGGGCTGTCTGAAACTAGGGTTCAGCACATAGCAAACGGCACGGACGCCGGGAGACTCCTCGAAAATGCTTCGCATTTCCTTCTTGCGAGGCGGATTCGAGGAGATTTTTCTGTTTCGACCAAAAGTGAAGCGTTGGTCAGCAGAGTCCGTGCCGTTTGCCGTATCATGTGTAAATCTTAAGTTCTCGGACAGCCCATTGTTATATAGTTTGTTAACTCGTTTGTATTAACAGGTACTGCTTGTCTCAATAAGCCGTATGGCGGATTGAAGCGAGGGCCCGAAGCGGAAATCCGGAGGATTTACAGGAATAGAAAAACTGCAGACAAAGGAGTAATCCACACAATTTGTCTACAGTCTGAAGCCATGAACCCTTGGGGCTCATGGCTTATTTGGATATTCCGGCTCTATATGGACGAGGACTGTGGATAGCGGCTTTACTTTCTGCATCCGTCGCTCGATCTGCTCGGTGATGCGGTGGCTCTCAATAACATTCAATGAAGGATCGACAGTGACAGTCAGGTCGATGAAGATCATGTTGCCGTGCATCCGCCCCTTAAAGTCTTTGAGGCGGATCACCCCTGGAACGGAAGCGGCCAGATGGGCAAGTGCTTCACCCTCTTCTTCATCAAATCCGTCGGTAAGCGTGTAGACGGCTTCCTTGAAGATCGAGGCAGCAGCAAGCAGGATCAGCAGGGCAATAATCAGGGCCGTAACCGTATCGATCACAGGGAATCCGAAAATCGCTCCGGCAATCCCGGCAGCCGCACCAAAACTCACAAGGGCATCGGAGCGGTTGTCGAGGGCAGCCGCCCGGAGAGCGGAACTTCCGACCTTTTTGGCCAGCCGGAGGTTGTACAAATAGACGGCATACATAATGAGGCCGCTCGCAAGTGCGATATAACCTGTGAATGCGGAAGGCGTCTGGGCATCTTCACTATAGATGGAACCGATGGCATCCGTCAGGACCTCGATCCCTACGGCCGCCATGATAAAGGATGCGATGAGGGAAGCGATCGTTTCGGCACGCAGATGGCCGTACCGATGATTGTCATCCGGTGGTTTTTGGGAGATGCGGAGGCCGATCAGTACGGCGACCGACGCGACAACGTCTGTCGTATTGTTCAGGGCATCCGCCTTCAGTGCCTCGGACGTACCTGCAACACCGGCGATGAACTTGACGGTGCTCAGCACAAGGTAGCTGAAAATGCTGACCCAGGCCCCGCGCTCTCCCTCTTTAAGATTTGAGTAAAGGTCCATGTTCTCACCTCCGGATTGTTCAGTATACCCCAAAATACCGACCGATGTTTTCCCGGCGGAAACTTCATTAAGAATCTCTACATGACCTTTAAAGCGGGATACTGCCTTCCTGTCCGGGACAAAGAAAAAACTCCCGGAAGCAAGGCTTCCGGGAGCGGATCATGACTCCGCAGCGGCGGCATCTTCGGCCGTCAGCGGTTCAGGTTCGGTTTCAACTTTTTGTACTTCAATATAGAGGATATGGTGGCCTTCCATGTCTTTCACGAGGAACTCATACCCCTGCTCGAGGATTTTTTCGCCTTTGACGATATCAAAGCGCTTGGCCATAAACCATCCGCCGATCGTATCGATGTCCTCTTCGTCGATATGGATGCCGAGGATATCGTTCACATCTTCAATGAGCATTTTCGCATCGAAGATAAAATGCCCTTCGCCGATTGCCTGAACATCGGGCACCTCGTCGACATCGAACTCGTCCTGGATGTCGCCGACAATCTCCTCAAGGATATCCTCGATTGTGACGAGGCCGCTTGTGCCGCCGTACTCATCCATCAGCACAGCCATATGGATCCGTTCACGCTGGATTTTCAGGAGCAGATCGCTGATCGGGATCGATTCGATCACCCGTATGATCGGCTGGATAAAGTCGGACACCGGGCGGTCGCCGGCAGCCGGATCTTTGATATAGGCGGTGAGGAGATTCTTCATGTTGATCAGACCGACGATATGGTCCTTGTCTCCGTCAGTCACCGGATAGCGTGTGTATTGCTCGACGCCCATGACATCCAGTACTTCACGAAGTGTCATATCCTGTTCGACAGTCATCATCTCGGTCCGCGGTGCCATGATTTCACGGGCAATCCGATCATCAAACTCGAAGATCTTGTTTACATATTTATATTCGGACTGGTTGATTTCTCCGCTTTTCAGACTGTCTGAGAGAATCATCCGCAATTCTTCCTCGGAGTGCGCTTCCTCGGATTCCGACATCGACTTGAAGCCGAACAGCCGGATCAGCCATTGTGCAGTGCCATTCATCGTATGGATAAACGGATACATGAGCCGGTAGAAAGCGATGAGGGGGCCGGAAAAGTTCAGGGTGATCGTTTCCGCCTTTTGGATGGCAATCGATTTCGGGGCCAATTCACCTACAACGACGTGAAGGAACGTCACGACAGAGAAGGCGATGACGAAGGAAAGAATCGAAGAGGCGCTTTCACCTATCTCAAACCGTTCAAATAGGGGATGGAGCAGACGCTCGACGGTCGGTTCCCCGAGCCAACCCAAACCGAGTGCAGTGATCGTAATACCGAGCTGGCAGGCTGAAAGATATTCATCCAGATTGGAGACGACTTTCTTTGCCCGGATCGCTTTGCGGTTTCCTTCGGCGATCAGCTGGTCGATTCGGGTTGTCCTGACTTTCACAATTGCGAATTCACTCGCGACAAAAAACGCGGTGAAGGCGATTAAGGCAGCAAATGCTGCCAATCGTATGGCAATGTCCAAATAAATCCTTTGTCCATGACCCGAATGAGGGGGAGGACAAAGTGTACACCTCCTGTGAATGTAAAAAATAGTGAGTTACTTTCAATAATAAATCCGCATCAGCAAAAAGACAATAAAAAAATCCTCCCAGCCGCAGTAAATTCGTCTATTTTGTGCAGACATGCGATAATGGAAAAAACCGAATCGTGGAGTTGGAATAATGAACATTAACAGTGTAAAAGTAGACGCAAAAACAGCAGAGGCGATCCGGGCCGGCCAGCCGGTCATCCCGAAGGAGGCTGTACGGAACTCGTCTTTATTCGGAGCGGAGGGGACGCTTCTCCGTCTGCTGGATCCTTCCGGAAATTATGTGGCGACGGGCTATCACGGCCTGCAGAACAAAGGTGCGGGGTGGGTGCTGTCGCGGAATGAGCGCGAAGCCATTGACCAGGCATTTTTCTCACGGAAGATCCGCGGGGCGATAGAGCGCCGGAAGCCGTTTTTTGAAGACCCTGACACAACGGCGTTCCGCTTGTTTAACGGGGAAGGAGACGGCATCGGCGGGATGACGATCGACCATTACGCCGGCCATTGGATGGTCAGCTGGTACAGCGAGGGCATTTATTCGATGCGGCAGTTCGTCTACGCATCCCTGAAAGAGATGCCGGAGGCACGCTCTGTCTATGAGAAAAAACGGTTCGATCAAAAGGGACAGTATATGGAACAGGACGATTTTGTATTTGGAGACCAGCCGGACTTCCCCCTGATTGTGAAGGAAAATGGCATGAATTTTGCCGTTGACCTGAATGACGGGGCGATGACGGGCATTTTCCTGGACCAGCGGGATGTCAGAAAGGCGATCCGTGATGAATACGCAGCCGGCCGCCAGGTGCTCAATACATTTTCGTATACGGGGGCATTTTCGGTCGCGGCGGTTCTTGGAGGTGCCGCGGGAACGGTGAGTGTCGATCTTGCAAAACGGAGCCTTCCGAAGACGATCGAGCAGTTCGCAGTCAACGGCATCGACTATGAGGCGCAGGATATCGTCGTGATGGATGTGTTTGACTATTTCCGGTATGCCGGGCGGAAGGGACTTGAATTCGACCTGGTTGTTCTGGATCCGCCGAGCTTTGCCCGTTCCAAAAAGCGCACCTTCAGCGCGGCAAAAGACTATGCCGGTCTGCTGGAAGACGTGCTTGCCGTCACGGCTAAGGGCGGCATCGTGATCGCCTCGACGAATCATGCCGGCTTCGGGATGAAAAAGTTCAGGACCTTCATCGACAAGGCGTTCCGCTCTTCGGGCAGGAAATACCGGATCCTGAAGGAGTACCGGCTGCCGGAAGATTTCCGCACCCCGAGGAATTCCCCGGAATCCGATTATCTGAAAGTCGCGGTCATCCGGGCGGACGGGTGACGAAAAGTTTGTTAAGAGTTTGTGAAGATGCCCCATCCCCCGTGCGGATTCCGTTAGGATAGGGTGGACATCTTTTTGGAAGGAGTTTTTGGATGGAAAAGAAGGAAAGAGGGCGGTATGGCGAAATCTTATCGGCGTCGCTCAAACTGGGGCTGACATCGTTCGGAGGGCCTGCCGCCCATCTCGGTTATTTCAGGGATGAATACGTTAAAAAACGCGGGTGGCTCGATGACCGGGCCTACGCGGATCTCGTTGCGCTGTGCCAGTTTCTGCCGGGGCCGGCGAGTTCTCAGGTCGGCATCGGGGTCGGCCTGATCCGGGGCGGCATCGGAGGCGCGATGCTGTCGTGGTTCGGTTTTACAATGCCTTCTGTCATCATTCTGATGCTGTTTGCATATCTTGTTGCTGGTGACGTGCCGTTCGACACCGGCTGGATCCGCGGCCTGAAGATTGTCGCGGTCGCGATCATCCTCCACGCGCTCATCGGCATGGGTAAGAATCTGACGCCTGATATCCCCCGACTGATCCTTGCTGCGCTGGCGGGAGCAGGCGTACTTCTCATACCGACTGCCTGGGGCCAGATCGGCGTCATCGTTCTTGCCGGGCTCATCGGTTATATCTTATACAGGGGCAGACAGGACGGGAACGGCGGAGAAGAAGCAACCATCCCGATGCCAATAGGGAAAAAGGCCGGTGCGGTGGCATGGGGGCTGTTCTTCGCCCTGCTCGCGCTTTTGCCTCTGCTCCGGCAGGCCACTGATCATATTCTTGTGTCGATTACCGATATCTTCTACCGAGTCGGCTCGATCGTTTTCGGCGGCGGTCATGTTGTCCTTCCGATGCTCGAGCGGGAAGTGGTGCCGCAGGGCTACATGGATGCGGAGACGTTCATCGCAGGCTACGGTGCCGCGCAGGCCGTACCGGGACCGCTCTTCACGCTGGCTGCATACATAGGGATGATCATGGATAGCGTCCCGGGCGCGCTCGTGGCAGTTGTCGCCATGTTCCTGCCGTCGTTCCTCCTCGTCATCGGAACGCTGCCGTTCTGGTCGGTACTCCGCAAGAAAACCTGGCTGAGGGCGGCGCTGGTTGGCGTCAATGCCGCGGTCGTGGGAATCCTCGCGGCGGCTCTGATCAATCCTGTCATCCCGAGCTCGATCTTCTCTGTATGGGATATTGCTGTTGCAGCACTTTGTTTCTGGCTGCTTCAGTTCAGGAAAACCCCGCCATGGGTTGTTGTTGCGGTGGCAGGCGTACTCGGTGCCCTGATTCACGCATTCCTTTGAACTTTATCCACAATTAAAGAATCTGGTTTAATCTTGCCCATTCTTGGGCAAGATTCATATGTCAAGTGAGAATTAAGAAATTTCTCTGAAAACAGTTGACAGGGACTGATCCGCAAGGGTAGTCTGTTAAGGCAAACAATTCCAACGGAAAGGGAGGTATGGACAATGTACAACATGATCATTCAAAACGGCTTTGAAAACAACTGCATATCGCCATGCCTGCCCGCACTGCGGCCGTAATCTGACGGCACCAGTGTCTATATAGGGGTCCGGCATGCCTGCCGGACCCTTTTTCATTGAGCGCGCCTCCATGATTCGGGGGCGCGTTTTTGTGTCTTCATCAGGTATCACCGCGCAAAAGCGCGCTGAATACAAAACGAAAACCGGAAGGAGAAATGGTGATGTGCATCACAAAAGAACGCAAAATCCTGGTCAAGGAATCTAAAGAAGGCGGGTAGTCCCCGCCAGGGAGAGAAGGGATAACCAATGTTCTCAGTCTTATTTAAACTGAACTGGTTCCTCAAGGAAAACTGGAAGCGGTACACGGTGGCGCTGATCTTGCTCACCTTCACCAACATACTGGTCGTCGTTCCGCCGTGGCTGATCGGCCGGGCGATCGACACGATGTACCGCGGCGACATGACGGAAGGGCTGCTCATGACCTTTGTCGGCCTGATGCTCCTCGTCATGGCTGTCAATTATGCCTCGAACTTTATCTGGCAATACCAGCTGTTCGGCGGGGCGAATGTGATCGAGCGTGTGCTCAGGAGCCGGCTCATGAAGCACTTCCTGAAGATGACGCCGACATTCTACGAGAAAAACCGGACGGGCGACCTGATGGCACGCTCGACAAACGACCTGCGAGCGATTTCGGAAACGGCCGGTTTCGGCATCATGACGCTGATCGACTCGACGCTTTATCTGGCGACGATTTTGCTGACGGCCGGTTTCCTCGTTTCGTGGAAGCTGACATTGGCCGCGATCCTGCCGCTGCCGATCCTGGCAATCATCATGCAGGTGCTCGGCAAGAAGATCCATGAGCGCTACGTTGTCGCACAGGACGCATTCGGCGAACTGAACGATGACGTTCTCGAGGCGGTTGCCGGTGTCCGCGTCGTCAGGGCCTATGTCCAGGAGCGAGCCACCGAAGAAAAGTTCAGAAAGAAAACGGAAGAAGTATACGAGAAAAACATGGCCGTCGAGAGGATTGATGCGCTGTTTGCGCCGACATCGAAGGTGCTCACCGCTGCCAGCTACGCAATCGGCCTCGGCTATGGTGCCTTTCTTGTCTCGACAGGCGAGATGACGCTCGGCAACCTCGTCACGTTCAACGTCTACCTCGGGATGGCGGTCTGGCCGATGATTGCGATCGGCGAACTGATCAACGTCATGCAGCGGGGGAATGCTTCCCTCGACCGGGTCCACGAAACGCTGTCCTACCTGGAAGACGTCCGGGACCCGGACCGGCCGAAACGGGCGGGTCATCCGGACGATGTCACTTTCGATGATGTGACCTTCCGTTACCCGCAGTCCTCGTTGGTCAACCTGGACCGGGTGAAAGTGCGCCTCGAGCGCGGCGGGACACTCGGAATCGTCGGGAAAACCGGCAGCGGGAAGACGACCTTCATCCGACAGCTGCTGCGGGAATATCCGGCAGGCGAAGGGGAACTCAGTTTTTCCGGCGTTTCCGTCAGTGACCTGACAAAGGACGAAGTGCGGGACTGGATCGGTTATGTGCCACAGGACCATGTGCTGTTTTCCCGCTCGATCCGCGACAACATCCTGTTCGGCAAGCCGGACGCAAATGACGCGGAAATCGACGAGGCCATCCGCCTGTCGCATTTCCGCAAGGATCTGGCGATGCTGCCGGAGGGGCTCGAGACGCTGGTTGGGGAAAAGGGTGTCGCACTCTCGGGCGGACAGAAGCAGCGGATCTCGATTGCACGGGCACTTATCAAGGACCCGGATATCCTGATCCTCGATGACTCCCTGTCGGCGGTCGATGCCAAGACCGAAACGGCGATCATCGAAAACATCCGGCAGGGCCGGAAAGACAAGACGACGATCATCACGACGCACAGGCTGTCGGCGATCGAGCATGCCGACTGGATCATCGTCCTGGAAGACGGCAGAGTCACCGAGGAAGGCACGCACGACTCCTTGCTGGAAGCGGAAGGCTGGTACCGAGAACAATTCGACCGGCAGCAGATCGGGGAGGTGGACCCTCATGAATAAGGGAAAACGGCTGGTCCGCTATGCGACGGACCAGAAGCGTTATGTTATTCCCGGCGTTGTCTGCCTGGCACTTGCTGTCGCGGCAGATCTTGCCGGACCGCTCATAGCGAAAAAAATCATCGATGACCATATCGCCGGCAGTGAAGGCGGCGGGATGGAGTTCACGCCGATCCTGATGCTGCTTGCGGTCTTCATGGGTCTCGCTGTTGTCACGGCGGTGTTCCGCTACGCGGAATACCTGCTCCTGCAGAAAGGGGCGAACCGCATTATCCAGAAGATGCGGAATGAAGTGTACGGCAAGATCCAGACGCTTCCGGTCCGCTACTTCGACAATCTGCCGGCGGGCAAGGTGGTCGCACGCATCACGAACGACACGGAAGCGATCCGCGATATGTACGTGACCGTACTGTCCCAGTTCGCGACAAGCGGCATGTACATGATCGGGATCTTCGCCGCGCTGCTTTTTCTTGAGCCGGCGATGGGAGCGATCACGCTCATTCTGATTCCTGTGCTCTACATCTGGATGATTTCCTACAGGAAGTACGCCTCCAAGTACAACCGGATCATCCGCGGGAAGGTCAGTGACCTGAATGCGATGATCAACGAAGCCATCCAGGGCATGACGATCATCCAGGCTTTCCGCAGGGAAAAGCAGATGGAACAGGAATTCGATGAGCTGAACGACGAGCACTTCCGATACAAGAACAAGCTGCTGTTCCTCGACTCGGCGACGTCGTTCAACCTGGTCGACGTCCTCCGGTCGATGACGTTCATCGCGTTCATCCTGTACTTCGGCAATGTGGCGCTCTCCGCTCCGGCCGCAATCTCCGTCGGTGCGCTGTACGCCTTTGTCGACTACATCACGCGCCTCTTCAACCCGATCACGGGCATCGTCAACCAGTTCTCCCGCCTCGAGCATTCACTTGTCGCGGCGGAGCGGGTATTCGAACTGCTCGACCAGGAAGGGGAAGACGTGAGCGACGAGAAGATTGCCCGCTACCGCGGGAATGTCCGGTTCGAGAATGTTTGGTTTGCCTACAAGGGTGAAGAGTATGTCCTGAAGGGAATCGACTTCGAGGCGAAGCAGGGCGAGACGGTGGCACTTGTCGGTCACACCGGTTCCGGCAAAAGCTCGATCATGAACCTGCTGTTCCGTTTCTACGACCCGACAAAGGGCCGGATCGTGATTGACGGGACCGATATCACCAAGTTGTCCCGCCAGACGGTGCGCGACCATATGGGCATCGTCCTGCAGGACCCGTACCTTTTCACCGGAACGATCGGGTCGAACATCAGCCTCGATGATCCGAGGATTTCCCGCGAAGACGTGGAACGCGCCCTTGAGGCGGTCGGCGGTGACCGGGTATTGAAGAACCTTCCGGGCGGCATCGACGAGCCGGTCGTGGAAAAGGGCAGCACCCTGTCCGCCGGGCAGCGTCAACTGATCTCGTTTGCCCGGGCGCTCGCCTTCGACCCGGCGATCCTCATCCTGGATGAGGCGACATCGAACATCGACACCGAGACGGAAGAAATCATCCAGCATGCGATGGATGTCCTGAAAAAGGGGCGGACGACATTCGTTATCGCCCACCGGCTGTCGACCATCAAAAACGCGGACCGCATCATTGTGCTGGACCGAGGAGAGATTGTTGAGCTCGGCACCCATGACCAGCTTCTCGCCTACGACGGCCAGTACGCGCAGATGTATAAGCTGCAGGCCGGTTCGCAGGCTGCGGGGAAGACGGGATAAAAGAAGGGACTGGGCAACTGACCGGCATTCGCCAGTCTCGTCATTCGTCCGTTTAATTTCGTCATACGTCAGTTCAGTCTCGTCATTCGCACGTTTAATCTCGTCATTCACAGCCGGCCGGTTGCGAATGACGAGATTTTTGCCGTAAATGACGAAATCGGAGCGGCGAACGCTGAAATTGGTCACGTGAATGACGAAATCGAATCGCGGTGAGAGCGGTACT
>NZ_AOFT01000026.1 GCF_000348905.1 Bhargavaea cecembensis DSE10
GTTTTGTCATTCATGTGGATTTTCCGTGTGTTTTGCCCCTGAATTTCCCTTGGATTGACCGGCCGTCAGGCCGGTTCCAGTGACTCCCAGGTCCAGCAGGCCAATCTCTTCAGATTCAAGGCAGCAAAAGTAAGCATCGCCTGCATGGACATTTTTGCCCTTCCGCGAAGGCTCGTCCATCGCATGCCACACTTCTCCTTGGCATCTCCGAAACCGCGTTCGACGGTCTCCTTTCGCCTTGCATAGATTTCTTTATTTTCCGGGGTGAGCCGAATGGATTCTGCTCGATCAAGGTAGACCTGCCAGACATGCCGGGCGATAACTTTTTCATGGTTCTGGCTTTGAGTGCACTGAGCTAGCAGCGGACAACCTGCACATTTAGCCCCGTTCGACTTGTACTCCCGATAGCCTTGCTTATTGGTGGTCGAATACCGGAGTTCCTGTCCGTTTGGACAGATATAAGTATTCCTTTCGGAATCGTAGTGGAACTCGCTTTTTCTCAGATAACCTTTTTTCCCGCGCGGCCTGGTGTAAGGCAGGCAAGGGCGGATTCCATCATCAATCATGACCTTTGCGATATGAGGCGTTTTGGTCCTCCGGGACCATCTCATCAAGCAAGACCATTTCAAGTTGATCACGATTGGTTCCATTCGATTTTGACAGCATATCCATCATCCGTTTTGTAGTCTGTTAACTCGATTATAGTAACAGGTACCGTTTGCCTCAATAAGCCTTATGGCGGATTGAAGCGGAGGGCCCGAGACACCTGCGGGAAAAGCGTTAGCCGAAGACCCCGCAGAGCGCAGCTCGAGGAGGCTAAGGCAACGCCCGCGGTAAGCGAGGGCCCGCAGCGGAAATCCGAAGGATTTTCAGGAATAGAAAAAACTGTAGACAAAGGAGTATTCCACTCACTTTGTCTACAGTCTGAAGCTCCCGCAGAGGGGAGCTTTTTTAATGTTTAGTTGCGGACAGCCGCTTCTTCGCGGATTTCTGTCACCCAGCCAAATGGATCTTCTTTCACACCGCTCTGCAGGCCGGTCAGTTCTTCATAGAGCTTGGTGGACAGTTCGCCGGCCTGACCGCCGTTGATGGTGAAAGCCTCACCTTTCCAGCTGAATTCACCGATTGGAGAGATGACAGCTGCCGTTCCGGTGCCGAATGCCTCGTCAAGACGGCCTTCCTGCTGTGCGGTTTTGATCTCTTCCATTGAAATGCGGCGCTCGGTTACCGGTGTGCCCCAAGCTTGCAGCATTTCGATAATTGATTTGCGCGTGATGCCGCCGAGTATGCTGCCGTTGAGTGCAGGTGTAATAACCTCGCCGTCGATCTTGAAGAAGACGTTCATGCTGCCGACTTCCTCGACATATTTCTTCTCAACCCCATCGAGCCAGAGGACCTGGGAGTAACCCATCTTCTCTGCAACGGCCTGGGCTTTCAGAGATGCAGCGTAGTTGCCTGCGGTCTTCGCGGCGCCTGTGCCGCCGGCTACCGCCCGGACATATTCGTTTTCGACAAGGATCTTGACGGGAGCGATCCCTTCCTTGTAGTACGACCCGACCGGGGACAGGATGATGATGAATTTATACGTGAGCGAAGGCGCGACACCTAGGTGAGGCTCGGTTGCAATCATGTAAGGACGGATATATAGCGACGTGCCTTCAGCTTCCGGCACCCAGTCCCGTTCGACCTTGATGAGTGTCTTCAGCGCTTTGAGCGCATCCTCTTCATCGATCTGAGGCATGCAGAGACGGTCGCACGACTCATTCATCCTGCGGAAGTTTTCTTCCGGACGGAATAGGCGGATTGCGCCGTCTTTTGCCCGATATGCCTTCAGGCCTTCGAACACAGTCTGTCCATAATGGAAGATGACCGCGGACGGATCGAGCGTAATCGGCTCGTATGGCACAATGCGATGGTCGTGCCAGCCAATTCCTTCCGTATAATCCGCGATGAACATATGGTCTGTGAAGTTGCGCCCGAAAGCGATGCCGTCAGTAGATGGCTTCGTTTTACGCTCCTGGCTCTCATTGATGCTGATCTGCATGTTCCCCATCAAACATCTTCCTCCTTGATATTCAAGGTACGCGATATATCGTATACTCATGAAAAAGAAATAATGACCTTATTATACATATTTTCAGACAGATTTAAATACTTTCACACAAAATATTTATTTAACGCTAAAGCAGGAGACTGCTCAGCTCAAAAAATGGCGGCTTTTTGCTAAGACGGCGGGCGTACGTGCTTTTTTGCACATCAGCATCAAAGATAGCGCAAATATTTGCAAGATGTCGGTTCCATTAAAAATCCCCTGTTTACACTCTTTCGAGGCGGCAGGGAGATGCCCATATGCAGAAGCATTCAAAAAACCGGCACCATCCGGCACCGGTCAGTTCCGCATCATGCAACTGCAACCTTTTCTGCCATCTCTTCACTCGGCAACACAAGTTTCGGGAAGCGTTCGTAGACCGGCTCAAGCTTGGCCACAATCTCTTCGATCTCTGCCGGATCGCTAAACGGGTAATGGAAGTAGTATGATCCGCGCTCGGTTTCGAGCAATACTTCGAACACCTGCATAACCTGTTTCCTGACTGAGTCCTCATCACCCATCAGCACTTCTTCCGCCTCGAACCCGTTTTCATGCGACTGGCTCACGAACAGGTTTCCCGGATGCGCCTCCGCATCGAATCCCATCGCCGCCTCTACAAATTCATCGATGGTTTTCAAGGTTTTCAACCACATCCCCTCCCGTTTCATACAATATTCCCATTAAATCAAACAAAAAACCGATAAAAACCGGAAATTAGCCAACGTGTTAGATTGGAAAGTTCTTTTCATCAGGTAAACGATCCATATACAAAAAATGAGGGGCCTTTTTAAGATGGCCCCCCATCTGTTCATACTTCTGCAGCGACAGGAGCCCGATTAATCAGCAGCCTGAGTGTTCCCGCAATAACTGCGTCCCCGTGCTGGTTGACGATTTTCGTATCATAGGCGATGACCCCTGTCCCGTTTTTGCGTTCCTGTTTTTCAATGGCCTTCATTTTGACCTTTATCGTGTCTCCGATCAGGGTCGGCCGGACAAAGCGGATCTTATCCATCCCGTAGAAGGCGGCGATGATTCCCGGCGTGAAATTCATCAGTCCCGTCGCGACCGACAAAACGCGCATGCCATGGGCAATCGGCTCGCCGAACGGTGTATTCTTCGCATACTCACGATCCAGATGGAGCGGATAGAAATCTCCGCTCACCCCTGCGAAATTCACGATGTCCGCTTCGGTGATCGTACGGCCGCCGGACACCCATTCTTCCCCAATTTCCACTTCTCCGTAATATTTATTAAACATCTCATTCTCCCCCTTCAGGAATTCACTTGCGGTTCGCGCAAATGTTTATATTCTTCTCGAAGCCGGAACTTCTGCACCTTGCCTGATGCGGTCCTCGGCAGCTCATCCAGGAAGACAAATGAACGCGGCTTTTTGTATCGCGCCAGTTTGCCTTCGATGAACTCAAGCAATTCCTTTTCCGTGACGGATCTTCCAGGTTTGGTCACGATGACCGCACAGACCGTCTCGATGTATTTCGGATCCGGGATGCCGATGACAGCGACATCCTGGACGGCATCGTGCCGGATCAGCACGTCCTCCACTTCCACCGGATAAATGTTTTCCCCGCCGCTCCGGATCATGTCTTTTTTTCGTCCGGATATCGTCAGGAACCCTTCCGCATCCAGGACTCCCAAGTCTCCTGTATGGCACCAGCCATCCACGAATGTCTTGGCGGTGGCCTCCGGCTTGTTCCAGTATTCCGAGACGACTGCCGGACCCTTTGTGCAGATTTCACCGATCTCCCCTGCCGGGAGCGGTTCGCCACGGTCATCGATCACTTTCACTTCGGTGAACGGCATCGGCTTGCCGGCGGTATACCCCTTGGTTTTTGCATCCGACGGGTCGAGCGAGACGGCAATCGGCGTTCCCTCTGTCAGGCCATACACCTGCACAAGCCCAATTTTCGGGAACAGGTCGTAAAGGCGGTCAATTGCCCAGGAAATGATCGGGTCGCCTCCGGAGTAGATCGTTTCTAGGGAATCCAATTGGCAGGATCCAATATCGCTCAATTTCAGCATTTCATAGATCATGAACGGGAACAGGAAAACATCCGATACCCGCTTTTTTTCAATTACATCGAGTGTCCGTCTGATCTCAAAGTTCCCGCTTTTGGATATCACGACTGTTCCGCCGGACAGAAGAACGGCCAGCGCCACATCTTCCATGGCCCCCACGTGATAAAGCGGCCCGGTTGTCATGCCGATGGTGTTGCCGTCAAAGTTCCATTTCAGAGACTGCATCGCGGCGAACCAGATGGTGTTCCGGTGCGTCCAGAGCGCGCCCTTTGGCCGGCCGGTGGTTCCGGACGTGTACATCAGCATGACCGGATCGGTTTCCTCGATCACCGGACGTCGAGACAGCGTCTGATCCCCTTTTTCAAGGACATCCCAGCCTTCTGCCCATCCTGGTGTTATGCCGCTATCCCTGTCATAGCTGATAAAGGACTTCACAGATGTGCGGTCCTTTATCGGCTCCAGCCGTTCCGCCAATGCCGAGTCAAAACAAAGGACTGTCGATCCCGAGTCATTCAGGATGTACGCCAGTTCCTCCGTCTCCAGCCGGAAATTGATCCTGACCGCTATACCGCCGATTTTGGCAACCGCAAAGTACACGGCGAAATACTCAAGCGAATTGAACATCAGAATGCCGACGCGGTCCCCCTTTTGGACGCCCTTGTCCAGCAGCGCATTGGCATACCGGTTGGCCTTCTCATTAAGTGTCCCGTATGTCCAGGTTTCCCCCGTTTCCATTGCCAGTGCTTCCTTATCAGACCTGAGTGTCTGCAGACGGGGCTCCACCCGGTCCAGCATGTATCCGACATCCATGTGTGACCCCTCCTGTCAGTTAAACGTCAGCCTTCCATCGCCTTGAGCGGAGGCTGTTCCATTTCCGCCGTTTCCTGTGGCTGTGTGATCAGGGAAACGACCACAAAGCCCAGAATCGAGATGACCAGCGAGATGGCTCCCACGACTACTCCTTCGGGGAGCAGCGTGATTCCATACTTATTGAGGATTTCAAACGTGAAGTTCAGGAAAACTCCCAGGATGATACTGGTGATGGCCCCTTGTTTGGTGGCCCGCTTCCATACCAGCCCGAGTACAACCGCAGGGAAAACGGCAGCCGCAAAAGTGCCCCAGCCGAATACGCCGAGAAGCGCCACAAGCGTGTCCATATAGAATGAGAAGAGAGTTGAAATTACGAGCAGACCGAGGACAACGATGCGGTTCCAGAGCAGCTCGTTCTTGACTTCTTTGCCGAAAGCCCGCGGGATATCCCGGACGAGGCTTGCTGCACCCAAGGTGACGAAACCGGAACCCGTTGACATAATCGCAGCCAATAAGCCCGCCAACACCAGACCGCCGATGACGGACGGGGCGAATTCAGTGACAAAAACGACCAGAGAGTCATCCGCTGATGCAACCTCCGGGAACCTGCCCTGAATCTGAAGCGAGCGGGCAGTCAGTCCGATGCTCACAACGAGAAGCACAGTGATCGCATACGCCAGACCGGCAGTGAAGGCGCCCCAGCGGAGTTCCTTGGCACTTTTGATCATCAGGAATTTGTTGATGAAGTGAGGCTGTCCCGCGGCCCCGAGGCTGAACAGGAGGAACCAGCATGCGATTGTGATCAGCGGAAAGTTACCGAACGGTGATGCGAGCAGCGGGTCGGACGATTGCAGCGTTTCCGTGATGTTCTGCATGCCGCCGCCGAGATTCAATGCAAAGAAGAAAATCACAATCGAAACGGCAATCATGATGACACCCTGGAACAGGTCCGTATAAACCGAAGCGATGATTCCTCCTCCGACCGAGTAGAAGGCGAGAATCCCAAGCCCGATCAGCGCTCCCGCAGCCGGTGACACGCCGAAAATCGAGTGCATGATGACGCCCATCGCCTGCACTTGTGTGCCCAGGTACCCGATGACGCCGAGCGTGATGGCAAACCCGAGCCAACCGCGCACAGAACGGCTGTTGTACCGCTTTTCCACCACGTCTCCGAGGGTAAAGACATCCCCCATCTCACCCATCGCCCAGATCCGCTTACCGACCAAAAACCAGGTCAGGGCAAAACCAAGCGGCGCTGCAATCAGGACGCCAGCGGCAAAGCCCATACCACCGGTGAAGGTTTGTCCGGCCCCTCCCAGAAGTCCAAAGCCGCTTTGAATGGAAGTAAACGCAGCGATGGCCATGACGAACATGCCGAGACTTCTGCCTGCCACGAGGAAGTCACTGGCAGACTTTGTTCTTCTTGTAGCCCATACGCCGATCAGGATACAGATCAATAAATAGATCGCAACAATGCTGACAATCGTGACGTTCATTTAGCAGCCTCCCCCGTCCTAAGTTCTTTTTCCATCTCACCTGTCTCGCCGGGATCAAAGATCAGCGCATAGATCAGAGAGGCAATGACGGCCAGCGGCAGGATGCCGAGCAGATAAATGGCCAGGCTCGGTGTCATTCCCAGAATGTAGGTGCCTCCCCCGGCAGGATCATTTCTTGTAATCACATCAAGAATGACAAACAACGTGAGATAACCGCCCGCAATCACGATCGGGATCCATAGCATCCCCGGCTTTTTCTTAACTGCATTCCACATTCCCAGTGTGATGGCCACTCCAATGACCAAGAGATACGGATAAAGAATGAGTCGCCAGGATTCCAGGAACATTCCGACCAAGGACAATACGATAAGTCCGGAAAACAGATAGACGATTCGGTCAGAAACGTACAAGCAGACAACCTCCCCTGATTTATAGTTCGGCGGCTTCGCCGGTGAACCCTTCGGTAAACGCTTACAACAATCTGAATAAATAAAATATATTGAACTATTCAGAGGTTGTCAATCTCGTTCCATTAATAATATCCTGCTGTATCTCTCTCGTTTCCTTTAATGTATTTGCTGGGTATAAAGTTAATTAACCATTAATTACAGTGAACTAGTCAAATATATGCTGAAATCGCTATTCTGGAATATCACTGTAACTGTTCATAATTTTATTATTAATTGTTTGTAGAGTCCTGCTGCAAACACAAAAAGAAGATCCCGAAAACCGGGATCCCAGACTGTAGACAAAGTGAGTGGATGACTCCTTTGTCTGCAGTTTTTTCTATTCCTGAAAATCCTCCGGATTTCCGCTGCGGGCCCTCGCTTACCGCGGGCGTTGCCTTAGCCTCCTCGAGCTGCGCTCTGCGGGGTCTTCGGCTAACGCTTTTCCCGCAGGTGTCTCGGGCCCTCCGCTTCAATCCGCCATAAGGCTTATTGAGGCAAACGGTTCCTGTTACTATAATCGAGTTAACAGACTACAAAATGGGTGATGGATATGCTGTCAAAATCGAATTGAACCAATCGTGATCAACTGGAAATGGTCTCGCTTGATGAGATGGTCCCGGAGGACCACCTGGTCAGGAAACTCGAGAAAGCCATCGACTTTTCATTCATTTACGATCTCGTAGAGGATCTGTATTCGGACCGTGGCCGTCCTAGTATCGATCCGGTTGTCCTTATCAAGCTTCCATTTCTTCAATACACCTTTGGCATCCGTTCGATGCGCCGCACGATTGAAGAGGTCAATACGAACCTGGCTTACCGCTGGTTCCTGGGCTTCGGCTTCTATGATAAGGTGCCACATTTTTCGACTTTCGGTAAGAACTACGAACGGCGATTCAAGGACACAGACCTATTCGAACAGATTTTCTACCGGATCCTGAAACAGGTGGCGGACCATGGGCTGCTCCGTGCGGAGCACGTGTTTATCGATTCCTCTCACGTTAAGGCCAGCGCAAACAAGCTGAAGTTCACGAAAAAAGTGGTCCGTAAGGAAACACGCGCCTACCAGTCCCTACTCGAAGAAGAGATCAACGCCGACCGTGAAGACAACGGAAAGAAGCCTTTCCCTCCGGACAAGTGGGACCGTGAAGAGGAGAAGGAGATCAAGGAAAGCATGACTGATCCCGAAAGCGGCTATTACGTCAAAGACGAGCGGGAAAAGAAATTCGCCTTGTCACGCAGCCACTGATCGGAACGGATTCTTCCTCGCCTCCATCGTGACACCCGGAAATGTCCATGACAGCCATATCTTCGAACCGTTGCTGAATGTCGTCAAAGAGAAAGTCGGAAAGCCGCTAGCCGTTGCTGCAGATGCTGGGTATAAGACACCTCATATCGCAAGGTCATGATCGATGACGGAATCCGTCCTTGCCTGCCTTACACCAGGCCGCGCGGTAAAAAAGGATATTTAAGAAAAAGCGAGTTCCACTATGACTCCAAAAGGAATGTCTATCTCTGTCCAAACGGACAGGAACTTCGGTATTCGACCACCAATAAGCAGGACTATCGGAAATACAAGTCGAACGGGGCCAAATGTGCAGGCTGTCCGCTATTGGCTCAATTCACCCAAAGCCGAAACCATGTAAAAGTCATTACCCGGCATATCTGGCAGGACTACCTTGATCAGGCAGAGGCCATTCGGCTCACCCCGGAAAACAAAGAAATCTATGCAAGGCGGAAAGAGACCGTCGAACGCAGTTTTGGAGATGCCAAGGAGAAGTGTGGCATGCGATGGACAACCCTTTGCGGGAAGGCAAAAATGTCCATGCAGGCGATGCTTACTTTTGCTGCCCTGAATCTGAAGAAATTGGCCTGCTGGACCTGGGAGTCACCAGAACCGGCCTGACGGCCGGTCACTCCAAGGGTAATTAGGGGCAAAACACGTGCACTATCCACTAGAAATGACAAAACGGAACCAGAAAGATTTCTTCTGGATCCGTTTTGTCTACAGTCTGAGATCCCGAAAACCGGGATCCCCTGTTCTTCCTATTTAATACTTATACGACTGTCCGCCGTCGATCGGGATGACCGCCGCATTGATGAAATTTGCTTGGTCGGAAAGAAGGAAGGCCACGAGATAGCCGACTTCTTCCGGTTTGCCGAAGCGTTTCATCGGATTCGGCTGGACAAATTCCTTGCCGACTTCCTCCCAGTTCTCGCCGCCCATCTGGCGGAGGGAGCCTTCCACCATCGGGGTCATGATCGCTCCTGGAGCAATGGCTTTGATACTGACGCCGTACTGGCCATATTCGATGGCGGAATTCCGGGTCAGCCCGACAACGCCGTGCTTGCTGGCTGCATAGCCTGACTGATTGCCGACCCCCCGGATGCCGCCGACAGAGGCCGTGTTCACAATTGAGCCGGAACCCTGTTTTTTCATGACTGCCAGCACATACTTCATGCCGTAGAAGACGCCATTTAGGTTGATACTGATGACTTTCTGGAATTCATCACTGCCGAAGTCCTCTGTGAGGTTCTGTTTGCCCTCGACGCCTGCGTTGTTGAAGAACCCGTCAATCCGGCCGAAATGAGCGACTGTATCATCCACATACTTTTTGACCTGTTCCTCTTCTGCCACGTTCGCAGTCAGCAAAAGCACTTCCGCTTCCGGAGCGACCTCCATAATCGCCTGTTTGGTCTCTTCAAGCCCCTGTTCATTCAAGTCGACCAATGACAGCTTGGCTCCTTCTTTTGCAGCCTGCAGCGCCGCCGACCTTCCAAGACCTGAACCCGCACCCGTCATCAAAACCACTTTTCCGTCGAAACGGTTTGTCATCATCTCATCCTCTCTTGCCGAAAATAATAGCAGTGCTACCTGCTATCATTCCCCATAAGGAAAGATAAAAACGGATATAAGAAAACCGGAGCCTTTTCGGCTCCGGTTTAAGCTTCCATAAAGAACTGTTTTGCCTTTTCGACAAACGGCTGGTCTTCCGGAAGCAGGTCGTCTTCGTAAAAGATTGCGTCGACCGGGCAGACTGCTGTGCATGCTCCGCAGTCGATGCAGAGATCCGGATCGATAAAGAATTGGTCTTCTCCTTCGATGATGCAATCTACCGGACATACGTCCACACATTCACCGGCTTTTTCGCCGATGCACGGTGCCGTAATCACGTGTGTCATCTTCATCACTCCTTACCTATTCAAGTTACCATATTTCCCGCTGTTTCGCTCCAAAAAACATGAACTTGTCAAAATTTCTCCTGTTTCGTCATGGATGAAACGGGAAGAACATGGGTGTACAAAGAATCCGGTCAAAACAGGAGGGATTCCAACTGGCTCACGAACAGCATCAGGAGCTTTTAACGGCACTTCATGAGTGCATGGAAGCCTGCAACCACTGCTTTGATGCATGCCTGAAGGAAGAGAATGTGAAGATGATGGCTGAATGCATCCGTCTGGACCGTGAATGTGCAGACATCTGCGGGTTCCTGGAAGCGGCGATCAGCCGGAATTCACCATTCATCAGCCAACTCGCCCAAGTATGCGCTGAAGTCTGCGAAGCATGCGGTGAAGAGTGCAGGAGACATGACCACGAACATTGCAAGAAATGTGCGGAAGCATGCATGAAGTGCGCGGAAGCATGCCGCAATGTCGCATAAGCCAATGGACGAACTGACGTGTTGAGGAGCGACTGCAGGCAGGGAACACGGTTCCCTGCCTGTTCCTCGTTTTACATAAGATTTCCGATAAACGGGTACGTTATAACGAATTCATCAGCACGGGAGGAATGAAACATGACCTTCAGGAAAACCCTGTTTCCCGCAGGCGCACTGATTCTGCTTTTAACAGCGTGCGGGGCAAATGACGGACAGGAAAACGCACAACCCGAAGATCCGACCAGCCAGGAACAGCAATACGACCGCGACGAATCCAATGATCCGTATGAAATGCATGATTCAGAAGACATGTCCGACATGCATAAAATGCACGGCGGCTCCGGAGAAGTTCCGGAGGGCCTCACCGATGCGCCGGATCCGAAATTCCCCGTCGGTTCAGAAGTCATGATGCATGCAGACCATATGCCCGGGATGGATGGCGTAAGGGCGACCGTTGCCGGCGCATATGACACAACTGCATACTCGGTCACGTATACTCCTGCGGATGGCGGCAAACCGGTCAAGGACCACAAATGGGTGATCCACGAAGAAATTCAGGACCCTGGAAAAGCCCCCCTCGATGAAGGCATAGCCGTCACTTTAAATGCGGTCCACATGCCGGGCATGCAGGATGCGGAAGCGATCATCGAATCCGCCGAGGAGACGACAGTTTATATGGTCGATTTCGTATCGGCTGAAAGCGGCGAAAAAGTGAAAAATCACAAATGGGTCACGGAGGATGAACTGTCCGAAGCGGAATAGGATAAAAAAGCAGAGGGACACCCCTTTGCTTTTTTATCCTATTCGTATTCAGACTGGGCTCTTCGACAGATTGCGGGCAGCCTGTAAAGGGAATCAGACAGACAAACCCTGCAGGGAAGGTGAACAAATGGAACTATATACGATCGGGCATTCAACGCATGATGAACAGGCATTCCTTAAACTGCTCCAGGATGCGGGCATAGAACTGCTTGCAGATGTACGGGCTTTTCCCGGGAGCCGGAAATTCCCCTGGTTCCATACGGACCGGATGAAGGAGTGGCTTCCGGACAACGGCGTGGGCTATTTGCATATCCGGGAGCTCGGCGGACGGCGGCGGAAATCCAAAACCGTCAGCGAAGATGAGAATGCGGGCTGGAACAACCGTTCTTTTCACAACTACGCGGACTATACACAGGAAAGTGAATTCAAGGAAGGACTGCAAAAGCTCCGGCACGAGGCATCAGAGAGACGGACGGCGGTCTGCTGTTCGGAGCGCCATCCCGCCCGCTGTCACCGCATGCTTATCAGCAACTACGTCACCCTTCACGGTGGCGAGGTGTTTCATGTCCTCGATGGCAAAGATGGAGAAACGGTCATCGAGCCGCATCAGCCGGGTCGGTGGGGCGCGGAACCGACAAAGCGAAAGGACGGCGAAATCGTCTACCCGAAAACGGGCGAACAAGCAGCCGATGCGGACTGACGCATCGGCTGCTTGTCTAACCGTTCCGCTTTGTCTCCATCAATGTTGCCATACGTTCTGCCTCAGGATTCCCTTCGTTACGCAGACCTTCGATGATGTTCCTATAATCCGCGCTGTTCCGGTTCTGGCTCAGTTTATATGCGGCCTGAATCTCATTCACCCTGATTTTAAAGCCGACAACTGCGTTCATCTGCTTTTTCGTATCGGCGGACAGATTTTCCCACAGAACAGCATCTTCCCTGTGCTTTTCGTATTTCCTCATCAGCAGGGCCAATTCTTCCTCCAGTTCCTCATCATCCATGATCTGCGCCTCGCCGTAGAGATGGACAGCCTGATAGTTCCAGGTGGATACATTTTCATGGGTATACCAGGATGATGAGACATAGGCATGCGGACCCTGGATCATCACGAGCGCTTCCTGTTCCCCGATTGTCCTCCATTGTGGATTTGCCTTTGCAAAATGCCCCGTAATTACCCACTCTTCCCCGACCCGGCGGAACTGGAAAGGCAGGTGCGTCGCAATCGGCCTTCCATTATGTACGGTCACAACCGACCCAAATGAGTTCTCTTCAATGAATCCTCTGATTTCTTCAAAGTCCGCGATTTTGAACAGCTTCGGTATAAACATCGAAATCCCCCTTAAATCAGTTCCTTTTCCATGATCAGGTCGGTCTGTTCGTCATCCCCCAGTAAAAACGAGTGAGCGCCTGTGCGGATAAAGCCTGATTTTTCATAGAAAGCAATGGCATGATCGTTTTCCTCCCAGACGCCCAGCCAGACTTTTGATTTGCCTTCTTCTTTGGCAAGGCTCACGGCCCGGTTAAAAAGAACTTTGCCGAGCCCCTGCTTCTGGAATTTGTTGCTGATATAGATCCGCTCCACTTCAAGCGAACCCTCTCCCATTTCCTCAGACTGGGCATTTCCTATATTGACCTTCAGGTACCCGGCAATCTCCCCATCCTTCTCAATGAAGAAAAACCGGGATTCCGGATGAGCCATTTCTTCTTTTAGCCGATCCGGGCTAAACGCCTTCTCCAGATAGGCGTTCAAGTTTTCGGATGAGTTTTGCGAACCGAATGTCTCCCTGAACGTTTCGATGCTGATGTTCCGGAGAGCTTCCAGATCCTCCAGCCCGCACTGCCTGATTCCTGCACTCATTACTGTTCCTCCTTGTTCAATAAATTCGCTTATTACCCTTTTTCACATATTCCCAGTCTTGTTCTACGTTTTTTCTTACCCGCCGGAGCAGACGCAGGAGAATATCCGCTTCATCTTCAGAAAATCCCTCGAGTGCAACCGAATTGGAATGCTCATGCTCCCTTACGATAAACGGATATACCCCGAGGCCTTTTTCTGTCGGAAAGAGTTTTTTGATTCTCCGATTGCTTTCATCATCCCTTTTCTCGATAAATCCTTTCTCCTCCAGTTTCATAATTGCCCGCGCAGCTGTCGTGCGGTCGACCTTGATCATCTCGGCAAGCTTTTCCTGAATGATCCCCGGATGCTCACATATCCTCACCATGTACAAATACTGTCCCTTTGACAGGTCGGCTTCCTTGAATTCGATATTACTGATCGAATCAAGTGACCTGGCGATCATTCCGATTTCCCGGAGAAGCTCCATTCCACGCCTCCTCACTCCATAGGTGCATTTGCAACACTGCCTGATGTTCATGTTACTTTTAAATAAGTGCAAATGCAACAATCCTTTTGACAAGCAAAAACCGATGCGGTTTTCACATCGGTTCGGTTGCTGTTTCATTGAAAGGCTCCGGATACTCCACGACGCCGCGTACACGATTTAACGTCCCTTCTTTCAACTCTACTGCCATAAACACTTCATCGGGGACGTCAAACGGCGGATGGATTCCCCACTCAGATGCTTTCCTGAAACTAAATCTGGGGTAGTACTCGGGATGTCCGAGAACGATGACTGAACGGAATCCAATTTCCTCAGCTTTGTCCAATGCGGCTTGAATCAGGCGGCTCCCGATCCCCTGATTCTGAAATTTCGGCAGGACGGATACCGGCGCCAGTGCCAAAGAATCGATGGCGTTCTCTCCTTCAACGATTCGGATCTTGGACAACAGGATGTGACCGACAATCTGTCCTGCCTCATTTTCCGCGACGATTGATAGTTCCGGAACATAAGCGTCGGATACACGGAGCCGGCCGACCAGGATATGTTCCCTGTGATCGCTCATCTCTACATGCCGGAATGCTTGTTCCACCACTTCGCTGATTGACTCGAAATCCCTCGGCAAACTTTGTCTGATGAATATCTCCACTCGCCATCCCCCTTATAATTAGAACTTTGTTTTGGCACGCGAACGCTGAGTTTCGCGGGCAAACTTGTTGAATCGATACACAAACTCCGCGGCACCGCACTTTTCATAAGCGAATTTTTGAAGTTCATAGAAAAACCTTTCCACTCTATACCCTTTATACGGCTCGCACCTGTGAAAGGTTTCACAATCAGATGCAAATCTCCCCCTTCCTCTAATCAACAATCTTAAAACTCCATAGAAAGGCGATTCGCCACTTGGACGAATCGCTGTAATCATATAAGCTTTGCCAAACGCCGTTTCTCACTTTTGTCCACAACTGATGCGCCAACAAGGTCACCTGTCACATTGGTAGCTGTCGCGCCCATTCCGAGGATTGCATCGATACCGGCGACGAGCGCCACGACTTCAATGGGCAGGCCCGCCTGAGTAAGGACGATTGACAGAGCGATGAGACCGGCACCCGGAACCCCTGCCGTACCGACTGAAGCGAGTGTGCCGGTCACGATAATGCCGAGTATGGCCGCGAAGCCCAAGTCCAGCCCGACGATGTCCGCAGCAAACACAACTGATGCCCCTAACCGGATTGCCGCTCCGTCCATATTGACGGTAGCTCCCAGCGGCAATGAAAATGATGCGACCTCATCATTAATTCCTGCACGCTTTGCCGCCTTCATGGTAACGGGGAGCGTTCCCAGACTGGATGAGGTCATAAAAGCCGTGCCAACCGCATCTTTTACATTTCTGAAGAACTCCCGGATTTGCACACCAAAGATCTTCATGATCACAAAATATACAAGGACGAACTGGAGCACGATGCCACCATAGATCACGACTGTCAATTTACCGAGAGAAATCAAAGTCTGTAAACCCTGCGATCCAATCGCCGACGCCGCGATAGCGAAAATGCCGATGGGTGCGTATTGGAGTATGCCGTTTAATACGCGGAATGTCACTTCGCTCAGGCTGGTAGTCAGATCACCCAGGAAATGGCCCATTTTACTGATCCGTTCCTCGCCGGAATGGATCATCGAAGAAATCGACAACCCTACAACCACCGCGACAAAAATCAATGCCAGAATGTCAGCATCCGCCAACGCAGAAAACAAGTTATTCGGAACGATTCCCAGCAGGGTATCCACAACGGATGGGCGTTCCGGTACATCGATCTGCGCATCCGGGAGGGTAAGTCCTACCCCTGGCCTGATCAGAAGTGCAAGCAAAATGCCAAATACGATAGCAATTCCTGTCGTGATGAAATAAAAGACAAACACTTTCCCGCCAATCCTTCCAAGTTTCGCGGGATTTAGCTGATCGACTGCTGCAATCAGCGTAAAGATCACGAGCGGAATCACAATCAGATTCAGCAGCCGCAGCAGCAGATCCCCGAGCGGCGACAGCACGCCTGCTGACTCGCCGAAAATCAGTCCGACGACGATGCCTAGCAGAAAGCCGACAGACATCTTCAGCATGAATGACTGGTCCCGATAAAATCTCCAGATAGCTCCCATCTCCAGACCTCCCCGCATCAATGGATATGTAATTCTGATGGAGCGCTTTCTTCAATCATCCCCTACTTTGGAGTGCACAAAACAGAATCGTCTTTAACCAATTAACTAAAAAAGAGCGACCGGCAGGAGATGCCGACAGCAGACTGCTTGTAATGTTAGCTATCACAAATAAATCGTAATGGCAGAGTAAACGGGCAAACACGCCATAATCGGCTCACACCGAAACATTTGTTCCTCTCCACTCTTATATGCTGACCAAGAAGAAAAAGTGGACTTCTCCAGCTGTCGAAGCATTTGTGGACCTGGTACTCCAGTCCAGTCACGAGATGGGAGCAGAATGCTTTGCCTGACCGCCTGTCAGACTAAAACAAACCATGCCCCTGCAGCTTAGGCTGCAAGAGCATGGTTTAGCTTGATAGTCATGATCCGTATTTGCTGTCCAATTTCTCATGCTTGGCTGTATATTCATCCGTAATTTGCCCCGATCGGACCGCCGCAAGCCGCCAGTGCGAACACCGGCAACAGACCCATCAGCCGGATCATTTTCTTCATGATGAATCCTCCAGTTCACCGTTCTCTGAATCGCTGTGCCGATCATGCCGCCCGAATCATTGTTCATTCATAAGTTCGTTGATTTGCCGGTCCATTTCCACTCCGGTTTGCTCTATTTTCTCCTGCAGCTCCATGTTTTCCTCATTTAGCTTGACAGCTTTTTGGTACGTTTCTTCAGTCACCGTATCAACGTCCACCGTATCAACTTCGATTGCAGATAACTCAGCGCTCTTCTGAAGGGAAGCGAGCGTCAGACCCAAATACTCGATCGTGGTCTCGTTCAGTTCCCTGATTTCTTCATTTACCAGTGTATCATGGGCATCAATAGCGAGTTCCCTGGTTTCCTCCATAAAGGGAATCACTTCTTTCTCGAGATAGCTGTGGGCTTCCTCGGGTTGTTCGATGATGGAAGCATAGTGGTTGAACATTTCTGCGAACTCGAAGGATCGCTCATCCAGGGGCTCGTAAACATTCTTCCTATATTCTTCAAATTCTTTTTCCACACTGATATTCTGTGATTCCGCTTCGTTGCCGCTGTTGCAGGCAGCGAGCAGGCAGACCAACACACCCAAAAGGGTGAATTTCAGAAATAAAGGTTGTTTGTTCATCATCAGCCTACTCTCTGCCATGTTCTTGGTCCGCCCTTACCCCCGGACTAAACATATCAAGATCCATACTTGAATTCTAGTTCTTCGAGTTTAATATTGTATACCTCTGTTTTTTCGTCGATCTGCTCCTGCAGGTTCATGACTTCAGCATAGACTTCTTCGGATTTGGCGAAGGATTCATCACTGACGGGCGGAATATGCAGCTCTAAAAATTCCACCTGTTTATTGAAAGATCGAATTATCATGTCCAATTGATCGATCGTAACGCTATTCAGATCTTTTATTTCTTCATGAACAAGCTCATCCTGTAATTTTTCCGCCAGTTTTTTTGTCTGTTCTGCATATGGAATCATCTCATCGATCATATAGGTTCGGGCATTTTCCGTTTCGGAGATAATGGAATTAAAATGTCCGCCCATCTCAGCAAGCTCCAACGATCGGTCATATAACGGTTCGATTCCTTCTGTCTTATATTTCTCAAACTCATCAGCCGGATCAACGCCGCTGCTGCTTTCCGGATTGCTGCAAGCAACGAGAAAGCCCATTACAAGCAGCAGTGCGACCCATGAACGCTCTTTTTTCATGATTCCACTCTCCAATTTCAAATCCTGCTAACTTGGATAACAGTACCGGCTCACAGTTGATACATCATCACCGTGCCGTCTCCCTTGCCAATTCAGCTGATTTAATCATAGCAAAGTGAAAGCAATGGAAATATAGGAATAACGAAAGATGCTGAAAGGCCCTTTAGAAGCTAAGAGATCCACATTTGGAGCATGCATACAAAAAAGAGAAAGGAAACTATTCCCTTTCTCTGTACAGCTAAAGTCACTTGGTATCGTCTGATTAAAAGATGCTCAAATCCCACTCTTGTGCTATCTGCTTCAGCAGCCGACTGCCAGCCACGCTGTTCCCGACCTCATCGATTGCCGGCCCGTAGATCCCGATTCCGCATCCATTCGGGAACGGGGACTGCGAGGAGCCTGCGTGTGAAGGAACCACTGCCATGATGCCGCCCGATACGCCGCTTTTTGCCGGCAGGCCGATAAACGCTGCAAACTTCCCGGAGGCATTGTACATCCCGCATGTCACCATCAGCGCTTTTGTGATCCGGGCAACTTGTAGCGGAAGGATCTGCTCTTTGAGAATCGGATGGTAGCCGTCGTGTGCCAAAACAAGGCCGATCATGGCGATGTCCGTGGGACCGATCTCCACCGAACACTGCTTCAGATATACTTCTAGTGCTTCTTCAACAGCGCACTCCAAGTAGCCGTTTTCCTGGAGGTAATACGCAAGGGCCCTATTACGGTGGGCGGTCATCCATTCCGACTGGAACACTTCCTCATTGATTGTCGGGCGCCTGCCGGTCATTCTGCTGATCAGCGACATGAACGACTCGACTTTTTCCTGTGGCGTCCGCTTTCCGAGCATCGAAGCCACCGTTAGCGCCCCCGCATTGATCATCGGGTTGAACGGCTTGCCTGGCTTATGGAGTTCCAGACGGACAATCGAGTTGAACGCATCGCCTGTCGGCTCGACATCCACATGGTCCAGGACATACGACGTTCCGAAATCGATGCAGGCAGCCATGAAGCTGATGACTTTCGATATGCTTTGCAGGGTAAACGATGCTTCACTGTCACCGGCCTGGAGGACAGTTCCATCCGCTCCGACCATAACCACGCCAAGCTGTGCGGGATCGGCTTTTTGTAGGGCAGGGATATAGGAAGCACATTCGCCTTTTGCTGTATAGATGCGGTCATGTTCCACCCACTTGTCCAGTTGGGCGGCAAATCGTTGCAGATCATGAGTGGTTTCGTGATGATTCGGCAGTGTTTCTTTCACCATCGACATGCCGGCTTCTCCTTTCCATCAGGCAAAAGAAATGATGAGAATTCGATGATTCTCACCAATCTTCCTGTGTTTTTATCTTTTCGGCGAGGTTTTATCATCGGGAATCAGGGAAATGTACGATTCTCCGTTCAGCCGTTCTTTCCATTCCAAAGTTGCGTTTTCGATGACTTCTTGATTTTCCATTGCATCTATTGCCGTGCAGGCGATGACTTTGGCTGCCTGCAGCATCCCTTTGTGGGCAATCGGCATGGCGCCCTGCGAGACGACCTGCCAGGTGTGCAGCGGCGTGCCGAGTGCAAAGCAGGCTGTCAGGCATTGGGTGGTCGGCACGACCCAACTGACATCTCCCACGTCTGTGGACCCGGCCATTGCAGCTTCCCCCGCAAACGGTGCGATAAAATCCGCGATGGCTTTGTCTTTCAGTTTCTTTGCCGTTTCCCGATCAGGGCCGGTCAGGTCCGCCTCGATGTCTTCACGGGACAGCGTAGCCTGAATTTCCTCTGCGAACCGGTAATCCTGTTCGTCATACGACGGAACGCCAATTGCGGATAGGTGCCGATACATGGTCTCCGCAAGGACGGAGTTCGGTACCAGGTCCGAAGCCGCTCCTTCAAACACCCCTTCCACCGATGTTCCGGTCATGAGTGCAGCACCTTTAGCAATATTGTTCACGCGTTCGGTCAGTTCCTTTACCTGCTGTTTTTTTGTGGCCCTGATGAAGTAAAGGACTTCCGCATTTGCCTGAACCACATTCGGAGAAGCACCTCCGGCATCGGTGATGGCATAATGGATGCGGGCTTCCGGCACCATATGTTCCCTCAGATAGTTGACGCCCATGTTCATCAGTTCAACCGCATCAAGTGCGCTCCGTCCCAGATGAGGCGCTGCGGCCGCATGCGCGCTTTTCCCTTCGAACCTGAACCTCACGGCATAGTTAGCCAGTGTGCTGACATGCCAGACGCTCGGCTTGGTCATCGGGTGCCAGGAAAAGGCGAGATCGACATCTTCAAACAGGCCCGCGCGAACCATATAGGCTTTTCCCGATCCATTTTCCTCTGCCGGGCATCCGTAATAGCGGATGGTGCCCTTGAGCCCGGTCTCCTCCATGTACGCCTTCACCGCAACTGCAGCGGCCAGCGAACCGGTGCCGAGCAGGTTATGTCCGCAGCCATGGCCATTTCCTCCAACTTCTAAGGGATGGTGTTTGGTGAGGCCCTTTTCCTGGCTCAGGCCCGCCAGTGCATCGAATTCGCCCAGTACAGCGATGACCGGCTTCCCGCCGCCGTAGCTCGCAACAAACCCGGTCTCGAGTCCGGCTACTTTCCGCTGCACCTCAAACCCCTCTTCCTCCAGCGCTCCGGCCAGAATTTCTGATGAGCGATGTTCGGCAAAATAAAGTTCCGGACAGCTCCAGATCCGGTCGCTCAGTTCGATATACTTGTCTTTTTTCTGTTCAATGAAATTCGATATGGTTTCATGGAATCCCACTCTCAGGACCTCCTAGAGTTTGCTCACGCGGAAGCTTCTGCTTTGGCGCGGTCGAACAGTTCGCCTTTGTTGCGCATGGTGAGGATGGCGATGATGCAGATGGCCGCGAATGCGATCAGCATCCAGAATGCCGCATTGAACGACCCGTCAAATGCATCGACGATGAACCCGATGGCCATCGGTGTGGCGAATCCGGCCAGCTGACCGCCAGTATTGGCAATTCCCATTGCCGTGCCGGTGACCGATGTCGGCAGCTGCTTGAGAATGATGACCGGAAGCAGGGTGATGACAAAGGCGATGAAGAGATTGACGATGGTCTGGTAAGTGATGAACGCCGCAACACTTGGTGCGGTGAACATCAGATAGAGCATCAGGCCGGTCAGCGCGCATGCAATGGCACCGACAATCTTTTCCTTGCCCTCCGGAAGTTTATCAACCAGATATCCGCTCAGGAAAATGCCAAGCAGCAAGGTGACTCCCGGAATCGTCTGAACCCAGCCGATCGAGATGAGGTCAAGGCCTCGAGACTGAACCAGGTACGTCGGAATCCAGGTGGCCAGTCCCCAGTTCACGGCATAAATGCAGAAATACGCAATGACCATATTCCAGATCAGCGGCGTTTTCATCAGCGAACCGACTAGACCCTTTTCTGCAGGATTGGTGGCACGTGCCAGCTTTTCTTCAGGCCTATCCTCAGGCAGCCTGACGTATTTCCAATAAAGGAAGGCAATGAGGGCTCCCAATGCTCCAAAAACAACAAAGGTCGTCCGCCATCCGATTGCAGTCAGAAGAAATGCGGACAATACCGGGATGATCAGAGCGACGATTCCGCTTGAAGAAAGCATGACGGACATCGCCCTTCCCCGCTCAGCCACAGGGAATGTGTTAGAAATGATTTTGGAACTCGACGGCTGGAAGCCGCCCTCCCCGATTCCGAACAGGAAGCGGATAACGACCATGGATGCAAGCGACCATGCGGCACCGGACAATCCTGTGAAGATGGACCATAAGATGACGGAGGCCAGCAGGATTTTCCTTGCTCCGAACCGGTCAGCGAGCCAGCCGCCCGGCATCTGCATGATGGCATAGCCGAGGAAAAAGCTGCTGAGGATGATCCCTGTAGCTGAAGCACTAAGGTTTAAATCCTCCGTAATTTGGAGGACGGCGTAGTTCATGATATAGCGGTCCAGGTTACCCAGGCACCAGCCGAGGAACAGCAAAATCAAAATGAGATTTCGTTCACGCTTGGGAAGCATGCTTTCAACTCCTATTCTCTGAGATGTTGGTCTTGATGTTGTGTTTAGAGATGAAACGCTTCCAATTTATTAAAAACGTTTGCATGAATTGCGGACATTCTTTAACGAACATAAAACGAAACTTTCGTTATTGATTTTATAATAGGTTTCTCAGTAGCGCAATATATTTTTTTAAAAAAAGCACCCCATATGGGATGCTCATTTCAGTGCTACTTAAACCGGTATATTTTTATCGGCCTTCCCCGGGTGTGCTGCGCTTCTTCCCCGACATTCTCCGCCAGCCCCGCATCGCACAAGTCCGCAACGATGCGCTGGGCATTCCGCTCGGTCATTTGGAGATGGGCGGCCAGATCCTTCGTCGTAAACTGGTGCCAACCCATCTTTTGTACGAGAGCCTCGACTTTCTTGTAGGTTTTGACGCTGATTTTGGCATCCCTTAGCCTTTCAAGGATGTCCTGATCATCGGTCCGGTAAGCATAAGCCAGTTCCTCAGCCTCACCTGCTGACTCAATCAGGGTTCCGTCATCCTGGATGATAACGATCTCCTGCCCGCCGTCCTTTTTCGACGTCTGGAGAGCACGATGGGCATGGATTTCCGCCTCCAGCACCGTGCTGCCGAACCCGATCCCGACAGAGACGGGGGTATCCGCCTCCACAGACAGATAGCGGGCTTTGTCCTTGAGTGCCTGAAGCTCGCGCTCGATCGCACCGCGTGAGCTGAAAATGGAATACCGGCCGTTTCCTTCGTCGACAAGGGAACCATCGATTTTCTCGCAAAGCTGGATCAACGTCTCCTTGAGCCGGAGTTCCAGATACTGTACCTGATACGTCTTTTCCATCTTTTCTTTGATCACATCAAAATCTTTGATTTCGATTTTCTCGACACCAATCTGGGTGTCTTTATAGTAGGAAGTTTTAACTTTTTCAAAGAAGATCCGCAAGGTCTGGAAGATTTCAATCCGTGTCGGAGACATGAGCCTGACCGGGATTCCCGCTTTCTCCAGTGCATCACGCACAGTCGGATAACAGGTCAGGGCGCCGTCGATTTTCCCCTCTTCCCACAGGTCCAAATGGAACCGGAGCAGATCTTCGGATTCCGTGTCGGCACCGATGGTCTCTACAAACAGTTCCTGCACGGTAGCCTTCAACGTTTCCAGGCTCTCGCCTTCGCCGATATTCGTGGCCGGAATCATATCAATACTGATCCGCTCCAGCAGCCGCCCATGTGCATAGACGAGTTCCATGAAACTTTTATAGATGCTGGTTTCCGTGGAGTAAATATAGACCAGGCGGTCAGCGGCAGGCATGATTTTCTTGGCTACCTGATAGGGAATGAAGCCCGACAGCAGCCAGTAATCCATTTGCCGGTCATGGTTTCGTACGATATCCGCTACTTCCCTCGTCTCCTGATACGTATAAGGGATCAGTTCGATCTCCTGATCAAGCTCCTTGGCCACTCCGATAATCCGCTCAACGGACGGAGCCGGACCGACCACACCGATTCGAAACATGGTTTGATTCCTACCTTCCGTCCAAGCAACAAAATATGATTCATTAGGAGTATAACACAAGCGAGCTGCATCACTCCGGACCGTCCTCATAGGTGACATGACCCAAAAGGGAACCCTCATGACCATGAATCGTCCTATAATCAATCATACGGATAGACAGGAGGCGCCTTTCACCATGGCCGGCATGACATCCAGACAGACGCAGTCCCGCCTCGTCGACCTTCTCTTTTTCTCGCTCGGCAGCCTGTACCTGATCGGCATTACCGCGGTACTCGTATATGTCATCAGCAAAATGATCAACTACTTCTATAACTAGAGCCGATGCCCGCGGGCACCGGCTTTTTTCGTCGTCTGAGTGCCCAAAACCTCAATAAAAAACGAACCTGTACTTTTACAGCACCTTATTAGTCATTCCACAATGGTTTCATCCATTCGCGGCCATGCAATCACTCTTTGGGTTTTTAGACGCCTGCCAACCTGCAGGCAAGCTGAAGGTTCAACAGAGTTTCCGGATCCGTCAAGTCGGAATCAAGCAGACGGGAAATTTGCTTGATTCTGTACTGAAGGGTATTCGGGTGGATATGCAGTTCTTTAGCAGCATTTCCCGGCCGCTGCAGATTCCTGCAATAAGCCTTTAGCGTCTTTGCAAGCTCAGTTCCTTTTTCTTTGTCATACGTATGGAGAGGTCCCAGGAATGTGGTCACGAACGATTCAACCTCTTTTACCGAACTGCCATCGATCAGTCGCTCCAACAGAAAATGGGAACTGTCGGCAATCCGCTCCCCATGCTTGGAGTCTTCCATCATCTTAAGTGTGACCATGGCATTTTGGAGCGAATCCGGCAATTCTTCGATTCGCTGAACCAGCTTCCCTATACCGAACCTGGCATAAAGGTCAGGATTATGGTCATGCAGAAAGCGGCAAGTTGCTTCGGAAATTACCGATAGACGGCGGAATGAATCCTTATAATGTGTTTCCGGACTTACTGCGAGAATCAGTAAATAGATAGAATCGCGCACGATCATGAGGCTTCCGGGAAAGGTTCTGCTGATCTCCATCTCCAGAAACCCGGCAATCTCATTTTGTCTGATCAGTTGATCAATCGAACGTTCGGCTTGATCATCTGCGATTCCGACTGCTGCGGGCAGGAAAACACCAGAAGTATCCAGGCCAAGGCGTTCCGCCCTGACCAGGAAACCATCGGATAGCATCCCATTCAGCAGATGATCCATCAGCTCTGTTTTATAACGCTGTTCCACTTGTCTGACTGCCGCCTGTCTATTGATCTCAAGGGCAAAATACAGAAGACTTTGCTGGATGAAATAGTCATCCGTCTGCTTCGGTACAGGATGTCCATTGGCGTAAATAAGCAATTTGCCAAGGAGCTGACGCCCGTCCCTGATTAAGTACTCGTTTGCCGGCCGATCGTGCTCCGGAATCCCTGCAGTATTAAAGACTTCACCATAAACAGTGAGAAGGGACAGGGGCTTCCTGACTACAGAAAATAACTGTCCCAGCATCACGTCCAAGCCCAGTCCAGAATTCATATTGACCAGCTGCTCCTGCTGATAATTAAGCATGGTTTTGAATGTATTGTTTTTTATTTTGATGTCTTCATACAAAGTGGCTCTTTCCAATGCGGTTGCGGCGAGACCGGCGATGGTTTCGAGGAGTTCGACATCCGCAACAGTAAACGTACCTTTCTCGGCAAAGCCATTGAGCGTCATGACGCCAATGCATTCCCCTTTTGCCGTGATCAGTGGAACACTCATGGCACGGTAAGAGTTATTGCTGGGGTGCATGGCCATGGAATGATTCAGCAATTGCTTGTTTTCAGGTCTCATTTGGCGGGGATAGCCTGTGATCTCTGTTCTGTCCGCGAGAAGGATCGGCTTTCTCATTTTAAAGCAGTCTCCTGTAAATGACTCCCCGGGCAGTAGCCGGATCTGCTCGACTTTTTCATCGAAATTTACATAGGCTCGGCATAACAGGAGCCTTGTTGCCTGGTCGAATAAAAATAGTGCACCCCCGTCTGCATCGGGTATCGCGCGAATGGATTCGGAAAGAGTCAGTTCAAATAGTTCGTCCAGCTCCAATGTGGAGTTTACTGCATTGGCTACATTGATCACGGCTTCGGCTCTGGCTGACGAAAGATGGTGTTCCTGCTGCGATTTACTCACCATCCAATCCCCCCTTTTATGCTCCCTATCGTAGCATAATTCCGAACAGATAGAATCTTCGGATCGGATGTTTAGCGCAAAAAAATGACACCCCATCCAGGGTGCCATTCCAAAAGAAGCTTCAGTATTGATGCAGGATTGCCATAAATGTTTTTGCCGTATTCAGCATAGCCGTTTCATCAAAGTCGAATTTTGCATGGTGGTGGGGATAGGCTTCCCCTTCAGGACGGGCCCCTGTGAAGAAGAAGGAGCCGGGAACATGCTGCGTGTAATAGGAAAAATCCTCTCCCGGCATCACCGGCGAAGTCTCCAATACATCCTCCTCAGCAAACAGATTTACCATGGCTTTCTTGACTATCTTCGTTTCTTCAGGGTGATTCCACAACGCATCATAACCGCTTTCCAGTTCAACCTCGGCATGGGCGTCCAGAGCATCAGCTACGCTGGAAGCGATTTTCACGAGCTTCTCCCGTGCCGTTTTCCTGGTTTCCGGTGCGTAGGAGCGGATCGTTCCAGTCATAACCGCCTCACCAGGTATGACGTTGTTGGCATCCCCTGCATGGATGGATCCTACAGAAACGACCAGCTGCTCCAGAGGATCTGTGCTCCGGCTTACAATCGTCTGCAGGGCCGTCACGATATGGGAAGCCACAACAATCGGGTCGACCGCTTCATGTGGGACCGCCCCGTGGCCGCCTTTTCCTTTTACCGTGATTTCGAATGTATCCACCGCCGCCTGGATATAGCCTTCCCGGTAATACATCCTGCCGGACGGCAACATGCTCTGAAGGTGGCAGCCGTAAATCGCATCCACACCTTCAAGGCAGCCATCGCTGATCATCGCCTTCGCGCCGCCCGGATAAAGCTCTTCGCCGAATTGATGGATCAGAACCACGTCGTGGCGGATTCGATCTTTGTTTTCGACGAGGCTTTTTGCAAATCCGAGAAGTGCTGCCGTATGCCCATCATGTCCGCAGGCATGGGACACTCCCGGGTTCTTTGACTTGTATGGGACATCTTTTTCGTCTTGTATCGGAAGTGCGTCAAAGTCGGCCCTGAACGCAATGGTCTTGACGGGATCGGGCACACGGAATGTGGCTACAACGCCCCGCCCGCCGACTTCTGTCCGCACTTCCAAACCGAGTTTCCTGTAATATTCAGCAATCAGCTTCGGGGTCTCCACTTCCTGGTGGGACAATTCCGGATATTGGTGCAGGTGCCTTCTGATTTCGGTCATTTCAGCCAGCAGGCTCTCTAGGGTTTTCAGACATGCCTGGAAGTTTTCATCCAACGACGGCTTCAAGTTTGCTTGCGGACTCATGAACACACTCTCCCTCTTTGTATACGGAATGGATTTTGCGGAACGCACTGATATCGGCTTCCGGGTCTTCGTCGAGGATGACAAAGTCCGCCACTTTACCTTTTTCAAGCGATCCGGCCGTTTGATCGACGTTCAAAGTTTTAGCAGCCTGCAGAGTCGCAGCGGTTATGATGTCCTTCACTTCCATGCCATACTCGTGCATCAGTTCCAGCTCTTTTGCAAAGTCTCCGTGCACATTAAATGGCGTTCCGGCATCTGTGCCTGCGGCAATCCGAACGCCTGCGGCAAGCGCCTTTTTGAAGCTTTCCTGATGGACTTTAAAGCAATCAACCGCTTTTTTGACGGCATGCGCCGGAATGCCGCCCGACTCTGCATGCTGAACGATGTAATAAGGCGCGGCAAGCGTCGGCACGAGAACCGTACCATATTTGATCATCAGCTCGATCGTCTCATCATCCAGGAAGATGCCATGTTCAATCGTTGTAATTCCTGCCCTGACCGCATTTTGGATGCCTGCAGTTCCCTGGGCATGGGCAGCTGTCGTCTTGCCCGCGTGGAGCGCTTCCTCGACGGCTGCCCTCATTTCCTTTTCCGATAATTGCGGGGATCCCGGATCAACTCCCGGGGTCATCACGCCACCCGTTGCCATCAGCTTGATGACATCCGCTCCGGCCTTGAGCGTTTCCCTGGCCGCTTTTCTGACGCCGTCCTCTCCATCCGCTTCAGTGGAGAACGGGTATCCGTGGCCGCCAGTCATCACGATGGCTTGTCCGGACCCATATACACTTGGGCCTGCCATCAGGCCGTCCGAAATGGAATTACGGTAATCCAGGTCGATATGCCATTTGGAACCAAGGTTCCGGACGCTTGTGACACCCGATTTCAGCTGCTTTTGGGCGTTTATGTGATGTCGATAAGCCGACCGTGCAGGCGTATCACCGGCCACCTGCGCGAATGGATCACCGACCCCGTCCATCCCGAGATGGACGTGCATATCGAACAGGCCAGGGATGACCGTCTTGCCGGTTCCATCAATGACAGTATCGGCTTGCAGTCGGTCTGCCTCCTCGCCCACGGCAAGAATCTTCTTTCCCTCAACCACAATCGATGTCTTTAGCTGTTTTTCCCCATTGCCTGTATATAACGTGACGTTCTGTATTTTCAATACCATCCAAATCCCACCTTAGAAGTTGTTATGGCAGCATGATGCCGCCGCCCGGTCCGAGCGGTAAGCCGAGCAGGAACCAGATCGAGAACAGAATAATCCAGAAGATCGCAAATGCGATCGAGTACGGCAGCAGCGTCGCAATCAGTGTTCCGATTCCGATGTTTTTGTCGTATTTCTTAGCGAACGTCAGGAGAATCGCAAAGTAAGCAAGCATCGGCGTAATCGGGTTGGTGATCGAGTCGGCCACGCGGTAGGCGACCTGTGTGACCGCCGGGTCATAACCCATGAGCATGAACATCGGGACAAATACCGGCGCAAGCAGTGCCCACTTGGCCGATGCACTCGCAATCAGCAGGTTGATGAGCGCAGCGATCACAATGAATCCGAGGAAGAGGGACAACCCTTCAAAGCCGATCCCTTTCAGGAATGCAGCTCCCTTGATGGCGATGATTGGTCCGAGGTTGCTCATTCCGAAAAATGCGATCATCTGCGCAGCCACAAAAGCCAGAACGATATAACCGCCCATCCCGGACATGGCCTTGGTCAGATGTTCGGCCACATCCTTGTCGTTTTTCAGTGCTCCTGAAGCAAACCCATAGGCCAGCGCCGGAAGAAGGAAGCCGAATAGCATGATTGGAACAATTCCTGTCATGAACGGCGAAACGATGACTCCGTTCGTTTCAGGATCACGCAGAATGGCGTTATCCGGGACGACGAGCCAAAGAATAAGTGCAGAGTACGCTGCAAGGGTGATGCCTGCCCATAGCAGGCCCCGCTTTTCTTCAGGAGTGGTCTTTTCAAGCTTTTCTATCTCACCCTGGAAGGTCCCCAGCCGCGGCTCGACAATCTTGGTCGTAACAAATGCCGCAACCGGAATGATGACAAAAGTCGACGCAATCAGGAAGTACCAGTTAATGGCCGGATTCCCGACATAGGACGGATCGATCATCTGGGCACTTGACTGTGTAAAGCCGAAGATCAGCGGATCCAGCATGGAGACAATCAGGTTGGCGCTGAATGCTCCCGTAACCGTTGCATATCCGGCAACAAGTCCGGCGATCGGGTTCCGGCCAAGCGCTGCAAAAATCATCGCTGCAATCGGAGGAAGGACTACCTGCGCAGCATCAGCAGCTGTGTTGCCGAGAACCGCAATCAGCAGGATCGTCGGCAGGATGATTTTCACAGGCGCGTTCAGGATGGTCGTCTTCATGAACGTCGTGACCAATCCTGTAGATTCAGCTAGCCCGACCCCAAGCATGACGACGAGAACCAGTCCGAGCGGCGGGAATCCGGTAAAATTCGGGACGAGCGTAGTGACAATGCTTCTGATTCCTTCTGCATTCAGCAGGTTCACAACTTTAATCGTCTCACCCGTTCCCGGATGGACAGCAGAAGTGCCCAACACCCCGAAGATGGCGGAAGCAATCAGAATCAGTACGGTAAATAAGGCAAACAGCGTAACAGGATCCGGCAATTTGTTTCCTGCCTTCTCCACCCCATTCAGCATTCTCTGGAAGAAGCTCGGCTTTTTCGGCTGGCCGAGTTCTTCCACGCCTGCAAGTTTAGTCATAGCAACTATCCCCCTTGATAGATGAATTGTTTAAATATTAACTCAACTACCCAATAAGAGATATGGGGAATGGACCAAAAATGCTCAGGCCGGATTGTGGAAAGCAACAAAAACCAGGAAAAAGCCGGCACCCTAAAATGGGTACCAGCTTTGTTCAACTATATGCCAACCGCGGGCTCCGGTTTCGTCATAGGCCGTCCCGGTTTCCGCATTCGCGGTTTTCTTTCATCATTCATCCCAATTCGATCAATGAATGACGAAACTATTTTAAGTGATCACCCATTGCAGTAGGCTGTATAGCAAAGGAATCGTTAGCATGCAAAGAATGGTGGAATGAATCACACCATATGAGGCGAAAACAGCATCTGCCCCAAACCTATGTGCATACACCGTTGTAGTCGTTGCACTCGGCATGCCGGCTGTCAGCATGGCAATGAGGAGCAGATGTTCGGGAACTTGGAGAAAGAGAAAAACAAGGAGGCTCAACGGAAGGATCAGCAACTTCATTAAGGAAGCCGTCCAGATATACAGGTTCCTGCTGTAATACTTGAAGTCTGCCACTCTCGTGTCCGCAAGAAGACTGCCGATCAGGATCATCGACAGTGGAACGGTCATTTTCCCGACATCCTCAAATGTCCTCAACAGCATGTCCGGCCAGCTGAACGGGAGAAACAGCATCGCCAAGCCGACCAGTGTGGCGAGTATACCCGGGTTAAGGAAAAGTCTCCGGCAGTCCACGGTCGTCTCATGCCGGGTGAACAGATAAATTCCGTACGACCAAATCAGAATCAAGTAAAAGATGTTGAACAGGGTTACATAAACCACCCCCTGCTGGCCCATGAGCATGAAACAGACCGCAAAACCGATGAACCCCTGATTCCCAAAAACAATCAGGCTCTCGTACACACTTTTCTGCCCGTCAGGCAACTCAGCCCGTTTCCTCAGCCAAGCCCCGACAGCGATGGAAAGCGTCATCACAAAAACCGACATGGCCACAAGCCAAGTGAGATCCACCAATAGCTCTATGGAAAACGTCGTGTTCAAGGAAAACAAAATCAACGCCGGCAACGTCATGTATAACATCAGCTGGGTGATCACCGGATTGGCATTGCTGCTGAGAATGTTCATCTTCCGTGCAGTAAAACCGATTAGCGCCATGAGATAAAGAGGAACCATCGTAAGAATAAATGCGGAAACGGACAGAGGCCTACCCCCTTCTTTCATCCTGTAGGTTATGTAGAACTTTGAACAGCGGTGCCATTTCAAGCATCGGCCTTTGTTCTGCAACTTAAAAAAGCTGATGCCCGAATTTCCGGATATCAGCTTTTAGCTTCCTAAATGACTCAAGCAGGTTGTTTTTCCAGAAGGATATGAATCAGCTGCGCCCGGTCCACAAGTCGTACACCATTACTGGACGCCAGTTCCTTTGCGGCTTTCGTAAATTGGCTATTGGTCACGACCCAGGCATCTTGTGCCTTGTAGTGGCTCCGGGCAGCTACAACCTCCTGAACGGCCTTAATGCCGACATTCTGTTTCCACCGCTTAGCCTGGACCACAATCCTCCTGCCATCCCGCTGCATCACAAGATCTGCACCAAAATCGTTTTGATAGGGAGTCCTGCGAACCTGGTAGCCTCTTGCCTCATACCGGAGTTTCAGAAATTGCTCGAACTCCTTGCCGTTCATTTCATCTACCTGACGAATTCCGGAAGCATTCAGTTTCCGCTCTTTCATCAATCCTAGCGCAAACAAGATCAAAATCAGGCCGATCGCACCGCCGAAAAAGATAAACGCTGCCGCTTCAATGGATTGAGTATTGATGTAGGTCAGGCCTCCGGCCGCAAATAGCAATCCGGTCAACCCGCTAGTTAATTGATCATTCTTTTTTCGGGTCATTAGATTCCTCTTTCTTTGGTTGACTTCCTGTGACAAGGATACAGAACGGTAGACTGTTGTCCAATTTATCCGTTTCAGCCATACTTTGCTGCAAGACTTTTTTTAGTCAATTGTAATATAGCACAAAAAAA
>NZ_AOFT01000027.1 GCF_000348905.1 Bhargavaea cecembensis DSE10
GAAAGAAAAAATATGGAGCGGGTGAAGGGAATCGAACCCTCATCATCAGCTTGGAAGGCTGAGGTTTTACCACTAAACTACACCCGCGAAAGTGGCGCGCCCGGCAGAAGTCGAATCCACAACCTTCTGATCCGTAGTCAGACGCTCTATCCAATTGAGCTACGGGCGCACATCTTATAAAAATAAATGGTGCGGTAGAGAGGACTTGAACCTCCACGGGATTTAACTCCCACTAGGCCCTCAACCTAGCGCGTCTGCCATTCCGCCACTACCGCATGTTAAAAGTGATTCGGTTTTTAAGAAGCTGTTTCGTTCGCTTTCGTTCCAGCGACAAGATTTATTATATAACCTTGTTCGATGAAAGTCAACAACTTTCTTCAACTTTTTTAAAACCGTTTTTTCAAGAGGTGGTGAGCCATGCAGGGCTCGAACCTGCGACCCTCTGATTAAAAGTCAGATGCTCTACCAACTGAGCTAATGGCTCGCATATCATCCTTCAGCCATCGGCTTCAGAATAAATGGCGGTCCCGACGGGAATCGAACCCGCGATCTCCTGCGTGACAGGCAGGCATGTTAACCGCTACACCACGGGACCACCTATGTATGAAAGGGGATGTCCGGACAGCCGGCAACCCTGCCGTCCGTTCCCTTATGATGACCCCTACGGGATTCGAACCCGTGTTACCGCCGTGAAAGGGCGGTGTCTTAACCGCTTGACCAAGGGGCCATATTCAGTGTCTCAAGATCGCTTCAGCCGCTCAGGCTTTCGTGTGATCTCTTGTCGACTTGTCCTATTATAGGGGGCATATGAAAATACGTCAACACTTTTCGCCAAGTTTTTTATAAAAATATCAAAACCCTTGCCGCACAACGGTTTTCACCGTCCGGCAAGGGCTGATCCCATCAATTCTCATCAACTTTTTGAATGCGGCCCCGACATTTTCCGCAGCGGTAGCGACCCGTATCCATCCGGATCTTCCTCACATAGGATTGGCCGCAGTCCGTGCATCGGTACAGATGCTTCGCTTTCCTCCTGGCCGGCTCCCTGATGACGGAACAGTGTCTCGGCGCACCTGTCTGCCTGAGCAGCTCCCGGAAGTCCCGGTCGCGGTGACGGTATCCCTTTCCTTCTATATGAAGGTGATAGTGGCATAGCTCATGCTTGATGATGCCGGTCAGCTCGTCCAGGCCGTATTTCCTGTAGGCTTCCGGGTTGATTTCGATATCATGGTCGTGAAGCCGGTACCTGCCGCCCGTGGTGCGCAGCCTCGGGTTAAAGAACACCCTGTGCCGGAAAGGGCGACCGAACAATTCCCGCGAGATCGATTCGGTCAAAAGCTGGAGTTCCCGTTCATCCACGGCGGCTCCCGCTTCCCTTCTTTTCTGCAGGATCAATCATCGTCAGGGATATCTTAGAGGCGGCAGGATCGACCGATTCGATCCATACAGCCACAGTGTCTCCCGGCTGCACGATCTCTCCAGGGTCATTCACCCGTACGGGCGCCATCTTGGAAATATGGACGAGCCCGTCTTTCTCCGCTCCGACGTCCACAAAAGCTCCATATGGCTGCAGCCGCCGCACGCGGCCCTTCACCTGTGTTCCCGGCTCAAGTTCGGTGAGTTTTTTTGCCTGGCGCTTCCGTTCCTTCGGCTGGCGTCTCCGTTCTCCGTCACGCTTTTTCTTTTCTTCTTCCTGTTCCGGGGTGAGGCGGGTGAGGGAAATCCGCCCTTTTTCCTGATCAACATCATCGATGATGACGGTGACAACGTCTCCCGGAGCCATCATATCCAGAGGATGGCGGACCCGCCCGGTGCTCATCTTGGTGACATGCAGCAGGCCGTCCTCCCCTACGCCGATATCGATGAATGCACCGAAGTCCACGACGTTGCGGACTGTCCCTTCCATTTCCATGCCGCGCTTCAGGTCCTTGAGCGTCAGTACTTCCTTCCTGAGGAGCGGCTGCGGGAATTCATCGCGGGGATCCCGCTTCGGCCTGCTCAGCGTCTCGATGATGTCCCGGACAGTCACTTCCCCCGCTCCGGCAGCTGCCGCCACTTCTTTTGCATCAAGGCGGGAAAGTGCTTCCGATGCATGTGCCGTTCCGATTTCCTTCTTGTCCAGTCCCGCCGCCTGCAGGATCTCTTCCGCAAGAGCGTAGCTTTCCGGGTGGACACCGGTGGCATCCAGCGGGTTTTTTGCCCCGGGGACGCGCAGGAAACCGATCGCCTGCTCGTACGTCTTGGCACCAAGACGGGGTACTTTTTTCAGTTGTGTTCGCGAGCTGAATCGTCCGAGTTCGTCACGGGCCGCAACGATGTTGTCCGCAACCGTGCGGGACAGACCGGATACGTGCTGCAGCAGCGACGCAGATGCAGTGTTCACGTCGACTCCGACCCGGTTCACTGCGGTCTCGACGACAAAGTCCAGCTGCTCCCCGAGATTTTTCTGGGAGACGTCATGCTGATACTGGCCGACTCCGACCGACTTCGGCTCGATCTTCACCAGTTCGGACAAAGGATCCTGCAGCCGGCGCGCAATCGAAACGGCACTTCTCTGCTCGACCTGAAGGTCCGGAAATTCACGGCGCGCTTCTTCAGAGGCGGAATAGACACTTGCTCCCGCTTCGTTGACGATCACGTACGACGCTCCCCCATCCGTCTCCTTTAGGCAGTCCGCGATAAACTGCTCGGTTTCGCGGGATGCCGTCCCATTGCCGATCGCGATGATGGAAACCGGATACTTGCGGAGAAGCTCAAGCACTTTCTTCTTCGCTCCTTCCGTATCCGATGACGTATGCGGATAAATGACACCGAGCTCAAGCAAACGGCCTGTATCGCTCACGACTGCCAGCTTGCAGCCGGTCCTGTAGGCAGGGTCTACACCGAGGACGGTCTTGCCTCTCATCGGCGGCTGCAGCAAAAGGCGCTTCAGGTTTTCGGAGAAGATCCTGATTGCCTGCTCTTCCGCCTTCTCGGTCAGTTCTCCGCGGATTTCCCGCTCGATCGAAGGAAGGAGAAGGCGCTTGAAGGCGTCCGACGCCGCTTCTGCCACTTCCGCTGCCGCAGGGGAACCCGGATGGCGGACGTATGAACGGCGGATGTCTTCTGTCAGACGTTCTTCCGGGGCCGCGACCGACACCTTCAGCACGCCTGTCTTCTCGCCGCGGTTCACCGCGAGGACACGGTGCGGCTTGATTTGCCTGACCGGTTCTTCATATTCATAGTACATTTCGAAGACGCCCTTTGGATCTTCGGCATCTTTTTTCCGGGTTGTGACGATCAGTCCGTCGCGCCGGATGGCGTTTCGGATTCTGTCGCGGACCGATGCATCATCGGAGATGCGCTCTGCAATGATGTCCCTCGCACCGGCAAGTGCCGCGTCAGCGTCAGGCACGTCTTTTTCAGCGTCGGCAAACCGGATGGCCAAGCTTTCGGGACGCTCTTTCGTGTCGGTGAGAAGCAGGTCGGCAAGCGGCTCGAGTCCGCGCTCTTTCGCAGCTGTCGCCCGGGTCTTCCGCTTTTTCTGATAAGGACGGTACAAGTCCTCCACCCGCTGCAGCACATCGGCGGCGCGGATCGCTTTTTCCAGTTCGCTGTCCAGTTTTCCCTGTTCCGAAATGATGCGGATGACTTCCTCTTTCCGCTCCTCCAGCTGGGCAAGATAACGATGGGCGTCCTCGACCGCTTTGATCTGCACTTCATCGAGTTCGCCCGTCGCTTCTTTCCGGTACCGGGCGATGAACGGTACGGTCTTGCCCTCGGCGAGCAGGCCGATGACCGCCTGGGCCTGCGCCGGGCGCACGCCCGCCCGACCCGCCGCTTTCTGGATCAATTCTTTTTCCTGCATCTCTCTCACCCTTTCGTTCCATTGCCTATACCCGTCCACTTTATCATAAACGGCACTTTGCACGGCAGGTCGGCATTAAAAATTCCGAACGGTATGCAAGGGGCTCTGATTGTTAAGCAGACCACTTTGAATGTTAAGGAAAGCACCCTGAATGTTAAGCAAAATAAACCACAATGACCTAAAAAAAGCCCGCTCCGCGGATTTAGCGGAGCAGGCTTCCTGCGATATAGGTGGCATCATCGCCGTGCTTAAGGGTATCAAACACTTTTTTATAAAGGTCGTACGGTCCGGCGCTGTTCTGCATGAACGCCTTCGGGCTGCGGATATCCACGCCGTCGGAATGCAGAAGAAAAAGGTCTCCCGGGCCGTAGTCATAGCCCTGCGTACGGAGTTTCTGCGGACGGCCGGACAGATAGCCCATCACCGGCAGCGGATAAATCATCTTGTCATCCGAACGCCGGTACAGATAAAACCGTACGTTTCCCACACAGCTGTACTCGATCGTCGACGTCTTGAAGTACGCCTTGATGATCGCGACGGCCGCTCCGCGCTTCTGGTGCATATGCATGTTGCACCGGCTGAGCAGCTGGTCGATCGATTCGTCATGGTGCTTCTCCAGGACCTCCGGAACGATTTCCGCCGATTCCCTCGCGATCGGCCCGTTTCCCAGGCCGTCCGCAATTGCGCACAGAAAATAGTCTTCATTGGTGAAGGTGTAATACACATCACCCGATTCATGGTTTCCCGGCTTGGCTTCCTGGTAGATATACGCTTCCACGCGGTCGTCCTTCACTGTCTTCAAGACGACGCACCACCTGCCGCCGCAATGGCTTCCTGAAGCTTTTTGATCGCCTTTCGCTGAAGCCTGGATACGTGCATCTGCGAAATGCCGAGGCGTTCCCCCGCCTCCTTCTGGCTCATCTGTTCGATATATGTAAACTGGATGATCTGCTTTTCGCGCTCGGACAGGACATTGAGCGCTTCCGCCACGATCAGACGCTGATCCGTCATCTCGTAGCCGTCATCCGTATCCCCGATGATATCGAACAGCGTGACGGTACTTCCGTCTGAATCCGCCTCAAGCGAATGGTCCATGGACAGGGCCTGGTAGCTACGTCCCATCTCCATCGCTTCAAGCACGTCGTCTTCGTCCACTTCGAGATAATCCGCGATCTCCTGCACCTTCGGGGAGCGCTGAAGCTCATTTGTCAGCGTCTCTGCAGCAGACTTGATCTTCGGCCCGAGCTCCTTGATCCTGCGAGGTACATGCACTGCCCATGTCTTGTCGCGGAGGAACCGCTTGATCTCGCCGATGATTGTCGGCACTGCGAACGCCTCAAAACTGCGGCCGTAGTCGGGATCGTAGCGGCGAATGGCGCCGAGCAGCCCGAGCATGCCGACCTGCACGATATCTTCATGGTACGATTTCCCGTTGGAGTATTTGCGGGCGATCGACTGGACCAGCCGTTCATAGTGGAGAACGAGGTTCGTCTGAGCTTCCTCATCGCCGCTTTCCTGGAAAGCCCTGATCCAGTCCAGCACCTGTTCTTTTGATTTGGAATCAGGAGGAGACTGTTTCGACATCCTTTTCCACCTGCTCTCCGCCGAGATATTTGGTCATGAAGACGGTGACCCCTTCGTCGTGGTGGATTTTAATCTCGTCCATCAGCGTTTCGATCAGATAGAGGCCGAGACCCCCTTCCCGGAGGAACATGCCCTCTTCATGATCATGATAAGGTCCCACGCTCTTTTTCGTTTCTTCAAAGTCGAAGCTCTGACCATGGTCGGCCACCATGATCTCCATCCGGTCTTCATACAGTGCGCAGCCGACGACGACTTCGCCTTCCTCGTCGTCTTTGTATGCGTGCTGCACCGCATTCGTAATGGCCTCGCTTGATGCGATCTTCATGTCTTCGATATCGTCATAGGTGAAGCCGAGCCGGCTTGCGAGGCCGGAGATCGTGAGCCGCGCCACGCCCACATACTGGGCCTTGGCCGGTACACGGATCTCCACGTAGTCATACGGTTGCATCATTGAACCCACCTTTATCTTCTTTATGTGCTTCGATATCCATGACCTCGTCGAGACCCGTAATATCGAACAGCCGCTTGAGCCGCGGTGACAGCCCGGTGATTTTCACTTGGCCGCCGCTTTCCTTCACCTGTTTGAAGTAACCGACGAACACACCAAGACCCGTACTATCCATATATTCGACGTCCGAAAGATCGATCTCGGCTTTCATGCCTTCCTTGACAGGATGCTCAGAGAGCTTCTCGCGGAGGACGGGCGCCGTGAACGCATCAATCTCACCGACCACTTTAAAATGCTGTACACTGTTTTCTTCATGCAAATCGACTTGTAGATTCATTTCCACACCTCTTCTTTAATTTCTCAATCTATAATCCAAAACCATAACTCCGTCTGAACACAACATGAAGGCTTTACCCTCACTGAAGAAATTCAAACATCAATTATTCTTTTTTTAAGATCACGAGCGAGAAATCGTCCTGGAGACGGAAGCCCTGCATGCGGTCCAATTCCGCGAAAACGTGTTCCGCCATTTCCTGGGCGGGACGGTCCTTCACACTGCTGATAATGTCAAGGATGGTTTCCTTTTCGACGAAGCCTTCGGGCGTCCGTGCTTCGGTCACCCCGTCGGTCATGATGGCAATGAAATCGTCGCGTTCCAAAGCTACGCTTCCCTCTTCATATCGGGCATCCGGCGATACACCGAGAAGAAGCCCTTTGGCATCAAGTTCCACAAACCGGTTTTCCGACGCCCGGTAATGGAGTGCCGGCTCATGCCCGGCGGATGCATAGGAGAAGGTAGAACTTTTCGCATCATAGCGTCCGTACATCATCGTCACAAACATCGAGTCGTTGACGCTTTTTTCGACGATCCGGTTGATGACCGAAAGGACCCCGGATGGCCCTTCGGACGAATGCTGGACACTGTCCATGCCGAATTTGACCATCGACATGCACAAAGCGGCAGGGATGCCTTTGCCCATGACATCGGCCACGGCCACGCCCGCCTCGTCCATATCGTTCCCGACAAAGTAGATATAATCCCCGCTCATCGTGCGGGAAGGCACGGTCACATAGCCGAGGTCCATGCCCTCAACGACCGGAATCTTCGTTTTGAGGAGCGTCTCCTGCACTTTTGAAGCCACTTCCATCTCCAGCTGCATCTCTTCCTGCCGTTTAACAAGAGACTGGTGTTCCTTTAGCGCGAGACCATAGCGGATCATCATTTCAATCAGGAAGTCGAAAGAATGCCAGACTTTCGACGGAAGACCCGGCAGCACATCCTTGAGGGCGGACTTATGTATGCTGATCACCTCTTCGGGAGAAATGTCCCGCTCGATGAGTTTCCGGCTGAACGCCTCTCCCATATACAAGTTCTGTTCAGATTGATCCTCAAGATATTGCCTCAAAATCTCTTTGTATTCCTTTTCCGTCTGCTGAGGCATCTTTTTTCATCCCCCTGTCAGCGGAGCCACTTAACTGCAGTGATCTTCGTGCCCTTGCCCCGTTCGGTGTCCACTCGGAAGTCGTCCATCAGACGCTTGACTCCCGGCATCCCGGCGCCGAGTCCCCCGGAAGTCGAGTAACCGTCTTCCATCACTTTTCTTACGTCGGGGATGCCCGGGCCTTCGTCGGAAGCGATGATGGCAATTCCGAACAGGCCATCTTCGTTCAGGCGTTCGATCTCAATTTTTCCGGCTCCTGCATATAGATAAATGTTTCTTGCGAGTTCACTGATTGCCGTAGTGATACGGGCCTGGTCAACGGTGCCGAAGCCGACTTTCTTTGCTTCGTTCCGGCCCAGCTGCCGTGCAGCAACAATGTCCCATTCAGTATGGATATCAACTGAAGACCGGTACGCCATCGTCAAGCCTCCAATTCTTGTTGCAATTTGTCCATTCCGTTTTCGAGATCAAGGGCCGTCATGACATTCTCCAGACGGATCCCGAGTTCGATGAGCGTAATGGCGACGGCCGGCTGGATGCCCGTGATGACCACTTTGGCACCCATAAGGCCCGACATACTGATGACGTCGCCGAGCACCTTCGCGATAAAGGAGTCGATAAAGTCAATCGGCGTCAGGTCAATCACGACACCCTTGGCCGATGTGTCATGAAGTTTTTTCAGAAGATCTTCCTGGAATTGAATCGCTGTCTGGTCGTCCAGTTCCCACTGGAGCGAGACAATCAGGATTTCGTTGAGCTTGAGGATCGGGATACGCATGTTCACTGTTCATCCACCTCCACGATTTTTCTGTTTGTCAGCGCGAGCGCTTCCTGCATGCCCCGCTGCAGCGTGCTGGTCGTTGTAAAGTCTTCCAGGCTGATGCCGAGCGCTACGATTGTCTGAGCGATTTCAGGACGGATGCCGACAAGCATGCAGCGCGCGCCGACAAGGCGGACAGCATCTGCAGCCTGGATGATGTGGTGGGCGACCATGGTATCGACGACCGGCACGCCGGTGATGTCGAGCAGCACCACTTCCGCCCGGTGGCGGACAACCCCCTCCAGGAGGTTTTCCATGATGAGCTTGGCGCGTTCCGTATCGATTGTGCCGACAAGCGGCATGACCGAAATTTTATCGAATACAGGAATCAGGGATGCAGACAGTTCCTGCAGGGCAATTTTTTGGAGATTGACTGTGCGCTCCCAGGTGCGGGAGTACATTTCGACGACTTCCTGGCGGAGCGGCTTGATCCAGTTGTTGAGAATGTCAAAATACTCGGCCACATTGCCGTCATCGAGGATTCCCGCCTTGCGGAGCAGATCATAGAGTGTATCCGAGAAGTTCTCGATCGCCTTCATGACAAGCGTGATTGACCAGCCGAGGCGGACGATGCGTTCAGAGAAGTTATGAAGCTTCTCGTCATATTTGGCCGAGTCCTCGGTCAGGCTGGATACGACAAGCTCCGCAAAATCACGGCTTGTCCGCTCAATCACCTCTTCCGGCATGATGTGGAAGAATTTTTCACCATGTTCATCTTTCATGCGAGCTTTCCAACTGTCGATGATCTCTTCGAGGTGAGTCTCGACAAACTGAGGAACTTTTCTATACATGGCTCTGATGGCCCCCTTTTACGGACTGTTCTTTACATTGTAACGAAAATACGGCAGGAACACACTCATTTTGCGAGAGTCGGAGGCCTATACAAAAATTTGGGGTTCGGGATGAGCAGGCGAATCAGGGTGATATACACTCTTCCAACCTCACCGGAACTGCATACCTACCGTTATTATCACACAAAAGCATCAATCAATCGCATTCCAAATGAAGGGATGCTGAAACGAATTTGGGCCGGATAAAATGCACAAAAAAACCGTCCGGCATGCCGGACGGTGTTCTTTTGTGTATGTATACTTAAAATTTCACCAATCCGAGGCTGATTTCAAGCGCCTCTTCCACCTGCCTCATCATTTCTTCGTCCAGATGTGTAATCTTGTCGGAAAGGCGGGATTTGTCAATTGTCCGGACTTGCTCAAGCAAGACGACGGAGTTTTTGTCCAATCCGTACCGTACCGCATCGATTTCCACATGGGTGGGCAGTTTGGCTTTCTGTATCTGGGCCGTGATGGCTGCGACGATCACAGTGGGGCTGAACCGATTGCCGATATCGTTCTGAATAACCAGGACGGGCCGTTTCCCGCCCTGTTCAGAACCTTTCACCGGCGACAGATCTGCAAAGAAAATGTCCCCGCGTTTTATGGCCAAAATCTCATCCTCCGATTACGAGTTGCGCCACGCGTGCTCCGCTTCGTATTCCGCGTACAAACATTCGGAAGCGATCGAAAGATTGATCTGCGACATCTCCACGTAGCCTTTAACGATGGCTTCCCGTATAAGATTTGGTTGTTCCTTCCGTGTCCTCCGGGTCGTCGTCAGATAGACGTACCCATCCTGCTCTGCTCGGTCGTAGGCGACGGAATCCCCGTCACACTGAAGCATCCTCTTCGGGATCTTCACCACGACTTCTTTTGTCTCTTTCTCTGCCACAGCAAACACCTCCGACGCAGCCATTCAACAAATTTCTATCCCATCATACCATCGGACAGACCTGTTGAAAAGACACGTTCGGAAAGAATGCGACAAAATCCCTGCCATAATCGGCTTCTCCTGTCGGAAATTGTCGGGCCGTGTTGGGGTTAGTATTCCCCGCGTCCCTGCAAATAAACTCTCGGAATCCGCTTGGACAAGGTGACGACGACCTCGTAGGGAATCGTCCCGAGCCGTTTCGCCCATTCGTCCGGCCGGATCTCTTCCCCGCCCTGTCTTCCGAGGAGGACAACAGGCTCTCCGGGCTCCATTTCACGCGGCAGCCGGACCATGGACTGGTCCATGCAGATGCGGCCGACCACCGGGCAGCGGCGGCCGCCGATCAGCACATCCTGTCCGCCGAGGCCCCTGAGGAAACCGTCCGCGTAACCGATCGGAAGCGTCCCGACCCATTCATCGCCGGAAGCCTGGTAGGTCGCACCGTAGCTGACGGTGTCCCCCCGGCCGATCCGCTTCACATGGACGAGCTCGGTCGAAAGCGTCAGGGCAGGACTCAGCGGGAACGGCAGGTGCTCCCCGACAAAACCGGACGGTGCGATGCCGTACATCGAGATGCCGAGACGCACCGCATCGAACCTGCACTCCGGATGCATGAACGTGGCCGCACTGTTTGAAGCATGCACAAGGCGCGGCCGTTCCGGCAGCATCGCCACCGCTTCCCGGAATCCGGATGCCTGCTTTCTCCACACCTCATTGTCCGGCTCGTCTGCCGTCGCGAAATGGGTAAAGACGCCGTCAACCCTGATTTTCGCCGCCCGGGCGGCCCTGTACATCCGAATGAGGTCCTCCCCGCTCCGGACGCCGATCCGCCCCATTCCGGTGTCGACCTTCAGATGGACCCGGAGCGGGCGGGCAAAATCAGGCGCGTCGGCAGCGACCTGCTCCATCCAGGCCGGCGAGTCCGCAGTGATGATGATGTCCTTTTCCGCCGCAACACGCGCGAACGGAACAGGGGAGGCGCCCAGAAGCAGAATGTCAGCTTCCAGGCCCGCCTCCCTGAGTTCCACCGCTTCATCCGGAGTGGCGACCGCGAGCATCAGTGCGCCCGCTTCAAGTGCCGCCTCCGCGACCCGGGCAGCGCCGTGTCCGTAGCCGTCCGCCTTGACGACGGCGATCACGCCGGTGTCCGGACCGGCCATGCGCGCCGTGTTCCGGACATTTTCCCGGATCGCCTCCAGATTGACGGCCGCCACTGTCGGCCGTCCCCATTTCATCTGTTCCATTTCCCCGTTCTCCCTTCCGAACTGACGGATATCTCTTGATCGTTTTCATTATCCGCCCGGAGGGAGAATGACGTCAATACTCCCGGGTCACTTCTGTTCCGCTTCGATCATCGATGTCGCGACTTCCACCATTTCTTCCCGTGTCAGGCCGTTGGAGGCGAGGAAGTAGGACACGCCGCCCTGTTCCCAGCTGACCGAATTGTCGGTGATCGCGCCGATCGTAAAGCCGAGGTGTGCCGGATCCCCTTCCGCGAATACCGGAACGAGCGCTTCCTGAGGAGACTTTGCATGCTGCTGGACGATGACGAACTCTTTCTCGCCGCCGTATGTCAGGTAGACGCGCTTGTCGTCTCCGTTTCCTACGACTTCTTCCTCAAGCAGGTCGACGCCTTCCCATTTCAGCAGCGGATAGGATGTGCGGAATTCCTCACCATCCAATTCGGCACCCGCTTCTCCATCTCCTTCTTCCTTGCCTTCTTCGTCAGATGCACCGTCCTGCTCTTCCGTGGTGCCTTCCTGGTCTTCGCCTTCTGCTTCTTCTTCCGTCACATCGGTGTCATCCGCGGATCCTTCCGCGCCTTCCGGTGCCTTCGAATGCTTTTCCACCGCATAGTCGCCGGCTCCGCGTTCCGTGCCGAGAGAAATTTTCTCGAATGTAATCTTCATCTGTTCTTCTTTGTTTTCATTCAGCACCGACACTTTCACAGGGAGGAGCGATTTCTTGTCGATGTGGATCCGCTGGTAAGGAAGCATCTTCCGGTGGTTGTTCCGGGTTGCCGTTTCAAAGATGTACTCCTTGTCTTCTTCCTTCATCACCGCATCCTTGTCCGCCCGGATGTCTTCCGCAAGCGCGCCGATCAGGTAGGCCTGGCTGTTTTTCTCAGGCCAGTCACTCTGGAATTTGTACGTCTTGCCGATTGAAGGCGTGACGACAAACACCCCATCCTTGTTGCGGAGGATCATCTGGGACTCCTTGGAGCCCTCCTGGGTCACATTGACCCGGTAGTAGTCCGGCTTCGTGTGCCACACTTCCACGTCATACAGCCTTGGCTCATCGCCGGTCTTGATCTCCATGACGGCAGTGAGTTCATAGCCTTTTGCATCCGTCCATTTGCCGCTCAGCTTTTTCATGACGTCTTCCTTCGACTGTGACCCGCATGCCGCTAGCAGCAAAGCGAGCACGATGAGCATACCTGCGAATATCCGGCTCCGCAATTCCTTCACCCTTTCTCATTTCGCTCCTGTGGAACATCCTATGAGAGAGGGGCCAAGTTTATTCGGACAGGGCTGCCGGGAATCCGGTGAGGATAACCTGGGCGGCGGCATACTCACGTGTATGAGTGATGGACACGAAGCCCGGCGCCGGCTTTCCCCTAAAATACAGCAGCGGCCGGCCTTCTTCACCGGAAAGCACACTGATGTCACCGAACGCGCATGACGCGCCGATGCCGGTGCCGAGCGCTTTTGCAAATGCCTCCTTGGCGGCAAACCGCCCGGCAAGGTATTCGGTCCTTCTGGTGCCTCCTAGCTGCTCATATCTCTCCAATTCTGCTCCGCTCAGGATCCTCCGGCGGAAGCGGTCACTCCGGCCGTCCGCCTGCCGGATCCTGTCCATCTCCACAATATCAAGCCCGATTCCCGTAATCATCCGTTCTCCCCGCTTTCTGGACCGCACCAAACGCGGTATACTGTTCTTATGTAAATTGAGGTGAAACCATGTTTATCAGAAGAGAAAGCTTCTCCGAGTACATCCGGCTGTATCCGGTCGTCTCGGCGCTGATCGCGATCAATGTGATCATCTACATCCTGACCATCCTTCCGGGCATCGGCGACCTGGTCATGTTTTACGGCATGGGCATCAACCGGCTGATCGCGGACGGCGACTGGTGGCGCTTTGTCACCCCGATGTTCCTGCACGCCGGCCTTATGCACGTCCTATTCAACATGTTCGCCCTGTTCCTGTTCGGCCCCGAGCTTGAGCGGCTCGCCGGCAAGGTGCGGTTCGTGAACCTGTTTTTCCTGGCCGGCCTGTTCGGCAATGTGGCCTCCTACTTCCTGCATGACGCTTCCTACGCCTATGTCGGCGCAAGCGGCGCCATCTACGGGATCTTCGGTGCTTTCGGTGCGTTCGTCTACCACACAAAAGGCGCGTTTCCCCAGATCCGGCAGATTATCCTGCCGATCATCGTCATCAGCGTGATCATGACGTTCCTGACACCGAACATCAACATCACCGCGCACCTCACGGGCCTGGCCGTCGGATTCATCATCGGCCTCAGCTACTTCCACCCGAAGAATATCACAAGCTGGCGCAATAAGCGCCGCTAATACCGGACCTTCCTGCAGCAGCGGGAAGGTTTTTCAGGTAAAGCAATTTGAAAGCACACGCCTTAAGCAAAGATTCCGATTGTCCGGAATGCCATATTGAATTCTTCATTAACAATCCGCTCAAGGAACGGTTGACTTTATCCAACTACCCGACTATACTTTCAGCAAGTTGAAAAATTCATATTATTAATCTTTCTTATCCAGAGAGGTGGAGGGACTGACCCTGTGAAGCCTCAGCAACCAGCGAACTTTTGCATGGTGCTAATTTCAGAGGGATACAGTCGCATCCCGAAGATGAGAAGACAGTCGGATGAAAGCGCGTGTCGCCAGTGCTTACCGTTTGGGCTCTTCTCTGTTTTTCCGGGGAAGAGCCCTTTGCATCTCACAAGGGATGGAGCCTCTCAGTGTGCCGGCAGAAATACGTGCTTCCTGCCGCCTTAATCCCTACTAATCAGGTAAAAATTATTAACTTTAATTTCGAAAGGATGTTCTTCATGACAGAAATCGTTATTCTCTCAGGGAGCCCGAACAGGTCATCAAGGTCCGACCGCGTACTTGGATATATTGGAGAACTTTTAAAAGCGAAGAATTTTAGCGTCAGCCACCTATCCGTAACAGATATTCCGCCGGAAGTGCTGTTCCATGCCGACTTCAATCACCCGTCGATCAAAGGCGCAACTGAACAAATCCGCAATGCGAAAGGCCTGATCGTCGGCTCCCCCGTCTACAAAGCATCCTACACTGGGGTCCTGAAGGCGTTCATCGACCTCCTGCCAATGGATGTGCTGGAGTCGAAGCCCGTGCTGCCCCTGATGACCGGAGGCAGTTCTGCCCATCTTCTCGCCCTTGAGTACGCGCTTAAGCCCCTCCTCGCCAACTTGAAGGGACACCCGCTAAAGGGGATTTACCTCGTTGACAGCGAGATTGACAAAGAACTGGACATTCCGATTCTGGACACGGATGCGCTTCAGAGAATCGATAAGCAGACCGGCTACTTTGCGGAGCTTATCACTAGGCAGCAAGTGACACTTTGATTTACAGAAAAATCATTTGAGACCGATTGGCGGACTTTAAATCTGGAGGTAAATTTTCATGACTTTAAAACTTGGTATTTTAGATCAGAGCCCTGTTTTCCCTGAATCGTCGGCGGAACAGGCGTTAAAGCAAACGGTGAGCCTTGCCCGGAAAGCGGAAGAATGGGGGTACAGTCGTTTTTGGGTTTCCGAACACCACCATTCCCAGGATGTTGCGGGTTCTTCCCCGGAAGTGCTGATTTCGTACTTGGCGGCAAAAACCGAATCAATCCGTATCGGTTCCGGTGGAGTGATGCTCCAGCATTATAGTCCTTACAAGGTGGCGGAAAACTTCAACCTTCTCTCCTCCCTGGCGCCGGGACGGGTTGACTTAGGAGTCGGAAAAGCACCCGGCGGCCTTCCGTTATCCACTAAGGCATTGCAATTCGGAACGGTGAACGACGGGAAGGATTTTGACGAGCGTTTATCGCTGTTGAAACAATTGGTTGAAGACTCCGTCCCTGAAGGTCACCCGCTTGACGGTATCCAGGCCACCCCGCTTCCGACGGAGAAACCTGAAATCTTCTTGTTGGGCGCCAGCCCGAATAGTGCAAAGTTGGCGGCAAGCCTTGGCGTCGGCTTTGTATTTGCCCTATTCATTAATAATAATCGCGAAATTCTTGGGGAAGCCGCCAATGAATATCGCCGGCTGCTTCCCGGCGGAAACATCATGGTCGCAGCGCATGTCCTCGCCGCTCCGACACAAGAAGAAGCAGAAAAACTTGCCGCAGATCAGAAAATCGTAAAAGTCCGTCTCCAGGACGGACGTTCGGTAACAGTTGTCACAGTCGAACAAGCACATTCTTTCGGAGAGCAGGCCGGCATCCCATACGAGATTGAAGAACAGCAGGCCAATATCATTGCCGGAACACCCGACTATGTGACGGGGATTTTAAGCGAACTTCAACAGGCCCATCAGATTGATGAATTCATCCTGCATACCGCCCTGCCGAAAGCAGAAGATAGGACCCGTTCATTCCAATTGCTGAGTCCTCAATCTACAAATGCCCGCTTTGAGGTAGAAGAACAAGAAAACAACGTCCAATCGGTTTAAGCAGCTCAAATTTAATGTCCGGGATATGGGAGCATTGACTGGCGTGCGACGACTTTCACACGTTAGAATGCTTCCTGTTTTAACCCCTAATCCCTACTATTTCAGTTTATTTAATTGCCTATGAATTCAAAGGAGGCCCTCTCATGATCCAAGCGATTATTATCGAGGAACTTACGGATGAACATAAAGAAGCTGTCCAGCAATTGTTGGTCGAGAGCTACGCTCAGTATAAGCATTCAGTCGAAGACGAAGAATTTTGGAATTTATACGTACAGGGAATGGTCGATTCCGTGAACAGCCCGCATGTGGACCGGATTTTAGTTGCAAAGGACGGCGATGAGATCCTCGGCACAGTCCAGCTTTTTGAAAACGCAAAGAACTCTTATGAAGGGATGGGGATGGAAATCACCATTACAGATCCCTTCATTCGTTTGTTGGCCGTTCATCCAAAAGCGAGGGGCAAAGGTATTGCACAGGAATTATTAAAAGCCTGCCTCTTATATGGCAAGGAAAAAAACGCGGATTCCGTCTATTTGTTCACAGGCGAGATCATGGAAAAAGCTATCCAGCTGTATGAACGCTTCGGGTTCAAACGCGACAGTCAGCATGAATTTGAAAATGCCGGCAGCTACACCAGATGCTATCGGTACGATTTATAAGGTACAGCAGAAAACCTGAAATTAATGAAAGCATTAAGGTAATGGGGGATAAAAAATGGTCAGCCAAGAGTCGAAATTAAAAAAAGTCCTGGGCTTAGGGGATGTTATGGGCATTGCAGCAGGACAAATTATCGGTGCAGGGGTCATGTCCCTGACAGGTATTGCAATCGGAATGACAGGGAGCGGGGTCACTTTGGCGTTTATCCTGTCTTCCATCATAACGATTTTCACGATACTGCCGATTGCTGTGATGGGTTCCGCAATGCCGACAACAGGAGGGCTCTATCGATATACGAGCCGGCTTCTCTCTCCAAAGTTGGGGTTCTTCTGGATGCTGCTGTTTATTTTGGGCAACTTGACGATTGCCATGTACGCAATCTCATTTGCCGATTATCTTCAAGGACTTGTACCCTCCATCCCGATCATGCCCGCAGCATTTCTGATCCTCACTGTCACCTTCCTTACCAATATTGCAGGTGTGAAATTTGCAGCGATTGTTGAAAAATACATGGTCATCATCTTATTGCTTGCACTATTGATTTTCGCTTTCTGGGGAACTCCTGAAGTGAATGATTCTGTGTTTAACGCAAATGATATGCTGCCAAACGGAATCGTTGGATTCTTTACTGCGGTTGCATTGCTGTCTTTCGCCACAGGCGGTGCACAAGTGATCGCCGAACTGGGCGGGGAGATGAAAAGGCCGGGCAGGGACATTCCGTTAACCATTCTGGTAACGACGATTGGCGTCGGAGTTTTATATGCATTCATGGCAACCATAGCGGTTGGTGTTTTGCCGATCGAGACTGTCGCCAATCAACCGCTGACTGATGTTGCCCGGGCGATTTTGCCGGAACCGCTATTCTTATTCTTCATGGTCGGTGGTGCCATGTTTGCACTGGCAACCACATTAAACGCAACATTCTCATGGGTCACAAAAGGATTGCTGGTCGCCTGTGAAGATGGATGGCTGCCTAAATCACTCGGAAAGGTCAATGAACGATTTGGAACGCCGCATTGGCTTCTGACTGTGTTTTATATCGTCGGACTCATTCCGATTATTACCGGATTATCACTCGGAACCATTTCAGCACTGGGAACCGGGGTATTCCTGCTCGCGAATATCATCCCTATTGTCGCAGCCATCCAATTACCTAAGAAATATCCTGACGCATACCGGAATGCACCGTTCAAATTACCACCAACAGCATTGAAATTCTCAGTGGGCATGGCTGTTCTGCTACTGTTCGTCCAAGGATACTTCCTGTTGACTTCATTATCGGTCAAGTACTTGATCGGAACCCTCGTTTATATGGCAGCTGCAGCACTTTACGTCATCATTGTGGGCAACAGTCGAAAAATCAGCAGGAAGGACGATTTCAGCTCTACTACGGATTCGATACAGAATGATCCGAATGGCTTGGTGCCTTCCCAAGGGAAAGCACCGACCGCAACAGAAGTATGAAGGAGGAATCGGAATGCCGGCACAAAGAAAGATGAAATTGGGAGCAATTATTCATGGCGTGGGCGGAAATATTGCGGGCTGGAGACATCCCGACATGCAGGCGGATGCCAGTATCAGCCTGGAATTTTATAAGCAGCAGGCACAGAAGGCCGAGGAAGGAAAATTTGACCTGGTCTTCATTGCAGACGGTTTATATATCAACGAGAAATCGATTCCGCATTTTCTCAATCGTTTTGAGCCTTTAACTATATTGTCCGCGCTGGCCGCGGTCACTTCTCACATTGGCCTTGTCGGAACTGTTTCCACTTCATATAGCGAGCCGTTCACCATTGCCCGGCAGTTTGCTTCACTTGACCAGATTAGCAATGGGCGGGCCGGTTGGAATATCGTCACTTCCCCGCTTGAGAAAACCGCTTTGAACTATAGTAAGACAATCGAAGAACATCCCGGTCACGCACAGCGGTATCAGATTGCATCCGAATATGTAGAAGTGGTAAAAGGGTTGTGGGACTCCTGGGAGGACGATGCGTTTATCCGTGACAAGGAAACGGGAGTGTTTTTTGATCCTTCTAAAATGCACCAACTAAATCATCAAGGGGAATTTTTCTCTGTCCAGGGCCCTCTTAATATATCGAGATCCAAACAGGGCCATCCTGTCATTTTCCAGGCGGGATCTTCTGAAGACGGAAGAAATTATGCAGCAAAATATGCGGAAGCCATTTTTACAGCCGGTCCGACGCTGGAAGCTGCCCAAGAGTTTTATCAGGACGTGAAGGATCGGGCCGAAGCTTTGGGCAGAAATCCTGATGAGATTGCAATCATGCCGGGAATATCGCCGATTATCGGTGAAACCGATGAAGATGCAGAGCGCAAATATCAGGAAATCGCCAACTTGGTATCCATCGAAAAGGCACTGGACTACCTGGGACGCTATTTTGAGCATCATGATTTCTCGCAATATCCGCTGGATGAAGCATTCCCGGATGTCGGTGACTTAGGGAAGAACAGCTTCCAGAGTCATACGGATCGAATCAAACGGGAGGCCAAAGAACAGAATTTGACACTTCGGCAGGTTGCATTAAGCGAGACCACCCCTCGAACTCCTTTCATCGGAACTCCAGAAAAAGTGGCGGATCTCATTCAAGAATGGTTTGAGAAAAAAGGGGCAGACGGATTCATCTTTGCTTCAGCCGGACCGCATTCTCTAGATACATTTGTGGACCATGTTGTTCCTATTCTTCAAAGACGGGGCATCTTCCGTGATGATTACGAAGCTGATACTTTGCGTGGTCATCTGGGGATTCCTTTTCCTCAAAACAGATATGCCAAAGAGATGGTTAACCAAAAATAAAAGTGATTCCGCTTTCCGCCGGCAGCCGTTCTGCAGAAAAGTCTGAAACTTCCTGTTGACTTTGCCTGCGGCTCTGCTATACTGTTCCTCAAGCTGAAAAATTCATAATGTTGTTTCTTATCAAGAGAGGTGGAGGGACTTGGCCCTGCGAAGCCTCAGCAACCAGCAAACCGCGGTTTGTATGGTGCTAATTCCGGAGGGACGGAACCGTCCTGAAGATGAGAAAACAGTCAGGCAACAAAGCGTATATGCGCTGCGGTCGGGCTCTTCTCTCATTCTTTCCATGGGAGAAGGGCCTTTTTGCATTCCTCATCCTTTCCGGAACTTTTTCAGCGGAATCCGTCAACCCGAATCCCCAGTTCAAAGCGAAAGGATGATCAACATGACCGAAATCGTCATCATCTCAGGCAGCCCGAATGCCGCGTCCCGTTCGGAGCGCGTGCTCGGCTATATTGGCGGGCTGCTTGAAGACAAACACTTTACCGTTACCCATCTGAGTGTGCGGGACATCCCCGCAGAAGTTCTCTTCTCCGCCGACTTCAGCCATCCGTCCGTGTCCGATGCTGCCGGAAAGGTCCGCAGAGCAAAGGGGGTCATTGTCGGCTCCCCTGTCTACAAGGCGTCCTACTCGGGCGTTCTGAAAGCCTTCATCGACCTTCTGCCGCAGGATGTGCTGGAATCAACGCCCGTCCTTCCGCTCATGACCGGCGGCAGCCCGGGGCACCTGCTCGCACTTGAGTATGCGCTGAAGCCGCTCCTCTCCACGCTGAAGGGGCATGCCCTCAAAGGCATTTACCTGACAGATGATGTGATCGATAAGAACCTGGACATCCCGGTTCTCGACGGAGATTGCCTCGCCCGTGTGGAAAAACAGACCGCCTACTTCGCTGAGCTTGTCCGCAGGCAGCACAGCCGGACGCATGCCTGAACTAAACGGAAGGATGATGACGATGACGAAAAAGCGCATTTACCTGAACGCCTTCGAGATGAACACCCCCGGCCACCAGTCCCCCGGCCTGTGGGCGCACCCTGATGACCAGTCCCACCGGTACAAAGACTGCGACTACTGGATCGAGCTTGCACGGATCCTTGAAGAATCCCGGTATGACGCCGTGTTCCTCGCCGATGTGCTCGGCACATACGATGTTTACGGAGGATCACGCGATGCAGCCGTTCGCCAGGGCGCACAGTCGCCGGTCAATGACCCGAGTCTTGTCGTCCCCCTCATGGCCGCCGTCACCAGCCATCTCGGCTTCGGCGTCACCGCATCCGTCAGCCATGAACATCCGTATACATTCGCGCGCCGCATGTCGACACTCGACCATCTGACAAAGGGGCGAGTCGGCTGGAACATCGTCACCTCCTACCTGAAGAGCGCCGCGCTGAACATGGGACTGGACGATCAGGTTTCCCACGATGAGCGCTATGACATCGCCGACGAATACCTGGAAGTCTGCTACAAGCTATGGGAAGGCAGCTGGGAGGACGGAGCGGTAAAGGTCGATAAGGAAAACCGTGTGTACACGGATCCCTCAAAAGTACACGACATCGGCCATGAAGGCAGGTATTTCAAGGTGCCGGGCGCCCATCTTTCCGAGCCGTCCCCGCAGCGGACACCGGTGCTGTTCCAGGCCGGCGCATCGTCGAAGGGCCGGGCGTTCGCCGGCAGGCATACCGAACTTGCCTTTATCGGCGCACCGACGAAAAACGCAGCCAAGCAGACCGTTGCCCGGCTCCGGGAAGCGGCGGCCGGAGCCGGGCGCGATCCGGAAGAGGTCAAGATCCTGACCCTCATCACGCCGGTCATCGGCCGGACCGAGGAAGAAGCGCGTGCAAAGCTTGAAGAGTATCAGTCCTACATCTCTGACGAGGGTGCGCTTGCCCTGTTCGGAGGCTGGACAGGCGTCGACCTTTCCGGCGCCGATCTCGATGCCGGCGTTGAATACGTCGAAAATGACGCCATTCGCTCCACGCTCGAGACATTCACGAAAATCGATCCCGAGCGCAACTGGACGATCCGCGAGATCATCAAGTCGATCGGAGTCGGAGGCATGGGCACTGCCGTCGTCGGCACACCGGAGCAGGTTGCGGATGAGCTCGAGGCGTGGGCCGATGAGACCGGAGTGGACGGGTTCAACATCGCCTACGCCCTCGCACACAGGACCTTCAAGGAATTCGGCGAGTGGGTCATCCCGATTCTCCAGGCACGCGGCCGCGTGCCGAAAGAATACGAAGGGACTTCACTACGCGACAACCTGTTCGGCAAAGGCGACCGCCTGCCTGCCCATCATCCCGGCAAGCAATTCAGCCTGAAGCCGGAGACCGTCTGACATACAGCAAAGCCCCGAACCGGCTCCGGTTCGGGGCTTTTCCGTCACTCAGCGGCACGGATCCGTTTCCTCATCTGCCTGATCGTCTCCAAGTGGAGGGCTTCATAGTAAAACGAAAACAGCAGCGTCTCTCCGGCCATGCGGAACGTGAGGCCCATCCGATTGGTGAACGGTTCGGGAAGCGGCTCGTCCAGGCGTCCGGCCCGCAGCTTCTGCAGCCGCTCCGTCTGGGTATCCAGCGCTTCCCGGATGTCGATGAGCGTCGGGGGCGTGCCGGCCCATTCGGAAGGCTTCGTGCCCGCGGCAAAATAGGTCCTGTATTCTTCCGGGAGTTCCATCTCCTCGCCCGCGACTTCAAGGGCGAGCCGTTCCTGGATAAACAGGATATGCCCAAAATTCCAGTGGATGCTGTTGCGGTACCCGTCCGGGACAATGGATGTGATTTCCTCGGGCGTATCGTCCAGGCACTTCAGTGTCAGTTCACGGACCGTCTGCATATGGCGGAAAATCAGATCTTCCAACCGGACCCCTCCTGTCAAAAAGGGCCGCCCGGATCCGGACGGCCCGTCTGTATGAACTTATTCGCCCCCGGAAGCCGGAGTTCCTCCAACCGCACCCGTTTCCCGCATGCGGCTTCCCGGATCATACCAGTCCATCAGCCGGTCGGCATCCGCCTCATCGATGTGTCGGATCGGTGCTTTGCTCGGCATGACGCCCGACTTGAATGAAGCGGTAACGGTCGCGACATTCCGCCGCTTCTGGAAGATGGTCTGACGCTCCTGCATGGATTGGACACGCTTCCTGAATACGTAGACCGTATGCAGGGTGAATTCACGCCAGCGGACGGTGAGCTGGCGGCCCGTAACTGCCCATCCGGCCGAACGGTGCTGCCAGAGCCCCGCCAGGATGATCACCGGAATGATCAGCAGCGCAAGCAGTCCGTACGGGAACAGGAAGTAACCTGCCGCCGCGACCAGCGGAAGCACCCAGAAAAAGTCCAGCCGGTAATAAAACGGTCGGGACCGCTCCGGAATACGGTTCAGTTCCGCAGAGGTATCGATCCCCGGGAACAGCTCGGCCAGCATGCCGTTTACCTCCCGCTTCCTGACGAGCGGAAACAGCCCGATGGCAGCGCCCCCTTCCTTGGCATTGCCGCCGGCGCTATGGACCTTGACCGACACATAGCCGAGCATCTTCTGAAACGGGTTTTCGCTTACACGTACCGCCTGGATGCGCTTGAGCGGCACCGTGACCCTCTTTTTCTCAAGGAGCCCCCTTGAGATGAACAGATCGTCCCCGTCAAACGAGACGGTGAATCCGTAGAATCCCAGGTACGTCCAAGCAACCGACAGCACCCAGCCGATCAGCATCAGTGCCAGGACCGCTGCGGTGACCATGAAGACGCCAAACCGGATAAATGCGACCACTTCATCGTAGATGGCCTCGTACGGCAGGATATCGGAGAACTGCGACAGGAAGATGGCAATTCCCGAGAAGATGATCCCGATCCTTCCGGAGAACGTCGCCAGGAGGAAAATCTCTTTTCTCCCCATCCGGAACAGCGTTTTGGCTTCTTCCTCCGGTTCGTCCGGCAGGGCTCCGATCCCTTCCCCGCCGCCCTCCGGCACTTCCTGTGCACCCGTGCGGCGGCGGCGCTTCGCTTCGGAAATGACCGCGCTTACCCGGTCCGCCTCCTCGCACGTCACGGCCGTCAGGTCCGCCTCCGACCCTTCCAGGACGGATGAGTTGCCCGCTGTCTCGATTTTCACTTTGACGAGTCCGAACGGCCGGTGGAGAACCCCTTCCGTATAGTCGACGCTCTGGATCCGCTCAAACGGGATGTAGCGCTTTTTCTTTACAAACAGCCCGTGCTCGATCCGGAGCTCCCCGTCCTCGAACCAGTAGACGAACCGTTTCCATTTGATATAGCCGGCAACTGTCGTAAAGATGATAAACGCGCCAAAAATCAGGAGTGTCAGGTTATCCAGCCAGAAGTTCCCCGACCGCTCCCGGCCGATGCCGTTTGCCACGACCACGACAACGAGCGGGATGATCGCTTCCTTCAGGGTCTTCAGGAGTTCGATGACGGCCGTGACCCAGTGCAGCCTGTTTTTCTCAGACATCATCTTCCGCCACCCTTGCGAGCACGGAAATCCGGCTCCTCAGCTCATCAGCCTCATCCATCATGAGCGCCGGGATCTCGTGATTGGTCGCAGCCGTCGAGACGGTGATGCCCGAAAGGCCGTATTTCCGGAGGATCGGACCCTGGCTCGTGTCGACATGCTGTACCCGGACCATCGGCACGAGCGTCCGCTTTACGATGAACAGTCCGTGCTGCAGTTCAATCTCCGTTTCCCGTACCTCGTAACGCCAGCGCTGCCAGCGGATTTTCGGAAACAGGAAAATCAGCAGATACGCCGCAAGAAGCACTGCCGCGCCGGAAACCATATAAATCCAGATTGGGCCTTCGAATATGTATGCCAGTACACTTGCCGCAATTGCCGGAACAAGGACAATCAGCGTATAGAAGATCCCATGGATCCTCCAGACGGTGAGTCCCTTTTCCGAGATGCGGTTTGCCGGTTCTCTTCTCATCCGGTTCACCCCTTTTCTTTCTTTCTATTGTATACGGAAAACCACGGGAAACGTTTCATTAATTCGGTGAATTAGGGGGCTCGCGCTTCGGAATATGCGATTTGTCACTTTCAGGGTGTGATTCGTCACTTTCAGACGCCGATTCGTCATGTTCAAGGAGCGAATCGTCACTTCCAACTCCCCAATCGTCACTTTAGCCAGGAGCGCAAAAAAAGAACCCGGAAAGCCATGTCGGCTTTCCGGGTTCTGTGCATGTCTTATCGGTTGCGCGGGCGTCCGCCTGGGCGGCGTCCGTCACGACGGCGGCTGCTGTCGCGGTTGTACCCGCCACTGCGGCCTGAGCCGCTGCGGCCTTTGTAGCCGCCGCTACCGCTGCGTCCGCCGCCGCGGTTTCCACCGCGGAACGGAAGCGGTTTTTCTTCCGTGATCTTGACCGGCGTGTCGTCCGGCTCGCGTGTGAGCGATTTGATCGCTGCTGCGACGAGGTCAATGGCTTCGTTGTCCTTCAGCATTTCTTCTGCAAGGATGCGGTAGTCATTGAGCTCGTTTTTCTCAACGAGTTCCTTCAGCTGGCTGACGGCAAGCTTCTGCTGGCCGGCCAATGCTTCGTCCTCGGATGGCGGGCGAAGGGGGGTCATGCGCTTTTTCGTCGTTTCTTCAACCGTGCGGAGGTAACCCATCTCACGCGGTGTGACGAAAGTGACGGCAACCCCGCTCTTGCCGGCACGGCCTGTACGGCCGATCCGGTGGACGTAGCTTTCAGGGTCCTGAGGGATATCGAAGTTGTAGACGTGTGTCACGCCCGAGATATCAAGTCCGCGGGCAGCAACATCAGTTGCAACGAGGATATCGATTTTGCCTTCTTTGAACTGGCGGAGGACCGACAGACGTTTTGCCTGAGTCAGGTCGCCGTGGATGCCTTCCGCAAGGTAGCCGCGGAGGTTGAGTGCCTGGGCCACTTCATCGACACGGCGCTTCGTGCGTCCGAAGATGATCGCGAGTTCCGGCGTGTGGACGTTCAGCAGGCGTGTGAGTGCGTCGAACTTCTCGCGTTCCTGTGCCTTCACGAAGAACTGCTCGATGTTCTCTACAGTCATTTCCTTTGCCTTGATCCGTACTTCGGCAGGGGACTTCATGTAGTTGTCCGCAATTCTGCGGATCGGGCCAGGCATCGTTGCCGAGAAGAGAAGCGTCTGGCGCTCGGAAGGGACGTTTTCGAGGATTGCGTTGATGTCCTCGATAAAGCCCATGTTCAGCATCTCGTCCGCTTCGTCGAGGACGAGCGTCTCAACACCGTGAAGTTTCATCGTGCCGCGTTTGATGTGGTCGAGGATCCGTCCTGGTGTACCGACAACGATCTGCGGGCGGTTGCGCAGCGCGCGGATCTGGCGGCCGATTTCCTGTCCGCCGTATACGGAGAGGATGCGGGCGCGTTTGCCGTAGCCGATGCGGTAGATTTCTTCGGATACCTGGATGGCGAGCTCACGGGTCGGCGCAATGATCAGCGCCTGGATGTCCGGGTTCTGCGTATCGATCTTTTCGATGATCGGAACGCCGAATGCCGTCGTCTTGCCCGTACCTGTCTGTGCCTGGCCGATGACGTCCTTGCCTTCCTGTGCAAGCGGAATCGTCTCTTCCTGGATTGGTGTCGCCTCTTCAAACCCCATGCGTTCGAGTGAAAGCTGTGTGGAGTCACTGATGTTCAGATCAGAAAACTTTGTCAAATGTGTCAATCTCCTTATCCTTCATGTGATCATTGGATCCATTTTCAAATGAAGTCCGGCATGCCGTGCCGTTTCGGAGTTTTTCAGTGTTGCCCGCCATTCCGCGGCAAGGCAGTGCGCTCGAAAAGTTCCGGTTGCTGCCGGGCGGTCCGACCGGAGAGGAACACGCCCTTCAACCGAACCGTTTCAAAAAAAACAACTCTTCCTCAAAAACGCGAAGAGTTCCCGTTCAAATGTATCCAATAGTTAGCAGTATATCATGGCACGGCTCTTCTTGCAATGAAACCGGCGCGGGCCAGTGCCCGCGGGTTCATTGATGATGTCCGGACCGGTCAGGGAATCCGGTTTCGGACTTGCGGCATTGCAATCAGATTCAGTTTCCCGGTTCCGGATTTGCAGCGCCAAAACCGGACTTAGCGCACTGGCTCGCGGAATGGCACCGATGCACTTGCGGTTTCAGATCATGCAGGACCCTGCTTATAATGTGTCCGCCAATTCCACAAAGATACGCTCAAGCGCCATTCCGCGCGAACCTTTCAGCAGAATCAGCGGAGCATGGCCAAGCCGGCTTTGAAGCTTTTCGGTGATCGGGGCGAGATCTTCCCCGCTCCAGACAAGCCGGTCCGCCGGGAATTTTCCTTCGAGCTTCCGGAACAGGTGCTCCATCCGGGGACCATACAGGCAGACACCGTCGAAATCTGCAGGATCCAGCTCTTCTTCCAAGCTCTCATGGGCCGGCACTTCCAAGGCGCCGAGTTCCAGCATATCGCCCAGCACGGCCCACTTTTCATCGCGCAATTTTGAACTTCTGACAAATCCGAGTGCGGCGCGTACGGAAGTCGGCGCCGCGTTGTAGGCGTCGTTGATGAATAGTGATCCTTGCGGGCCTTCCACCGTCTGCATGCGCATGCCGGTCAGTTCGACCGACTTCAGCGCTTTCCGGATCTGCCCGTTATCGAGCCCCGCTTCCCGCCCGATCAGAATCGCGGCAAGCGCGTTTTTTGCCTGGTGGGCGCCGAGGACGGGAATCGTGAACGCTCCCTCAGCCAAACCTTTTGTCCGGAATAGGCTTCCCTCTTCCGACGGTTCGACCGACAGGAGGCGGAGGCTGCACGTCTCCCCTTCCCCGAACGGCACAGCCGCGCCTTCCGGAAGTTTCGCAATGTGCGGTTCGAGCAGCGGCTCGTCGCCGTCATAGAACAATTTCCCGCCCGGCTGGAGGCCGTCGGTGATTTCGGATTTGGCCTCTGCGATCCCTTCACGCGATCCGAGGTCCTGCATATGCGCCTCGCCGATGTTCGTGATGATGGCATACTTTGGCCGGGCCAGTTCGGAAAGGAAGGAGATTTCGCCAAATCCGCTCATGCCCATCTCAAGCACCGCGTACTCTGTGTCTTCCGGAAGCGACAGGATCGTGAGCGGAAGTCCGAGCTGGTTGTTGTAGTTCCCTTCCGTTTTTCGCACCCGGAAATACGGGGAAAGCGTGCCTGCGACAAGGTCTTTCGTCGAGGTCTTGCCGTTCGATCCGGTGATGCCGATGATCACCGCATCCAGTTCTTCGCGGTACCTGCGGGCCATCTGCTGGAGCGCCTGTTCCGGGTCTTCCACGAATAGCACCGGCAGGCCGTCCGGCGCTCCCGGAACCCCTTTTTGCCAGAGGGTCGCAGCAGCGCCCTTGTCGAACGCCTGCTGCACGAACCGGTGACCGTCCGCCTGTTCCCCCTTGAACGGGATGAACAGATCGCCTTTTTTCAATGTCCGGGTGTCGATCGAAACGCCCGTCACGGCGGCACCGCCGCCTTCTGCATGCGGCAGGCCGAGCCAGTCCGCAATTTCATTCAGTGTTCGTTTCATAAAAAGGATTCCCTCAATCTTTGTTCATATTCAATGACTGTTTTTCCTGATAGCGCTCGAGCGCCAGACGGATCAGTTCCTCAAGCAGTTCCGGATAAGTCATGCCGGAGTTCTGCCAGAGAAGCGGGAACATGCTGGTCGGCGTGAAGCCCGGCATCGTGTTGACTTCGTTGATGAGGACATCGCCTTCCTTTGTCAGGAAAAAGTCGGCACGAACAAGGCCGGAACAGTCGAGCACCTTGAACGCCGCCTTTGCCGCGCGCTCCATCTCATTGGCCGCTTTTTCCGGCACGTCCGCAGGGATCGTCAGCACCGTGTTCCCGTCCATGTATTTGGATTCGTAATCGTAGAAATCGGAAGCGGAGCTGATCTCGCCCACGACCGAGCATTTCGGCTCGTCATTGCCGAGAAGGGCCATTTCGATTTCGCGGGCATCGACGCCCTGCTCGATGATGACTTTGCGGTCATAGCGCAGCGCTTCCTCGATCGCCCCGATCAGGCTCTCGCGGTCGGAGGCTTTCGAGATGCCGACGCTCGACCCCAGGTTTGCCGGCTTTACAAACACCGGCCAGCCGAGCCTTGACTCCGATTCGCCGAGGATGCCGTCCCGGTTTTTGTTCCATTCGCTCCGGATAAAGTGGACATAAGGCACCTGGTTCAGCCCTGCCTGGGCGAACAGCTGCTTCATGACGACTTTGTCCATGCCGGCAGCGGATGCAAGCACGCCGTTTCCGACATACGGGAGATCAAGCACTTCGAGGAGACCCTGCACCGTGCCGTCTTCCCCGTTCGGACCGTGAAGCAGCGGGATGACGACCGGCGGCGCGTCCGGCGTCTGCGCGGCAAGGGCGGCAATGCCGTCCGTGAGCCTTGCCGGCGCGTTCGTCCCATTTTCTCCGATCATCAGGTCGGTGACGTTTTCGGCCGGCCCTTCAAGCAGCGGCCCGGGACGCCATTCACCCTCCGGCGTGATAAATACCGGCGTGACATCATACCGGCCAAAATCAAGTGCATGAGTGACGGCCCGTGCGGTCGAAAGCGACACTTCATGCTCCGCGGACTTTCCGCCGTACAAAAGAAAGATACGATTTTTCATGGTTAACCTCCATGTCTCGGATACTATCAGTGTAGCACGCGGGAGCCATCCCGTTACAGGAGCCCGACGAAAAAACATGCTAGCGTAATCTTGATGAAACATTTTCCAGCATGGGGCGTCCTTTAATGACGGAAGTCAGACAGGCAATCGGCACCCGTATGCGGTATAATGGAGCGTATTGCCGAAACCATTCTGTGAATCTTTGAAACGACCGGGTGATCAACCATGAAACTGAATAATCGGGCGTCAGACCGCTTTGACTGGACGCTGGCGTTTATCCTGCTGCTGTTCCTCATCGTCAGCACCGTCGCCATCGCATCCGCGCAGACGACCGGCCAATATAATACAAATTTTGTCCCTTCCCAGATCCAATGGTATGTCGTCGGGGCCGTCATCATCGCCGTGATGATGTATTTTGATCCGGAGCAGTACAAAAAAGCTGCCTGGATCATCTATGGGGGCGGAGTATTCCTCCTGTTCCTGCTCTTTATCCTTCCCGAAGGAATGGAGCTCGTCGCCCGGCGCAACAACGCGAAAAGCTGGTTCCACCTGCCGGGGCTCGGCAGCATCCAGCCTGCGGAGTTCATGAAGACCTTCTATATCATCGGGGCGGCACGCCTCATCACGATGCACAACGAAAAGCATTTGAACCGCACGAAAGAGACGGACCTGCTGCTGCTCGGCAAGATCATGGCGCTTCTGGTCGTCCCTCTGTTCTTCATCATGGAACAGCCGGACCTCGGAACGGCACTCGTCTTTATCGCAATCACGGCTGCGCTGATCCTCGTCTCCGGAATCACCTGGAAAATCATCGTTCCGCTGTATGCGGGAGCGGCGGCATTCGGCGCACTCCTGATCTGGATGGCCGTCTACATGCAGGACTTCCTCGTGAAGACATTCGGCTTCAGCGCGTACCAGTTCGCAAGGATCTATTCCTGGCTGGATCCGTACGCCTATCCGTCCGATGAAGGCCGCCATCTGATCACATCACTGAATGCGATCGGTTCCGGCATGATCGGCGGCAAAGGGTTCCAGGGCCGTGAAGTGTATGTGCCGGAAGCCCATACCGACTTTATCTTCTCGGTCATCGGCGAGGACTGGGGCTTCATCGGCGCAAGCCTCGTCATCAGTCTTTACTTTATCCTGATCTATCACCTGACACGGACAACGCTCCAGCTGAAGGACCCGTTCTCGACGTATGTATGCACAGGCATCATCGCCATGATCACGTTCCACGTGTTCCAAAATGTCGGCATGACCATCCAGCTCCTGCCGATCACCGGAATTCCGCTTCCGCTCATCAGCTACGGCGGCAGTTCCATCATGGGCAACATGCTTGCCCTCGGGCTCGTCTTCAGCATGAAGTTCCATCACCGGACCTATATGTTCTCTGCAGATCCGGAGGAATAAACACAAAAGCGCAAGCGCCCGTTTGGCAACGTACAAATTGGAGCACTTCGCAATGAGATAAAGGAAACACGGTGAGGAACGAACCGGTGTTGACTGATCGTAGTGGAGCAGTGAGAAGTTTGCCAGTTGCTGGGCGCTGGAGCTGGACGGAACAAAAGCGCAAGCGCCCGTTTGGCAACGCACAAACTGGAGCGCTTCGCAATGAGATCAAGGAAACACGGTGAGGAACGAACCGATGTTGACTGATCGTAGTGGAGAAGTGTGAAGTTTGCCAGTTGCCGGGCGCTGGAGCTGGACGGAACAAAAGCGCAAGCGCCCGTTTGGCAACGTACAAACTGGAGCACTTCGCAATGAGATCAAGGAAACACGGTGAGG
>NZ_AOFT01000028.1 GCF_000348905.1 Bhargavaea cecembensis DSE10
AAGGCCGTCTCCTTATGGAGGCGGTTTTTTTGTGCGTAATAAACAGTCCGCAGGACTGATTCCCGGAGCCGGGGCTGTCCGGAAACTCATATTCAGCACATGATATAGCAAACGGCACGGACGCCGGGAGACTCCTCGAAAATGCTTCGCATTTCCTTCGTGCGAGGCGGATTCGGGGAGGTTTTTCTGTCCTGCGGGAAAAACCGGGCTGTCGAGACCCGCTTTACGCGGGGCTCGGCGCCGGCCCGCGGTAAGCGACCAGAGTCCGTGCCGTTTGCTTTTTTTATCGCGTTAATGACTTATTAGACAGCCTCCTTTTACACGAGCGTTCCCCGACCGCTCTCCGACTGTCTGTAAATAAGTTTCGGATCTACATTAAAGGAGATTCATAGAAGAGAACCGCCTGCAGATCCTTCACACAACTGACAATAACCAGCGCATCCCGGATTCATATCTTTTGCCATCCGATACGCTCCCGCGGTAAGTTTAAAGTCAATGAGAGGAGTGGTGGGAAATGGCAGCAACCATCTATGATTTTGAAGTAGAACAGACAGACGGCACCAAAAAGGCACTCTCCGACTATGAGGGGCAGGTTGTCCTGATTGTGAATACGGCAAGCAAATGCGGGTTTGCAGACCAGTTTGACGGCCTCCAGGCACTTTATGAGGAATATCGGGACAAAGGCTTTACGGTTCTTGGTTTTCCGAGCGACCAGTTCATGAATCAGGAGTTCGACAATATCGATGAGACGATGGAATTCTGCAGAAGGAACTATGGTGTCTCATTCCCGATGTATGCAAAGGTCGACGTGAAAGGCGGAAAAGCGGATCCGCTTTTCCAGTACCTTACAAAGGAAACAAAGGGACTTCTAGGCGGAGAAGTAAAGTGGAATTTTACGAAGTTTCTCATCGGCCGGGACGGGCGTCCGATTGAACGCTATGCCCCGCAGACGAAGCCGGAAAAGATCCGCGGCGACATCAAGAATCAACTAAGCGAATAATGGGAATAATTTTACTTCCGGATGTTTCTTGACAGCCCAATTTCACGTTGATAACCTAACAATAATATTCAGCGATATGGGGGCGTAAAATCGACATGTGGGAGAACAAGTTTGCCAAAGAAGGCCTGACTTTTGACGATGTATTGCTTGTTCCGGCGGCATCGGAAGTGTTGCCGAAGGAAGTGGATCTTTCGGTTCAGCTGACGGATAAAATCAAGCTTAACCTCCCGATCATCAGTGCCGGAATGGACACGGTTACCGAAGCCAAGATGGCGATCTCCATGGCACGCCAGGGCGGCATCGGCGTCATCCACAAGAACATGAGCATCGAGGAACAGGCGGAGCAGGTGGAACAGGTCAAGCGCTCAGAAAACGGCGTCATCACGAATCCGTTTTATCTGACGCCCGAGCATCAGGTATTCGATGCCGAGCATCTCATGGGCAAATACCGGATCTCCGGCGTGCCGATTGTGAACAATGAAGAGGAACTGAAGCTGGTCGGCATTATCACGAACCGCGACATGCGGTTTATCGAAGATTATTCCGGACAGATCAGTGACTTCATGACCAAGGAGAATCTGGTGACCGCACCGGTCGGAACGACGCTTGCGGAAGCGGAAAAGATGCTCCAGAAGTACAAAATCGAAAAGCTCCCGATTGTTGATGAGGAAGGCATCCTGAAAGGTCTCATCACCATCAAGGACATCGAGAAGGTCATTGAGTTCCCGAAAGCGGCGAAAGATTACCAGGGCCGCCTTCTTGTCGGCGCCGCGGTCGGAGTAACCTCCGATACGATGGTTCGCCTTGAGAAGCTTGTCAAGGCGGAGGTTGACCTCATCGTTATTGATACGGCACATGGCCATTCCAAGGGTGTCATCGATACGGTCCGCCAGATCCGCGAAACTTATCCGGAACTGGATATCGTGGCAGGAAACGTTGCAACGGCAGAAGGCGCACGCGCCCTTTATGAAGCGGGCGCCGATGTCGTGAAAGTCGGCATCGGACCGGGATCGATCTGCACGACCCGTGTGGTGGCAGGCGTCGGTGTCCCTCAGATCACGGCCGTCTATGACTGCGCTACAGAAGCACGCAAGCATGGCAAGGCGATCATTGCTGACGGCGGCATCAAGTATTCCGGTGATATCGTCAAGGCACTTGCAGCAGGCGGACATGTTGTCATGCTGGGCAGCCTCCTTGCAGGCACGACCGAAAGCCCGGGCGAGACGGAAATCTTCCAGGGCCGCCGTTTCAAGGTATATCGCGGAATGGGATCTGTCGGGGCGATGGAACAGGGCTCCAAGGACCGCTACTTCCAGGAAGACGCGAAAAAGCTTGTACCGGAAGGAATCGAAGGCCGGCTGCCGTACAAAGGGCCTCTTGCTGATACGATTCACCAGCTGGTCGGCGGAATCCGCGCCGGCATGGGCTATGCGGGTGCGAAAGATCTGGAGTCGCTCCGTGAAGAGTCCCAGCTGATCCGCATGACGGGCGCCGGCCTCCGCGAAAGCCATCCTCACGATGTACAGATTACCAAAGAAGCACCCAACTATTCGTTGTAAACCTGACTTTCATGCCTTTCCGCTCTTCATTGGGCGGAAAGGCATTTTTTTCGGGAACCTGCAAGCGGCACAGCCTGTTCTATGATAAAATAAAGCGGTTGAAATAAGTTTTCGGAGGGACCACATTGAATTACATGTTTAAGAGAACACTCGCGATTCTCCTGGTCGTGCCTGTTCTTATGATGACCATATTTTCTGCGCCCGGCTCTGCTGATGCAGCAGAGGATCTTGGCCTGCGTGTAGACGCTGCGATCCTGGTCGATGCCGATACGGGCCAGATTCTCTACGGGAAAAACGAAGATGCGACGCTCGGCATCGCCAGCATGTCCAAAATGATGACGGAGTACCTGCTTTTTGAGGCGATTGAGGAAGGGCGGATCACCTGGGATCAGGAATATACCGTTTCGGACTATGCCTATGCCGTTTCGCAGGACCGTCGCCTGAGCAACGTCCCGCTCCGGAACGGTGAGAAATACACCATCCAGGAGCTGTACGAGGCGCTTGCCATCTACTCGGCAAACGGAGCCACGATCGGCATTGCGGAGACACTGGCCGGATCTGAAACCGAATTCATCAAGCTGATGAGCGAAAAAGCCGAAGAGCTCGGCCTGAAAGACTACAAGTTCGTCAACTCGACGGGCCTGAACAATTCCTATCTGCAGGGCATGCATCCGAAGGGCACGGGAGAAAATGACGAGAACGTCATGCCGGCGAAGTCGGTGGCGCTCCTCGCCTATCATCTCCTGAAGGACTATCCGGAAGTTCTCGAGACGACCAGCATCCCGAAGAAGGTGTTCCGCGAAGGAACGTCCGATGCCATCCAGATGGACAACTGGAACTTTATGCTGCCCGGCCTCGTGTATGAATATGAAGGCGTGGACGGCCTGAAAACAGGGACGACCGACCTTGCCGGCCATGCGTTCACGGGAACGGCCAAGCGCGGCGATACCCGCCTGATCGCAGTCGTCATGAAGGCGGTTGACGAAAACGGCAACGGCTCCTACAAGGCCCGCTTTGATGCAGCCCGCTCTTTGTTCGACTATGGTTTTAATCAGTTTGTGAAGGAAGAGATCCTGCCTGCAGACCATAAGTTCAAAGGAAATGAAACACTTCCCGTGAACAAGGGTGAGGAAAGTGAAGTCAAGATCGGCCTCAAGGAGCCGGTCACGATGCTTGTGAGATCCTCCGAGAAAGACAAGTACACGGCGGAATTCACCGCAGATGAATCCAAGCTGAAAAACGGTGAGCTGGAGGCGCCTGTCAAGGAAGGCACGGTCGTCGGCAAGGCGAATATCGTCCATGCCGACGGAGAGCCGGTTTACGGCAATGTGGACGGGACTCCTGCCTCGTTTGATGTCGTCACCAAGGAAAGCGTCGAAAAAGCGGGATGGTTCTCGCTGACGCTCCAGGCAATCGGCGACTTCTTCTCCGGAATCTGGGACAAGGCGACCGGATGGGTAAAGGGTCTGTTCTGATCCTCCTTCCCCGCTACATAAAAGACGGAACGGCCCGATCAGGCCGTTCCGTCTTTTTTGATTCCCCATGATTCCATCAGGAGGCAGATGGCTTCCGGGATATCTGTTTCGGGGATGCTGCCGAAGCCGAGCACAATCTCCGGCAGACCCTCTTCTTCCGTCCTGGCGATGGAGTAGGCGGCTGCAGACTGGACACGGATGCCGGCATCCGCTGCCAGCCGGACAAGCTCTCCGGCGCTTCTGGAGCTTTTGACGGTTAGGCGGAGGTGCATGCCCGCCTGGCTCTCTTCGTGGCTCACGGAGGCGGCATACGGTCCCAGTGCGGCGGTAAGGGCGATGTACTTGCGCCTGTACACTTTCCGCATCCGATTCAGGTGGCGTGAGAACGAGCCGTCCGCCATGAACCCTGCAAGCATCTGCTGGTCGAGCCGCGGCACGGTTGATGAATAAAGGGAAAACAGTTCGTCGTAGCGCTCCATGAGCGGTTCCGGAAGCACCATATAGGCAATCCGTAGTGAGGGCATGAGCGATTTCGAAAACGTGCTGAGGTAAAGGACGCGGCCGTGGCGGTCCATTCCCTGGAGTGCGGGCACCGGGATGCCGCCATAGCGGAATTCGCTGTCGTAGTCATCTTCAATGATGATGCGCCCCGGTTTTCCGGCCGCCCAGCCGAACAGACGGCTTCTGCGCTTGGCGGACAGGACAGCGCCTGTCGGAAACTGGTGTGCCGGCGTGACATAGACGGCATCCGCCGCCGATTCCTCCAGGATGCCGACGTCAATCCCTTCGCCGTCTACGGGGATGGGGACGGTCATCCGGTCGTTCTGGCGAAACAGGTGGTGCGTCAGGGGATAGCCCGGGTTTTCGACGGCGTACACCGTAAACGGCCCAAGCAGGCGGATGATGAGCGGCATCAGCTGTTCCGTTCCCGATCCGATGATGATCTGTTCGGGAGTGCAGCGGACGCCTCGGGAATGGTTCAGGTAAGTCGCGATCTCCCTGCGAAGCTCAGGATCACCGTGCGGATGGCCGAGAAGCAGAAATTCGGCCGATGCCGGATCGATGAGGTTCTTGGCCTGACGCCTCCACTCGTCAAAAGGGAAGGCCGCGGTGTCAATGCGGCCCGGGGAAAAGTCATGCCGGTATTCAACTTTCTTCTTCTGCGGGGAAGGGGCCGATTTCTGATCCTCGGCCGGCTGGGCATAAGGAAGTTCGCCGACATCCTGCACGTAAAACCCGCTTCTCGGCTTTGAGGTGATATACCCCTCTGCCAGAAGCTGCTCGTAGGCGAGCTCAACCGTCGTGTTGCTGACGCCGAGGTGTTCGGCGAACTTCCGCTTGGAAGGCAGCTTCGCACCGACTGTAAGCGAGCCCTCGAGTATCATGCGGCGGATCCCTTCATAAATCTGTGCGTAAATCGGATCCCCGCTGTCTCTCCGGATCGGGACAATGAGCATATGCATCACCTTTCTTAAAACTGACCTTACCAAGTCAGTCGGAACTGGATGTTTTAATATGGTCAAATCCCATTATACTTGAAATAGAAGACAGAACATAACAAAAAAGGGGAGACGATCAACATGCAATTCCAATATGGAGGCGTCATCATGGACGTCATCAATGCAGAACAGGCGAAAGTGGCGGAGGCGGCCGGAGCGGTCGCGGTCATGGCGCTGGAGCGCGTTCCGTCCGATATCCGTGCGGCAGGCGGTGTTGCGCGCATGGCGGACCCGCGAATCATCGAGGAAGTCAAGAGTGCGGTGTCAATCCCGGTCATGGCAAAGGCAAGGATCGGCCATATCTCGGAAGCGCGCGTACTCGAGGCACTGGGTATCGACTATATCGACGAAAGCGAGGTGCTGACGCCTGCAGACGAGGAGTTCCACCTTTTGAAAAGCAGCTTCAGCGTACCGTTCGTCTGCGGTGCACGTGATCTCGGGGAAGCCGCTCGCCGTCTCGGCGAAGGGGCGCAGATGCTCCGTACAAAAGGCGAGCCGGGGACCGGCAACATCGTCGAGGCGGTCCGTCACCTGAGAAAGGTAAACGCCCAGGTTACCCGCATTGTCCATATGAACGATGATGAGCTGATGGCGGAAGCCCGGGACCTCGGTGCACCGTACGATGTGCTTCTTGAAATCCGCGAGAAAAAGCGCCTGCCGGTGACCAACTATGCCGCGGGCGGGGTGGCGACGCCAGCAGATGCCGCACTTATGATGGAACTCGGCGCGGACGGTGTCTTTGTCGGATCCGGCATCTTCAAATCGGATAACCCGGAGAAGTTCGCGGAGGCCATTGTACAGGCGACACGGAACTATAAGGACTATGCGCTTATCGGCGAACTGTCCAAGGGAATCGGAACACCTATGAAAGGGCTTGAGATCGGCGCACTTGCAGCAGGCGAGCGGATGAGCGAGCGCGGCATCTGAGCCATATGGCACGGCCGGAAGAGATTTCTTCCGGCCGTTTGTTCTTTATAGGGAATTTCACCCTCCCGATCGGAAGAAATAAAAGAAAGAATTAATATTGGAAGACTTTGGGTGATAATTTCCTCACTGCATTACCATTTATTATGAAAAATAGATAGCACTGGACATAAGTGGAAATAGAGTTCAACAGCCTATTAAAACAATTCTGAACAGCCCTTATGATGAAGTCCTACCGTACATACGGAGACATCACATGATCAGGGGAGTGAAGAGGGAATGAACAAACGAAAGCTTGCAGGAATTGGAGCGGCAGCCATCATGGCGCTGTCACTCGCTGCGGGGCCGGCGTCGGCGGCCGGGCAGGGCGTAACCATCTCGAAAAACGAGGAACTGAACGTTCCGCACCTTGTTTCGGGAGAACTGACGAAACCATCCGCAAAGCCGGCGGCAGCCATCGTCCATGATTACCTGAAAAAAGAAAAGGGGCTGTTCGGCTACAGCGGGGAGGCGGCTTCCTCGTTTGAAGTCATCTCCGAGGAAAAGGATGAGCTCGGCTACACCCATGTCCGTCTCCAGCAAAAGCATATGGGGACACCGGTCTTCGGCTCTGTGCTGACCGCACATGTGGACAAAAACGGCGTGCTGACGGCTGTCTCCGGCACGGCAGTGCCAAACCTGGACAAGAAGTCGTCCCTTGCCGGCCAGAACAAAGTCACGAAGGCGGATGCCTACGGAATCGGCAAGGAAGCGGTCGAGAAAAAGCTGGGCGACAAGGTGGACAAGTTCGAGAACGAAGAGCGTCCGAAACTGGTCATTTATGCGCTGGACGGGGAGGCGCGGTATGCCTACCAGATGCGGTTTGAAGTCCTTGATCCGGCACCAGGGAATTTCCTTGTATTCGTCGATGCCAAGACAGGCGAAATCATCGAGAGCCTGAATGAGATGCATGAGGCCAAAGGCGGCAAGAATAAGGGCGGCACAGACGCGATCAGCGGCACAGTCGTGACCGGCTCCGGCACGGGCGTCCTCGGGGACTCCAAGACATTCAAGACGTTCAGCACGGCAGACGGCTACTATCTGTTTGACGGCACGCGAGGAAACGGCATCTACACGTATGACGGACGGAACCAGACACGCATCCCGGGATCCCTATGGCTGGATGCGGACAACCGCTTTAATACTTCCTATGACCGGGCAGCGGTCGACGCCCATACCTACGCCGCATGGACATACGACTATTTCCGGAATGTCCATAACCGCAACAGCTATGACAATGCGGGTGCGGAACTTGTATCGACCGTGCACTACGGACGCAGCTACAACAACGCAGGATGGACAGGTTCCCAGATGGTTTACGGCGACGGGGACGGCTATAACTTCCGTGCATTCTCAGGCTCGCTCGACGTGGTCGCCCACGAACTGACGCATGCCGTCACCGACTTCACGGCAGATCTGATCTACCAGAACGAGTCGGGTGCAATCAACGAGTCGATGTCGGATATTTTCGGGACGCTTACCGAGTACCACTTCAACAACAACCCGGACTGGCTGATGGGCGAGGATATCTATACGCCGGGCACACCGGGGGATGCGCTCCGCTCGATGGCGGACCCGACACTTGCCGGAGACCCGGACCATTACTCCAAGCGCTACACGGGCACGCAGGATAACGGCGGCGTGCACATCAACTCCGGCATCGGCAACAAGATGGCCTATCTCCTCGCAAACGGCGGCACGCACTACGGCGTGAAGGTCAACGGCGTGGGCAATGACAAAGTCGGCAAAATCATGTACCGCACGCTCACGCAGTACCTGACGCCGACGTCGAACTACAGCCATTTCCGCGCCTCGGCCGTACGCGCGGCAACCGACCTGTACGGTTCGTCCAGCGCGGAAGTCGCTTCCGTGAAACAGGCGTTCAGCGCAGTCGGCGTCTATTGAGTCCCGCTTGCCATTTCCCCCTGTTTATAGTACAGTGAGGATAATTTCACACTTGAGACGATGAGGGGAAGCAGTAGCGGGAAACGCCTTTTTCAGAGAGCCGGCGGGTGGTGCGAGCCGGCAGGGGCGTCCGTGAATCCGTCCCTGAGCAGCCGGGCTGAACCAAGCAGTAGGCCCGGCCGGCACATGGACCGTTATTCCATTGAGCGGGCCGCGATCTGCGGCCAATCAGGGTGGCAACGCGGGTGGCTCTCGTCCCTTTTTATAGGGGACGGGGGCTTTTTATGTGCCCGGATTTCCCTCATCGCCGGACAATGAATGATAGGAGGCGGCCAACATGCTGGACATCAAGTATGTAAGGGCTCATTACGAAGAAGTCAAAGAGAAACTGTCAAAACGCGGGGAGGACCTGGCAGATTTTGAACGGTTCGGCGACCTGGATACACGGCGCCGTGAGCTGATCACGCAGGTTGAGGAACTGAAGGCAGAGCGGAACGAGTCGTCCCAGAAAATCGCCGAGATGAAGCGCAACAAGGAAAACGCAGACGAGGCGATCAGGAAGACACGCGAGCTCGGCGACCGCATCAAGGAACTGGACGCAGAGCTGAGTAACGTCGAGGAAGACCTGAACTACATCATGATGCGCGTGCCGAACATCCCGCACGAAAGTGTGCCGGTCGGCGAAAGCGAAGACGATAACGTCGAAGTGCGCAAGTGGGGCGAACTGCCGGAATTCGGCTTCGAAGCGAAACCTCACTGGGAAGTCGGCACGGATCTCGGCATCCTCGACTTCGAACGTGCCGCGAAGACGACGGGAAGCCGGTTTGTGTTCTATAAGGGCGCAGGGGCAAAGCTTGAGCGGGCACTTGCCGCATTTATGCTCGACCTCCATACGGAAGAGCACGGCTATGAAGAGATGCTGACGCCTTACATGGTCAACCGCGCAAGCCTGACCGGTACCGGGCAGCTGCCGAAGTTCGAAGAGGATGCGTTCCTCATCGAAGAGGAAGACTATTTCCTGATCCCGACGGCGGAAGTTCCGGTGACGAACTTCCACCGCGACGAGATCCTGAACGGGGCTCACCTGCCTCATGCCTATGCGGCGTACAGCGCGTGCTTCCGTTCGGAAGCGGGCTCTGCCGGCCGTGATACCCGCGGACTCATCAGGATGCACCAGTTTAACAAGGTTGAGCTCGTCCACTTCGCCAAGCCGGAAGAATCGTATGAAACGCTCGAGAAGCTGACCGGCCATGCGGAGAAGGTGCTGCAGCTTCTTGGACTCCCGTACCGTGTCCTCAAGATGTGCACCGCAGACCTCGGCTTCACCGCCGCGAAAAAGTACGACATCGAAGTATGGATCCCGACACAGGGCGTCTACCGGGAGATCTCGTCCTGCTCGAACTTCGAGGACTTCCAGGCGCGCCGCGCGAATATCCGCTTCCGCCGCGAACAGGGCGCGAAGCCTGAATTTGTCCATACGCTAAACGGCAGCGGACTTGCCATCGGCCGCACCGTTGCCGCCATCCTCGAAAACTACCAGCAGGAAGACGGTTCGGTGATTATCCCTGAAGCACTCCGTCCTTACATGGGCGGCAAAGAGAAAATCGAAGCGAAATAACGGAAATCCCCGCAGTCCTTTTAGGAGGCTGCGGGGATTTTTAACTGTTCTGCTTATGGAAAAGGGCTAATATCAGGCATGATTGAATCTAATATTAGGGTGGTCAAGTGCAGGGGAGCCAAAATGGGTTCCATTCCGTTCCAAGCTCCGTCTTATTCCCCTTGTTCCGACTCCAGTGCCCTCCGCGCCTGCTTTTCGGCTTTCCTGCGTTTGCGGATGCCCCGGAAAAAGTTTGTGAGAAGGGCGCCGCATTCATCGGCGAGCACCCCTTCGGTGACATCGCACCGGTGGTTAAAACGGGGGTCGTCGAGCAGCCGGTAGAGCGAATCGACGCAGCCTGCCTTCGGGTCGCGCGCCCCGTAGACCACCCGCGGGATGCGGGACTGCAGGATGGCGCCTGCGCACATCGGGCAAGGCTCAAGGGTGACATAAAGGACAGTGTCTTCCAGACGCCAGCTGCCGGTTTTCCGGCACGCCTCGGTGATGGCCGCAAGTTCTGCGTGGGCGGTCGCTTCCTGGTCCCGCTCACGGAGATTGTGCGAGGCGGCGATCACTTTGCCGTCCCGGACGATTACGGCCCCGATCGGGACTTCACCGATCGCCTCGGCTTTTTTTGCCTCCAGGATGGCTTGCCCCATGAACTGAAGGTCTTGCTCGGACGCCCCGGCGCCATTCGTTAACGGTTCGTTCGTGTCCATCCCGGAACCTCCTGAACAACTGAATTTCCCCCTAGTGTATCACGCTTTTCCGTTTCCCGGCATATGATGGACCGGACTGCCCAAGGAGGGAAACCAATGATTCATGTTGTCAGGCAGGGGGATAGCCTCTATACGATCGCCCGGCAGTACGGGGTGCCGGCGGCAGACATCGCTTCAGCCAACGAACTGCCGGATCCTGATGTCCTCGTCATCGGCCAGGCGCTGGTCATTCCCCAGACGCCGCCAGCCGATCGGCCGGAAATCACTGTGAACGGCTACGCGGAATGGTACACACAGACACCGCCCGCCTCTCTGATCCAGGAAATCCGGAAAAGGGAAGGGCTCCTGACCTATGTCATGCCGGCGGGCTACGAGGTCCGGCGGGACGGCTCGCTTGTCCTATTTGACTGGGGAGGAATCGAAGAAGCGGCGGAAGCCGCGGGTGCCGCGACGGCAATCGTCGTCATGAACCTGGAGGAGGGCGCATTCAGCCAGGAAATCGCAGAGGCGATTTTCGCAAGCGAGGCCGCGCAGGACCGCCTTATTGGAGAAATCAATACACTCGTCCGGGAAAAAGGGGCAAAAGATGTCCATATGGACTTTGAATACCTTGGACGGGAGAACCGGGACGCATACACGGCGTTTCTCCGGAAACTGAAGGGCCAGCTGGATGAGGGGGTTACACTGTCGGTCGCCCTTGCGCCAAAGACGAGCGCCGACCAGCCGGGCGTCTGGTATGAGGGGCATGACTACGGGGCAATCGGCGGCATCGCGGATTTTGTCGTTGTCATGACGTATGAATGGGGATACAGCGGCGGTCCTCCGATGGCCGTGTCGCCGATCGGGCCCGTCCGTGACGTTCTCGAGTTTGCCGTTAGCGTCATCCAGCCAAGCAAGATTCTCATGGGCCAGAACCTGTACGGATATGACTGGACGCTGCCGTTCGAGCCGGGGAACCCGCCGGCACAGGGACTGAGCCCGCAGGCTGCCCTCGTGCGGGCCAGGGAACGCAATGCCGCGATCCAGTACGACGAGACATCACAGGCGCCGTTTTTCAATTACTGGCGGGACGGCAAGGAGCATGTCGTCTGGTTTGAGGATGCCCGCTCCATCAAGGCAAAATTCGACCTGATCAAGGAATTGGGCCTCATGGGCATTTCCTATTGGCATTTGTCATTCCCGTTCCCGCAAAATTGGCGACTGCTCGACGAAATGTTCCACGTGAAACAGCTTTGAGCCGGCATCCATCTTCTACCGGAGATGGACCCGGTTTTTTTTCGTATGCCCGTCCGGCCGCCTGTGATAAAATGAAGTGTCAACTCAAGAAAGGGAGGGAATCCGGATGCATGTTCCGTTTATCGCGGTCGAAGGGCCGATCGGTGTCGGCAAGACGTCGCTCGCCAGCGAAATCGCGGAAACGCACCGATTCCGGCTGCTGAAGGAAATCGTGGATGAAAATCCGTTCCTCAATAAATTCTACGAAGACATCGACGAATGGAGTTTCCAGACAGAGATGTTCTTCTTGTGCAACCGGTATAAACAGCTCAGTGACATTAAGAAGGTGCTGGATGACCGCCAGCCCGTCGTCGCGGATTATCATATTTTCAAGAATCTCATCTTCGCCGGAAGAACGCTGAAGCCCGGCGAGTATGCAAAATACGAGCAGATCTACAGTATCCTGACGCAGGATATGCCAATGCCGAATGTCATCGTCTACCTCCATGCGGGGCTGGACACACTGATGAAGCGCATCGCCATGAGGGGCCGGGATTTCGAGAAAAACATGGACCCGGAATACATGAAGCAGCTGTCGGCGGACTATGAGGTCTTCATCGACCGGTTCGAGGCCGCGCATCCGGAAATTCCGGTGCTGCGATTTAGCGGAGACAAGTATGACTTTGTCCATAATGCGGAGGACAGAACGTACATATTGGATCAGATCGACCAGGTGATCGGAAAGGAAGTCACAGAATGAACCTCAGAGAAAAATACAACATCCCGAAGCATGCCGTCATCACGGTTGCCGGGACGGTCGGCGTCGGGAAGTCCACGATGACCCGTTCGCTTGCCGAAGCGCTGAATTTCCGTACCTCTTACGAGAAAGTGGATTCCAACCCTTATCTCGAACGCTTCTATGATGACTTCGAGAAATGGGCCTTCCATCTCCAGGTGTATTTCCTCGCGGAGCGCTTCAAAGAGCAGAAGCGGATGTTCGAATATGGCGGCGGGTTTGTCCAGGACCGGTCGATCTATGAGGACACCGGCATCTTCGCCCGCATGCACTACGAGAAGGGGACGATGGATCCCGTCGACTACGGCACCTATACCGAACTGTTCGAGGCGATGGTCATGACGCCATACTTCCCTCACCCGGACCTGCTGATCTACCTGGAAGGGTCATTCGACCATATCCTCGAGCGGATCAAGGAGCGCGGACGGCCGATGGAACAGGCGACGCCGGTTGCCTACTGGGAAGAAATGTACGAGCGGTATACCCGGTGGATCGACTCGTTCAGCGCCTGCCCGGTCCTCCGCCTCGATATCAAGGACTATGATCTCCTGAAGGATCCGGACGCGACAGAAGATATCGTGGAGCGCATGGCCTTCTTCATGAAGCAGGCCAACCTGCTGGAGAAGTAATACAGAAAAGCACCGCCCGACCGGATTTAACCGGAAGGGCGGTGCTTTTTGTTTTTCGGTTCAAAAGGTATGGGCGTGTGCAGGGACGAAGAATTCGTTGTACACCGCACGGAGCGCCTTTTTCTCGTCTTCTTTTTTCACGCCAAAGACGATGGATACTTCCGAAGAACCCTGGTTGATCATCTCGATGTTCGTGCCGGAGCCGGCAAGCGCCATTGCGGCGCGGGCGGCAAGGCCCTTGGAATAGCGCATCGTCTCGCCGACAAGCACGATCATCGAGTAGTCGGAGCTGATATGGGCGTCATCCACTTTCAGTTCGTCAAAGCAGCGCTTCAAGATCCGTTCTTCCTTTTCAGGGGTCAGGAACTTGTTCCGGATGATGACGGACATGTTGTCGATCCCGGTCGGGGTGTGCTCGAAGGAAATCTGCTCGTCTTCAAGAATGCCGAGCAGGCGGCGGCCAAAGCCCATTTCCCGGTTCATCAGATACTTGTCGACATACAGGGTGCTGAAGCCGCTGTCCGCCGCGATGCCGATGACCGGCTGGGTTTTGCATTCGCGTTCCTTGACGATCAGCGTCCCGGGCGCTGCCGGGTTGTTCGTGTTTTTGATGTTGACGGGCACGGAATGGTTAAATGCCGGCATGAGGGATTCATCATGCAGGACAGTGAATCCGTTGTAAGCAAGTTCCCGCATCTCCCGGTAAGTCATTTTGCCGATCAGTGCCGGATTGTCGACGACATTCGGATTGGCGGCGAAGACGCCGTCCACATCGGTGAAGTTCTCATACATGTCGGCACCGGTCGATGCCGCAAGGATCGCACCCGTGATATCGGATCCGCCGCGGCCGAACGTGCAGAGGACGCCGTCTTTCGTATAGCCGAAAAAGCCGGGAAAGACGATGACACGGGTTTCTTCCTTCAATTTAGAAAGGCGGACGTAAGATTCCGTATCTGCCATGCCGTCTCCTGCAGGCCCCTCAACGATGAGGCCGGCCTCTTTCGGCGACTTGTAGACCGCTTCGATGCCGATCTGGTTCAGATAGGCCGCGATGAGCCGTGCATTGTTGTCCTCGCCCGCGGCCTTCATCAGGTCCATGAAGCGGCCTGCATGCGGCCGGTCCGCAGCAAGCCGGGAGCGGAGATCTTCCTCGACTGTTGAGACGAATTCCCCGCCGATACCGAGTCCTTCCGCGATCAGGCTGAACCGGCCCACCACTTCCGCAAGAAGCGGTTCGGTGTCTTTATTGTCCAGGGCAGCGTCCGCCAGGCGGATCAGCATGTCGGTCACTTTCCGGTCTTCCGGATACCGCTTCCCGGGAGCCGAGACGACGACGATCCGACGGGAGCGGTCGGATGAGATGATGCCGGCGACTTTCATAATCTGTTCCGCCGACGCGACCGAAGTACCACCAAATTTACACACTTTCATCTCATCAGATCCTATCTCTTTAAATTTCATTTCATAACAGAATGAATTGTTTTAAAATATAGTACGGAGGGGTTGTTTCTGTCAACCTCCGGGACTATAATGTCCTTATACAGTGAACATATGTTTTTTCATAGTGTACATTCATCCGGAGGTGGCGTCAACATGGAAACCAACAACAAATCTGCGAAGCGCTGGAAGGGCCTGATCGAGGAATACCGGGAGTGGCTGCCGGTTACGGAAGACACGCCTTCCCTCACCTTGCAGGAAGGGAACACGCCGCTGATCCGGCTGGACAATCTTTCCCGGGAGTGGGACATCGACCTGTATGTGAAGACCGAGGGCGCCAACCCGACGGGCTCTTTTAAGGACCGCGGGATGGTCATGGCGGTCGCCAAGGCAAAGGAAGAGGGCAAGTCTGCCCTGATCTGTGCGTCAACAGGAAATACGTCGGCTTCTGCGGCTGCATACGGCGCGCGTGCCGGCATGCGCACAGTCGTCGTCATCCCTGAAGGAAAGATCGCGCTCGGAAAGCTTGCGCAGGCGAAGATGTACGGAGCGGAAATCCTTGAAATCGAAGGGAACTTCGATGAAGCGCTCCGCATGGTGCGGGAAACGGGGGGCGATGACATTGCAGTCGTGAACTCTGTCAATCCGTACCGCCTGGAGGGCCAGAAGACGATTGCATTCGAGGCAATCGAGCAGCTCGGCAAAGTGCCGGATGTGTTCGCGCTCCCGGTCGGCAACGCAGGAAACATTTCAGCTGCCTGGAAAGGGTTCAAGGAGTATTCCGAAAAGCGGGGCACGGACCGTCCGCAGCTCCTCGGCGTACAGGCAGCCGGCGCAGCCCCGATTGTCAACGGAGCGCCTGTCGAGCAGCCGGAGACAATTGCGACGGCCATCCGCATCGGAAACCCGGCCAGCTGGCAGCTGGCTGAGGCGGCGCTCGCAGAGTCGAACGGGAATATTCTCGCCGTGACAGACGATGAGATCCTCGAAGCCTATAAGCTGATCGCATCGCGTGAAGGGGTGTTCGCTGAACCGGCATCGTGCGCGACGATCGCCGGCATCAAGAAGCAGCTGGAGTCCGGCGGCCTGAAGCGGGGCGCGACTGTTGTAGGCGTCCTGACAGGAAACGGTCTGAAGGACCCGGACACCGCAATCCTGGCCAACGAGGACAGCAGGCCGATCACACAGGAAGAGTTCGAGACATTCATCAGCGGCATCAAGGCGGAGGCCCGCTGATGGGCCGGCCGACGCTCGCCATCCGGGTGCCGGCCACGACGGCGAACCTGGGGCCAGGATTTGACTGCGCGGCGCTTGCACTCGCACTTTATATGGAAGTGGAGGCGGAAAAGGCCGCTGCATGGGAAGTGATCTATGAAGGGGAAGAATATGCGGGTCTTGCCGGCGGGGAGGAAAACCTGATCGTCCGGACGATGCAGGAAACCGCACGGCGGGCCGGAGTGGAGGCGGAGCCCTGCAGGCTCACCGTGCACTCGGAGATCCCGCTCGGCAAGGGGCTTGGAAGCAGTGCGACCGCCGTCGCAGCAGGAATCGAGGCGGCGGACCATCTGTACGGGCTAGGACTGGCTATGGACGAGAAGGTCAGGATCGGCAGTGACATCGAGGGCCATGCCGATAATGTTGTCGCGGCGATCATGGGAGGCGCGGTGTTTTCCCATTACTGTGACGGCGAAGTGGAGACGGTCCATATCCCGGATCCGGATGTCGGGGCGGTGGTCCTCGTCCCGGACCGCCCGCTTGCGACGGAGGAGTCCCGGGGCCTTCTCCCTGAAAGCCTGCGGTACGCAGATGCGGTCTGCGGCAGTGCGGCCAACGGCGTGATGGCGGCGGCAATCGCCATCGGTAACTGGAAACTTGCCGGACGGATGATGGAGCGGGACGTGTTCCATGAGCCGTATCGGACTCAGCTGTTCCCGGATTTCGAGAAGATCCGCCGGTTTGCCCGTGAAGCCGGCGCATACGGCACGGCCGTCAGCGGTGCGGGTCCGTCAATATTCGTACTGACAGAATCCGGCGCGGAAAAATCGATCGCGGAGCGGCTTGCCGGAGAGTTCCCGGCATACCGTCCGATTGCCTTGCGGGCCTCGTCCGCCGGCGCCGCTGCCATCACCGTGTAAACACGAACGGAGGACCTGGAAATGCTGCTCTACTTTTGATCATCCGCTCTTTTTACCCACTAAAAAAGAGAAGGAGCGGATCCGATTGAAATTGGAATACAGAACAAATCTTGAAGGAATCACAACCGGCATGCTTGAAGGCTTTTTTGTGGGATGGCCGGACCCGCCGTCGGAGGATGCCCATCTGCGGCTTCTCCGGAACAGCAGCCACAGGGTGGTGGCCGTTGACCGGGAAGCCGGCCGGGTCGCCGGGTTCATCACCGCCGTGAGCGATGGCGTCCTGTCCGCCTATATTCCGCTTTTGGAAGTGCTGCCCGGGTACCAGGGGGCCGGCATCGGACAGGAGCTTGTGCGCAGGCTGACCGGTGAATTGGACCATCTCTACATGATCGACGTCTGCTGTGATGATGATGTGGTGCCATTTTATGAACGGTTCGGCATGTATCGCACAAATGGCATGATCCTCCGGAATTATGACCGTCAGTCGGGAAACTAAATAGAAATCAAAAGGAGCAGGTCCCCTTGAGCGGGAACTGCTCCTTTTATGATTCCGTGGGAACGGTCTTCGTGCGGACTTTGAGTTTCTCGGTCGAACGGGCCGGCCCGATGACACGGTCTGCAAGCCTGCGGCAGTTTTCATGGTCAAAGTACTGAAAGTATTCTCCGGACTTTCCGTAGAACGGATTCGTGTTCTCACCGGCCGTGATGCGGTCAAGAAGTCCGGTCACATCCTGCAGGCTCCTTGCCTTGTAGCCGTAGAGTTCGCCGTCGAGGTCAAGATAGGTGCCGCGGTGCTTTTCCATCTCTTCCTGGTCAAACATATAGAAGATGATCGGCTTGTTCTGATAGAGGAAATCCCATGACACGCTTGTATAGTCTGTCAGGAGCATGTCGGCCCGGACAACTTCATCTTTGATGGAGATTTCATCAAAAGAATAAAAACGGATCCGCTCCGATCCGGGAAAGCCTTTGAAAAACCGCTCGAACCGTTTCATGAAGGGGTGTAGCGCAACCTTCACGTTCAGCCCGCGCTCCCGGACCATCTGAAGAAATGCCGTGTCGTTCAGCATGCCGGTCGTCCGCCTGAAGTACTCGCTTTCCATGAATTCCTCATCGGACAGGCCGAACAGCCACTCCCGCCAGGTCATCATGACAAGAATATTCCGTACTTCCGAAGAGGGGCTGTCCGGCTTGAGACGGTCAAAACGGGCCATGCCGGTCGTGACCAGCTTTTCCTCGGGGACTCCCCATCCGTATTGCTTGATGCGCTTCTCATAGGGAGAGGCGCAGTTAAAATAATCGGTCCGCCTGAGCAGCGGCCTGTCTTCCGGAAGGATCAGGATCTTTTTGAATCCCTCGATGCCGTGGCTGATATGGGTCATTACTGTCTTTTTGTTGAGGTGGACATACCGGTCGATGCCGGGTGCGATGTCATAGAGGAGGGAATGACCGTGGAATGTATACGCAGCCCGGAAAAACAGCAGGTAATTTCTGAAGGTGCCGAGGGGAATGGCGTTCGGAATCCCTTCCCTCCGGACGTAGTCGGTTGAAGGGTCATACATCCAGTAAACGTCCAGGTCCGGCCGCTCCCGGACCAGATAGTCATGAAAGACCGAGGCGTTGTCTTCGTATTTCTCGCCCAGATTGCCTCCGACCAGAACGATTTCCCGTTTCGGGCGGGGCAGAAAGGCGGCAAGCGCCCGCGCTGCCGCCACCTTTACTGCCACTTCTGCAGGCCGATACCATTTTTCCTGTTTCAACCCCATAACATCCCGCCTTTCTCTCTATTACTCTTAATATTACCTTAACATTACCCGTTTCTCTCTTTTTCTACTTCACACTACCTTTACATTACCCAGTTTTAATCGAAACATGCCAGAATTTGTTTAGCTTTTGGTGAAGTAGGGTATACCAAATTACTACTCTGCGTTTTTCAGAGGGGAGATTAGTAGGAAAGGGGTTGTCCATCTGATTATGTGCAAGAAAGTATTGTTTATTTCAGACCATGGAGATCCTCTGGCGAAATTGGGAGGAAAGCAATCGGGCGGACAGAACAACTACGTGCGCCAGCTTGCGGAGGCCCTTGCCGGACGCGGATTGTCGATCGATGTTGTCACTCATTGGAGCGCCCCGGACACACCGCAGGTTGAGCGGTTCGGCGGTTCCTGCCGGGTGATCCGGATTGCGGCCGGCCGCAATGAATTCGTGCCGAAGTCCGAGATGCTGGAACTTCTTCCCGCCTTCTATAAAGAGATGAAAGCGATCATCGACCTGAACGCCTATGACGTTGTCCATACCCATTATTGGCTTTCGGGCCTGCTGGGCCTCAGGATCCGGAATGATTACGGAACACGGATCGTCCACACTTCCCATTCGCTCGGAATTGCCAAAGCAAAGGCGACCGGACAGGTGGAAGAGGCACGGCTGAGGGCAGAAAAAGAGATCCTCGGACGGGCAGACCGCGTAATTGCCACGACACCGACTGAAAAAGATATGATCCTGGACTTTGCCGGCATGCGCTCAAGCGTGTCAGTGGTCTCGATCGGAGTCGGCCGGTCTTTTGAACAGGCGTCTTCAGCCGCAGTCAAAGGCGAATCGCCCCTGTTCGTCTATGCCGGCCGGTTCGAGCAGACAAAGGGCATCCTGACACTACTGCGCGCATTTCGGCTCTTTCTCCGGCAAGGAAGGGATGCAAGGCTCATTCTGGCAGGCGGGGCCACAGAGGACATCGACCCGAAAAGCGGGCTCCCGATGAAGGCTCGCCTTCGCGCTGCAGTTGCCGGAATGGAGAACCGCGTCACATTCCTTGGTCCGCTCGGACAGCGGGAACTTGCCGACCTGTTCTGTCACGCAACAGCGGTCATTGTTCCGTCTTACTATGAATCGTTCGGCATGGTGGCCGCGGAGGCCCAGGCCTGCGGTACGCCTGTGATCGCTTCCGAAGTCGGCGGGCTCCAGGACGTCGTCCAGGACGGCCGGACCGGCCTTCTCGTCTCGGCCAAAAACCCGGCGGAACTGTCCCGCGGCATGAGGCGCATTGCCGGGGATCCGGAATTTGCGGGCCGCCTGGGCAGGCAGGCTCTGGAGCGCGCGAGAAACGTATTTAACTGGTCGGCAATCGCTGCCGATATTCATGAAATCTACGAGGTGTTGTACCGTGCAGAAGATCCGGTATCTGTTGGCGACTGACCTGGACGGCACATTTGTCGGGGACGAGGCGGGCCTCCGCGAACTGCTCGATTACTATGATTCCCTGCCCGACCGGGTTGCTCTTGCCTATGTGACGGGGCGCCACCGGGCATCTGCCATGGAACTCATCCGCGGGGAAGAGCTGCCGGTTCCGGATATCCTTATCACCGATGTCGGTACGTCCGTCTTTGCCGGTCCGGAGCTTGCGGAAGATCCCGGCTGGAGCCGGCGGATGACGGAGAACTGGGAACCTCAGACAGTGCGGCGGATTGCGGGGAAGATTCCCGGCATCCGGCTGCAGGACCTTCCCGACACAAGACGGGTCTCCTTCTTTTCCGAAGGCGGTGAGCCTGCCGAAAAGCTGAGGCAGGCCCTTTTGGAGGAAGGTGTTCCGCATACGTATGTTTTCAGCTCCGGGCGGGATGTGGATATTCTGCCCGAAGGCGGCGGGAAGGGGGAAGCGCTCCGCTACGTGATCGGCAAGTTTGCGGACGGGGATGCCCGCATCCTGATCGCGGGGGATTCCGGAAATGACCTTGACATGCTCATGCTCGGCTATCCGGCGGTGATGGTCTCGAATGCCCAGCCGGAACTTTTGGAAGCGGAGGGCCATGACGCCCTTTTCCGGGCCACCCGCCCGTGTGCGGGGGGGATCCTTGAGGCTTGGATGCACTTCTACGGGAACACCGCGGATATAAAAGGATGATAGAAAGCCTGCCCGTGATCGGCAGGCTCTTTCCATGTTCACAGACAGGCTGCGTCATGAATAAGATAGCCCATTAGAAACGTTTGGGGTGGAGATTCTGTGAGAAGGTATCACTTTCCGGGTCCCTGCATGGCGGGACTGCAGCCTGTCGGCTTTATGGCCGTCCCGATGATGCCCGTACAGATGCCGGGAGCGGGGAGGCAGATGATTTCTGCTGAAGCCGCCAAGCTAAAAGCCGATATGAGGCTTCTTTGGGAACAGCACATTGCCTGGACGCGGATGACCATCATCAGCCTTGTCTTTGATCTGCCGGATACCGAATTCACGGTTTCGCGGCTGCTCCGGAATGCGGAAGACATGGGGAACGCGATCAAGCCGTATTACGGAGAGCAGGCAGGGGAACAGTTTGCCTCGCTCATCAGGGAGCATCTCACCATCGCTGCCGATCTGGTGAAGGCGGCCAAAGCCGGAGAAACGGAAAAGGCGGAACAGATTGAACGGGACTGGTACAGGAACGCGGACGAAATCGTGGACTTTCTCAGTAAAGCGAATCCGTATATCGGCAAGGAAGATATCAAGGCGATGTTTTACGAACACCTTGCCCTGACCAAACTCGAGGCGGTCTGTATGATCGTGGAGAATTTTGAGCTGGAGGTCGAAGTCTATGACCGCATTGAGTCGGCCGCCCTCCAAATGTCCGACATGATCTCGGATGCGATCATCCGGCAGTTCGGACTATAAGAACGAAAAAGCCGCCGGCATCGGGTGCCGGCGGCTTTATTTGTGCATGAGTTTCGGTTCTTTTAAATTTTCAATCATATATCAGGAGAAAAAATCGCTGCAGAAGCAACGGATTTTTTCTATCTCAACTTTATGCGCGTGTTTGTGAAATGGCGGAGGAGGAGGGATTCGAACCCCCGCGCGGTGTTACCCGCCTCTCGGTTTTCAAGACCGACCCCTTCAGCCAGACTTGGGTACTCCTCCATGTCACGGAAATAATTTATCACGATGCGTTCCCTGTGTCAACGGAGATGAAAGGTGTGGGTTGATTTTTTTCTCCGCAGGTCGTATAATAAATCTCGCCGTGCTAGGTGGGAAGGTAGCGGTGTCCTGTAACCCGCAATCCGCTCCAGCGGGACTGAATCCCTTTCCGAGGCCGCTTGTCATGCAAGGCCTGCCTTCTGCACGTAGTGAAGACGTTTGGGTCCTGCGCAATGGGACCCCACGAACCATGTCAGGTCCGGAAGGAAGCAGCATTAAGTGGGTAAACCCATGTGCCGCGGGGCAGCCTAAACCGAGCCAACGACAGGAGTAACGCTTGTGTGCATCGGTCGAAGAAAGGTGCACGGCATTTTCATAGACATGTAATCGGCCCGTCCGGATGAGGACGGGCCTTTTGTGTGCCCGAAAATTTTCCCGGATCCGGAAAGGAAAACTCTCCGGCGGAACCTGGAGAAGATCGAGGCGCGGGGGACACCCGTATGGTATAATTGAGACATATGAAATTGTGTCCGGAAGGAGGGGAGTTGCACATGTATCAGGCGTTCTACAGGGCCTACAGGCCGCAGACATTCGGAGAGATGAGCGGGCAGCAGCACGTCAGGCGGACGCTGCAGAATGCCCTCCTCCAGGACAAGACGACCCATGCCTACCTGTTTTCGGGTCCGCGGGGAACCGGGAAGACAAGTACGGCAAAAATCTTTGCAAAGGCGTTGAACTGCGTCAAGGCACCGACGGACGAGCCGTGCAACGAATGCGACTCCTGCCGCGGAATCACGGACGGCTCGGACACGGACGTCATCGAGTTTGACGCGGCCTCCAACTCCCGTGTCGAAGAGATCCGGGAGATTATCGAGAAAGTTCGTTTCGCCCCGTCCCATTCCCGTTTTAAAGTGTATATCATCGATGAGGTGCACATGCTCTCCAACAGCGCCTTCAATGCCCTTCTGAAGACGCTCGAGGAGCCGCCGGCACATGTCGTCTTTATCCTGGCGACGACGGAGCCGCACAAGCTTCCGCCGACCATCATTTCGCGCTGCCAGCGCTTCGACTTCAAACCGCTTTCCCGGGCGGACCTGAAGGATCGCATGGAGCAGGTACTGGATGATAGCGGAATTCCGTATGAGGAACCGGCGCTGAAGGTTATCGCACAGGCAGCCGCGGGCGGCATGCGGGATGCGCTCAGCATGCTTGACCAGGCCGTGTCGTTTGGCGGCGATGATGTCACGGCGGATGATGCCGTGATGGTCACCGGCTCGATCGGCGAAGAATTGTTCCGTGAAATTGCCGAGGCGCTTTCCGGCAAGGATGCCGCGGCTGCGCTGTCGCTTCTGGAGCGGCTCGTATCCGAAGGAAAGGATGTGGTCCGGCTCACGGAGGATCTGATCACGTTCTTCCGCGATCTTCTGGTCATGAAGGCGGCGCCGGGCATGCCGGACCTGCTTGAAATCATCTCTGAGCCGGATGGGTTCATGCCGCTTTCGGAGTCACTGCCTGAAGGACGGCTGTATGCGTTCATCAGCATCCTGTCCGAAACCCAGCAGGAAATGCGGTTCTCAAACCACGCGAAGGTGTATCTGGAGGCAGCCTTCCTCCGGATGATCCAGGCGGACGGAACACCCGTCTCCGCTGCGGGACCCGCTTCTGCCGGTGCAGGCGGAGAGGTGGAGGAACTGCAGCGCCAGGTCAGCCGGCTCGAGCAGACGGTATCCGACCTGACGCGACGCCTCCAGCAGGGTATCCCTGCAGCTGCCGAAAGCCCGTCGCCGGAGCGGCGCCGGCCTGCACCCAAGTCCAAAAATGGATTCCAGGTGCAGGAAGGCCGCATCCGGGATGTGCTGGCCAATGCCACGAAAGAGGATATCCGGTCGATTAAATCGAACTGGGCATCCATCCTTAGCGACATGCAGAAATCACAGGCGGCACTTCTGAATGATGCCGAGCCGGTAGCGGCGTCGGACAAGGCGTTTGTGTTAAAATTCAAATATGCAATTCACTGCGGCATGGCCGCAAGCAACCCGGAGTTCCTGGCTTCGCTTTCCCAGGGGCTGTCGGCACGGGCAGGCAAGGCGTATGATGTCGTGTTCGTGCCGGAGGAAGACTGGCTGAAGATCCGGGAAGCGTTTATCCGGGAGAACGGACTCCAAAAGCCGTCTTCCGGGGAAAACAGGCAAGAGCCCGGAAATCCGGATGAAGAAGCGGCGGAAGAGGCGCTTGCCTTCCTGGAGGAGGCAGGTGCCCCCGTGCAGGATCCGCTTGTCGGGGAAGCCGAGAAGCTGTTCGGCAAGGAAGCCGTCAACGTGTATGATGACTGAGCATTATTTATATTGAGGAGGAAATACGATGCGTGGTATGGGCAATATGCAAGGCATGATGAAACAGATGCAGAAGATGCAGAAGCAGATGGCGGAAGCACAGGAAGAACTCGGCGAAAAGCGCCTCGAAGGCACAGCAGGGGGCGGCATGGTCAAAGTGGTCGTCTCCGGCCACAAGGAAGTGCTGGAAGTGACGGTCGATCCGTCCGTTGCAGATCCCGAAGATGTGGAGATGCTGCAGGACCTGATCGTCATCGCAACCAACGATGCACTGAAGCAGGCCGATGAACTGACCAACTCGACAATGGGCCAGTTCACGAAGGGCCTCAACCTCCCGGGTATGTTCTGAGATTTCCGTCGAGCGGACGGGCCGGCACGCGATATGCGGCGGCCCGTCTCTTATATTTCATGAGGAGGATGGAACCAGATTGCATTATCCTGAACCGATTTCCAAGCTGATCGACAGCTTTATGAAGCTGCCGGGGATCGGGCCGAAGACGGCCGCCCGGCTCGCTTTTCATGTATTGGATATGAAAGAGGACACAGTGCTTGAATTCTCGAAGGCGCTTGTCGACGCAAAGCGCGACCTGACATTCTGTTCCGTCTGCGGGCACATCACGGACACGGATCCGTGCCGGATCTGCAAGGACGAATCGCGAAACCGTTCGATGGTCTGCGTCGTCCAGGAGCCGAAGGACGTCATCGCCATGGAGAAAATGCGCGACTTCAACGGTCTGTACCATGTTCTTCACGGCGCAATATCGCCGATGGACGGTATCGGTCCGGAAGACATCAATATTCCGGATCTGCTGAAGCGCCTCCAGGACGAGACTGTGCAGGAAGTGATCCTCGCCACCAACCCGACGATCGAAGGGGAAGCGACGGCCATGTACATCTCCCGGCTCATCAAGCCGTCCGGCATCCGTACGACACGTATTGCACACGGGCTTCCTGTCGGCGGCGATCTTGAATATGCGGATGAAGTCACGCTGTCCAAGGCGCTCGAGGGCCGCAGGGAACTCTGATATCCAGGAAAGAAGGAGTGGCACCGGATGTTCGGCCGGAGGAAGAAACTAAAGCGTGAGTATGACGAACGCCTGATCCGGCTCATCAAAGAAACACATGATGAATGGATGCAGGCAAAGGAGATTGAGCGCCAGGCTTCGCGCTTCGACGACGAAGGCATCGCCCGCACGCAGCGTCTGATGGCTGAGGCCAGGCATTTCTATCTATATAAAGAGGCGAGAAGGCGCAACATCTCCCTCAAGCAGTGACGGATGGCCCCGGCCGCCGTCTTTTTTTGAATAGGGGAGAACTTGAAGGCATACAGTGGATACGGAGTGAAAAACGGAAAAAGGATGGGATCGGTTTGAAACTTGCCATCGGCATTGCGGCTGGACTGTTCATTCTCCTCGTCCTGGTCCGCAACAAGCGGATCCTTTATACAGTCGCGGAAAAACTGTCCGTCTTCTGGTTCCGGCTTGCCGCAGCTTTCCTGGTCCTGTTCCTCCTGAACGTCGGTCTGGGTCTCCTCGGATTTTTTGTCCCGGTGAATCTGATGTCCGGGCTCATGATTGCCATACTGGGCATTCCCGGCGTTGCGTCGGTCTGCGCGCTCTCCGTCCTTTTATAGGAGGAAGAGCGGAATTGCAGATCGGCGCTTGACTTTTATCCGAGACCGGCGTATATTGGGGAAGTCGCTTTTTTCGGGGCGAAAAAGAAATGAAAAAGTTGATTGTTTCTTGTTGACACCCGGAACGAGGCGTGGTATTATAATTAAGCTGTCGCAGAGAGATGCACCGCGGCGAGCAC
>NZ_AOFT01000029.1 GCF_000348905.1 Bhargavaea cecembensis DSE10
GCCGCTCTCGCCGACAATCCCGAGGATCTCCCCCGGGTACACGTCGAGCGAGACATCGCTGCAGGCGTAGACCGTGCCGCAGGACGGGCAGTAGTTCTTGATGAGACCCGGCCTTCCGGACTGGCTGCATTCTCCGCATCCCGGACCGTATTGCTTGGTCAGGTTTTCCACTTTCAGGAGGGGACGCTCTTCAAATCGTTGCATGCTGCACCTCTTTTTCGCCCTGGCGCTCCAGCCGGTCCGCGCAGTGGCTCGTGTCGTTGCACTGATACTCTGTCATGCCGGTTTCTTCGATGTAGAATTCATCCAGGAAGACACCGGTCGCGCCGCAGAAACGGCAGGACTTTCCGGAAAAGTCCTCTCCCTTGAACGGATGGTCCTCGAAGGCGAGGGAACGGATCTCGGTATACGGCGGCACCGCATAGATTTTCTTTTCTCTGCCGGCCCCAAGCAGGATCAGTGCCTCGGAATGGTCCATTTTCGGGTTATCGAACCGGGGAATCGGGCTCGGCGCCATGACGTACCGTCCGTTGACAAGCACCGGGTGGTCGGCGCCGGTCGTCGTGCGCCCGTATTTCATGATCTGCTCGAACAGCATGAGCCACGCGCCGCTGTATTCGCTCTCGGCATGGAGCCGCTTTGTGACGGATTCTTTTTTCTCGTACTTGCGGAGCGGTTCCGGCATCGGTACCTGCAGGACCAGGATCTGGTCTTTGGTCAGCGGTACCTCGGGAATCCGGTGGCGGGACTGGATTAGCGTCGCTTCCTCGGTCCGCTCAGTGACCGGGATGCCCGTCGTCGCCTGTACCAGCTTCTTGATGCTGACGGCGTTGACCGATTCATCGGCCCCCTGGTCGATCACTTTCAGCACATCGTCCTTGCCGACGAGCGAGCAGGTCAGCTGCAGGCCGCCCGTGCCCCAGCCGCGCGCCATCGGCATTTCGCGTGAGGCGAACGGCACCTGGTAGCCCGGGATGGCGACCGCCTTCAGCGACGCCCTGCGGATCTCTTTTTTCGAGCCTTCATCCAGGAAGGCGAATTGCGGTTCAGCTTTCATGTCCGTCCCTTCCTTTCCTCGTGTTCCGCACGCTGTCCAGCTTGGACTGGAATGTGACATAATGCGGCATCTTCAGGTGGGAAATGAATCCGGTCGACTCCACCGTGTCCACATGGAGCAGGACAAACTCCTCGTCATGGGACGGGGCATCGCTTTCCGGGTGCTCCAGGCACTGGTCCAGGATGCTCATGGCGATCGCCTTCGTCTCGTTCTGCCCGTAGCAGATGCCGTAGCCGATCTCGAACCGGAGCTCCTGCTTGCCGTCCGGTCCCTTTGTGGGCATCGGAACAAACGACTCCACTTCGGTCGCCCGGACCGATCCGATGTAGTACGAATCGTCCCCGTCCTCGCCGCCGTGCGCCGGGACCGTAATCGGAAGATATCCGACGCGGACTTCGCCGACGGTCGGGTGGACCTGGCCGTACCCCCGAAGCGAAGCATAGCCGAGCGCCGTCACCGCACCGGTCTGGCCGCGCGTGAGGATCTGCAGGCGCTCGCTGCGCGATGCGGGGAACTGGAAGACATTCTTCGTGACGTCATCCGGCTCGGTGTTGTCCGGCTCAAATGTCTCGAACAGCCCTTCGTTCCTCAGGTACTCCACCACTTTCGGATACGTGCCGTCCCCCGCCGCGTCTTCCAGTGCGGACAGTTCACCTTCATATTGCTGCAACCACTGCTGCCGCTCTTCTTCCTGTTCTTCGAGGAGGGAAAAGTCGATCAGCCGGTGTGTGTAGTCATGGGTCGCGCCGAGCAATTGGCCGCCGGGGATATCCTTGAAGCTTGCCGAAATCCGGCGCTCTACCGCCATCCGCTCCGGCTCCACCGTCTCGCTGTAATACAGCCGCGGCAATGTCGAGCGGTGTGCACGGAGAAGAAACACCGCTTCCTCCATGCTGCCTTCCGCCTGCTTGATCGCGAGCGCCGCAAGTTCCGGAGAGTAGAGGCTCGCCTCGGACATGACCTGGTCGATGAGCAGCCTCATCGAGGACAGGATGGCGGACACTTCCACCTGCTCGCCGCCCTTGAGACGTTCGTATTTCAGACGGTCGATGGAAGCTTCGATCGCCTCCGTGCCGCCTTTGACCGCTACATAACCCATGCCGATTCCTCCTTCGCCGAGATGGCCGTCGTGCGCGGGATGCAGGAGATGCGCCCGTCGCCGTCCGTGAAGATGAGGTCGATGCCTGTCGGGAACTCCTGCGTTTTCATGTTCCGTGCGCTGACCAGCCCTTCACTGAGTGCAATGGGAGCGTCCGCTTCATCCCGGATGCCGGGACCTGACAGCTTCAATTCCGCCGTCCCTTCCAGTGCTTCGGACTCGATGATCCACGTGGCCGACTGGTGGGGATTCTCGAGTGTGCCGGCCTTGCAGGCGCGCATCGCGTCAAGCAGTTCCTGTTCGAAAGTGCCTGCCGGAGCGATGATATAATCCGCTTCACCGGCAGAAGCGTGAGCGGCAAATGTGTAATCCGCAATTTTCCGTCGGATGGCGTCAGAACGGTCACCGAGCACATGGAACGTGACTTCCGCGTCCAGCACAGACTGGATCACGAGGAATGTCGCCGGGTGGCATTCCCGGACAAAGTCGGCCTTTGCCGCCGATTCCCGGATGTCCGCGATCCTTCCGGGCCTGGCCATGCATTGCAGCAGTTCACGGTAAACTTTCTGGATGTCATGCACTGAATCAATTTGCATTGTGTTCTCCCCTCACTCTTCCATCGTGTCGAATTGGACTTTTGTCTTTTCCAGCGCGGCCAGTTCCCTGCGTTTCCTGTCGGCCAGACGGATCTCCTCCGCCTCCAGCATTGCGGTCCATCCCGCCGTCTCGGAAAGCCCGGCGCGGCAGGCCGCGTCGATCACCGCCAGATCTCCGGCAAGCTTTTCCCGGACACCCGCGACAATTCCGACGCCGATGTGGTCACCGATCTCGACCTTCGCCTCCGTCACCAGCACTTCGCCCAGATAAAACAGCGACTGCTTGGCCGTCTCCCTCATCTTGATCATCGTCAGGCCCTGCCGGGGGGCGGCCAGCTCCCGCACGGGATAGTGGTGCCTGATCTCAGATGCAAGCCGGTCCGCCAGCTCCGGGTTCCCCTCGATCAGGATTTCAGTCATGCGTCTCCGCTTCATATCGGACTCTCCCTCCTCTGCTGACTTCATCCTAACTTGGCGACAACTTAGCGCGGGTTAAGGCTGTGTTAAGAAATGTAAAGATCAAAAGCGCAAGCGCCGCTTAGCAACGTACAAACTGGAGTCCTTCGTAATGAGATAAAGGAAACACGACGAGGGACGAGCCGATGTTGACTGATCGTAGTGGAGAAGGGTGAAGTTTGCTAGTTTCTGGGCGCTGGAGCTCGACGTGGCCGACACGGGAATAATCATCTTCCACAGAGTGAAGTTTTATCATTTCCTAAGCTCCAAAAAGACGGACTTCCGGTTACCCGGAAATCCGTCTTGCATGTTCGTATTCAATTCCGATGATAGATCAGCTGGACCACGCCCGATGAAAACGAACGTGTCCCGGCCAGGCTCAGGTTCAGCCGCTCCCTGACGTCCGTGAACAGCGGCTTGCCTTCGCCGAGAACGACCGGATGGACCGAAAGCCTGAACTCGTCAACCAGCCCATTGTTGACAAATGTGGTGATCAGACCCGCTCCGCCGTACAGCCAGATGTCCCTGCCCGGCTGCGCCTTCAGCCGGGCGATCGTGCCACGAATATCCTCATGGATGTACACCGCATCATCGCTGTTCTTCGTTCTTGAGAATACGATCTTCTCCTTGCTGTTAATCTGTTCCCAGAAGTCTTTTTCTTCTGCCGGGGCCCCTTCTTCCGGTGCATACTGTCCCCACATATCATAACTTTTCCTTCCATAGAGGATCGTGCCGATCCCGTCGAGGAATTCATCGAATTTCATGTCGGGCTCCATGATGCACCAGTCGGTTTCGCCGTTTTTCCCCTCGATGAATCCGTCGAGTGAGACGGCCAGATCCAGCAGGACCCGTCTCGTTCCGTGTTCAGGCATCGGTCCGCTCTCCTTTCTTAGGCTCCACTATTCCTGTGTGCCGGAAATATCGTATTTGAAGGTATCGCTCCGGTACAGGATCCGCGTGAATTCGAGCGTGTCTCCGGAATGCCCGTCCAGGCAGCTGCTCTCGAGGGCGAGGAGAGGGACGAGGCGGCTGCAGCGGAGCAGCTCCTGTTCCCGGGAAGACGGAAACACCACGCTCAAAAGGGCCTTGCCGCTCTCGAAATTCCCATACCCCCGCTGCCGGTAGTATTCGAACATCGACCGGATGTCCGGCCCGTCCGCTCCGATTTCGGGAAACCTGGACTGGAGCACATGGGAATAGTGGATCGCGATCGGCTCCCCGTCCACCACTCGCAGCCGGCCGATCCGCCATACAGTATCACCCGGTGCGGCAGCGAGCACCCGTGCCGCTTCCCCGTTTTCAATGGCTTCACACGAAACGATGGTGGTCTCAAGCAAATGGCCAAGTTCCTTCATCTTCTCCGTAAAACTCGTCCTGCCGCTGAGCGGAATCCGGATCCTGGCCGGCCCCGGCTTGAGGAAGCGACCCTTCCCCTGCACGGATTCGATCAGCCCCCGCTCCTCCAGATGGTTCAGTGCATTCCTGACGGTATAGCGCGGTACCCGATACTGGTCAGCCAATTTGTTTTCTGACGGGAGCTTCCCGCCCGGCCGGATGTCGCCGCTTTCCAGCAGTTCGACCAGTTCATCGATGATCAGTGCGTCTTTCTCGATTTCCATCCTTCTCGCTCCCCGTGCCGTTTTTCATCATCATACCTGAACGGCCCGGTTTTCCGAAACCGACAGCAAAAAGACGCTTCGGAGCTGGCGGGCTTCGAAACGTCTTTGCCCGGGAGGACCGGGCGTCATCTTCAAACTCAGGAGTGTTTTCTTCAAACTCGGGGGCATAATCTTCAAACTCGGGGATGTAATCTTCAAACTCAGAAGCACTTTCTTCAAACTCACATCCGCCGGTCACCAGCCTGGAGGTGGATTGCCCCCGTCATCGTCAAGAAACTCCTTCACGACGGAATAAAACAGCCGGGGCTCCTCGATGTTCGGCAGATGTCCGGATTCGCGGAATTCCATGAACACGGAATCCGGTATGAGCGCCGCCGTCTCACGGCCGGCCTCAGGCGGATTGAGCCCGTCGTAGCTGCCGGCGATCACGAGCGTCTTTGCCCGGACCTTGCCGAGTTTCGCCCTGAAGTCAAAGCCGTTCAGCGCCTCGTTCGCCGCTTTTTGCTGCTCTTTGGAGAGCCGCACGTTCAGGTCGGCATTCTGCATGATGTCGGCCACTTCCAGCAGGTTACGGAACATGTATTTGGATGCGGCATTCATTTTTTCCTGGAAGTCCATCCCCTCCAATTCTTCCGCGTGGCGCTCGAACAGTGCCTGCGAGGAAGACGTGGTCCCGTGGGATTTTGTCGACACCAGTATCAGCCGCTCCACCCGCTCCGGTGCCCGGATTGCGACCCCTTGCGCAATATAGCTGCCCATCGACACCCCGAGCAGATCGGTCTTTTCAAGCCCGAGATGGTCCATGAGCGCGAGCACATCGCCAATATGGTCATCGATCGTATAGGCCTCCGGCTTGTCCGACTTCCCGTGGCCGCGCGCATCCATGGCGATCACCCGGAAGTGCCGGCGGAGCCGGGCCATGTCCACGCTGAAGTGAAGATGGTTCATCGTGAGACCGTGCAGCAAAATCAGCGGTTCCCCGCTTCCCTGCTCTTCATAATAAAGAGAAATGTCCCCGTTTTTGAATGTGGGCATGCCATCACCTCACGACTTCTTTTCCCTTATATCCTGCAGAAAATCCCCTTGGCCGAGGCGACGGGGCGATCCTGTTCGTCATAGACGGTGCAGATCGCATGGACGAGTGTGCGCCCGTCCTTTTCCAGCTTTGCAACTGCCCGGAGCGACTGCCCCCTTGCCGCCCTCAGGAAGGACACGTTCAAATCAACTGTCACCATCTGCTGGACGCCGTTTTCATCAGCCGGTACCAGGTTCGACATCGCCACATCGGCAAGAGACGAAATGATGCCCCCATGAATGACGCCGGCACTGTTTACGTACAGGTCCTTCACTTCAAGCCCGACCTCGACTTCACCGTCAGACAGGCGGTTGTATGTATAGCCCAGAAATTCATCAAACGGCTGTTGGATCCACATCATTCATTCCCCCTTCCCTCTTTGTCTTCACTCCATTTCGGGACGTACCGGCGCATTCCCTTCTTCATAAAAAAGCGCCGCGGCATTTGCCGCAGCGCTTCACTCTTATTCCGTTTCTTCACCGAGCGACTGGGAGACGAATACCTCCGTCACCTTCTCAATCGCCTTTTCGGCGTCCGCGCCTTCCGCGGTGACCGTGACGACCGCGCCGTGCGGGACGGCCTGTGCCATGACGCCCATGATCGATTTCAGGTTGGCCGATTTGCTGCCGTGGATCAGCTGGATGTCCGCGTCCAGTGAATTGACCGCCGAAACAAGCTGCGTGGCGGGGCGGGCATGAAGCCCCTCGGGTGCTGTGATTTTAAATGTCTTTTGCATATGGAACGCCTCCGTTGGTACGTGTATTATCCGTTCTTTTTGTGCAGTTTCTTGACTTCATCGGCGACAAACTGGACGCTCGTGCCGACGATTACTTGTATGTTGTGCTTGCCGACGACATTGATGCCCGGGACGCCGGTGGATTTGATTTTCTGCTGGTCGACTTTGTCCATGTCGGCGACTTCGACCCGCAGCCGTGTCGCGCAGTTGTCGACACTGCGGATGTTGTCATTGCCGCCGAGGCCGTCGTAGATCTTGGCGGCCATCGATTTGAACTTGTCATCGCCTGTTGCGGTTTCTGCTTCTTCTTCGACGATTTCATCGTCTTCCCGGCCCGGCGTCTTCAGATCAAACTTCTGGATCAGGAAGCGGAACAAGAAGTAGTAGATGAGCGCGAAGAACAGGCCCTGCACGAGGAGCATGAGCGGCATGTTGGCGATCGGGATGCGAAGGCTGAGCACAAAGTCGATCAGCCCGGCACTGAATCCGAAGCCGGCCGTCCACTGGAACGAGGCCGCGATAAAGAGCGACAGCCCCGTGAGTGCCGCGTGCACGACGTACAGTGCAGGCGCGAGGAACATGAACGAGAACTCGAGCGGCTCGGTGACGCCGGTGAAGAACGAAGCGAACCCGGCAGCCAGCATGAGCGAGGCCGCCTGCTTGCGGCGTTTGGTCTTCGCCGTGTGGTACATCGCGAGCGCCGCAGCCGGCAGGCCGAACATCATGATCGGGAAGAAGCCGGCCTGGTAGCGGCCCGTGATGCCCTGTTCGCCGGTGCTGCTCCAGAAGTTTCCGATGTCGTTGATGCCGACCGTGTCAAACCAGAACACGGCGTTGAGCGCGTGGTGCAGCCCGGTCGGGATCAGCAGGCGGTTAAAGAACCCATAGATTCCGGCGCCCGCCGCACCGAGGTCCAGGATCGACTGGCCGAACGCGACAAGCCCTCCGTAGACGATCGGCCAGACAAAGAACAGAACAGCCGATGCGACAAGCATGGCCACAGCCGACATGATCGGCACAAGCCGCTTGCCGCTGAAGAACGCCAGGAAGTCCGGCAGCTTCACCTGGCTGAACCGGTTGTACATGATGGATGCGACAATCCCTGATAGAATACCGATAAATGCGTTTTGGATCTGGCCAAATGCCATATCCACGTTTTCCGGATCAGTCTGTGTCAGCAGCCCGACCGAATTGGTCGACAGCATGGAGGTGACCACAAGGTAGGCGACAAGGCCGCTCAGTGCCGCCGCGCCGTCCTTTTCCCTGGAAAGCCCGATTGCGGCCCCCACCGCAAACAGGATCGGGATGTTTTTCAGGATCGAGTCCCCTGCCGTGATCAGGAACGCCGCGAAGACGTTGCCGGACCCCCAGCCGTCGTGGTCGATCCAGTAGCCGATCCCCATCAGAATGGCCGCCGCCGGAAGGACCGCGACCGGAAGCATGAGGGACCCCCCAAGCCTCTGCAAATACTTTTTCATATTAAATATCCCCCTTTCGTCATGTCCCCTGATTTTCCGGATTCCTGAGCCGTTCGATGTGTAGAGCAATATATGCCAGTTCTGATTCCGGTATATCGATTTCATGCAGCCGCATGCTTTCCGCCGCCATCACTTTCGCACAGTGGTACGATTCCGCATAACGGATGCGGATCAGTTCTGCCATTTCCTTGTCCAGCGTGTGGGCATCGTACCTGCCGAGGTTGGCGACGGAATGCTGGAGATGCGTCACGAGCCGCTGATACGAAATATCATCTTCCTCGATCTCCGTCCGCAGGCAGGCGCGGATTGAGCGCAGCATATCACTTACGATCGTCGCCTGGCGGATTGTATCGTTCAAGTCTCCGCCATGGGGCTTCATCGTATGGAGATGAAGCGCGATAAATCCCGCCTCGTCGACCGGCATCTCCACTCCGAGCGTATCGCGGATATGGCCGATCCCCCACAGCCCGATGCCGTACTCCTTCGGGTACAGGAGCCGGATCTCCCCGAGCAGTTTATTATTGACGTGGATGCCGTCCTTTGTCCGCTCGATGGCAAACGACAGGTGGTCGGTCAGGACAAGATGAATATGCTCGTTCAGCTTGGTTCCGAGCGTTTTCTCCGCACGCGAGATGATCGCTTCCGACACCGAGAAGTGCTCCTCCGGTATCCGGCCGAGCAATTGGCTGAGCTGCTCGTTTTCCGTCATGACGAACACTTTCTCGATCTTGTCGGCCGGAACGGGATCATTGCGCTTCTTGCCGAAGGCGACGCCCGCCCCGACCACGACCTTCTCCCGCTCCCCGTCACGGACGATGACCGCGTTGTTGTTGAGGATTTTGCTGATTTTCATCGGACTCCTCCTCCAGTCGGGAAGACGGGTCAGCCGGCAGTGACCGTCAGGACCACGGTCTCCCCTGCCGTGCAGGTTCCTTCGGCTTCCGGCCGGACCGTCTTTCCTTCCCCGTTCGTCACGACGATCGGCGTGACGGTGCTTTTGGCGTTCTCGCCGAGATACGTCCAGTCCGCTTCGATCAGCGACTGGCCCGCCTTCACCTTGTCATCCTGTCGGACCAGGACATTGAACCCTTCCCCTTTGAGCGCGACCGTTTCAAGTCCGATATGGATCAGGTATTCCGTGCCCTGCGCGGACCGGATGCCGATCGCATGGCCCGTATCGGCAACCATGACGACCGTTCCGTCAACCGGCGAGACGACGCTTCCCGAGTCCGGCATGACGGCGATCCCTTCGCCCATCATCTTGCCGCTGAATACCGGATCCGGAACCTGGTCAATCGGCATCAATTGGCCAGAGACCGGCGCCAGCACTTTTTCTTCCTTGTCTTTTTTCTTGAACAGATTGGATAGCATCCGCACATTCCACCTTTCGGATTTGTCACAGGCACGGCCCATTTCCGGAACATAAAAAGGCATGGGAGCATAGCGAAAGCCCGACAGGCTCCGCTCTTGCCCCCATGCCTGATCGGATCAGTCACATGAGACCGCTGTGAATTTATGGGTCCAGAATACCATAGATCAATAGAGATATCAATAAAGCGTTTACATTTTTCGGGGAATCCTGCAAGGATGCGCGGCGGTTCTGCTGAAAACGTTGATGATCTTTGGTGAAACGTTGATTAAGTTTATTGAGACGTTGACGATCTTCATTGAAACGTTGATGAAGTTCACTGAAACGTTGACAATCCGCCCGCTGCAAACAAAAAACGCCCCGGCCGAAGCCGGAACGTTCACTCAAAACCCTTTTCTCACAAGCCGCGGCGAACCCTTCAGTTCACGAAGGCCCGATACGCCGATGCCGAACATTGCCATGCGGAGTTCCATCTCGCGCACGGCCATCGTCTCCAGCACATCTTCCGTGCTTTGCGTCGCTTCCTTAAGGATCGAGCGGCCGAAGCCGACAAAGTCGGCCCCGAGCGCCAGCGCTTTGGCAGCGTCAAGCCCCGTCCGCATGCCGCCGCTTGCGACAAGCGGGCGGCCTCCGATTTCCGCGCGCACCATGCGGACCGAATCGGCGGTCGGGATGCCCCAGTCGCTGAATGCCTCCGCCGCGGCGCGGCGGACCGGATCCTTGGACCGGAACTTTTCCACCTGGCTCCAGGACGTGCCTCCGGCGCCCGCGACGTCGACGAACGCGATGCCCGCATCCGTCAGTTGCCGTGCGGTTTCGCCGTCGATGCCCCAGCCGACTTCCTTGACGCCCACCGGTACGCCGAGCCCCGCGCAGAGTGCTTCAATTTTCCCGAGGAGCGCCTTGAAGTTCGTATCTCCGCCGTCCTGGATCACTTCCTGGATGCTGTTCAGATGAAGGACGAGCATATCGGCTTCCGTCAGTTCGACGATCCGCCTGCATTCATCGACACCGTAGCCATAGTTGAACTGGACAGCGCCGATATTCGCGATGATCGGCACGCTCGGTGCGTACCGCCGCATGAGAAACGAAGGCGGATGGCCATCGCTGTCGAGGAGCGCCCTCGTCGAGCCGAGCGCCAGCGCCCAGCCGCGCTCTTCGGCCGCCTCCGCCAGGTTCCGGTTGATCGTCTCGGCGAGCGCCGTCCCGCCCGTCATCGAACTGATCAAAAACGGTGTCCGGCATGCATGACCGAGAAATTCCGTCTCCGTCGAAATCTCCGAAAAGTCGATTTCGGGCAGGGCATTATGGATAAAGGTGAACGACTCAAATCCTGTCGTGATCGCATCACCCGTAACTTTTTCATTCAATGTAATCTGGATATGTTCTGATTTTCGCTGCTCAATCGAGCCGGCCAATGCCAACACCGCCTTCTGTCTTTGCTGGTTCGGTCCGGGAGGCGTCAGTCGACACTGACCTCCTCGACTGTCCGGACCACTTCGTCCCGGGACATCTTCTCGCGCCCGTCCTTGAGCGCGCCGAGCGTCTTATGGGCAAGGGCCAGCGGCAGGCGGCAGAACAGGATGACGCTCTTCGTGCTGAGCGCTTTCATATACTGATCGGCCTTCCCGAGATTATCTTCCGCATAGCGGAACAGATCATCACGCGTCCATCCGTCCGGCACGAAGCGGACACCGCGCTCGTCCATGTCTTCCTTTTCGTTGCGCAGGATGTTGACCGCCTGCAGGCCCCGCCCGTAGCCGATTGCGAGCTCGCGGTCCGTCTTTTCCCCCGCATAGTGCCCCCAGAGATCCGACAGCAGGACACCGACGAGGCCCGCCACGTAATACGTATAATCGTCGAGGTCTTCGCGAGTGCGGATTCTCCATCCGGCCTTTGCCCATTTCGCCATGCCCTCGGACATTTCCCGTGCAGCATCGGCAATACGCGGACGCACGTCGGCCGGGCAAGCCTCCATCCAGTCTGCAAGCCTGAGCGTCACCTCCGGCATCCGCTCCCTGACCGGCCCGAGGATGCCGAGGTAGCGCTCATTGTCGAACGGCTGCCTTAACAGCTCGCTCACCTGCATGAGAAGAGAGTGCTTCAGGTCATTGCCGAGCTCTTCGTGATCCTCGATTTCGTCGATCGCACGAAACACAAGGTAGGCAGAGGCGACGGAAGCTTTCAGCTCTTTCTGCAGAAAAGTAATCGGAATATAAAATGTCCGGCTTGTTTCTTTCAGTACTCGCATCGCATCTTTTGGAAACCCACTCATTTTGATCCCGATCCTTCCTCGTAAAGTGAATGATATACCTTTCATCGTAACTTAATTTTTTCGATAAATACAGTCCGTACCCCTTCTCTCCGGTGTACATTCGTTGAAAATTTGGTATCAGGCCGATAGCATTTGCAGAAAGGAGGCGGCACAGATGGAAGTAAGCATGCTGGACCAGACACAACTTGCGGAAGGGCAGGCCCCGGAGGAGGGGTTTGCCGGTACGGTGGAGGCCGCGCGCCATGCAGACCGTCTCGGTTACAGCCGGTTCTGGGTATCGGAGCATCACAGCTCGGACACGATTGCCGGTTCTTCCCCCGAAATCCTTGCGGCACATCTATTGGCGCAGACGGAAACGATCCGCATCGGCACGGGCGGGGTCATGCTGACCCATTATGCCCCGTACAAAGTGGCCGAAAACTTCCGGGTGATGAGTGCGCTTGCCCCGGGCCGCGTCGACCTCGGGGTCGGCAAGGCACCGGGCGGCACGCACCTGCCGACCATCGCGCTGCAGGGCGGCCGGGCACTCACAGATGCCAAGCCCCGGAACAAGGAACGGTTTCCGGAAATGGTCGATGAACTGATCGAATACCTGCAGGACCAGCTCCCGGAAAGCCACCCGATGAGCGGATACCTGCAGGCTTCCCCTGCCGTCGCCCAAAAGCCGCTTCCATGGATACTCGGGACCGGCCATGGGTCTGCCCTCCTTGCCGCGGAGCGCGGCCTGCCGTATGCCTTTGCCCGCTTCATCAATGCGGAGCAGAACGAGATGCAGGAGACGATCCGTCTGTACAGAGAAAGCTTCCGTCCCTCTTCCTTTTCGGAAAAGCCCTATGTCACTGTTGCTTCCCGGGTTTTTGCGGCCGCCACCGACGACGAAGCGGAATGGATGGCAAGAAGCGCTGCGCATGTGCAGTTCGGCTTCCACCGAGGCATCCAGGGCCGGCTGCCGGATCCTTCCGAAGCGCTGACCGGCATCGTGACTGAAAAGGAAAAACAGGAAGTCCGTGAGATTTTGGCAGCCTATATGATCGGCTCGAAAGAATCACTCGGCCGCCAGATGGATGAATTATCTGCATCAGGTGTCGATGAAGTCATGGCGATCATGCCTGTGTTCAGAACGGAGATCAAACTGCAGTCGATGGCCGTTCTGAAGGAAGCTGCACAAGGCTGACCGCAGCATCCGACATATTTCCCGGGAAATATCGCCGGGCATGGCGAAAACAGGCGGATTCCGGGTCTTCTCTTTCTCATTAAGGTTAATCCCCCCAATACCGGGAATAGATGATTAACCTAAGAGATTGGAAAAGGAGAGTGGAATCATGCTGAAACTGGAAACGGAACTTCAGGGCAAACAGGCCCGGTTTGGTGATATTTATCCGATCCTGCTCGAACGGAACATTACGCTTTGCGGGAACTGGGAATATGATGAAGCCATGTTCGACGGGGTTCTGAGCAAGGACGGTGCGGAAACGATCTACCTTCGCATTCCGTTCGATGTCATCTCCGGCATGCTGGAAGATCCCGAAACTCAGATTGTGTTCGGACAGCCGTTTGTCCTCAAGCACGTGGCCAATATCGGCCTCGACCACGAAGGGGATGACCTGCTGGCGACAACCGGGCTCAATCAGTTCCAAAGCCCGGAAGAGAAAGATGGCCCGATCCGCAGAAAGTCCCATTGGGAAGAAGAGGGCGAACGGGTCGTCCAGGGCATTGTCGAAAGCTTTCCCCTCCTGGACGAACGGCATATCGGCTGATCACCGCAAATAACCGGCACGGGTGCGCACCCATGCCGGTTTTCTTGCGCATCGCCTTGGAGGAGATGCCATGAATCAACGCCGCCTCATTGAAGAGCTGTGGGGCCGCGAGAAATACCGGGTCATGTACCACAGCCGGGCCCATGATGACCGGATCCGGAAAACCCTGAAGGCGGACCCGTCTCCCGCAGACATCGAGACCCGATCAGGGAAGCGGTCCGGATCACGCCCAACCCCGGTGAGGCAGAACTTCTGCTTTTGGTCCGCAAGCTAGCGGAGAAGTATGGCGTCAGGTACTTGCTGAACAGCACGATCCTGAACTAGCCGCACATTAAAAAAAGGCTGCCCGCTTTAATGGACAGCCCTTTTCGCAATGGCACTTTGTCAACGTTTTGCTTGAGTATATCAACGTTTCAACCGTGTATGTCAACGTCTCAATGAAGTTTGGCAACGTCTCAACTGAGTCTGTTAACGTCTCGTCCAGCTAACGTCTCACGCAGCCTTTACCGCAGGCTTCTTCAGCATGCCGGCGAGGAATGCGGTGACGACGGCGCCCGCGATGATCGCAAGTGCGTATAGAAGCACTTTCATAAGGCCGCCGTCCACGAGGCCCATGACGAAGACTCCGCCGTGAGGCGCGCGCAGGCTGATGTCGAACAGCATCGTGAGCGCGCCCGTCACGGCAGCGCCGCCGACAGACGCCGGGATGACGCGTGCCGGGTCGGCCGCCGCGAACGGGATGACGCCTTCCGTGATAAAGCAGGCACCGAGCACGTAGGCGGTCTTGCCGGCTTCACGCTCCGGTTTCGAGAAGCGCTTCTTGAAGAGGGTCGTGGCGAGTGCCATGCCGAGCGGCGGCACCATGCCCGCGGCCATGACCGCAGCGATAAAGTTGAAGTTGCCTGCATCCAGCATGGCGATGCCGAATGTGTAGGCTGCCTTGTTGACCGGGCCGCCCATGTCAACCGCCATCATGGCGCCGATAATCAGGCCGACCAGCACCTGGTTGGTGCCGCCCAGCCCTTCGAGGAACGCCGAAAGGCCGGTGTACAGCTTCGTCAGCTGCGGGTTGATCAGCATCATGACGATGCCGGTGATGGCAATGCCGAACAGCGGGTAAAACAGGACCGGCTTGAGCCCTTCAAGCGCATCCGGCAGCTTGACGAACATCTTCTTGACGAAGAGCGTCACATAACCGGCCAGGAAACCGGCAATGATCCCGCCGAGGAAGCCGGATCCGCCGTCCGCCCCTTCCACCCCGGAAACGGTGACCGCGATCAGGCCGCCGACCATGCCGGGTGCGAAGCCTGGACGTTCGGCGATGCTCGATGCGATAAATCCAGCCAGGACCGGGACCATGAGGAAGAACGCCTTTCCGCCGCCGATTGTATTGAGCATGGCGGCGAATGCATTATATTCGGAGCTTGCCGGGTCACTGGAGTTGATGCCCCAGAAAAACGACAGGGCGATCAGGATGCCGCCACCGACGACAAACGGCAGCATGTTCGACACACCGTTCATGAGGTGCTTGTAGAAACCGCTTTTCGGCTCGGCCGATTCTCCCTTATCCGCCTTTCCTTCGGCGTGGTAGATCGGGGCGTCTTTTGTTACGGCACGGTCCAGCAGCGCATCCGTTTCATGGATCGCCTTGCCGACCTTTGTCTGGATGACGGGCTTGCCGTCAAAGCGGGCCATTTCCACTTTCGTATCGGCGGCAACGATAATGACGTCCGCTTCCGCGATTTCTTCAGGCGTCAGCCGGTTTTTTACGCCGGATGAGCCGTTCGTCTCGACCTTGATCGGGATGCCGCGCTCCTTCGCGCGCTCATTCAGCTTCTCGGCCGCCATGTAGGTGTGCGCGATGCCGGTCGGGCAGGCGGTAACTGCGAGCACTTTGCCGAGTAAAGGGGCTGCCCCCTGCCCGGCCTGTTCGTCAGCTTGTGAAGAGGCAGATTCCGCCGGTTCAGGTTCCGCCGGGACTTCCGGCTCTTCCAGCTCCCGCTCCTTGTCGTTTACTGCGGCCAGCACTTCATCGGCAGATGCCGCATTCAGGACGCGTTCCCGGAACTTGCCGTCCATGAGGAAAGTGGCCAGTCGGGACAGTGCCTCGAGATGGTCATTGTTCGCCCCTTCGCTTGCGGCGATCATGAAGAACAGATGGGCCGGCTGTCCGTCGAGCGAGGCATAGTCGATCCCTTCGGCGGAGCGGCCGAACGCGATCGCCGGCTCGCGGACTGCCGAGGATTTGGCGTGCGGGATGGCGATCCCGTCACCGATTCCGGTCGTGCTTTGCTGCTCGCGGGCGAGGATGTCGTTCATGAAGGCTTCCCGGTCCGACAGCCTGCCCGCCTCATCGAGCTTGCCGACAAGTTCAGCGAGCGCGGCTTCCTTGGATGCAGCCGCAAGGTCGAGAAGCACTGTATCTTTCGTTAACAAAGAAGTGATGTTCATCGGTTTTTCCCTCCGTTCAATCGGGTGACCGTTACCTGTTCAGCCAGTGTGTCAACGTCTTCTTTCCGGCACAGATCCGAACGGGAGACGGTCGCGCTGCCCGCGGCGACACCGTACTTGAAGGCTTCTTCCGCACCTTTGCCGGACTCGAGCGCCGCGATGAATCCCGACACGAGTGAATCGCCGGCACCGACGGTATTGACCACTTTTACTTCTGGCGCCTGCGCCTCGGCTTCCATCGTGTCCGAAACGTAGAGCGCGCCTTCCCCGCCCATTGAGACGATGACGTGCCGGACCCCCTGCCGGACGAGCAGACGGGCATAATGCAGGGCGTCTTCCTTCGTTTTAATCTCTGCACCGAACAGTTCACCGAGCTCATGCTCGTTCGGTTTCATCAGTTCGGGTTTCATATCGGCAAGCTCTTTCAAAACCGGACCCGATGTATCGACCGCGAGCCGGATGCCGCTGTCCCGGCAGATGCCCGCCAATTCCACGGCAAAATCCGCCCCTGCCGAATCGGGAATCCTGCCCGCCAGTACGAGCCAGTCTCCACGTTCCATCCTGCCGGCACGGTCCAGCAGCTGCCGGCGCTCCTGCTCCGTGATCTCAGGCCCCGGGCCGTTCAGCTCGGTTTCCTGGTCCGACTTGATCTTCACATTGATGCGGGTGATGCTGTCCGTCCGGATCAGCGCCGTCCGGATGCCCTCATCCTGCAGGAACTGCTCCAGATAATCGCCCGTGAATCCGCCGGCGAGGCCGACGGCGGTGCTGTCGGCACCCAGCCTTTTCAATACGCGGGAGACATTGATTCCCTTGCCTCCCGGATAGTAGTACACTTCTTCCGAACGGTTAAGTTTCCCGGGACTGAAGCCGGGAAGGTAAACGGTATAGTCCAGTGAAGGGGTCAGCGTATAGGTGTAGATCATTCCGTCACCGCCTTGACAGTTGTTTCGTTCTCAATGGCTTCCAGCATGGCCGCGTCCAGGGAATCCGTGATCAGTCCCGCAGCAGCGAGGGGAAGGGCTTTGGTGAAGCTGACCTTGCCGGCTTTGCTGTGGTCCGCGACGACATAGGCGCGCCGTGCCAGCGAAGCGGCCAGTTTCTTGACGGCGGCTTCCTCCGGGTCAGGCGTCGTATAGCCGTACTCCGGGTGGAAGCCGTTTGCCCCGAGAAAGCACCGGTCAAAGCGGTACTCGGAAAGCGAAGCGGTCGCCTGCGGTCCGACCAGCGCCCGCGTTTTCCCCTTTACGTAGCCGCCGGTCAGATAAGTCGTGATCCCGTTGTCGATGAGGGCATCCACATGGGTCAGGCCGTTCGTCACGACGACGGCCCCCTTCCCCGCCAAAAACGGGATCATCCGGAAAGTCGTCGTTCCAGCGTCAAGGAAGATAAACTCCCCCTCCTCGACGAGCCCGGCGGCATGAGCCGCGATCAGCTGCTTTTCCTGCTCGTTTTTGACCGATTTGTCAGAAACGCTCAGTTCCTGGATGTTCCGGTCACGGATCGTGGCTCCCCCGTGGATGCGTTCGAGGAGATTCATCGCCTCAAGTTCCGTCAGGTCCCTGCGGATGGTCGACTCCGATGCTCCGGTGCCTTCCATGAGCTCTGCGATTTTCACGGTCTGCTTCTGCTTCAGCAGGCCCATGATCCATTCATGGCGTTCAGTTGTCAGCATGTTTGATCACCCATCCGTCATTGATTAAGCCCATTTTACTTGAAATCGGTTCCAAAATCCATCATAATCGTTCACAAACAATCAAAAACAGTCATCCGTTGTGACTGTCTTCATTTGGGAGGAATTACTCATGGTCGAAAAACAATATACAATCAGTGCATCCGAAGGCCTCCACGCACGTCCGACTTCCCTGCTTGTCGGCTCGCTGGCTCCGTTTTCTTCCGATATCACCCTCATCTATAACGACAAATCCGTGAACATGAAATCCATCCTCGGCGTCATGTCGCTCGGCGTCGCCTCGGGATCCACCATCACGGTAAGGGCGGAAGGCGCGGATGAAAATGAAGCCATCGCCAAAATCGATGAAGTCATGAAATCCGAAGGGCTGGCCGGCTGAATGGAACAGCGGATCAAAGGCATCGCGGCCTCCGGAGGCATCGCGATTGCAAAAGCCTTCCGTCTGGAGCATCCCGACCTCCAGACCGAAAAAGTCACCGTTTCGGACGCGGAAGCGGAAAGCGCACGCCTGGACCGGGCGATCGCCGCTTCCCGCGAGGAACTCCAGACCATCCGCAAGCACGCGTCCGAACAGCTGAGCGAGAGTGAAGCGGATATCTTCAGCGCCCACCTGCTTGTCCTTGACGACCCGGAACTCATCGGGCCGGTCAAGGACATGATCCGCTCGGAACAGGTGAACGCGGAGCATGCGCTAAATGAGACCGCGGACGGCTTTGTCGCCCTGTTTGAGTCGATGGACAATGAATACATGAAAGAGCGCGCAGCTGACGTGCGGGATGTCACCAAGCGGATTCTTGCCCATCTGCTCGGCGTGACGCTCCAGAGCCCCGCGATGATCCGTGAACAGACGGTCATCATCGCAGAAGACCTGACCCCGTCCGACACCGTGCAGCTGAACCCGGAATACATCCAGGGATTTGTTACCGATATCGGCGGCCGCACGTCCCACTCCGCGATCCTGGCAAGAACGCTTGAGATCCCGGCGGTCGTCGGCAGCCGCTCCGCGATGGCACAGGTGGAAAACGGCGCAACGGTCATCGTCGACGGAACAGCCGGCGAAGTAATCGTCAGCCCGTCCCATGCCACGCTTGAAGCCTACGAAGAAAAGCGCCGTCTGTATGCGGAAGAGCGGGAACAGCTCACGCAGCTAGTCCATGAGCAGACCCGCTCCAAAGACGGCCACCAAGTGGAGCTGGCCGGCAACATCGGCTCCCCTGCCGATGTCGCCAAAGTCCTTGAGAACGGCGGAGAAGGCATCGGCCTGTTCCGCACAGAGTTCCTTTATATGGGCCGCGACCAGTTCCCTACGGAAGACGAGCAGTTTGAAGCATACAAAAGCGTGCTCGAACAGATGGGAGGGCGACCGACGATCGTCCGCACGCTCGATATCGGCGGCGACAAGGAACTGCCTTACCTGAACCTGCCGGAAGAGGCGAACCCGTTCCTCGGCATCCGAGCCATCCGGCTGTGCCTCGCGGAAGAAGACATGTTCCGCGTCCAGCTCCGGGCACTGCTCCGGGCAAGCGTCCACGGACACCTGAAGATCATGTTCCCGATGATCGCGACACTTGATGAATTCCGCCGCGCCAAGGCGGTCTTCCTTGACGAGAAGGAAAAGTTGGAACAAAGCGGCGTTCCAGTCAGCGATAAGATTGAGCTCGGCATGATGGTCGAGATCCCGTCCGCCGCGCTCATGGCCGACCAGTTCGCCAAGGAGGTCGACTTCTTCTCGATCGGCACGAACGACCTGATCCAGTACACAATGGCGGCCGACCGGATGAACGAACAGCTGTCGTACCTGTACCAGCCGTTCAGCCCTGCGGTTCTCCGGCTGATCAAGATGGTCATCGACGCTGCCCACCGGGAAGGCAAGCATGCCGGCATGTGCGGAGAGATGGCAGGCGACGAAGCCGCCATCCCGGTCCTGCTCGGCATGGGCCTCGATGAATTCTCGATGAGCGCTTCCTCGATCCTCAAAGCCCGCGCGAAGATCGCCGGCCTTTCCAAGGCGGAGATGGAAGCGAAGATCGATCACGTCCTGTCCCTCTCCTCCGGTGAGGAAGTCCGCTCGTATATTGAACAGTCCCTATAAGAAAAAGCGCATCGCCCCGTTGAGGGTGATGCGCTTTTCATATTTAGGGCTGCGGTTTCGTCATTCGTGGCCCCAGTTTCGTCATTCGAAGCCTCAATTTCGTCATTCGCCCACCTGGAGTCATCGAATGACGAAATCAAA
>NZ_AOFT01000030.1 GCF_000348905.1 Bhargavaea cecembensis DSE10
GGGGCCGGGTTCCGGAAACTCATTTCATCAGCGTTTTGCTGTTCAGTTTTCAAGGTTCATGGTGTTGTTGTCGTTGTTTGACAGCGACCTTACTAATATAACACGCTGCGCAATGTAAGTCAACAACTTTTTAAAACTTAATTTGTTTCGTTTGCTGCGGTGTCCGTATCGGAAACGCAACGTTGATAACTATACCACCGCAAAATGAACTGCGCAAGCCCAAAAATCATAGTCGGAATCTTTCATTTCACCGGGCAATTCAGTACACCTTCCTCTTCCCGGACAATATAAAAAACGCCTGTCTTCCCACAGAGGGAAAACAGGCGCAAACCACTCAGTCTTTCTTGCGCATCTGCGGGAACAGCAGGACGTCGCGGATCGACGGGGAGTCGGTCAGCAGCATGATCAGCCGGTCGATGCCGATGCCGAGTCCGCCTGTCGGCGGCATGCCGTACTCGAGCGCTTCGATGAAGTCGTCATCCATCTCATGCGCCTCATCGTTGCCCTGCTCCTTCTCGACCATCTGCGCCTCGAAGCGCTCGCGCTGGTCGATCGGGTCGTTCAGTTCCGTAAATGCGTTTGCGTGCTCCCGGCGCACGATAAACAGTTCGAAGCGGTCTGTGAACCGCTCGTCATCCGGGTTTTTTTTCGCCAGCGGGGAAATCTCGACAGGATGTCCGTAAACGAATGTCGGCTGGACAAGCTCTTCCTCGACCTTCTGCTCAAAGAACTCATTCAGGATGTGGCCGACTTCCATCGTCGGCTTCACTTCGACGCCATGCTCTTTCGCAAGTGCGTGGGCCTCTTCCTGCGTCATCTGCTTCCAGAAGTCGACGCCCGTATACTCCTTGACAATGTCGGCCATGTGGACCCGTTTCCAGCCCGGAGACAGATCGATCTCTTCACCGGCGTAGGTCACTTTCGTCGTGCCGAGCACTTCCTGAGCGGCATTGGAGATGATATTCTCCGTCAGTTCCATGATGTCTCTGTAGTCGGCATACGCCTCGTACAGCTCGAGCATCGTGAATTCCGGGTTGTGGCGTGTCGAGATGCCTTCATTGCGGAAGACACGTCCGATCTCATAAACCTTTTCCAGTCCGCCGACGATCAGGCGCTTCAGGTGCAGCTCAATCGCGATCCTCATATAGAGTTCCATGTCGAGTGCATTGTGGTGGGTAATGAACGGACGGGCCGCCGCACCGCCGGCGATGCTGTGGAGCATCGGGGTCTCGACTTCCAGATAGCCCTGGCCGTCCAGGTAGTGGCGGATCGAGCGGATGATCTTGCTTCGGATAATGAAGGTCTCTTTGCTTTCCTCTGAAGTGATCAGGTCCAGGTAGCGCTGGCGGTAGCGCTGTTCGACGTCCTTCAGTCCATGGAACTTGTCCGGCAGCGGCCGGAGTGCCTTTGTCAGGAACGTGAAACTGTTTGCCCGGACGGACAGTTCGCCTACCTTCGTCCTGAACACGGTGCCGGTCACGCCGATGATATCACCGAGGTCCGCTCCCGTGAACAGCTCATAGGCATCCTCGCCGATGTCGTCTTTGCGGACATAGATCTGGATCTGCCCGTCCAGGTCCTGGACATGCGCAAATCCGGCCTTGCCCTTGCCGCGCTTGGTCATGATCCGTCCTGCAATCGACACTTCATGCGACTCTGCTTCCAGTTCCTCTTTTGTTTTCTCCCCGAAGTCTTCTTTAATACAGGAAGTGAGGTGTGTCCGCTCAAAGCGGGAACCGAACGGATCCAGTCCCTTTTCCCTTATCTCCGTCATTTTCTCGCGTCTGACCACGAGCTGGTCATTTAATTCGTCCAGGTGCGACATGCTTTCCTCTCCTTTGTCAGTCCGTACACAGGGTTTACAGTCATGCGTTCATTGTACACAATCCATGCTGTTTCTTCACATATATTTACCCCGAAAGAAGCCTCCCGGCGTTTCCTCAATAGAAAAGCCGCCACAAAAGTGGCAGCCCCATTCCATCAGACGGCGCTTGCGGCAGCCGGTTCGCTTTCCATTTCCTTCGCAAAGCCGAGAAGAAGCGTCTTCAGCTCGTCCCCTGTCTCCGCCTGGTTGATCCCCTTGCGGATCCCCGCATTTGCCCGGATGCCCTTCAGGTACCATGATGCATGCTTGCGCATCTCGCGCACCGCGACGTATTCGCCCTTCAGGTTCACAAGGCGGTCGAAGTGCAACAGGCAGACGTCGATCTTCTCCTTCACCGACGGCATCCCGATCAGCTCCCCGGTTTCGAGGTACTTGACCGTACGGTAGATCATCCATGGGTCGCCGAGGGCCGCGCGGCCGATCATGACGCCGTCGACGCCCGTCTCATCCAGCATGCGCCCGGCATCCTGCGGCGTCTCGACGTCGCCGTTGCCGATCACCGGAATATTCACCGCTTCCTTCATCTTGCGGATCCAGCTCCAGTTTGCCTTGCCTTCGTACAATTGCACGCGCGTGCGGCCATGGACGGCAATGGCCGCTCCGCCTGCCGCTTCGACGGCTTTGGCATTTTCGACTCCATAGAGATGGTCTTCATCCCAGCCGATGCGCATCTTGACGCTGACCGGCTTGTCCACGGCACTCACGACTGCGGATACCATTTCGTGAATCTTGTCCGGGTCGAGCAGCCACTTGGCCCCCGCCTCGCACCGGATGATCTTATTGACCGGGCAGCCCATATTGATATCGATGATGTCGGCATTGGAATACTTGTCGACATACCTGGCCGCCTCGACGAGGTTTTCCTTGTCGCCGCCGAAAATCTGAAGCGAAAGCGGATATTCGCGCTCATCGATGTACAGCATCTCCATCGTCTTCTCATTCCGCTGGTTGATGCCCTTGTCGCTGATCATCTCGGCATATACGAGACCCGCGCCGAACTCCTTGACCGTCAGCCGGAACGCGGAGTTGCAGACGCCCGCCATCGGAGCGAGGACCACACGGTTGTCCATCGTGATGTCCCCGATCTTGAACGGCTTGCGTGTTTGGTTCATTTCATTTCCTCCTGCCTTGCCCGGATTCGGGGCAAACTGCTGTATAGGAAACCGGATCACTCACCCTCCAGGAAAGCGGCCGGTCCTTGAATCGTTTTATAAAGCCGGATCCCGTCCTCGAGGTCGACTCCGGGAAAATCCGGGAAGCGTTTCTTGAGCGTAGCCAGAATTCCCGGATCCGTCTCAAGGAGCGGCACGAGAACGAACGCCCGCTCATGCATGCGCGGATGAGGGACGATCAGTTTCTCCGTTTCCATATTTTCATCATTGAACAGCAGAATGTCAAGGTCACACACCCTCGGCCCCCAGCGCACCGTCCTCACTCGGCCGATCTCCGCCTCGATCCCGAGGCACGCATCCAGGAGCTCCTCCGCCGGGAGCGAAGTTCTGAGCCGGAATACCATATTGAGAAACGGCGCCTGGTCCTCAAACCCGACCGGATCGGTCTCATAGATGGAAGAAAGGCGGTCCAGTTCCGTGCCGGGAAGGCTGTTTAGCCTGACAGCCGCTTCGCGCAGGTAAGCCTCGCGGTCCCCCATATTGGAACCGGCGGACAGATAGGCTGTGTTCATGAGAACCGCCCTCTGGTAATATCCACTTCGACCGCACGGTAATGGCCCGGGATCGGAGGGTCGGGCTTGATGACGCGCACCCGGCATCCTTCGACCTTGTCCCCGAAGCCCGTGAGGATTGCCGAAGCGATCCGCTCCGCGACAGCCTCGATCAGCTTCACGGGCTCGCCTTCCACGATCTCCTTCACGACCGCATACGCCTCCGCGTAGTTCACGGTCTTGTCCAGGTCATCCGTGACTCCCGCTTCTTCCAGGCTGACGGCAAGGGAAAGCGAGACCGTGAACCGCTGGCCGATCTTCGTTTCTTCCGGCAGTGCGCCGTGGTAGCCGTAGAACTGCATCTCATGCAGGTGAATGTAATCCATCACAAGTCTCCTTTGTATGCCGACTTGCCCGTCAGCACGTCCATCATCCTTGTCATGCGGGTGATTTCCTTCACGTCATGGACGCGCACCATATGGCAGCCCTTGCCGACTCCGTAGCAGACCGTCGCACCCGTGCCTTCCATCCGTTCATCCACCGGAAGGTCCAGGATGTTGCCGATCATGCGCTTGCGGGATGTGGCGAGCAGCACAGGGTAGCCCATCGCGACAAGATCGTCCAGATGCTGCATCATGAGGATGTTTTCATTTGTCGACTTGGCGAAGCCGATCCCCGGGTCCAGCCAGATGTTTCGGTCGCTGATGCCGGCACCTTTTGCGATTCTGATGCTTTCTTCCAGATCCGCCTTGGCGTCCGGCCAGAAATCATTGTAATCCGCCTCTTCCCGGTTGTGCATGAGGATGATCGGCACGTCCCGGTCAGCGGCAAGTCTGGCGATGTCCGGCTCCCGCTTGGCTCCCCAGATATCGTTGATGATATGTGCACCCGCATCGAGCGCACCCTCGGCCACTTCCGCCTTGTACGTGTCGACCGACAGGCAGATGCCTTCCTCGTCCTTTAGCCGTTCAATCACCGGGACGATCCGGGACAGTTCCTCATCCACCGAGATAACGGTATGCCCGGGCCTCGTCGACTCTCCGCCGATGTCAATGATCTTCGCCCCTTCATCCCTCATCTGAAGCGCCTTTCGGACCGCGTCTTCTGTCCCGTTGTGGCGCCCCCCGTCAGAAAAAGAGTCGGGCGTCACATTCAGGATGCCCATGACCACCGTTTCTTTATTGAAGTCCATGGACGCGCCGCCGATCTGATAGCGGCCGTCGCTGCCGTTTAAGCTCATGCTGCCATACCTCCAGTTTACTGCGGCTCCCTGCCGCTCTTCCCCTCATCTTACAGCGGACCGGTGGTGTTTTTCCATAGAGAAGCCGGGAAAACGCGCAAAAGAAAAAGAGGGCCGGGGCCCCCTTTTCGGAATTTACCATGTTGATCAGTCGAACTGGTAGAGCGGTGTGCTCAGGTAGCGCTCGCCGTTGGACGGAAGGATGGCAACGACTGTCTTGCCTTTGCCGAGCTTTTTCGCCGTTTCAAGCGCTGCGTAGATGGCTGCGCCGGAAGAGACGCCGCCGAGGATGCCTTCCTGCCGTGCGGCCTTGCGTGCCGTGTCATAAGCATCCTCATCGGATACCTGAATGATTTCGTCATAAATATCTGTGTCGAGAACCTTTGGAACGAAACCGGCACCAATCCCCTGGATTTTGTGCGGGCCGGACTGGCCGCCGGAAAGGACCGGGGACTTTTCCGGCTCAACCGCGATGATCTTCACTTCAGGGAAGCGTTCTTTCAGGACGCCGCCCGCACCGGTGATGGTTCCGCCTGTGCCGATGCCGGAGATGAATGCATCGACCTGGTCAAGGGAATCCGCGATTTCCGGACCTGTCGTCAGGCGGTGGACTTCCGGGTTTGAGAAGTTTTCGAACTGCTGGGGAAGGAACCAGCCATTTTGTTCGGCCAGTTCATTCGCTTTGGCGATGGCGCCTTTCATGCCGTCCGCTCCCGGCGTGAGCACGAGTTCCGCACCATACGCGCGGAGAAGGTTCCGCCGCTCCATGCTCATCGTGTCCGGCATGACGATGACCGTCTTATAGCCTTTGGCCGCAGCGACCATGGCAAGGCCGATCCCCGTGTTTCCGCTGGTCGGCTCGATAATGGTGCCGCCTTCCTTCAGCTTGCCTTCTTTTTCTGCCTGCTCGACCATCGCAAGCGCAATCCGGTCCTTGACGCTGCTGCCCGGGTTGAAGTACTCCAGCTTCAGATAGATGTCTGCATCATTTTCCCCCGTCAGGCGGTTTACCTTGACGAGCGGAGTCTGATGGATGAGATCTGTAATCGAATTTCCTACTCGCGTTTTCATCCCGATCACTCCAATCCCTATCATTCCAATAGGCTTTATTTCCTACATGATATCAATGTATGCGCAAAGGTGTCAATCAGTACGATTCCACATTTTGCTCCTTAATTCCTGCATATTGATTCTTTTACTGAATATCCTCGGGATTTCCGCTGGCGGGGTCTTCGGCTAACACTTTCCCCGCAGGACAGAGAAACTTCCTCGAATTCGCCTCGCACGAAGGAAATGCGAAACATTTTCGAGGAGTCTCGGACCCTCCGCTCCAATCCGCCCATAGTATCAAGGAAAACGAATCCACCCCCACACTCTCTGTTTAATAATGATTCATTTTGAAACGTAAAAAGCACGCCCGCAGGCATGCTTTTAAACTTGCTTATTCTTTGCCGTAAATCCATTCCGCCCCGAATTCTTCCCAGAATGCTTCAGGGGTGACGGACTGCGGGAGCTGCTCGATGGCGAGTTCCCGGCGGATCTGGTCTTTGACTTCCTTGTACTTAAACAGGCGGCCTTCGGCGGCGTCTGTGACTTTTACGAGTGCGACCGTCCCGTCAGCCAGTGCGATCGGGCCGGCGGTTTCACCGGCCTTCATGCCGCTGACCGCCTTGACGATCGCCGGATCGACGTTTTCCGAAGACTCGCTGATATAGCCGAGTTCTCCGCCGAGGCTCCCGGAAACGCGGTCGATTGACCGTTCGCGTGCCAGCGCTTCAAACGATGACCCGCTTTCCAGTTCACCGAGCGCCTTTTCGGCCTCCGACTGGTCCTGCAGGATAATGGCCGCCGTCCTGTACGACGGCTTTACATCATACAGCGACTCGTTTTTCCTGTAATAGTCTTCGACCGCCTCGTCCTCGATGATGACATCTTTCGTCAGCACCTTTTCGAGAATTAGCCGGGACTTCACCTGCCTGCGGAGGGGCTCGCCCGTCAGCTCACCGGTTCCTTCGCCGCCTGCACGCAGCATGGCGATCTCCAGATCAATTTCGTCATCAGTGACTTTGATGCCGTATTCCTCCGCGGCCGCCTCCATCACTTTCTGGTTGACGAGCTCACGGAGCGCCTCGCGGCCGACACGCTCTTCCATGGCCGCCACCCACTCCTCGTGCGTGACGGTCTCCTTCCCGACAGATGCCACCTGTTCCCCGGTGCCCGCGGATTTCACACTGCCGCCGTCCTTTGTCATCCAGAGCGTGAACCAGAGCAGGTTGCCCGCCAGAAGGATCCCGAGGACGGCAAGCACCGGCTTTGTCTTCAGGCGGCGTTTGCGTACCGGCTGTTCCGGCTCAGTTCTTGTCCTTCTCATCGGTCAGAAATCCTCTCAGCTCGTCTTCGGAGAACTGGTATTTCTCAAGGCAGAAGTGGCACTGCGCCTCGGCTCCGTGGTCTTCTTCGATCATCTCGCGGATTTCCTGGTTGCCAAGCCCTTTGATTGCGTTGCCGAACCGCTCCTTGGAGCAGTCGCATTCGAATGAGACCGGCATCGTGTCGATAAACCGGACATTCTCTGTGCCGAGCACTTCCTGCAGAATCTCTTCGGGTGTCAGGCCGTCTTCAATCTGCCGGGATACGGGACGGGCTTTCGTGATCTGCTCCTCGAGGAGGGTGATCGTTTCGTCGGATGCCCCCGGCATGACCTGAATGATGAAGCCGCCGGCCGCCTTGACGGTATTATCGGGATTCACGAGAACTCCGAGTGCGACTGCGGACGGGACCTGCTCGGAAACGGTCAGGTACTGTGTAAAGTCTTCGGCGATCTCGCCGGAAACGATCGGCACTTGCCCCGTAAAGTGGTCGCGGAGACCCAAATCCTTCACGACGGAAAACATCCCTTCCGTCCCGACAGCGCGGCGGACGTCAAGCTTGCCCTGGCTGTTCAGGTCAAAGTGAACATACGGATCCGAAATATATCCGCGGACATGGCCGTTCGCATCAGCGTCAGCCAGGATGGCACCCGCGGGGCCGCCCCCTTCGATTTTGACGGTCAGCTTGCCGTCACCTTTCAGCATCGAGCCGAGCATGACCGTACCTGTCAGTGTCCGGCCGAGCGCGGCAGTCGCTGTCGGCCAGGCCTGGTGGCGGCGCTGCGCTTCGGCCGCGGTCTCCGTAGTCCGCGCGCCCATGACGCGGATCGTTCCTTCAAAAGCCAGGCCTTTCACGATGTAATCAGACATATGATCCATCTCCTTCATTCATTGGTTGCGGTCGTAAATCATCTTGAGTCCCTTGAGCGTCAGATGGCTATCGACGGTGTCGATGGCATCTGTTTCGCTGGCGATCAGCGGTGCTAGTCCGCCTGTTGCGATGACTTTCGGATCTGTGCCCGCCATTTCCTTGATGCGGACGATCAGGCCCTCCACCTGGCCGACATAGCCGTAGACGATCCCGGCCTGCATAGCTGCGACCGTGTTTTTTCCGAGGACGCTTTCCGGACGGACGAGTTCCACACGCGGCAGCTTGGAAGCGCGCTCGAACAGTGCTTCGGTCGATATGCCGATTCCCGGTGCGATGACGCCGCCCATGTATTCCTTTTTGTCATTGATGTAGCAGAAGGTTGTCGCTGTTCCGAAATCGACGATGATGAGCGGGATGCCGTACTCATGGATGCCGGCGACCGCATTGACGATCCGGTCGGCGCCGACCTCGCGCGGATTTTCGTATTTGATGTTCAGGCCTGTCTTGACCCCGGGCCCGACGACGAGCGGTGTCAGGCCAAAGTACTTCTCGCACATATGCTCAAGCGCGAACATGATCGGCGGCACGACGGACGAGATGATGATGCCCTCGACCGCATCCATGTCAAGGCCCGCATGGGTGAACAGCGACTTCACCTGCATGCCGAACTCGTCTTCCGTCTTCCGGCGGTCGGTGCCCATCCGCCATTGGTATTTAAGCTCGTCACCTTTGTATACACCAAGGACAATATTTGTATTCCCGGTATCCATTACCAGAATCATGGCCATTCCTCACTTATTCATTCGAGTGTCCGTAACATCATATCACAACCGCTGCCGGCATAAAAAGCCGGCGCCCCCAAAATGGGACGCCGGTCTGACTGGCTTATTCGATTCCTGGTCCCTTCCGGTCTTCGCGGATCGGTCCCTGAGGTGTCTCAGTGTTGGAGCCGTCTTCCTGCGGGAGGTCACCCGATGAAGGATCGTACGGCGCGCCGGTCGAATCCGGCGTCGCTTCGGCTTCCGGCTCCTGCCCCTGTTCGTCAAGCGGCTCCGGAAGTCTGCCGTGCTCTTCGAGGTGCTTGATGTCCCGGGCGTCGAGCGTCTCTTTCTCGAGAAGCGTGTTCGCAATGAGATCAAGCAGCCCGCGGCGCTCGGTCAGGATCTTCTTCGTACGTGCGTACTGCTCTTTGATCATATCCATCATTTCCTGGTCGATCTCGTAGGCGATCTTGTCGGAGTAGTTCTGCTCCGATCCGATGTCCCGGCCGAGGAAGACGTTGCCGCCCTGGCTCTGTCCGTACTGCATCGGGCCGAGCTTGTCACTCATGCCGTACTCGGTGACCATCTGGCGGACAATGCCTGTTGCGCGCTGGAAGTCATTGTGCGCGCCGGTCGAGACTTCGCCGAAGACAATGTCTTCCGCGGCACGGCCGCCGAGGAGTCCGGATACCTTGTCAAGGAGTTCAGGCTTCGTCATGAAGTAGCGGTCCTCTTTAGGAAGCATGACCGCATACCCGCCGGCCTGGCCGCGAGGGACGATGGTCACTTTGTGGACCATTTCCGCTTCGTCGAGCGTCAGGCCGATGACCACGTGGCCGGCTTCGTGGAATGCGACGATTTTGCGTTCCTTCTCAGAAATGACACGGCTCTTCTTGGCCGGTCCCGCAATGACGCGGTCCGTCGCTTCGTCGATGTCGGTCATGTCGATCTTTTTCTTGTTGCGGCGTGCCGCGACAAGGGCCGCCTCGTTGAGGAGGTTTTCAAGATCCGCACCGGAGAAGCCCGGCGTGCGGGCAGCAATGGCCTTCAGGTCAACAGAGTCCGCAAGCGGCTTGTTGCGGGCGTGCACTTTCAGGACCGCTTCGCGTCCCTTCACATCCGGACGGCCGACCGTGATCTGGCGGTCGAAACGTCCCGGACGGAGAAGCGCCGGGTCGAGAATATCCGGACGGTTTGTCGCGGCGATGATGATGATGCCTTCGTTTTCGCCGAAGCCGTCCATTTCAACGAGGAGCTGGTTCAGCGTCTGCTCGCGCTCATCATGGCCGCCGAGGCCGGCGCCGCGCTGGCGACCGACTGCGTCAATCTCATCGATAAAGATGATACAAGGCGCATTTTTCTTCGCGTTTTCGAAAAGGTCCCGCACTCGGGATGCGCCGACACCGACGAACATCTCAACAAAGTCCGAACCGGAGATCGAGAAGAACGGCACACCGGCTTCCCCGGCAACCGCACGGGCGAGGAGTGTCTTACCGGTACCCGGAGGCCCGACAAGGAGAATCCCTTTAGGGATGCGCGCACCGATGCTGTCGAACTTGGAAGGGTCCTTCAGGAAGTCGACGACCTCGACCAGTTCCGCTTTTTCTTCATCGGCGCCGGCCACGTCGTTGAAGGTGACCTTTTTCTTCTCTTCGCTATACAGCTTGGCTTTGCTCTTGCCGAAGTTCATGACCCGGTTGCCGCCGCCCTGTGCCTGGTTCAGCAGGAAGAAGAAGAGGATGATGATGATGATGAACGGAATGAGCCCTGTCAGGAACTGGACCCAGCCGCTTGATTGAGGTGCAGGCAGGAAGGTGATCTTGGTGTCGGACTGGTCCGCCACGCGGTCGATCTCATTCATGAGCTGCTCGTTGTCCGGCGGGATGTTGACGATGAAGGTTTCGCCTTCCTTGGCGTCATTCATCGTCCCCCGGACCTCGTACACCAGCTGGTTTGGCTGGATGGTCGCCTCATTGATGTCCCCTTCGGACAGAGCCGTCAGGAACTCGTTATACGTCAGATTTTTCGTTTGTGTATTCGGGTTATTGAACGAACCAAAGATCCCCATGATTACGAGGAAAATCAGGCCGTACAAGATGGTATACCTTAATATTCGGTTCATCCCGGACCTCCTCACCATTAAAAGAAAACTATAGTAAATCTTATCATAGGACCCCACCGCCGCCAAAAGAAAAGGCTTTGGCTGGAAATGGTCCGCGGAACACGATCCAAAACCCTCTACCGGCAATTTGCTTCTTGCTTAACCGTACGTCAGAACGAGTAAATCTCTTTTTTCAGGACGCCGATGTACGGGAGGTTCCGGTACTTTTCCGCGTAGTCGAGGCCATAGCCGACGACGAATGCATCCGGAACTTCAAACCCGACCATATCCGCCTTCAGGTCCACCTTGCGGCCGGTCGGCTTGTCGAGCAGTGTGACGATCTTGATGGAGTTCGCCTTCCTGTACTTGAGAAGGTCGATCAGGTAGCTGAGCGTCTTGCCGCTGTCGATGATGTCCTCGATGATCAGCACGTCACGCCCCTCGACGCTTGTGTTCAGGTCCTTGACGATCTTTACTTCGCCTGAAGATACGGTCGCATTGCCGTAGCTGGAGACGTCCATGAAGTCGATCTCGATATAACCGTCAAATCGCTTGATCAGGTCGCTCATGAACGGAAGCGCGCCCTTCAGCACACCGATTGCGAGCGGGAACTTTCCTTCGTACTCTTTTGTGAGCGCCGCCCCGAGCTCGGCGATTTTCTCCTGGAGCTCCTCCTCCGAAATAAGAATCTGTTCAATATCGTTTCCAATCATGTGGTTTCCTCCTGTGCGTGGTCCGCGCGGCTTGGATCCTGCGCTTGCTCCACGATGAATATGTACGGGCCGCCCGTGCGGCCGTCCCGGGTGAATCCCCTGCCGTACCGGGCGCCCGGGACCGCGACAACGCGTCCGTCCGCTGCGGTGACGACAGGCCACGAAGCCCTCATGCCCCGCGGTATCTTGCCGTCGATGAAGATCCGTGACACTTTCTTCGGTTCGGCCATGTTCGGAAGGAGGATCCGGTCACCCGCACGCGGCGGGCGCACCGAGAGCGGCGGCCTGGCCGCTTCCTCCCCGAAATACAGCACCTCCCGGCCGGGTGCGGGTTCCGGCTCCGGAACCGATTCCCGGTCCGACCAGAACAGCCGGATCCCGGATCCCGCCGTCACCCAGCGGCCGGCCGGCAGCGGCGTCTCCCCGGCCGTACCATGAGCTTCCTTCCCGGCTTTCCGGAACACGGCCCTTCCGTATTCCCGCTCCAGCCGGAAACCGTCCGGGAGATCGACCGAACCGCTCCCTTCCGTGCGCGTCAGCTGGCTGAGGATCAGCGATTCCAGGCGCGCGCCGGAGGGATGCCGATCCGAAAAGTATAGATAGTCTAATAGTATGGGAATCATACGCCTTTGTAAAGCGGAGGGCACGCGGGAGAAGGCTTCTGTCATTACAGCCAGCCCGCCCCCGGGGAAGGGTTCCGAGATCTCCTTCCACACTTCCCTGGCCTGCCCTTCGAGGTAGGCCCCGTCCGCCCTCCTGGCCAGGTCCCACTCGGCGACATGGCGTGCCGCCCCGGGGTATTCCTCCCGGATCAGCGGAACGATGCGCTGGCGGAACCGG
>NZ_AOFT01000031.1 GCF_000348905.1 Bhargavaea cecembensis DSE10
ATTGTTGATGTCGTTTGTAGCGACCTTTTTAATATAACACGCTGCAAAGCTTACGTCAACATCTTTTTTCACTTTGTTTTGTTCAGTGCGTCTCACTCAGAAGCGCAACGTTGATAACTATACAATGATTTTCCGGACAGCGCAAGCCCTTATCACATAGTCGGAACCTTTCGTCAGCGGTGTCTATTCAAAGCATTTGAAAAAGGACATGGCCGGTATTCCTTTCCGGCCATGCCCTCTTTAAATCACACGCTTCCCACTGCGGGATCACTGCAGATCATTGAATCCCTTTCTTTTTCACTTCGGTCAGTGAGTGATCGATTATGGAGATGATCGACTCCACTTCTTCCTTGTTGATGCAGAATGGCGGAGCGAAAGCGAGTGTATCCTGTCCTTCATACACGATGCTTCTTGCCAACAGACCGTGGTTCAGCGCTTCCTCTACGACCTTGACGGATACCGGCTCGGAGAAACGGGTATTGGTTTCCTGGTCTCTTAGGATTTCAAATGCTCCGAGCAGCCCGATTCCCCGGATATTGCCGATCTCCTCGTGTCGCTCTGCCAGCCAGTTAAAGCCTTTCTGCAGTTCCTCACCCATATTCTGTACGTTTTCGATCAGGTTCTCTTCTTCGATGATTTCCAGGTTCTTTAGTGCCACGGCACAGCACATCGGGTGGGCGCTGTAGGTGTATCCGTGCATATAGACCCCTTCTGTCAGTTCAATGAGTTCATTTCTGAGCGGTTCGGAAATGACCATGCCTCCGATTGGGGCATAACCGCTGGAGATCCCTTTCGCGATCACCATCATGTCCGGAATCGTACCGAAGTTCTCGATGCCGAAGTTTTTGCCCGTTCGGCCGAAGCCGCAGATCACTTCATCCGCGATGAAGAGAATGTCGTTCTGATCGCAGATTTCCCGGATTTCTTTAAAGTAATTCTTAGGGGGCAGGTTGACGCCGCCTGATCCCTGGACTGGCTCAGAAATAAACGCCGCAATGGTTTCCGCTCCTTCCCGCTCGATGAGTTCCTTCAGCGCTTCTATTGAAGAATCCACATAATAGAAGTCCGGTGCCAGTGAAGGAAAGTCTCTGAAAGCTGGCAGACCTGTTGCACTGGAGGCACCAACAGATACCCCATGATACGATTTCTGGCGCGAAATGATTTTCTTCTTAGCCGGCTTGCCTTTTAGTCTCCAGTAATAGCGCGCCGTTTTAAATGCTGTGTCGTTGGCGTCCGAACCGCCTGATGTAAAGAAGGTCATCGTCAAATCTCCCGGAGCCATCTCCGCGACCTTTTCAGCTAGACGAATTCCTGGTTCGTGGCTGTTCGTGGCAAATGTCGAGCTGAAAGCGAGTTTCTTCATTTGTTCCGCCGCAGCTTCTGCAAGTTCTTCCCGGCCGTGGCCGATATTCACGTTCCACAGAGAAGACAGAGCGTCGATCACTTGTTTCCCTCGGACATCTTTCAGGTAGATCCCTTTTCCTTCGGTGAAAATAAAACCGGGACCCTTTTCCTGTTGCTGTTTAAAAGAAGACGTAGGGTGCATGAAATGCTTTTTATCGATCGCTGCCAATTCCTCATATTTTCTTTGTACACTTTCCATCGTTTTCATCGTCATATTGTTTCCCTCCATTAACAAATCGATATATTTGGTCTTTCCTTACTGCTGATTACCGCAAATGCCGATCACTTTTCATTGATGGCCCCGGACGGCCCCCGGATACGTGACTTTCTTTTTTCTCGGCGCAGCCTTGTAGACCTCGATGTTTTCCTGCAACCCTTCCTCCGCGGTCTCCGCCATTTTCTCCGCTTCCACCGGAACTGCTTCGTCTGCCCTGATGGTTTTGAATAAGGAGACGCCCATCAGGAGCAAGATGACCGTGAACGGCAGCGCTGCCACCAAGGAAGCCGTTTGGAGACCCTGCAGTCCGCTGCTGATGATGAGAACTGCCACAATGGCAGACATCAGTACGCCCCAAATAACTTTGACCAGATTGCTCGGGTTGGGATCTCCATTTGTCGTCATCATTCCGAGTACGAAAGTGGCCGAGTCAGCGGATGTCACGAGGAATGTGACGATCAGTAAAATGAAGGTGACAGACAGTACTGTGCTCACCGGGAAGTTATCAAAGGTGGCAAACAGCGCACTTGTGACATCGTTTTGCACCGCTCCGGCAATATTCGTCTCCTGGAACAGATCCATATAAAGGGCGGTCCCGCCAAATACGGCGATCCACACGACTGCAATGAACGGCGGGACAATCAACACTCCAAAAACAAATTCTCGTATGGTCCGTCCCTTTGAAATTCGTGCGATAAACGTTCCGACGAAAGGCGACCATGCCAGTACCCAGGCCCAATAGCCGACTGTCCAGCCCTTCGACCACGTATTTCCGTCATACGGGGAAAGCCCGAGGCTCATCCCGAAGAAATTCTGGATGTAATCCCCTATGCCCAATGCCAAAGCTTCCAGTATGAACTGTGTTGGCCCGAGAAACAGGACAACCAGGATCAGTCCGATAGCGAGGCTTAGATTCAGAGTACTGAGAATCTTGATCCCCTTATCCAGTCCCGTTAATGCAGAAGTCAAATACAGCAGCAGCAGTCCGCCGGTAATGATCAAAAGGAAAAGCGTATTTTGCGGAACGTCAAACACATAATTGAGCCCGCCATTGATCTGCAGGATCCCCATTCCGACGGATGTGGCGACACCCAAAACCGTCGCGATGACCGCCAGAATATTGATCGCATTTCTCAGCGGCTTCTTGCCGCTCTTCCCTATGACCGGGTTCAGCGTGTCGCTGATCATTCGGCCCTCCCTTTTCCGAAATTGGAAGTAGGCCAAAGCCAGACCGACTATCGTGAACACCGACCATTGGTGCACGCCCCAGTTAAAAAAGGAATACTGCATGGCCTGTCTTCCGGCCTCCGCGCTAAAGCCTTCCATTCCCGACGGCGTATTGGCAAAATGGCTCATCGGCTCGGCAATTCCCCAGAACACAAGGCCTGCGCCAAATCCTGTGCTGAACAGCATTCCGATCCAGGCGAAGTAGGAGTATTTGGGCTTTTCATCGTCCCTTCCCAATTTGATCCGCCCATATTTACTGACTGCAAGCCCGAAACAGAAGAGGACGATCGCCAGGACCGAGAGCAAATAGAACCATCCGAATGCATCCGTTGTAAAGCTATACGCCGTGTCTGCCCATCTGGACAAACCTGCAGGGTTCACCGTCCCCCATAAGACGAGTAAGGTGATGACCGCCGTCGATGTCCAAAAGACGATGTTCATATGCTTTGCTCTAGTTTTTGGTTTCATATTATGACTCCTTTAGTCTCCGGAAACCTAAACAGCGGAAAGAGGGAATCTCCTATACAGACCGCTTTTGCGCTAGCTTAAAGCTCACGACTTTCGGCTCTGTCATTTCCTGAATCGTAAACTTGACCCCTTCCCGCCCTAAACCGGATCCCTTCACCCCTCCAAATGGCATACCGTCAATCCTGTAATCACTGCTGTCATTGATCATAATCCCGCCGACATCCATCTTTCCGATTGCTTCGAAGGCTTTATCAATATTGGACGTAAATATTCCGGCCTGCAGCCCATAGTTCACATCGTTCGATTGGTCAATTGCCGAATCAAGGTCGGAAACCGGATACAGCAGTACGACGGGGCCAAAGATTTCTTGCCGGGCAATGGTGCAATCCGGCGGAACATCGGTCAGCACAGTCGGAGGATAAAAGGCACCCTCCCGCTTTCCGCCCGTTAATCGTCTGGCCCCCATCGCAATCGCTTCATCCACCCAGCGCTCAACCCGGATGGCTTCCGTCTCATTGATCATGGGCCCCATATCCGTTGTATTCAGCATTTTGTCTCCAACCTGATATTGCTGAACCCGATTAACGAAGGAAGAAGAGAACGTTTCATAACGATCTTCTTCAATATAGATCCGCTGCACACCCAGACAGTTTTGCCCCACTGCATAAAAGGCACCTGACACCGTAGACTCCACAGCTTTTTCAATATCCGCATCGTTGAGCACAATGACAGGGGAATTCGACCCGAGCTCCATGCTGATCTTTTTCAGGCCGGCTTTCCGCGCAATTTCTTCGCCTGTTTCCAGACCTCCTGTGAACGAAACCATCCGGATCGCAGGGTGGGTCACCAGAAGATCGCCGATAACACTGCCCTTGCCTGTAATCACTGACAGTACCTTGGACGGTAATCCGGCCTTTTCAAATGCCTCCGCAAGCAAAAGTGCACTTAGTGGCGTAACTGTGGCCGGTTTCACGATGATGGCGTTGCCAGAGGCAATTGCCGGTCCCACCTTGTGGGCCACCAGATTTAATGGATCGTTAAATGGGGTGATGGCCGCAACAATCCCAATCGGAAATCTGTAGTAATAACCGACCCTGTCTTCGCTGCCCTCAGCCTGATCGAAAGGAATGGTCTCGCCATTGATGCGCCTTGCTTCCTCTGCACTGATCCTCAGCGTCTGGATGCAGCGCTTGACTTCAGCTGTCGCTTCTCTGATGGTCTTGCTGCCTTCCAGTGCAATCGTAGCCGCATATTCCCCTAGATTTTCGTCGATATACGCAGCCGCTTTATTCAGGATGTTCATTCTCTGATGGACGGGCATGGAAGCGGCGACCTTAGCCCCTTCCTTAGCTCCTTCAATTGTCAGCAGCATGTCCTCTTCTGATGCCGCCGGAACCGTACTGATGAGTGAGTTGTCCTGAGGATTGCACACCTCGATGACTTCCTCTTTTTCGACCCATTTGCCGGCGATGAGCATTGGCTTTCCAAGCACTTTAGTATTCAATCAACCTGCACCTGCCTTTCAAGAAATGGTTTCTCCGGTTAATAGCCTGATTGCGGACTCTGCCAGGATCTCCGCTCCCAATAGCATGCAGCGTTCATCCAGGTCGAAAGTGTTCGTATGCAAATCCCGTCTGACCCCGTCCGGAAGAGCACAGCCGAGGAAAAACATCGCACCCGGAACTTCCTGTGTCATATAGCCAAAATCCTCGCCTCCAAGACCAAACTTCTCTTCGACAATTTGAATAGTAGGAATTAAGTCTGCTGCAGTCTGTTTGATGATGGTATTGACTGCGGCATGATTATTCAGCGCAGGTTCACCTCGATCTACTCTGAACGAATAGGTCCCTCCGAATGCTTCGACCACTTGAAATGCTTTTTCGATCTCGGCGCTCAGCTGCTCCCTCACCTCGTTTGAATAAGTCCGCAGCGTTCCCGTCACTTCCACCTCTTCTGGGATGACATTGCTCGCTGCGCCGGTGTGGATTTCACCGATACTGGCAACTGCTGTGTCCAGCGGGGAAATTCTCCTGGATGTCACTCCGTAAAACGCCTGCAAGACAGAAGCGAGCATCCAGATTGGGTCGGTGCCCAGATGCGGGTATCCGCCATGGCCGCCCGATCCCCTGATTTTGCCGCGGAATACATCCACATTCGCCATGCTGTATCCGTCGTTAAGTTGGATCGTTCCAACCGGATGCCATGGGCAGACATGTAGCGCAATGATGGAGTCAACGCCTTCCAAAACGCCGTCTTCAATCATCCTCTGGGCACCGGACCGCCCTTCTTCATCGGTGTCTTCTTCCGAAGGCTGAAAAATGAGCTTGACGGTTCCGCGTAACTGTACTGATCGAAATTTTTCAGCCAACAATTTGGCAACACCCAGCAAAATGGCCGTATGGGCATCGTGGCCGCAAGCATGCATGACACCTGTGTGCTCCGACTGGAAGCCATGGCCGGTGTTCTCTTCGATCGGCAGTGCGTCCATATCTGCCCGGATTGCCACTGTCCGTCCTTCACCATTTGACAGGGTTGCAACCACACCGGTTTTCCCGATGGCGGTTTGGACGGTAACCCCCTCGACCTCCCCTAACCTTTCGGCAACAAATTGAGCTGTTTTGAATTCATTGAAACTGAGCTCGGGAAATCTGTGGAGGTGTCTTCGCCACGCAATCAGCTGCTGCTCCAAACTTTTTGCGATTACAGTTGTGTGCTCGCTATGGACCGGCATACCCAACACCCCTTTGTTAAGCGCTTTCATTTTATTGGTCATTTGTACACTGATCCCGTTAAATAATGGCCTGCAGATGGTCTTTTACAATCAGGCCGCGCTCAAAATCAGTCAATACTTCGCAGCCGGTTTCTGTCACTCTGAATGATTCAGTGATCTCAATTCCATAGTCCTCAAACCAAAGTGCCGGTATCAGGTGGAAAGCCATATTTGGCTGTAAAACAGTGTGATCTCCTTTTCGGAGACTCGCGGTATGCTCGCCCCAATCAGGCGGGTAGTTTAGTCCGATGGAATAGCCGATTCTGGAGTCTTTGCTGATACCATGTTTTGATATGACAGTGTTCCAGGCAAGTTCTACTTCCTCGCATGTAATCCCCGGCTTCACCTTATCCAATGCAGTGTTCAATCCTTCTACCAATATCTTCGAGGTTTCCAGCGCTTTGTCTGCCGGTTTCCCAATTGAAACGGTTCTTGCCAGCGGGGAATGATAGCGCTGGTGGCAACCGGCCAATTCAATGAGCACCATTTCGTTATTGGTGTATTTTCGGTCCGTCCATGTCAGATGTGGGGTTGATGTGTTTTTACCTGCCGGCAGCAGAGGGACGATGGACGGATAATCTCCGCCATACTCCGGCGTTCCGCTGATTAGCCCGCTGTAGATGTTGGCTGCCACATCGCATTCCCTGACTCCTTCCTGAATGGACTCCACTGCAGCCTGCATGCCGATTCCCGCAATGCGGGCCGCTCTTTTCATATATTCGATTTCCTTCTCCGATTTAATGAGCCGGACGTAATTCACAAGAAGCGTCGCATCAGAGAATTGGGCATTCGGCAAATTGCTCTTTAGTTTTTCGTAAGCCAGCGCTGAGAAGTAATAGGAACCCATCTCGACACCGATCTTCCGTTTGGATTGGCCGATTTGAGTCAGGATCTTGGCGATGAAATCCATCGGGTGCTTTAAATCGTTTTGAATATGATCTTCCGGATAAGGGATGATGTTGTCTTTATAAAGCCATGTCGTTGCCTCGGCTGCTTTGGCGTCCATTTTCCTGCCGATCCAGATCGGCTGGTCTTCATCGCTGATCACAATCAGCATTTGGTCAACATAAAAGGACCACCCGTCATAGCCTGAAAGATAATTCATGTTTGCAGGATTTGTAATCAGCAGCACATCAATTCCTTGGTCCGACATACTCTCCTTTGTCTTCTCCAACCGGGCCTTGTACTCTGTTAATCCGAAAGGCAACATCTGCGTTCCTCCTTTTGATCATTCATTGAATTCTGTCCGCTGAAACAAAGAAGCCTTTCAGCTTTTGATCAACCGATCTTGTAAGGATGATTATAAATTCTAAAAATTTATAATTCATCTGCAACTTTGTATGAAATCCTTTTTGAGCCGTTCATACACTTTTCATAAGAAAAATGGAACCGGAGATTAATCATTCCGGTCCCATTTATGAGTTAGATGTCCTGTTTTCATTTTAATTACACCGGTCGACCAGACCCTAATACTGAAGTTCAATAAAAACAAATCATCAGGATTGACAAGAGATAGCTTGGTCAGTGACTCGATCTTGCGTAACCGGTAAAGAAGCGATTGACGGTGAAGATTCAGCTCCCTGGCTGTCTGGCTGACATTCCCGTTGTTGTTGTTGTACGTGATGAACGTCTTGATCAGATCCATCTCTCTTTTTTCATCATACTCAACTAAGGGCGACACAGTGGAGATCGTGATATCTTTGACTTCCTCATTGCCGGCCAGGTTCAGCATCAGCCGGTTCATCTGTGTCTCATCAAAATAGGTCCGCTTCCCAATGCCTCTTTGGGTTCTGCCCATTTCCAAAGCAGCTGTCGCTTTTTGAAAGCTGCCGGAAAAATTACGGACACCATCCTTGTTCATTCCGATTCCCCAAGAAAACGTCACACCGGGCAATAAGTGGCTGAACCTTCTTTCCACCAGATCCAGGAACTGATTGACCGCATCTGGTGCAGGACTGCTGGATGCCTCCACAAATACAATCACTTGATCAGACTCATATGCGAACAAAACCTGTCGCTGCACATTCTCTCCTGCATACAGCATTCCTTCTTTGATATAGATGGCGACCCTATCCAACTTCGTCCTTCTCGATTCATCAGGTGCCGCATTGTGATCGATGGAGTCTTTAAGGTCTTCCGGAAAGCCGATGATGCAGAGATACGGAAGATCAAGGTTGTATTTAAAGAATTCTGCATGTGAAGCCACATGCTCTTCAGACATTGTTTCCCCTTTTGCCAACCCCAGCAAGAATTCATTTTGCATCCTGCTTTCGGCCTCAATCACCGCACTGTTTCGCGTGAACCATAAAGCCGCTGCGACCACAGCTTGCTCTGCAATCATCATTTCCTGTTCCTTCATCCTGTTTCCCGACTCGGAAAGAATGAAAAAATCACCTTTACGGCCGACATCGGATTGGATGTTCAGATGGATCAGTTCCACATTTCCGCTCTCCACTTTCTTGATCTCAGCATGCCTCGGATGATTAGATTCATGGGTGGCTGACTTCTCTTCCACCTGTTTCCACAAAGTGAACACTTCATCCGGATCCGCGCTGCCCGCTATCGGCTGCCTCTTCTCGTTGCAAATCAGTACAGACCGACTTAACTCCTGTTCAACGAAACCCGAAATATGTTCCAATGTTCTTCCTTCAAGGACCTTCTGGATCAGCTGCTGTTGCACTTCCCGAAAGCGCATCGTTTCAGACTGTTTGAGTTCATTCAGTTTATTCATTACTTCATGGACAATGTCCGCAAATCGAATTTCCCAAGGAAGTTCGATAATAATAAACTCCCGATCTTCAGCAAATTGAATGACCTCTTCCGGAATTTCAAATATATATCTGCCTGTTGCAATGGCCAGGGCGGTGGCTCCGGAGTCGTAGACATCTTTTATAAATGACAATAGCTCATCTGAATTTTCATGGCACCCGATACCGGTACTCAAAACGAATTCATTCTCACGGACAAAATTTTCAACAGGACTTTCCATGACTGATACCCACTCAACCGATTTGTTGGAAATGGTCTCTTCCCCGGTTTTGAGAGTGGCATTCTTAAATAAACATGAGTCGGTAATTTCCTTGACTGATAACAGCATCCTGATCACCCCTGTGGCATTCTCATGTTGTACAAGGAGACTTCTCCTGCAAGCACGTTATCTTTTATTGTAAATTAAATCCACTTGCTTGTAACCACCGGATTTTATATTTTAACAATATTCAGTAACTATATGATAACCGGGTTGCATGGGAGCTTCTTGATCACTACAGTCGCCATGAATGATAAATGCACAAAAAAA
>NZ_AOFT01000032.1 GCF_000348905.1 Bhargavaea cecembensis DSE10
GAGGTGAAGTTAGGAAGGGCGCACGGTGGATGCCTTGGCACTAGGAGCCGATGAAGGACGGAACGAACACCGATATGCTCCGGGGAGCTGTAAGTAAGCTGAGATCCGGAGATTTCCGAATGGGGAAACCCACTGCCCGTAATGGGGCAGTACGGCTGCGTGAATCCATAGCGCAGTCGGGGCACACCCGGGGAACTGAAACATCTAAGTACCCGGAGGAAGAGAAAGAAAATTCGATTCCCCAAGTAGCGGCGAGCGAAACGGGATTAGCCCAAACCAGGAAGCTTGCTTCCTGGGGTTGTAGGACACTCCTTTGGAGTTACAAAGGGATGCGTGAGGTGAAGCGGCCTGGAAAGGCCCGCCGCAGAGGGTAACAGCCCCGTAACCGAAGCCCATCCCCTCCGGAGTGGATCCTGAGTACGGCGGAACACGTGAAATTCCGTCGGAATCCGGGAGGACCATCTCCCAAGGCTAAATACTCCCTAGTGACCGATAGTGAACCAGTACCGTGAGGGAAAGGTGAAAAGCACCCCGGAAGGGGAGTGAAAGAGATCCTGAAACCGTGTGCCTACAAGTAGTCAGAGCCCGTTAATGGGTGATGGCGTGCCTTTTGTAGAATGAACCGGCGAGTTACGGTTCCATGCAAGGTTAAGCCGAGAAGGCGGAGCCGCAGCGAAAGCGAGTCTGAACAGGGCGACACAGTATGGGGCCGTAGACCCGAAACCAGGTGATCTACCCATGTCCAGGGTGAAGGTAAGGTAACACTTACTGGAGGCCCGAACCCACGTATGTTGAAAAATGCGGGGATGAGGTGTGGGTAGCGGTGAAATTCCAATCGAACCTGGAGATAGCTGGTTCTCTCCGAAATAGCTTTAGGGCTAGCCTCAGGCTAGAGAATCCCGGAGGTAGAGCACTGTTTGGATGAGGGGCCCATCCCGGGTTACCGAGTTCAGACAAACTCCGAATGCCGGTGATTTATGCCTGGGAGTCAGACTGCGAGTGATAAGATCCGTAGTCGAGAGGGAAACAGCCCAGACCACCGGTTAAGGTCCCCAAGTGTCTGTTAAGTGGAAAAGGATGTGGCGCTGCCCAGACAACCAGGATGTTGGCTTAGAAGCAGCCATCATTTAAAGAGTGCGTAATAGCTCACTGGTCGAGTGGCGCTGCGCCGAAAATGTACCGGGGCTAAACAGACCACCGAAACCGTGGATTGACACCGTTGGTGTCAGTGGTAGGAGAGCGTTCCAAGGGCGTCGAAGCCGGACCGGAAGGACCGGTGGAGCGCTTGGAAGTGAGAATGCCGGTATGAGTAGCGAAAGACGGGTGAGAATCCCGTCCACCGAATGCCTAAGGTTTCCTGAGGAAGGTTCGTCCGCTCAGGGTCAGTCGGGACCTAAGTCGAGGCCGAAAGGCGTAGACGATGGACAACAGGTTGATATTCCTGTACCGCCTCCCCGCCGTTTGAGTGACGGGGTGACGCAGGAGGATAGGGTGAGCGCGCTGTTGGTTGCGCGTCCAAGCAGTGAGGCGGGGAGTGAGGAAAATCCCACTCCCGTAACGCTGGGCTGTGACGGCAAGGGGTTTTACCCCGGAGTCCCTGATTTCACACTGCCAAGAAAAGCCTCTAACGAGGCGGGAGGCGCCCGTACCGCAAACCGACACAGGTAGGCGAGGAGAGAATCCTAAGGTGATCGAGAGAACTCTCGTTAAGGAACTCGGCAAAATGACCCCGTAACTTCGGGAGAAGGGGTGCTCTATTAGGGTGTTAAAGCCCGAGAGAGCCGCAGTGAATAGGCCCAGGCGACTGTTTAGCAAAAACACAGGTCTCTGCAAAACCGCAAGGTGATGTATAGGGGCTGACGCCTGCCCGGTGCTGGAAGGTTAAGAGGAGAGGTTAGCGCAAGCGAAGCTTTGAATTGAAGCCCCAGTAAACGGCGGCCGTAACTATAACGGTCCTAAGGTAGCGAAATTCCTTGTCGGGTAAGTTCCGACCCGCACGAAAGGCGTAACGATCTGGGCACTGTCTCAACGAGAGACTCGGTGAAATTATAGTACCTGTGAAGATGCAGGTTACCCGCGACAGGACGGAAAGACCCCGTGGAGCTTTACTGCAGCCTGATATTGAATTCCGGTGCAGCCTGTACAGGATAGGTAGGAGCCGTGGAAACCGGAGCGCCAGCTTCGGTGGAGGCACTGGTGGGATACTACCCTGGCTGTATTGGACTTCTAACCCGTGCCCGTGATCCGGGCAGGGGACCGTGTCAGGCGGGCAGTTTGACTGGGGCGGTCGCCTCCTAAAGAGTAACGGAGGCGCCCAAAGGTTCCCTCAGAATGGTTGGAAATCATTCGCAGAGTGCAAAGGCAGAAGGGAGCTTGACTGCGAGACCTACAAGTCGAGCAGGGTCGAAAGACGGGCTTAGTGATCCGGTGGTTCCGCATGGAAGGGCCATCGCTCAACGGATAAAAGCTACCCCGGGGATAACAGGCTTATCTCCCCCAAGAGTTCACATCGACGGGGAGGTTTGGCACCTCGATGTCGGCTCATCGCATCCTGGGGCTGTAGTCGGTCCCAAGGGTTGGGCTGTTCGCCCATTAAAGCGGTACGCGAGCTGGGTTCAGAACGTCGTGAGACAGTTCGGTCCCTATCCGTCGCGGGCGCAGGAAATTTGAGAGGAGCTGTCCTTAGTACGAGAGGACCGGGATGGACACACCGCTGGTGTACCAGTTGTCCTGCCAAGGGCATCGCTGGGTAGCTATGTGTGGACGGGATAAGTGCTGAAAGCATCTAAGCACGAAGCCCCCCTCAAGATGAGATTTCCCATAGCGCAAGCTAGTAAGATCCCTCGAAGATGACGAGGTGGATAGGTCCGGGGTGGAAGTGTGGCGACACATGGAGCTGACGGATACTAATCGATCGAGGACTTCTCCTCAA
>NZ_AOFT01000033.1 GCF_000348905.1 Bhargavaea cecembensis DSE10
GAGGTTTTTTTGTGATTGAATTAACCGATCGAACCTTCCATTTCGAACTTGATGAGGCGGTTCATTTCGACCGCGTATTCCATCGGAAGTTCTTTCGTGAATGGCTCGATGAAGCCCATGACAATCATTTCCGTCGCTTCTTCCTCGGAGATGCCGCGGCTCATGAGGTAGAAGAGCTGCTCTTCGGATACCTTCGAGACTTTTGCTTCGTGCTCGAGGGAGATGTTGTCGTTCAGGATCTCGTTATACGGGATCGTGTCGGACGTGGACTGGTTGTCCATGATGAGCGTATCGCACTCGATGTTGGAACGTGCGCCGGACGCCTTGCGGCCGAAGTGCACGATTCCGCGGTACGAAACCTTGCCGCCCTGCTTCGAGATCGACTTCGAGACGATCGTCGAGGATGTGTTCGGTGCGAGGTGCATCATCTTCGCGCCCGCATCCTGGTGCTGGCCTTTCCCTGCAAGTGCGATGGACAGCGTCATGCCGCGTGCGCCTTCGCCCTTGAGGAGGACAGCAGGATATTTCATCGTCAGCTTGGAGCCGATGTTGCCGTCGATCCATTCCATCGTTGCGTTCTCTTCTGCAACCGCGCGCTTCGTAACGAGGTTGTAGACGTTGTTCGCCCAGTTCTGGATCGTCGTGTAACGGCAGTATGCGTCTTTCTTGATGATGATCTCAACAACCGCCGAGTGAAGGGAGTTTGTCGTGTAGACAGGCGCTGTGCAGCCTTCTACATAGTGGACGCTTGCGCCTTCATCAACGATGATCAGCGTACGCTCGAACTGTCCCATGTTTTCGGAGTTGATGCGGAAGTATGCCTGAAGCGGCGTATCCACTTTCACGCCCGGCGGGACATAGATGAACGATCCGCCTGACCATACCGCAGAGTTCAGGGCAGAGAACTTGTTGTCAGCGGCCGGGATGACCGTTGCCCAGTGCTCTCTGAAAATGTCTTCGTTTTCACGGAGCGCGGAGTCAGTGTCCTTGAAGACGATTCCCATCTCTTCAAGGTCTTCCTTCATGTTGTGGTAGACGACTTCGGATTCGTACTGTGCGGAAACACCTGCAAGGTATTTTTGTTCCGCTTCCGGAATGCCGAGCTTGTCGAATGTACGCTTGATTTCCTCAGGAACTTCATCCCAGGAGCGTTCAGTCGCTTCCGACGGTTTGACGTAGTACGTGATCTCGTCGAAGTTCAGTTCGCTGAGATCGCCGCCCCACATCGGCATCGGCTTTTTGTAGAAGATGTCGAGGGCCTTCAGGCGGAAGTCGAGCATCCACTCCGGCTCTTCTTTCATCCTGGAAATTTCTTCGACAATCTCCCTTGTCAGACCGCGCTTCGAACGGAAAACCGATACGTCTTTGTCGTGGAAGCCGTATTTATAATCGCCGATTTCCGGCATTTTTTTAGCCATTACTGTTCCTCCGTTCAGTTTGGATTGGCATCACTGTCGACGCCTTTTTCCATTGCCTTCCATGCAAGGGTCGCACATTTGATGCGGGCAGGGAATTGGGAAACGCCGGAAAGCGCCTCAATGTCCCCCAGATCCAGGTCTTCGTCCAGGTCTTTGCCGAGCATCATGTCGGAAAAGGCTTTGGACATCCTGACTGCATCTTCGACGGATTTCCCTTTGATGGCCTGCGTCATCA
>NZ_AOFT01000034.1 GCF_000348905.1 Bhargavaea cecembensis DSE10
TGCCGGCGAATCGAGAAGCTGATCCAGGAGAATTTGCCGGCTATGTGGCTGGCCGCAGGCCAGACGCCGGATTACCGGACCATCAATGAGTTCCGGCGTGTCCGAATGCCGAAGATGATCGATACCCTCTTTGAGTCGATGGTCTTGGAGCTTCATCAACGGGGATTTGTCGAGTTCGAAAACTACTTCCTCGACGGAACCAAGATTGAGGCCAATGCCAACAAGTATACGTTCGTCTTTAAAAAGGCAGTCGCAGGAAGAAAGGAAAAACTCGAGGCCAAGATTCGGGAGACCCTTTCTGAAATCCACGAAATTGCAGACGCGGAAGGCATGGAGCTGGGTGAGATGCCTGAAGGAGATCCGACAGTACCAGAACTTGCAGAAGTCGCTTCGAAGCTGGAAGAACGGGATGAAGCCCTGACGGGCGACATGGAGAAAGAACAGGATGGGGCGGTCCGTAAAGTCATTCGTAAAAAACGATCTCTAATCCGGAAGAAACTAAAACTGGTCCGGGATGATTTCATTCCGCGCAAAGAAAAATATGCCGTTCAACTTGATGTCTGCGGGGATGACCGGAACAGCTATTCGAAAACGGATCCTGACGCCACGTTCATGCGAATGAAGGACGACCATATGAAAAACGGCCAGCTCAAACCGGGCTACAACGTTCAGATGGCCACCGAGAACCAGTTTGTCCTCTTCTATTCCATCCACCAGCGCCCGACTGATACCCGTTGCCTGATTCCGCACTTGGAGTCCTTTAGGGAGACCAATCTTCCGATGCCGAAACGCATTGTCGCCGATGCGGGATACGGAAGCGAAGAAAACTACCAGTATCTTGTGGAAGACGCTGATGACAAACCGAAAGCTGAATTTGTCATTCCATATGGCACTTACATAAAAGAACAGAAGCGCAGTTTCAAAAACAATCGTTTCAATGCGAAGAACTGGGAGTATGACGAAGAGGACGACCTGTTCATCTGCCCAAACGGAAGGAAGGTCCAGTTCAAGAAATACCAACAGAAAAAGAACAAATCCGGCTTTGTTCAGGACTTCAAGATCTATGAGTGCGAAGACTGCAGTGACTGCCCGCTGAAAAAGCTTTGCACTAAAGCGAAAGGGAACCGTCAGGTTCACTGGAACCCGGTCTATGAGGAACTGAAAGCCAAGGCCAGGAAAGCCCTTGAAGATGAAACCCTGAAACAAGTCTATGCCCTCCGGAAAATCGAGGTCGAGACAGTTTTTGGGAATCTCAAGGGCAATTTGGCGTTTCGTCGATTCCTCCTTCGAGGGCTCGATAAGGTTCACGTGGAATTCGGCATCCTGGCAATGGCCCACAACTTCCTGAAGGTGGCGGGCATCCTGCGGATGCTTTCTGCAAAAAACATAAAAAACAAAAACAGGCGGAGAAAAAACAACTCGTTTTTCTCCGCCTGCTTTATTTTAGGGACTTATTGGACAGCCCC
>NZ_AOFT01000035.1 GCF_000348905.1 Bhargavaea cecembensis DSE10
GGACTTATGTCAAGAAAACGGACACGTAATTCTTAGGTAGATAGGAGGTCTAAACCCCTACCGCGCTTCGCTTGGTGCGGCAGTGTGGTTGAATGATTCCATTTGGAATTATTCAACCACACTGCCCTGTTGAGGATAACTTGAATGCTTAAGCAGGCAGGTCTTCCCAGATTTTCTGCAACTCAAATTCCACCGGGGAAAGATAGCCCAGCGAAGAATGAATCCGTACCGTGTTATAGAAATTATCGATGTAATTACGGACTGCTCTTTCCGCTTCTTCCCGGGTCACTCTGCCCAGACGGTAGATCAATTCTTTCTTTAAAGTAGCGTGGAAGGACTCGATGCAGGCGTTGTCCCAAGGGTCGCCTTTCCGGCTCATACTGATGACGGCTCCATTGTCTGTCAGCTTCTTGGTATATACTTTCGAACAATATTGGCTGCCTCGGTCCGAATGATGGATCAACCTTTCTTCTGGCTGACGAATGGCCAATGCCTTTCTGAGGGCCGAGAGCGGAAGCTCTGTCTCCATCGTGTCCCCGAGGGTGTAGGCAATGATCTTCCGTGAACACAGGTCCATGATGCTGGCCAGATAAGACCAGCCGCCCATATGCCGGATATAGGTGATATCCGCTACCCAGACCTTGTTCAGTTCCACCGCCTTGAAGTCTCTTGCCACCACATTTGGATAGACAGGCTGACTATGATTCGAGTCTGTTGTTGCCGCTTTGCGTTTCGGAGGCTGGGCCGTAAGAGTGAGTTCTGTCATCCGGATGGCCACCGTCTTCTGACATACCTCAAAGCCCCGTCGTATCAGTTCCTTATGTATCCGGGGACTGCCGTACGTCCCGTAGCTCCCGTGGAAGATCTCTAGGATCGCCTGGTTCAGCTTTTCGCGCTCCTCCTGCCGTTCCATCCACTCAACCGTCATCGGCCGTTTAAGCCAGTCATAGTAGCCGGATTTTGAAGCAACCAGTACTTGGCACATCTTCACCACGTTAAATACATGTTGATTTTCGAATATGAATCGGTATTTTACGCCTGGCTTCTCGTGAAAACATGCATAGCCTTTTTTAGAATTTCGTTCTCTTCTTCCTTGTCCGCAAGATTCTTGCGAAGTTCACGAATCTCTGCCTGAAGTTCTGATGTGGTAACGAGAAGCCCCTCCTCTTCCACTTCTTGTTCCATTTTTTCTTTGTATGCATCTACCCAACGGGTAATTGAAGATACGGACACCCCTGTTTCATATGCTAACTGTGATTTCTTTCTTCCTTCCTCAAGGACCAGTTTGCACACGTACTCTTTAAGCTCTGGCTTATATACCTTTCCCATTACGGACACGTCCCTTTTTATTGTTATGAGAAGCTTATCAAATGACAGGTTCCGTGTCCGTTTTTAATACTAACCCCA
>NZ_AOFT01000037.1 GCF_000348905.1 Bhargavaea cecembensis DSE10
TGGCACATGAAAGATTCGGTACTTTACAATGTCTCGTTTATCCGGTTTTGAAAGAACAAATAAAAAGCTTGCCAAATCCTTGAGAATTGGTATAATAATATTTGTCCTTTTAAAGTGAACACGGTCCGGTAATGATGGCGAAGAGGTCACACCCGTTCCCATACCGAACACGGAAGTTAAGCTCTTCAGCGCCGATGGTAGTCGGGGGCTTCCCCCTGCAAGAGTAGGACGTTGCCGGGCCGTTGATCACATACATAATCCGGAGGATTAGCTCAGCTGGGAGAGCATCTGCCTTACAAGCAGAGGGTCGGCGGTTCGAACCCGTCATCCTCCACCATTTTAATTATTGTGCCGGCCTAGCTCAATTGGTAGAGCAACTGACTTGTAATCAGTAGGTTGGGGGTTCAAGTCCTCTGGCCGGCACCACTTTTTGAGCCATTAGCTCAGTTGGTAGAGCATCTGACTTTTAATCAGAGGGTCGCAGGTTCGAGCCCTGCATGGCTCACCATTTTCCTCTGATTTAACCACATGCGGATGTGGTGGAACTGGCAGACACGCTAGACTTAGGATCTAGTGCCTTCGGGCGTGGGGGTTCGACTCCCTTCATCCGCACTTTTATTTTAATATTTGATATCGCGGAAGTAGTTCAGTGGCTAGAATACCACCTTGCCAAGGTGGGGGTCGCGGGTTCGAATCCCGTCTTCCGCTCCATATCATCGGGAAATAGCTCAGCTTGGTAGAGCACTTGGTTTGGGACCAAGGGGTCGCAGGTTCGAATCCTGTTTTCCCGACCACTTTACGGGGCCTTAGCTCAGCTGGGAGAGCGCCTGCTTTGCACGCAGGAGGTCAGCGGTTCGATCCCGCTAGGCTCCACC
>NZ_AOFT01000038.1 GCF_000348905.1 Bhargavaea cecembensis DSE10
GCCATCTTCCTGTAGGGATGGGCTCTCCGGATTCTGGCATGAAGGCCAAAGAGGCCAGTGAGGCGCAGAATTTTCTTGTGGTTCATGACGACACCATATTCATTCCTCAAAATCATATGTAGGGTGCGGTATCCTGCTTTCCCTTTCTTCCGTTCCTGGATCTCGATCAGTAGAAGGGCATCCTCATAATCCGCCTCCGCACAGAGGTCGCGTAATTCACAGCGGATTAGCCATTCATAGTAACCCTGCCTGCGGACTCCCGCGACCCTGCATAGATAGGCGACGGCTCTCTTGAGCCCATACGTTCGGATCACTTCTTCAATCAATGCATATTTTTCTCCCGGTGTAAGTCTTACTTCCTCAGCCTCCTCTCGGCTGCCTCTAACTTTTTTAACAATTCCAGTTCAGCCTCTAAATACTTGATCTTGGCCTGTGCCTTTTTCAGTTGTTCTTCCGCGGACAGATCCCGTGTTACCGGGCGACCGGCGCTTCCGCGGCCCCGACGCTCGGACAACAGACCGTCTTCGCCAAGGGCGTCATACGATTTCCTCCATCGCTTTAGCGATTG
>NZ_AOFT01000039.1 GCF_000348905.1 Bhargavaea cecembensis DSE10
ATCGTTCCGCTTCCGGGTAAGGAAGAACTGAAGGAAATCATCCGCCGTACGACGGGAAGCCCGGCAGGNTCTCCGGAAACTGCTGGGACCGGAAGATATCCGGCGTGCCCGTGAAATGGTTCGGGAAGTGATTTTGCCCGAGGAAATGCTGGACGTGGCAGCCCGGATCGTCACCGGCACGCATCCGTCCGATTCACCGTTGGATGAGGTGCGCCGATGGATCCGTTTCGGCAGCGGTCCCCGCGGACTGCAGAGCCTGGTGCTTGCGGCGAAAGCACGGGCGCTGGCTGAAGGACGTTTCCTCGGAAAGACCCCGTGGAGCTTTACTGCAGCCTGATATTGAATTCCGGTGCAGCCTGTACAGGATAGGTAGGAGCCGTGGAAACCGGAGCGCCAGCTTCGGTGGAGGCACTGGTGGGATACTACCCTGGCTGTATTGGACTTCTAACCCGTGCCCGTGATCCGGGCAGGGGACCGTGTCAGGCGGGCAGTTTGACTGGGGCGGTCGCCTCCTAAAGAGTAACGGAGGCGCCCAAAGGTTCCCTCAGAATGGTT